>CAWDLK010000008.1:0-253767 GCA_963803165.1 uncultured Chloroflexia bacterium | reverse complement strand
GTTGCTCTACCTCTGAGCCACTTGGGCCGGGCCGCCGAACCGCCTGATGGTACCCGATGCCCGCAGTGTCGGCTGGGCCCCCGGCGCCGGATCAACCAAGCCCGACTCACCAGTCCGGCACGGAGCCGACGGGGAGATTCGAACTCCCAACCTACGGTTTACAAAACCGCTGCTCCACCGTTGAGCTACGTCGGCCGGGCCGGCGGCGGGTCGCCCTCCGGCGACGCCGAGACGCCCGCCTAGGGTAGACGACGGCCGGGCGGCGGAGGGCCCCGGCGAGGCTGCCGCGCCGGCCCCTCCCCGGCAGGCGGCCCCGCCTCGCCCCGCCGGATCGCCTCCAGCTGGCGCCGGACCCCGGGGTCGATGCGGCTCTCGAGGCGGTCGTCCGCCGCGAGCCCCTCGGCCCGGCGCCGGATCTCGCCCGAGCGCTCCCCCTCAGCCCTCTCCACCTCGGCGAGCAGCGCACGCGATGACATGGTGGGGACGCCCATCCCCCGGACCAGGTCGCGCTGCAGGTGGTCGTCGGTGGCCAGGATCATCTCCAGGATCCCGCCGTGGCGGGAGGCCTCGTACATCAGACGCTCGATGACGTGGTCGGCGCTCTCCCGGGCGCTGCCGTAGCGGACCTCGACCCCCTCCACCACCTCGCGGTCCGGGCTGCCCTGGGCTCGGCGGCGGGCGTCGAAGACGACCAGGACCTCGTTGCCGGTGCTCGCCCGGTACTCGGCGAGCCGGGTCACGAGACGCCGGCGGGCGTCCTCCAGGCTCTCGGTGCGGAGGCTGCGGGCGAGGTCCGGCCAGGCGTGGACGATGTTGTAGCCGTCGACGACCACGCGGCTCACCGGGTGGCGAAGCCCCGCTGCCGGAACGCCTCGTAGAGGATGGCCGCCCCCGCCGCGGCGGCATTGAGCGACGCCACCCGCCCCACCATGGGGAGGGCGACGAGGCGGTCGCAGCTCCGCCGGGTGAGCGGCCGCAGCCCCTCCCCCTCCCCCCCGATGACGATCGCCGTCGGTTCCCGGAAGTCCACCTGGTCGTAGCGCTCCCCGGCCTCCGCCGCCAGCCCGACCCGCCAGATGCCCGCCTGCCCGATCCGGGCCAGCGCCTGGGCCAGGTTGGGGACGCTCAGGACCGCGAGGTGCTCGCTGGCTCCCGCCGACGCCTTGACCGCCGCCGGGGTGAGACCGGCCGCGCGGTGGCGAGGGACGACGACGGCGTCCGCCCCGACCGCCTCCGCGCTCCGGATGAGGGCCCCGAGGTTCTGGGGATCCTGCACCCCGTCGAGGACGAGCAGCAGGGCCGGGGGGCGGGAGCGCTCCAGGACGTCGTCGAGCCGGAGCGGCGGCCGCCCGTGGAAGTACCCGGCCACCCCCTGGTGGTGCTCGGTGTGGGCGATGTCGTCGAGGCGGCCGCGCGGCGCCAGCTCCACCGGGATGCCGCGCCCCCCGGCGAGCTCCAGGATCTCGCGGAGCCGGGGCTCCTCGGCGAGACCGTCGGCGACCACCAGCTTGCGGGCAGGCCGGCCGGCGCGGAGCGCCTCGCGCACCGGGTTGCGGCCGTAGAGGATGTCCACCTGAGCTGGCCTCGGCGACGACCCTCAGGCGCGCTTCCAGCGCTGCCCCTGAGGGGTGTCCTCGACGATGATGCCCCGCTCGAGGAGCGCGGTGCGCAGCCGGTCCGAGCCGGCGAAGTCCCGCGCGGCGCGCGCCGCCACCCGCCGGGTGAGCAGCTCCTCCTCCTCCGCGCCGAGCACCGACCCGGCGCGCTCCCGGTCGACGAGGGGCAGCACCCCGAGGACGTCGTCAGCCTGGTCGACCAGGGCGGCGAGGCGCTCCGCCACCGCAGCCGCCGGGCTGGTGGCGTCGAGCAGACGGTTGAGGTCGCGGATCGCCGCGAAGAGGTGGCCCACCGCCTCGGGGACGTTGAGGTCGTCGTCCATGGTCCGGGCGAAGTCGGCCGCGGCGGCGTCCGCCCGCTCGCCGATCGCCTCGCCCCCGCTGCCCTCGCCCAGGGCCCGCACCCGGTCACGGAACTCGCTGAGCCGCCCCACCGCCTCGTCGGCGGCCCGCAGCGACTCCTCGTTCCAATCCAGGGTGCGGCGGTAGTGAGCCCCGGTGACCAGCAGGTAGCGGATCGCCGAGGGCCGGTACCCGGCGGCGAGCAGATCGGGCAGGGTTCGGAAGTTGCCGAGGCGCTTGGCCATCTTCTCCCGGTTCATGGTCAGGTGCTCGGCGTGGCACCAGATCCGGACGAACCGGCGCCCTGTCGCCGCCTCCGACTGGGCGATCTCGTTCTCGTGGTGGGGGAAGATGTTGTCGACCCCCCCGCAGTGGATGTCCAGGCTCTCCCCCAGCAGGGCCATGCTCATCGCCGAGCACTCGATGTGCCAGCCGGGCCGGCCCCGCCCCAGGCTCGTGTCCCACCCGATCGCCCCCGGTCCGACCGACTTCCAGAGGGCGAAGTCGCGCGCGTCCTCCTTGGCATAGTCGTCGGCGTCGACACGGCCGCTCCCCCCCGCCACCAGCCCCGCGGCGGGGATCCCCGACAGCGCTCCGTAGCGGGGGAATCCGGCAATCCGGAAGTAGACGCCGCCCTCGCCGCGATAGGTGACGCCGGCCGCCTCCAGCCGCTCGATGAGGGCCACCATCTCCGGGACGTAGGCCGTCGCCCGGGGGTAGTGATGGGCCGGGCGGATGCCCAGGGTGTCGACGTCGGCGAAGAAGCCCTCGATCCACGGGGCGGTCTCCTCGTCCAGCCCACGGCCGTGCTCGTCGGCGTTGCGGATCAGTCGATCGTCCACGTCGGTGAGGTTCATGACGTGGGTGACCCGTGCGAAGCGCCGCTCGAGCCAGCGGCGCAGCACGTCCTCGAAGAGGAAGGTCCGGAAGTTGCCGATGTGGGCGCGATTCCAGACCGTCGGACCGCAGGTGTAGAGGCGCACATGGCCCGGCTCGAGGGGTTCGACGTCCTGGAGCCGCCGGGTCAGGGTGTCGTGGAGGCGAAGGGTCACGGGCGCTCAAGGATATCCGCGAGAGCGGGGGGCCGCGCCGATCCGGTAGGTTGGGCCGGTGAGCGTCGTCGAGCCGGGCGGGGTGCTCCAGTCCACCGGCCTTGCCCCGGGCCCGAGGACCCGGGTGTTCGAGGCGAGCCGGACGGTCAGGCTGGGGGACGCCGACCGGAGCGGCCGCCTCCGTCTCGACGCCCTGGCCCGCCACCTCCAGGACGTGGCCACCGACGACAGCGCGGACTCGGGGATGATCCACGAGCCGATCGTCTGGGTGGTGCGGCGGGCCGCGATCAGGATCGAGCGCTGGCCCCGCTACCTCGAGCGGCTCACCTACGCCACCTTCTGCGCGGGCACCGGCCCGCGCTGGGCGGAGCGCCGCACCTCGGCACGCGGCAGCGGCGGCGCCAGGCTGGAGGCGGCCGTGCTGTGGGCGGCGCTGGAGGCGGCGAGCGGGCGCCTGGCGCCCCTTCCCGAGCTCTTCTATAAGGTGTGGGGGGACGGGAGCGGGCGCCAGGTCTCGACGCGCCTCTCCCACCCCGCCGCACCCGCCAGCGCGGAGGCGCGTCCCTGGCCGACCCGAGCCAGCGACCTCGACGTCATGGGCCACGTCAACAACGCGGCCCATTGGGAGGCGGTGGAGGACGCGCTCGCCCGCCGGCTGCCCGGCCGCATCCCGATCGCGGCCGAATGCGAGTACCGCCTGCCCATCGACCTGGACGATCAGGCTCGGGTGATGACCGAGGTGGACGGCGACTTGCTCGCGCTCTGGCTGGTGAGCGACGCCGGGGTGCACGCCTCGGCGGTGGTCGCCACCGAGCCCGGGGACTGAGGAGGAGGTCAGCCTCCTGCCACCTCGAGGAGGGCGACGGCCGAAGCCAGGATGCCCTCGCCGCGGCCGGCGGCTCCGAGGCCGTCGCCACTGGTGGCGCTGACCACGACAGTCCCGGCGGGAGCACCGAGGGCCTCCGACATCGCCGCCCCCATGGAGGCGAAGAGGGGGGCCAGCCGGGGCCGGGCGCAGACCATCGCCACCTGGGCGCTCAGCAGGCGTGCGTTCGCCCCGGCGAGCAGTCCCGCCACCCGCCCCAGGAACTCGGCGCCGCTGACCCCCCGCCAGCGCTCGTCGCTCGACGGGAAGTGCTCCCCCATGGTGCCCAGCCCCACCGCCCCCAGGCAGGCGTCGGCGAGCGCGTGCGCCGCGGCGTCGCCGTCGGAGTGGCCGGCCAGCCCCTGGTCCCCCGCCACCCGGACGCAGCCGAGCATCAGCGGCCGCCCCGGCACCAGACGGTGGGCGTCCAGCCCGTGCCCGATGCGGAGCGTCATGGCCGCCCGCTGCCCTGGAGCTGGCCGCGGAGCCACTCGAGGTCCTCGGGGTGGGTCACCTTGCGATTGCCGACCTCGCCCGGGACCACCGCGACCGGCTCGCCCAGCCACTCCACCAGCAGGCAGTCGTCCGAGGCGTCACGCTCGGGGGCGACCGCGTGGGCGCGGCGGAGGAGCTCGGTGGAGAAGGCCTGGGGAGTTCTGGACCGCCACCAGCGAGTCGCGGGGCAGGGTCTCGACGACCATCCCCGACGCCACCCGCTTGACCGTGTCGACGCAGGGTACGGCAGCGGTCGCCGCCCCGTGGACGCGGGCGGCGGCGATCACCGCCTCGATCAGGCCGACCGAGACGAGCGGGCGCGCCGCGTCGTGCACCACCACGATCTCGGGGTTGCCCACCTCGGCGAGGCCGGACGCGACGGAGTCGCGGCGCCGCGGCCCGCCGGGCACGCAGCGGACGCCGGGAAGCCCGAGCTCGCGGGCCAGCTCCTGCACGTCAGGGTGGCGAGCCGGCGCACAGACCACCACCACCATCTCCACCGAGGCCACGGCCGCCACCCGCTCGAGCACGTGAGCCACCAGCGGACGCCCCCCGGCGTCGGCCCAGACCTTGTCGGTCCCGGCCCTCTCACCGCGGCCCGCAGCGGGGACGATGACTGCGACGCTCAGCGGCTGCCCGCCCTGGTCGGGCGCGCCGCCGCCCGGGGCCGGCCGTCCACCGACTGTCGCTGGTCGGGCGCGGTGGTGGCGAAGATCATCCGCCCGGCCGCCGTCTGCAGCACCGAGGTGACGGTGACCCGCACCTGGCTGTCGACGTGATCGCTGCCGCCCTCCACCACCACCATGGTGCCGTCCTCGAGGTAGCCGACACCCTGGTGGGGCTCCTTTCCCTCCTTGACGATGGTGAGCTCGAAGCCCTCCCCGGAGCTGACCATCGGCTTGAGGGCATTGGCCAGGTCGTTGAGGTTGAGGACCCGAATGCCCTGGACGGAGGCGAGCCGGTTGAGGTTGAAGTCGTTGGTCATCAGCGCCGCGCCCCGGGCCCGGGCCAGCTTGACCAGCTTGGCGTCGACCTCGGGGGTGCCCGGGAACTCGTCGTCCACCACCTCGCAGGTGACGTGGACCTGGCGCTTCAGCTCGTCGACGGCGGCCAGCCCGCGGCGCCCTCGGGAGCGGCGCATCGAGTCGCCGGAGTCGGCCACCTTCTGGAGCTCCTCGAGGACGAAGCCGGCGACCAGCAGCCGCCCCTGGATGAACCCGGTCGCGGCGACGTCCGCAATCCGCCCGTCGATCAGAACCGAGGTGTCGACCACGATCGGCACCCCGTCCTGAGGCTCCGGGTCGTCGGACGCCGCGCCGACCGGCGGCCGGCGGCGCACGACGTCCGCGAAGGCGTCGCGGCGGCGGGTGCCGGTCCTGATCCCCACATAGCTCAGGCAGCACGCCAGCGCCACCGAGAAGACGAAGCCGATCCCCCAGGGGAGCGGAGAGAGCAGGACGGCGATGAGGGCGCTGACCAGCAGTGCGGCGATGAGCCCGGCGAGAGCTCCGAGCAGCTCGCTGGCCGGCGCGTGATCGACGAATTGCTCCAGCCAGAGGAAGGGGTCGACGGTGAGCAGCGGCGCGGCGAGGGCCAGGGCCGCGGAGCCCGCCACCCCGGTCCCAAGCAGGACGGCCAGTGCGGCGCCGTTGCTGCTGACCAGGATGCCCCCGGACTGGCGGGCGATGTACGACCCGTACAGCACTCCCGCGACCATCCCGGTGATCGCTCCGACCAACCGGGCCAGGGTGCGAGCCCGACGGACCCCCCGGGTCTGCGGAACAACCATGGGCCGATTGAAGCACAGGGGGGCGGAGACCGCTGGCCCCAAACCCGCTCGTCACGCGACGGTTTCAGGCGCCTCCACCATCCAGCGCGGCACGGAGCGCACCGCGCGCGGCCGGGCGGGAGCCGGGAGGAGGAGCCGGGCCGCGGCCTGGAGGTCGCCGACCGGGTGGCACTCGACCGAGGGCGGCGCCTGCGCCTCCTGGCCGGCGGGGACGACCGCGTGGCGGATCCCCAGCGCCGCCGCCTCGGCGAGCCGCGCCTCGAGGCAGCGGACCCTGCGGATCTCACCACCCAGCCCCACCTCCCCGATGGCGACGGTGCCAGGGTCCCACCCGGCGTTGGTCTCGGCACCCCACACCGCGAGGGCCGCAGCCAGGTCGACGCCCGGCTCCACCAGGCGAACCCCGCCCGCGCAGTTGAGGAAGACATCGCGCTGGCCGAGGGGCAGCCGGGCACGCCGCTGGAGCACGGCGACCAGCAGGTTGAGCCGAGCCGGGTCGTACCCCCAGGCGGTGCGGCGCGTCATCGAGTGGCCGACGGGCACGGTCAGCGCCTGCACCTCCACCACCAGCGCGCGCGACCCCTCGGAGGTCACGGTGAGGACGTTGCCCGGGACCGAGAGGCTCTGCTCGTCGAGGAAGGCGCGGCCGGCGCTGCCGATCTCCACCATCCCCGCATCGGCGAGCCGGAAGAGGCCGAGCTCGGAGGCGGGGCCGAAACGGTTCTTGAGCCCGCGGAGGAGACGGTTCTCCCCGTGGCGGTCGCCCTCGAGATAGAGGACGACGTCGACCATGTGCTCGAGGGTCCGCGGGCCGGCGATGGCGCCGTCCTTGGTCACGTGCCCGACCAGCAGGATGGGGACCCCGGTCTCCTTGGCACAGGCCATGAGGCGGGTCACCGCCGAGCGGACCTGGGAGGGGCTTCCCGGGTGTCCCGGGATCTCCGGATCGTGGAGGGTCTGCACCGAGTCCACGATCGCGAGGGGCGGGCGGGCGGCGGCGATCGCCTCGAGGCACCCGGCGACGGCGGTCTCGCCGACCACCAGCACACGATCGTCGAGGCAGCCCAGCCGGTCCGCCCGGAGGGCCAGCTGGGCGGGCGACTCCTCCCCGGCGCAGTAGAGGGCCGGGGTGTCCGCAGCACCGACGCGGTGCGCCAGCTGGAGGGCGAGGGTCGACTTCCCGATCCCGGGGTCACCGCCGAGAAGGATCAGCGAGCCCTCGACCAGGCCGCCTCCGAGCACGCGATCGGTCTCCCCCATCCCGGTGGAGCGGCGCGGCGCATGCCGGGTCCCGACCTCACCGAGCGGCACCGCCCGGGGCGGCGAGCCGCTGCGTCGCCGGGCGGCTCCCGTTCCGCCGGCCGCCTCGGTCAGCGTGTTCCACTCGCCGCAGCCCCCGCAGCGGCCCTGCCACTTGGGGCTGATCCAGCCGCAGCCCTGGCACGCGAAGACCCGGATCGGCTGCCCGTGACCTCCGGAGCTCATCGCGCCAGTATAGCGAACGCATGTGCGCCCTACAACGGCCCGTCGAGCTCCCTCAGAGCTGCCGGGGAGGCACCCGGGGCACGGCCGGCCCGATCGAACCGCGCCAGGCCAGGCCGCGCAGGTCGGCGCCGCCCGCCTCGCGGTTGCCGAGGTTGTCCCGCCGCCAGTCGGCGATGCCGCGGACCAGGGCCGCCAGCAGCCTCTCCCTGAAGGTGAGGACCGCGGAGCGGGCAGCCGCGGCCGTCTCCGGGATCTCGCCGAAGCCGTGGCTCTCGTGCCACGGGACGACCAGACGGATGATCGGGCGCGCGTTGATGCGGGCCTCGACGACCTCCGGCTCGGCCTCCTCGATGACGGTCGCCACCCGCAGCGTCGGCCCCAGGCTGTCACAGATCTTCCAGGCCCGCTCCCAGGTGCGTGTCCGCTGCACCCCGACCAGGGCGAAGTGGACGGGGTCGAGCACCAGCGCCTGCCGCCACTCCATGGCCAGCTGGAGCATGGTCGCTGACACCTCGGAGTCGATCTCTTGGACGATCCAGGCCAGCACCACCGGGACGACGTTGCCGAGGTCGACCCGCACGCACTCGCGGTACTCGTCCGCGGTGCCGTCGAGCAGGCGTCCGTGGGTGGGACAGAACACGGCGCCATGGGTGATGTAGCGGTGTTCCGGACACCAGCCGGTGGGACAGGGACGCTCGCGGCGGTCGATGTAGCTGCAGGCGAGACCGGTCTTCTGCGTGCAGCCGCGGGCCGAGCAGTACTGGTCCCCGAGGTCCCAGGCCAGCGTCGGGACGGCCGGAGGCTCCTCCTGCTGCAGCGCCGTCCGATCAGCCGGCGCCGGCCGCTTCCATATCTTCACGCCGTCTCCTCGCAGCGTCACCGGGACGTTTCTCGAGTTCTAATCGGCGTGGTCGCCGTCATATGACGAAGCCGTGACGGCGCAGGGGGCGGACAGATGGTCCGCGTGTCACAGATCGGTTGCCGCGTGGGCCGGTGGCGCGGGAAGCTCGATGACGGCCCCGTCGCGACGACGGGCGGAGAGCTGTCAGCGGCGGGGCCGCGGGCGGGCTCCACCCCTGCCCGCACCCGTCCGGGTTCGGTCCGGGACGGCCCGACCCTCCGCCGACACCGTGCCGCCGTCGCCGTCTCCCCCCTCCTCCATGCGCCTCCGGATCTCGGTGAGCCGGTCGCGCAGCTCCGCCGCGCGCTCGAACTCGAGGTCGCGGGCGGCGCGCTTCATCTCCTTCTCGACGTCCTTGGCGAGCCGGAGCAGCTCGTCGGGCGGCAGTCCCGATTGCTCCTGGAAGCTGGCGGCTCGAGCGCTCAGCTCCTCCCGATGGGTCTCCAGCTGGTAGACGGCCTTGACGA
Source organism: uncultured Chloroflexia bacterium (assembly GCA_963803165.1). Taxonomy (GTDB): domain Bacteria; phylum Chloroflexota; class Dormibacteria; order Aeolococcales; family Aeolococcaceae; genus Changshengia. The sequence continues at coordinate 244,755 of CAWDLK010000008.1, read as the reverse complement.
TGGTCTGCGGGGTGATCCCGTGATCCTGGTTGTGCTTCATCTGGATGGCCCGGCGGCGATCGGTCTCGGCGATGGCCTGGCGCATCGCCTCGCTGACCCCGTCGGCGTACATGACGATGTGGCCCTCGAGGTTGCGCGACGCCCGCCCGATGGTCTGGATCAGAGAGCGGAACCCGCGCAGGTACCCCTCCTTGTCCGCGTCGAGGATGCCGATGAAGGCGACCTCGGGGAGGTCGAGACCCTCACGGAGCAGGTTGACGCCGACCAGGACGTCGAAGACCCCGAGGCGGAGGTCGCGGATGATCTCCACCCGCTCCATGGTCTCGACGTCGGAGTGCAGGTAGCGTGCCCTCACCCCGGCCTCGCGGAGGTAGTCGGTGAGGTCCTCGGCCATCTTCTTGGTCAGGGTGGTGATCAGGGAGCGGTGACCGCGCTCGATCCGGCGCCGGACCTGGGCGAGAAGGTCGTCGATCTGTCCCTCGCTGGGCTTGACCTCGATGGTCGGGTCGACCAGGCCGGTGGGACGGTTGATCTGCTCCACCGTGCAGCTCGCGTGCTGCTCCTCGTACGGGCCCGGTGTGGCACTCACGTAGACGACCTGCCCGACCATCTCGTCCCACTCGGCGAAGGTCAGCGGGCGGTTGTCGATCGCGGACGGCAGGCGGAAGCCGTACTCGACCAGGGGGATCTTGCGAGCCCGGTCGCCCTTGGCCATCCCGCCGATCTGGGGCACCGCGACGTGGGACTCGTCGACCACGATCAGCGAGTCGTCGGGCAGGAAGTCGAGCAGGCAGTAGGGGCGCTGCCCCGCGGCCCGGCCGGTCAGGTGGCGCGAGTAGTTCTCGATGCCGGCGCAGGTGCCGGTCTCCCGCATCATCTCCATGTCGAAGCCGGTGCGCTGGCGCAGCCGCTGGGCCTCCAGCAGCCTGCCCCGCTCCTCCAGCTCCCTGACCCTCAGCTCCAGCTCGGCCTCGATCCTCTCGAGAGCCGCCTTCATCTCCTCGGCGGGGGTCACGTAGTGCGAGGCGGGGAAGATGGCGACGCTCTCGCGCCGGGCCACGACCTCTCCGGTCAGCGGGTCGAACTCTCGGATCGACTCGATCTCGTCACCGAAGAGCTCGATCCGCACCGCCAGCTCCTCGTAGGCAGGCTGGACGTCGAGCACGTCGCCCCGCACGCGGAATCGGGAGCGCCCGAAGTCGGTGTCGTTGCGGCTGTACTGGAGGTCGCTGAGCTTGCGCAGCAGGATGTCGCGCCGCCAGCTCTCACCCACCTGGAGCGAGATCGACTCCCCCAGGTAGTTCTCGGGAGATCCGATGCCATAGATGCAGGACACCGACGCCACCACGATGACGTCACGGCGGGTCAGCAGCGCCCGGGTGGCACTGTTGCGGAGCCGGTCGATCTCCTCGTTGCGCGACGAGTCCTTCTCGATGTAGGTGTCGGTGCGGGGGATGTAGGCCTCGGGCTGGTAGTAGTCGTAGTAGGAGACGAAGAACTCGACCGCGTTGTGGGGGAAGAACTCCCGGAACTCGGCCCAGAGCTGGGCAGCCAGGGTCTTGTTGGGCGAGAGCACCAGGGTCGGCCGCTTGAGCTCATTGATGAGGTGGGCGACCGTGTAGGTCTTGCCCGACCCGGTCACGCCGAGCAGGGTCTGCTCCCGGTTGCCCTGGCGAAGGCTCTCCAGCAGGCCGGCGATGGCCTGGGGCTGGTCGCCAGCCGGGGCGAAGGCGGAGGTCAGCTCGAACTGGGGCACCGAGCCAGTCTACGGCGCACCCTCGTCCGGGCTCGGGTCGCCGGAGGCTGGCTCCTCGCCGACCCGCCAGCGGCGCTCCGCGTCGGCCAGCTCGGCCCCGAGCCGGCGCAGCGCCTGAGCGGCCGCGCCTCTGAGCACGGCCAGCTCCGCGGGGGCACCCGGCCCAGTGCCCTGCCACGATCCCGCCAGCTCCGCGGACCTGGTCTCGTACTCCTGTCGCATGGTCACGAGGCGGTCGGGCGGGGTGGCGATCCGCCGGAGCTCGGCGATCTTGGCCTCGTCAATTCCCAGCGCTGCGAGCATCCGCCCCACCAAGGGGTCGGCGTCGAGCGCGGCCAGCAGCACGTGCTCGGGGCCGGCGACCGTGTGCTGCTCGTCGGCCAGCCGCTGTGCCGCGCGCCCCATCTCCTCAGCGCCGTACGGGGACGACCGGCCGAACCGTGCTCCGGGAGGGATCGGCATGAAGGTGCTCGTCACGGTGTGGGATGGGGGACCGAACGAGCTCTCGAGGACTGACCGCCCCGCTTGCGGTGCAGCCGCCGCGCTCTCGGGGGGCATCTCGTGGTGGAGCCGATCGATCTCACCCCGCACCTTGTCAAGGCTGGCACCCAGGTCATCGAGAACGTGGGCGGCGATGCCGTCTCCCTCGATGAGCAACCCGACCAGGAGGTGCTCCGTGCCCACGTAGGTGGTGCCCATCCGGCGGGCCTCCTCGAAGGCGATCTCGATGACCTTCTTGACCCGGGTGGTGGGGATGATCTGCTGGATCATCAGCCGCTCGCTGCGGCCGAGGACCGAGTCGATGGTGCTGCGCACCGCGCCGATCTCGAGCCCCAGATGGTGCAGCGCCTTGGCGGCGATGCCCTCCTCCTGGCGCAGCAGTCCGAGCAGGAGGTGCTCGGTCCCGATGTAGGAGTGGTGGGAGCGCTCCGCCTCCTGCTGGGCGAGGGTGAGGACCTTCTTGGCTTGCTCGGTGAAGCGTTCAAACGGGTACATCCGAGCCTTACCATGCCCGCTCGAGCGCCGGAAGACAAGCCTCACCGCTGGCACCGGGTGCAGTACACGGTCGTCCGTCCCGCCACCACCCTCCGGCGCAGCACGGCGCCGCAGCGCAGGCAGGGCTCCCCTCCCCTGCCGTACACCTGCAGCTCCTCCTGGTGGGACCCGCGCGCGTCCCAGAGGTCGCGGTAGTCGTCGATGGTCGTGCCCCGGTTGGCGATCGCCTTCCCCAGCACGCCGCGGATCGCCGCGTGGAGGGCGAGACGCTCCCTGCGGGTGAGGCGGTTGGCCCGGCGCGTCGGCCGGATCCCGGCGAGGTGGCAGGCCTCGTCGACGTAGATGTTGCCCAGCCCGGCGATCCCCGACTGGTCGAGGAGCGCGGCCTTCACCGTCCGCGTGGTGCGCCGCATCAATCCGTCGAGGAGGTCGCGAGTGAACTCGTCGGAGAGGGGCTCCACCCCGAGGGCGGGGAGCACCCGCCGGTCCTCGAGCAGCGTCCGCGCTCCGAGCATGACCCGGCCGAAGCGACGGGCGTCGTCGAAGCGCAGCTCCCGCCCGTCGTCGAGCTCCGCCCGGAGATGGGTGTGCTTGACCACCTCGGCATCGCCCGCCACCACCCTCAGGTGACCGGTCATGCCGAGATGGAAGACGAGGGCCGCACCCTCGCCGACGGCGCAGAAGATGTACTTGCCCCGACGCTCGACCGCCTCGACCGTGCACCCGGGCAGGGCGGCGGTGAACGCCTCAGCACCGGGGAATCGCAGGACACCCGGCTGCGACACCCAGGCGCTGACGAAGCGCCGCCGGACCAGCTCCCCGCGCAGGTCACGGGCGACGGTCTCGACCTCGGGAAGCTCAGGCATCCACGGGGGTCATCTCCTGCCAGTTGTCGCCGATCTTGACGTCAACCACCAGGGGCACGACCAGCGGGTAGGCTTCGGACATGGCCCGCCGGACCAGCGACACCAGCGCCGGGACCTCCGCGCCGGGCGCCTCGACCACCAGCTCGTCGTGGACCTGGAGCAGCACCTGGGCGGTGATGCCACTCCCCCGGAGCGCCCGCAGCGCCCGGTCGAAGTCGATCATCGCCTTCTTCATGATCTCGGCCGCGCCGCCCTGGATGGGCATGTTGACCGCCATCCGCTCGGCGGCCATCCGCATCTGCCGGTTGGCCGCCCGGATGTCGGGCAGGTGGCGGCGGCGGCCGGTGAAGGTCTCCACCCACCCCCACTCACGCGCGTGCATCCGCGTCTGCTCGAGCCAGCGGGTGACCGCGGGGAAGCTCTCGAAGTACTGACGGATGAAGACGGCCGCCTCCTCGCGGGACATCCCGGTGTCCCGGGCCAGGCCGAAGTCGGAGAGCCCGTACACCACCCCGAAGTTGACCACCTTGGCGACCCGCCGCATGTCGCGGGTGACCGCGTCCGGGTCGATCCCGTAGACCTGGGCGGCGGTGCGGCGGTGGATGTCCTCGCCGCGGGCGAAGGCCTCGATCAGCCGCTCCTCGCCGGTCATCTGGGCGAGCACCCGCAGCTCGATCTGGGAGTAGTCGGCCGAGACCAGCCGACGGCCGGGGCCGGCGACGAAGGCACGCCGGATGCGCTGGCCCCACTCGGTGCGGACGGGGACGTTCTGGAGGTTGGGGTCCGCCGACGACAGCCGCCCGGTCGCCGCCACCGCCTGGTTGAAGGAGGTGTGCACCCGGCCGTCCGCGTCGCAGAGCAGGGGGAGGGCGTCGACGTAGGTGCTCTTGAGCTTGGTGAGCTGCCGCCACTCCAGCACCAGGTCGACCACCGGATGCTCCTCGCGGAGCGCTTCCAGGCTGTCGGCGTCGGTGCTGCGGCCGAGCTTGGTCTTCCGACCAGCGGCGAGCCCCAGCTCGTCGTAGAGGACGGTGGCGAGCTGCTGGGTGCTGCCGAGGTTGAAGGGGTGACCGGCAGCGTCGTGGACCTCACCCTCCAGCGCGCCGATGCGCGCCTGCATCTCCCGGGAGATGTCGGCGAGAGCCTCACGGTCGACGAGGATGCCCACCCGCTCCATGGCGGCGAGGATGGGGACGAGCGGAAGCTCCAGCGTGTCGTGGAGCTCCAGCAGGCCACTGGCGGTCAGCTGCGTGGAGAGCACTCCCCGGACGGGCTCGACCTGCCCCACCCAGCGCCCGTAGTAGGCGGCCAGCTCGGCCGGCGTCAGCTCCTCGACCCGGCGGCGCCCGCGGCCGCTCCCGAGCAGCTCCTCCTCGGTCTCCAGGTGCGCGCCGCAGAGGTCGGCGGCGAGCCCGTTGAGCGACAGGACCCGGGCCCGCGGGTTGTCGACGTAGGCCGCCAGCATGACGTCGAAACCCAGTGTCGCCCGCAGCTCCGGTCCCCAGGCGAGGCATTCGCGCTTGAGGTCGTAGCCGTCGACGGTGAGGGAGGCGTCGCCCAGCAGGGCGACGATCGCCTCCCGGTGCTCGGGCAGCGGCACCCACCAGGTGCGGGGGGACCCCACCGGCGCGACGGCGATCCCGAGCGGCGCGCCGGTGCGAGCCGGGCCCGCGGTCACAGTGCGGAGCGCGAATCGGCCTGCGGAGCCCACCGATTGAGCCATCTCCGCGAGCTGGGCCTCGCCCTCCACGATCACCGCATCAGCCGCTGTCTCCGGCGCCGCCTCCAAGCCGAGCTCGCCCTGACCAGGCGGGCCCGTGACCGGGGCGGTGCCGTAGCCGAGCGCCTCGCCCAGCCGGGGCAGCAGGGAGCGGAACTCCAGCCGGTCGAAGAGCGCGTGCACCGCGGGCTGGTCGTAGCCGCCCACCCGGGCACCGGCCAGGTCGAGAGGCACGTCGAGGTCGCACTGGATGGTGGCCATCCGCTTGCTCAGGCGCGCCTGATCCGCGTGCTCCGCGAGGTTGGCCTGGAGCCTCCCCGGCTTCATCCGGGGAACCGCGTCGAGGATCGCCTCCAGCGGGCCGTGCTCGTGGATGAGGTTCATCGCCGTCTTCTCGCCGACCCCGGGCACGCCCGGTATGTTGTCGCTGGCGTCGCCCTGCAGGGCCTTGTAGTCGACGACGAGCGGCGGGTCGAAGCCGAAGCGGTCCCGCACCGCGTCGACGTCGTAGACGATGGTGTCGCTGATCCCTCGCCGGTTGATGAGCACGCGCACATGGTCGTTGACCAGCTGGAGGGTGTCGATGTCGCCGGTGACGATGATGACGTCCAGTCCAGCCGCCACCGCCCTGACGGAGAGCGAGCCGATCACGTCGTCGGCCTCGAAAGTGGGGATCTCCACCTCCGGGATGCCCAGGACGGCCACGACCTCACGCGCCCATCGGACCTGGGGGCGGAGGTCGGCGGGCATGGGCGGGCGCTGGGCCTTGTACTCGGCCATCTCCTCATGGCGGAAGGTCGGCCCGGGCGGGTCAAAGGCTGCGATCGCGAAGACGGGCCGGTGCTCCGTGAAGGCCTTGAGGAGCATCGAGGTGAAGCCATACACGGCGTTGGTCAACTCGCCCCGGCTGTTGGTGAGCGCCGGCATCGCGAAGAAGGCGCGGTAGACGAGCGCGTGCCCGTCGATGAGCAGCAGGGTTGGCCGCGCGGCAGCTCCGCCGTCGTCGGTGGGCACGGCCCTGATGGTATTCGCCTGCTCCACCTCCCTGGGGCGGCAGCCAAGGGGCAGCGCTATGATCGAGCCATGGCTGAGCTGATCGAGATGACGGTCGACAGCATCCGGGTGCACATGCCGACCGGACAGCACGTGGTCATCCTCAAGGAGAAGGAGGCGGAGCGCTACCTGCCGATCTGGATCGGCATCAACGAGGCCAACGCCATCGCGCTCCGGATCACCGGGATCACCCCGGAGCGCCCGATCACCCACGACCTGCTCGCCAACATCCTCTCGGCGGTCGACTGCAGCGTCGACCGGGTGGTGGTGACCTCCCTGGCCAACGAGGTCTTCTACGCCCGGATCCTGGCCACGGTGGCCTCGCGGAGGCTGGAGATCGACTCGCGGCCGAGCGACGCCATCGCCGTCGCCGTCCGGGTCGGGGCGGGCATCTTCGTGGCCCCCGACGTGCTGGAGAAGGCCGGCGTCCTCCCCGAGCCGGACGCCGACCGGGAGCCGGGGGATCTGGACGAAGCGGTCGAGGAGCGGATGGCCAAGGTCCGCGACTGGGTCAACGAGCTGAACCTCCCCGACCTGGGGACCAACCCGGAGGCCTCGTAGCCGGCCTGACCGCCGTCAGATCACCGACCAGAAGGCGGGGTCCTCATACCCCGCCCGCCAGGCGGCGACACCTCCCAGATCGAGCTGGCTGACGGCCGCGATCTTGCGCAGCAGGCTGTCGGCGTCGTCGAACCAGAGCTGGGTCGGCACGCCTCCCGGATCGCTCACCAGCTCGGGGGTGGCGGCTCCGAAGTCGTAGTCGTAGGAGACCCCGGGCTCGCCCAGGGCCTGGGCGACCATGGGCGCACACCCCCCGGCGCTCACCCCGCCGGCCGACCAGGAGCGGGCATAGAGGGGGATGCCGAGGATCACCCTGCTGCTGGGAAGCCCGGCGAGGGTGCCGGCCAGCTCCGCCGCCTGCCAGTCGAGCCCCGCCACCGGCCCCGGCTCACCGGCGGACGAGTACTCGTCGTACGCCATCACCACCAGGTAGTCGGCGACCGCGGCCAGGCCCGGGTCGTCGTAGGCGGCCGAGGCGGAGTTGACGCCACCGGCGAGGTGGGGGACGACGTCGACCGAGAGGCCGGCCTGGACGGCGTGGAGAGCGGTGGCGAGCTCGCCGGCGAAGGCGGTGAGGGCGGCCTGGTCGCCGCCCGGCACCCCCTCGAAGTCGAGGTTGACCCCGCCGAGGCGGAGGGTGCGGACCTGGGCGACGACCGCCGCCACCAGCGCGCTCTCGGCGGTGGGGTCGTTGAGGAGCTGGTCGGTGCCGGCCGCACCCGCGGCGTCGTTGGCGAGAACCGGCCACACGGGCCGGCCGGCCGCCTGGCCAGCGGCCAGGGTCACGGGGTCGGGAGACCCCTGCAGACCGCCATCGGCCTCGGCCTCCCAGCCCGTGGGGCTGAGCATGGCGGCCGCCGCCGCGTGCTCCTGGGTCGAGGCGTGCGACCCGGCGCTGTCGATGGTCCAGAGGGTGAGCCTGAGGCCCGCGGGGGCGGGGGCGGCCACGGGCACCGTGGCCCGGCGGAGCTGCCCGGCCTGCAGGCCGGTGAGCGACAGCTGGAGCGGCCCGGTGAGCACCGACCCCCGCGCGGCGGCCAGGCCGGCGGGGATGGTGAGGGTCGACGGCGGCGTGGCCCAATCGAGGCTGAGATGGGTGGGGTCGGTCCAGGTGAGCCGGGCGTGGGGAAGAGCCGCGGCGACCGCGGCCTGGGCGGGGGCCAGCTCGAAGACGACCTGGCAGACCAGGTGGCCTGCCGGGTCCAGCCAGGCGGCGGCGCTCACCCCGGCGCGCTCCACCACCTGGAAGCCGATCACCTGCGCGGGGCGGCCGAGCACGTCGATGTCGAGGGTGTGCCGGCTGCCGTAGGCCATGGCGGCGACGCTGGCCGTCACCCCCTGGGTGGAGCCGGCGAGGGAGAGCCGGCGGCCGTCGAGGGTCACCGCGACCACCGAGGGCGTCACCCCGTCGCCCTCGAGGCCGAGGTCGAGCGTCGGCGGCACATCGCCGGTGCCGTCGTCGAGGGCCGTGCCTCCGGCGGTGACCACCACCAAACCGGTGGGAGGCGCCGCCGAGGGGGTGCCGCCGGCCACCGGGGCGGCGCATCCGGCCAGGGTCAGGAGCAGGAGGCCGATGCAGCAGCGACGGGAACGCATGGCCACCGAGTCTGCGCGCCGCCGCCATTGCGGAGGTGGGAGCGACACCCTCCTGCCCGCCGGCGCCGCCGCGGTGGGTACTCCTGCGTGGCCGATGATTCGTCACGAAATGTTCGTGACGAAATATCCGCGAGAAACTGACATGGGTCCCTCCGCGGGGAGGGCGGGCCGCCGACGCCGGCCTTCGCCGGCGCTCAGCTGACCTCGATCGACAGATGGCCCTCGACGGTCGGGGTGGCTTCCACGGCGCTCGGGACCTCGACCGCGATCTCGAGGATGTCGCCGGCCACCGCCGTCGCCGGGACCTGGACCTGGAGGAGCGGCTGGCCGTCCACGCTCAGGCCCCCGGCCGGGACGGCGGCGCTCGAGGCGGGCACGGCCGTGGGGCTGGACGTGGCGGAGACCGGGCCTTCCAGGAAGGTGCAGGGGAGGTACACGGTCTGGCTCCCGTCGTCGATGAGACGGGCGTAGACGTCGACGGTCTCGCCCGGCGAGTAGCTGAGGACCGGGGTGGCGAGGACGACGGTGGTCACTCCGTCGTCCTCGGTCTGGTGGTTGTTGAAGCCGGCCGGGATCTCGGCGGCAGACGCCGGGCTGGTGGCGAGAACCTCGGCGGGGCAGCCGAGGGGGCCGACCAGGGGGAGGAGGCCGGCGCTCGGGAGCGGCGACGCGACCGGGGCGGCCGGGATGGCCGCGCGTCCCCCCGCCGCCGCACCGGGGAGCGCCACCCCCGACGACGTCGACGAGCGCACAGGGGTGAGGTCCCGGGTCACCACGAGGGCGGTGACCCCACCCGCGACCGCGACCATCCCCGCCGCCGTCAATCCGGCGACCAGGCCGCGACCCCGTGGCAGCCTGAGGGGCCAGCGGACGAGGCGGCGCGCGGCGGCCGGCGCCCCCTCGGGGAGGCGCACCGATCGGGGCATCCGGGCCGGCCCCAGCTCGCGCAGCGCGTCGACGGCGGTGGTCAGGCGGGCGAGACCGGCGGCGCAGGCCGGGCATCCGGCCAGGTGCCGGTCGAAGGCGGCACGGGCCCCGGGGTCCAGCTCACCGTCGTAAGCGGCGGAGAAGAGCTCGTCGACGTGGGCGGTCACCGGGCCTCCTCCGCCTCGGGGAAGATGACGGCGGATCCCCGCAGCGCTGCGGCAAGCAGGGCCCGGGCCCGGGAGATCCGCGACTTCACCGTTCCCAGGGGAACGCTGAGGGCCACCGCCATCTCCTCGTACGAAAGCTGGTTGACGTCACGCAGCACCACCGCCACCCGGAAGTCGTGGGGGAGCCCGGCCAGCGCGTGGCGCACGGCCCCGGCTCGCTCGCGCGCCAGCGCCGTCGCCTCGGGGCCGAGCCCCGGGTCGGGGAGCTCGAGCACCCGGCCCTCGTGATCCTCCAGGGGATCCGCCGGTCGCCGGCTGCGCTGGCGGTGGACGTCGTGGGCGCAGTTGACTGCGACCCGGAAGAGCCAGGCCCGGACGGTCGCGCCCCTCAGCAGCGGGAGGCTGCGGAAGGCGCGGGTGAAGGTCTCCTGGACCACGTCGGCGGCGTCGGCGGGGTTGCCGGTGAGGCGAAGGGCCATCGTGTACAGCTCGTCCTGGTGGCGATGGACCAGCGGTGTGAAAGCGTCCCGATCACCGCGACGGCAGCGGTCGAGGAGCGCCTCGTCGTCCATCTCCTCAACATACGCGGGGCGTGACACCCCGGTTCCCGGGCTGACCCCTGAGGCGCGACGGCGCTCCGCCCCGGGTCAGCCGCGGCTCGCCCCCTCCCGGGGCCGGTTTGGAACCGGAGCTGTGTCAGAGTGAGGTGATGGACGTGCACCCGCTGCGCCTGGACGAGGCAGCCGCGGTCGCCGCGACGCTCCGCCATCGCATCGTCGTGGCCGACCGGGTGGAACGGCAGCGGCGCGAGGAGTGCCTCTACCTGGTCGCCTGGGAGGGCGGCTCCCCGGTGGGGCAGGCGCTGCTCCACCGGCGCCGGCCGGCCGCCCTCGCCGTGACCGTGGCGACGGTGGACCGGCTCCCCTACCTGGAGGACGTCTTCGTGCTCCCCGAGTGCCGCAACCGGGGGATCGGGACGGCCCTGCTGGAGGCGGCCGAGCGGGCCACCGCCGAACACGGCGACCCCGCTCTGACACTGGCGGTGAGCGTCGGCAACTCCAGGGCGCGCCGCCTCTACGAGCGGCTCGGCTACGTCGAAGCCGGGGTTCCGATGCACCGGCAGCCGCACACCGAGGACAGCGCCCGCGAGACCCTGCCGAGCCCGAGCGAGAACGTGGTGGACCTGCTCAAGCGCATCGGGCCCCGGGGGGACGGCACCGAGGCTCCGCCGGTGGCGCCGGGGACCAGCGCGGCCCTGACCCGCGAGGCCTGAGGCGCCGGTGGCGGCCGGCTCAGCGGAGCCGGACGAAGTCGACGTTGGCCCGGTACTCAGCGAGCGTCCGCGCGTTCATGTAGGACATCGAGCTGCGCAGCCCCGCGAGGTAGCGGGCGATCACCCCGCTCACGTGGCCCTTGTAGAGGACCATGGTCTCGGCCCCCTCCACGTACTCGGGCTCGTCGCGGCCCGCCTGCTGCTGCACCGAGAAGGAGGCGGCGCCGCGCATGATCTTGTACTTCTTGCCGTCCAGTACGATCACCCGGCCGGGCGCCTCACCGGTGCCGGCCAGGGCGGAGCCCACCATCACGGCGTCCGCTCCCAGGGCCAGCAGCTTGCAGAGATCGGCGGGCTCGCGCACCCCGCTGTCCCCGAGGATCAGGGCGCGACGCCGGACCCGCGCCACCTCCGCGACGGCGTAGGGGGTGGGAACGAAGACGGCAGTCTCAGTCCGCGTCTCGCAGACGGCGCCGCCGGCGATGCCCACCCGGATGACGTCGGCCCCCCGGTCCTCCAGCCACCGGAAGGCCTCGGCGGAGGCCACGTTCCCGGCGATCAGGGTGACGTCGTCGCGCCGCTCGCGGGCCCAGGTCAGCGCGGCCGCGACCTGCTCGTGGGCACCGTTGGCGGTGTCGAGGCAGAGGATCCGGCACCCGGCCCCGACCAGGGCGTCGAAGCGCTCGCGGTAGTCGCCGGTGACACCGAGCGCCGCCCCGACCGTGGCCCTGCCGCCTGCTGCCGCGGTGCTGAACTGCTCCACCTCCTCGTCCACCGACTGGAATCGGTGCAGGATGCCCAGGGCGCCCGCCGCGGCGAGGGCCTGGCACATCTCGGGACCGCAGACGTCGGGCATCGGCGACCCGACCATCGGCACCTCCAGGGTGACCGCTCCGAGCCGGACGTCCGGGTGCGCGTCGGAGCGGTGGGGCAGGCCCGAGGCGTGCCGCGGGGTCAGGCTGATGTCGTCGTAGTCGAAGGCCATGGGCACGTCGGCCAGGCGGTCGAGGTGCACGCGGAGCGGGGCGGGAAGAGGTTCGGCCACGGCCACTGATTGTGGCAGGGGACGGGCCGCGGGGCCCGCCCCCGCGGCGCGCCGACCCGGCGGGGACGTGAGAAGCTAGCCGCCGCGCCGAGGTGGCGGAATGGCAGACGCAGCGGTCTCAAAAACCGCCGGGGGCAACCCCGTGTGGGTTCGACTCCCACCCTCGGCACCAAACACCACCCTCGGTACCAGTCCTCCACGTGAACGCCCGGGTCGGGCGTTCCGGATCTGTGCGAGTGGCCGCCGGGGCTCGCCGGCCGGCTACGGCGCGGGGCGGGGCGTCGCCTGGGTCGCGGCGATCGCCAGCGTCCCCGCCAAGGTCAGCGCCATCCCGGCGACCGCGAGGATCCAGGCACCGTTGCGCGGGCTGTCCCCCAGGAAGGCGATCCCCGCGACGATGGGCATGACCGACTGCGCCGCCGTGGTGGATGCGGCCACGATGCTCGCGTGGCTTCGCTGCAGCGCGATGGTGTACAGGAGCAGGCCGATCAGACCATATGCCAGCATCGCCCACACCAGCGGGCTGAGCAGCAGCTGCCAGAGCGGATGGGGCACCACCAGCATCCTGCCCGCGACGGCGGTGCCCCCGAAGGCGGCTCCGGCGAGAGCGCCCAGCGCGAGCGTGGCGCTCTGATGGTGGCGCGCCGCCACCACCGAGCCGGCGCCGGCGACCGCCAGGGGCAGCAGGACCACGACCCAGCGCACGAGCGCGCCGACGCTGCGCACCCTCTCGGGATGCCCGGAGAGAGCGAGCAGGGTCAGGCCCACCAGGATGCCGGCGATCGCCATCCACACCACCCTCCGCAGCCGGCGCTGAAACACGAGACGCTCGATCAGCGCGGTGATGACCACGTTGATGGCGATGACCGGCTCGGCGATGAAGAGGGGGAGGTTCTGCGCAGCCACGACGGTGAGCAGGAAGGAGCAGCCATCGAGCACCAGACCGACCAGGTACGGCCAGTCGTCGAGGAGGCGCCAGAGCAGCCCGAGGTGCAGCGAGGAGACCCGCTCCTCCTGATCGGCGCTGACCTTCTGGATGACCGCCGCCACCCCGGTGCTCACCGCGCATCCGAACGCCGCCAGCAGGGCCAGCCCGAAGGGCATCGCGCCACGGTAGCAGAGCGCCGGGGCGACGCATGACGAGGCCCCCCCCGCCGCAGCGGAACCCGACGGTCCGGTGACCAGGCCGGTCCCGCCACCTTGACTCCACGACCCGGCAGTCCCCATCCTCAGGCGCGTGCGACTGGCGACCTGGAACGTCAACTCGGTGATGGCGCGGCTGCCGCGACTCCTGGAGTGGCTCGCCGCCACCCGCCCCGACGTCGTCTGCCTGCAGGAGACCAAGGTGGCCGACGCCGCCTTCCCGGGCGCCGAGGTCGCCGAGCTGGGCTACGCGGCCGCCACCCACGGCGACGGCCGGTGGAACGGCGTCGCCATCCTCTCGCGGGTCGGGCTGGACGCGGTCAGCGCCGGGTTCGCGGGGGAGCCCGGGTACCCCGAGGTGGAGGCGCGCGCGGTCTCCGCGACCTGCGCGGGGGTGCGCGTCTGGTCGGTCTACGTCCCCAACGGGCGCAGCCTCGACAGTCCCCACTACGGCTACAAGCTCGCCTGGCTCTCCGCGCTCCGGGACGTCCTGGGCAGCGAGGCCGACGCCGGGAACGCCCCCCTCGCCGTCAGCGGCGACTTCAACGTCGCCCCGTCTGACGATGACGTCTGGGACCCCGCGGAGTTCACCGGGTCCACCCACGTGAGCGCGGCGGAGCGGCAGGCGGTGGCAGCGCTGCTGGACCTCGGGCTGGTCGACGTGCGGGCCCGCGCCCTCAAGGGGCGACCCTTCACCTACTGGGACTACCGGGCGGGCATGTTCCACAAGGGGATGGGGATGCGCATCGACCTGGTGCTGCTGAGCCGCGTGCTGGCGGCGCGCGTGGGCGACGCCTACATCGACCGGGAGGCGCGCAAGGGCACGGCGCCCTCGGATCACGCCCCGGTGGTCGTCGAGCTGGGCACCGAGAGCTGAGCCGGCCCCGCCCGCAGCGAAGCGTCCGGCGCCCGGACCCCCGCCTCGACGGCGAGCAGGGCCACGATCACGCAGAGGGCGAGCGCCTCGAGGTGCGGCCCCGCATAGATGAAATAGGTGTCGACGAGGTAGGTGGCGTTGAGGAGGAGCGCCGCCAGGAGCGCGGCCGGGAGGGACCGCCGGGCGAGGATCGCCAGCGGCACCGCGACCATGATCAGGTCGTAGCCGTAGACGTGGGGAGCGAAGAGGAGGGAGACGGCGACGCCGAGAGCGAGGACATCGAGCGGCCGGGTGGTGAGTGAGCGCCGGCGGCTCCACACCCACGCGCAGGCGGCGACCCCGAGGACCGCGGCCGCCGCGAAGCCGGCCCCGTTGCCGGCGAGGCTGGCGATGGCGCCGGGCAGCCCGTCGCTGGTGGCCAGGGCGGGCCCGCGCGCCCCGAGGAGGCTGAGCCACTGGCCGATCCCGGCGGGGCCGACGAGTCCCAGCGAGGCCGCCCCGAGGCATGCCCCCCCGATCGCCATGCCCGCGACCACCCGCCACTCACCGATGAGCAGGAGGGCGAACGGCAGCAGCCAGATGGTCTGGGGCTTGAGCAGGAGGAGGGAGAGGAGCAGCCCCGCTCCCCAGCGCCGGCCGGAGGCGAGCATCACCGCGCCCGCCGCCGCGAAGAGGACCAGCAGGCCGTCGACCTGTCCGAGCTGGTAGTTCCAGGCGGCCGGGAGCGAGACCAGGGTCAGCGCCAGGAGGGCGGCGCCGGCCGCGCCGCGCGCGCCCAGCCCGAGGCGGCGCCAGATCAGGACCCCGGCGACGCCGACGCACGCGGCCGAGAGCACCAGGAAGACGGCGAAGCCGGCCGACGGGGGCAGGTCGAGGAGCGGTCGATAGGCGAGGGCCACCACCGGCGTCTCCAGGAAGGGGTCCAGCGCCCCGGGGGGAGCCCCGAGGAGAGCCGCCTGCGCCTGGGCCTGCGCCCCCACGCAGTAGAGGCAGCCCCCGTGGCCCAGGACGCGGGCGCCGGTCAGCATCGCAACGAAGTCGGTCCGCAGCGGACCGGCGAGCCCGTGCAGCCCGAATGCCACCGACACCGCGGCCATGGCCGCGACCGCCGCGAACGCGAGAGGGCGGCGCGAGAGGGCGCTCACCAGCCTCACCTCCAACGCGCCGGCGAGCCGCCGCACTCCGAGAGGTGGCGAGGGTCGATGGAGCCGGGACGCCTGCAACCGGACACGCCTCATGAGCTGAAGGGCTCGCCCCGGAGCCCGCGCACAGCGTATTCGCGGCTCCCGCCGGCGGGGCTCACGGTGGCGTCACCGAGCCGTCACAGCCCCGCACGTGCTGACCCTCCCCGCCCGGGCCGGAGCGACGCCGTGGGATGGCGCCGGCCCCAAGGCGCGCGAAAGCCCGGGCCGAAAGCCGGCCCGGGCACGCACGGAGGATGGGTATCGAGCTCGGGGAGGGGCCGCGGCGCGCGGCGGCTCGCCCACACGATGTCGGATCGGCGGTGAACCATTGGCGGCGGCAGGGTTAAGCGTCGGAGAAGGATCGCGGGGAGGGGGTTTCGAGGCGACGGTCAGACGTCGCCGGGCAGGGCCGCGAGGATGCGCGCCACCAGCACTGCGGGGGTGGACCGGGTCGCGTCCAGGGTGAGGTCGGCCACCTGGCCGTAGAGGGGATCGCGAATCCGCGCCATCTCACGGAGCGTTGCCAGCAGATCACCGGTGAGGAGGGGCCGGTGCCCATCGTCGTGCTGGAGGCGGGTGACGAGGTGGGTGAGCTCGACCCGGAGCCAGACCGTCCACGCCGCGCCGATCACGCCGGGCAGCCGCGGGTCGAGGACCACCGCGGCGGCCGCGGCGACCACCGGAGCCGGCCGGCGGGCGAGCCCCAGTGAGAGGACCTCGAACTCGAGGCCGTGGAGGACGTCGATCCCCCGCTCCGTCCCCAACCGTGCGGCGGTCATCCCCGTCAGCTCCTGGAGCTGTGCATCCCCGTCCCAGAGCGAGCGACCGAGCCGTTCGGCCAGGGCGGCGCCGACGGTGGTCTTCCCGCAGCCCATCAGGCCGAGGACGACGATCGGCCGGCTCACCGCCCGCCCCGTGGTGAGGTCGGGCCGGCGGAGACGGGTGCCGTTGCGGCAGATCTGCGCATGGCCGGGATTGTGGCGCTCGGCGCCGGCCCGGGTGCCATTTCGCGGCCGAAGGGCGTAGGCTGGGCGCTGGCACGGTGGGGTGCATCCCTTACGCTGTTCGGCCACGTTGCAGCCACCGGAACTTTCCAGCGGGAGAGGTGTTGAGCGATAAGCCAGGGGAGGAGGGCGGCCTCATGGCCCGGGCGGAGCCCCGGCGAGAGGGCGCCGCCTTCCCGACGTCGGCGGTCGACATCGTCGGTCGTGCCAGCCGCATGGGCCAGCCCCCGCCCGGGGCAGCGCCCTATGAGCTGCCGCGGGGCAACGGTCTGGGGATGCCCGCCGCTCCGCCGGCAAGTGCTGCCATGCCCCGCTTCACGCCGCCCGCTCCTGCGGCCCGGCAGCTGAGCCCCGCGACCGACGGGCGCCCCTTCCGCTCGCCGCTCGGGCCACCCTCCGCCGGCTCTCCGGCGCGCGCCTTCACACCCCAGTCGGGGGCCCCCTCCTATCTCCTCCCCCACGCCAACGGGGTGCCCGGCCGGGCCCTCCTGCCCCGTGACGACGCCGAGCGCCCCGACGGCGCGCCCGCCCCTCCCCTGCCGCGACCCGGCGGCATCCCCACCCGTCCCTCCCCGCCTCCTGACGGCGCCCCGGCGCGGCCGCTCCCGCCTCCGGGCGGCGCCCCCACCTACTTCGTCCAGCATCCCAACGCCGCTCCAGCTCGACCCCTCCCACCTCCGGGGAACGGCGTCGGTGCCGCCCCGTCGACCGCCAACGGTGCCGCGGCGCGGCCCCTGCCGCCGCCCGGCCGCAGCCTCGCCCCCTCCTCCCCACCGGCCGACGGAGCCCCCGCCCGGCCCGTGCCGTGGACCAACGGGGCGACCCCGCGGCAGTACCCGGCCCCCGCGGCGCCGGGCGCCGCGCCCCCGGCGGGGCAGCAGCCGGCCGCCCCCCCGCATCCCCCACCGCAGCGCGGCCTCGGCAATGGGCTCTCCCGCCCGATGTCGCCGACCCCCGGCGGCCAGACGGCGAACGGCGGCTCGGCCGCCGACCCCCGACACGCCCCCGGCGAACGGCCCGCACGACCGGGAGCCGAGTTCCCCGCGGGTGGGGGGATCTCCACCCCCTGGCTGCCGCTCCCCGACCCCGCGCTGGCGTCTCCGCAGCGGCCCCTCTCCCACCGCACCGTGGGTCGGCTCGCGGCCCTGGCCCCCGAGCCGGGGGAGGAGGGCCCGGCTCGGCCCGCTCCGGCACCACCGCGGACGGCGCAGGACTTCGCCCCCGAACGGGTGATGGGACCGGAGAAGGTCCGTCCCGCGACGCGGGGGCTGCGCCGCGCGGTCCGCTCGATCTCGTTCGGGGCCATCGCACCCGGGCCGAGCAGGGCCGAGCGCCGTGAGCGCGAGCTGGTGGCCACCGCCATCACCCCGATCGCCACCTGCCGGAAGGTGGCCATCGTCTCCCGCAAGGGGGGCATCGGCAAGACCACCACCACGCTGATGCTCGGGCACACCTTCGCCGCCCACCGACGGGACAAGGTGGTCGCGCTCGACGCCAACCCGGATGCCGGGTCGCTCGCCTACCGGGTCCGCCGCGAGACGGACGCCACCGTCACCCAGCTGCTGCGCGCCTCCGAACGGATCCATCGCTACAGCGACATGCGCAGCTTCACGAGCCAGTCGGCGACCCGCCTCGAGGTGCTCGCCTCGGACGACGACCCCACCATCAGCGTCGCCCTCGGCGAGGCCGAGTACCGGCAGGTGCTGCACGTGCTGGAGCACCACTACAACCTGATCCTGATGGACACGGGCACGGGCATCCTGGACTCGGCGACCCAGGGGCTGCTCCGGATGACCGACCAGATCGTGGTCTGCGCCGCACCGGGGATCGACGCCTCCCGCGCCTCCAGCCTGACCCTGGACTGGCTCGACGAGCACGGCTACCGCGACATGGTGTCGGACGCCGTGGTGGTGATCAATCAGGTTCGGAGCAGCGGCAGCCGCGAGCTGCGGCAGGTCGCCGACCACTTCGCCAAGCGCTGCCGGGCGGTGGTCAAGGTCCCCTGGGACCCCCACCTCGCGGAGGGCCTGGAGGTCGACGTCGACGACCTGCGCCACGAGACCCGGACCGCCTACCTGAACGCGGTCGCCGCCGTGGCCCGGAGCTTCGCCCTCCCCTCCCGCCACCCCTAGGGCGGGGAGCGATGGCGGAGGGCCCCCCGCCCGAGCACTACTTCAGCCCTGAGCCCGCGGTCGCGACCCAGCCGCGGACGGTGACCGTCCGGCTCCCCGACCAGGCCATCGAGCTGCGAACGGACCGTGGCGTCTTCAGCCTGGCCGGGCTCGACCCGGGGACCGCCGTGCTGCTCCAGGGCATCCCGGAGCCGCCCGACGGCGCCACCCTCCTCGACCTCGGCTGCGGCCACGGGGTGATCGCCATCGCGCTCGCCCGCCGCGCGCCTCGGGCCCGGGTGATCGCCGTGGACGTCAACCGGCGGGCGCTGGAGCTGGCCCGCGCCAATGCGACCGCCAACGGCACGGCCAACGTCGAGGTCCTCCAGCCCGGCGAGGTCGACCCGAATCTGCGCTTCGCGGCCATCTACAGCAACCCGCCGATCCGGGTGGGGCGGGGACCGCTCCTCGAGCTCCTCTTCACGTGGCTTGCCCGTCTCGATCCGGAGGGCTGCGCCTACCTGGTCGTCCAGCGCCACCTCGGCGCCAACTCGCTCATGGTGCGTCTCGGCAGCGGGGGCTACGCCGTCGCCCGGATGGGCTCCAAACGGGGCTATCGCCTCCTCTCAGTGCGGCACCCCGGGCGGACGTCGCATCATGGCTGACCATGCTCGCGACCATCAGCATCGGCATCGACCCGATCGCCTTCCGGCTCGGCTCCCTGGGCGTGCACTGGTACGGGATCTGCTACGTGGTGGCCTTCGTGGTCGCCTACTACCTGGGAGCGCGCCCGCACGTCCTCCGGCGTGGGGTGAGCGAGAGCAACCTGGAGGTCCTGGCCGGGTGGACCATCCTCTTCGGCCTCATCGGGGGGCGCCTCTACTACGACGTCCAGAACCTCGACCTGATGCACAGCGCCGTCGACTACATCGCGGTGTGGAACGGCGGCATGGCCTTCTACGGGGCGATCGTCGCGGGCATCGCCACGCTGGGAGTGCTGGGCTGGAGGCGGCACCTGCCGATCTGGGTGCTCTTCGACGCGGGAGCCTTCTTCGCGGTGGTGGGCCAGCCGATCGGGCGCATCGGCAACATCATCAACGGGGACATCCTCGGCGGACCGAGCAACCTCCCCTGGGCGACCGCCTACACCAACGCCAACGCGGTGCTCCAGCCGGGATTCAAGCTGGGGGTCGCCTACCAGCCCGCCGGCGCCTACGAGGCGCTGGGCACGCTGGTGATCCTGCTCATCCTGCTCGGGCTGCGCCGCCGTGCCGTGCGCCCCGGGGTGGTCATCATCAGCTACGTCGCGCTCTACTCGGTGAGCCAGCTGCTGCTCGGCTTCCTGCGCGAGAGCGAGCCGGTGATCTGGCTGGGGCTCAAGGAGCTGCAGCTGACCGCGATCGCGACCCTGGTGGTGGTGGTGCCGATCGCGGTGCTCGTCTGGCAGCGGACCCAGGGGCGCGGCGGACGGTCTCCCGACCTGGCCGCGGCGGCGGCGGTCGGGGAGCGGGCGAGCGCAGGAGCGGGAGCGCCCTCCGAGGTGGAGGCGCAGGCCGAGGTGGCGGCCGGGCTGGAGACCAGCGCCGAGCCGGGCGGCGACCAGGCCGGAGCATCCTGAGACCGGCCCCCGGCCCGCCGCTCGGATCGCCTGGGCAGTTGGGTCGCTGCCTATACTCGGGCGCGTGACCGTCTCCGGCGTCTTCGACGGCATCGGCTACGCCCTGCAGATCCTCTTCGTCATCGTCTTCATCCGAGTGCTGCTGTCCTGGATCCCGGGGCTCAATCCGTACCACCCGCTGGTGCGGCTGATCCGGGTCATCGCCGACCCGATCCTGGCCCCGTTCCGCGGCATGCTGCCGACCTTCGGGGGGATGCTCGACATCTCGCCGGTGCTCGCCCTGATCGTCCTCCAGGTGGGGGCCAACATCTGCTTCTCGCTCGGCTACAACGTGGGCCTCGCCGGCGCGTCGGTGGCGGCCATCCTGGTGGCGGCACTCGAGCAGCTGGTGCTCACCCTCATCGTCATCGTCGCGGTGCTGGTGCTGCTCCGCTTCCTGCTCTCGCTCTTCCACGCCGATCCCTGGCATCCGCTGACCCGCGGCATCCGGGCCATGGCTCAGCCCTTCGTCCGCCCCTTCGACGGGCTGGTGGCGCGCAGCTCCGGGATCGACGTCGAGGCGCTGGTCGCGTTCATCGTCTACCTGGTGGTGTTCTTCGCGGCCAAGCTCGTCCTCGACTGGCTGGTCACCACCCTCTGAGCTGAGGCCGGCGCCGGCGCACCGCGCTCAGCGGCGCCGGTTCGCCTCCCGCTCGGGAGCGCGCTGGCGCTCGACCTCCACCCGGTAGGCGGCGTCGCCGAGCAGCGACTCCACCGCCCGCTCCAGGGCCGGACCGGGCTCGACCCGCCACTCCTCGCCGAGGACGATCTCATCCACCGATCGCTGGCCCTGGACCTGGACCACGACCGGGGTCTCCCCGCGATGGCGCCCGAGGATGCTCCGGAGCGCGGGCAGGAGCGCCTCCTGGCCCGCCGCCAGCCGCAACCGGACCCTGCTGTTGCGCCGCCAGGCGGCGAGCCGCACGTCGTCCAGACCATAGACGGCCTCGGCGATGACGCTCACCGAGTCGGTGTCGGCGTGCTCCTCCTCCTCGCTGGCCGCCGCGCCGGCGGCCGCCACCGAGGGAGCGCGCCCGTTGCGGCCGGCCTGGACGCGGCCGCGGACCACGATCACCTGGTCGGGGCGGAGCAGCTCCGCGCACTCCTCGAAGATGCGGGCGAAGACCACCACCTCGCAGGTGCCGGAGAGGTCCTCGAGGGTCAGGAAGGCCATCCGCTGGCCGGTGGTGCTGCGCCGGGGGATGAAGGCCCGGAGATCACGGATCGCCCCCCCGATCTGGACGTAGACACCGTCGAGATGGGCTCCCAGCTCGCCGATGCCCGTGTCCACCCGCTCGGCGAGCTGGTCGGAGATCCGGCGCAGGGGATGATCACTCAGGTACATGCCCAGGTACTCGCGCTCCCAGCGCAGCCGCTCGTCGGCGGGCACCGGGGGCACCTCGGCCACCGCACCGAACTCGTCCACCGGCGAAAGCGCGGTGGAGGTCTCGTCGGTGGCGCTGTCGCCGAAGAGCGAGCCCTGGCCCAGCTCGCGCTCTCTGCGGACCTGGGCGGCGCGGTCCAGCGCCCGGTCGAGGGTGGCCAGCAGCATGCCCCGCTCGCCGAGGACGTCGCAGGCGCCGCTGCGGATGAGCGCCTCGAGGACCCGCCGGTTGAGGTCGCGCCCGACCCGCAGGCAGAGGTCGACCAGGCTGGTGTAGGGCCCGCCGCTCCCCCGCTCCTCGACCAGCTGTTCCATCACCCGCTCGCCGGCTCCCTTGATGTGGGCCAGGCCGTAGAGGATCTCGCCCCTGGCCGGATCGCCCACCGCGAACCCCGCCCCGCCGCGGTTGACGTCGGGGAGCATCACCACCAGGCCGCGGGCGTGGGCGTCCAGGATGGTCTGCTTGAGCTTGTCGAAGTCACCGGCCCGGCTGTTGAGCAGCGCCGCCATGAACTCCAGCGGATGGTTGGCCTTGAGGTAGGCGGTCTGGTAGCCGATCAGGCCGTAGCAGTAGGCATGAGCCTTGCCGAAGCCGTAACCGGCGAAGTGGGCGATGAGGTCGAAGAGGGCGGCGGCGGTACCCGCCTCCACCCCGCGTCCGGCGGCCCCGGCCAGGAACTTGGCCCGCTGGTGGGCCATCTTCTCCTGGTCCTTCTTGCCCATCGCGGAGCGCAGAACATCGGCCTCGCCCAGGGTGTAGCCCGCGACCGCGGAGGCGATCTGCATCACCTGGTCCTGGTAGATCATGGTCCCGAACGTTTCTGCCAGGATCGGCTCCATCTCGGGGCGCATGTAGGTGATCTGCTCCTCCCCGCGCCTGCGCTTGATGTAGAGTTCGACCACCCCGCCCTCCAGCGGCCCCGGCCGGATGAGCGCGTTGGCGGCAGCCAGGTCCCCCAGGGAGCGGGGCTGCATGTCGATGAGGATCCGCTTGCCCAGGGTGGCCTCCAGCTGGAACACGCCGTGAGTGTCGGCCCGGCCCAGCAGCTCATAGGTGGTGGGGTCGTCGAGGGGGATGGCGTCGATGTCGATGCGCACCCCGCGGACCTTCTCGACGTTCTCCACCGTCTCCTGGATCACGGTGAGGTTGGAGAGGCCCAGGAAGTCGATCTTGAGGAGACCGATCCGGCTCACCCCCTTCATGTCGAACTGGGTGACCACACCCTCGTTCCCCGAGGTCGCCCGGGTCAGGGGGACGATGCTGGCGAGCGGCTCGGCGCCGATGACCACGCCGGCGGCGTGGGTCGAGGCGTTGCGGCAGATGCCCTCGAGCCGGCGGGCGATGTCGATGACGTTGCGGGCCCAGGGCTCGTTGTCGTAGACCTCGCGGAGGTCGCGGGCCTCCGCCATGGCCCGGTCCAGGGTGATGCCGACGGAGGCCGGGACCAGCTTGGCCAGCCGATCGACGTCGGGGAGGGGCACGTCGAGGACCCGGCCGACATCTCGGATCGCGGCCCGGGCGGCCATGGTGCCGAAGGTGATGATCTGCGCGACCCGGTCCTGCCCGTACTTCCCGGTGACGTACTGGAGGACCCGGTCGCGCCGCCGGTCGTCGAAGTCGATGTCGATGTCCGGCATCTCGCGGCGCTCCAGGTTGAGGAAGCGCTCGAAGATCAGCCCGTAGCGGAGGGGGTCGACGTTGGTGATGCGGAGCACGTAGGCGACCAGCGAGCCGGCCGCGCTCCCCCGGCCGGGGCCCACCACGACGCCGTCGCAGCGGGCGGCGCGGGTCAGGTCCCAGACGATCAGCAGGTAGGCGGCGAAACCGGTCTGGCGGATCACGTCCAGCTCCATCGCGAGCCGCTCGCGAGCCTCGCGGGAGGGATCCGGTCCGAAGCGCTCGACCAGCCCGCTCCGGCAGAGCTCGGCCAGATAGGAGTCGGCGTCGAGCCCCTCGGGGATGGGCGAGTAGGCGGGGAGGTGGGGCTGGCCCAGCTCGAGCTTCCAGTCGCAGCGCGCCGCCACCGCCAGGGTGTTGGCGGCCGCCTCGCCGTAGGCGAGGAAGCGCCGGCGCATCTCCTCGCCGCTCGCCAGATAGAAGTGCGGACCCTGGAAGCGGAAGCGCTTCTCGTCGTCGCGGCGGGCCCCGGTCTGCAGGCAGAGGAGGATGTCGTGGGCCTCGGCGTCGGCCGGCTCGATGTAGTGGGAGTTGTTGGTGCAGATGAGGGGGAGACCGGTCCGGCGGGCGATCTCGAGCAGGCCCTCGCGGACCGCCGCCTCCTCCGCCATGCCGTGGTCCTGGAGCTCCAGGAAGTAGTTGTCGGCACCGAAGATCTCGAGGTGCTGGCGCGCCACCCGCTCGGCCGCGTCGAGGTCGCCGGCGAGGATCGCCTGGGGCAGCTCGCCGCCGATGCACCCGGAGAGGCAGATCAGTCCCTGGCTGTGATCGGCGAGCAGGGCCTTGTCGATTCGAGGCTTGTAGTAGTAGCCCTCGAGGTGGGCCGTGGTCGAGAGCGAGACCAGGTTGGAGTAGCCGGTGGCGTCGCGGACCAGCAGGACCAGGTGGTGGGGATCGCGGTCCGCGCGTCCCTCCTTGTCGCGATGGGAGCGGGGCGCCATGTAGACCTCGCAGCCGAGGATCGGCCTGACCCCGGCGGCGGTCGCCGCGGTGTAGAGCTCGACCGCGCCGTAGAGGACGCCGTGGTCGGTGACCGCCACCGCCGGCTGGCCCATCGCCTTGGCCCGCGCCACCAGCTCGGGGATCCTGGCGGCACCGTCGAGCAGCGAGAACTCGCTGTGGGTGTGGAGATGGACGAACGGCTCCGCTGCCTCCGCCGCGCGCGCCTCCGCCTCCATCATCTCCTCGGTGCCGGCCTCCAAACGCACGTACGTTATCACCGCCGACGGTCGACCCCGGAACGGCTCGCCCCATTCTGACCGCGGCCGGTGGGCGACCGGCCGGGGAGGGCGCCGGGAACCAATCGGGGCCGCCCCGCGTCTCCACGGGGTGAGGTGCACGGGTCCGCTCGTCCTCGGCGTCCTGGCCGTGGTGGCCACCGCGGGGTGCGGCATCCGGGCCGGCGCGCCCGGAGAGGCCGCTCCCCCCGCCACCGCCTCCCCCTCGCCCCCGGCGGCGTCGGCGTCACCGTCGCCGGGCCAGGTGCTCGGCAGCGCCTCCAACGCGGCCGGTTGGACGGCGGTGGTGACCGCGCAGGCCGGCGGCCGGCTCCAGCTCTCGGTCACGGTCACCGGGCCGCTCACCCTGCTCGGGGGCTGCATTCCCACCCTCACCGCCTCGGCACGGACCGTGGCGGGCGCGCCGGTGCCCACCCCGACGCCCTCGCCGGCGGCGAGCTGCCTGGCCATCGTCCTGGAGGCCATCCCCGCCGGGGAGAGCCGCACCTTCACGGCGATCCTCGCGGAGCCCGAGCCGGCGGGGAACTACGTGATCGTGGGGACCCTGCGCAGCGAGGGCCCCCTCTCCGCGGGCGTCCCCCCGGTGACCGTCTCCACCTAGGCCTCGCCGGTGCGGCGGTCGCCACCCGCCGTCGCGGTGCCGGAGATGCGGGTCAGCCTTGCCGGCGGAGCGCCACCACGGTCTCGACGTGGTAGGTCTGGGGGAACAGGTCGACCACGTCCACCGAGTTGATCGCGTAGGGGCCGGAGGCGACCAGGACGTGGAGGTCGCGGGCCAGGGTGGCGGGGTCGCAGGAGACGCAGACCACCCGGGGGGGGCCTGCGAGCGCCAGCCACCCGGTCACCCTCCCCCCGCACCCCGCCCGGGGAGGGTCCAGGATCAGGGCGTCGACCGGCCCCTGCGCCGCCACCTCGGGGAGGGCATCCTCGACCGGGGCGACGACGTAGCGCATCCGGTCGGCGACCTCGTTGATGCGCGCGTTGAGGCGGCCCATCCGAGCCGCACTGCGGTTGCTCTCGATGCAGACGACCTCTCGCGCCTCGCCCGCGATGACCGCACTCAGCACCCCGATCCCGGCGTAGGCGTCGACCACCCGGCGTCCCCGCAGATCGCCCAGGCCGTCGAGCACGCAGCCGTAGAGGGCGTCGAGATGTCCCCAGCTCACCTGGATGAAGGACTCCGGGGACGCTCGGAAGGCCCTGCCCCGCCAGTGGAGGGTGGTGAGGTCGGTGCTCCACCGGGCTAGCTCGGGAAGCGAGGCCGCCATCTCGTCGACCGCGGCCCGCGCCAGCGCCGCGGCCGGCTTGGCGCGCAGCAGCAGCTCGTCGCCGGACTTGCCCACCGTGACATGGAGAACGCTCAGCCCGGGCTCCCCGCCGCTCCGCACCAGCTCGCGCAGGCGGGAGAGGGAGCCCGAGATGGTCGGGTGGTGGATGAGGCAGTCGTCGACCGCCACCTTGCGCCAGCTCCGGGCGCGGTTGAAGCCGAGCGTGGCATCGCTCAGCCCCCGCTCACCGGGGATGACGTGGAACTCGCCGCGCCAGCGGTAGCGCCAGGGGTCGGCCATCGGATGCAGCCGCGGCTCGGGCGCCGCCACGCCGGCGCGCCGCAGGGCGTCCACGACCACCTCGCGCTTGAGCAGCAGCTGGCGCTGATGGCCGACGTGCTGGAGCTGGCATCCGCCGCACTCGGCGACGTAGGGGCAGGGCGGCGCCACCCGATCCGGGGACGCCTCGCGCACGCTCTCGACGCGGCAGAACCAGGTCCGCCCCTTGCTGAAGGTGAGGACCACCTCGACCAGCTCGTCCGGGATGCCGCCGTCGACCATCAGGGTGGCGCCGTCCGAGTGGGCGAGGCAGAGACCGCCGTGGACCATCCGCTCGCAGCGGACGACGCGCCGGGCACCGCTCCGGAGCGGGGCGACCTCAGGGGACGAGACGCTCACGGAGAAGGCTGCTGACCGCCCGGGCGTCGGCCCTGCCCTGGGTCGCCTTCATGACCGCTCCGACCAGCCGCTGGAGGGCCTGCTCCCGGCCGCCCCGGAAGTCGGCGACCGCGGTGGGATTGCCGGCGATCGCCGCGTCGACCAGGCGCGCGAGCTCGCCCTGATCGCTCACCTGGGAGAGCCCGCGCTCGCCGACCAGGGCGACCGGGTCGCCACCGGGCAGGTAGAGCTCGTCGAGCAGCTCCTTGGCGGTGGAGCCGTTGATGCTTCCCGACTCCACCATCCTGATCAGGGCGGCCAGACCCTCCAGCCCCAGGCCGCTGCGCTGCAGCGGGACACGGCTCTCGCGACTGAGGCGCGCCACCTCCCCCATCAGCCAGTTGGCGGCGGCCTTGGCCGGGACCCCGGCGGCCACCAGCGCCTCGAAGGCGCGCGCGTCGTCGCGCTCGGCGCAGAGGACCGAGGCGTCGTAGGCGGAGAGGCCGTGGTCGCGCTGGAGCCGCTCCACCAGATGCTGGGGCAGCTCGGGGAGCCCCGCCCGGACCCGCTCGACGAAGTCGGGACCGAGGTGGAGCGGAGGCAGGTCCGGCTCCGGGAAGTAGCGGTAGTCGTGGGCGTGCTCCTTGCTCCGCTGGGAGATGGTGGCGCCCTTGGCCTCGACCCAGCCCCTCGTCTCCTGGGCGATGGTCTGGCCCTGGTCGAGGAGGCGGCCCTGGCGGACGATCTCGAAGTCGAGGGCCCGCTGCACCGCACGGAACGAGTTCATGTTCTTGACCTCGACCTTGACCCCGAGGCCGGTCTCGCCACGCCGGCGCAGCGAGATGTTGGCGTCGCAGCGGAAGGACCCCTGCTCCAGGTTGCCGTCGTTGACCCCGATGTAGACGAGGATCTGGCGCAGCCGGACCAGGTACTCGCGGGCCTGCTCGGAGGAGCGCAGGTCGGGCTCGCCGACGATCTCCATCAGGGGGACGCCGGCGCGGTTGAGGTCGACCACCGAGCTGCGCGCCTGCTGGAGGATGTCACCGGCGTGCTGCAGGGTGCCGGTGTCCTCCTCGAGGTGGACCCGGGTGATGCCGCAGCGCACCTCCTCACCGTCCACGCTGAGGTCGAGGTGGCCGTTGAGAGACATCGGCATGTCCCACTGGGAGATCTGGTAGCCCTTGGGGAGGTCGGGATAGAAGTAGTTCTTGCGGTCGAACTTGCTGTGCTCGGGGATCTCGCAGTTGAGGGCGAGCGCGGTGCGCACCGTGTACTCGACGGCGATCCGGTTGATCACCGGCAGCACCCCGGGGAGGCCGAGGCAGACCGGGCAGGTGTTGCTGTTGGGCGGGCTCCCGATGTAGTCGGCGCTGCAGCCGCAGAACATCTTGCTCCGGGTGAGCAGCTGGCCGTGAACCTCGAGGCCGATCACCGGCTGGTAGCGCTCCAGCACCTGCTCCAGGGTGCTCACCGCACTGGTCGCGGTCATGCCCGCGTCCCTGAGGCGGGCGGCCGGGGCGCCGTCTCCGTGTGCCACGCGGTCGCCTGCTCGTAAGCCCGGGCCACGCGGAGCACCCGCGCGTCCTCGAATCGCGGCCCGATCACCTGCAGGCCGACCGGGAGCCCGTCGCTCCGGCCGCACGGCACCGAGATGCCGGGGAGGCCGGCGAGGTTGACCGGGAGGGTCAGCACGTCGCAGAGGTACATGGAGAGGGGATCGTTCCTGGCCCCCTGGGGGAAGGCGACGATCGGAGAGGTGGGGCAGACCAGGGCGTCGACCTTCTCGAAGGCGCGGTCGAACTCCCCCGCGATGAGGGTGCGCACCTTCTGCGCCTTGCGGTAGTAGGCGTCGTAATAACCGCTGGAGAGCGCGTAGGTGCCGAGCATGATCCGGCGCTTCACCTCGGGGCCGAAGCCCCGGCCGCGGGTCTCCAGGTAGGTGTCGGTGAGCGACGGACGGTCGACGTGGAGACCGAAGCGGACCCCGTCCATGCGGGCGAGGTTGGCCGAGCACTCGGCGGGGGCGATGATGTAGTAGGTGCTGAGCGCCGCCTCGGTGGAGGGCAGCGACACCTCCTCGATGGTGGCGCCGAGCTTCTCGAGGAGAGCGAGGGCGGCTGCGACCGCGGCCCGGACGCCCGGCTCCATCCCCTCGGTCATGTACTCGCGGGGAAGCCCGAGCCGCATCCCGGCCACGCCCCGGCCCAGCTGCTCCTCCACCGGCTCGACCGGGAGCGGGGACGAGGTGCTGTCCCGGGGGTCGTGGCCGGCGATGGCGGTGAAGACGCTGGCGACGTCGTCCACGCTGCGGGCGAAGGGGCCGATCTGGTCGAGGGAGGAGGCGAAGGCGATGAGCCCGTAGCGGGAGACCCGGCCGTAGGTCGGCTTGAAGCCGGCGACACCACAGAAGGAGGCGGGCTGGCGGATCGACCCGCCGGTGTCGGTCCCGAGGGAGAAGGGGACGGCTCCGGCCGCGACGACGGCGGCGCTTCCGCCGCTGCTGCCCCCCGGCACCCGCTCCGCGTCCCAGGGGTTCCCCACCGGGCCATAGGCCGAGTTCTCGTTGGAGGAGCCCATGGCGAACTCGTCGCAGTTGGTCACCGCCACCGGCACGGCCCCGGCGTCGAGCAGCCGTCCCAGGGCGGTGCCGGTGTAGGGAGGGATGAAGCCCTCGAGGATCCGCGAGCCGGCGGAGGTCTCCACCCCCTCCACGCAGAGGACGTCCTTGTAGGCGAAGGGGATCCCGCAGAGGGGCCCGGCGGACTCCGGGGCCTCGGCGAGCATGCGCGCGGCTCGCCCGGCCTGCCGCTCGGCGAGCGCGTCCGTGTAGCGGAGCACGGGATGGAGGCCGGACACGGACTCCAGCTCGCGCCGGGCCTCGGACGCCAGCGCCCCGGGGGTGGTCTCCCCCCGGCGCAGTCGGGCGCCCAGCTCGCCGACCGTCCGACCGCTCACGACCCGCTCACTCCTGGATCGCCCCCACCTCGAAGTGGTCGCCGCGGCGGCGCGGGGCGTTGGCAAGGGCCGCCTCGACGGGCAGGCACTCGCGCCTCTCGTCCTCGCGCCAGGCGTTGACCAGGCCGCCGACCTGGGCGGTCTCGCCCACCGCCGAGGTGTCGACCTGCTGGAGCCGGTCGACATGGCTGAGGATGGCGTCGAGCTGCTCCCGGTAGCGCTCCGCCTCCTCCTCGCTCAGGCCGAGGCGGGCGAGCATGGCGACGTGACCCACCTGGTCGCGGTCGAGGGTCATCGTGTCCTCCGGGGCATCACGGAGCGTGATTATCCGCATCGTGCTCCGGGCCTGGACCTGCCTCCCCCGGCGGGCGGCCGGGCAGGGGCAGCCAGGTCAGCACCGTCTGCTCGGTGGGAGCGAAGCCGTGGTGGCGGTAGACGGCGAGGGCCGCCGGGTTGTCGGGGCGGGTCCAGACCACGACGAACGTCGCCTCCCGCTCCTGGAAGAGGCGCATCGCCTCCCCCACCAGGGAGGTCGCCACCCCGCGTCCCCTCACCTCGGGCTCGACGTACAGCTCGGCCACCTCGCCCTCCAGACCGTTGCCCGGGTCGAAGAGGACGCACCAGCAGAGGCCGACGGTGCGGTCGCTCTCGTCACGGGCTGCGAAGACCACGTTCTCCCCGAGGAAGCTCCGGGTCATGAGCCCGGTCCGGGCCGCGATCTCGTCGCGGGTCTCCCTGGGGTGGTCGTAGCCCTCCTGCTCCTCCAGGCCGAGCTCGATCAGGAGGCGGCGGATCTCGGGGTCGCCGGGCCGGTCGAGAGCCTCGATGCGGATGGTGGGCGGTGCCATGCCGCGATCCAACCACAGAGAGGGTGAGGGGCGGTCGATCAGGAGGTGGGCGCTGTGCTCGGACTGGCCGGGGAGGGCGGAAGGCTGACAGGGCCCGGGCATTGGACGTCACACGGCGACGGCGACGCGAGGATCTGGGAGGAAGGGCTGGACAGTGGCAGGCCGGTGACCCGCGCAGGCAGATCGCTGATGCTGGGCGCCGGCGTGGCCGGGCCCGATGCCGGCGGGGAGGGTGCCGCGCCACCGCGCCGGCTCCAGCCGCTGCCGTCCCAGGTCCACGTGTCGCCGACCACGTCGCCGGCGCTGGAGCTGGTCCCCAGGAGCTGACCGGCGGCGAGCACGACCTCGCCCGTCGCGCCGTCGAAGGCGAGGGCGAAGCCGGTTCGTGCCGGCGGCGAGATGGTGGGGGACGCCTCGACCCAACCGCTCGCCGGGGCGGTCGAGGTCCAGGTGGCGCCGCTCGAGTCGACACCGACGACGTCACCGGCCGAGAGGTCGGCGACCGGCGGGGTCCCGAAGTACGGGGCCGCGGCGTTCGAGGAGAGGACATCGGCCCGCGCCCAGCCGCTGCCGGTCCACGTCCAGGCCTCCGCCTCCGGGCTGATGGGACAGGGGTCCCCGGCAGGACAGTCGATCGGCGCGTACACCGCGGGGGAGATGTCGGCAAGCCTGCCCGGGCCCGGGAACCAGACCAGCTCGCCCCCGGAGGATGGCGACGAGCCCGGGTCCGCGTCGACGGGCTGGAACGTGCTGCCATCGAAGACCCAGGTGAACGTGGCCGGCTCGAGAGCGCACGGGGCGCCCACGGCCGGGCAGTTGGTGCAGATGACCTGCGACGAGGAGGAAGCGGACCCGGCCACCCCCGAGGTGACCGGGCAGATGCCGCAAGCGGCCGTGGCCGCGTCACACGTCGGGGAGGTGCAGCCGCCGGCCGCCGGGCACGCGGTCTCCACGGGAGGGACGCTGATGCCCGAGGGCGGGGTCGCGGGGGAGCCGCAGGGACCGCCCCCCGCCGCGACGCAGGCCGAGCCGCCGCCGGAGCTTCCGGCCACGGCGGTGGCCGTGCCCACCGCCGCCCCGCCCGACGACTCGACGCCCTGATCGGGGAGGAGCTGGGCGGCGGGGTTGCCGTCGGTGACCAGGACGATGCGGCCGCTCGCCGGGTCGGTGGCCATCGACGCCCCCTCCAGCGAGTAGTACCCGACCTGGCGGGCGCCGCTGCCGAGGTCGAGCTGGGACCAGTCACTCCCGTCCCACGCCCACGCGTCCTGGAGCTGGGTGCACGCGGCCCCCGAGGAGCCCACCCCATCCCCCCGGTCGCCGCTCGCGCAACCGCTCCCACCCGTCCCGCCGAGGAGGATCACACGCTGGCTCTGCGGGTCCCAGGCCATCTGGGCGCCGTACCTGGCGGGCGGGTGGCTCGCGGCCAGCGCCGGCGACCAGGCCGACCCGTCCCACAGCCACGTGTCGGCGAGCGGCTGCCCGCTCGCGCCGTCGCCGCCGAACATCACGACGTCGCCGGTGGCCGGGTCGTAGGCCATGACGGCGCCGGTGCGGGCGGCGGGGCCAGCGCCCGCGTCCCCCGAGGCGGCGTCGTGGCGCAGTCCGAGGTAGCCGCCGGTCACCGCGGCGGCCACCGCCAGGCTCAGCAGCAGGGTGCCCGCTCCACGGCGCAGGCGGCCGCCGCGACGGCGGAGCTCGTCCATTTCCCCTCTACGCCGGCGGCCGCCGCCGGGTTCCCGATGGGGGCGGGGCTCGCCGCGGATACACTCGACCGGCGATGGCGGAGAGCGCAGGGACACCTGCCAACCCCGAACGGCTGAGCCCCGAGGAGCTGACCCGGCTCCAGCCCGGGCTGGCCCGGCTGATGCCCGAGATCGCCAACCGATTCTGGCGGGCCGTGTACGCGGCCCGGGCCGGCAACTGGCGCCTCGCCCGATGGCAGCTCGCCGAGATGAGCAAGCTGTTTCGCCTCTGCACGATCACCCGACCCAAGTACGCCGACGACGTGGCCGAGTACCTCCACGAGGAGGTGGAGCCGCTGCTCCTCGCCATCGCGGCCGAGGACCTGGTGACGTTCGAGCGCCGAGCCGCCGAGGCGGTGGACGCCGCCAACGATTTGCACCGTCGCTGGGAGAAGGGCTTCATCGTCTGGAAGCTGCCGGAGAGCGCGCCGCCGGACCTCGACCTGACCCCGCAATGAGCCGGCGAGGGGGTCGCGGGACGGCTATGCTCGACCCATGATCGTCACCACCACCGAGAACATCCCCGGCACCCGGGTCGTGCAGACGCTCGGGCAGGTCTTCGGCCTCACCGTGCGCACCCGCGGGCTGGGCGGCAACATCGCGGCCGGCTTCCGCAGCATCGTCGGCGGCGAGGTCGCCTCCTACGTCAAGCTGCTCGAGGACGCCCGGCGCCAGGCGGTCGACCGCATGGTGCAGAACGCCACCGCCATGGGGGCCAACGCGGTGACCATGATGCGGTTCGACTCCTCGGAGATCGGCAACACCATGAGCGAGATCGTGGCCTACGGCACGGGCCAGCTGATCGAGCCGCTGGCGCCGCCCGCCGCGGGATGATCGCGCGCCGCTGAGGAGGCGCCCGTCATGGGATTCGCCGTCGCCCAGCTGGTGGTGATCGTCGCCGTCGCCGTCCTCATCATCGTGGGCGCGGCGGTCGGCTGGGAGAGGTACCGGGGCGGCCGCGGCGGGTCGGTGGCGGGCGCCCGGCCAACGGCGGAGGTGTTCATCGACCCCGAGACGGGGCGGCGGATGCGGGTCTGGTTCGACGACCGGACCGGGCAGCGGGAGTACCGTCCCGAGTAGCAGGCGAGGCCCGACCCCGATCGGGATCACCGGTTCTGCGAGGCAGCCGGGAATGGACAGCCGGGAGGCGATGATCGAGCGGCTCCGCGTCGGCGGGGTCGCCGACCGGCGCGTCCTCGAGGCGATGGCCCAGGTGCGGCGCGAGGAGTACGTCCTGGAGGGCGACCGCGAGGAGGCCTACGCGGATCGGGCCCTCCCCATCGGCGAGAGCCAGACCATCTCCCAGCCGCTGATGGTGGCGATCCTGGTCGAGGCGCTGGAGCTGCGTCCCGGGGACGTCGCCCTCGACATCGGCACCGGGAGCGGCTACCAGGCGGCGGTGATGGCCGCCTGCGGCGCGCGGGTCATCAGCGTCGAGCGGATCCCGGAGCTGGCCAACCGCGCCGCCGAACTCCTCGGCCGGCTGGGTGTGGACGTCGAGGTGGTGGCCGCCGACGGCAGCGTGGGGCTCCCCGACCGGGCCCCCTTCGACGCCATCGGCGTCGGCGCCGCGGCTCCCCGCCTGCCGGTGGCGCTGGCCCGCCAGCTCCGCGAGGGCGGCCGCCTGGTAGTGCCCATCAGGAGCGGCCCCGAGGGCGAGGAGCTCACCCGGCTGCGGATGCACGGGGGGATCTGGACCACCGAGAACCTCGGCCCCTGCCGCTTCGTCCCGCTGATCGGCCAGGACGGCTTCCGTGAGTGACCGGGCGGGAGCGGGGGACGCCTCCCGCTGACCGCGCAGGCGTTTAGCATGGGCAGACGCCGAGGTACATCGGGATCTGACCGCCACGGAGCCGGCGGGTGCGCCGCTCCCCGGACGGTTCGGCTCACGTTCGAGCACTTCTGGAGGGACCCCTCACATGGCCAAGACCGTCGGCATCGATCTCGGTACCACCAACAGCGTGGTGGCCGTGATGGAGGGCGGCGAGCCCACCGTCATCGCCAATGCCGAGGGCGGTCGCACCACCCCCTCCGTGGTCGCCTTCACCCGCGGCGGAGAGCGCCTCGTCGGCACGCTGGCCCGGCGCCAGGCCGCGGTGAACCCCCACAACACCATCTACTCGATCAAGCGCTTCATGGGGCGGCTGCTGAGCGAGGTGGGCACCGAGTCCAAGCAGGTCCCCTACAAGGTGGTGGCCGGCAAGGACGGCCGGGTCGAGGTGGAGGTCGCCGGCGAGCGCCACACCCCGGAGCAGATCTCGGCGATGGTGCTCCAGAAGCTGAAGACGGACGCCGAGGCCTACCTGGGCGAGAAGGTGACCGACGCGGTCATCACCGTCCCCGCCTACTTCAACGACGCCCAGCGCCAGGCCACCAAGAACGCCGGCCAGATCGCCGGGCTCAACGTGCTGCGGATCATCAACGAGCCGACCGCCGCCTCCCTCGCCTACGGGCTGGAGAAGAAGGAGAACGAGAAGATCCTCGTCTTCGACCTCGGCGGCGGCACCTTCGACGTCTCCATCCTGGAGGTCGGCGAGGGGGTCTTCGAGGTCAAGTCCACCAACGGGGACACGCACCTGGGCGGCGACGACTACGACCGCAGGGTGGTGGACTTCCTGGCCGACGAGTTCAAGCGGGACCAGGGCATCGACCTGCGCGGCGACCCCCAGGCGCTGCAGCGGCTGACCGAGGCGGCCGAGAAGGCCAAGATCGAGCTCTCCCAGCGCCAGGAGACCCAGGTCAACCTGCCCTTCATCACCGCCGACGCCTCGGGGCCGAAGCACCTCGACATCACGGTCTCCCGCTCCAAGTTCGAGCAGCTGACCGAGGACCTCACCGCGCGCTGCCGCAAGCCCTTCCAGGACGCCCTGGCCGACGCCCACATGAGCGTCAAGGACCTCGACGAGGTGATCCTGGTCGGCGGCTCCACCCGGATGCCGGTGATCCAGGCGCTGGTCAAGGAGCTGGGCGGCAAGGACCCCAACCGCAGCGTCAACCCGGACGAGGTGGTGGCCATCGGCGCCGCCATCCAGGCCGGGGTGCTCAAGGGCGAGGTCAAGGACGTGCTGCTCCTCGACGTCACCCCGCTGTCGCTCGGGATCATGACCGAGGGCGAGGTGAACACCAAGCTCATCGAGCGCAACACCACCATCCCCACCGCCAAGTCCCAGGTCTTCTCCACCGCCTCCGACGCCCAGCCGAGCGTCGAGATCGTGGTCCTCCAGGGCGAGCGGCCGATGGCGCGGGACAACCGGATCCTCGGGACCTTCACCCTGGATGGGATACCGCCCGCACCGCGCGGGGTGCCCCAGATCGAGGTCACCTTCGACATCGACGCCAACGGCATCCTCAACGTCACCGCTCATGACCGGGGCACCGGCAAGCAGAACAAGGTCACCATCACCGGGTCCACCACCCTGCAGAAGGACGAGGTGGAGCGGATGGTCAAGGAGGCCGAGTCGCACGCCGACGAGGACCGCCGGAAGCAGGAGGCCATCGAGACCAAGAACCGGGCCGAGCACCTCGCATTCCAGGCCGAGAAGGCGCTCAAGGACGCGGGCGACAAGGTGCCGTCCGACCTCCGCACCGACATCGAGGCCAAGGTCGCCGCGGTGCGCGACGCCATCAGCAAGAACGACGACGACGCCATCAAGTCCGCCCACGACGCCCTGCAGGCGTCGATCCAGAAGATCGGCGAGGCCGTGTACGCGTCCTCCTCGGGCGGGCCGTCGAGCGGGCCGGCCGGGCCGGCGCCGGAGAGCGGCGGGGCGGCTCCGGAGGGCGGTGCTCCCGCTTCGCCGGGCTCCGAGGGGTCGGGCGGCGACGACGTGGTGGACGCCGAGTTCAAGGAGGTCTGACCTGCGCCTGCGGGCGGGGCGGCGGGGCGGAGGTGGCCGCTCCGCTCGGCACGCACGTCCGGCGCCTCTCGGCGCCGGCATGCTCGTGATCCCACCCCACGTGGCAGGCCACGCGGGGAACCCCGGGCGGCGGCATTGCAGCTGCCGCCTGCGCAAGGCCTCGCTCCTCAACGCACCTCCATCGCGCCACTTCGCCGTGAGCACGGTTCGGCGTCGCTCTGCCGCCTGCGCGAATCCCGCTCGCGGCTCGGTGTCCCCAGCCCTGCCACCCACGGACCCGGCCGCCCGAGGGAGAATCCGCCGGTGACCTTCGCCGGACGGCTGCGCAACCTCTGGAGGGCGTGGCGCCTCCAGCACTGGGACGCGCGCAACAGCTACCCGTCCCGGCTGCGCCGCAAGTACAACTCGGAGGCCGAGCGCAACAGGGATGCGGCCCGTCTCACGGCCCACGGCTACCGGGTGGTGGACGAGGAGGACACCCACGGCTCCGTCAACGTCGAGCCGGCGGCGACCTGGTTCGACAGACGCCTCCCGGGTTCGATCGAGGTCGACCTGCCCCTGGCCGCCGTCACCTACGAGCGCGACCCGGAGCGCTCGGCTCCCTGATCGAGGCGGTCGCGGCGGCCTCCGGCCACCGGTCCGCAGGTCACCATGGGCTCCCTGCCGGGGTTGTCGAGCTCGCCCGGCACGGCCGCGTTGATATACTGCAAGTGAAATGCCATTCGCTTACAGCGAAACTGCCGGGGAGCTGCGGAGAGCCCTGGGCGCCTCCCTGCGAGGCCACCGGGAAGCCTCGGGCAGGACGCTCAGCGCCATCGCCACCGAGGCGGGATGCTCCCCCGCCCACCTCTCCGAGGTCGAACGCGGGCGCAAGGACGTCTCCACCGAGCTGCTGGTCGCCATCGCCTATGCGCTGCGAGTCCCGATCGGAGCCCTCTACGCCGAGGTCGCGGAGAGCCTCACCCCGGCCGCCGAGGGGCCCCGCTGGCCGGCGGACCCCCGGGCCCGCCTGGAGATGGCGGCCGGGCAGCTGAGCCGCGACCGGCTGCGCACCGTCGCCGAGTTCGGCGCCTTCATGGCGATGGGGGGCACCGAGCCGCCCCACCGGCGGATCGGATTCCTCGCCGGGGAGGCGCGCTCGTGAGGGCGCTGGTGCCCAGCGTCGTCGAGACCACCACCCGCGGGGAGCGCTCTTTCGACATCTACTCGCGCCTGCTCCGCGACCGGATCGTCTTCGTGGGTGGGGAGATCGACGACGACCTCGCCAACCTGGTCACCGCCCAGCTGCTCTTCCTCGAGGGCGAGGACCCGCAGCGGGAGATCTGGCTCTACATCAACAGCCCGGGTGGCTCGGTGACCTCCGCCTTCTCCATCTACGACGCGATGCAGTATGTGCAGCCGGCGGTCGGCACCGTCTGCCTGGGGATGGCGGCGAGCAGCGCGTCGCTGCTGCTCTGCGCGGGGGCGCCCGCCCGCCGCTGCGCACTCCCCAATGCCGTGGTCATGATCCACCAGCCGTGGACTCCCGGCCTGAAGGGCAAGGCGGGGGACATCGACATCTACGCGCGCGAGATCCTCCACCAGCGCGACCAGATGATCGGGCTGTACGCGCAACACACCGGCAAGCCGCCGGCGCAGCTGGCCCGCGACCTCGAGCGCGACCACTACCTGAGCGCCCAGGAGGCGCTCGACTACGGGCTCATCGACCGGGTCATCGAGCACCGCCCCGACCTGCGGAGCTGAACCGCCACCGGGCCACCGCCCTCTGCAGAAGGCGGGCGTCCTGCCCCAGGACGCGGACGGCGCCCACCGGCACGCCACCGGCGGGCGCCGCCATTGGCTGCGCTCAGGGCTTGAGGTTGAAGAACCCTGGGTACGTGTCCGTCAGGCCGAAGAGCCAGGCGTATATCCGGGTCAGGTAGCGAAGGAACCCGGTGATGAAGGAGTGGGGGCCCTTGGGATAGTGGCCGGTGAGCACGACCGCCCACTGCATGAACCAGAACACGATCCCGGCCACGATGCCCACGAGGAACAG
Source organism: uncultured Chloroflexia bacterium (assembly GCA_963803165.1). Classification (GTDB taxonomy): domain Bacteria; phylum Chloroflexota; class Dormibacteria; order Aeolococcales; family Aeolococcaceae; genus Changshengia. Next base: position 207,154 of record CAWDLK010000008.1, on the reverse strand, counting down.
GCAGATGAACGCCGGGATGAGCAGGATCTCTCGCAGGATGTAGATGATGCCGAGGCAGCCCAGGCCGCGGTTGTACCTCTCCTGGTGCTCGATCGTCAGCTGGACCGGGTTGGCGGACGGCCCCCCGGGGTATCCCGGAGATGCCGGTGCCGGGTACCCCGGAGGCGGGGGCGCGGGGTACCCCGGGGGAGGCGGCGGCGCGTAGCTCATGAGCTGGACCCTCCAACGGGAGGTCGACGCGCAACCGGGGGCTTCCGACTGCGCCACCCCCCTCGTTGACGGAGATTGTGCCAGCTTTCGGCCCAAGGTGCGGAGGGCGCCACGCCGCCCATCGCCGGTCCGGAGGGGGCACGCGGCCCCGAACCGTCCCTCCCCGAGCCCCCGCCGCGACGCTAGACTCACGGGCATGGCAGGCGAGAAGACCCGTGGCGCTCCCAAGAAGCAGGCCAAGAAGCCCAAGGCACCATCGACCCGCAAGGCGCAGAGGCAGGCGGAGGCGAAGAAGGCCCGCCAGCAGCCCGCCCCCCAGTGACACCGGCGGGAACTCACGAGCCCAACCGGCCAATCGTGACAATCGACTCATGCCCAGCGTCTTCAGCCGGATCATCGCCGGTGAGCTGCCGGCCCGCTTCGTCTGGCAGGACGAGGCGTGCGTCGCCTTCCTCGACCGGCACCCGCTGCGTCCGGGCCACACCCTGGTGGTGCCGCGTGCCGAGGTCGACGACTGGCTGGACCTGGAGCCGTCGATCCTCGCCCACCTGACGACCGTCTCCCAGCGGCTGGGGAAGGCGCTGCAGCACGGCTTCCACCCCGTCCGCGTGGGGATGATGATCGTCGGACTGGACGTCCCCCACGTCCACGTCCACCTGGTGCCGATCCAGAGCCTGGACCACCTCGACTTCGGCCAGCGGGACTGGAACCCGCGACCGGAGGCGCTGGACCAGGTGGCGGAGACGATCCGCGCCTCCCTGGCCACGCTGGGGCTCGCCGGCGGAGACGGCTGACCGGCGAAGCCGCGTCAGCGGGCCAGGCGCGGGCGGGCCCGCTCGGCCAGCTCCTCGGGGGAGGTGTCGACCATCGCCTGCCAATGGAGCTTCTCGGAGTAGGTGACGTCCGAGCGGTAGGCGAGGTCGACGTTCGATCGGCAGACCAGCCGGAGCGTGAGCAGGGTATCCCGCCCGTCCCGAGGGGAGCCGAGCATCGCCATGTTGAAGCTCTGCATCCCCAGGTCGGCGTAGAGGTTGAGGATCCCGGCGATCCCGGCGCCGAGCTCGGCGATGGTCGGCCCGTCCAGCTCGGCGGGCGAGACGACCCCGCTGACGATCCCGCGCACCTCGTTGAAGCCCATCGGAGCGAAGCTCGCCACCCACTGCACCCGGCCGGTGGCGGCGATGTAGCGCTCGCCCAGGCGGCGCTCGGTCGAGAGGTAGTCCTCGAAGCGCTCCGCCGTGACCTCGGCCATCATCGCCTGGAAGGTCGTCGGGACGGGCTCGACGGAGCCCTGGAGGTGGGGGTGGAAGATCGAGCTCCCCGAGGACGGCAGGTGATTCGCGTTGATGGCCGCCCACTGAGCCCCCGGATCGTGGGCGGTCACCAGCCTCACGAACTCGACCTGGGTGGTGAGGTTGTCGGCCATCAGCTCCGGCGTCATCCGCTCCAGCGGCAGCAGGTGGAGCTCGGGTGAGTAGATGGACACCGAGCCGTGCTGCCAGTAGGCGAGGAGGTTGGGGAAGAGGAGGGCCTGGCCGCAGCGGATCCGTCCCGCCGGATGGAGATCCGGGGCCAGCCGCGGGGTGACCTCCATGACCCTCTCGGGGCAGAACGGGCACCCCGTCCGCCTCTCCTCGGCGAGCGCGGCGAGGTCCAGATCCAACTCCCGCAGCAGGGGCGTCGGGCTCCTGACCAGGCGAGCCGGATAGCCGACGAGGGGGTCCCAGCGCACCTCCACCTCGGTGCGTGTGGGCGCGAAGTCGTGGAGCGGATCGAGGATCTCCCCCACCAGGATCTGGCGCCTCAACTCCACCGTCGCGCTCCCCCGTGGGCGGATCGCGCCACCATCGCGCCGCTAGCGGTGATGCCCCAGGCCCCGTTCCGACGTCTGCCCCATCAGGGGCGGGGGTGGCGGCGGTGGGAGGGGGGTGGGGAATGGGTTGACGGGGCGCTCCGCCCCCTCCTCCTTCCGGTCGCGGCCGAGGAGGCGTCCGAAGATGACCTGCAGGGCAACGGGGACCGCGATGGCGAGGACGCCAGTGAAGAAGGTGGTGGGATTGGGCAGGTTGGCCTCGTTGGACAGCCCCAGGTAGCAGAAGAGGGCGGTGACGAACGAGACCGCGATCACCACGCCCACCCCGCAGATCAGGACCATGTCCTGGTTGACGTCGGAGACCAGGGCGTGAGCCCGATACCGCTTCTGGAAGAGGCGGTAGATCTTGAGCCCCGTCCAGCTGTTGAGCATCATCCCGCTGACGAAGGCCAGGATGGCCACGGTCCAGCGGAAGGCGGCGAGGTGCTTGGCGATGAAGACCGCGATGTTGATCACGATCAGCGCCACCGGCGTGATCGCGCCGAGCACCGGGATCGCCCAGCGGCGGAGACCGCGGGGACCGGGTCGCGGAGGCCGGGGGAGGGCCGGCCGCGAGGGGAAGGCCATCGCCTCGTAGCGTAGGGCTTCGCGATGCCCGGAGACCGCATGTGGCGCGCACAATCAGCCGATGTCGGACTCCGAGGCGCTGGGGTGGGCTCTGCAGGCGGCGCAGGCGGCCACCGAGCAGGCGGCCACCGAGCAGGCCGCCCCCCCCGCCCGCGCGGGTGCGGAGCGGGTGGCCCGGGCAGGATCCGCCGCCGTCCAGGCCCTGCTCAGCTGCGAGTCGCTCCCCGCGTGGCGGCTCCAGATGCCCGGGGTGCCCGACCCCATGCGCGCCGCCCGCCACGAGGTCCGCTCGGCCGCCCAGATGGTGCTGGGCCAGCTCGAGCTCATCGGGCTCGCCTGGGACTCATGGGACGCCGCGACCCGCGAGGAGATGCTCGGCGAGCTCGAGGAGGCCAGCCGGCAGCTGGCCGAGGACGCCGGCCGCTTCACGGGCGACGCCGCTTAGCGGCGCCGGCGGCCGATCCGCCCAGCGCTCGTCCCCTCCGTGCCTCAGCACGGTGTCACCTGACGGAAAGGTGCGGGCGCCAGCCTGGATCGGGGTGATGAGGCAATCCAGGCCGCTCGCGGTGGCGATGGCGTCCGCGATGGGCGTGGCGGCGACCGTCGCCGCCCTGCTCAGCCCGTCCGCGGCGGCGGCGGACGCCTCCGTCGTCCACCCGCCGGGGTCGATCGAGATCCCCTTCGCCTACCACTCCCAGCAGACCGGCGACTGGTGCGACCCGGCGGACATCGAGATGTGGCTGCAGGCGACCGGGGCCACCCTCCCGGCCGGCGGCGACCACTCCGTCCAGCAGACCTTCTGGAACTACGAGACATCCCACAACGATGGGTACACCGTCGCCGAGTGGAATGCGTCCCCCTTCGCGGTGGCCGTGACCGTGGACCGTTTCGGCGGTTACGACGATGTCGGGGACGCTCCCCAGCCGTCGCTGGAGGCGGCCGGCGCGGTCATCGCACGGAGCATCGCCATGCTCCACCAGCCGGTCATCGTCATGGTCGGCGGAGCCACTCACTACGTGCTGGTCACCGGGGCGCAGCTCGGGCCCGACGGGGTGGACGGGGCGCCGCTGGCGGTCACCCTGGCCGACCCGCTGCAGTTCGGGGTGAGCGGGAGCCCGCCCGCCGGCTCCGACGGCGCCGTCACCATGTCGTGGTCGGACTTCGCCAGCTGGTACACCCCGGACACCCACCACGGCGGGGTGTGGGCCGACCGGTGGGTGCTCGTCGCCGCGGGGATCAGCCTGGTGGGCTGAAGGCTCAGTCGCCGATGTGATTGGCGGGGATCGTGCCCAGCTTGCCGGCCCGGTAGTCCTCGAACGCCTGGACCAGCTCGTCGCGCCGGTTCATGACGAACGGCCCGTAGGCGGCGACCGGCTCGCCGATCGGCTGCCCGCCGAGCACCAGCGCGTCGAGGGCCGGGGCGCGGCTCTCCTGCAGCGACGCGGCGGCGAGGGTGACGAAGTCGCCGCCTCCCAGGACGGCGAGCTCGCCGGTCTCGACCGGCGCCGGCGTCTCCCCCACCGAGCCGGAGCCCGCCAGGATGTAGACCAGGGCGTTGAAGCCGGCCGGCCAGGGAAGCTCGAGGACCGCCCCGGGGGTGAGCGTCGCGTGCACCATGGCCATGGGCGTGTGGGTCACGCCGGGCCCCTGCTCGCCGGCGACGTCACCGGCGATGACCCGGACCAGGCTCGTCCCGTCGGCGGAGGCGAGCAGGGTCACCCGCTGGGCGCCGATGTCCTGGTACCGGGGCGGGACCCACTTCTTGGCGGACGGCAGGTTGACCCAGAGCTGGATGCCGTGGAACAGCCCACCGCTCGCGATCAGCTCCTCGGGCGGCCTCTCGATGTGGAGGATCCCCGAGCCGGCGGTCATCCACTGGGTCGCCCCATTGGTGATCAGGCCGCCGCCACCGGTGGAGTCCTGGTGCTGGAAGGTGCCGTCGATCATGTAGGTGACGGTCTCGAAGCCGCGGTGCGGGTGCCACGGGGTGCCCTTGGGCTCGCCCGGCGCGTATTCCACCTCTCCCATCTGATCCATGTGGACGAAGGGATCGAGGGCGGCGAGGTCGACCCCGGCGAAGGCCCGGCGCACCGGGAACCCCTCCCCCTCCACACCGTGCGGCGCGGAGGTCACGGAGACGACAGGACGCGACGCCTCCCGGCCGCGATCGGGCCGCGGGATGCGGGGCAGGACGAGAGGGTCGGGGACGGTGACGGCGGGCATGGGCTCTCCCGGGTGTGGGCGTCGGGGTGTGGCTCCCACGGTATACCCCAAATGGTTGCCACGTCAACCAAAGCCCACGGAGGCTGCGGCCCGGGCGCCAGGGATCGAGCCGCCAGGGCGGGTGTGATACTCACCGGGTGATCGCCGACGAGCCGCCGACACTCGTACCCCGGGAGCGGCGCGAGGGGGTGGTCCTCGGCGACAACCTCGAGGTGCTGCGCACCCTGCCCGACGGGTGCGTCGACCTCATCTACATCGACCCGCCCTTCGGCACGAGGCAGCGCCGCCGCCTCGACTCGATCCGCACCGGCACCGGCGACCGTACCCGGGTCGGCTTCGGCGGCCGGACCTATCGCTGGGAGACGGTCTCCTCGCTCCGGTATCAGGACACCATGGACCAGGCCGAGTACCTCGACTTCCTGGCGCCGCGGCTCGCCGAGATGCACCGCGTGCTGGGGTCGCGCGGCTCCCTCTACGTCCACCTCGACCACCACGCCGTCCACCACGTCCGGATGCTCCTCGACGAGATCTTCGGGCCGGAGCGCTTCCTCAACGAGATCATCTGGGCCTACGACTACGGCGGCCGTGCCCGCGACCGCTGGGCCCGCAAGCACGACAACATCCTCTGGTACGCGAGGTCGGAGACGTGGACCTTCAACCGCGAGGCGGTGGACCGCGTCCCCTACCTGGCGCCGGGATTGGTCGGCGCGGAGAAGGCGGCCCGGGGCAAGCTGCCCACCGACGTCTGGTGGATGACGATCGTCCCCACCAGCGGACGGGAGCGCACCGGGTACCCGACCCAGAAGCCGCTCCGCCTGCTGGAGCGGATCGTCGTGGCCTCGAGCCACCCGGGTGACCTGGTGGCCGACTTCTTCGGCGGCTCGGGAACCACCGCGGTCGCGGCGGAGCGGTTGGGACGGCGTCACCTCGTCGTGGACAGCAACCCCGATGCGATCCGGATCACGAAGGAGCGGCTGGCGGCCCTCGCCGCCGCGCCGCCCGGCGTCTGACGCGGCCGGCGCCCGGCCGTGCGCTGCCGCCGGCCATCGCCTAGCATGCCGCCAACGGTCGGGGCACACGGAGCGCGGCCCGCGCACCCCGCTGCCGAGATGAGGAGTCACGAGACCATGGCCTTCGAGCACAAGCCCCACGCCCGCACCCTGGCGATCCTCGAGCACCGGGTGCACCCCACCAAGACCCGCGACCAGCTGCCCCACGGCAACCTGTACACCCGGGTCAACAGCTGGCTGGCGGTGAAGATCACCCTCGGGGTGGGCAGCATGACCTGCGCCTGGCTGTTCTGCATCCTCGCCCTCCTGGGCCTCCCGGCAGCGCTGGCCAAGGGTGGAGAGGGCCCGGTCGCCTGGATCGCCCAGACCTTCCTGCAGCTGGTCCTGCTCTCGATCATCATCGTGGGCACCAACATCCAGTCGGCGGCCAGCGACAAGCGGGCGCAGGACACCTACGCCGACGCCGAGGCGGTGCTCCACGAGGCGATGCAGATCCAGGCCCACCTGGAGGAGCAGGACAAGGCGCTCACCGCTCTGGTGCAGAAGCTGGGAGCCACCACCTAGCGCTGCCCCGCGGTCTCGGTGAGGACGTCCCGAACGTGGGGGCCAGGACGGCTCAGGCTGGACGTCGGGCGGGCGGCCATCCCCGCGTGCGGGGCTGTCATCATGGAGGGGACAGCCCCGCACGGAGGGCTGATGACGCGCACATGGGGGCGTATGGCTTCGACGGGATCATGGGTCGTGTGATGGCGAGCCGAGCCCCGGGCTCGTAAAACCGGGAAAGATATAAGTGCGAACAACAACGCACCACAGCTTGCCCTCGCCGCCTAAGCGGTAGAGACAGCTACAGATCTCAGGCTACGGCCTGACGTCGACATCCTCCTCGGCTGCGGGAGTGTGACCCGACGCTAATGTGAGCGGTCTCGCCGGCCGGCGGCGTCACGGCGCCGGTCGGGACGTGCACCGTGACTGGTCGCCGACGAGCCCGGTCCCAGGGCGCGGCGGGGATGAGATCAATACCGGGACTACGCTCGTAGAGGTCGCACGGAACCTGGTTTCGGACGCGGGTTCGATCCCCGCCGCCTCCAAGTGCTTCATTCACTTCTAACGCATCCGGCGGTTCGTAGCGGCGGATGATCTCGTGCGCCCAGGCCAGCACGTCGCCTGCCCGGACCCCCGAGGGCTGCGGGCGGGTCCAGAGCTCGAGGTTCTCCGGGCGATTGTCATCGCGCACGCCGTTGAGGTGGTGGACGGTCTCGTCAGGGAGGATATAGCGACCCAGGACGGCTTCCATGACCAGGATGTGCTCGAAGACATACATCCCTCTTCCCGCGCGTGGGTGGACGGGGATGCGCAGCATCGTGTAGCCGCGCTTGTGATAGGTGCGCCCGCCTTTCCAGTTGCCGTTGCAGTCCCCCGCAACCGAACGACATCTGCGGCAGACCGCGGACTTGACGCGCTTCGGCCCGCCGCACGCGCAGACCCCCTTCAAACGGCAGGAGGGGCAGCGCAGATGGCCGCTCGACGGCACGAAGTGCCGGCTGCACTGGACGCAGATCCGGCCCTCCACCGGTTCATTTTACCACACAGATGTTCGTACCGTGAGCCCCGGAGCACGCCGGTTGCCATGCCCCGCATTCCAAGCTGACGGGACAGCCGGAGGCCTGCGTCCGCCCTACGCGGCGGCCTCCTCCGGCTCGGGCGCGAGCGTCCGCCGCCCCGGCGCGGCACGGCGCGTGCGGCCCGGCACGAGCAGCCCGGAGAGCCCCGCGGCGAGGGCGATCGCCGCCCCACCGGCAAACCCCAGCCCGAAGCCGCCGGTCAACGCGACCGGGGCGGAGTGTCCGACCTGGGTGAGGGCGGCGGCATGGTCGGCGGCGAGGGTTGCCAGGCCCGCAAGGCCGAGCGACCCGCCCACCTGGCGGCTGGTGTTGACCACCCCGCTGGCGAGCCCGGACTCCGACCGGGGCACGCCCGAGGTCGCCGCCACCGTGATGGCGGGGAAGGCCAGCCCGGCCCCGAGGGTGAGCAGGGCCCCGGGGAGGAGCACCGACGACCAGATTGCCGGCCCGACCGAGATCTGGGCCAGCCAGAGCAGGCCGGCGGCGATCAGCACGGGTCCGGCGACCAGGAAGGGGCGCGCCCCGAAGCGGGGCATCAGCCGCGAGCTGATCTGGGAGCCCACCGCGATGGCGAGGGTCTGGGGAAGGAAGGTCAGGCCGGCGCTGAGCGGGGTCATCCCGCGCACCCCCTGCAGGTAGAGGGACTGGAAGTACCAGACCGAGAAGAGCGCCGCCCCCACCCCGAAGGCGACCAGGTTGGCTCCGGTGATCGACCGCGAGGTGAAGAGCCGCAGCGGCACCAGCGGCGCTCGAGCCAGCCGAGCCTCGATGAGGCCGAAGGCTGCGAGAAGAGCGAGGCCGGCGCCAAAGGCGACCAGCACCTCCGGCGACCCCCAGCCCACCGCCTGGCTGCGGACGATGCCCCAGGTGACGGCCACCAAACCGGCCGTGACGGTGAACGCCCCGGCGATGTCGATGTGCCGGCGTCCCGCCGCGTCCCCGGCGCCCTCGGCGACGAAGAGGCGGGCGGCGATCAGCACCGCGATCCCGATCGGCAGGTTGATGAAGAACACCCACCGCCAGGTGAGGAACTGGGTGATGATCCCGCCCAGCAGCGCCCCCGAGGCGCCTCCGGCGGCGGCCACGGCGCTCCAGATGCCGAGCGCCCGGGCCCGGGCACGGCCCTCGGGATAGGTGGCGATCAGGATGGTGAGCGTCGCCGGGGTGAGCACGGCGCCGCCGAAGCCCTGGAGGGCGCGGGCGACGACCAGCTCCACCTGGGAGGTGGCCAGCCCGTCGAGGAGGCTCGCGATCGAGAAGAGGGCGAGACCGGCGAGGAGCAGGCGCCGGCGGCCGAAGAGATCGGCGGCCCGACCGCCGAGGAGGAGGAAGCCGGCGAAGGTCAGCGCGTAGGCGTTGACCACCCACTGCAGGCCGCTGGTGGAGAAGCCGAGGTCGTTGCGGATCGACGGCAGGGCGACGTTGACCACCGACACGTCGAGGATGACCATGAACTGGCCCAGGCAGACCAGGAGGAGCACCAGCCCGGGGGCAGCGGGGAACCGCGCCCCCCGGCGCCGAAGGTCGGTCGTCGTCACGTTTCCCCCCGCCGTTTGCCCGCTCATCTCGCTCCCCGGAACCACTTGGTGCTAAAGTTCGACGCGGATCGTACCATGGAGGTTCGATGACTGTCAAACTATCGCCCGACCAGATCGCCGCGGCCGACGGCCGCGCGATCGCCGGCCACGACCCCGCGGAGATCGCCCCGGAGGGAGAGGCTCACGCCCTCCCCCACCTGCATCCCGGCGTCGTCGGGGTCCTGGAGGCCCTCGCCGACCCGATGCGGATGGCCATCGTCCGCCGCCTCGCCTCCGGTGTGGAGTGCCCCTGCGGCTGGCTCGGCCTGCCGATCACCAAGTCCACCCTGACCCACCACCTCCACGTCCTCCAGGCGGCCGGGATCGTGGTCAAGCGCGTGGACGGGACCCGCAGGATGGTCAGCCTCGACCGCGGAGGCATGGAGCGCCGATACCCCGGGCTCCTCGACGCCGTGCTCAGCGCTCCCGACCCCGAGCCCGCCACCGACTGACCCCGGCCGGCGGGCCCGCCTCGGGGACCTCAGACCGGGACGACCTCCGCCCCCGGCGTCATCACGGGAGTCACCCAGAGCAGCCGCGAGCTGATCACCATGTCCGCGGTCGCGATGTTGGTCGCCAGGGGGACGTCGTGGACATTGCAGATCCGGAGCAGGGTCTGGATGTCCGGATCATGGGGATGCTTGTCGAGGGGGTCGACGAGGAACACGACGGCGTCGATCTTGCCGTCGACCACCCGGTTGGCGATCTGGACGTCACCGCCGACGGGGCCCGACTGCAGCACCTCCACATTGAGCCCGACCTTCTCCCGGAGGAGACGCCCGGTGGTCGCGGTGGCGACCAGGCGGCAGCGCTGGAGGGTGCCGCGGTTGAACGTGGCGAAGGCGATCATGTCCGCCTTCTTGCCGTCATGGGCGATCAGGGCGAGCCGTGGCTTGCGCCTGGTCTCCCGCTCCGCGGTGCCCTTGGCCGCACCGGTCGTCGTCAGCTCACCGGTCATGGTCTCTCCCGTTGCCGTTCGCCGCGGCCGCGTCGCACGGTCGCTCTCTCCGGCAATCATGCCTCGCCGGAAGGCGGACCCACCCCCTGGCCCGTCACCGCTCTGGGGTACGCTTGGAGCGGATGCCCACCGCCCTCACGCGCTCCGGCGCAGATCCCGGCATCGGCCAGAAGCTCCACGACGTCGCCGTCATCGGCTCCTTCTCCGGGCGCAACGGCCGGGAGCGCGCCGAGATCCAGCTCGACGAGATGGAGGAGCTCGCCCGCACGCTCGGCTGCACGGTGGTCGAGCGCAGCTCGATCCCGGTGCACGAACCCCACCCGGCGACGTACTTCCGGAGCGGGGCGGTGGAGGCGCTCAGAGCCCGGGTCGCCGAGCTGGGCGGCCCGGCGGTGCTGGTCAACGACCCGCTGAGCCCGCGCCAGCAGCGCAACCTGGAGGAGGCGTGGGAGGTCCCGGTGCTCGACCGGACCGAGGTGATCCTCGCCATCTTCGCCCGGCGCGCGGTGACCGCGGAGGGGAAGATCCAGGTGGAGATGGCCCAATTGGAGCATCTCCTCCCCCGTCTCGCCGGCGGGTGGACCCACCTGGAGCGGCAGCGGGGCGGCGTGGGCCTTCGGGGCGGCCCGGGAGAGACCCAGATCGAGGTGGACCGGCGGCTGATCCGGCAGCGGATCGGCAAGCTGCGCCGCCGGCTCGAGCTGCTGGAGCGCCAGCGGCGGACCCGCCGCCAGGCGCGGAGCGACGTCCCGCTCGCCTCCTGCGCCCTGGTCGGCTACACCAACGCCGGCAAGTCGACGCTCCTCAACCGGCTCACCAACTCCGAGGTGCTCGCCGACAACCTCCTCTTCGCCACCCTCGACCCCACCTCGCGCCTCCTCAACCTCAGCTCGGGGCGCAGGGTCATCCTCACTGACACGGTCGGATTCATCCAGGCGCTGCCCACCGAGCTGGTCGAGGCGTTCGCCGCCACCCTGGAGGAGGTCCGCCAGGCCCACCTGCTCGTCCTGGTGGTGGACGCCGGTCACCCGGAGTGCGAGGCACAGCTGCGCACCGTGCTCGAGACGCTCGCCGAGATGGAGTGCGACCAGCCCACCCTCCTCGTCGCCAGCAAGGTCGACCGCCTCGCCGGCGAGGCCCTGGAGGACGCGGTGACCCGACTCGAGGCGGCCGCCGGCTGCCGCGCGCTCCGGATCTCGGCCAAGACCGGGGCCGGCCTGCGCGAGCTCCGCACCGCTCTCGACGCCCTGGCCGGCCGGGCGGTGCCCGAGACCCGGGCCAACCGGCCGCTCGCCGCCCCGATCGAGACTGCGGCCGACGCCGAGGAGGGCCGGGCCGCCAGCTGAGGAGTGCCGGCGGCAGGGCACGGGGCCACACGGCGGGCCGGCGGGGCACGTCGTCTTCGGGGGACCAGCGTCGGACAGCTTCGCCGTCCGCGCTTCGTGCTCGGCGCGATTGCATCTCGCGCCTGCGCAAGCCTCCGCTGCGACGACGTGCCCCGTCGGCCCTATGGGCCTCAGCCGCGCAGGGCGTGGGCGGTGGCGCGCTCGACGTCGCGGCGAGCGTCGCGCTCGGCGATCGCCTGGCGCTTGTCCCAGAGCTTCTTGCCGCGGGCAACGGCGATCTCGCACTTGACCCGGTTGTGCTTCAGGTAGAGGCGCAGCGGGATCAGGGTCAGCCCGCCCTGACGCACCTGGACGTCCAGGTACTGGATCTCGCGGCGGTGGAGCAGCAGGCGGCGGCGCCGCTCCGGCTCGTGGTTCTGGCGGTTGCCCATCTCGTACTGGCCGATGTTCACCTGGATCAGCCAGGCCTCCCCGTTCTCGACCCGGACGTAGCCCTCGCGGAGGTGGGCGCGGCCCGCGCGCAGCGCCTTGACCTCGGTGCCGGTCAGCTGGATGCCGGCTTCCAGGGTGTCCAGGAGGTGGTACTCGTGGCTGGCCTGGCGGTTGCGGGCAAGGACCGGGTCACCCGGCCGGGGATTCGGGGGCATGGCTGAGGCTATATGCTGACGCGTCGAACGCACGCCGATCCCGATGCGGGACCGAGGAGGCATGGATGGAGCCCCTGGAAGTCGTCATCGCGTTGAAGGGCGACAGCCCCGAAGCCCTCGACGTCGTCCGCGGTGAGCTGGCCAGGGCGGACGTCTACTGCCTCGGTCAGCCGGCCGGACACATGGCCACCCCCCAGCAGGGCAACGAGTCGGACCTCCTCCACTTCACCATCCATGATCCCCAGGGGGTCGAGCGGGTGATGCTCCCGGTCTTCACCCAGCCCGAGATCATGCGCGAGGCGCTGGCCCGCAACCCCGACTGGCAGACCCTCTCCGTCCTCCAGGTCCAGGGGCGGGCCCTGATGGAGCACGTCCACCCCAACGTCATCATCGTCATCAACCCCTGGTCGCGGTTGGAGTATCAGCTCCCCCCGGCCGCCCGGGCAGGCTAGAGGGGGCGGCTCCGCTCGGCTCGGGCGTCCGACGCGCACCGGCGTCGGCATCCTCGTGCTCGGCGGCATGGCCACTGCCGCCTCTGTGCGGCCTCGCCGCTCAGCGCCCCTCAAGGCCGCCGTCCGGCTCACCTCCGGCCGCGCAGGAAGGCGGCTGCACTCATGGCGCGGCGGCCCGGCGGCTGCAGCGCGTCGACGCGGTAGGGGCCGGCGGCGGTGGCGACCAGGGCGGATTCGCCCTCGGTCCGGATCACGGTTCCCGGGCTCGCCTCGACCCCTCCGGGGAAGGGAGTCCCGGCAAGGATTCGCACCTCGGTGCCGGCGAGGACGCCGGTGACGCCGGGCCACGGGTCGAGGGCGCGGACCATGCGGTCGACCTCCTCCGCGGAGCGCGCCGCCCAGTCGAGGACCCCGTCCTCGCGGGTGAGCCGGGCCGCGTAGGTCACGCCCTCCTCCGGCTGCGGCGTGGCGACGGCCGTCCCCCGCTCCAGGGCCGCCAGCACCGCCACCAGCTCCTCCGCCCCCGCGATGGCGAGCGCCTCGGTCAACTGCTCCGCCGTCGAATCCGCACCAACGGGAACCTCGCGGCGTGCGTACACCGGCCCGGTGTCCAGCCCCGCCTCCATCCGCATGACGCAGACGCCCGTCACCGCGTCGCCGGCCAGGATCGCCCGGGCGATGGGTGCCGCCCCGCGCCAGCGGGGCAGCAGCGAGGCGTGGACGTTGACCCCGCCGCGAGGGTGCCCGTCGAGGAGGCTGAGCGGCACGATCTGGCCGTACGCGGCCACCACCAGGACGTCGGCGCCCAGCCCCAGGATCTCGGCCACCGTCTCGCGGGCCCGGATGCGCTCGGGCTGGAGGAGCGGGATCCCCAGCTGAGCCGCCGCGTCGGCCACCGGGCGGGGTGCCGGCCGGCCCCGGCTCCCGGGACGCTCCGGCTGGGTCACCGCGGCCAGCACCTGGTGGCGGGCGTTGCAGGCGCGCAGGCTGGGGACGGCGAAGCCGGCGGTTCCGGCGAAGACGATGCGCACGGAGCAAGAGGTTAGCCGGAGCGCCATGGTGGCGGTGGCCGCGGAGGTGGTCCCGACTGCTCGGTTGCAATCGCGGCATTGGCCCCGAACCGCCAGTCGGAGCCATCTAGCCGCGGCTATACTCCCCCGCAACCCGACCTTGACGTACCAGATCAGCAGTGCCGCCACCGATGGAGTTCCGCTGCTCTCCGCCCGGCTCGACGGCCCGCTCGAGGCGCGCCTCGAGTTCGATGTTGGATCCGAAGATGAGCCCGTGCATCTGCACGGGATCACGCACATCGTTGAGCACCTGACACTCGCAGGCCTCGGCGCCCAGCCGTATGCGTACAACGGCGAGGTCTCCCCGACCGGAACAACCTTCGTCGCGCTCGGCAGCGAGGAGCAGGTCCAGGCGTTCCTGACGCATGTGTGCCGCACGCTTGGAGAGCTACCTCTCGACCGGATGACCGACGAGCTGCGGATCCTGCGCGTCGAGGCGTCACGCCGCGAGCTGAACCAGATCCAGGCCGATCTCATAACCCGCTTCGGAGCCATGGGTCCGGCCATCTCCGGCTGGCGGGAGTACGGCCTCCACTCCGCCACGCCGGATGCGGTGCAGTCGTGGGCGCATCGGTGGTTCACGCGGTCGAACGCGGTGCTGACGCTCACCGGCGACGTCCCCGAGGGCCTCGCGCTTCCGCTTCCCAAGGGGCCGGCGCGGGAACCCCGGAGCCTGCCGCCGGACCGAGTGACCGGGCGCCGCTGGGGCCCGCGGAAGACCAAGCTGGTGTCGGTCTCCGTGGTCCGGGTCAGCGCCGACCTGCCGGCGGGGATGCTCGGCATTCAGGCCGCCCGGGAGCGGGCCCTCGCCGCCCTGCGCTCGCAGAGCGCGGTGAGCTACTCGGTGAGCGCGGTCCAGCTCGGCATAGGCAATGAGCGGGTGCTCTGTCAGCTGGCGGCTGACGCGGACGCCGCAGCCTACTGGGAGGTGCTCTCCACCCTCTCGTCGTCCCTGACTGGCGTCTGCCGGGAGGGTCCCAGCGAGGCGGAGCTGGCATTCCTCACCGAGCGCGGCGGCCTGGCTGCCGAGGACCGGCGATCGGCGCCAGGAATGCTCGCCCTCAACGCGAACCGAGTCCGCAAGAACCTCCCCGTGATTCAGGTGGGCGAGTTCATCGAGTCACAGAGATCGGTGCGTCCGGAAGACGTGGTACGGATCCTCTCCCCCTCGCTGGAGTCGGTGCTGGCACTCGGACCGTCCCTGCTGGGTGGAGCGCTTCCGGGATGGCAGGAGATCTCGGAGTGGTCGCCAACCACGATCAGCGGACAGGAATTCAGAGCCGTGCCCGGACAGGATACGGGGGAACTGGTCATCGGCCCCGAGGGTGTCATGTGGCGCAGGCATCGTCGGGCGTTCCGCACCATCAGGTGGCAGGATGCCGCGGCCGTGCTCTGCTGGGAGAATGGCGCGCGACGGGTGGTGGGGGCCGATGGGGTGACCGTGTTCGTCGCCCCATGGGGCTTCAACGGCGGCGCTGCCATGACGTCGCTGGTGGATCGATACACGGACCCCGAAAGGCGCGTGGCACTGGATGTTGCGGATGCGCCCAAACCCCGCCCCGTCCCGCCCAGGACGGCGCCGGCCCGGCCCGGCCTGCGCCGACAGTGGCAGGCGATGTGGCGCCGCCCGGCATTCCGCCGCCACGTTGTGCTCTACGCCCTCTTCCTGCTACCCGTGATTGCCTTCGCCATCGCTACCAACTCGGTGTACCTGCCGATCCTCTGGCTGGTGTCAATCGCCATCTGGCTGATGCGCCTGGGCACCGCACAGTCGCGCTCGGCGGCCCAGGGCCCCCCCGGGACGGCATGAGCCTCTCGTCGCAATTGACCAAGCTGCGCACGGCCATCGGGTTCGGCCCGCCACCCTCCGCCGCCATGGCGATGGGGAACGCTCGGGCGCGCCGGCTGATGAGGAACTACACGGACGGAGACTGGCCGCGCGTCGAGACGTTCATGGCTGGCATCGCCGATTGGCATGACCGCAGCTTCTTCCTGCGCCTCATGGCCGCTCACACGGCGTTCGCCGGCTGGTTGAGCGACGGGAGCAACGTCAGCCCGCTGGCCAGGCTGCTGCTGGGCATGCATCTCGAGCGAGCTGCATGGCGAGCACGGGGATCCGGCACGGCGGAGATGATCAGCGAGGCGCGCTGGCAGGAGTACTTCCGCCTGCTCAACGAGGCCGAGGACGCGCTGGCGACGGCCTGCGAGCTCCTCCCTGCCGATCCGCAGCCCTGGGCAAGCCGAATCGCCGTCGGATACGGGCTGGAGCTCTCCAAGGAGACAACCCTCCTGCAGCTGGGTGAGGCGGCCGCCCGGGCGCCGGGTTTCCGGCCCGCCTACGCGAGCGCCGTGGTGGGCCTGTCGCAGCAATGGGGGGGCAGCCATCTCCTGATGTTCGAGACGGCGCGAGAGGCGCAGCGAACGCTGCCGCCCGGCAGCCCCGGTCGGGTGGCCATCCCCCGCGCCCATTTCCTGCGGCGGCGATTCCACGCCGTCCTCGAGAAGGACGAGCAGAAGGCCAACGCCTACTACGCCGACCCCGCCGTGGCCGACGAGGTCGTCGAGGCCGCCCGTGCCTCAGTGCTCTCCCCCGCTTTCGTCGCCAACCTCGACTCCCCCTGGCCGCTCGCCGACTTCGCCCTCGTCCTCTGCCTCTGCCACGAGGCCGGCCGGCCGGTCGCCGCGGACGCGGCCGCGGTTCTGAAGCTGCTGGGAAGTCGGCTGCCACCCGCCACGCTCTGGTCGGACCACTTCGGCGCCAAGGCGGAGGCCGAGTTCAACCGGCTTCGCCAACAGCTGCTGCGTGCCGCCGGCACTGCGGAGGCGCCCGGTCGGGTCAGACCGTGACCGCCTCGCCCTCCACGGCCGCCACCTCCTCGTCGGTCAGCTCGTCGACCTTGCGCAGAGTGCTCGGGTCGGTGAGCCGGTCGGTGAAGAGGATGCCGTCGAGGTGGTCGATCTCGTGCTGGATGGCGCGGGCCAGCAGGCCGTTCCCCTTGATCCGCACCTGCTTGCCGTGCCGGTTGAGCGCCTTGCAGACCACCTTCTCGGCCCGGGTCACCTCGCCGACCATGCCGGGGATGGAGAGGCAACCCTCGTAGGCGGTCTGCTCGCCATCGGCCTTGATGATCTCGGGATTGGCGAGGTGGAGGAGCTGGTTGTCCACCTTGATGGTGATGACGCGGATCGACACGTCGACCTGTGGAGCCGCCAGCCCAACTCCGGGGGCGGCGACCATCGTCTCCATCATGTCGTCCATGAGCCGGCGGATGGAGTTGTCGACCCTGCCGACCCTGGGCGCCCTGCGACGGAGGACGGGGTTGTCCTCGGCGACGGTGACGATGTGAAGGAGGGTCACAG
The DNA here is from genome assembly GCA_963803165.1 of uncultured Chloroflexia bacterium. GTDB lineage: Bacteria > Chloroflexota > Dormibacteria > Aeolococcales > Aeolococcaceae > Changshengia. The sequence continues at coordinate 190,239 of CAWDLK010000008.1, read as the reverse complement.
CAGGTGGTTCTCTGAGTGGGGTCACATGACCGGGTCGACGTCGATGCTCCAGCCCCGGCCTCGGGGCAGGTGGGGGAACGCCCCCTCGATCCCCTCCCCCCGCACCGTGAACTGCCACCGGTACTGGCCGCGCAGGCGGTGCAGGAATGCGGGGGTCGGACCGAGGACGTCGAGCCCGGCACCCGGCCCGAGGATAGCAGACAGCCGCTCGGCGGACTGCTGAGCCGCCGCCTCGGCGGCCGAGTTGGTGGCGTGGCTCACCGTGCAGGTGACCAGGCGGGTGTAGGGGGGAAAGCGGTAGGCGCGGCGCACCCGGATCTCGTCGTGGGCGAAGCCGCGATAGTCGTGGGTGACCGCATGGCGGACCGCGTAGTGGTCGGGGCTGTAGGTCTGGAGGATCACCCGGGCGGGCTCGTCGCCCCGCCCCGCCCGGCCGGCGACCTGGGTGATCAGCGAGAAGGTGACCTCTCCGCTCCGGTAGTCGGGGAAGTGGAGCGAGGTGTCGGCGTTGACGATCCCCACCAGCCGCACCCGGCCCAGGTCCCAGCCCTTGGCCACCATCTGGGTGCCGATCAGGCAGTCCGCCTCCCCGGCCCGGAAGCGCTCGTAGATCTCGAAGTAGGCGTCCCGCCGCTGAACGGTGTCGCGGTCCATCCGCAGCAGGCGCAGTCCCGGGAAGCGCTCCGCCACCTCCGCCTCCAACCGCTCGGTGCCCATCCCCAGGCCTCGTATGGCGGTCGAGCCGCAGCCCGGGCAGCGGTCGGGCAGCGGGCGCGAGGTGCCGCAGTAGTGGCAGTCGCAGCGTCCCCGGCCGGCGTGGTAGACGAGGGCGACGCTGCAGTTGGGGCAGCCGAGCGGCTCCCCACAGCCCCTGCAGAGGACCACCGTGGCGGTCCCGCGGCGGTTGAGGTAGAGGATCGACTGCCCGCCGCCGGTCCGGCTCTCCTCCAGCGCCCGGGCGAGGCTCTGGGAGAGCGGGCTGCGGTTGCCGGCGCGCAGCTCCTCGCGGAGGTCGACCACCTCGATCGGCGGCAGGGCCCGGCCCGTGATCCGCTCCGGGAGCTCGGTGAGCTCCAACCCTCCGGTGTGAGCCCGGAAGTAGGTCTCCACCCGGGGGGTGGCGCTGCCCAGCACCACCGGCACCTCCGCCCGCCGGCCCAGCTCGAGAGCGACGTCGACGGCGTGATAGCGGGGGACCCGGTCCTGCTTGTAGGCGGAGGCATCCTCCTCGTCCACCACCACCACCCCGAGCCGCGGCAGCGGGGCGAAGACGGCGCTGCGCGATCCCACCACCACGTCGATCTCGCCGAGGCGGGCCCGGCGCCATTCGACCGCGCGCTCGGCGTCGGTGAGGCCGGAGTGGCTCACCGCCAGGCGTCCGGGGAAGCGGGCCGCGAAGCGGCGGATCATCTGGGGGGTGAGGGCGATCTCGGGGACCAGGCAGATGGCCTGGCGGCCGAGGGCCAGGGCCGCGTCGATGGCGGCCAGGTAGATCTCGGTCTTGCCACTGCCGGTCACCCCGTGGAGCAGGACCCGGCGGTGCCGCCCGGCGGCGACGGCCTCGAGCAGAGGGGCGGCGGCGCGTCGCTGGGCCTCGGTCAGCTCCGGCGGCCGGAGCGGCGTCCCCTCGGCGCGAGCGGCCGCGATCGCCGCGGAGGTCGAGCGGGGGCCCCGGCGCCGGCCGGCGCTGGCGCCATCGCTCCGCGCCCCCTTGGGCACCATCGCCTTGAGGACCTCGGGGAGCGGCGCGCAGTAGCGCTCGGCGACCCACTCGGCCAGACCGAGCAGAGCCTCGGGCAGGAGCGGACCCTCGCCGAGGACGGCGGAGATGGGGCGGGCGTCGGCGTGGTCGGATTGGGCCAGGAGCCCGACCACCAGGCCGGGGAGGGAGCGCGTGCCGAAGGGGACCTGGACCCGCATCCCGGGCCGGACCCGCTCGAGGAGCTCCTCGGGGACCCGGTACGTGTACCGATCCTGGGGGAGCATCGCCCGCGTGTCGGGCACCACCGAGGCGAACACCGGTGCGGTCACGGTCAGCATGATGCGCGCCCCGGTGGGTCGAGGCGGCGTCGCCGGCACCTCCGGCGTCAGGCACGAGCGCCGTCGCGCGCGTCCGCCGTCGCGCGCGTCCGCCGTCACCCGCGCAAGCGGGCCGCCGGAACCGGCCGGGACCCTCCGGCGTCATAGGGGTGCTCGTCACAACCGCGAGGTGCTCCCCATGAACGCGCGCAGCCTTCTCCTCGGCTCGGTGGCCATCACCGCGCTGGCCGCCGCCGCCGGGTGCGCCCCGGCGTCGACCGACCGCGCCGCATCCGCGGCCGGTGCCGGGACCACCACCGGCCCCCTGGCGGCCCGGGCGGCGGTGCCGGCCTCCAGCGCCGGAGGCGCCTCGCAATCGAGCGCGGGGGTGAGCGCGGACAGCGCGGCGGGGGACGTCGTGGTGGGCTCGCCGGGAGGCGACGTCGCCCGCTCGGTGACCGCGACCTACACCGTCCCCCCGGGCAGCTTCCTCAGCTCGTTCGACACCGTGATCGCCGACGGCGTCGCCCTGGGCGGCTACGTGGTCGGCTCGGAGACCTCACCCAACGCCCACGGCCGGATCGTGAGCGGCCAGGTCACGCTCGCCGTCCCGACCGCGCAGATGGCCGGCCTGCTCAACAGCCTCCCCTCCGACTTCACCGCGGCGTCGATCGACTTCTCGAGCGTCGACGACACCGCCGGCATCGTCGACCTCACCGCGCGGCTGACCTCGGCGCAGGCGCACCTCACCGCCCTCCAGGCGTTGCTCGCCAAGGCGACGTCGCTGGACGACATCACCACGCTGGAGCAGCAGATCGAGCAGGTCGAGACCTCGATCGACACCGACCAGAGCCAGCTCACCACGCTCGACCAGGCGGTGACCTACGCGACGGCGACGGTCAAGCTCAGGGAACGCGGAGTGGTCACGGCGGCGGTCAAGGTGGCCACCGGCCCCTCGGTCTCCGGCGCGGCCTCCACGGGGTGGAAGAACGTGGTGCAGATCCTCGCCGTCGCCGTGGGGGTGCTGGTCACCGCCATCCCGGCCGCGGTGCTGCTGCTGGTCGGCTGGCTGGTCTGGTACGGCTGGCGCCGGCACCGGCACCTGACCCGCGCCGCGGAGACCGCCTGATCCTGCCCGGCCGGGACGATCAGACCGGGTGGTCAGGCGCCAGCCGGCCGGCGACCAGGCTCACCAGACGGCGCGCCACCTCGAGCTTCGGCGACCGCTCGACGGTGAGCACGACGCCGCCTCCGTCCAGCACGGTGATGGCGTTGTCCTCCGCTCCCATCCCCACACCCGGGGCTCCGACGTCGTTGAGGGCGATGAGGTCGAGCCCCTTGCGGCGCAGCTTGGCGGCGGCGTTGGCGACGAGGTCGTCGGTCTCGGCGGCGAAGCCGACCACCAGCACCCGGGAGCGCCGCGGATGGGCGCGCAGCGACTCCAGGATGTCGACCGTGGGCACCAGCTCCAGGGTCATCCGCGACCCCGACTTCTTGAGCTTGCGCTCCGCGACCTGGCGCGGGCGGTAGTCGGCGACCGCCGCCGCCATCAACAGCAGGTCGGCGCGCTCCAGCGCGGCCCAGATGGCGGCGTGCATCTCGACGGCCGTGTCCACTCGGGTGACCGACATCCCCGGGGCGGCGGCGGGGGGTTCGGCGGCGGTGATCAGCTCCACGGTGGCGCCGGCCTCAAGGCAGGCGGCGGCGAGCGCGTTGCCCATCCTGCCGCTGGAGCGGTTGCCGAGGAAGCGCACCGGGTCGATGGGCTCACGGGTGCCCCCGGCGGTGATCACGGCCTGGACGCCGTCGAGGCGGCGGGTGCCTCCGGCCGTCATGGCACGCGAGCCCTACACCCCACCGGCCGCGGCGAGAAGCGCCCCCACCACCTCGACGATCTCGGCGGGCTCGGCCATCCGTCCCATCGCATCGTGGCCGCTCGCCAGCCGGCCCGAGACCGGACCCACCAGCACGGCCCCGCGCCGGGTGAGCGTCTCGACGTGCTCCCGGGTGGCCGGGTGCTCCCACATCGCAGTCTCCATCGCCGGCGCGATCACGAGCGGCGCCCGGCAGGCGAGCGCCGTGGCGGTCACGGCGTCGTCGGCAAGACCGAGGGCGATGCGGGCGATCAGGTTGGCCGAGGCGGCGACCGCCACCTGCACTTCGGCCCACCCCGAGAGATTCAGGTGCTCCATGCCATGACCCGCCGGCGCCCCCTCGGCGGCGGGCCCACCCCGCCGTCGCCCGGCCGCCTCACCGAACAGGTCGGTGACCACGGCATGGCCGGAGAGGCTCTGCAGGGAGAGCGGCGTGACGAAATGGGTGGCTGACCGGGTCATCGCGACCCGCACCTCGGCTCCCCGGCGGCGCAGCAGGGTGACCACCTCGCCGGCCTTGACCGCCGCGATGCTGCCTCCCACGTAGACCAGGGCGCGTCGGCCCTCGAGCTCCCCCACCCGATCTCCTCCGCTCACTGCTGCGCCTCCTGCGGCCGGCTCCGCTCGATGATCTCGAGGATCTCCCGGGCGGCGCGATGGACGTCGTCGTTGATGACCCTGTAGTCGTACAGGTCCTGGTCGGCCAGCTCCTTCTGCGCATTCTCCCAGCGCAGCTCCAGACTGTCCGTGGTCTCGGTGGCCCGCGCCGTGAGCCGGCGGCGCAGCTCCTCGGTGCTCGGGGGCAGCAGGAAGATGCAGAGGGCGCCCGCCACCCGCCGCCGCACCCAGGCCGCACCCTGGACGTCGATCTTGAGGACGATGTCCTCGCCGCGCTGCAGGGCCTGGCGGACCCGCGCCTCCCCGGTCCCGTACCAGTGTCCGTGCACCTCGGCATACTCGAGCAGCTGGTGGCCGGCGATGAGCGCCTGGAAGCCCGCCTCGTCGACGAACGAGTAGGCGACCCCGTCCACCTCGCCGGGTCGGGCGGGTCGGGTCGTGTAGGAGATCGAGTAATGGAGCCACGGCGCGATCCGGAAGAGCTCCTGGAGCACCGTGTCCTTACCCACCCCACTCGGCCCGGAGAGCACGATGAGACGCCCGGGAGGGGCCGAGACCCGCACCCTCCCCGGCTCCGTCCCCCCGTCGCGCGCCAGCCCGTCACTCATGCCCGGCCCTCGCGTGCGGCGTCGCGCAGCGCCAGGAGCTCCGTGGGGAGTGCCGACTCGAAGGCCATCTCACGATCGTCGGCGGGATGGGCGAACCGGAGGGCGCGGGCGTGCAGGGCCAGGCGGGGGCCCTCGTCGCGGCGGCGTCCGTACACGGTGTCGCCGACCACGGGATGGCCGATGTGGGCAAGGTGGACGCGGATCTGGTGGGTCCGCCCGGTGCGCAGCCTCACCTCCAGCTCGGTGGTCCGCGGGTGGCGGGCGAGGACGCGGAAGTCGGTGACCGCCGGGCGGCCGCCGTCCTGCACCGCCATCCGCTTGCGGTCGCGACGATCGCGGCCGATCGGGGCATCCACGGTCGCGGTGTCCTCGGTGATGCTGCCGTGGACGAGGGCCCAGTAGACGCGGGTGAGGCTCCGGTCGTGCAGCTGCGCGGCCAGCCGGCGGTGGGCGGCCTCCGACTTGGCGACCACCAGCAGCCCCGAGGTGTCGCGGTCGAGACGGTGGACGATCCCGGCACGCTCCTCCCCGCCCAGCAGCGACCAGACCGCCCCGCGCTGGCGGAGGCCGTCGGCGAGGGTCCCGTGGGGGTGGCCGGGGGCGGGGTGGACCACCAGGCCCGCCGGCTTGTCGACCACCGCGAGCCAGTCGTCCTCGTACACCAGATCCAGGTCGACGGCCGGAGCCGGGCCGGGGGGTGCCGCCGCGACCGGGGCCGGGAGGGTCACCTCGACCTGGTCGTCACGGCCGATCCGCTGCCCCGGGCGGCCGGGGCGGAGGTTGACCCGCACCGCCCCACAGGAGATCAGGGTCTGAGCCGCGTGGCGGGTGATGCCGCGCTCCCTCGCCAGCCAGAGATCGAGGCGGAGAGCGTCATCGACCGACGCTGGCATCCCGCTGGCCCGGAGCCGCGCCGTCGTGACTGTCGAAGATGAGCTGATACACGAGCACCAGCATGCCACCCACGATCCCCATGTCGGCCACGTTGAAGATCTGAAAGAGCCAGAAGTGGAAGTCGATGAAGTCCACGACGTACCCGGAGACCAGGCGGTCGATGCCGTTGGAGATCGAGCCGCCGAGGATGCAGCCGAGCGCCAGCAGGCGGAGCAGCCCCCCGCCCATGCTCGGCCCGAAGAGGAGGATGTAGCCGGCGACCACCGCCGCCACCACCAGGTAGACATAGGTGAACTGGGGGAAGATCCCGAAGGCCGCCCCGGAGTTCTGGATGTAATGGATGGTGACCGGGGCACCGGCCGGGACCTCGGTGTCGAGGGCGACATGAGTGGTCACCAGCCACTTGCTGAGGTGGTCGAGGGCGATGACCAGCACGGCGGTGACCACCATGATCGCGTAGCGGTTGGCGGCGCCTCTCCGCTCCCGGGCCGGCACCGGCGCATCCGGCCTCAACGGCTCACGCCCAGCCAGCAGGGCTCCCCTCCGAGCTTCCCCGACCACTCGGAGAGCGTCTCCTCCCGGCCGAAGCTCACCGCCGTGGCCAGCACCTCGGCCATGAGGTGGGCCCGGTGGGTCTCGACCGCGCGCCGGAGGTCCCCGTTGGCGTCCACCCGCAGGATGATGCGATCGTCGAGAGCGAGACCGGCCTGTTTGCGCAGATCGTTGACCTTGCGCGAGACGTTGCGGACCAACCCCTCCAGGCGCAGCTCGTCGGTGATCGTCGTGTCCAGGGTCACCCCCTCGCGGCCATCCTCGGCGGCCGCGGCGTAGGTCACCACCTTGACGTTGAGCTCGTCGGCGAAGATCGACTCCAGCTCGGCGGCGAGGGGACGCCCCCGGACCGTCGCCGAGCCCAGCGGCTGGCGCACGCCGATGCCGGCCCCCTCCCGCACCCCCAGGCCATCCTCGACCAGGCGGCGGAGCCGGGCCATCTCCCCGAGCAGCCCCGGGTCGCGCCAGCCCTCCTCCGCCTCGGGGTAGTCGGTGAGGTGGACGGAGTTGGGGACGCCGGCCACGGCCACCCCGGTCTCGTGGCCACTCAGGTTGCGGTGCATCCTCTCCGCGAGGAAGGGCATGAACGGGGCGATCAGCCGGGACACGCACTCGAGCGCCGTGTAGAGGGTGTCGTAGGCGGAGCGCTTGTCGGCGTCGGTCGCCTCCGCCGACTTCCAGAAGCGCCGCCGCGAGCGGCGCACGTACCACTTGGAGAGGTCCTCGACGAACAGCTCGATGGCGCGGGTGGCGGCGGTGGCGTCGTAGTCGTCGAGCGCCGCCCGCACCGAGTTCGATGCACTCGGCAAGCCGGGCGAGGCACCAGCGATCCAGCTGGGGACGCTCGCCGGCAGCGGCCCCGAACGCTCCCCTGCCCGGCAGCGCTGCCGGAACGTAGCCATCGAGGACGGCGTACTCGCAGAAGAACTTGTAGGTGTTCCAGAGGGTGAGGACGAAGCGCCGGACCACGTCCCGGATCAGCTCCGGCGCCACCCGGTAGTCGCTCCCCGGCGCCACCGCGCTGTAGAAGTACCAGCGGGTGCCGTCGGCGCCGAACTCATCCAGGATCGGCATCGGGTCGAGCTTGTTGCCCAGCCGCGTCGACATCTTGCGCCCGTCCTTGTCGAGGACCAGGCCAAGGCAGATCACGTGGTGGTAGGCGGGCTTGTCGAAGAGCAGGGTGCTCTCGGCGAGCAGCGAGAAGAACCAGCCCCGGGTCTGGTCCATGGCCTCGCAGATGAAATCGGCGGGATGGCGACGCGGGAAGAGGTCCCGGTTCTCGAACGGGTAGTGCAGCTGCGCGAACGGCATCGCCCCGCTGTCGTACCAGGCGTCGATGACGTCGGGGACCCGGCGCATCACCCCACCGCAGCCCTCGCAGGTCAGGGTGATCTCGTCGAGCTGCGGCTTGTGGAGATCGTCGTCCGGGGTGAGCCCCAGCTCGGCGGCGCTGCCCACGCAGCGTCGCGCGTCGCACGCCTCGCAGATCCAGATGGGCAGCGGCGTGCCCCAGTATCGGCTGCGCGAGAGATTCCAGTCGACCAGGTTCTCCAGCCAGTTGCCCATCCGGCCGTCACGGATGTGCTCCGGCTGCCAGCCGACGCTCCGGTTGTTCTCGATCAGCCGGTCCTTGAGCGCGGTGGTGCGGATGAACCAGGAGGTGAGCGCGTAGTAGAGGAGCGGGGTGTCGCAGCGCCAGCAGAAGGGGTAGGAGTGGCGGATGAGGCCGGACCGGTAGAGCCTGCCCTCGGCCTGGAGGTCGGCGATGATCCGGGGATCGGCGTCCTTGACGAAGAGACCGCGGTAGCGGGTCTGGCCGTCGAGGAAGCGGCCGTCGAGGCCGACCACGTGACGGATGGCCACGCCCTCACGCTGGCAGAGGGCGAGGTCGGCCTCGCCGTAGGCGGCCGCGGTGTGGACGATCCCGGTCCCCTCCTCCATCGAGACCAGCTCGGGGGCCGCCAGCACCACGAAGGCGCGGCCGTCAGGCAGGAGGTCGGTGAAGAGCGGCTCGTAGCTGAGCCCGAGCAGGTCGCGCCCCGGCACCTCGGCGACCACCCGGTAGTCGCCCTCCAGCACCTCCACCCTCTCCCGCGCCAGGATCAGCCGCTCCCCTCCCTGCTCGACCTCGACATAGGAGGCGTCGGGGTGGACGGCGAGGGCGACGTTGCCGGGCAGGGTCCACGGGGTGGTGGTCCAGGCGAGCAGCGACACCTGGTCCGGACCGTTGAGCCGGAACTTCACGAAGACCGAGGGGTCGGGCACGTCGTCCTGGTAGCCCTGGGAGAGCTCGTGGGAGGAGAGCGAGGTCTGGCAGCGCGGGCAGTAGGGCGTGACCCGGTAGCCCTGGTAGAGGAGGTCGCGATCCCAGAGCTGCTTCAGGCTCCACCACACCGACTCGATGTAGGTCCCGTCGAAGGTGCGGTAGGGGTTGCGCAGGTCGATCCAGAACCCCATCCGGTCGGTCATGGCCTCCCAGTCGGCGATGTACCGCTGGACCGATTGCCGGCAGAGGGCGTTGAAGCGGTCGACGCCGTACTCCTCGATCTGCTGCTTGCCGCTGATGTGGAGCGCCTTCTCGACCTCGAGCTCCACCGGCAGACCGTGGGTGTCCCAGCCTCCCTTGCGCTCGACCGCGCGGCCGCGCATCGACCGATAGCGGGGGAAGAGGTCCTTGAACGAGCGGGCCAGCACGTGGTGCAACCCGGGGGTCCCGTTGGCGGTCGGCGGCCCCTCGTAGAAGACGTAGGGCTCGCCGCCGCTGCGCAGCTCGAGGCTGCGACGGAAGACGTCGGTCCGCTTCCAGAGGTCGAGGATCGCGCGCTCGCCGTCGGCGAGCTGGGCCCGCGCGTCGACGGTGGCGAATCGGGGGGGGGAGGCCATCGTCGGGCAAGGATAACGATCAGCCCGGCGGCCGTACCTCGCTCGCCGCTCGTTCTCCGAAGATCAGCCGGCCGAGGCGGACCATGGTCGCGCCCTCCTCGATGGCCGGCTCGAAGTCGTCGCTCATCCCCATGGACAGCTCGGGGAGCGCTCGCCCCAGCCGCTGCTGCGCCCGGTCGCGCAGCTCGCGCAGCCGCCGGAAGCAGTCGCGGGCGGCTTCCGGGCTCCCTGCGGGGGCGATGGTCATGAAGCCGACCACCTCCAGACCCGGCCTCCCGGCCAGTGCCTGGACGAGGGCCTCGGCGCCGTCGGGGGAGACACCGGTCCGGGCCGCGATGCCCGTGAAGTCCACCTCGACCAGGCCTCGGATGGGGCCGCGTCCGGGATCACGATGGTCGGCGAGCGCGGCACCGACCCTCTCCGAGTCGAGGGAGTGGATGGTGTCGAAGAGCTCGGCCGCGATCGCTGCCTTGTTGCTCTGGAGGTGGCCGACCAGGTGCCAGCGGAGCCCCGGGGGCACGCTCGAATGCTTGAGGCGCGCCTCCTGGACCCGGTTCTCGCCGATCTCGGTCACGCCCGCCGCCACCGCCTCCGCGATCCGCTGCGGGGGCACGGTCTTGGTGATCGCGACGAGCCGGAGGGACGCCGGGTCGCGGCCGGCGCGCTCCGCGGCCCGGGCCATGCGCCGGCGGGCGGACCCGAGCCGCTCGGCGATCTCGGCCGCGGCGGGGGTGGACCTGAGCTCCGGCACGTCTGGCATCGTAGGACGGTGGAAGGAGCACCGGGACCGGGACCGGCACCCGCCCCGCCCGCTCGGGGCTCGCCGGCGGGCGCCGTGCGGGCGCGCCTCGGGGGCATGCCCCGGCCGTTCTGGGTGCTCTGGGCCGGCACCCTGGTCAACCGGACGGCCACCTTCGTCCGGCCCTTCCTGGTCCTCTATCTCACCGGCGGCGAGCGCCTGAGCCTGGCGACCGCGGGTGCGGTCCTGAGCGTCGCCGGTCTCGGCTCACTCCTCTCCCAGCCCCTGGGAGGGTTCCTCGCCGATCGCCACGGCCGGCGCTGGACCCTGGTCGGCGGGATGCTGGGCACCGCCGTGAGCGAGCTGCTGCTCGGGTACTCGCGGAGCCTCGCCGTGACCTTCGCGCTCGCCGGGGTGTTCGGCCTGCTGGTGGACCTCTACCGCCCCGCCCTGCAGGCGACGGTCGCCGACCTGGTGCCGCCCAGCGACCGGCCCCGCGCCTATGGGCTGATCTTCTGGGCCATCAACCTGGGTTTCTCGATCGCGATGGTGCTGGGTGGGGTGCTGGCCCAGAGCGGCTTCATCTGGCTCTTCTGGGCCGACGCGCTCGCCTGCGTCGTCTTTGCGCTGATGGTGCTCCGGGCGGTGCCGGAGACCAGGCCGGCCCGGTCGTCCGACCAGCCCGGGCCCTCGGTGAGCCTCCTGCTCCGTGACCGGCCGATGCTGGGGATCGCCGCGCTGGCCCTGGTCTACTCCACCGTCTACACCCAGGCCACCAGCGGGCTCCCGCTGGCGATGCGCCAGGCCGGCCTCAGCGCCGCCGCGTACGGCCTCACCGTGGCCGTCAACGGGGTGGTCATCGTCCTCGTCCAACCGCTGGTGGTCACCTGGCTGACCCAGCGTGACCACTCCCGGGTGATCGCCGCCGGCCAGCTCCTGGTGGGCCTCGGCTTCGGACTCACCCAGCTCGCCTCGGGGGTGCCCGAGTACATGGCAACGGTGGTGGTCTGGACCCTGGGCGAGATCGCCACCTTCACCATGACCAGCGCTCTCGTCGCCGACCTCGCCCATCGCCAGATGCGCGCCCGCTACCAGGGTCTGCTCGGCCTGGCCTGGGGTGGCGGGTCTCTGGCCGGCCCCTTCGCCGGGGCGTGGGTGCTGCAGTACGCGGGCGGCGCCTGGCTCTGGTCGGGGTGCGCGGTCTGCGGCGTGCTGATGGCCGCCGGCCAGCTGGCGCTCGGTCCCGCCATCCGGGTCCGCCGCGCCACGGCCCCGGCGGCCTGAGCCACCCCGTCGATTCGGGGGCGGTCTAGCTCTCGCCCCGGGCGGGCGCCGCGCCGAGGGGGCCGGCCGCCGTCCCCTCGACCCGGAAGAGCACGTGGGCGCCGGTCTCCAGGAGCTGCGTCAGCGCCTCCGGGGTGGCCGCGCCGGCATCCGCGAAACGCACCAGGACCGCCCGGCGCGCGCCGTCGTCGAGCTCCGACGCGGCCACCGGCGTCACCGTCCCCTCGGCCACCTCGGCGGTTCCGGGGACGGCCACGCGCACCCACGGGTCGCGCTCCCAGCGCCGCACCTTGCGCGAGAAGGCGCTGGTCAGCAGGTAGAGGACGCCCGGCGGAGCCGGGGCGAAGGCCATCCGCACCGTCACCGTCCGGGGGCCGGCGCGAGAGGTGACCAGGACCTCTTCGCGCTCCCGCAGAGAGGTCAGCAGCCCGGAGGGCAGCGGGGTCACCGCCGGGGCACCCGGCTCCGGGTCACTTCCCGAGGTCCAGGGCCAGCTCCCCCTCCTCCGTCCCCGGGGAGCGGGTCCGGCGGGCCTGCGGGCGGCGCGCCGGCGGCGGGTGGGCGAGGACGTCCTCGATCTCCGCACGCATCTCGGCGACATCCTTGAAGGAGCGGTAGACGGAGGCGAAGCGGACGTACGCGATCTCGTCGATCTCCCGCAGCCGCTCGATCACCATCTCGCCAACGGTCTGGGACGGGACCTCCGAGAGATGCTCGCCGCGCAGCTGGTTCTCGACCTCGTCCACCAGCGCGGCCAGGCGCTCGGGGGCGACGTCTCGCTTCTTGCTCGCGATCAGCAGCCCGCCGAGCAGCTTCTGATGGTTGAACTCCTCGCGCCGCCCGTCCTTCTTGAGCACCCACAGCGGGGCCGCCTCGATGCGCTCATGGGTGGTGAAACGCTTGGCGCACGAGAGGCACTCGCGGCGGCGCCGGATCCCCGCCTCGGCGTCGCGGGAGTCGACGACCTTGGAGTCCACCGACGAGCAGTAGGGGCACCTCATCGCCCACGGTCGCGCGCGGGCCGCCCCGCAGGCATCCTCCAGTCGCTGCCCAGAGCGTCGATCAGCGTCGGTCCCTCAGGAAGGCGGGTATGTCCAGGTCGTCGGCGTTGCCCGGAAGGGCGTACCGCTGCGGGATGGCGAAGGAGGGTCGCTCCTGCGCCACCGGCCGAGCCTGAGGCTCGTAGGCGAGAGCCCCGATGACGTCGATGTGCCCGGTGAAGCCGGTGGCGATGACGGTGATCTTGACCTCGTCCTTGATGCTCTCGTCGATCACGGTCCCGAAGATGATCTGAGCATCCTTGTCCGCCGACTCGCTGACCAGCTGGGCCGCCTCGTTGACCTCGTAGAGGGTGAGGTCCTTGCCCCCGGTGACGTTGAGCAGGATCCCCTTGGCACCCGCGATGGTCGTCTCCAGCAGAGGGCTGGCCACCGCGTCGCGGGCCGCGTCGGCGGCGCGGGTGTCCCCGGTGCCGAAGCCGATCCCCATCAGCGCCGCACCCTGCCCCGACATGATCGCCTTGACGTCGGCGAAGTCGAGGTTGATCAGGCCGGGGTAGACGATCAGGTCGCTGATCCCCTGCACCCCCTGGCGGAGCACGTCGTCGGCCACCTTGAAGGCCTCCGCCAGCGTCGTCTTCTTGTCGACCACCTGCATGAGCCGCTCGTTGGGGATGGTGATCAGGGTGTCGACCCGCTCCTGGAGCAGGGTGATCCCCTCCTCGGCGATCCGCTGGCGGCGCGCCCCTTCGAAGCGGAAGGGCTTGGTCACCACCCCGATGGTCAGGGCTCCGCTCTCGCGTGCGATCTCGGCGACGATGGGGGCGGCGCCCGTGCCCGTACCGCCCCCCATCCCGGCGGTGACGAACACCATGTCGGAGTCGCCGAGCGCCTTGGTCAGCTCGTCGCGCGACTCCTCGGCCGCGTCCCGTCCCTTCTGCGGATCGCCGCCGGCACCCAGTCCCCGGGTGACCTTGGTCCCGATCCGGATCTTGCGCTGCGCGGTCGACTGCTGGAGGGCCTGGTGGTCGGTGTTCATGGCGATGAACTCGACGCCCTTGAGGTTTCCGCGCATCATCCGGTTGACGGCGTTGGTGCCTCCGCCGCCGACCCCCACGACCCGGATGCGGGCGTGCCCCTCGGTGGTCCGGTCCAGGTCTGCCATCGCACTCTCCTCGCGCGTGCGCGCGTCACCGCCACCCGATCGGGCCAGGAGCTCCTGGGTCATCCGGCGCAACTCGCGCTCTCTGTCATTCATCGTTCTTTCCCGCCGTGGTGGTTTCCGCCGTTCAGAAGAGCTCTCGCAGCCAGCGCCCGAGGCGTGCGCCCACCGGGTCGTCGGCCTGCGCCTGGGACTGAGCCTGCGTTTGGACACGACCGCGGAGGTGGACGTGACCGTTCCCCGGGCTGAGCCGGCGCGTCGCCGGCCGCCCCCCGGAGCGGGCCGCCCAGCGGAGCAGCCCGACCACGGTCGAGTGGTCCGGCCCCTGGATCTCATCGTTCATCCCGCTCACGCCCGCCGGGGCGGCGACGCGAGCGGGAAGGTCGGTCACGCTCTGCACCATCTCGCCGAAGCCGCGCAGAAGCGCCCCTCCCCCGGTCAGGACCACCCCCCCGGAGAAGAGCGCCGGCGGTCCGGCCATCTCGATCTCGGCGCCGATCATCTGGGCCATCTCCCGAGCCCGGGGCCCGATGATCTCGGCCAGGTAGCGCTGGGGGACGTTGACGGGCTCGTCGTAGCCCATCGGGGTGAGCGTCACCTGCGCCTCGGCGGGAAGGGTGAGCTGGAGGCAGTGGCCGAAGCTCCGCTTCACCACCTCGGCGGTGTCGAGGTCGCAGCGCAGCCCCACGGCGAGGTCGCCGGTGACGTGGTTGCCCCCGACCGGGAGCACCGCGGTGTGGATGATGCTGCCCCGGGCGAAGACGGCGACGTCGGTGGTGCCGCCGCCGACGTCCACCACCACCACGCCCCGCTCGAGCTCGTCCTCGGTGACCACCGCCTCGGCGGAGGCGAGCACCTGGAGGACCAGGTCGTCGACGTCGAGACCGGCCTTGTGCACCACCTTGACGACGTTCTGGATCGCGGTCGTCGCCCCGGTCACGATGTGGGCGTCGACCTCCAAGCGGCTGCCCGACATCCCGACGGCGTCGCGGACGCCGTCCTGGCCGTCGATGGTGAACTGCTGGGGAAGGACGTGAAGGATCCTCCGATCGCCGGGGACCGAGACGGCCCGGGCCGCGTCGATGGCGCGCCCCACGTCCTGGACGCCCACCTCGCGCCGGCCGGCGGCCACCGCCACCACGCCCCGGCTGTTCTGCGAGGTGATGTGCCCGCCGGCCAGCCCGACGACCGCCGAGTCGATGGCCAGCCCGGCCATCTGCTCGGCGAGATCGACCGCCTCGGCCACCGCCTCGGCGGCGCGATCGATCTCGATGACGGCTCCCTTGCGGATGCCCCGAGAGATGGCCTCGCCGACCCCGAGGACCCGGAGACCCGCCGGCTCGAGGTCCGCGACGGCACAGCAGACCTTGGTCGTTCCCAGATCGAGCGCAAAGACGTGGCGGGGACGGCTCACATTGACACTTGAGTATAGCCGGGGCAATACGTCAGGGGAAGGCTTGTCCGCCGCGAAACCGCAAGATGTCGGGTTTGCGAGGGCGGGGGGGCACAAGATGTTGGCGGTGGAGGACGGGGTGCCACCGCCCCCGATCGTACCATCCGCGGCGCCGCCGCGACCGCCCATTCGGGCGCCCGCGCGGGTGGACGGAGGCGTCCGAGGGCAGGGCTGACAGCCACGCCGGGTGTGACAAGGCCTCGCAACTGCACCTGCCTGGCGAGGCCTCGCCGCTCGCGGCCCCCTCGGGCCGCTGTAGCCAATCCACCGTAGCACCGGGGGTCGCATCGCGCAATCGCCGGCGGGCCCACGGCGTCTTCAGGCGGCGATCCGCACCACCAGCTTGCCCCGCTGCTCCCCGGCGGCGAGCGCGGCGAAGGCGGAGCCGGCCTCCTCCAGCGGGACCACCCGGTCGACGAGCGGTCGCAGGGCGCCCGCGGCGCAGAGGGCGACCAGCCGCTCCAGCTCCCCCCGCGTGCCCATGCTGGTGCCGGCGACGGTCAGCTGGCGCCAGAACACCCGGTTGAGCTGGGCCCGGGGATTGGCTCCACTGGTGGCTCCGGCGACCACCACCGTCCCCCCGGGCCGGACCGCCCGCAGGCTCAGCCCCCAGGTGGCCTCCCCCACCGTGTCGAGCACGGCGTCGACGCCCCCGCCGGTGCGGCGGACGAGCCCGCGAGCGGCCTCGAGATCACCGGGGTCGAAGGCGCTCGCCGCCCCCAGCGCCTCGGCGGCCCGGCGCTTGGCGGCCTCGCGGGAGGTGACGTGGACCTCGATCCCCGCCTGCACCCCCAGGAGGATGGCGGCGGTGGCCACGCCTCCGCCCGCCCCCTGGACCAGCACCGACGCCCCCGCGCCGAGCCCGCCCCGCGTGAAGAGCATCCGGTAGGCGGTGAGGTAGGCGGTGGGGAGGCAGGCGGCGGCCTCGTCGCCGACCTCATCGGGCAGGGGGACGAGATTGACGGCGGGGACCGCGAGCAGCTCGGCGAGGGCGCCGCCGTGGGGCGGTTCCCCGAGGAGGCTGAGCCGGTGGCAGACCCCCGGCTCGGCCGCCAGGCAGGCGGGGCAGGCACCGCAGCCGATGACGGCGTGGACCACCACCCTGGTCCCGGGGTTGGGCGCGCCCGTCACCCCCTCCCCCAGCTCCTCCACCCGGCCGGCGGCGTCGCAGCCGAGGATCTGGGGCGCGGCCAGGGGCTGCGAGGAGACCCCGCGGAGGGTCCAGAGGTCGTGGTGGTTGAGCGAGGCGGCGGTCACCCGCACCAGCGCCCAGCCCGGCCCGGCGCGGGGGTCCTGCCACTCACCCACCTCCAGGTTGGCGAGCGGGTCCTCGCCCCCGAAACGAGCTGCGTAGACGGCGCGCACGCCACCGACGGTACCAGAGGGGCCGCTCGCCCTCCAGGGACGCGACACGTGCGCCGGAGCTCGGACGGCGGGCGCGGCCCGGGCCCCACGTCCCAGCGCGCCTCTGGCACCATGGCGGCACCATGCGCGTCGCCGATCTCCTCGAAGCGCGCAGGCCGAACTTCAGCTTCGAGTTCTTCCCGCCCCACGACGACGACGGCGTCGCCGCCCTGTTCGAGACCATCGCGGCGCTGCGGGAGCTGGACCCCGGCTTCGTCTCGGTCACCTCGCGCGCCGCCTCCCGGGCGCTGACGGTCGAGCTGGTCGAGCGGATCCACCGGGAGCTGGAGATCACCCCGGTGGCCCACCTCACCTGCGCGGGCAGCACACGGGCCGAGCTGCGCGAGATCCTCGACCGCATCGCCGGTTCGGGGATCGAGAACGTGCTCGCCCTCCGCGGAGACCCACCCAGGGGGGAGGCGGCCTTCACCCCGGATCCCGAGGGGCTGGCCCACGGCTCCGAGCTGGTCGGCCTGGTCACCAGCTCCTACGACCTCTGCGTCGGTGCGGCCTGCTACCCCGAGACCCACCTGGAGTTCGGCCTCGCTCGCGGACGAGCTGCGCTGGACCAGGGAGAAGGTGGAGCGGGGAGCCTCCTACCTGATCACCCAGCTCTTCTTCGACAACCGCGCCTACTTCGACTTCGTCACCGCCGCGCGCAGTGCCGGGGTGACGGTGCCGATCATCCCCGGGATCATGCCCATCACCGGCCTCGGCCAGCTCCACGGCTTCATCTCCCGGCTCCAGGTCGGAATCCCCGAGGCGCTCTTCGCCGCCTTCGAGAGCCGGCGCGACAACCCCCAGGCGGTGCTGGAGCTCGGCGTGGCGTGGTCGACCCTGCAGTGCGCCGAGCTGCTCGGCGCGGGAGCGCCGGGGATCCACTTCTACACCATGAACCGCTCCCCGGCCACGCGCGCGATCCTCTCCGCGCTGCTCGCGGCGCGACCCTGGCAGCACACCGGCTGAGCGGGCCGGACCGGCCGGACCCCGGCTCAGCGGGCGAGCGCGGGGGTGAGCGCGCCGCTCACCGGGGCCGGCAGGCCGGGGCTCCCACCCACGGTGGGGGCGGAGGTGTCCTCCAGGTCGACGTAGCCGAAGCCGGGGTGGGTGAAGTCGAGGGCGCTGCGCAGCACGCTGAGCGCGGAGAGCTGCCCGGGTATGGCCGCGATGGCGCCGGGGACGCTGATGTCGCCGAGCACCGCCTCCCAGCCGGCGCTGGTCCACAGCGAGAAGGTGCCGTACGGATCCCACTCGTAGGCGATCACGTGGACCCCGAAGATGGCGGGGAAGTTGTGGGCGGCGTTGCCCAGCACGCTGATCAGCTGCGCGGTGACCGGGGTCCGGATCCCCGCCGGACGCAGGTCGATGAGGAGCGGGATGTCGGAGAGGGTGGCGGCCTGCGCCGCGGTGACCCGCAGGCTGGCACCCTGCGCGGCGAGCACGTACTCGGCGCCGCCCCGGACCACCCGAGCCATCGGCGGCCACTCGGTGAGCGCGATGCGCACGCTCGCCGGGAGGGAGGTGGTCACGGTCACCGACTCCACCCAGGGGAGCGACCGCACGCGCTGGGCGACGGCCTCCCCGTTGAGCATGAAGATGCTCGTCGACACGTCCGCGGCCCGGATCACCTGGGCGGTGCCGAGCAGCCGGGTGCCGGTCACGCTCACCGAGGTGACCCGGAAGACCGGCGCCCAGAGGACGGTGGCGAGGACCCCCAGCTCCACCACCAGGGCGAGCACCCCGAGCAGGCGGCTCCGCTCCGGCCGCTCGGCCGCCGGCGCCGGGATCCGTGGGGCCCCGTGGCGGTTGCGCACCGTCCCGCGGAGCTCGATCTCGGCGGGCACCTCGAAGCGGCGGGTCGTCGCCGGCCGGTCGGCGATGGCCGTGGCGACGGCACGCACCCGGGCGCGGTGCCGCGTCCCCGGGTCGCGGGGAGGCGCGCCCCGACCGGGGGTCTCGATCATGCCGGGGGCGGCTCGGAGCGGGCGATGGCCGCGTCGACCAGGCCCTGGCAGACGTCGGGGAAGGAGATGCCGGCGGCTCGGGCGGCATCGGGAAGCAGGGAGAGCTCGGTGAGGCCGGGAATGGCGTTCACCTCGAGCACCCAGGGCACGCCGTCGCGGTCGACGATGACGTCGACCCGCGAGAGGTCACGGCAACCGAGCGCTCGGTGGGCCCGGACCGCCGCATCCTGGCAGGCGCGGCGCTGCGCCTCGGGGAGGCGGGCGGGGATGACGTGCTGGCTCTGGCCCGCGGTGTACTTCGCTGCATAGTCGTAGAGGGGACGCTGGGAGACGATCTCGAGGGTCGGCAGGGCCCGGGGAGGATTATCCCCCAGGATCCCCACCGTGACCTCGGTACCGGCCACGAATCTCTCGCAGAGCACCTCGCCGTGGGCCGACGCCGTCTCCCAGCCGGCCAGAAGACCGCCCGCCTCGCGGGCCAGGGCGAGCCCGATCGTCGAGCCGCCACGGCGGGGCTTGACCACCAGGGGGTAGCCGAGCTCCCGGGCGGCTGCGGTCATGGCCGCCTCGATCTCCCCGGGGTCGTTGGACACCCCGGGGACCGTGAGCCAGGGCGGCGTGGCGATCCCCTCGGCGACCAGCAGGCGCTTGGCCGCCACCTTGTCGAAGCAGAGCGCGGTGGCCAGCAGGTCACTGCCGGTGTAGGGGAGGCCAAGCAGCTCGCAGACGCCCTGGACGGTCCCGTCCTCGCCGAAGCGCCCGTGGACGGCCACGAAGACGCAGTCGTAGCCGCCCGCCTGGAGCGCCGGCCACAGCTCGGCGTCGACCTCCAGGGTGGTGGTCGGGTGCCCGCGCGAGCGCAGGGCGCCGGCGACCTGTGACGCGGTGAGGCGCGAGACCTCGTTCTCCGGGCTGGGCCCGCCGCAGACGACGGCGATGCGCAGGCTCATGTGGGCCCGCTCCTCACGCCGCTCATGCGCTGGCCCCGGGCAGCGGCTCGCCGAGGACGGCGATCTCGGGCACCAGATGCACCCCGAACCGCTCGGCGACGGCGCGCTGGATGACGTCGCAGAGGGCGAGCACGTCGGCGGCGGTCGCCCCACCGGCGTTGATCACGAAATTGGCGTGCTTGAGCGAGACCTCGGCACCACCGACGCGGGCTCCCTTGAGGCCGCAGGCGTCGATCATCCGGCCGGCGTGGTCACCCGGGGGGTTGGCGAACATGCTCCCCAGGCTGCGCTCGTTGTAGGGCTGGGTGGCTCGGCGCTCGGCCTGGATGGCATCGGTGAGCGCCCGCACCACCTCGATCATCTCCACATGGACGCGCAGACGGGCGGCGACGACCACGTGATCCGCGAGGTCGTGCTTGAGGCGGGAGTCGCGGTAGGTGAAGCCGAGCTCCTGGGGGACGAAGGTGCGCGCGGTCCCGTCCGGGGCGAGCGCGTCGCAGTCGACCAGGACGTCCTTCATCTCCACCCCGAAGGCGCCGGCGTTGCCTCGCACCGAGGCGCCGCAGGTGCCGGGGACGCCAATGCCGAACTCCAGCCCCCCCAACCCGAGCGCGGCACAATCCAGCGCGGCCCGGGGCATCATCGCCCCGCCGGTGAGCTCGATCAGCTCGTCCGAGAGCTGGTGGAGCCGCCCCCGGGGCAGCTCCACCACCAGGCCCCGGATGCCGCCGTCGAGCACCAGGCTGTTGCTGCCCGCCCCGATGACGGTGACCGGCACACCCTCCTCGCCGCAGCGGCGCAGGAGCGCGGCGAGGTGGGCGGCGTCGCGCACCCTGAGGTACCAGTCGGCCGGGCCTCCGATCGCGTACTGGCTGTGACGGTCCAGCGGCTCCTGGCGGCGGATGCCCGGCTCGGCGGCGAGCCACTGGTCAGCCACGGCTGACCTCCGGCCGACCTTTCGCCAGCCCCGCGTGGATGCGCCGCGCGATCTTGTCGAAGCCCTCCAGGGAGAGCACGAGCACCACATCGCCGGGCCGTGCCAGGCCGAGCACCAGCTCCACCCCCTGGTCGCTCCCCTCGACGAGATGGACCTCGCGACCGGTGACCCGGTCGGCCACGTCGGCGGACGAGACCGTGGCCGGCTGGTGGCGCTCCCGGGCCGCCTCGACCGGTCCCAGGACGACGACGTCCGCCTCCTCGAAGCTGTGCCGGTAGTCCTCCAGGAGGGTGCGCGTCCGGGAGTAGGTGTGGGGGGTGTGGACGGCGATGATCCGCGCCGCGCCATAGCGGGCGCGGGCGGCGTTGACGGCGGCCCAGACCTCGGTCGGATGATGGGCGTAGTCGTCGACCACGGTGACCCCGCCGGCCGCGCCCAGGATCTCGAAGCGGCGCGCCGGTCCACGGAAGTCGGCGCAGGCGTCGACGCACGCGGAGATGGGGGCGCCCGCGAAGACGGCGAGCGCCAGGGCCGCGGTGGCGTTGAGCGCGTTGTGCCGTCCCGGGAAGGTGAGAGCCACCTCGGGAAACCCCTGCTCGCGGCTCGCGATCCGGAAGCGCTGCACCGTCCCGTCGTCGCCGAGCCGGCTCACCCGCCAGTCGGCATCCTCGCCCTCGCCGTACACGATCACCGGGCAGGCCGCGTGCGCGCGCAGGCCGAGAGCCTCCGGGTCGTCGCCACACAGCACGAGGAGCCCGTCCCCGGGCATCGACTCGGCGAGCCGGACGAAGGGCTCGCGATACGCCTCGGGGGACGGATAGACATCGGGGTGGTCCCACTCCAGGCGGGTGACGCAGGACGCCGCCGCGCGCATGTGCAGGAACTTGGGGCGCGGGTCCCACGGCGCCGTGGTGTACTCGTCGCCCTCGAACACGAACGGCCCGGTCCCCAGCCGCGCGCTCCCTCCCACATCGAGAGAGGTGGAGCCGAGCCGGAATCCCGGGTCCATCCCGCAGCGGTCGAGCATGTGGATCAGGAGGGCCGAGGTGGTGGTCTTGCCGTGCGTGCCGCAGACCGAGAGGCGGAGCCTGCCCTCGGTCAGCGAGACGAAGAACTCGACCTCGCTGGTGACGGGCAGCCCGCGCCGCCTGGCCTCCAGCCACTCCTCGTTGAGCGGGCGCACCTGGTTGCCGACGACCACCAGGTCGGGCACACCCCAGCGGTCGAGGTTGCGCGGGTCGTGCCGGTTCTCCCAGGAGATGCCGGCCGCGGTGACGACGTCGGAGACGGGCGGATAGGCATGCTCGTCGCTGCCGGTCACGAGGTCGCCGAGCTGCTGGGCGAGGAGGGCCGCGCCGCTCACCGCGTAGCCGCAGATGCCCAGGAAGTGGACGTGCCGGGGAGGGGTCCCCGCAGCCGCCCCGGGTCGCGGCGGCCGGGCCGGCTCAGCGGTCACCGCCGACCCTCCTCCCCCCTGTCGCCGCCAGCCGGCGGATCATGGCCACCACCCTGGCGGTTGCGTCGGGGCGGCCCATGGCCAGGCTCCGCGCCGCCATCTCCCGCCACCGCGCCAGGTCGCCGAGGACGGACTCCACGCTCTCGCGGAGCCGTTCGCCGTCGCACTCCGCGTCGGCGAGGAGCAGGGCGGCGCCCGCCTCCACATAGGGGGCAGCGTTGTGCCGCTGATGGTCTCCGGCGTGCGGGTAGGGGACGAGGATCATGGGGCGGCCGAGGGCGCTCACCTCGGCGAGCGACGAGCCGCCCGCGCGCATCACCACCAGGTCCGCCGCCGCCACCCGCTCGGAGACGCCGGTGTAGAAGGGGGCCACCTCCCAGCGGGCCTGCGGCTCGGCGCCGAGTTCGGGCGCGCGCCTCCCGGACCTCGGCGAGATCGAGCTGCCCGCACTGGTGGGTGAGCTCCAGCTCGGGATGATCGAGGAGCAGGCGCTCAGCGCAGTCGCAGAGGGCCCGGTTGATCCGGCGCGCCCCCTGCGAGCCGCCCCACACCAAGAGCCGCCGGGGGCGATCACCGAGGCGAGGCGCACCCTCCCGGAACTCCCGGCGCACCGGGTTGCCGGTGACCTCCACGACGGACCCGCTCAGCTGCCGGGCGGTGCCGGGGAAGGAGACGGCGACCCCGGCGGCGCGCCGGGCCAGCATCCGGGTGGCGCGGCCGGGGACGGCGTTCTGCTCGAGGAGCAGGACCGGGACACGCTCCCGGCGTGCGGCCAGCACCACCGGCACCGAGACGTAGCCCGCGGCTCCCACCACCACCTCGGGAGCGAAGCGGCGGATCAGCCGGCGCGCCTCGCGCACCGCCCGCGGCAGTCGCAGCCCGAAGCCGGCCAGCGACGCCGGGCGGGCGAGGTCGAGGCCGCGGATCTCCAGGGTCTCCAGCGGGACGCCGGCGCGCTCGACGAGGGCCTCGGCGACCCCGCCGCGCCGGCCGACCAGGAGCACCGCCCCCTCGGGGTCAGCGGCGCGCAACTCTTCGGCGACCGCCAGCGCCGGGGTCAGGTGCCCCCCCGTCCCGCCCCCGGCGATCAACGTTCGCACGGCTGAGTGCCCCTTGGCGTCGGCCCTGCGCCGACACGTTGCAGAGTATCCCCATCGCAGCCAGGTTCATGACCAGCGCGGTGCCCCCGTAGCTGATGAACGGCAGCGGGATGCCGGTGGCGGGGATCAGGACGGTGACCGCCGCAACGTTGACGAAGGCCTGGATGCAGACCCAGGCGGTGATCCCCCCCGCGAGCAGCGTCCCGAAGCGGTCGGGCGCGCGCAGCGAGGCCCGGATCCCCCTCCAGGCCAGGAAGGTGAAGGCGAGCACCACCGCCGCCGCCCCGATCAGGCCCAGCTCCTCGCCGATGATGGCGAAGATGAAGTCGGTGTGAGCCTCGGGGAGCCAGGAGTACTTCTCGATGGAGTTGCCCAGCCCGACGCCGAAGAGGCCGCCGCGCCCCAGCCCGTAGAGGGCCTGGATCCCCTGCCAGCAGGCGCCCAGGGGATCGTTGGAGAGCGACTGGCCGAAGCAGGTGAGGCGGCTCAGCCGGTAGGGCTCGACGAGGACCATCAACCAGCCGATCGCGCCCGCGAGGGCGAGCACCACCAGGAGGTGCCGGTAGCGCGCGCCCGCCAGGAAGAGCAGGACGCCGCCGACGGCGGCGACCACGATGGTGCTCCCCAGGTCCTTCTCGGCCAGGATCAGAACCACCGGGATCGCCAGCACCAAGACGTAGTCGCGGATCCCGCGCCAGCTCCGGATCAGCGTGCCCCGGTCGCTGAGCCATCGGCCGAGGACGACGATCGCCGCCAGCGCCGCCACCGCCGAGGGCTGGAGCTCGAAGGCGCCGATCTTGAACCAGCGCCGCGCTCCGTTCACCGCGGTGCCGATGTGGGGCACCAGGACGGCGAGCAGCAGCAGCACCGTGATCAGCCCGATGGGGCGCGACCAGCGGACCAGGTGGTGATAGTCGAGGCGGGCCAGCCCCAGCATCACCGCCAGGCCCACCACCAGGTAGGCGACCTGGCGCTCGAAGTAGTAGCTCGGGTTGCCCGTCTGGTCGTAGGCCAGCACCTCCGAGGCGCTGTAGACCATCACGAGACCGAAGGCGCAGATCGCGGCGACGGAGACGTAGAGCCACCCGTCGACGGAGGCGAGTCCCCGGCTGGCCGGCGCGAGCTCGACCCTGGCCCGGCGTATCGGCAGGTCGAGGCTGCGCGTCGGGGTCGTCTGGACGGCCATGCTGCTCCTGCGGTGCGGTGACGTGGGGGGGACGGTTGCGAGGATCAGGCCAGGGCGACATTGTCACCCAAGCGGCGGCGTTGTGGCGACGCATCTGCCGGGCCGTCAGATGACGGCGTGCACGGTCAGCAGGGTCAGCGCCAGCGCGGCCACGCCACCGGCCGAGAAGAGCAGGACCAGCCGCTCCTCACGGATTCCCATCTTCTCGAAGTGGTGATGGAGGGGGCTGGCCCGGAACACCCGCCGCTTGAACCGGGTGATCGCGGTCACGTTGACGATGACGCTGGCGGTCTCGACGACGAAGACGATGCCGAGCAGGGGCAGCAGCCAGAGCAGATGGGCCTCGACGCAGATGGCGGTGAGGGCCGCGCCGAGACCGAGGGCACCGGTGTCGCCCATGAACATCCGGGCGGGGTGCCAGTTGAAGAGGAGGAAGGCGGCCACGATCCCGAGCAGGGCCGCCGCCAGGGTCGCGGCGCTCCCCGCGCCGAGCCAGACGGCCGCGGCCAGGCCGCCCACCAGGGAGATCGCGACGCAGCTCGCCGCAAGGCCGTCGACGCCATCGGTCAGGTTGACCGCATTGGTGGTGGCCACCACCGCAATCGCCGCAAGCGGGACGATCCCCCATCCGAGGTCGACCATCCCCGCCCCCGGCAGGTCCTGGGCGGTGGCCCCGACCGCGTGAAGGCCGAAGCCGACCGCGACCCCGACCACCACCTCCAGGACCAGCTTCTGGCGGACGCCGAGGCCGAGCGAGCCCAGCCCGCGCACGTTGGCGAGATCGTCGAGGAAGCCGACCGCCGCTCCGCCGACCAGCGCGTAGGCGATCACGAACCCGGACTGGGAGCGGTCGATGGCGAGCCACACCGCCACCGCCATCAGGCAGAAGAGCAGGCCGCCCATGGTCGGCGTTCCCGCCTTGGCCTGGTGGGTCTGGGGGCTGTACTCCTGCACCATCTGGCCGGCCCCCACCCGGGTCAGAACGGTGAGCAGGACGGGGTAGAGGCCGATCCCGACGACGAAGCAGACGGCGGCGATGACGGCGGCACGGGTCACGCCAGGAGGCGCTCCACCGCTTCGTCCAGCCCGATCCCCCGGCTCGCCTTGACGAGCACGACGGTCTCCGGTCCGAGGTGGGGAACCGCCAGGTCCGCGGCCCGCTCGGCATCCTCCGCCTGCTGGACCGCCGCGCGGGGCATGCCGGCGGCGACCGCGGAGCCGGCGACGATCCCGGCCTGGCCACCGACCGCGATCAGCCGGGTCGCCGCGGCCGCGGCCCGGCGTCCCGCCTCGCGATGGGCCGCGACCGTGCGATCGCCCAGCTCCAGCATGTCGCCAATGATGGCGAGCCGCTCGGGGGCCCCGCTCTCGCGGAGGACGGTGAGAGCCGCCGCCAGGGAGCTGGGACTGCTGTTGTAGCTGTCGTCGATGAGGGTGGAGCCGGCGCGACCGGGGAGGATCCGGCCGCGGTGCTCGGCGGGGGTGAACTCGCCCAGCCGGCCGGCCGCCTCCACGATCCCCACCCCGAGGGCGGCGGCCACGGCCACGGCGGCGACGGCGTCGAGCAGGAGGTGACGCCCGGGCGCCCGGAGCCGCAGCCGAGCGCGGCCGTCAGGGGCCACCAGGGTGGCCCGGATCTCGAGCACCCCTCCCGCCT
The DNA here is from genome assembly GCA_963803165.1 of uncultured Chloroflexia bacterium. Lineage (GTDB taxonomy): Bacteria > Chloroflexota > Dormibacteria > Aeolococcales > Aeolococcaceae > Changshengia. Next base: position 164,501 of record CAWDLK010000008.1, on the reverse strand, counting down.
CCACGTCCTCGATCCGCCAGGCGGCGGCCGGGCTCGCCTCGCCGAACCAGCGGACCGGGGCCCGGCTCCTGCCTTCGAGCCGGACCACGCGGGGGTCGTCGGCGTTGAGGATGGCGGCGCCGTCGGTGGGAAGGGCGTCGAGCAGCTCGGCCTTGGCGTCGGCGATGGCCTCCTCGGAGCCGAGACGGCCGATGTGCGCCTGGCCGACGTTGAGCAGCAGGCCCACCCGAGGGTGGGTGAAGCCGGCCAGGTCGGCGATCTCCCCGGGGGCGGTCATCCCCATCTCCACCACCAGGCGCTCCACCGGGGGCTCCAGCTTGAGGATCTGGAGCGGGATCTGGGTCCAGGTGTTGAGGTTCCCCAGGGTCCGGGCGGTCGGCCGTCCCGAGAGGGCCAGGGCGCACATCTCCTTGGCCGTCGTCTTGCCCACCGAGCCGGTCACCCCCACCACGGTTGCCCCGAGCTCGGCGAGGCGCCGCGAGCCGGCGGCCCGGAGCGCAGCGGCGGGGTCGGCCACCCGGATGAGCAGCGGGGGCGCGCCCGGCCCCGCCCCGAAGCCCTCCCCCACCACCGCCAGGGCCGCGCCCCGTCGGGCCGCATCCGCCACGAAGGCGTGACCGTCCATCTCCTCCCCGGGGAGGGCGATGAAGCCTCCACCGGGAACGACCAGCCTCGAGTTGCTCGCCAGGTCGGGGATGTCGAGGCGGGCGCCGGGAGGGGCCTCGAGACGGCCACCGAGGAGATCGGCGAGCGTGTCCGCGCGGAGCACCGCCGGATGGTGCCACAGCCGGGGATCAGGGGGTGAGGCGCTCGTAGTCGATCATCTGCTCGGCCATCTGCCGCCACACCGGCGCCGCCAGCATGGAGCCGAAGTCATCGGCGGCCGGGACCTGGGGCTCGTCGAGCACCACCATCATGGTGAACTGGGGGTCGGAGGCGGGGAGGAATCCGACGAACGAGACGTCGCTGCCGGTCAGCTGGCCGTTGATCGGCTCCTGAGCCGTCCCGGTCTTGCCCGCCACCTCGCCCGACCACCCGGCGATCCGGGCGTCGAAACCCTCGGCGCCGGGGTCGTCCACGACGTGGGTCATCATGGTGGTCAGGGTGGCGGCCGTCGCCGCCGAGACCACCCGGCGCGTGGCCGGCACCACCTGAGTGGTCTTCCCGGTGTTGGGATCGACGATCGAGTTGACGGCATGGGGCTCGACCCAGACGCCGCCATTGGCGACCGCGTTGACCGCCGCCAGCATCTCGACCGGGGTCACCGCGACGCTCTGGCCAAAGGACATCTCCGCGTAGTCGAGGGCACTCAGCTGCGTCTGCTGAGCCATCTCCTGGTGCGCCTCCCCGGCGAGGTCGACCCCGGTGGGAGCGCCGATGCCGAAGGCGAGCATGTTGTCGTAGAAGTCGTTCGCTCCCTCCAGCTGCTGAGCCTTGATGGCCCCGTTGTTGAGCGACATGTCGAGCACCGTCTGCATGCTGACCTCGCCATGGGCTCGATGATCCCAGTCCTGGATCCTGACCCCGTCGATGGTGGTGGGCCCCTCGTTGAAGGTGTAACCGGGGGTGATGGCCCCGTTCTGGAGGGCACCGGCGAAGGTGACCACCTTCATCACCGAACCCGGCTCGAACTCGGCATCGACGGCCGGGTCGGCGAAGTCGGCGATGGGCGTCGAGGCGTAGTCGTTGGCGTCGTAGCTCGGGTAGTCGGCCCACGCCTCGATGGCCCCGGTGCGGGTGTCCATGACCAGCAGCTGTCCCGACTGGGCGCTGTCGTGGTTGACGGCGTTGGCGATCGCCTGCTCGGCCCAGTACTGGATCTGGGAGTTGAGGCCCAGCTCGAGGTCGTCACCGTTCTGCGCCGGCACCATCTGGGCACGGTTGAGGTAGATGGCGTTGCCGTTGCTGTCCTTGATCTCGGAGGCCGTGCCGTCCTTGCCGGTGAGCAGCTGGTTGTAGTAGCCCTCCACCCCGTACTGGCCCTGCCCGCTGGCGTTGACGAAGCCGAGCAGGTTGGCGGCGAAGGACTCTCCGGGGACGGCCGAGGAGTCGTAGACGGGCTGCTGCTCCTCCTCCAGGATGATGCCGTCGATCTTCAGCTGGACCAATTGATCCTTGACGCTCTGGCTGACGTTGCTGGCGAGGAACGCGTACTCGTTGGGCTCCTCGAGCGCCTGGACGACCTGGCTCTCGCTCACCTTGAGCACCGCGGCGATCTTGGCCGCGTCCGCGTCGCGGTCGGTGGCCCGGATCATGGTCGGGTCGACGTGGACGTCCCAGGTGGCGACGTTGCTCACCAGGACCTGCCCCTCGCTGTCGAGGATGTCGCCACGCTGGGCGGCGAGCACGAAGCTCATGTTCTCCTCCTGGGCGGCGGCGGCCGAGAGGGTGGCGTGCTCGCTGACCTGGACCTGGAAGAGGTGGCCGAGGAGGAGGCCGGCGAGCGCCGCGAAGCTGAGCATCAGCCAGATCGCGCGTCCCCGCACGTGGGGGCCCTCGCCGACGAACCAGCCCCGCGCCGGAGGCGGTCCCGGGGCCGCGGGCCCGCCGAGGGAGGAGCGATGGCCCCCGGGTGCCGGCTGCGCGGGGACGCCCGGTGCACCGCCCTGGCCGTGGTGGCGGTCGAGCGTGGGTCGGTCGTTCGTCAGCAGCGCGCTGCGCCAGTCACGGCCGTCCCACTCCCCTCCGCGGACCACTGGTCGCGCCCTCACGCCCGGGCGGGCGCGCTCGCTCATCCCGGACCGCCGAAGACGCCGGAGACCGTGGAGCCCAGCTCGCCGAGGACGGAGCTGCCCGGCTGCGGTGAGGGAGCGGCGAGCTCGGTGGCGGGCGCGGTGACCAGCTCGGCGGCGGGCGCCACCGCGTAGGACCAGTGTCCGCCGGTGACCATGCCGAGGGTCTGCGCCTGGTCGATGATCCGGGTCGACGCGGAGAGCTGTGCGAGCTGCGCCCCGAGCTGCTGGTCCTGGGCGGTGAGCTGCTGTTCCTGGTGGATCAGCGAGGTCTGGTCGTAGTTGGCCTGGGTGGCCTGGGCCGTCTGGCTGACGTAGGCGAGGCCGACCCCCGCACACACGGCGATGATCGGAAGCAGGGGCAGAGGGGTCCGCGGCCCGCCGCGCCGCCTCCGGTCGCGCCGGGTGGCGGATGGCTGGGCCGGGAGGGGCGGGGCGGTCGCGGCGGCGTTGCGGGGGTCGCGAAGAGCAGAGAGGTTCATGAGCGGTGCCTGCACGTGGGGGGGGACAGTTGCTGCGACAGGGTCGCCGCGATGCCGCGGCGGGGGGGACGGACGCTGCGGAGGGGACGGGTGGGGGGAGGCCGGCGCCTGCCGGCCTCCTCCGTCGAAGGGGGGCGGGGGAAGAGAGCAAGGCGGAGGCCGGCGCTGCCGGCCTCCGCCACAGGGAGGGGGAGGCTACTGAGGTTCGAGCTTCTCGGCGACCCGGAGCCGGGCGGACCGGGCCCTCGGGTTCAGGGCCAGCTCTTGGGCGTCGGGCCGGATGGCCCGACGGGTGAGAAGGAGGAGTGAGGCCCGGTGGGCGCAGGTGCAGAAGGGCTGTTGGGGCGGACAGAGACAGTTCTGAGCTGCGACGTGGAGTGCGTTCTTGACAAGGGAGTCCTCGAGGGAGTGAAAGGAGATGACCCCAAGACGCCCACCGGGCCTGAGGAGCGATATGGCGACCTGCAGTCCCCGGCGGAGGCTCTCCAGCTCATGGTTGACCTCGATGCGGAGAGCCTGGAAGGTGCGGGTGGCGGGGTGGATCCGCTTCGGCCAGAAGCGGCGGGGCACGGTCTGCTCGACCAGCTCCCGGAGCTGTGCGGTGGTGGTGAGAGGTCGGCGCCGGCGCTCCCGGGCCACGGCCCGGGCGATCGTCGTGGCGAACCTCTCCTCGCCATAGCCGCGTATCAGAGCGGCGAGGTCGGCCTCCTCCCAGGTGTTGAGGATCGTCTCCGCGGTCGCGGTGACCTCGGTCTGGTCCAACCGCATGTCGAGGGGGCCGTCGTTCCGGAAGCTGAAGCCGCGGGCGGGATCGTCGAGCTGGAGGGAGGAGGTGCCAAGGTCGAGGGAGAGAGAGTCGACGGCGACGATCCCGTGGCCCGCGGCGATGCGGTCGATGTCGGCGAAGTCACCCTGGGCGAGGATCAGCCGTTCGCCGGCGAGGCCGGCGAAGCGCTGGCGGGCTCGGGCGATCGCGGTGGGGTCTCGATCGATGGCGAGGACCCGCCCGGTCGCGCCGACCCTGTCCAACAGCGCGGCGGTCAGTCCGCCGCCGCCCAGGGTCCCGTCGACGGCCACCTGGCCTTCACGGGGCTGCAGGTTCTGTATGAGAGGTGTGAGGAGGACCGGCCGGTGGAGGCTCGCCTCAGGCGGCTCCCCGGGCGTGGCATCGGCGGACCTGTCCATGCCTGCCACGATCGGCATGGGGGGCGGCTTCGGTCAAGTCGGCGCCGTTCACGACGGCGCCGGCGTGGGGGTGATGAAACCCATCGGGTTGATGCGATCGGCCAGCTGGGTCAGGAACTCGGGGGTGAGATCGCGCCCCTCCTCCTCCCAGCGCTCGGTGGCGCATAGCTCCACGTAGTCGCCCATGCCCACGAAGGTGGCCCGCTCGCGGATGGCGGCGAACTCCCGGTGCGACGGGTGGACGAGGAGCCGGCCCTGGGCGTCCAGCTCGACGTCGCGCGTGCCGGCGTTGATCCGCCGGAAGAACGTCCGCTGCTCCTCGGGGGTGCCGGCGGTGATGGCGAGGTGGCGCAGGTGCTCGTCCCAGAGGGCGGTCGGCCAGATCACCAGCCGGCCCTCCAGCCCGGGCGCGACCACCGCCCCGGGCGCGAGATGGGGCCGGAAGGGGGCGGGCACGGCGACCCTTCCCTTGGCGTCCACGGCGTGGTCGAACTGGCCATGCAGCATTCGAGGTCACCGAGGCCCCGCGGGGCGCCGGGGTCCGCTACGCTGAGGGAGGTTCGGGTCGGATTCGCCACTTTTCACCACTTCTCACCACTTGGGTGCGCCGCAGCGTACATCTGCCCGATCAGCGCGTCAATCGGAACGGATGTACGCACCCAGCGCTGTCGTCACCCGGCGGCTCAGGTCACCGCGTTCCGAGGCAGATGCCGCGCGCCCGGCTGCTCCCCGAGGACTCCCAGCCCGGCACCCTGGAGGCAGGGGTGCGGATCGTGAATCCGTTCGCCGCCGCCTGAGCTGGAGCGACCGGACCAGACGCGGGACGCGGGGTACACTGGAGCGGCAAGCCGGTCGGACGGCCGCGGGCGGCACGCCGCCTGAGGAAAGTCCGGACTCCACGGAGCAGGGCGCTGGGTAACACCCAGTCGGGGTGACCCGAAGGAGAGTGCCACAGAAAGGACACAGCCGCGACACCGGTCGTGGCGACGGTGAAATGGTGGGGTAAGAGCCCACCGGCGGTCGGGTGACCGACCGGCCAGGTAAACCCCGTCCGGAGCAAGGTCGAACAGGGACGGACGCCTCGGCGTCCAGGGGCTGCTCGTCCCGTGTCCCGGGTCAGACCGCACGAGGCGCCGGGCAACCGGCACCCAAGATGGATGGCCGTCCCCCACCCGCTGGTGAGGACAGAATCCGGCTTACAGACCGGCTTGCATCACCCTCGGCATGGCCGCGTCCATGGTCCGTCGACAGTCCGCGGCCCACAGCGCGCTGTCTCTTCACGCATCTTAACCTCTGCCCGACCCGGCTTTGAGCGCGCACTGCAGATCAACACCTGTCCCCCGTAGCGCTCATTTCGCCTCTCAGCCCATGGGGCGCCGGGCCGAAGGGCTCTGGTGGCCGCCATGCGTGACGCGCTACACCCACGCGGCCAGGGCGATCACGCCACCAGGCGGGCGCCTGGCAGGGGGTCTTTAGGGAAGGGTGCGGGGGCACAGGGACGGCACTTCAGCCGTCCGGCGGAGCGGCTACACGCGCCGGATTATCCGGCGTCGCGCCAGCCGACACCGGGCGCTTCGCACAGCCCCTCTGCTCCGCGCGTGGAGCATGCGCTGCATCCTGACGCTCGCCTACGCCGTCCTCGTGGTCGCTGTCGGTTCGCTCGCGCTGCGCGGGTCGGTGATCGGCGCCACCTCCGGGCTGGCCTCGGCGCAGGGACCGACCCAGTCATACGACGTCACCGCGTGCCAGCCGGCCCCAGTGTGCGGCTGCTGCCAGGACGGGTCCCCGGCAGCGGTCGTGCCCGGCCCGACCCCGCCTGGTCGCGGCGGCACACCCGCTCGGACCGGCGATCCGTCCCCCACGTCGACGGCGACCGCAACGCCGACGACGACCGCGACCCCGGGCCCCACTGACACCCCGGCCCTGACCGACATCCCGGCCCCTACCGACACCCCGGCCCCTACCGACACCCCGGTCCCGACCGACACCGCGGCATCGACGCCAGGGGACAGCTGATGGTCGCCGTCGTGCCCGCGAAGCCCGCGGCGCCGCGCGCGCTCCCGATGCCGGTCCGGGTGATCCGCGGCGTCCTGGTGGCTCTCGTGCTCCTCGCCGCCCTCATCGCGGTGATACTGGCAGTGTCAGTGCGCCACGCCAGCGACGGTGTGGACACGATCTTTGGCCATCCCGTGTTCAGCGTCGCCTCCGGCTCGATGACCCCGGCCATCGACACGGGGGACCTCATCGTCGATCAGCCGGTGGCGCTGCCACAGGCCACGAGCCTCCACGTCGGTCAGGTCATTAGTTTCGTGACCTCAACGTCCGGAGCAAATTCGATGATCGTCACTCACCGCATCGTCGACGTGCTCCCGGGGCCGAACAGCAGCGGCGTCCAGTACCGAACGAAAGGGGATGCCAACAACGCACCCGACCCGGCGCTGGTGGCGCCCGGCCAGGTCCTCGGCCTCTACTCGGCGAGGATCCCCGTCGCGGGCTACATGATGTCCACCCTGCACCAGCCGCTGACCTTCGTCATCCTCATCATGATCCCGGTTGTCTACCTGGTCGGTGGCGAAGTGCGCCGCCGCTGGATCCGGCTCGGCGAGGAGGACCGCCTGGCCAGAGAGGAGAGGGTCGCCGCTCAAGCCGACGACGATGTGAAGGACGCCCGGCTGATCAGGGCGCCACTGACTTGGGGTCCCAGCCGAACCGAGTGGGGAAAGGGGGGCGGCCCATCAGCTAACTGAAGAACGCGACACGATCAGACGATCGCCCGGACATCACCGGGCATCCACGGGAAGGGAGACAACAGGATGAATCTGTTCACCAAGCGGCTGGCACTGCTCTCAGCCGCGGTCGTCGGAACCGGGGCCATCGCGAGTGTGGCCACCGGCGCCACCTTCGCGCTGTTCAGCAGCAGTGCAACCACGAACTTGAGCCAGACCTACAATGCCGGGACGGTGACTCTTGCCGGTGGGGTCACGGACGACGTGACACTCAGCAACATCGTTCCCGGCGACTGCTCCTACAACGGAACCGCCCCCTACACCTGGACCAGCCTGTACTACTCGGGCACGCCCCTCTGCGGGGACGACCTGGGCAGCACCGCCTCGTACACACTGACCTACTCGGGTAGCGCTCCCGCCTTCGTGGGCGTCGACCTGACCATCAGCGCCACCGCCGCGGCTACGCCCAGCGGAGCCGACCCGCTCTGGGATCCGAACAACTCGAACGGCGGGCTCGAGGTCCTGGTCGGGTATCAGGGTCAGTTCTCGCTGTACGACTTGCTCGACATCGGCAACGGGGCCTGGGCTTCGTTCGCGGGTGGAGATTGGACGTGCACCGGGTCACCGATCACCTGCACGGCCACAATCGACAACATCGAGCTTCCCGTCGGTCCAAGCTACGGGTCGACCCACTATGGCAACGTCAACTGGGTGAGCGGTGACTCCCAAACCCTCTACGTGGACTGGGTTTTCGAGAACGGTACCAGCGACAACCAGTTCCAGGGCGATTCGGCGACCGTCACCATCCATGGCCACGCGGTCCAGGCCGGCGGCGGCAACACCACACTGATCGCCAACGGATCTTCGGCGGCAAGCGGTCTCGGCCACTGGAACGTGTGTGACAGCCCCAGCGGGGCGGCGTGGAACAGCACTCCGGCCAACCCGACCCAGTCGTACGCGTACCTCCCGACGGCACCGTCGGTCGAGTTCGGAGGCAGCAACAACTACGCCTGCCCCGGCTCCTGGTGATCTGATCGGACAATCGTGTGGGCCCGGTACAGACGTGCCGGGCCCACACCACCCGCCACACGCAAGGAGGACCATGACCACCACGTCGAGCAAGTCTCCACGGGGCCTCTCTCCCTACGCGGCAGCGCTGCTCGCGCGGACCGGCACAGGGGTCGGTTCGCACGCGACGTCCGCGCGTCGAGGGCCGCGTCCCTTGCCCTCATGGTCATGAGCCTCTTTCGCCTACGAGCCGGCCTTGACGGGCTCAGCAGAGCCGGGTGGGCCGGCCTCTCCGTCGTGGCCATCGCCCTCGGAGTCCCGCTGGCCGGTGTGGGGGTCCTCCTCACGCTGACGGCGACCACCGCCGCGGCCGCAGGAGTCAGCTGCAACGGGTCCGTGGCGACCGCCACTCTCGTCCCCGGTGACTCCGGGAGCTGCACCCTCACCTACACGGAGACCGCCGAACAGCTCGGCAACCCCTTCACGGTGACGGTGAGCGTCAGCACCACCTCGGCATCAGGAGGGGGGGCGGCGGGCGCCGGGACGGCGACCGAGGCCCTCCTCGACGGGCAACCCAGCGGCCTGCAGGTCACGGTGACCGACTCCGACGGCAACTCCTTCGACGCCGGAACCCCGTCCTGCTCGGGCTCGTATCCGGATGCGTCCTCGTGCTCGAGCACCGATCCCGGCCAGGCGGTGCCGGGCACCACCGGCACCAGCTCCTGGAGCGACACCTTCACCATCGCGTGGACGCTGCCGCTCTCTGCGGGGAACCCGTACCAGGGCGGGAATGCCACGGTCACGGTCACCCCCTTCTACAACGGTTTCGCCGCCCCCACGCCGGTGCCGACCCCGACCCCCACGGGCGGGGTGGCCGCCGCCTCTTCGACCCCAACCCCTTCGAGCGGGGTCTCCGGGGCATCGACACCGTCCACCGGCGCGGGACCCCTCTCGATGACCAGCCTCTTGCTGATCGCCCTCGGTCTGGCGCTGCTCCTGGCAGGCTCCGTGGGCATCACCGCCGCGCGCCGCCCGCGTCGACCGGTGCCCTGAGACCGGGGTCAGCCGCCAGCGCGATCCCCCAGCCTGCGGATCGCGGCCACCGCCAGGGAGTCGACCCGCTCGTTGCCCGGATTGCCGGCGTGGCCGCGCACGTGCTCGAAGACCACCCGCGCATCCACCAGGGGGTCGATGCCGGGAAAGAGGTCCAGGTTGGCGTGGCGCTTCCAGCGCCGGGTCAGCCAGTTGACGGCGCCGAGGCTGTCGGTGCGGAGCACGATGCGCCAGGCGGGGTCGGTTCCGATCCGGCGCCGGATGGCGAGGAGCGCCTCGCGAACCGCCTTCAGCTCCTCGCGGTTGTTGGTGGTGGCGGGATCGGCGCCGGCATCCTCATCGACCCGGCCGTCGGGCCACTCCAACCGGAAGGCCCAGGCCCCCGGCCCCGGGTTGCCCGAGCAGGCCCCGTCGGTGTAGGCGATGACCGTGCCCGCAGGAGGAGGAGTCCCCGAACCCGCGGTGCTCACCGGACCACGACGCGGTCGCAGTTGCTGCACTGCACCAGCTCGCTCCCGGCGCGCGCGTGGTTGGCCTCGCGCACCCCGAGCGGGAGGTGGCAGCCTCCGCAGCTGTCCCCCTCGAGGTGGACGACGGCGGGCCGGCGATGGGCCGCCACCCGCTGGTAGGTGCGCAGGTCGCCGGGCTCGGTCGCCGCGGCGGCCGTGGCGCGCTCAACCCGCGCCGCCTCCAGCTCTCCGCGGGCGGCCTCGAGGCGCTCACGGCGGGGCGCCTCGAGGGAGGCGCGCTCCAACTCCCGCGCCGCAACCGCCACTCGGGCGCTCTCCACCTGGCCGTCGGCGTCCTCGGTCGCCTCCATCCACTCGAGGAGGCGGCCCTCCAGCTCGTCGAGCCGCGGCTTGATCGCCGCCAGGTCGTGCTGCATCCCGAGCAGGTCCTGGGGGTTGTGGACCGAGCCGTCGTAGAGGCGGCGCTCCAGGCTGCGGGCTCGCTGGCGGACGCCGGTCAGCTCCTTCTCCACCCCGCGGCTCTTCTCCTCCGCGGCCCGGCGCTGGGCCTCGGCCGCTCCCGCCGCCTCGCGAAGACGCGCCAGCTCAGGATCGCCGGCCAGAACCGCCTCCGTCTCCGAGACCTCGGTCTCGAGGCCGCCGATCCGATCGTCCAGCTGCTGGAGGACCAGCAGGCGGCGGCCGCGGTGGGCAGGCGTCTCGGGGGCGCCTTCCCCAGCGGTCATGCCGCCGCGGCCTCGGAAGAGACGCGCACCAGCGTCTCGAGCCGGGCCTGCGCGGCACCCGTGGCCAGCGCCGCCGCCGCCGCCTCCATCCCGGCCTCGACGGACGGCGCCCGTTCGGCGGCATAGAGGGCGGCTCCGGCGTTGAGGACCACGCAGTCGTGGAGCGGGCCCGGCTCTCCTCCGAGCACGGCGCGCATCCTCTCGGCGTTGGCGGCGGCGTCCCCGCCGGCGAGTGCGGCGGGAGGTGCCGAGGCGACCCCGAGGCGCTCGGGATCGATGTCGGTCTCCTCGATCGAGCCCTCGCTCACCACGTAGGCGTGGGAGGGAGCGTGGAGCATCAGCTCGTCCGTCCCATCCGGTCCCGAGAAGACCACCGCCCGGCGCAGGCCGAGCCGGCTCAGCACCCCGGCCATCTTGGCGGCCAGCGCCGCCGACGGGGTGCCGATCAGCTGGTGGCGCACCCCGGCCGGGTTCGCCATCGGGCCCATGATGTTGAAGGCGGTGCGGATGCCCAGCTCCCGGCGCACCGGAGCGACGTGGCGCATGGCGGGGTGGTAGACGGGGGCGAGCATGAAGCCGATCCCCGCCTCCTCGATGCAGCGCAGCACCCCCTCCGGCGGCAGCGAGATGGCCACCCCGAGGGCCTCGAGGACATCGGCGCTGCCGCAGCGCGACGACTGGGCCCGGTTGCCGTGCTTGGCCACCGGGCATCCGGCTCCGGCCACCACCAGGGCCGCGGCGGTGGAGATGTTGAAGGTGCCGGCGCGGTCTCCACCGGTCCCGCAGGTGTCCACGGCGTCGATGCGGAGCGGCACCCGCACCGCGTGGTGGCGCATCGACTCGACCATCCCGGTGAGCTCCTCGACGGTCTCGCCCTTGACGCGGAGCGCCGCCAGGAACGCGCCCATCTGCGCCGGCGTCGCCACCCCCTCGAAGATCTCGTCCATCACCGCCCGCGCCGTCGCGGCGTCGAGGTCAGTCCCCTCGGCGACCCGGTTGAGGGCGCTCACCAGCGACTCGGTCATGGCAGGCGCACGGTACCATCCCCACTACAGTCGACACATGACGGCACGCAGCGACGCCCCCTTCGATCCCGACGTGGTCGCCCCCTGGCGGATCGGCGAAGGCCGCCGCGGGGCACTGCTGCTGCACGGCTTCGCCGGAACCCCCCCGGAGCTGCGCCGGCTCGGCGATAGGCTCGCCGGGGCGGGCTGGCGGTGCCACGGGCCGCTGCTCGCGGGCCACGGCACCACCCCCGAGGATCTGGCCAGGACGCGATGGCAGGACTGGGCGGCCTCGGCGGAGGCGGCCCTCGCCGAGCTCCGAGCGGAGTGCGACCAGGTGGTCGTCGCCGGTCAGTCGACCGGGGGCAGCATCGCCCTCCACCTCGCCGCCAACGACCCGGGGATCGCCGCCGTCGCCTGCCTGGCCACCCCCGTCTGGCTGAGCGGATGGCGGCCACGGATGCTGCCCGTCGCCAAGCACGTGGTGCGCTGGGACCGCCCCGGCGGCGACGTGGACCTGTACCGCCTCGAGGGCATCGAGGAGCTCTGGTCGTACGGCCGCCGCTCCACCCGCTCGATCCACGAGCTGGTCCGCCTCCTGGTGCGCCTGCGCAGCGAGCTGGTCTCGGTGCGCGCTCCGGTGCTGATCTGCCACGGTGAGCGCGACCGCGTGATCGCCCCCGCCAACGCCGTGGAGATCGAGCACCGCCTGCTCTGCAGCATGGCGGTGGAGCGGCACATGCTGCCCCGCAGCGGGCACGGCATCTCCGTCGACGTGGATCGCGACGAGGTCAACCGGCGTGTTATGGCCTGGTTCGACAGATTCACGAGCGCCGACGCGCCGGTCGCGGCCGGGGTGGCTCAGCCCTCCGGGCTGGCGGCGTCCCCCTCCAGTATCTGACGCAGCCGCTCGGCGGTGGCGCCGTCGAGGACGAAGTTCTCCGGGTGGCCGCCGTCGGGGAGGGGACGGCGGCGCGCCGGAGGCGCGGACCGCGGTCGATCGCCGTCGTCCTGGGGCTCCCCGCGGACCTCGGTGCCGCAGCCCGCACAGCGAAGGACGCGCACCGAGCGGCGGCCGCCCACGTACTCGCGATGGGAGAGACGGAGCGCGCCGCCGCAGAGCGGGCACACGCGCTGTGAGCGCTCCGTCACCATTCGTGGCCGCCGCGTTCCAGACGACACTTCCGCCGACCCTTCGCCCACACCGCGTCTCTCTCCGTCACAGCCCGTGGCACCGCCTTGGCGGCGCTTCATCAACCTTCCGCAACCCTCGCACGGCGCGTGACCCGCTTCCCGCACCGGGCCGCGTACGGTGCAGGGGTGGCCGGTCGCCACGCCGATGGAAGCATACGAGGAGGCCACGACGATGACCGTCCAGAGGCCGGAGCAGCTGGCGGCCGACGCCGCCGAGACCGAGGCCACCGTGCGCTACCTCCGGCAGCGGCAGCTCGCCGGCCTGCTCGGCGAGGCGATCGCCCACGCCGAGGCGCTGTGGCGGTTGGAGACGGCGCTGCGCGAGGAGATGCCCCCCCGCTGAGGGCGTCGCTGCGCCGTCCGCCTGGGACCCGCCGGTGCCCGGACGGGCCGGCAGCCGCCGGACGCATAGTGGGTCGGTGACCAGCGAGCTCCTCGACCGGGTGAGGCGTGCCCTCTCTCATCCCGTGCCCGAGCTCCCACCGCCGGCAGGCAAGCGGGAGGCTGCGGTGCTGATGCTCTTCGACCCCGCGGAGGCCGGCCTTCCCCTGCTCTTCGTCCGGCGCGCCGATCACCTCCGGCTGCACGCGGGTCAGATCGCCCTCCCCGGAGGCTCCCGCGAGGCGGTGGACCAGGACCTCGTCGCCACGGCTCTGCGGGAGACCGCCGAGGAGGTGGGCGTCACCGCCGCCGACGTCGAGATCATCGGCAGGCTCCCGTCCCGGCTCACCCATCGCTCCGACCTCTGGCTGGCTCCGATCGCCGGTGTGCTGAGGCGGCCGGTCACCGTGCGCGGCGACAGCGGTGAGGTGGCCGAGTGGTTCTGGCTGCCGCTCGAGGGGCTGCAGCTCGCCGAGCACCGCGCCGAGGAGTGGGAGACGGGCGACGGGGGCACGCGCCTGGTCCACCACTACGAGCTGGCGGGGCGGACCGTCTGGGGGGTCACCGGAGGCATCGTCCACGACCTGCTGGAGCTCCTCGCCGCGGAGTGATGACGGCCGGCCGCCGCGCGCCGCCGGCTGCCGGAGCGGCGACCGGCGCGGCCCGGACATCGGGCTGCTCAGCGGGAGCTCGGGGGGAGGGCGAAGGGATTGAAGCGCATCTCCTCGTCGATCGTGGTGGCGGGACCGTGGCCGGGATGGACGACGGTCGCCGGCGGGAGTGCCCAGAGGCGTTCTCGGATCGAGAAGAGGAGGGTCTCCTGCGCACCGCCGGGGAGGTCGGTGCGCCCCACCCCGCGCCGGAAGAGGGTGTCGCCGGCGAGCAGGTCGGGACCGACGAGGAAGCACACCGAGCCGGGGGTGTGGCCGGGGGTGTGGAGCACCGCCAGCTCCAGCTCCCTCCAGGCGATGAGCTGCCCGTCCCCGAGGTCGTCGTCGCAGACCACCCGGGGGAGGTCGGCGGGGATCCCGGGGAACGACCCCGCGCGCTCCAGGAGCCAGCGATCGTCGGGATGGATGGCGGCCGTGCAGCCGAGCGCGGCCTTGACCGCCGGCACCCCCACCACGTGGTCGGGGTGGCCGTGGGTGAGCAGGATCCGGTCGCAGCCCAGCGCCTCCTCCTCCAGGAACCGGAGCAGGGCCGCGGCCTGGAGCCCGGGGTCGACCACCAGGCAGCGGTCCGTGTCGCGGCGCCGCAGGACGTAGCAGTTCTGGTCGTAGAGAGGGTCGACGAAGATGTGGAGCTGGAGGAGGTCGCCGAGGGCATCCATCCGCTACCCGTCTCCCTCGAACGCCTCGACGCAGTCCACGCCCTGCTCCCCGACCCATGCCTCGTGCTCGCTCCCGGCGAGAATCCGCACCCCGGCCGGGGCCGACACCTCGCTGCCGTTGAAGGTGATGCTGCCCCGGGTCACGAAGAGGTGCTTGGTCCGCGGGTGGTGATGAGGGGGGAACCAGGTCCCCGGGCCCGCGCTCCACGGGCTGCCGGCCAGCCGGTGGGCGGCGAAGTACGCGCCGGGCGGCTCGGCGGCGGGGATCGGCGAGATGGCCGGGTCAGCCATCGAGCGCGTCGATCCTGGCCGCGAGCACGAAGTCGTTGCGGCTCAGGCCGCCGATCGCGTGGGTGGTCAGCTCGATCTCCAGGCGACCCCAGCCCACCGTCATGTCGGGGTGGTGCCCCTCCGCCTCCGCCAGCAGGGCGACCTGGGTAGCCCGGCCGAAGGCCCGGGCGAAGTCCGGGAAGCGGAACCGGCGGGTGAGCCTCGCACCCTCGACGCGCCACTCGGGTCCCAGCGCGGCGAGCAGGCGCCCCAGTTCCTCGCCCTCGACCCGGGGGGTGGACGCGGTGCACCCCTGGCAGTGCTCGCGGGCGAGCGCGCTCACGGCCCCACCCCCGCCGCGTCGGCGCGATCGAAGAGCTCCACCGCCCGGGCGCCCGGAACCAGGGGACGCGACCCTCGCTCCTCCATCGCCATCGGGACGAGTTTACGAGGAGGGCGCGGCTCGGCCTCCACCCGGGACACGCCCGAGGGTCGCGGGCGGGCGCGAGCGCCGCAGCGACCAGGCGGCCTGACGGGAGACGAACTCGTAGAGAGCCGCGGGCCGACCGGGCCCCCCCTTGGCCACCATCCCGGTCGCCTTGACCAGCCCGCTGCGCTCCAGCTCGCGCCGGAAGTTGCTGGGCTCGTAGCGGACGCCGCTGATGGCCTCGAACACGCGGCGGGCCTGGGGCATGGTGAAGCGCTCGGGGAGCAGGCCGACGCTGATGTTCGACCACCAGAGCTTGCCGCGGAGCCGCTGCACGCCGTCGGCGATGATCTCCCCCTGATCGAGGGCCACGGCGGGCAGCTCGTCGACCGGCCACCAGCGGGCCTGGCCCTCGTCGGCACGCAGCACGGCGGCGTCGATCAGGGCCAGGTAGGCGACCGTGGGGATCCAGCCGCGGGGGTCCCGGTGCGGGTCCCCGTAGGTCTGGAGCTGCTCCAGGTAGATGGCGCCCACCCCGGTCTTCTCGGTGAGCTTGCGCTGGGCGGTCTCCTCGGGACGCTCGCGGCGGCTCATGAAACCTCCCGGCAGCGCCCAGGCGCCGGGGTCGGGAGGGTCGCCGCGGCGCACCAGCAGGACGTGGAGACGGCCCGCCAGAGGGGCCAGGACCACCGGCACCGCGATCATCCCCGCCGGCGCCTCGAACTCAGCCGAGTTGGCGGCGGTCAGGCGCATCCGGCCGAGGCTAGCACGCCTCCGCCGGGATCATCAGGGTCCGATGCCCGCGGCCGGCCTCCGGGTGCCCCGGGGCCATGCCCCGGGCGGGGCGGGACGGCTCAGCCGCCGGGTCGGGTCGGCGTCGCCGGCCAGGAGCCGGACGCCCCAGACGGTCCCCCGGGAGCGCGCGGGGCCAGGGCGCGCTCGATCCGAGCGGCCACCGCCGCCCCGCCCGTGGGGGCGGGCTCGAGCGGATCCTCGTCGCCGCCGCGCGTCTGGTATTCGATCCGCTGCCGGGGCTTCGGCGTCTCCAGGGACGGCGCTGCGTAGCCGGGGAAGGTGCCGCCCTGGCGACGGCCGGTCAGGATGCGCTGCTGAGGCTGGAGGAGGAAGGCCCAGCGGACCTGGTTGAGCAGGAGCAGGCAGGTGGCACACACCCCGGCGATGAGGGGCAGGAGGGCGAAGCCGGCGCCGAGGGCGAGGGCCACGGTGGTCGCCACGATCGCGCAGGAACTCGAGGAGCACCACCATGAAGCGGGCCAGGCGGTCGCGGTCGGCGAGCCGGTAGACGAGGTAGAGCTCGACCGCGGAGGCGACCCCGACGAGGAGCAGCACGCTGCCGCGGTCCACCCCGTTCAGGGGCAGGACCAGCGCGTGGGTGGCGTCGAACCGGAAGGTGATGTTGGGGAGTCGCGACGGGAGCAGCCCGACCCCGAGCAGCACGCTGAGGATGCGCACCACGAGGAAGGTCTGGCAGCCGGCGATCGCCGCGCCCACCCGGCGCTCCACTGCCGCGGCTCGCTCGTTCCCTGCCCCCACCGCGCCCTCTCCGAGTGCCGAACCTGGGACGTAGGTCATACAGAGGTCACCTTAGCCGCGCGGTCGTAGCCCACTGTTGCGGGCGCGTAACAGGCTGGGGACCACGCACTGATCAGCGCACGCACGGCAACCGAATCGAGACCCCGGGAGCAGGTGAGGGACCGGAGCGGCCACCGGGGGCACCCGTGCCGGAGGGCAGCGCAGACTGGCATGATCCATGTCCGCGGACGCCACCGAGGGGATGACGTGGATTACTCCGACTCCGTCTCCGGGCCCGAGCAGGCCGAGGCCCACCGTCAGTTCCTCCAGTTCCTGCGCGGACTGAGGGAGCTGGACGCCGCGCTCGGCCCCTGGCGACCCGACTACGGGCGGCTGCCCGCCGCGGCGATGCCCGATCCCGCGCCCACCACCGAGGCCGCCGTGGCCGCGGCGCACCGCCGCTACACGGAGGGGCTCCGCTTCCTGGCCGACCACCCCGAGGCCACCCAGGCGCTCGGGGGGCCTGCGGCCGACGACGTCGCCGCCGCCCTCGCGGACGCGCACATCCGGTTCGGGGCTCCGGCCGTCCCCCTGGAGTGGTTCATCCCGGGAGGGCCACGCCCCGCCGCGGCCCCCCCTCCCCCACCGCCACCCCCACCCGGCCCGCCGGAGCGCGCCGCGGGCGTCGGAGGGACCGACTTCCGGGTGACGGGTGGGCGGATCGCGCAGAGCCCGTGGGAGATGGAGCGTCCGGCGGCTCCACGTCCGGTGGAGCGGGGCCGCCCGGAGCGCCGGGGACCGGCCGTGTCCGGCCGGGCCGAGCGGCCGGAGGGCGAGCCCGCCCCCCGGGGCTTCGGCAGAGGCTTCACGATCGGGATGGGGCTGGCTGCGCTGGCCATCATGGCCATCCTGGTGGTCGGGGCGATCCTCGGCGGGCGCGCCCTGCTCGGCCAGGGTCCGACTGCGGCGCCCACCGCCAGCGTGCCGCCCGCCACCCTGCCCGCCTCGGACCTCCCCACCGGCTCGCCCGCGAACGTCCTCGCTCCCGTCGCCGCCTGCACCGCGATCCCCACCGGGAAGGTCCCGACCGCGCTCGCCCTCGCCTCGACCACCAGCGGGATCGGCACCGACCCGGCGGTCGGCTACTCCAACCCCTACGTGGCGACCCACCTCGCCGGCACCGTGGGGAGCGGGACGGCGGCGTTCAGCCTGGTCACGGCGGTGCTCCCCTACCAGGCGACGGCACCGGCCACCAGCCCGCCGATCGACCGCGCCGGGACCGTCCAGCTCATCGCGTACTGGAACGGCAGCGCGTGGGTGGGAGCGCTGCGCAGCTGGTCGGGGTCGTCCTGGACCCTCTCCGTCGGCACGACGTCGGGCGTCGACGTCATCCAGGCGGGGACCGTGGTGACCGTGTACTGGCAGGGCCTGGTCGAGGGGGACAAGTACGGAGTGGTGGTCGCCAGCACGAGCGGCTGCGCCGCGCTGGGGATGAACGCCGCCCTCGTGCCGCAGGAGAGCTACGGGAGCCAGGCGACGCCGTGATCCACCGCCGGCGGAGAGGCGGGATCTAGGAGGCGGGAACCGCCCGGGCCTGCGGGGTCCAGGCCCAGACGCCCTCGGGATCCCGGAAGATGCCCAGCTCCTCGGCGGGACGTGCTCCACTGAAGAGGAATCCCTGCCCGCCGTGGCAGCCGAGGTCGCGGAGGATCGCGGCCTGCGCCGCCGTCTCGACGCCCTTGCCCACGCAGAGCCAGCCGGCGGCGCGGACCTGGGCGGCGATCCCCGCCACCCGGGCGCGGCGCTCCGCGTCGGTCTCGATACCGTCGAGCAGACCCATGCGAAGCTTGACCATGCGCAGCGGGAGCCCACGGAGCTCGTCGGTCAGATCACCGTCGTAGTCGTCGGCGACCAGCGTGATGCCGAGCGCGGCGAGGTCCCGGAGGATGCTCCGCGCCGAGAGCGGATCGCCGTCGAGCAGCCGGAGTGGGACCTCGATGATCAGGCGGGCCGGCGACAGACCGACCTCGCTGAGGATCCGGTTCACGCTCGCGACCAGGGTGGGCAGGAAGTACTCCTGCGGGGAGAGGTTGACGGAGAGCGCCGGGGCGACCGAGCCCGGGGTGGCCCAGCGCACCGCTTCGGCGGCGGCCTCGTGAAGGATGGTCTGCCCGATCCGCGCCATCAACCCGCTGCGCTGCGCCGCCTCGACGAAGCTGGCGGCGTCGAACAGGCCGACCTGGGGCCGCTGCCACCGCATCAGGGCTTCGAAGGAGGTGAGGCTGCGACCCTGGAGCTCGATCACCGGCTGATAGAAGACGCGGAACTCGTGGTCGTCGATGGCGTGGCGGAGCGCGATCTCGGTCTGGCGCTGGGCCGTGACCCGTGCCTGCAGCTTGGGGTCGGCCAGCTCGTAGGCGGCGCGACCGCGATTGCGGAGCCGCCCCAGCGCGGTGCGCGCCTGCTCCAGGAGCGACGCGGTGCTGACCTCGGGCTCTCCGGCGCGCCGGCCGCGGGCGGCGATGCCGATGGCGATGGTGACCGGGACGCTCTCCTCGGTGACCACCAGCGGCTCGCGGCAGGCGCGGAGGAGGCGGTCGGCGAGCGCGGCGACCGCCAGCTCGTCGGCATCGCGGCGCGCGATCACGAGGATGTGGTCGGCGGTCCGGGCCATGGTGTCGCCGGGACGCAGCACCGACCGGAGCCGGATCGCCAGGGTCAGCAGCAGGGTGCCCACGTCGCCGTGGGCGTAGCGGCTGGCGAGCGCCTCGAGGTTGTTGACCGCGAGCGCCAGCACCGCCAGGGGCCGCTCCGGCTCGAGGCTGCCGAGCAGCTCGTGCTCGGGCTGCACCCTCATCACGTCGCCGACCGCGCGACCGCGAGCGCGATGCTCGGCGGCGCTGAGCACCGCCTCCCCCACGGCCCTCCAGTCCTGGGCCAGGTTGATGAGGCCGTCGGCACCGGCATGGGCGGCAACCTCCTGACGGGCATCCCCGGCCTGGTCGTCGAGCACGATCAGAGCGGTGTCCGGAACGGCCTCATGGATCCCGGCGACGGCGTCGTGGAGCGCTGCCAGGGAGAGGCCGCTCCGGCAGAGGACGACCGCGCGCGTCCTGCCCGGGCCGGCGAGAGCCGACAGGTCTCCGTGCCCGGTCGCCTCCCGCACTCGCAGCAGCGTGCCCGCGGTGAGGCGCTGGCGGACCGGCGCCGATGCCCGATCGTCGTCCCGAACGAGGACCACCTCGTCGTCGACGGGCGCCACCTCGTCGATGTTGGCCTGGGCCAGCTTGCCGATCAAACCGCTCCCGGTCCCCCGGGATGTGGTCTTCCAGGTCATGGTTCTCCCGATCCACCCCTGAGATGCCGGCGAGGTGCGCCGGCGCCCTCGGGCACGGGCTGCCCGACCGCGGAGGCGCCGTCCGCCCCATGGTGGCCACCGGCGGGGGGCGCGAGCGCCGCCGTCGGCAGGGAGTGACATCGCCGCGTGCCCCTGTCACATTCACGTTGCCCCGCGGTCAAGCTCGCCGGCGCGCGCCGAACCGGTCGGAAGCGCCGATCGCGGCACCTCGGCCGGAGCGGGGGCACCGGCCCGCCGGGATTTCCGTCATCACGGCCCGACGGCCCCGCCGCATGCCGACCTTCGGCCCTGGCCGGTGTCGCCGGTGCGGGCGGAGGATGCGAGCAACCGGCTCGCTGCGCCGTGCCTCGGATCGGGCGCGCCCGGGCTCGGCATTCAGAGGTGGCAGCGTGGCCCGACTTTCCAAGCAGCGCCGGCAGCAGCTGGCCGCCTCGCGGAGTGGCGCCGCGCCGCGGCCCGCGGCGAGGGCCTCCACCCATCAGCGGCCCCGCCAGGCCGCGCCCGCTCCCGCCTGGTGGCGGGCGCCCTGGGCGTGGGGAAGCGGAGCGACCGCGGTCGTCGTGGCCGTGCTCGTCGTCTTCGTGGTGATCGGGCAGTCGGCGGAGAAGGCGAGCCCCGACGCCCTCGCACCGGCATCCCTGGTCAGCGCGGTGACCGGGCTGAGCCCGTCCACCCTGGCGACCGTGGGCGCGGGCGGGATCGCCGATCCCCTGCAGAAGCTTCCCGCCTCGACGGCGGCGCTGAAGAGTTCGGGGAAGCCCGAGGTGATGATGTTCAGCGAGGACTCCTGCCCGTACTGCGCCTTCGAGCGCTGGAGCCTGGTGGTCGCGCTCAGCCGTTTCGGGACCTTCACGAACCTCCACCTCACCACCTCGTCGAGCAGCGACTACTTCCCCGACACCGCGAGCTTCTCCTTCTACGGCTCCAGCTACTCCAGCTCCCACCTCGCCTTCCAGGGGCTGGAGACCGCCGACCGGGTCGGCAACCCGCTGCAGACTCCCACCGCGGCCGAGGAGTTGGTCCTGACCACCTACGACGCCCCTCCCTATGTCTCCCAGTCCGGCGACCCGCTTCCCTTCCTCGACCTGGGCGGCCGCTACTACGCGAGCGGCGATCCCCCCGTCAAATACACCGTCAGCGGGCAGTCGATCACGGCAGCCCCCGAGCTCCTGGAGGGGCTCACCGCCGAGCAGATCGCCGAGTCCCTCGCCGACACCTCCAACTACCAGTCGCAGGCAATCCTGGGGAATGCCAACTGGGTCACCGCCGCACTCTGCGGGCTGACTGACAACCAGCCCGGCTCGGTGTGCTCCACCTCCACCATCACCCTGCTGGAGGGTCAGCTGGGATAGGCCTCGGGCTGCGGCACCCGCCCGCGACGCCGGTGCGGACCGCCCTCCCCGCCCGGGGGCGTTGGCGGTGCCCCGGCGGGGTACGCTGAGGCGGCGAGCCCATCCGATCCGAGGAACCGCCATGCCCGAGAACAGCCGCCCCACCACCCTCAGCGACCCCGAGTGGCGCTCCCGGCTCTCGCCCGAGCAGTACGACATCCTCCGCCAGAAGGGGACCGAGCCGGCCTTCACCGGCGCCTACTGGCAGAATCACGAGACCGGCGCCTACCACTGCGCCGGCTGCGGAGCGCAGCTGTTCCGCTCCGACACCAAGTTCGACTCGGGGAGCGGGTGGCCCAGCTTCACCGAGCCCGCCGACCTCGAGGCGGTGGAGCTCCGCCCCGACCCGAGCCACGGCATGAGTTGGACCGAGGTGGTCTGCCGGAGCTGCGGCGGACACCTGGGCCACGTCTTCGACGACGGGCCGGCGCCGACCGGGAAGCGGTACTGCATCAACTCGGCGGCACTGACCATGATCCCGGAGCGGTGATGGGCGCCGCGGCCCCCCGGCCGGCCGGGATCGAGGTCCGCCCGGTGCAGCCCGAGGAGTGGGCCGAGGCCGGCCGCGAGACCCGAGCCGGCTTCGCCGCCCTCTTCGGCGAGACCGATCGCGAGTACCTGGAGATGGTGGCGGACGTGGCCGGGCGATCCGGGCGGACCACCGTGCTGGTGGCGGTCGAGGATGGCCGGATCCTCGGCTCGGTCACCGTCGAGATCGAGGAGAAGGTCGACCCGGAGCGCGAGCTGGCCCCCGACGAGGCGCATCTCCGAATGCTGGGCGTCGCCCCGCGAGCTCAGAGACGCGGGGTGGGGCGCGCGCTCGTCGAAGCCGCGGCCGCGGTGGCGCGAGCGGCGGGGAAGCGGCGCCTCACCCTGGGCACCCTGCCCGAGATGATCGCGGCCCAGCGCCTCTACGAGGCGATGGGCTTCCAGGGTGGCCCGCCGGTCGAGCACGCCGAGGGCCGGTCCCACCTCACCTACGAGCTCCCCCTCCTCCCCCTCCGCCCCGAGCGCTGAGATCCGGCGGCCACGGCCCGGCCGGGGCACGCCGCGGTGGAGCGCGGCACCGGCGCGCCACCTCGGAGAGGGACGGTGTCCGTGGAACGACAGTTGGAGCGTTTGGCACACGGACCCCCCCTCCAATGTGGATACTTCTCGGCGCGGGAACGCGGTCCCCGCGGGCGAGGCGTCACCGGGAGTGGGACCTGCGGAGCAACACGCAGGGTTGCATGGGGTCGGACCGCGGCATCGGGGTGGGGATGTCCCGATGCGACCCCGGCGACACACGCGTCGCGGGTCTCGGTGATGGCGAGAGGGGTGGAGTTGCCCTCTTCGCCGCCGCCTCGGAGCACGGGCCACGGCGGACCGTCACGGCCGACCCTCCCCGGGGGGACGGTCAGCTTGAAGCCCAGACTGACCCATCCCTGACGCTTGCCGAGACTTGACATGGTGTTGTATTCTCACAACAATCACGTGCGTGCGTACAAGTAGGAATATGGGAAAGTCGCCTGACGCCGGTGGGCAGCCCAGGCTCCACAACCGGATCGCGGTCCTCCGCCTCGAGCGAGGCCTCTCGCGGCAGGCGCTCGCCGACCTGGTCGGGGTCAACCACCAGACCGTCGGGTACCTGGAGCGCGGCGACTACAACCCCAGCCTGGAGCTGGCCCTCCGGCTCAGCGAGGTCTTCGGCCTGCCCGTCGAGGCCATCTTCTCGCGCACGCCGCTGCGGCCGATGAGCGAGGAGCTGTACGGGCGGCAGAGTCCGGGGGAGGCAAGCCCGCCGGCCCCGACGCCCGGTTCCCGACAGGGCGCGGAGGAAGGCCGGCCGTGAGCGCCACCCCGGTCAGTGAACGGCGCCGCCGTCGGCTCGTCCTCAAACGCCCGGGCCCCGCCGGGGTGCTGCTGGCGCTCGCCGTCGTCCTTCTCGTGCTGGTGATCGTGCCCCTCGGCGCCGCCGGCGGGAGCGTCATCCCGTCGATCCTGCCAACGCTCGGCTACCTCCTGCTGGTGTGCGTCACCTGGGGGGTGGTGGCCGGCGTCCGCAGGGAGCCCGGCAGCTGGCTGGGCCGGCGCACCGTCCGCCGGGGCGTGGTCGCGGCCATCGCGGCCGACTGCGTGGGTGTCGTCGCCACCTCGTCCCCCGGGGCCCAGATCGGCTCCGCGACCGTGCTCCTGCTGCTCTTCCTCGTCCTCCTCAACATCGCCCTCGGACGTGCGACGGAGCGGATGGCCACGGCGCCGGACGGCTCGGTCGATGAGCGCCAGGAGGCGCTCCGCAACCGCGCGCACCACCTCGCCTATGCTGTCTTCGCCGTCATCGTCGGAGCGCTCCTGCTCGCCGTCGTGGTCTCGGCGCAGAGCAGGACCTGGACGGAGCACGCGCTCGGGAGCGGCGGCCTCCTCGTCTTCCTGGAACTGATCTTCGTCCTTCCGGGCATGGTGCTGGCCGTCATCGAGCCGGCGCCTCCGCCGCCCGAACCCGACTCGCCGCCGAGGCCCCGCGCCGCCAGCCTGCAGGCCCGTGCCGCGGCCGCGCTGGTCGTGCTGGTCTTCGCCCTCCCCTTCCTGGCCTCGGTCGGTGTGGTGGTGCTTCCCCTGCACAACTCGGCGGTGTCCGACATCTCCCTACTCGCGCCCCCCGCCCCCGGCGGTCAGCAGGTCGCCTCGCCTGCGTGCGGCACCTTCATGACCAGGGTGTACGCGGGCTGGGTCGTCGACGCCGAACTGCCCGTGTTCGCAAGCGCGTGCTGGGACGGCAGCCGAGCTCACGAGCCCTCCGGGAGCAGCTCCACCTACTCCCCGGATTGTTGGTCGGCTTCCGTGCTGGTCGCCGTCACGTCCGCGCAGTGCACCCCGATCACCACCACCGGCGTCGGCGGCACCTACACCCTCACCTGGAGGGCCACGGTGTCCCCTGAGCTTCTGCCCTTCCTCAGCCGGCGCGTGGATGTCGAAGTCATCGTCGACAGGAACGGACACGTGGAGATCCACACATGACGCTCGCGGCGCCCCGGCGCCAGATCGTGGTGATGGGAGCCGGGGCCGTCACCGCGCTGCTCGCGTCGGCGCTGCCTCTGCACGGCTTCGGGATCGTCGTGGTGGTGGCCCTGGCCGGGCTCGACGTCCTGCTGCTGCAGGCCACGGGATGGCTCGCCTTCCGGCGCGGCTCGAGGCTCGACGAGCGGCAGACCGCGCTCCGGGACCTCGCCTACCGGCGCGGCTTCCGCTGGATCGGGGTGGCGGTCGTGCTGCTCTGGCTCGTCTGGCTCCTCTCGTGGGCGGTCCTGAGCGGCGGCTCGGGAGGAGCGTCCGGCGCCTCGGTCGACAGCGGGATCCCCGGACGGGTCCTGGTGGCGATGGCGGAGCTGCTGATCATGCTGCCAACGTGTGTGATCGCCTGGCGGGGGGACGCCGCGCCGGAGGCCGAGGGAGTCGCTGCCGGCTGGGAGCAGACGCGCCACCGGGGGTGGGCGCCGTGGCTGCTGCTCCCCGCCCTCGTCGGCGCCTGGCTGCTCGCCGTCACCTCGGCACCTCTCCAGTCCGTGCCGCACGGCTCGATCTCGGTGAGCGGAGGCGCAACCTCCAGCTGGACGTGCCACGAGTTCGGTGGAGGGACGATGATCGGCGCCGAGTTCGGCGCCACCGTGGGGCTGCGCGCCTACGTCTGCTGGAACGGCACCGACGCGTTCGTCTGGGGGGACCCGAACCTCCCGCTGCCCGCCGAGCTCAACCGCTACTTCAGGCCGTTCACCGCCCACGACTTGGATCCCGCCGCGACGCTGGAGACCGCATGCGGGCTGGACAACATCGGCGACTTCGCCGCCGTGGGCCCGACCACCTGCACCGAGTCCATCGACGCGGCCGGAAGCCTCCACTACACCGTGACCGCCCGGGTCTCGCCGCTCCCCTTCGGCATCGGCTCCCGCCGGGTGACCGTCGACCTGGTGGTCACCCGTGACGGGAGGGTCCTCAAGCAACCCTGAGCGACGCCTTCCTCTGCTTCTGAAGCGCCCGTCCGGAGCTGAGCTGTCTCCCGGCCTCCTCCCAGCAGACTCCCAGGATCGGGTGCCACCATCCCGGCATGGCCTCGAACGCGGCCGGGCCCACCCGGGTGCTGGTCGTCGACGACGAGCGCAACATCACCGACCTGGTGACCCTGGCGCTTCGCTACGAGGGGTTCGCGGTCGAGAGCGCCGCCACCGCCCGCCAGGCACGGCAGGCGGTGCTCGACCACCCGCCGTCGCTCATCGTCCTGGACGTGGGACTGCCCGACGAGGACGGCTTCAGCCTCACCCAGCGCCTGATCGCCGAGGGGCACCGGGTGCCGGTGATCTTCCTCACCGCTCGCGACGCCACCGAGGAGAAGGTGCGCGGGCTCACCGTGGGCGGCGACGACTACGTGACCAAGCCCTTCAGCATCGAGGAGCTGGTGGCCCGGATCCGGGCCGTGCTCCGCCGCTACCAGGGCGGCCCGACATCCGGCGGCACGCGGCTCAGCGTCGCCGACCTGGAGCTCGACGAGGAGAGCCACGAGGTCTGGCGTGCCGGCAAGCCGGTCGAGCTCACCCGCACCGAGTTCCGCCTGCTCCGCTACCTGCTGGCCAACGCCCGGAGGGTGCTCTCCCGATCCCAGATCCTCGACCACGTCTGGGATTACGACTTCGGGGGCGACGCCGGGGTGCTCGAGACCTACATCAGCTACCTCCGGCGCAAGGTGGACTTCACCGATCCTCCGCTGATCCACACCGTGCGCGGCGTGGGCTACGTGCTCCGGCCTCCCCGCTCGGCGTGAGATGACGCTGCGAGCGCGTCTGCTGCTCGCCCTGGCGCCGCTCTTCGTCGTCTGCCTGGCGGCGGCGGACGCGGCGACCTACACCGAGCAGCAGTCGTTCCTCTATGGCCAGCTGCAGCAGCAGGCCCGGGCCGGCGCCAACCTGGTGGAGCGCGCGCTCCCCAACATCCCGGGCGGCCCCGGCGGAGGGGGGCCCGGAGCGCCCACACCCCTCCCGGGAGTGGTCTGGGGCGAGGTGCTCTCCGCCACCGGGACGGTGGTGGGAGGCCCCCAGTTCCTCGGCGTCCCCACTCAGGATCAATTGAGCGCCACCGGCAACCACCCGGCCCTGCCCACCCAGCTCGCCGCCGACAGCGGTCAGTATCTGAGCGTCAGCGGGGTGGGCACGTACGCCGACTACCTGGTGTACGTCGCGCCGGCCGGGGGCGGCAGCGGCGACGTGGTCGTCGCCGCGGTCCCCAAGGACAGCTACGACGCCACCCTCGGCCACCTCCTGCTCCTCGAGCTGCTGGTCGGAGCGGCGGTGGTGGTGCTGCTGGTCCTCGCCAGCTGGCTGATCGTGCGGCGCGGGCTGCGCCCGCTGGAGCGGATGGGCGACACGGCGCGAGCCATCGCCGGTGGAGAGCTGGGACGCCGGGTCTCCCCCGCCGACCCCACCAGCGAGGTGGGCCGGCTGGGCATGGCTCTCAACAGCATGCTCGGCCAGCTGGAGGCGGCCTTCTCCCAGCGCGCGGCGGTGGAGCAGCGGCTCCGCCAGTTCGTCGCCGACGCCTCCCACGAGCTGCGCACCCCGCTGACCTCGATGCGCGGCTACGCGGAGCTGGCCCGCCGCAACCCCGGGATGGCCGCTGACGAGCTGGACTCCGCGCTCGGCCGCATCGAGGCCGAGGCCCGCCGGATGGGCACGCTCATCGACGACCTGCTGCTGCTTGCCCGCCTCGACCAGGGGAGGCCCCTGGCGCGGACCGCTGTCGACCTCGGGTCGCTGGTCAGCGACGCCGGGGGCGACGCGCGGGTGAGCGATCCGGGCCGGACCGTCACCACGCGGGTCGCCGCACCTCTGGTGGTGGTCGGCGACGAGCCACGCCTCCGCCAGATGCTCGCCAACCTGCTGCGCAACGCGCTGGTCCACACCGACCCCGGGTCGCCAGTCGAGGTCGTGCTCCGCGAGGAGCGGGGGTGGGCGGTCCTCGAGGTCATCGACCACGGCCCCGGGATCCCGGCTGCGGCCAGGGGACGGATCTTCGAGCGCTTCCACCGCGCCGATCCCGAGCGGAGCCGGGACCAGGGGGGCAGCGGGCTCGGCCTCAGCATCGTCGCCGGGGTGGTGGCCGCGCATGGCGGCCGGGTGACCGTGCTGGACACGGACGGCGGCGGCGCCACCTTCCGGGTCGAGCTCCCGGTGGCGTCAGCGCCGGTCAGCGGCTGAGACGGCCCACCGTCGGGTCGGCGGCAGCAGGACGCGCGAGGCGGGGCGCGACGCGCGGCGAGCGGCGGGAGGCGCCGGACCGGAAGAGACGCCACACCCCACGCAGGTCCTCGACGGCGGTCGCCGCGATGTCGACTCGGGAGTCGGGATCGTCGGTCCACTCCACCGCGACCTCGTGGATGCGCAGGCCCTCGCGCTCGGCGAGCACCAGCAGCTCGGTGTCGAAGAACCACGCGCGGTTCTCCACCCGGGGCAGCAGGCGGCGGGCGACATCGGCGCGCAGCGCCTTGAAACCGCATTGGGCGTCGCTGAAGCGAACGCCCAGCACCCGCCGGAGGACGAGGTTGTAGGTGCGGGAGATGAGCTCGCGCTTGAGACCGCGGCGCACCCGCGCCCCGGCCGCCCGGCGGCTGCCGATGGCGAGGTCGCACCGGCCGGCGACCAGGGGGGCGACCAGCGCCAGCAGGGCGTCCAGGTCGGTGGAGAGGTCGACGTCCATGTATGCGACCAGCGGCGCGCGGCTTTGCGACCACGCCGCCCCGAGGGCGAGACCGCGACCCTTCTGCTCGAGGCGCAGGTAGCGGAGTGCGGGCAGCTCGGCGGCGAGCCGCGCGCCGATCACCGCGGTGGCGTCGGTGCTCGCGTTGTCGGCGATGGTGATCACCGCGGGGAACGGGAACCGCTGCTCGAGATGGGCGCGGAGCCGGCGCACGCTGGGCTCGAGGTCGTGCTCCTCGTTGTACACGGGGAGGACGATGTCGATGAGTGGCTGTCCGGGCAGGGCGGCGACGCTGCTCATGCCGGCCACGATCCGCCCGCCGGCTGGAGTCACCCTGCGAACAGCCTGGGAGGTGGATGAGAATCGCCGCGGCCGGCGGCGCCGCGCGCGCCCTCACAGGCTTCTCCCAGCACCCTCCCAGCCGGCTCTCCGGCCCGATCGCCAAGGTGGCCCCATGACAGATCAGGCAGCCCACGCCCCGAACCTCACCGACCTGCATCCGGCGGCCCGGAACGACCGCGCCAGGGCGCGTCTCGCCGCTCTGCGCGCGCCCAGCTGGAGGACCGTCTCCCTGCTCGGCCTGCTCGCCGCCACCGCCGTCCTCTACCTCTGGGACCTCGGTGCCTCGGGCTGGGCCAACAGCTTCTACTCCGCCGCCGTCCTCGCCGGCACCAAGAGCTGGAAGGCATTCCTCTTCGGGTCGTTCGATGCGTCGAACTTCATCACCGTCGACAAGCCGCCCGCGTCGCTCTGGATCATGGAGCTGTCGGCGCGCCTCTTCGGCGTCAACGCCTGGAGCATCCTGGTCCCCCAGGCGCTGGAGGGCGTCGCTGCGGTCGGGCTCCTGTACGCAGCGGTGCGGCGCCGCTTCGGCCACGCCGCCGGGCTGATCGCCGGCGCCGTCTGCGCGCTGACCCCGGTCGCAGCGCTGATGTTCCGCTACGACAACCCCGACGCCCTGCTGGTCCTGCTCCTGGTGGCGAGCGCGTACGCGCTGACCCGCGCCCTCGAGGGCGGGCGCACCCGCTGGCTGATGATGGCCGGCGTCCTGATCGGCTTCGCCTTCCTGACCAAGACGCTGCAGGCCTTCCTGGTGCTGCCGGGGTTCGCCGCCGTCTACCTGCTGGCCGCCCCGGTGTCGGTGCGCAAGCGCATCCTGCAGCTCCTCGGCGCCGGGCTGGCCGTGGTCGTGAGCGGCGGCTGGTGGGTGGCCCTGGTCACCATCTGGCCGGCCGCGTCCCGCCCCTTCATCGGCGGCTCGACCAACAACAGCGAGCTCAACCTCATCTTCGGCTACAACGGTTTTGGGCGCATCACCGGCAGCGAGGCGGGGAGCGTCGTCGGGGGCGCCGCGGGCGGGGCCGGCGGGGCCGGGGCCTGGGGTCCGACCGGGCTCCTCCGCATGTTCAGCAGCACCTTCGGCGGCCAGTGCAGCTGGCTGATCCCGGCGGCGCTGATCCTCGGGGGAGGCCTGCTCTGGCTGCGCGGTCGCGCACCGCGGAGCGACGGCAAGCGCGCCGCCGCACTGCTCTGGGGCAGCTGGCTGCTCGTCACCGGGCTGCTGTTCAGCTTTGCCCAGGGGATCATCCACCCGTACTACACGGTCGCCCTGGCTCCGGCCATCGGCGCGCTGGTGGGGATCGGCGGGGTCGAGCTGTGGATCCACCGCGACCGCTGGGCGGCGCGGGGCCTGCTCGCCGCAGCCCTTGCGGTCACGGTCATATGGGCGTACGCCCTGCTCGCGCAGAGCTCGGACTGGCTGCCGTGGCTGCGCTTCGTCATCCTGGCGATCGGGCTGCTCACCGCCATCGCCCTGCTCGCGCCGCCGATCGGCGGGCGCGGGGTCGCCGCGCTGCTCGCCGGCTGCGTCGTGGCGAGCGCCCTCGCCGGGCCAGCCGCCTACGTCCTCGACACCGTGGGCACGCCCCACACCGGATCGATCCCCTCCGCGGGCCCGGCGGTCGCCGACGCCGCCACTGGACCCGGAGGTGCTGGCGGCCTCGGTGGCGCGCCCCTCGCCGGGCTCCCGGGGGCGCGCGCCGCCCTGGGCGGCGGAAACTCCGGCCTGTCCCCGGGGGGCGGCCCCGGGATCGGGGCGCCCCAGGGAGGCGCGCCGGCCGGGATCGGCGGCGGAAGCCTCCCGCAGGGTCCCCTCGGCAGCGGCACGGGCGGGGCTCCGCCCCGCGGAGGCAGCTCGGCAGCCACGGGCGGCACGGTTCCCGGGCTGGGCGGTCGCGGTGCGGGCGGCGGCCTGCTCAACGCCAGCACCCCATCGGCGGCGCTCGTCGCGGCCCTGGAGAGGGACAGCTCCCGGTACGCGTGGGTCGCCGCCAGCGTCGGGGCCCAGAACGCCGCGGGATATCAGCTGGCCACCGGTGATCCGGTGATGGCCATCGGCGGCTTCAACGGGACCGACCCCTGGCCGACGCTCACCGTCTTCGAGCAGCTGGTCGGCGAGGGCGAGATCCACTACTTCATCGCAGCGGGCACGGCCGGCGGAGCGGGCGTCGGCGGCGCCGCCCAGTCCAGCGCCATCACCGCCTGGGTGGAGAGCCACTTCTCGACCGTCACCGTCGGTGGGACGACCCTCTACGACCTCACCCGGCCGCTGACCTCGAGCGGGTCGTGACCCGGCGCCCGGAGGGTGCCGCGCGGAGAGGCGGCGCGGAGGCGCGCGGGCGACGACGGACGGGGACACACGTCCGCCCAGCGGCGAGGGTGCGGCCGATCCGCGCCGCGGTGTTTTCGCCTTGACCATGCGAACGTCTGTTTGCTATACTGCGCCGATGTGTGATGGGAGGGTGGGATTGCCGGGGCCGTCCGGCGAGATGGCCGGCGTCGCCGCCGCGCTGGAGCGCTTTGCCGGCCGCCCTCGCCGCGGGCGCCCCGCCCAGGCGGTCCGCGACGAGCTGATCGGCTGGCGGCGGCTCATCGACTGGATGGAGCTCGAGTTCTCCGGGATGGTCGGCGAGCTGGCGGCGGGCGGCGAGGACGAGTGGGAGGGCTGCGTCAGCCCGACCGCATGGGTCAGGGAGGCGTGCCGCACCACCGGCACCGCCGCCTGGAACGCCCTGGTGGTCGGCGAGCAGGCGGAGCGGATGCCGGAGAGCACCCGGGCCCTGCGCGACGGTGAGATCGGCTTCGCGCACCTCGCCCTGGTGGCCCAGACGCTGGAGTGGGTCGGCGACCTGCCGGGCTCAGCGGGCGCGGCCGGCGCCGCCGCCGGCGAGCCGGCCCTGCTGGAGAGGGCGCGGGCGGGCACGGTGGCGGAGTTCCGCCGCGCATGCGCCCACCTCCGCCACGCCGCCGATCCGCGGCGCTTCCTCGGCGAGCAGGTCGAGCAGGTGGAGGCGCGATGCCTGGAGCTGAAGGCCACCGAGGGCGGTGCTCTCTTCTTGCGCGGCTTCCTCGACACCGAGGGCGGCGCCACCCTGCGCACCGCCCTCGAGCCGCTGGCCCGGCCGACCGGCGAGGCGGACCGGCGCCAACGGGATCGCCGCCTCGCCGACGCCCTGGTGGAGCTGGCGGGCCACGCCCTCGACAGCGGAGCGCTGCCCCAGCACGCCGGGCAGCGTCCCCACCTCCAGGTCACCGCCAGCCTGGCGACGCTCCGTGGCGAGGAGGGCGCGCCCGCCGCCGATCTGGAGCTGGGCGGAGCCATCGCCGCCGAGACGGCGCGACGCCTCGGCTGCGACGCCGCGGTGACCCGGGTGGTGTTCGGCGCGGACTCCGCGGTCCTCGACGTCGGTCGCAGCACCCGGGTGCCGGCGACCGGCACCCGACGGGCGCTCCGGGCCCGCGACCGGGGCTGCGCCTGGCCGGGCTGCGACCGGCCCGCGTCCTGGGGCGAGGTCCACCACCTCCGCCACTGGGCCCGGGGCGGCTCGACTGATCTCGCCAACCTTGTCGTGATCTGCGGCTCCCACCACTGGAAGGTGCACGAGGGCGGCTGGCGGCTGATCCGCGCCGACGAGGGCGTGCTCGCCCTCCCCCCGCTCTCACCCAGCCCCGGCGCCTCCCGGGCCCGCGCCCCCGACGCCCCTTCCGCGGTCTGACCGCGGGCGGCGGGCCGACCTCGACTCGGCGACGATGGCCGCGAGGCCGAGGAGAGCGCACCCGCCGCCCACCAGCGGTGTGAAGCGCAGCCCGAGGGTGGAGAGCACCAGCGCTCCCACCAGCGGCCCGCTGGCGATGCCGACGTTGAACGACGCGGAGTACCAGGCCGAGGCGATGTCGGTGCGCCGGGGCGCCACCACCAGGACGTGGGTCTGCAGGGCGATGGCGACCCCGGAGAGGCCGATCCCGGCGCCGGCCTCGAGGACGACCGTCGCGGCACCGACCGTGCCGAAGGCGGTCAGCAGGAGCAGCGACGCGGCGAGCACCGCCACCGGGCCGACCCTCGCCGCCACCGGATGGCGATCCATGAGCAGGCCGGTGACCACGATGCCGCCGGCATCGGCGGCTCCGGTGAGCAGCAGCACCGGCGCGACCGCCCGGAGCGGCAGGCCGCTGACCCGGGTGAGGAACGCGGTCACGTAGGTGTAGGCGCTGAAGGAGCCGCTGACGCAGAGGATGGTGGTGAGGACGGTGAGCCGGTAGCGACGGGCATCCGGGTGGGTGCCGGCGGCGGCGTGGCCCTCGCCCGAGCGCATCGGCGGCAGGAGCACGGCGAGCGCGGCGAGGTCGACGAGGCCGAGCCCGCTGAGGCCGGCGAAGGCCAGGCGCCATCCGGCCTGCTGGCCTATCCAGGTCGCGGCCGGGACACCCAGGATCAGGGCGATCGAGCTGCCGGCAAAGACCCCGGCGATGGCCCGCCCCCGGAACCGCGGCGGGAAGAGACCGACCGCCACCACCGCGACGATCGACCAGAAGATCGCCTGGGCCAGGGCGATCACCACCCGCGCCGCCACCAGCCAGCCGTAGCTGGGCGCCGCCGAGGCCGCCAGGGTGGCCAGCGCGAACGTTGCCAGCAGACCGCTCAGCAGCGCCCGGCGAGGGATGCGCCGGGTCAGGTGCGTGAGCGGCGCCGAGACCACCACCACGACCACTGCGTAGATGGTCACCAGCAGACCGATCGCGGAGAGCGAGACGCGCAGCCCGGCGGAGAGCTGGGTGAGCAGGCCGACGGGCAGGCTCTCGCCGGTCACGAAGCAGAACGCGGCTCCGGCCAGGGCGGCGACCGCGGCGACGGCGGCGATCGGGTGCCGCGATCCTGCGGGGTCGTCGGCGACGGCGGCGGCGGTCGGCTCGACGGCCGCGGGGGCGGAGGTTTCCACGCTCTCCACGGTGACGGATCGGCTAGCATCCGCGTCCGCAGGACGCGCCGGCGGCGGCGGACAGCGCACGGAGGGACACGGGTGCCTGACCCTGTTGGCCTCTTCGTGATCCGCGACCCGGCGCTCATCGACCTGGGTCTGGCTCACTCCTGGCTCACCGCCAGCTACTGGTCCACCAACATCCCGTGGGAGACCTTCCAGCGCGCCTGCGCGCACAGCCTGGTCTTCGCGGCCGTCCTGGATGGCGAGCAGGTGGGGTTCGCCCGGGTGGTGACGGATCAGGCCACCTTCGCCTGGCTCGCCGACGTCTTCGTCGCCGAGCCCGCCCGCGGGCGCGGCGTGGGCTCCCGCCTGCTCGCCGCCATCGTCGGCGACGCGCGGCTCCAGGGGCTCCGCCGCTTCGTCCTCGCCACCCGCGATGCGCACGCGCTGTACCAGCGGTTCGGCTTCGAGCGGCTGGGCGACGGCGAGGGCCGGCTGATGGGCATCACCCGTTCGGCGGCCGACCTCTACCCACGCTGACACCCCCCACGGTCAGGGAGAGCGGCGGCGGCGCTCAGCCGGGTGCGTACGCCTGGGTCGCCTGCTCGATGGTGCTGAGGTAGTTGGACCGTCCGTACCCCGCCGGGTCGGCGCCCGCCTCGGCGGACAGCCGTCCCCGCACCTGGTCGACGCTCTCGAACCCCTTGCGCTCCATCCATGACCGCAACCCCTCGAGCAGCGTGGCAGCGTGCTCGGGGCCGTGGCGCAGCAGGGACGACGTGGTCATCACCGCGTCGGCGCCGGCGAGCAGGTAGGCGGCGACGTCTCCCGCGGTCTCCACCCCGGTGGTGGCGGCGAGCGAGAGCGGCACGCGGCCGCGCAGCCGGGCGATCCAGGAGCGGGGCAGCGCCGCCTCGGCCGGTTGGGAGAGGGTGAGCCCGGCGCTGACGGTCAGGCTCTCGGGGTCGATGTCCGTCTGCATGAAGCGGTTGAAGAGGACCAGGCCATCGGCGCCGGCCTGCTGCAGCCGGCTCGCCATCTCACCGAGCGAGCTGAAGTAGGGGCCGATCTTGACGGCGATGGGGATGGTCACCGCCGCCCTCACCGCGCCCAGCACCTCCAGGTAGCGCTCGTCAGCCTGGGCGGCCGAGACCGTGAGGTGCTCGGAGAGGTAGTAGACGTTCAGCTCGATGGCGGACGCGCCCGCCCTCTGCAGGGCGGCGGCGTACCCGCCCCAGCCTCCGGGGGTGGTCCCGTTGAGACTGGCGATGACCGGGATCGGCACCGCCTCCCGAGCCCGCTCGATCAGGCTGAGATACTGGCGAGGCACGGTGTCGAGCCCCGGGTCGGGAATGTAGGAGAGCGCCTCCCCGAAGCTCTCGGACCCCGCCGCGGCAAGACGGGCGTCGCGCTCCGCATCGAGACGGATCTGCTCCTCGAAGAGGGACGGCAGGACCACCGCCCCGACGCCGGCCGCGGCCAGCTTCTTGATCCCCGGCACCGTGTGGGCGATCGGGCTGGGCGACGCGACCAGCGGGTTGCGCAGGGTCAGGCCCAGGTAGGTGGTCTCCAGGTTCATCGGACTTCCCCCTCGCCGGCGGCCGCGAAACGCTCGGCCCCCTGCGAGGCCATCTCCTCGTAGGTCGCCCAGCGCCGGTTCACCTCCTCCTGGGCCAGGGCGAGCAGCCGCTCGGCCTCCGGGGGGTGGGTCCTGGCGAGGATCCGGTAGCGAAGCTCGCGGCCCGCGTACTCGGTGAAGGCGATGCGCGGCCGCGACGAGTTGAGCAGGAAGGGGTTGCCCCCGCCGGCGCGCACCATCGGGTCGTAGCGCACCAGAGGCCAGTAGCCGCTGGACACCGCCCGGTACTGCTGGTCGAGCCCGTTGCGGAGCTCGACCCCGTCCTTCTCGATCCCGTGGGCGATGCAGTGGCTGTAGGCGATGACCAGCGACGGACCCTCGTAGGCCTCCGCCTCGCGGAGTGCCCGGAGCGTCTGCTCGGGGTCGGCGCCCAGCGCCACCCGGGCGACGTAGACGTTGCCGTAGGCGATGGCCTGCAGAGCCAGGTCCTTCTTGCCCACCCGCTTGCCCGCCGACGCGAACTTGGCCACCGCACCGAGCGGGGTGGCCTTCGAGGCCTGGCCGCCGGTGTTCGAGTAGACCTCGGTGTCGAGCACGAGCACGTTGACGTCGCGGCCGCTGGCCAGCACGTGGTCCAGCCCACCGGCGCCGATGTCGTAGGCCCAACCGTCGCCGCCCACGATCCACACGCTGCGGCGCACCAGGTGATCGATGACGCTGCGCAGGTCGACGACCGCGGGGTTTCCGGTGTCGGTCATGGCGTCGAGGCGGCGGCGCAGCTCGGCGACCCGCTCGCGCTGCGCGGCGTACTCGGTCTCCCGTCGCTGGGGGGCGGCGAGCACCTCGTCGACCAGCTCCGCTCCCAGCGCCTCGCGCAGCTCGGTGAGGCGGTCGCGGGCGACACCCTGCTGCTGGTCGGCGGCGAGCCGGAAGCCCAGCCCGAACTCGGCGTTGTCCTCGAAGAGCGAGTTGGACCAGGCGGGCCCCTGCCCGGCGGCGTTGACGGTCCACGGCGTGGTGGGCAGGTTGCCCCCGTAGATCGACGAGCACCCGGTGGCGTTGGCGACCATCAGCCGGTCGCCGAACAGCTGGGAGAGCAGCTTGATGTAAGGGGTCTCGCCGCAGCCGGCGCACGCGCCCGAGAACTCGAAGAGCGGCTGCAGGAACTGCGTCCCCCGCACGGTCTCGAAGTCCACCCGCGAGCGGTCGGCCAGGGGAAGCGTCTCGAAGAACCGGATGTGCTCCCGCCCGGCGGCCACCAGCGGCTCCCGCCGGGCCAGGTTGATGGCCTTGCGCCGGGGGTCGTCCGGCGCCGAGATCGGGCAGGCCTCGACGCACAGGCCGCAGCCGGTGCAGTCCTCCAGGTAGACCATGAGCGTGAAGCGCGCGTCGGGCAGGCCGCGCGAGGTGAGCTGCATGGTGGGGAAGCCGTCCGGCGCCCCGCCCAGCTGCGCCTGGTCGTAGAGCTTGGAGCGGATCACGCTGTGCGGGCAGACGAAGCTGCAGTTGCCGCACTGGATGCACAGACCGGGGTCCCAGGCGGCCACCTCGTCGGAGATGTTCCGCTTCTCGTAGGCGGCGGTCCCGCTGGGGTAGGTCCCATCGACGGGAAGGGCGCTCACCGGAAGCTCGTCGCCGTGGCCGGCCATCATCACCGCGGTGACGTTGCGCACGAACTCCGGGGCGTTCGCCGGGACCGGCGGCCGCACCCCGCGGGTGGAGGTCACCCGGTCGGGGAGCTCGATCTTGTGCAGCGCCGCGACGGCGGCGTCCACCGCGGCATCGTTGCGGGCGATGACCTCGGGACCGCGCCGGGCATAGCTCTTGGCGATCGCCTTCTTGATGGCCGCGATCGCCTGGTCCTGGGGCAGGACCCCGGAGATCGCGAAGAAGCAGGTCTGCAGGACGGTGTTGACCCGCCCGCCGAGGCCCGCCTCGCGGGCCACCCTGCTGGCGTCGATCGCGTACAGGGTCAGCCGCTTGGCCAGGATCTGCTCCTGGGCCTCCCGCGGCAGCGAGTCCCAGACCTCCGCGGCCGGGCGGGGCGTGTTGAGCAGCAGGGTGGCCCCCGGCGCCGCGCGCTCCACCACCTCGGGACGCTCGATGAGGCGAGGATGATGGCAGCCGACGAATCCGGCGCGGGAGATCAGGTACGGGGCCCGGATCGGGTCGGGGCCGAAGCGCAGGTGCGAGACCGTCTCCGACCCCGACTTCTTGGAGTCGTAGACGAAGTACCCCTGGGCCAGACGCCCCGCATCCTCGCCGAGGATCTTGATGGTGTTCTTGTTGGCCCCGACGGTGCCGTCCGACCCCATGCCGAAGAAGAGGGCGCGGAGCGTCCGCGGCGACTCGATGTCGAAGCTGCGGTCATAGGGAAGGCTGAGCCCGCTCACGTCGTCGTTGATGCCGACCGTGAAGCGCGGGCGGGGCCGCTCCGCGGCCAGCTCGGTGAAGATCCCGGCGACCATCCCCGGGGTGAACTCCTTCGACGACAGCCCGTAGCGGCCACCGGTGACCAGGGGCATGACCTCGCGGGTGCCACCCGAGTGGGCCTCGGCGAGCGCGCCGAGGACGTCGAGGAAGAGCGGCTCACCGAGCGCTCCCGGCTCCTTGGTGCGGTCGAGCACGGCGACCCGCCGCGCGCTGGGCGGGATGGCGGCGAGGAGCGCCTCCGCGGGGAACGGCCGGTAGAGGCGCAGGAGCACGACCCCCACCTTCTCCCCCTCGCCGGCGAGGTGGAGCGCCGTCTCCGCGGCGGTCTGCGCGCCGGAGCCCATGGCCACGATGACCCGGTCGGCGTCGGGGGCGCCCGCGTACTCGGCGAGGCGGTACTGCCGTCCGGTCAGCCTGGCCAGGGAGTCCATGGCCTCCTGCACTCCACCGGGGACGCGGGCGTAGAACGGGTTGACCGTCTCCCGGGCCTGGAAGTAGACGTCCGGGTTCTGGGCGGTGCCGCGGATGAAGGGGTGGTCGGGGGAGAGTGCCCGGCCACGGTGGGCACGCACCAGCTCGGCGGGGACCAAGGCCCGCAGCTCGTCGTCGCTGAGCAGGTCCACGGTGTTGAGCTCGTGCGAGGTCCGGAAACCATCGAAGAAGTGGAGGAAGGGCACGCGGGTGCGCAGCGTCGCCAGCTGGGAGACCGCCGCCAGATCGTGCGCCTCCTGCACCGAGGCGGAGCAGAGCAGCGCGAAGCCGGTCTGGCGCACCGCCATGACGTCGGAGTGGTCGCCGAAGATGGAGAGCGCCTGGGCGGCGAGGGAGCGGGCCGCGACGTTGAACAC
Source organism: uncultured Chloroflexia bacterium (assembly GCA_963803165.1). Classification (GTDB taxonomy): domain Bacteria; phylum Chloroflexota; class Dormibacteria; order Aeolococcales; family Aeolococcaceae; genus Changshengia. Next base: position 126,394 of record CAWDLK010000008.1, on the reverse strand, counting down.
GGTCGGGGTCAGCTCGCCGGCGATCTTGTACATGTTGGGGACCATGAGCAGCAGTCCCTGGGAGGCAGTGAAGGTGGTGGTCAGCGCCCCGCCCTGCAGGGCCCCATGGAGCGCCCCCGCCGCCCCGCCCTCGCTCTGCATCTCGACCACCGAGGGCACGCTGCCCCAGATGTTGCGCTTCCCCTGGCTGGCCCACTCGTCGGCGAGCTCGGCCATGGCGGAGGACGGGGTGATCGGGAAGATGCAGCAGACCTCGTTGAGCCGGTACGCGGCCGACGCGGCCGCCTCGTTGCCGTCGATGGTGGTGCGCATCAGGCTGGCTCCGGGATCATCTCGATGGCATGCACGGGACACTGCTCGAAGCAGGTCCCGCAGCCGGTGCAACGGTCGTAGTCGAAGCGGTAGCGGTGGCCGGCGCCGAGCTTGACCACCGCGTCCTCGGGACAGGACCCGAGACAGCCGTCGCACTCGAAGCAGTTGCCGCAGGAGAGGCAGCGCTGCGCCTCGTACACGGCCTCCCGCTCGCCGAGGCCGCTGACGATCTCGGCGAAGTCGGCCACCCGATCCTCGGGCGCACGCTCGGGCTGAGGCCGCGCGTTGGCGTCGGCGAAGTACCAGGGGTGGAGGAGCTCGAAGCCGGCCTGCGGGTGCTTGGCGGCGAGCTCGCCCGGGACGCCGCGCAGGTACGCGTCGATGTGGCGCGCGGCCTTCTTGCCGTGGCCGACGCCGACCGTCACGGTGCGCTCGGCGGGGACCATGTCACCGCCCGCGAAGACCCCGGGGCTGCCGGTCATCATCGAGGCGGACACCAGGACGGTGCCGTCCTTCTTGAACTCGACGCCTGGCACCCGGCGCAGGAACTCGGTGTCGGCATCCTGGCCCACGGCGAGGATGAGCGTGTCGGCGGCCAGCTGCTCGAACCGTCCGGTGGGCTGCGGGAAGCCGTTCCCGTCCAGCTCCATCACCTCCACGGTCAGCTCCGGACCGTCGAAGGCGGTGATGGTGTGAAGCCAGTTGATCCGCACTCCCTCGCGCTCCGCCGCCTCGGCCTCCTCCTCGTGGGCGGGCATCCGCTCCCGGTTGCGCCGGTAGACGATGAGCGCGTCGCTCGCGCCCAGCCGCTTGGCCACCCGGGCCGCATCCATGGCCGTGTTGCCACCGCCGTAGACCGCCACCCGACGGCCGACCGCCGGCTCGCCGCCCGCGGCGACCTCCCGGAGGAAGGAGACGGCGTCGTAGATGCGGCCGGCGTCGCGCGCCGGGATGTCGACGTGCTTGGAGAGGTGGGCGCCCACCGCCACGAAGACGGCGTCGAATCCGCCCTCGGCCCGTTCCGCGGCCAGGTCGGTGACCCGATGACCGAGGGTGAAGCGCACCCCCAGGGCCTCGATGCGGGCCAGCTCGGCCGCCAGCTCCTGGCGGGGCAGCCGGTAGGCGGGGATGCCGTACCGCATCATCCCGCCCGGCTCCGGGCTCAGGTCCCGGATCTCGACCTGGTGTCCGCGGCGGGCCAGCTGATAGGCGGCCGAGAGGCCGCTGGGACCGGCGCCGATGACCAGGACCCGCTTGCCGCTCGGCTCGGCGGGTGCCGGGAACGCCCATCCACGCTCGAGGGCCAGGTCGCCGAGGAAGCGCTCCACGGCGTGGATGGAGACCTGGCTGTCCAGCTCCTTGCGGTTGCAGACGTCCTCGCAGGGGTGGTAGCAGACCCTGCCGTGGACGGCGGGGAGGGGGTTGTCGTCGACCAGCTGCCGCCAGGCCTCCTCGTGCTGCCCATCCCGCACCAGGCCGAGCCAGGCCTGGATGTTCTCGCCGGCCGGGCAGCCCGCGTTGCAGGGGGGCAGCAGGTCGACGTACTGTGGCCGCCGCGTCCGGACCGGGCCCGCACGCGCGGTGCCATGGAGAAGGTCGGGGAGCGGGGTCAGCTCGAGCGGGCGACGGATCATCTTTCAACTCCGAGCCGGGGGATGCGCTCACGCGCCATCGACGTCTGTGCTGAGGTCCTGGGGGGCGGGCTCACCCTCGGTGCGGTACGGGGATCGGGGAGCGCGCGCGACACCGTGGCGCACATCCTAGTCCCGGGGCGGCACGAGGCGGGCGGGACACCGGTGCCACCCCGGCTCGGCCCGGCCGGCCGCGATCCCACGCGGCCGGCGGCGAGGCGGCCGCCCTCGGCCAGGCGCAGAGCCGGCGGCCGACGTTGGAGAAGGTGGTGCGGATCTGATGGCCGACGATCCCCAGGACGAGAAGGACCACCATGGCGATCAGGACCAGGATCACTCTGGATTCGACCGTCCCCTGACCTCGCTGTCGCACCAGCCGCCTCGGCAGCGGCCTCCGCGGAGGTCACAAACGGGTGGCGAGAGGGGCGCCGAGGCGGGGCTCGCCAACCCCGTCGCCCGCCGGGCCGGTCGCGGCCACGAGGCGGTCCGAGATGTCCCGGATCCGGATCCGCCCGGCCGCGGCCTTGCCCAGGTTCACCAGGCAGATCGGGCACATGGTGACGCAGTCGGGGGCCGCGGCCCGGAGCTGCTCCACCCGCCCGCCGGCGACCGCCAGGGCGGTGGCGGGGAAGAGGGACTCCGCCGGACCGCCGCAGCACCAGGTGCGGGCGCGCGTATGCTCCGGCTCGCGCACGCTCAGCCCGGCGGCGGTGAGCAGCTGGCGCGGCTCCTCGATCACCCCCTCGTAGCGCGCGTAGACGCACGAGTCGTGGATGGCGACCTCGCCCTCGAGAGGGGTGGACACGGGCAGGCCGCGCTCGGCGAGCACCTCCAGGTAGCTCCGCACCCGCACCGTGTAGCCCTCGACGAGCCGCGGAAAGACGGTGCGCAGCATCGTGGTGGTATGCGGGTCGATGGTGATCACCTCGCGGACGCCGCGGCGCCGGAAGACGTCGGCGACGCGGCGAGCGTGAGCGGCGACGGCCTCGTCGGCACCCAGGTCGTGGGTCAGCGCTCCGCTGTAGAGGTCGTCCTCGTAGAGGTAGCCGAAGGCCACCCCGGCGCGGGTCAGCAGCCGCGCCACGTTGGCGGGGACGCGATCGTACTCCCGGCGCTCGGCCGCCGACGGGCGGGCCACCAGGCCGACCCCGTTGACCAGACGGTTGGCCCGCCGTGCGACGCCGCTCAGCCGGGCGAGCGGCGAGTCGCCGAGCCGCTGCTCCAGGCGGACCAGCCTCTCGATGTAGGGGATCAGCTGGTACATCTGCCCGGTGTAGAGGACGGTCTCGCCACCTCGGGGGATGCCGAGATCCCGAGCCCAGCGGGTGGCCCGGCGAGCCGGGATGGGGAGCACCGAGCCGCGCCGGCGCAGGTTGTCGGAGAGGATCCCCACCACGTCGGGGATGGGCAATGGCATCAGCCCGCCTCCCGGAGCAGCCAGTGGCGCAGCAGGCGCACGTTCTCGGTGATGTGCACGCCGGCCGGGCAGCTCGCCTCGCACGCCCTGCAGAGCAGGCACGAGAAGATCGCGTCCTTCGAGTCCGCGACGCGCTCGTCGAGGCCGAGCACGACGTAGCGGAACAGCAGCCGAGGCAGCAGGGTCATGCCCAGCGGGCAGACCGCGGTGCACACCCCGCAGTTCATGCAGGCCTGGGCGTCGAACCCGTCAGCGGCGGTGAGGGCGCCGAGCCGCGCCGAGCCGACCAGCGCGCTCACGGCTGCTCCACCGCCGCATAGCGGAAGTGGTCGGCACCGCTCTCCGCCTTCTCCTCGGCGACCAGACCGTACTTGCGCAGGCCCATGATCCAGACCATCACCTCGTCCTCCGGCCAGCCCATGCGCGCGGCCGCCTCGGGCACCGTGAGCGGGCCGTGGAGGCGCAGCACCTCCACCAGCCGGGCGCGGACCGCCGGCTCGTCGCGCACCACCTCGCGGATGTCGCGGCTCACGCCGGCACCGGGGCGAGCAGCCCGTCGATCATCGCCCGCACCTGGGCGTCCGTGTAGCCGCGCAGGTCGATGGCGTTCTCGGGACACACCGGAGCGCAGCCGCCGCAGCCCTTGCAGCCGGTGGCGTCGATGCGTGCCACCATCCTCGCCCCGCCCGTGTCCGGCGCCGCCCCGGCGCCGGCATCTGCCTCCAGGACGATGGCCGCGAACGGGCAGGCATCGACGCAGGCCCCGCAGCCGGTGCACGCGGAGGTGTTGACCTCGGCCACCTGCGGATCGAGCTCGGCGACCCCTCGCTTGAGGACCGCCGCCGCCTGGGTGACGGCGGCGAGCCCGGAGGCGACGCTCTCCGCCACGGTCTTGGGTCCCTGGCACGCCCCCGCTATCATCACCCCGTCGACCACGGTCTCCACCGGCCGCAGCTTGGGGTGGATCTCGTTGAAGAACCCGTCCCGGCCCACCGGGAGCCGGAGGGCCGCGACCAGGCCGGGATCACGGCGGGGGACGGCGCCGGTCACGAGGACGACGAGGTCGACATCGATGCCCAGCTCCTCGCCCGCCGTCAGCAGGTCGCGGACGTCCACGTGAAAACGGTCTCCGTCACGGCTCACCCGCGGCGGCTCGTCGTCCGGGAAGCGCAGGTAGAGGGAGCCTTTCGCGCGGGACTCGGTGAGCATGGCCTCGTGCTTGCCGTAGGTGCGGAGGTCGCGGTAGAGGTGGTACTGGTGGATCTCAGGGTCCCGCTCGGCGGCGAGCAGCGAGGCGTGCACGGCGGCGGTGCAGCAGAAGCGAGAGCAGGACGGCCGGTCGCCGCCGCGGCTGCCCACGCAGTAGATGTAGGCGATGCCCCGCACCGCCCGGCCCCGGTGGGTGAGCGGACCGTGGGAGCCGTCGACGAGCCGGCGGAACTCGGGAAGGGTGAGCACCCCCGGAATGCCGTAGCCGAGCTCCCCGGCCTCCGGTTCGTAGCTGTCGAACCCGGTCGCCACGATGATCTGCCCGACCCGCAGCGTGGCGGTCTCCCCGCGGGCGGAGACGGCCACCCGGTAGTCGCCGTAGGTGCCCGACTTGGAGACCACCTCGGCCTCGGTGAGGACGGTGATCGAGGGCTGGCGCTCGATCTCGGCGGCCAGCCGGGCCACCAGGCTCGTGCCGCTGGTGCCGTGGGGGAACGTGGCCCCCAGACCGGCCACCCGGCCGCCCAGCCGCGGCTCGCGCTCGAGGAGGACGACGCCCAGCCCGACCTCGGCCAGGCCGATCGCCGCGCGCATCCCGGCCACGCCCCCTCCCACCACCAGCACGCGGGGGACGGTCTCCACCGTGGTCGGCTCCAGCGCCTCGGTGAGGCGGGTCCGAGCGATGCCCGCGCGGACCAGGCGGATCGCCTTCCGGGTGGCCCCCTCGGGATCGTCGGTGTGCGTCCACGAGCACTGCTCGCGGAGGTTGACCTGGGTGTAGCGGTAGGGGTTGAGCCCCGCACGCCGGGCGACGGAGCGGAAGGTGAAGGTGTGCAGCTTGGGCGAGCACGAGGCGACCACCAGGCCGTCGAGGCCCTGGGCGGCGATGTCGGCCGCGATCTCCTGCTGGGTGGCGTCCGAGCAGGTGAACATGGCGTCACGGGCCACCACCACGTCCGCCTCTCCGGCGACCGCCGCGACCACCCGCGCGACATCGACATGGTCGGAGATGTTGCCACCGCACTGGCAGACGTAGACACCGAGCCGGCGGCGCGGACCGGGCACGGCCTCATCCGCAGGGCGCTCGCCGGCGGTCATCGGAGCCCCCTCCGGTGCTCGAGATGGGCGGCCGCCTGGGCGACCGCCGCCCCGGCATGGAGGATCGACTCGGGGATGTCCCGCGGCCCGGATGCGGTCCCGGCCACGAAGACGCCGGGGATCGCGGTGGCGGCCGGGTTCAGGTCCTCGTCGACCTCGGCCACGTAGCCGTGGTCGTCCAGGACCAGCTCACCGCGCGCGAACGGCTCGGCCGCCTCCGGGTTGGGCCGCACCCCCACCGCCAGGACCACCAGGTCGTACTCGGCCTCGGTGATCGTGCCGCCGTGCTCGATGTCCTCGTAGCGCAGCACCAGATCGCCATTGGGCCGCTCCGCGATGCCGGCGACGCGGCCCTTCACGAAGCTGGTGCCCATCCCCCTTGCCTGCTCGTAGAACTCGTCGTAGCCCTTGCCGGCTGCGCGGATGTCGATGTAGTGGACGGTCACGTCGGCGAGCGGCAGCGCCCCCATGATCAGCTGGTTCTGCTTGAGCGAGTACATGCAGCAGAACTTCGAGCACAGCGGGTTGCCCACCGTCTGGTCGCGCGATCCCGTGCACATCACGTAGGCGATCCGGTCGGGGACCTTCCCGTCACCGGGGCGCAGCACGGTGTTGTAGGGACGGGTCGGCGCCAGCAGCCGCTCCATCTGGGTCCCGGTGATCACGTTCTTGAAGCGGCCGTACCCGTACTCCGGCTTGAGGTCGGCGGGGAAGAGCCGGTACCCGGTGGCGACGATCACGGCGCCGGCCTCGACCTCGATCTCCTCGGGCCGCATGGCCAGGTCGATCGCCGCCGCCGGGCAGGCGGCGAGGCACTCATGGCACTCCGAGCACACCCCGCAGTCCAGGCAGCGGGCGGCGGCCTCGCGGGCCTCCTCCTCGCCGAGCGCGGGCTCGACCTCGGCGAAGCCGGTGGGCTTCGCGGTCAGCTGCGCCGCGACGGCGAGCGGCTCACGGCGGCTGTGGCTGCCCTGGCGGGCCAGCACCGCGGCGCCGCTGACCCTGGGCAGCGGCTCGTCGAAGCCGGTGAGGGGGAGGTCCCGGAGCCAGCGGTCGATCATGAAAGCCGCGCGGCGGCCCTGGCCGACCGCCTCGGCGATAGTGGTCGGGCCGGTGACCGCGTCGCCGGCGGCGAACACCCCGGGGAGGGCGGTCACCTGGGTGGCCGGGTCCACCGGCAGCGAACGGGCTCCCTCCGGTGCCAGGGCGGGGAAGGCGGCGGTGTCGGCGCCCATTCCGACCGCGACGATGGCCAGCCGGCAGTCGATCGCGGCGCTGGTCGACTCGTCGTAGCGGGGGCTGAAGCGATGGTCGGCATCGAACACGGAGACGCAGCGCTTGAGCTTCACCGTCGCAACGCCGGGCCCGCCGGTGAACCCGGCGATCCCCCATCCGTCGTGGAGCTGCACGCCCTCGGCCAGGGCCTCGTCGACCTCCCAGGCGTAGGCGGGCATCTCGCTCCGCTGCTCGAGGCAGACGAGGTGCACGTCCGAGGCGCCGAGGCGGCGCGCGCTGCGGGCGGCGTCGATGGCCACGTTGCCGCCGCCGATCACCGCCACGGCCCGGCCGCTCAGCTCCGGGGGACGGTCGAGGCGGATATCGCGCAGGAAGTCCAGCGCCGGGCGGACGCCGTGCAGGGTGTCCTCCCCCGGTACCCGCAGGCGCGCCGGACGGGGCGTGCCGGTGGCGACCAGCACGGCGTCGAAGCCCTGGGCTCGCAGCGCCGCGAGGTCGTCGATCCGGGTCCCGGTGACGATCCGGACCCCGAGGTCGGTCACGTTCCGGATGTCTCGCTCCACCACCTCGACGGGCAGGCGGTAGCCGGGGATGGAGAGCCGCGGCGCACCTCCCGCCTGGGAGGCCGACTCGAAGACCGTGACCGCGTACCCCCCGCGGGCCAGCTGCCACGCGGCGGTGAGCCCGGCGGGGCCGGAGCCGACGATGCCCACCCGCTTCCCGTTCGGAGCGGGCCGCTCGGGGGGAGGCGGCTCGGGCAGCGCGTAGTGGGCGTCGGCGACGAACCGCTTGAGGCGGCGGATCGACACCGCCCCCTCCAGGCTGCCCCGGGTGCACTCCGCCTCGCAGGGCGCGTAGCAGGCGCGGCCGAGGGTCCCGACCAGGGGAGTGGTCTCGGCGACCAGGGCGAAGGCGGCCTCATCGCGTCCGCTCCGCACCAGGGACACGTAACCGTGGGCCTTGACCCCGGCCGGGCAGGCGAAGCTGCAGGGGGAGCTGCCGGCACGCTCGATCAGGGCCTTCTGCGGTATCGCCTGGGGGAACGGGATGTAGGCGGCCCGGCGCGAGACCATCTCGCCGTTGAACTGGTCGGGGACGGCCACCGTGCACGCCATCTCACAGAGCCGGCAGCCGGTGCAGAGCTGCTCGTCGACGAAGCGCGCCGCGCGGCGCACGGTGGCCCGGAAGCCACCGTCCCCGTCGCCGCGAACGCGGGTCACCTCGGACTGGGTGAGCACGCGCACCTTTGGGTGATGGGCGGTCGCCGCCATCTTGGGCGTCGAGATGCAGCTGGCGCAGTCCAGCGTGGGGAAGACCTTGCTGAGCAGGATCATCTTCCCCCCGATGGACGGCTCCTTCTCGACCACCAGCACCCGGTAGCCCATGTCACCGAGCTTGACGGCGGCCTCCATGCCACCGATCCCGCTGCCGATGACCAGCGCGTCGTAGGCCGTCGATGGCTGCATCACCGGCTATCCCTCGAGGCTCGCCAGCGACTCGGTGAAGCCGCGCACCTGCCGGGCGAACGGCTCGGCGCACACCGAGCAGATGGCGGCCATCTTCACCCGGCGGCCGTCGATCCGCCTCTCGGCCATCAGGGCCTGGGCCGCCTGCACGATGCGCGAGGAGCGCGCGGTGCAGTCGGGGAGGAAGCCGCACTCCTCGCCGTCGGCGGCGATGAACACCCCGTCGAAGCCCCGCTCCAGGGCGTGGAGGATCCAGCCCGGTCTCACCCCGCTGGTGCAGGGCAGGCTGATCACGACCACCTCGGGGGAGTAGTGCAGATGCGAGCTGCCCGCCAGGTCGATGCCGGGATCGGAGATCGCGTTGGTCGAGAACACCAGGACGCGGGGAGAGCGCGCCGGTGGTCCCTCCACCGCGGTGAGACCCGCCTGCACCGTCACGCCGCCCCGCCTCGGCTCACTTGGCGCGGCGGATCAGGACGCGGTCGTATCCCTCGGCGGCGACGGCACCGAGGTACCCGTGGCCCACCTTGCCGGCCCAGGCCGACACGTCGGCCTTGGTCTGCGGGTCGCTCGACCACAGCTCGATCACGTCGCCGACGGCCACCCCGGCCATCGCCTTCTTGGCCTCGAGCAGCGGCCCCGGACAACCCGTTCCGCGCGCGTCCACGACCCGGGCAACGCCCAGCCCGACGACGTCTTCCTCGGTCAGCACCATCGACATCTGGATCTCCTCTCAGTAGGTGAGGCTGTTGGTGGCGGACGTGATCTCGGCCACGAACCTGCCGGCGGCGACGATCTCCGCGCCGTCCACGAGGTCGGCCTCGGTGAGACCGCGGCTCTTCCAGCAGGGCGAGCAGACCAGGATCTTCCCGCCCAGCTCGCGAATGGTCGGCAGCAGCTCGCCGAGCGGCGTGAACCCGGGTGCCGACACGGTCTCGGCCACCCCCTTCTTCATCAGCAGGCAGCCGTCGGCCTGAAAGCCCATGACCACGTCGACGTCCGACGCCAGCGCGCCGCCCGCCATCGAGAACGGGATCGAGGCCAGCTCCGGCTCGGCGGGGCCGTGGGTGACCATGATCACCAGCTTCTGGTTCGCGGCCATGGGATCAGGCCCCCTCGCCCTTGCGCACCAGGAAGACGAAGGTGTCGCCGTCCTCGTGCCATTCCACCATCTCGTTGCCGGTGCTCCCCGCCCAGGCCGGGATATCGGCGATCGACCCCCGGTCGGTGGCGATGACCCTGAGCACGTCGCCGGGGGCGAGCCCCTTCATCGCCTTGGCGGTCTTGACGATGGGCATGGGACAGAGCAGCCCCCGCGCATCGACGGTCACGGTCGCCTCGATCTCGGTCTCAGGCATGGCTACCTTCCTGTGCGTACTCGGTGGTGCCGGGGGCGATCCGGCCTAGACGAAGAGGGTGAGATGCGCCTTGCGGGCCTCGGCGAGGAAGGCCGCCGCTCCGGCGAACTCGACCCCCTCGATGAAGTCGTCCTGGCCATAGCCGAAGACATCCATCGTCATCTGGCACGCGATCAGCCGGACGCCGAGCTCGCGTGAGGTGTCGAGCAGCTCACGGATGCCGGCGACGTGCTTGCCCCGGAACTTCGCCTTCATCATCTTGGTGGCGATCGGGCCCATGCCGGGAAGGCCGAGGACGAAGTTGGGCATGGTCACCGGCATCGGCATCGCCGGGTTGCCGAGCGGGGACACCTTGAGCAGCCGCTCGAAGTCCTTGTGGATGATGTTGAGGCCGTAGAAGGTGAAGAAGACCGAGGTCTCCATCCCCGACGCCGCGGCGGTGGTGGCCAGGATGAGCGGCGGGTAGGCGAAGTCGAGGGTTCCCTTCGAGGCGATGATGGTCGCCGTCCGGGTGCCGGGATCACGGGCGCCGGCTCGCTCGATCTCGGCTCGCACGATCCGCCGCACGTCCTCCTCGGTGAGTGCCGCGCCGGTGCGGTCCGCCAGTGCCGTGGCTGGTGTCGCCATGCTGTCGACCATCTGCGTCGCCACCTCCGTCATCGCGGGTCTCGCCGGGCGGCTCCCGCCGTCGAGGTGCCCATGCGACTTATTGCGTCCTTGCGCTTACACGCAATAAGAGTGTCCGCTCCGCCGGTCTCGCGAGCCAGGGCGCAACGTCCTCTCCCCCACCCGTTCATGCCCGGCCGGGCGGGGGCCGAACGGCCTCAGCCGCACGGGCTCTCTGGCGGAGTTGCCCGACCCGGCCCGCCGTCGGCCCGCCACCCTGGATAGTTACTTGCGAAACAACGCAATAAACACTAGGATGGTGGCCATCGTGGATGAGCAGACCCTGCCGGGGGACGACGATCGGCAGCGCAACGCCGAGGCGTTCCGGCTTCACGCCGAGCTCTGCAAGGTCCTCACCGACCCCAAGCGCCTGATGGTCCTCCAGGCGCTCCGAGCCGGGGAGCGCAGCGTCGGCGAGCTCGCGGAGATCGTCGGGATGAGCCTGCCCAACGCCAGCCAGCACCTCTCGGTGATGCGGCACGCGGGGCTGGTCGCCACCCGGCGCGGAGGCACCACGGTCTACTACTCGCTGGCCGAGCCGCGCATCGCCCAGGCCTGCGACATCGTCCACCAGATCGTCCTCGACCGGCACCCGGAGACGCGGGTCGCGGCGGTGCCACGACCGGCCGAGCTGGCGCTGCCGGCCCGAGGCTCAGGCCGGGGGTAGGGAGAGCCTCTCCAGGCGGGCCCCACGGCAACGTGCCATCATCTGGCCATGAGCAGGTCGCCCGCTCGGGTCCGTCCCCTGCACGCGCTCACCGTGGTGATCGTCGCCGTCATCGCCGTCGTCCTCGCCTACGTCGTGCTCGGCTGGTTGGTCGGCGTCGTCGTCTTCCTGATCAAGACGGTGGTGGTGCTGGCGCTGATCGCCCTGGCCGTCTACCTCGTGGTGCGCTGGGCGGCCCGGGCCGCCTGACCGGCGAGCGAGGCCGCGGCGGAGGAGGCTCAGCCGCGCGGGTCGCGCGCAGCCAGCCGGCCGGCCGCCGCCGGGTGGCCCATCCGTTGCCGCTCCGGCGACCTGGCATCGCGTGCCAGCCGATCGAGGGTCGCGGCACGGCGGAGGTCGTCGATCCGCGCGCCGGCTGTCTGGCAGGTGATCCATGGGTTCATCGACATATACGGATCTTGCCATGAATCGATCAGAAAGTCAAGGTGGATCATGATATAGTCATGTAGCGATGCCCTTCTACCACGAGCAACCCGCCTCCGAACCACCCGCCCCGACCGTCGTGGTGAGCGGCTCGATCGCGGCGGAGCTGGACTGGGTCCTCCACGCCGCCTCCCAACCCTCCTTCCGCCGCGACCACGCGACCCTGGGGCGGATCTACGCGGAGCCCCCCGAGCTGGCCGAGCGGGTGCGCGCGTTCTGGGGTGGGGAGGAGACCACGGAGTGCAGCGGCTCGATGGAGCTGGCCATCCTCGCCCACCACGGCGGCCTGCTCTACTCGCTCGAGGCGGACGAGCTGCTGGGGCGCCTGGAGGGGCTCTGCGCCACCGCGCCGGTCGACCTTCGCCTCGCCTCGGAGACGCCCGAGGACAGGGTGGCGATGAGGGCTCGCCTGGACCGGCTCCGCTCGTCGCCGGAGGCCCGCCGCGCCTACCTCGAGCTGGTCTGCGACGTCTGGTCCGCCGTCCGGCCGGACTGGATGCGCAACGGCCTGCGATCGGTGGAGGCGGCGGTGGCGGCCCGGCGCGAGGTCCAGCACCGCGGCGCACCGTGGCAGGAGATCGCGCGCAGCACCTACAAGCCGGAGGGCCGGCTGCTCGACGACCTGGTCGCGTCGCTCCCCGCCGAGGGCATCGTGGCGGTGGTCCCCTCCTACTTCGCCCACCTGGGCTCGCTGGCGGACCTGCCCGGGCTGGTGATGATCGGGGTGCGCGCCGAGGGCAGCGGGGCCGAGGCGCGAGCCCGGACCGAGGTCCTGGCGCGGCGCCTGAAGACGATCTCGGATCCCACGCGGCTGGCCATCGTGGAGGTGCTGCGGGCCGCGCCCAGCACCGTGAGCGAGCTCGCCGAGCTGTTCTCGCTGGCGCAGCCCACGGTCAGCAACCACGTGAAGATCCTGCGCGACGCGGGGATCGTGGCCAACAGCACCCAGGGCGGCCACCGCAGCCTGGTCCTCCAGCGCGACGTCCTCGAGGAGCTCATCGACCACCTGGAGGGGATGCTCTCGCCCTCCCGGCGAGGGGATCTCCCGCGTGAGGGTGCCGGAGGTGCGGCCGCGGCCTGAGCGGGTGGGGCCCCACGCGGTCGTCTCGGGGCGCGGGCCGGGGACCCGTCGGCCCAGGCCCTGCCCCGGGTGCCGCCGGGTGGAACAATCGACCCGTGCCCCGCGATCGTGACGTCCACGCTTTCGGCGTCCGGGCCCCGGGGTACGAGAGCGGCCGCCTCGGCGCGCTGCACCGCGAGATCGCCGACCGCACCGTCGCGCTCGCGCTGAGCAGCGCCCCCACCGCCCGGCGGGTTCTCGACGTGGGCTGCGGGACCGGATACCTGCTCCGCGAGCTGGCCCGGCGCCTCCCCGACGCCACGCGGCTCGACGGCGTCGACCCCGCGCCCAGCATGGTCGAGGTGGCCTGGACCCTGGCAACCACCGATGCCCGGCTGCACTTCGCCCAGGGCTTCGCCGAGGCTCTCCCGCACCCCGCCGCGAGCTTCGACCTCGTGGTCAGCACCACCTCGTTCGACCACTGGGAGGACCAGCAGGCCGGGCTCCGGCAGTGCGCACGGGTGCTGGTGCCAGGTGGGCGGCTCGTGCTCACCGACATCTTCTCCCTGCTTCTGACCCCGACCCTGGTGGCCGGCCACCGCGGCCGCGCCCGCACCGTCCGCGGCGCGGCCCGGATGCTGAAGACCGCCGGGTTCGAGGCCATCCGGTGGCACCGGGTCGGTGCGATCCTGCTCAGAGCCGTGAGCGCGTCGACGCCCACCGGCGCTCGGGATGCCCCCACCGGGGCGTGCTCATAATCACCGCCGTGACCTCGACCCCGGACCGAGAGCGCGCGCCGCGGACCGATCGTGAGTCGTCTCCCCTCCCCAAGGCGGAGCTGCACCTGCACATCGAGGGGACGCTCGAGCCGGAGCTGGCCCTCCAGCTCGCGGAACGCAACCGGGTGCCCCTGCCCTACGCGGATGCCGCGGCGCTGCGGCGCCAATACGACTTCACCAACCTCCAGACGTTCCTCGACCTCTACTACGCGACCACCGGCGTGCTGCGGTCGGAGGAGGACTTCGCCGACCTCGCGCGCGACTACCTGGAGCGTGCCCGCGCGCAGGGTGTCCGCCACGCCGAGATCTTCTTCGATCCCCAGGTCCACGCCGAGCGCGGCGTCCTCCTGGAGAGGGTCGTGGACGGCCTCTGGTCGGTGCTCGGGACCAGTGAACGTGACTACGGGGTCTCGACCCTGCTGATCATGTGCTTCCTCCGCGACCGCGGGCCGGCGTCGGCCATGGAGACCCTGCGCCGCGCGCGGTCGCGCCGGGATCGGATCGTCGGCGTGGGGCTGGACTCCGCGGAGGTGGGGCACCCCCCCTCCGGTTTCGTCGAGGTCTACGACGTGGCGCGGCGGGAGGGCCTGCGCTGCGTCGCCCACGCCGGCGAGGAGGGACCGCCCAGCTACGTCTGGGAGGCGCTGGACCTGCTCGGGGCCGAGCGGATCGATCACGGCGTCCGTTCCATGGAGGACCCGCGGCTGGTGGCCCGGCTCCGCGAGCAGCAGGTGCCGCTGACCGTCTGCCCGCTCTCCAACGTCCGCCTCCGCGTCGTCGAGAGGATCGAGGACCACTGCCTGCCCGCGATGATCGACGCCGGCCTGCTGGTCACCGTCAACTCCGACGACCCCGCCTACTTCGGCGGCTACGTCGACGACAACTACCGGCTGCTGGAGCGCGACCTCGGGATCGGGCGGGCACAGCTCGTCAAGCTCGCCGAGAACTCCTTCCGCGCCGCCTTCCTCGACGCCGAGCGGCGGGAGCGTTACCTCGCCGAGCTGGGCGCGGCCGCCAGCGCCTCCACCGTTGGGGGCGACGGGCTGCTCGGCTAGACCTCGAGGTCCCGCTCGGAGGCCGGCCAGCGGGAGACGGGGCTCGAACCCGCAACTTCAACCTTGGGAAGGTTGCACTCTACCGTTGAGTTACTCCCGCGCGCCCGGTAAGCGAGGATAGCGCCCGTCGCGGGGACGGCGCCACTCCCCGGTCGGCCCCGCCGATCAGCCCTCGGTCCGCCGCCGCCCGACCAGCGCGACCAGGACCGCGATGACCACCCCTGCGACCCCGAGGGCCGCGCCCAGCACCCCGACCTCGTGCTCGAGGTGGGTGGAGAAGGAGGTGTCGAGCCCCCCGACGGCGTTGAGGAACGCCTGCAAGCCGTGGGCGGAGCGGTAGATGGCGAGGGAGGCGAAGAGCAGGCCCGCCGCGATCGCGACCAGGGCCACCAGTCCCGCGGCGACCGCGGCGCCGGCGCCGCCGGCGCGGGGTGTGCCGCGCACCACCAGCCCGGCGGCGACCCCGATCACGATCGCCAGCTCGGGAAGCATCAGGCCGGTGACCACGGCCGCGGCCACCCAGAGGGCGGCAACCACCAGGCCGACCACCAGCGCCACGAGCGTCACCAGCGGGACCCCGAGGCCGCGGCGCCGATCGACCGCCGCGCCGGCCGGGGAGGGAACGCTCACCGAGGAGGCGGGTGCCGGCATCCCAGACGGGACCGGCCTCTCCGCCGCGCCGCTCCCCAGCGGACCGGACGGCCGCTCGGGGGGCCAGGAGCTCGGAGGCGCGACCCCGGGGTCCGGGGTGCGGGGCCAGACGGGGGCCGGGGGCTGGAACGGACGGGACCCCGGGTCCCGCGGAGAGGGGGGTTGGCTGAGCGGCATCGGGGGAACCCGGCTCCCCGGGGCCGGTCCCAGCGGGGGCGCCAGCCGGCTGGCGAGCGGAGGCGGTGGCGCGAACGGCGAGGAGGGGGGCGGGAACGGAGGGCCGGACGGGAGCGCCGGGCGACCGGGCCCGACCCCCATCCCCGGGGGGGGCGGGAGCGGACCGGCGGAGGGCACGGCCGGAGCGGGTGCGCCGCCGGGCGGGCCGGGCCGGAGCGTCGGGGGAGGGAACGGGGGGAAGCCGGGTGGGCTGGCTCCCGGGGCACCCGGAGCGAGCGGCCGCGGCGGGCTCGGTGGGCGGCCCAGCGGCACTCCGGGCTGCCATCCCGGCGGGGGCGGCAGGGGACGAGCCGGCGGCGGGGCGGGAGCCGGAGCTCCGTAGGAGCGCGGATCGCTGCCCGGCACGGCCGGGAGACCGGTGGCGGGTGCGCCTCCCGTGAGGGGGGGCCCGCCGGGGGAGCGCGGCGGCGCGGGAGCCGGCCCGCCCGGGGCTCGCGGGCTCCATCCGGGAGACGGCCCAGCGTCCCCGGCCGGGGGTCCGCCCACCCCCATCCGCGAGGGCGGGGAGGGGGGCACGCCGCCGGACGTCCGGGTGCTCCAGGTCGGGGTCCCGAGGTCCCCTGCTGGCGCCGTCTCACCGCTGCCGGCGGCCGGCGCCGGTGCCGGCGGGAAGGGTCGATCGGGGGGGATAGGCGCCCCCGCCGAGGGCGACATCCGGGTCTGCAGGGGGCCGAGGGGTCCCGGCGCCTGCGGGTTCTCCCCCGCCAGGATCTGCCGCATCTCCCTGCGGGTGGGCGTGTCCACGGGCATCCCGGTCGGGTAGCCGGCCACCGGAGGGAGGGGTTCGGCGTACTCCGCCGGGGACGGGGCCGCTGCGGGGGTGGGCCACTCCGGTGCTGCCGGAGGGGCGGCGGGCCCCGGCGGCGGCGCGGCGGGCACGGCGACCGGCTGGCCCGTCCCCGGGTCGACCAGGGCCACCTTGCAGGTGGGGCAGACGGTGCGCCCGTCGTACCACCGCCAGCAGCTGACGCAGACGAGCTGGTCCGGCATGACGAACGCATGATGCTCCAGAGCGCCCTTTGCGCTCCGTCTCGTCACGCCGGTGTCACCGCTCGTGACCGTGGTGGTGAGCGCCCGCGCGCCCCCCGGGCGGCGGAGCGGTCCGTCTGCAGCGAGCGGCACGGAAGGTGAGTACCATCGCGCCATGCTCACCGCGTTCCTCTTCATCGTGTGCGAGCCCGGCGCGATCGGCCGGCTCGGTCCGGCCCTCGCCGATACCGAGGGGATCGCCGAGGTCTACACGACGACCGGCTCGGCCGACTTCGTCGCCATCGTCCGGGTCGCCGACCTCGACGCTCTCGCCACCGTGGTCACGCAGCACATCGCCGACCTCCCCGGAATCGTCCGCACCGACACCCACATGGCGATCCGCTCCTACGGCCGGAGTGACGAGACCGCCGCCTTCGACATCGGGGTGGACTGAGCCGATGTCCACCGGAGATCCGGACGCCGAACCTGCGGACGAGGCGCTCCCCCCCGGCGCCGCCATGACCGGGGAGGAGCGCATGGTCGCGGCGCTCCACCGCCAGCGGGTCGACTGCACTCCCGTGTGGTTCATGCGCCAGGCGGGACGCTCCCTCGCCGCCTACCGGGAGCTGCGCGAGCGCTACGACATCCTGACCATCACCAGGACGCCGGAGCTGTGCGCGCGGGTGACCCTGATGCCGGTCGATGAGCTGGGCGTCGACGCCGCGGTCCTCTACGCCGACATCATGCTGCCGCTGGTGGGCATGGGGGTCCCCTTCTCCATCGACCCGGGCGTGGGGCCGATCATCCACGAGCCGCTCCGCTCCGCGGCGGACATCGCCCGCCTGGTCGTGGTCGAGTCCGCCGAGGAGGCGACCCCCGACCTCTTCGCCGCCATCCGCGGGATCCGCCAGCAGCTCGCCGGGCGAGCCGCGGTGATCGGCTTCGCCGGAGCTCCCTTCACCGTCGCCTCCTACCTGATCGAGGGACACCCCTCACGCGACTACGCCCGCAGCAAGGCGCTGATGCACGGTGATCCCGAGCTGTGGGATCGGCTGATGGAGAAGCTCGCCGAGGTGACCGTGCGCTACCTGCGCGCCCAGGTCGCGGCGGGCGTGAGCACGCTCCAGCTCTTCGACTCCTGGGTCGGCGCGCTGAGCCTGCGCGACTACGAGGCCCGGGTCCTCCCCCACGTGCGGCGGATCTTCGCCGGGCTCGCCGACGCCGGCGTGCCCCGGATCTACTTCGGGACCGGCTGCACCCATCTGCTCGAGGCCATGGCCACGGCGGGGAGCGACGCGATCTCGGTCGACTGGCGGCTCCCCCTCGACGAGGCGTGGCGCCGGATCGGCCACCACCTCGCCATCCAGGGCAACCTCGACCCCACCGTGGCGCTCGCGCCCTGGCCGGTCGCGGAGCGCGAGGTCCGGCGGGTGCTGGGCGAGGCGGACGGCCGCGCCGGACATGTCTTCAACCTCGGTCATGGGGTGCTCCCCGACACCGACCCCGCCACCCTTCGGCGGGTCGTCGAGCTGGTCCACGGGGAGACCGCCCGCTGATGCCGTCCCCCACCGGGGTACTGCTCCTCACCTTCGGCTCGGCGGTGACCGCGGATCAGGTCCCCGCCTATCTGCGCAGCGTTCGGGGCGGCGCGGAGCCGGGCCCCGAGCTGGTCGAGGAGTTCCAGCGCCGTTTTCGGAGGATCGGCCGCTCGCCGCTCCTCGACATCACCGGCGCGCAGGCCGCCGCCCTGGAGGCTCTGCTGGCCGAGCGTCACGGGATCAGGGCCTTCCGCGTGTCGATGGGGATGCAGCACTCGGCACCCTGGATCGCCGGCGCGGTGGACGCCATGGTTGCGGAGGGGATCACCCGCATCCTCGGGATCGTGCTCGCGCCCCAGTACTCCCGGCTCATCCTCTCCGGCTACGAGCGCGAGGTCGATCGCGCCCGCGCTCGCCACCCCGACCTGGAGATCGCGGTGGCGGGAGCCTGGCACACGGTTCCGGGATGGATCGAGGGCCTGAGCGAGCGGGTCGCCGAGGCGGTGGCCGCCACCCCGCCGGGGCCGCCGGCGACCATCGTCTTCACCGCCCACAGCCTGCCCCGCAGCGTGGTCGAGCGCGACCCCGGCTACCTGGATCAGCTCCACGCGACCGCGGACGCCGTCGTCGACCGGCTCCGCCTCCCGGAGGGGAGCTGGAGGTTCGGCTGGCAGAGCGCGGGACACGCCCCCGCCGAATGGCTCAAGCCCGACCTGCTCGACATCCTCCCGGAGCTGGCGGCGGCGGGCGCCCGGGAGGTGCTGGTCGCGCCGCTGCAGTTCGTGGCCGACCATCTGGAGACCCTCTACGACATCGACGTCGCCGCCCAGGAGCAGGCCGCCGAGCACGGCCTCCGGCTCCGCCGGATCGCGATGCCCAACGCCTCCCCGGCGATGATCCGCGGTCTCGCCGAGGTGGTGGAGCGCGAGCTGGCGGGCGCACCGGGCCCGTAGCGGGTCGGCCTGGGCGTGCGCCGCACCGGTGAGGTGGGAGTGCCGCGTGGTGGGGTCGGCCTGATGGGCTGGTGGGGTGGCTTCGTCCACCGGCATCGCTGGTGGGTGCTGGTCGTGTCGCTGCTCGTCTTCGGAGCCAGCGCCACCGTGCTCTCCCGCGGGGGCACGCTGAACAACAACAGCACCTTCCACTTCGAGTCGAGCCAAGGGGTGGTCCTGGAGGCCCAGCAGCTGCCCACCTCCATCGCCAACGGCTTCGAGCTGGTGCTGGGCAGCCCCACGCTCACGGTGGGCAGCCGGCCTTCGGGTCGGCGGTCACCGCCGCGCTGGCTCCGCTGCGACGTGACTCCCGGGTCGAGACCATGCTGCTGCCGCCGCTGGACAGCGCCACCGCGCCGAGCTCGCTCATCTCCGGCGACCGGCACTGGGTGGCGGCCGAAGTGGAGCTGAACCTGGTCGACTTCGCCAGCGCCGTGCAGGTTGCGCAGGACGGCGCCCTGCTGCCGGCAAGCCTGCGCGCCCAGGTGGTCCAGCTGACCGGGAGCAGCATCGCCGTCCTGCGCGCCTACACCCCGTACCCGGACTCCAGCGACCAGGCCGCGAACGTGGTCCGCTTCGTCCGCGCCCACGACCAGGCCCCCGGCGCCCAGGTGCTGGTCACCGGCAATACCGCCTTCAGCATGGACTACGTCCAGTACATGCTGGATCAGACCCCGTGGGCGGTGCTCTACGTGATGACGACGACGTTCCTCCTGCTGATGGTCCTGCTCCGCTCCCTGGTCCTCCCCCTCAAGGCCGTGGTCATGAACCTGCTCTCCCTCTCGGCCGCGTTCGGAGCCCTGGTCTTCATCTTCCAGCAGGGCCATCTCAGCGGCCTGCTCGACTTCAGCCCCGAGCCGCTCGACCCCACCATCCCGGTGC
This sequence comes from uncultured Chloroflexia bacterium, assembly GCA_963803165.1. Classification (GTDB taxonomy): domain Bacteria; phylum Chloroflexota; class Dormibacteria; order Aeolococcales; family Aeolococcaceae; genus Changshengia. Next base: position 106,688 of record CAWDLK010000008.1, on the reverse strand, counting down.
TGATCTTCTGCGTCGTCTTCGGTCTTTCCATGGACTACGAGGTCTTCCTGCTCACCCGCATGCGCGAGGCCTGGCGGGAGCACGGGGACAACCGGCGCGCCGTCGCCAGCGGGCTCCAGGCCAGCGGGCGGCTGGTCACCGGTGCCGCCGCCATCATGGTCACCGTCTTCCTCGTGTTCGGCCTGGTGTCGTCGGTGGTGGTTATCAAGGCACTGGGCCTCGGCATGGCGATCGCCATCTTCGTGGACGCCACCCTGGTGCGGGCCCTGGTGGTCCCCGCGCTGATGCGCCTGATCGGCCCCGTCAACTGGTGGGCGCCGCGCTGGCGACGCCAGCGAACGGCTCGGGCACCGAGCGGCCCCCTATCCTGAGCTCGACGTGATCTGACAGCGGAGGCGCGGAGCGGATGCAGCTCACCCGCCGGGGGCGGCGGCGCAGGGCGCTGGCACAGCCATTTCCCGAGGCCTGGCGCCAGTTGCTGGCGGAGAACGTCGCCCACTGGCGGACGCTCGACGAGCAGGAGCGGGGCAGGCTCGAGAGCCTGATCCGGCTGCTGCTGGTGGACAAGCTCTGGGAGGCCTCCCGCGGCTTCGCGCTCACCGACGAGATCCGCGTCGTCATCAGCGCGATGGCAGGCCTGCTCATCCTCGGGCTCGACTACGACTACTACCACCGGGTCACCTCGATCATCGTCTCCCCGACGACCGTGGTCCTCGAGGGGGATCGTTACCTCGGTGGAGGGCTCTTCAGCGACGAGCCCCAGCCGATCATCGGCCAGGCGCGCTCCGGCGGCCCGGTGCTGATCGCCTGGGATGCGGCTCTCGCCGAGGCTCGCCATCCCGACCTCGGCCACAACGTGGTCTACCACGAGTTCGCCCACAAGCTGGACATGCTGGGGGGGTCGGTCGACGGGACCCCACCGCTCGGGTCCCACGCCGAGTACGCGCGCTGGGTGGCCGTGTGCAATGCCGAGTACGCGGCGCTCCGCTTCGGGACGGGGGGAAGCCTGCTCGACCCCTATGGCGCGGTGAGCACGGGGGAGTTCTTCGCGGTCGTCACCGAGGTCTTCTTCGACAGGCCGCTCGACCTGGAGGAGGAGAAGCCGGAGCTGTACGCGGTGCTGCGCGACTTCTACCGGCAGGATCCGGCGTCCCGCGAGCGCCGCGCCGGGGAGGGGCGGTCGCCCGTCTGACCGACCCGGACCGCGGCCGGAGGTGACCGGGTCAGCGGCGCGGCGCCGCCGTCGAGGGGGCCGCGCTCACCAGCCCACCCCCGCTCCGGGCGGCGCGACGGCCATGGCTCGGTCGTCGAGCCACCGGGCCAGCGCCTCCCACTCCCGGGGGTTCTCGGCCGTCCTCGCCACCATCGCCGCGAGCACCCCCTGGGGGGCGGTGAGCTGGTACCCGTCGAGCCGGATCTGGCAGAGCAGGGCGAGCAGGGCGACCTGGCGGCCCGGGGCGCCGGGGAGCAGGCCGGCGACGCCGCCGGTCAGCCGGGCGGCCCGCTCGAAGGGGGCCGGCGGGCGCGATCCCCCGGCATCCCGGAGGTCGCCCAGCAGCGCCGCGGCGGCGCCCGCGTCGAGGCTGCCGGCCGCCTCGCCGCGGCGGTGGGCCACGACCAGGTGGATCAGCTGCAGGTCGCCGGCTCCGAGGAGCGGTCCGCTGCTCACGTCCCGGCCTCGGCGAGAGCCTCGGGGAAGAGCACCAGGGCCTCGCAGAGGGCGGCCACCAAGCCGGGGGTGAGATCCGGGAGCAGCGGAACGAGCTCGGCCTCCTCCAGGCCGAGGTCCGCGGCGCGCCGCTCGTCCTCCATCCCGCCCAGCCTAGCCCCTGGAGGACCGGCTGCGAAACGGCGGGCCCGCCGGAGGCAGACCCCCGACCTCCGCGGCTACCATCCACCGCGATGACCGAAGCCAGCGACCCGAAGGGGCCGGCCCCGCTGCGGGTCGCGGTCCCCCGCGAACGCCAGCCCGGCGAGCGCCGGGTGGCACTGGTCCCCGGAGCCCTCCGCTCCCTCCTCCGAGCCGGGCTCGTCATCGAGGTGGAGGCCGGGGCCGGGGAGCTCGCCGGTTACCACGACGCCGCCTACGCCGAGGCGGGGGCCACCGTGGTGGGCGACCTGGCCACCCTGCTCGGGAGCGCGGGCGTGGTCCTCCACGTCAGCCTGCCCGGGGACGACGAGGTGGGGCTCCTGGCCAACGGCACCACCCTGGTCGGACTGCTTCGCGCGACCTCCAACCTCCCCCTCCTGCGCCGCCTCGCGGAGCGGGGGGTCAACGTGCACAGCCTCGAGCTGCTGCCCCGGATCACCCGGGCCCAGGAGATGGACGTGCTGTCGTCGATGGCGACCGCCGCCGGCTACCACGGAGTGCTGATGGCGGCGGTCCGCCTCCCCCGCTTCATGCCCCTCCTGATGACGGCCGCCGGGACGGTGCGCCCCGCGCGGGTGCTGGTGGTGGGCGCCGGGGTCGCCGGTCTGCAGGCCATCGCCACCGCGCGCCGGCTCGGGGCCGTGGTCGAGGCCTTCGACGTGCGCCCGGTGGTGCGCGAGCAGGTGGAGAGCCTGGGCGCCCGCTTCGTCGACATCGGCGTGGAGGCCAAGGAGACCGGCACCGGCTACGCCGCCGAGCTGAGCGGCGAGGCCGAGGAGCGGGAGCGCGAGGTGCTCAGCCGCCACGTCGCCGACGCCGACTGCGTGATCACGACCGCGCTGATCGCCGGACGCGACGCGCCCCGCCTCATCAGCGCCGAGATGGTGGCGGCGATGCGCCCCGGCTCGGTCATCGTGGACCTGGCCGCCGAGGGGGGCGGGAACTGCGAGCTGACCAAGCCGGGGGACGAGGTGGAGGTCTCCGGCGTCCTGATCTGCGGCCAGACCGACCTCGCCAGCCGCATGGCCGGCGACACCAGCCAGCTCTACGCCGGCAATGTCGCCCACTTCCTGCTCCATCTGGTGCGCGACGGGCTGGTGCGTGACGATCCCGACGACGAGATCCTGGGCGCCACCTGCGTGGTCCAGGGTGGGGCGCTCCGCGGCGCCGCCGCTCCCCGCACGGATCCCGCCAGCTAGGAGCCCCATGTCCAAGACCGACCTCGTCCTGATCGGCTTCTTCATCTTCGTGCTCGCCGTGTTCCTGGGGCTGGAGCTGATCACCAAGGTGCCCTCCCTCCTCCACACCCCGCTGATGTCGGGGACCAACTTCATCCACGGCATCGTGGTCATCGGGGCCATCACCATCGCAGCCACCGCTCACGACACCCTCGCCGACGTGATCGCGGTGGCCGCCGTCTTCCTCGGCACCCTCAACGTGGTCGGCGGCTGGGTGGTCACCGACCGGATGCTCGGGATGTTCAAGGGCAGCGGCCGGCAACCGGGTGCCTCGCCCGCGGAGCCGCCCGCCGCGACGGCGCCCCCCGAGGAGAAGGGCTGATGTCGGTGAGCCTGCCCGCCGACTGGGTCATCCTCGGCTACCTGGCGGCGATCGTCCTCTTCATCCGCGGCATCAAGATGCTCACCTCACCGCGGACGGCCCACATGGGCAACCGCGTCGCGGGCGCGGGCATGCTGCTCGCCATCGGGATCACCCTCGGCGACTTCCACAACGGCTGGCTCTACATCATCCCGGCGGTGGTGGTGGGTGGGCTGATCGGGGCGGTGGTGTCGCGCCGGGTGGCGATGACCGCGATGCCCCAGATGGTGGCGCTCTTCAACGGCATGGGCGCGGGCGCCGCGGCGCTGATCGCGCTCGGCGACTTCCACGGCATCACCGGCGCGCACCAGAGCCTCGGCTCCATCAACTCGGTGACCATCCTGCTGAGCTGCCTGATCGGTGGCATCAGCTTCAGCGGCAGCCTGATCGCCTTCGCCAAGCTCCAGGAGTGGATGCGCGGGACGCCGATCACCTGGCCGCTGCAGCACGAGATCAACGGCCTGGTGCTGGGTGCCCTGATCGGCATCGGCATCGCCATCACCATCGGCGGGGGCGGGTCGGGGCTGATGATCGCCTTCGTGATCGGCGCCCTGCTCCTCGGGGTGATGGCCGTCCTGCCGGTGGGCGGCGCCGACATGCCGGTCATCATCTCGCTGCTGAACTCGTTCACCGGGACGGCCGCCGCGGTGACCGGGTTCGTGATCGGCAACTACGCGCTGGTGGTCGCCGGCGCCCTGGTCGGCGCCTCGGGATCGATCCTCACCCTGCTGATGAGCCGGGCCATGAACCGGTCCCTCGCCAACGTCCTCTTCGGTGCCTTCGGCAAGACGGCCGAGGCGGGGCCGGGGGGAGGCGCGATCGCCGCCGGCAAGAGCGTCCGGCCGACCAGCGCCGAGGACCTCGCGGTGCTGCTCGCCTACTCGCAGCAGGTGATCTTCGTCCCCGGCTACGGCCTGGCCGTGGCCCGGGCCCAGCACGAGGTCAAGGAGCTCGCCGACCAGCTCAAGCAGCGCGGTGTGCGGGTCCTCTACGCCATCCATCCGGTCGCCGGCCGCATGCCGGGACACATGAACGTCCTGCTCGCCGAGGCGGACGTCCCCTACGACGAGCTCAAGGAGATGGACCAGGTCAACCCCGAGTTTCCCCGCACCGACGTTGCGGTGGTGATCGGAGCCAACGACGTGGTCAACCCCGCCGCCCTCAACGATCCGTCGAGCCCCATCTACGGCATGCCCATCCTCCGCGCCGATCAGGCCAAGACGGTGGTGGTCCTCAAGCGGAGCATGCGACCCGGCTTCGCGGGCATCGAGAACGAGCTCTTCTACCACGACAACACCCTGATGCTCTTCGGCGACGCCAAGGACTCCCTGAACAAGCTGATCGCCGAGGTCAAGGCGCAGGCGGCGGCCTGACCGGGGCGCCCGTTCAGCGGATGGAGCGCGGGGTCTGCGTCATCACCGGCGGCGGGCGGGGGATCGGTGCCGCCACCGCGCGCCGGGCGGCCGGCGCCGGCTGGCGGGTCTGCATCTCCTGGCACGCCGACCGTGCCGCGGCGGAGGCGGTGGCGGAGGAGGTGGGGGGACGCGCGGTGCGCGCCGACGTGGGCGTCGAGGAGGACGTGGTCTCCCTCTTCGCCGCCGCCGACGAGATGGGAAGGCTCAGCGCCGCGGTGGCCAATGCCGGCGCCGTCGCCCGCCGGGCCCGCCTCGACGAGATGGACGCCGACCGGATGCGGCGCATCCTCGAGGCCAACGTTCTCGGGGTCATGCTCACCGCTCGCGAGGCGGTGCGGAGGATGTCCCCGCGCCACGGGGGGGCGGGGGGATCGATCGTCACCGTCTCCTCCGCCGCCAGCCGGCTCGGCTCGCCGGGCGAGTACGTCGACTACGCGGCCAGCAAGGGGGCCGTCGACACCTTCACCCTGGGCCTCGCCCGCGAGGTCGCCGCCGAGGGGATCCGGGTCAACGCCGTCCGGCCCGGGATCGTCGAGACGGGCATCCACGCGAGCGGTGGACAGCCGGATCGGGTGAGCCGGCTGGCGCCCACCGTCCCGGTGGGCCGGGCCGGCCGGCCGGAGGAGGTGGCCGCAGCCATCGTCTGGCTGCTCGGCGACGACTCCCCCTACACCACGGGAGCCATCCTGGACGTCAGCGGGGGGCGCTGAGCCCCGGCCTCACCACCGCCAGACGGCGGCAGCGCTGCCCCCGAGCACCAGCGCGCGCTCCGCGCCGTCGATCCCGGCGGCGTCGAGGGCGCGGCGGTAGCGGGCCATCCCCAGCAGGGGGAAGTCGGTGCCGAGGAGGAGCCGGTCGGCGCCGATCAGGGACACCACCGCCCGCAGGGCGGCGGGACGGTAGAGGTGGGGCAGGGCGGCGGTGTCGAACCAGAGGGTCGCGCAGAGATCGCGCACCTCGGGCATGTGGGCGTAGAAGGGCAGGCCCCCGCCCAGGTGCGCGGCCACCAGCCGGAGCCCGGCGGCGCGCTCCGCCAGCCGCACCCAGCGGTCGGGCGTCGCCGTCCCCTTGCCGGCGTAGGCATGCCCGACCGGCTCGCTGCAGTGGAGGGTCCAGGGCAGGTCGAGCTCCGCGGAGAGCGCCCCCAGGCGCGCCAGCGGATCGCCGTCCAGGGCGAATCCCTGAGCGTCGGCGTTGAGCTCGCCGATGCCCCGCAGCCCCAGGCGGGCACAGCGGCGCAGCTCGGCCGCGGCCCCGGGGTCGGCGGGCTGGACGATGCCGCAGCCCACCACCCGGTCGGGATGACGCCGCTGCAGCTCGGCGGCGAAGTCGTTGGCCTCGGTGCAGAGGCGCGGGTCGCGGAACGGCCAGGTGAAGACCACGGCGCGGTCGATGCCCTCGCGATCGAGGTATCCGAGCAGATCCGCCTCACCGGCGAGCCGTGCGTCGCCGGCGTGGCAGACGGCGAACCAGGGGTCGGCCGCCGCCACCCGCGCGGTCTCGCGGCGGACCCGATCCGGCATGACGTGGACGTGGGCGTCGACGACGGCGCCGCTCACGAGAAGCCTCGCACGTCGTAGACGGTGACCCCCGGAGCCGAGGCGATCACCGGGAGCTTCTGCGCCGACCACCAGGCCACCCCGTCGGGGGGGAAGCCCTGGTTGACCTCGACGTAGCTGACCCGGTAGCGCCGGAGCACGTCGAGGATCGACGCGCACCCGCCGAGCGACGTCGACCCGCAGCCCGCCATGGCGATCTGGACGTCGGTCAGGCGCTGCCCGTAGTCCAGCCCGTAGCTCCACAGCCAGGGGTAGTAGTCGATGACCACCGGGCGCCCGGTGAGCAGCGGCACGGGGTCGAAGAAATCGCTGGTGCTGGCCGAGATCAGGAACACCGCGTCCGGCGCCGTCCTGCTGTCGAGGGTCGCCGCCAGCTGCAGCTGGGCCGCCGAGGCCACGACGTAGGGTCCGGTCACCGAGGACGACGGCGGGGTGAAGGGCAGCAGGCGCAGCACCGCCAGGGTTCCGGTGGCGAGCACGCTGCCGGCCAGGAGCACGGCCAGGATTCGCCGCCAGAACCCCACCCAGAGGTGCACGGTGATGGCGGCCACCGCCAGCGCCACGCCGAGGTACCAGTAGACGAGCAGCTTGGTGTTGTCCCAGTCCCAGCTCTGGAAGACCACGACGTTGCAGAGCACGAGGATGGGGATGGTGGCGAGGAAGAGGCGAAGCAGGGCGGGGGGGAAGGCACCCAGGAGGCGCGCCGTGAACCGGCCCGGCCACCCGCCGCCGAACCGCCGCACCAGCACCACCACGACGGCGGCCAGGCTGAGCGGCACGGCCACCCCGAGGTTGACCAGCCAAAAGCCCCAGAACGTTCCGCTGAAGGGTAGGCGCAGGGTGTCGCCGAGCGCGGCACCCAGCGCGGGGAGGGTGACGGTGTGTCCCAGGGAGGCGGTGCTCACCGCCCCCGACATCCAGCCGGGCTCGAGCCACGGGTACTGGTTGCCGAGCAGGGCGGCGCCGTGGGGCGCGAGCAGGAGCTGGATCAGTCGCGGAGCGGCGACGAGCGCCGCCACCCCCGCGAACAGCAGCCAGGCGCGGCGCCAGCGGAGTGCCGCCATGCCGGCGGCGATGATCACCAGGGCGAAGAGGCTCTGCACGTGGATGATCGGAAGCAGCCCGACCAGGACGCCGGCCACGGCGACGTCGACCAGCCGCGCCCGGGCCCGCTCGAAGACGGCGAGGAGCAGCACCAGGGCGGCCAGCACCACGTCGAACCCCTCCATCAGGGTCCGCTGGGGCAGCCACCAGGCGAAGAGCGGGGTGAACCACTGCTGGTTGGAGAACACCGGGCTCGGAGAGCTCGGCGCCGAGGTCATCCCGTCGAAGCTGGTGGGCTGGTCGGCCACCACCCCCGGAAGGGCGTGAAGGGTGCGCGCGGTGATGCCCAGACCGGTGACCGGGTGGGTGATGACGTAGCCCGCGGTGCACTGGCCGGAGGCGTACCCCGCGTCGGTGCAGGCGTCGTGGAAGGCGCCCACGAACCCCAGCCCACCACCCAGGAAGCAGATCACCACGGCCAGCACCCCCACCGAACGGCGCGCACCCAGCCGCTCGGCGAGGCTGACCACCAGCACCACCAGCGCCACCGCCAGGATCACCTGGGGCAGCCAGAGCGACGGGCCGGCGGGGAGACCGAGCCGCATCAGCATGCCGGAGGTGAAGTCGGGGAGGAACGGGTAGTAGAGGGGGGTGCCGCTCATGAGCGGGTTCTGGGGCGGGAAGTTCTGGGCCGTGCTGAAGGTCGACGCCGTGATCAGGTGCTGCGCCCAGTCGGGGATCCAGTAGCCGGTGACCAGGTCGCCGGCCGCGTCCTGGTACATGGCTCGCGAGAACAGCAGGGCAAAGACGACCAGGGCCACCGCGGCGATCGCCGCCAGCGCCAGCCCGCCGCCCGCCTCGTCCCGCGAGTCGCCGAGCGACGCCCGCCAGCTCTCGACGACGTCGACCCCGATCCGGCGGGCCAGCAGCAGCGCGGCCCCGGTGACGAGCACCGGAGCCAGGAGGATCGAGGCCGGGCCGAGCCCGAGGCCGAGGCTGAGCACGAAGCAGACCGCCGCGTCGAGTGCGAAGGCGGCGATGGTGGCGATGGCGATCCGCTCTCCCAACCGGAGCGGGGTGGCCACGGCGCCGAGCACGGCGAACCCGGAGGCGGCGGCGAGGACCGCCAGCAGGCAGAGGAGCGTGAAGCTGCCCAGGCCGGTCATCCGCTGACCACCGGCGGCGGAGAGAGCGCCGGGCTCACCTCACCCGCCACCGCCCCTACCAGGCGTCGACCCACAGCCGCATCTGCTGGTCGGGGGCGGTCAGCGGGATGGCGGTCCAGATCGGGTAGAAGAAGATGAACGCCGCCACCACCACCGCCACGCCCGCGTAGGCGAGCGGGGCCAGCGACCACCAGCGTCCACGGGCGAAGAAGCGGACGTTGCGCAGCGAGGTCAGAGCGTAGGCGCAGGCGAGGGCGAGGAAGATCAGCATCCCCAGGGCGTGGTAGAAGAAGAGGACGCGGGCCTTGTTCCCCGGCACCCACATCATCCAGGAGGTGACGTAGCCGAGGACGATGAAGGCGGGCACGAAGCGGCGTGACACCACCGCGAAGACCGCGGCGCAGACGCAGAACAGGCCCATGCCCCCCACCAGGGCGACGTAGAAGAGCGGGCTCACCGCGCCGATGGGCCCCGGTTGGGTGCCGGTCACCGGATCGATGCCGGGCTCGGCGGCATGGAAGGTGATGATCATGGTGGTGAGCGAGACCACCATCAACGCGCCGACCGCGACGCGGAGCCTCTTGGGGCCCGCCATCATCCGCCAGACGCAGAAGAGCAGCGCCAGGATGCCCAGCCACCAGATCGCCGGATTGCCCATGTTGGTGATCACGCCCGTGGCGGAGTAGCTGGGCGCGTCGAGCAACGGGGCATTCTGGTAGTACATGAGAACCGGGTGTTCCGTGATCGGCCACGTGTACCAGCGCGACGCGTAGGGGTGGCCGTGGCACTCGAGCTCCTGATAGCGGAGGCTGGCCTCGTTGATCGCGATGATGTTGGAGATCGCCTGCACCGGGTTGGGCAGGGTGACGCCGCCGACGGTGGTGACCGGCACCGGCAGGTACCTGACGTCGTTGGGGGGCGGAGCGGTGGTGAGGCCCGAGACGTTGGGGTTGCAGGAGACGAACTGGTAGACGTCGTCGTGGGAGATGGTCAGGTAGCGCGAGAAGCTGCCGCAGAAGATGGCGACCACCAGCAGCATGCCGGCGGCGTAGTGGACCCAGGCCCGCGAGCCCGCCGCCTCCCTCCAGAGCACCGTCTCGCGACGCCGCGGCCCCGCCAGCCGCCGCAGGGCCGGAAACTCGGCCGCGGCGTAGGGGGCGATGCCCCGGAAGAGCACCAGGGTGGCGATCACCACCAGGGGGGCCAGCGCGGTGAGCTTGGCCGCGAAGGCCAGGCCCAGACCGGCCGCCATCACGTAGAGGGTGATCCTCCACTGGCGGCGGGTGCGCGCCTGCCAGTGGAGCAGGAATACGTACCAGGCCAGGGCGGTGAAGAAGATGGCGGGGATGTCGATGAGACCCAGCCGGGACTCGACGAAGGCCAACCCGTCGAGGCAGACCAGCAGCGACGCGACGATGGCGAAGAAGCGATCGCGGCGCAGGCGGAGCGCGATCAGGTACATCAGCCCGCAGAGCAGGCTCCCGGTCACCACCTGGGTCATCCGCCAGCCCATGGTGTCGAAGCCCAGGAACTGGATGGACGACGTCATCAGCAGCTTGACCAGCGGAGGCTCGGGGTCGAAGTAGCTGATCGCCGGGGAGTGGAGGTCGTCCGCCGCGTCGGTCGGAAAGTACACCTCGTCGAAGACCTGGCCACAGGCCTTGATGGTCTTGTTGCCGATCGGCACCTGCTCGCAGGCGCTGCTGTCGCTGTTGTAGGCGCTGCCCACGCCGAGGACCTGGATGGCCGGCGCCGAGGCTGCGCTCCCACCCAGGAAGTTGGGCAGGATGGGGCTGCCGAATCGGAGCACGAAGGCGAGCAGCGTGAGCCCCACGACCAGGGCGACGTCCACCCGGGTGAGGTCGAGGAAACCGCGCAGTCCGGCCCTCACGAGGGGTCGATCGCCCACCCCGGTCAACCGGCTGCGGACAGCTCCCTCACCGGATGGCTCGTCCCCCGGCTCTGACGCGGACGGCTCCTCCTCGCTCTCGCTCGCAGGCTCTTCCGCGGCCGGCTCCTCCGCGACGGGCTCCTCCGCGACCGGCTCCTCCATGGGATCGGCCGCGGACGGCTCGCTCTCGGGCTCCTCGGCGGCGCGCTCCTCCGCGGCGGGCTCCCCTGGCTCGTCAGCGGGAGGGTCGGGAGTGTCGCCGCTCGGGAGCTGGTCGGTCACCTCCTCCGGCTCCTCCGCCGCGACGAGGCGGGACGGCCCTCGTCGCCCCGGGCCTGGCGGTGCGGGGAGAGCGCCGACTCGATCTCCCGCTGAAGCACGGCGGCGTTGCCGAGCGGGATCACCAGCTCGTCGCCGAAGACGCAGCGGCGGGTGAGCAGGCGGCGGAGCCGGCCGGTGTCGGGGTGGCGGAGACGGAGGACGAGCGCGTCGACGTCCGACATCCTGCTGGGCGTCCGAGCCCGTCGCTGGAGGGCGGCGGGGAGCTTGGCGACCCGAGCCCGCCGGATCTCGGCGAGGTCCACCCGAGCGCTGACCGTCAGGTACCGGAAGAAGAGCTCACCCTCGTCGAGGCGGACGAAGCTGTAGCGCTTGCGCATCCACAGCGAGATGGAGAGGCCGAGACCGGCGGCGGCGACCAGGAGCCAGACGTTGGCGGCGTCGGCGGCCTTCTGGCCCTCGAAGACAGCCCCGGTGACCAGGGCCACGAGGCCCACCGCCAGGAGGGGGTAACCCCAGCGGCGCCAGCGGTCGCGGTCGTAGAGGTTGGGGAAGTGCTCCGGCATCGACGTGGCGCCGAGCATAGCGGGGCCGGGCCAGTCGGCACCGAACTCAAGCCGTGGCGAACCTGCGTCCGGGCCTCGACGCGCCGCCGGTCAGGCGGCGATGGCCACCATCCGGTCCAGGGCCCGACGCGCCTGAGACGCCACCGCCTCGGGCACGGTGACCCGGGGGCCCATCCGCTCGAGGCTGTCGGCGACCTTCTCCAGCGTGATCTTCTTCATGTAGGGGCAGACCGCATCCTCGGACGCGGGCAGGAAGCGCTTGCCCGGGGCGAGCTGCTGCATCCGGTGGAGGATCCCCACCTCGGTCGCCACGATGAAGGTGGACGCCGGCGACTCCGCCGCCCGCCGGACCATCCCCTCGGTGGAGGTGACCACGCAGCTCGATCCCCCCAGGTCACCGCGGCCCAGCCGGTAGAGGGTCGCGGAGGTGCAGCCGCACTCGGGATGGACGAGCAGCTCGGCGTCGGGGTGGCGGCGGCGGGCCGCCTCCAGCTCGTCCGGGCCGATGCCGGCATGGACGTGGCACTCACCCATCCAGATGTGCATCCGGCGCCCGGTCACCCTCTCCAGGTGCGCGCCCAGGAACATGTCGGGGCAGAAGAGGATCTCGGTGCCCTCGGGGATCGCCCGGATCACCGCCTCGGCGTTCGACGAGGTGCAGCAGTAGTCGGACTCCGCCTTGACCTCGGCGGAGGTGTTGACGTACGAGACCACCACGGCGCCCGGGTGCTGGGCCTTCCAGCCGCGCAGCTGCTCGGCGGTGATGGTGTCAGCGAGCGAGCAACCCGCCTCCAGGTCCGGGAGCAGCACCGTCTTCTCCGGGGAGAGGATGGCCGCGGTCTCGGCCATGAAGTGGACCCCGCAGAACACGATCACCTCCGCGTCGGTCTCGGCCGCCTGCCGCGAGAGATTGAGCGAGTTCCCGACGAAGTCGGCGATGTCCTGCACCTCGGGCAGCTGGTAGTTGTGGGCCAGGATCACCGCCCTTCGCTGCCGGCGCAGCCGCTCGATCCTCGGCACGAGGTCGGAGACGGCGCGGGCGGGGTCGGCGAAGGCGAGGGCCACGGGAGCGCCTCCTCTGAGACTCCTCGAGGGATGCCGTGCGATGGGGCCTGGGCTCGGGAGTTTAGGTCAGAATTACTTTATTAGTATAGCGCATCCCCCTCGGGGAAGCGCAACCCTCACCCGGGTCCGCCAGCCTCAGCTCGGCTCGACGGTGATGCGGCTCGCGCCCGACTCCACCACCAGCTCGTAGCGGTCGGCGGCGGCCTCGTAGCCGGAGCTGTCGAGCACGGCGCCGCCGCCCACCGAGCCCACCTGCCGCCCGTCGAGCCGGAGTTTGCTCATGCCGCCCGACACCCGCACCCGAACCGGAACCCCGGCCGGCCGGCGGATGGTGACCCGGCTCGCGCCCCCCCGGATGCGCAGGGGCACAGTGCCCACGGGCCGCGCCAGATGGAAGTCGACCCGGCTGGCGCCGCCGGTCGTGGTCATCTCGGAGAGGCTGACGCCGGAAAGGTCGACATCCATCTCGGCGGCGCCGCCGCGGATCTCCAGCGCCCACGGGATGCTCCCGTTGAGGACGATCTGGCCGCGACCGGCCCCCGCGTGCCAGAGCCCGGGGAAGCTGAGGCTGACGGTGCCGCCCGTCACCCGGATCCGGGGCGGGCGCCCGTCGAAGCTGGCTCGATAGAGGTCCGGCATCTCGGAGCTCGACCCGATCCGCATCCGCGTCACCGATGCGTTGACCTCCAGGCGACCCGCGGTCACGCCCCCCAGGGGGGCGGAGAGCTCCCCCTCCCGCACCCCGGGGGTGCCGCGCTCCACGCTCCTCAGGTCGGTGGTGATCCGGCGGGTGATCTCGGCGCTGCGCTCGGCGTACCCGACGAGCAGGGCGACCTCAGCGTCGTCGAAGCCCGCGTAGAGCTCCTGGACGGCTCCACCGACGGGCGCGTAGGCGGCGCGCACCCGCGCCATCCCCTCGGGCACCAGCTGCACCACGACCCGGCGGCGGTCCGCGGGGTCGGCCTCGCGCCGCGCCAGGCCGGCTCGCTCCAACCGATCCAGCACCCCGGTGACCGCGCCGGTGGTCAGCCCGATCAGCTCGGCCAGCCGGCCGGCGGTCATCGGACCCTCGATGTCGAGGAGGTTGACGCACTGGAGGTCGGTGACCCCCATCCCCAGCCGGTCGGCGATCGCCTGGTTGTGGAGCACCGTCCAGGCCACCTGGCGGCGGACGGCGCCCACGAGCCGGCGGAGCAGCTCGGAGCGCGCGGGGGTTGACATGGATTCGGTCATCTGCTTAGTATACGGTTTGCTTAGTAACTAAGATATCACCTCGGGAGAGACAGATGCACGGTGAGTATGGCAGCCCGCAGGCGGCGCCGGAGCCCAGTGGGGGCCGGGCCTCCGCCCGCCGGTTCAACCCGTGGGTGGTGATGCTCGTCCTCTCCCTGGGGATGTTCATGACCCTGCTCGACCTGACCATCGTCAACATCGCCATCCCCCGCATCGTCGACGGCGTCCACGCCAGCCTCGACGAGGTGCTCTGGATGCTCAACGCCTACAGCCTCGGCTACGCGGTGCTGCTGATCACCTCGGGCCGGCTCGGCGACATCGTGGGGCCGCGCCGCCTGTTCATGGGCGGCATCGCCCTCTTCACCGCCGCCTCCGCCCTGAGCGGTCTCGCCCCGACCGCGAGCGTGCTGATCGTGGGCCGGGTGCTCCAGGGAGTGGGCGCCGCCCTGCTCGCCCCGCAGAGCATGGCCATCCTGCTCGCCATCTTCCCCCCCGAGCGGCGCGGACCGGTGTTCGGCGTCTTCGGCATGCTCTCCGGCCTCGCCGTGGTCGCCGGGCCCACCCTGGGCGGCCTGCTGGTCACCGACCTCAGCTGGCGCTGGATCTTCTTCGTCAACCTCCCCATCGGGGTGGGGGTGCTGCTGGCGGCCAGCCGCCTGGTGCCCGACCTCCGTCCCGGCCGCCGCCACCGCCTCGACCTCGCCGGCGTGGCCCTGGTCACCGCCGCGATCTTCTGCATCGTCTACGGGCTCATCGAGGGGCAGCGCTACGACTGGGGGACGATCACCGGCCCCCTCAGCATCCCGCTGGTCATCGCCGCCGGGGTGGTGCTCATGGGCGCCTTCCTCCTCCACCAGGCGCGGCGGCAGGGCGGTGAGCCGCTGCTCGCCTTCGCCCTCTTCCGGGACCGCAACTTCACGCTGATGGCGCTGGTGCTCGCGGCGATGAGCTTCTTCATCCTCGGCATCTACCTGCCGCTCACCATCTACTACCAGTCGGTGCTCGGGCTCAGCGCCATCGCCGCCGGCCTGGTGGTGGCGGTGCAGCCGGGGGCGATGTTCCTCTCCACCGGTCCGGCGAACGGACCGGCCTCGGCGCGGCTGGGAGCCCACCGCATCCTCACCGCCGGGCTCCTGCTGCTCGCCGCCGGAGCCGCCTACATCGCCTGGGACGTGCAGGCGGACCTGAGCCAGTGGTCGCTGGTGCCCGGGCTGGTGGTGGGCGGGCTGGGCATGGGGTGCATCTGGGGCCCCGCCTTCCAGCTGGCCACCCGCGACCTCCGCGTGGAGCTCGCCGGAGTGGCCTCGGGAACGCTCAGCACCGTCCAGGAGATGGGCGCGGTGATCGCCAGCGCCGCGGTGGGAGCCCTGCTCCAGAACCGCCTCGCCACCTCCCTGCACGCGCAGGCGGTCGCCGCGGCCGCCCATCTCCCCGCGCACGTCGCGCCCGCGTTCGTGGCGAGCTTCAGCGGCGCCGCCGCCGGCGGTCTGCAGATCGGCGCCGGCCAGACCGGGGCCGCGCTGCGCATCCCCGCGGGCACTCCGCCGGGCCTGGCCGCCAGCCTCCAGTCGCTGGCCCACTCCGTCTTCGCCGACGGGTTCGTGGCGGCGATGAAGCCCACCCTGCTGCTCCCTATCGGCGTGCTCGTGCTCGCCGCCGTGGCCTCCCTCTTTGCCCGCGGGCGCTCCCGGAGCGACCGCGCCGAGCTCACCGAGACCGAGGCCGGAGCGGCCGGCACCTCCGCAGCCCAAGAGCCATTGATCCACCAAGGAGAACCGGTATGAAGGACGACGACGAGCGGGAGCGAGAGCTCTTCGGACTGCCCTACGGCCTCTTCTCTCGCTGGTACAGCTTCGGATCCCCGGTCGGGCTCGCCATCCTGCTGGTCGGCGTGGGCGGCTTCCTGGTGCTGCTGGCGGAGGCGATCTCGCTGCCGCTGAGCCTCTTCCGATGAGCACCTCGCCGCGGCGGCGGCTGCTGCTCCCGGAGATGGAGGGGAGCGCGGCGCGGCGCTACGCGCGCCAGCGCGGCACCCCGAGTCAGCTCGCCGACTGCCGGCGCGAGGCCGCACGGCTCACCGGCGGGCTGGCCGAGGGCGCCCGGGTGCTGGAGGTGGCGCCGGGGCCCGGCCACCTCAGCCTCGAGATGGCCAGGTCGGGGCGGATTCACGTCACCGGCCTCGACATCAGCCGCACCATGGTCGAGATCGCGACCCGGAAGGCGCGGGAGCAGGGCGTCGGCGCCGAGTTCCGCCAGGGCGACGTCTCCGAGATGCCATTCGCCGGGCAGAGCTTCGACCTGGTCGTCACCCAGGCCGCCTTCAAGAACTTCCGGCGACCGCTGGCCGCACTCCAGGAGATGCACCGGGTGCTGCGCGACGGGGGCACCGCGGTGGTCCAGGACATGAGCCACGAGGCCACCGGGGCCGACATCGCCCGTGAGGTGCGCGGCATGGAGCTGCGCGGCTTCAACGCCCTGATCACCAGATGGATCTTCGTGGGGCTGCGCCGCCGCGCATACTCGCCGGCGAGCTTCCGCGCCCTGGTCGCCGCGAGCTCGTTCCGCGACTGCGAGGTCACCACCGCCGGGATCGGGATGGAGGTCCGGCTCAGCAGGCGTGCCGCGCCCGGGCCCGAGACCGCGCCGGCATGAGCCCCGCGGGCATCGGCACGAGCGCGGTGCGGGTCACCGGTCTGCGCAAGACCTTCCACTCCAAGGGGGCCGACGTGGAGGCTCTCCGTGGCGTCGACCTCACCGTCGAGGCGGGTCGGATCTACGGCTTCCTCGGACCCAACGGAGCCGGCAAGACGACCGCCCTGCGCATCCTCACCACGCTGCTGCCGGCCGACTCCGGCGAGGCGCTGGTCGCCGGCATCGATGTCCGTCGCCACCCCGCCGAGGTGCGGCGCCGGATCGGCTACGTCGGCCAGCTGGGCGGCGCCGACCGCGAGGCCACCGGGCACGAGAACCTGCTGCTCCAGGGCCGGCTGTACGGCATGTCCAGGACCGACACCGAGCGCCGCGCCGGCGAGCTCATCGAGCTGCTCGAGCTCAGCGCCTTCAGCCGGCGGATCGTCCGCAGCTACTCGGGCGGCCAGAGGCGGAGGCTGGAGGTGGCGCTGGGGATCATGCACCGGCCCGAGGTGCTCTTCCTCGACGAGCCCACCCTCGGCCTGGACCCGCAGAACCGGGCCAACCTCTGGGGGCAGCTGCGCGGTCTCCGCGCCGCCGGCACCACCATCCTGCTCACCACCCACTACCTCGACGAGGCCGACCAGCTCAGCGACCGGTTGGCGATCATCGATCACGGGCGCGTCGTGGCGGAGGGGACCCCCCCGGAGCTGAAGCAGCGGTATCCGGCGGAGGTGACCATCACCCCGAGGCCGGGGTCCGCCGAGCTGGGATCGCTCGCCGCCGAGCTGGAGCGCGACCCGCTGGTCGGGACCGTGGGGATCGACGACGGGGCTCTCCGGATCCAGGTCCCCGATCCCACCGCCGGTCTGGCGGCGGTGATCGACAGGCTCCGCGCCGGTGGTGTGGAGGTGCTCGGGGTGAGCCTCCGGGAGCCGTCGCTGGACGACGTCTTCCTCCATGAGACCGGGCGCTCCCTGCGCGACGCGGGTGACCCGGCCGCGACGGAGGCGGTGTGATGGCGCTGCTGCTGCAGACGGCGCTGCTCAGCCGGCGCCGGTTGCTCGAGACCCTCCGACAGCCGATCTGGGTGTTCATGGGGCTGAGCGTCCCGCTCCTCTATCTCGCCCTCTTCGCTCCTCTGCTCACCTCGCTGGCCGGCGGGCCCGGCTTCCCGGCGGGAGGCGTCCTCGACCTCTTCGTGCCGGGCATCCTCGCCCTGATGGCCTTCGGCGCGGGCATGGGTGCGGGCTGGATCGTCATCGGCGAGCTCGACACCGGTGTCATCGAGCGGCTCCGCGTCACCCCGGCGAGCCGCCTGGCCCTGGTCCTCGGCACGGTGGTCCGCGACGTCGTCACCTTCGCCGTTCCCGCGGTCATCGTGGTGTGCGTCGCGCTCCCCTTCGGCTTCCACGCCCACTGGGGAGGGGTGGCCCTGCTGGTCGTGCTGATGGCGCTGCTCACAGCGGCGTGCTCGGCGGGCTCCGCGGCCCTCGGCATCACCCTCCAGCAGATCGGCAGCCTGGCGGCGGTGGTCACCGGCCTCCAGCTCCCCCTCACCCTGCTCTCGGGCGTGCTCCTCCCCCTCTCCCTCGGTCCCGGCTGGCTGCAGGTACTGGGCCACGCCAACCCCATGTACTACGCCGTGGAGGCGGCCCGGCAGCTGGCTGCCGGCACCGTCGGCACCGGGACCGTGGCCCTCGGTTTCGGAGTGACCGCGGCGGCGGCGCTGCTCGCGGTCTGGTGGGCCACCCACGAGTACCGGCGCGCCATGGCCTGAACCCCCCCCTCCGCCACCACACCGGTGTCGAACAACCACGCGGATGTCGAACCCGCGCAACTCTGAGGGCGTGGACCGCGGGACCGGAGGGCGAGGGATCCCCACGAAACGTCTGGACTGACGGGCAAGTCCGGAGCATGATTGGTGGCCGGGAAGCGCGCGCACGGCGCGCACAAGTGAGGAGAGCCTGGATGACACAAGCAGCAAGCACGCCCTCGGCCGCCCCGGCGAGCTCGATCGGCGATCCGGCACCGCTGGGGCTGGCCGGCTTCGGCCTGACGACCCTGATCCTGTCCGTCGTCAACGCCGGTTGGTTCGGCAACGCCGCGATCGTGCCCCTGACCGGCTCGACGCTCGCGATGGCAGTGGCGTTCGGGGGCCTGGGCCAGTTCGTGGCCGGCCTCTGGGCCTTCCGCAGGGGCAACACGTTCGCCGGCACCGCGTTCTGCAGTTACGGCGCCTTCTGGCTCAGCTTCTACCTGCTGGTCCAGGTCTACCTGGGCGGGATCATCAGCGGAGCGCCCAACGCCTGGCTGGGCTGGGTCGGGCTCTACCTGCTGGCCTGGGGCATCTTCACCGCCTACATGTTCGTCGCGTCGCTGGGAGCGGCCAAGGCGGTCACCCTGGTCTTCGTCCTGCTGACGATCACCTTCGTGGTCCTCGCCATCGGCTGGTTCACCGGCAACAAGGCGACCTTCGGTGCCAGCGCCGACGGTCTCATCAACCTCGGCGGATACCTCGGCATCCTGACCGCCATCGCGGCGCTGTACGCCTCCTTCGCGGACGTCGTCAACGCGACCTGGCGCAGGGTGGTCCTGCCCACCGGGTCGCCGTTCGTCAGCTGACGGGGGCTCGGCCCTCGCCGGGGGACCGGGCCGCGCCCGGTCCCCCGTGCGGTGGGGACGCAGAGGGGGGACAGCTCATACCGAGTTGACGCGGCCGGGGAAGGAGGCCGCACATCGCGCGCCTCCTCCCCCTCGACCGCTTCCCCCCGCGCTGGCTACTCGGCCTTGCCGAAGGCCTCGATGTCCTTCTTCTCCTGGGCGGAGAGCTCACGGGGCACCTGCCCGCGGGAGAGCTTCTCGCTCTGCACGTGATGCTTGATCTGCTCCACGATCTCGGGGTTGGCGAGGGTGGTGATGTCACCGACGTCGGTGAAGTTGGAGATGCCGGCGATGACCCGGCGCATGATCTTGCCCGACCGGGTCTTGGGCATGTCGGAGACGATCCAGACGTTCTTGGGGCGGGCGATCTTGCCGATCTCGGTCTCGATCGCCATGACCACCTTGGCCTCCAGCTCAGGCGACGCCGTGAAACCCGGCTTGAGCGAGACGTACATCTCGACCGCCTTGCCGCGCATCTCGTCGATGACCGGGACCGCCGCCGCTTCGGCGATCTCGTTGACGGTGATGCTCGCCGACTCCAGCTCCTTGGTCCCCAGCCGGTGACCGGCGACGTTGATGACGTCGTCGACCCGTCCCAGGATCCGGAAGTAGCCGTCGGCGGACTGGGTGGCGCCGTCGCCGGCGAAGTAGGGCCAGTCGTGCCAATCCTTGCTCTTCGGCTTGGCGTACTTCTGGTAGTAGACCTGCACGAAGCGCTCCGGCTGCCCCCAGATGGTCTGCATGATGCCGGGCCAGGGGTTGCGGATGCAGATGTTGCCGGCCCGACTGCTGCCGGGCTCGACCACCTTGCCGTCCTCGTCGAGGATCACCGGGTAGATGCCCAGCACGCCCGGGCCGCAGCTGCCCGGCTTCATCCCCTGGAGACCCGGGAGGGTGGAGCCCAGGAAGCCGCCGGTCTCGGTCTGCCACCAGGTGTCGACGATGACCGCCTCGCCCTTGCCCACCGACTTGTGGTACCAGCGCCACACGTCGGGCTCGATCGGCTCGCCGACCGTGGTCATGTGCTTGAAGCGGTAGTCGTACTTGGCCGGCTCGTCCGGGCCCACCTTGCGCAGCATCCGGATCGAGGTCGGGGCGGTGTGGAAGATGGTGACCCCGAGGCGCTCGGCGATCCGCCAGGGCCGGCCCGGGTCGGGGTAGGTGGGGACGCCCTCGTAGAGCACCGTGGTGGTGCCCAGCGCCAGCGGCCCGTAGACGATGTACGAGTGACCGGTGATCCAGCCGATGTCGGCCATGCACCAGTAGGTGTCCTCGGGGTGGATGTCCTGGTAGTACTTGGAGGTGCCGGCCACGTAGGAGAGGTAGCCGCCGGTGGAGTGCTGGGCACCCTTGGGCCGGCCGGTAGTGCCGCTCGTGTACATGAGGAAGAGGGGTGCCTCCGCCGGCATCGAGGTCGGCGGCACGATGGCGCGCTGGTAGGGGCCGATGATGTCGTCGACGAAGACGTCGCGGCCCTCGACCATCGGGGTCTTGGACCCGTACTGGCCGGGGTGGCGCCGGAACACCAGCACCTTGTCGACCTCCTGGCCCAGCGAGTTGGCTCGGGTGACCGCCTCGTCGGCCTTGACCTTGTGGTCGACCAGGTCGCCGCTGCGGTAGTAGCTGTCGATGGTCACCAGGTACCGGCTCTGGGAGTTGGCGATCCGCTCCCCGCAGGCGTTGCCGCTGAAGCCGCCGAAGACCTCGGAGTGGATGACCCCGAGGCGGGCGCAGGCGAGCATCACCACCGGGAGCTCGGGGACCATGGGCATGTGGAGGGTGATCCGATCGCCCGCCTTGAGGCCGCAGTAGTCGCGCAGGAGGGCGGCGAAAGCGTTGACCCGGTGGTAGAGCTCACGGTAGGTGACGGCCTGGGTGAGCTCGCTCTCCGGCTCGGGAACCCAGATCATGGCCGCCTGGTTGGCCCGCGTCTCCAGGTGGCGATCCACACAGTTGTAGCAGGCGTTGAGCCGCCCGCCGACGAACCACTTCCAGAAGGGAGGGTTGCTGCTGTCCAGGGTGGTGTGCCAGTACTGGTCCCAGGTCAGCAGGTCCGCGTACTCCCGGAAGCACTCCGGGAAGTTCTCCTCGCCGAACCGCTCCAAGATCGCCGGATCGTGCGCGTTCGCCTGGCCGACGAAGCGCGGCGGGGGCTGGATGTACTCCTCCTCCCGCCAGTGCACGGCGATCTGGGCCTCCGAGACCTCCAGTTCCTGTCCAATGGCCATGACTCGTCCTCCGCTCCTGCGGCTGGCGGCGAGCGTCGCCATGCCGCACCCGTCTGGAGCCAACGGACCATCTTGTAACGGCCTAGAGCCCGGGTCAAGGAGGGGCCTTCGGACCGGGGGCCGGGAACGGGCGGCGGCCCGGAGCCGGCTCAGGCCCGGGCGATCGCCGCCCGGATCGACGCCGTGGTGCCCGAGGGATCGTCGACTCCGATCACCAGCTTGGCGTAGTGCTCGTCGTGGAGCCGGATGGCGATGGCCCGCTCGGGGTCGTGGACGTCCCAGAACGCCCATTCGCCGTGCTGGACGAAGCGCCCCGCGGTGATCACGCCGGGCAGGTTGCTGCCCGCCACCTTCATCCCGTGCCAGACCTCGTGGGCCTCGGGCACCGAGGAGTCCACCGCCGCGATGTGCGCGAGCGGGACCTCGAGCTGGCTCTTGAGGGCGAAGAACTTGTCCGTGCCCCGGATGTGGACGACCAGGTGGGTCGGGGTGAGCTCGATATCTGCCATCGGCCCAGCATAGCCGCCCGCGAGGAGCGGGCCCGCCCGGCCTGCGCCGCCCTGCGCTACCTTCCGGGGTGGCCGCTTCGCCCACCGTTCGGGAGGACACCGATGACGACGACGCCCACCCCCGGGACCCCCGCCCCGGAGGACCACTACCGGCGATTCCTGAAGCCGTACGAGCACCTCTCCCACCCCTTCGGGTCGGGTGGCTTCGGGCAGAGGGCGGAGTCCTTTGCCCGCTTCTTCGGGACCCCCAAGTTCCTGGTCGGTCAGACCGTCATCGTGGCCCTCTGGATCGCCGTCAACGTCGTCGCCCTCTTCCGCTGGGACCCCTATCCATTCATCCTCCTCAACCTCATGTTCAGCCTGCAGGCGGCCTACGCGGCGCCGCTGATCCTGCTGGCCCAGACCCGCCAGGCCGACCGCGACAAGGCCCAGGCGGACGCCGACGCCCGCCACCGCGAGTCCGTGGCGGCGGTCACCCTCGAGCGCCAGCAGACCGCCGAGCAGGGGATCACGCTGCTGCGCCAGCTCCTCGACGAGAACACCCGCCTGACCCAGCAGATCGAGGGCCTGACCGAGCAGATCCACCTCAAGGTGGTCGCCGCACCCGCCTGAGCCCGGGCCTCGCACCGCCGCGGCGCGGTGACGGCCACCGCGCGCTCCGGCCTCTATCCTTGCGACCCATGGCGGACCCCATCCCCCGGCTCTCGGTGGTGATCCCGACGCGCAACGAGGCGGAGAGCCTGGACGCGCTCTGGGCCCGGCTGCACGCGGCACTGGACGGCATCGACGCCGAGGTCTGCTTCGTCGACGACAGCGACGACTCCACCCCCGCCCGGCTCACCGAGCTGGGGGCCGGGCACCCCGAGGTCCGCTCCCTGCTGCGCCAGGGGGCGGAGAGGTCGGGCGGGCTCAGCACGGCGGTCGTCGCCGGCCTCCACATGGCACGGGGCGACCTCGTCTGCGTGATGGACGCGGACCTCCAGCACCCTCCCGAGCTGATCCCCGAGATGCTGGCCGCCGTGGAGCGGGGCGCCGACCTGGTGGTGGCCAGCCGGTACGTCTCCGGGGGGAGCGCCGGCGGGCTCGCCGGGCTGGCCCGCCATCTGGTCAGCCGGGGCGCCGGGCTGGTCGCGCGGGTGGCCTTCCACGCGGCGCAGCGGAGCACCGATCCGCTCTCCGGATTCTTCCTCTGCCGGCGGCGGCTCATCGACGGCATCGAGTTCCGCCCGGTCGGCTTCAAGATCCTGCTGGAGCTGCTGGTCTGCGTCCCCGGGCTCCGGGTGGTCGACGTGCCGCTGCGCTTCCAGGCGCGCGCGGCCGGGGCCAGCAAAGCCAGCGCCGGGCAGGGGGTGCTCTTCCTCCGCCACCTCGCCTCCCTCTTCCTCGAGGTCGACGGATCGGCGCGGATCTGGAAGTTCGGGCTGGTGGGAGTCTCCGGGCTCGCCCTCTTCCTGCCCAGCCTCTGGGCGCTGGCCGGGCCGGCGCGGCTCGCCCCCCCGCTCGCCTTCCTGCCCGCCTTCGCGCTCAGCTTCACCTGGAACGCGCTCTGGAACCGCACCTGGACCTTCGCCGACCAGCGCCACCGGCCCCGCCAGGGCGACGTCCGCCGCTTTCTCCTCCGTGCCCTGCTCGCCAACCTGCTGGTCATGTACCCGGTCTTTGCCCTGCTCGGCCTGACCCGGCTGCCGGTGATCGCGTCCGGCGCGCTGGCGGCGGCCGCGGGGATGGTGGCGAACGGGCTGATCAACCGGCGGAGCACCCGCCTGGCCCCCACCATCTGGGGGCAGGTCGCGGTCGACGCCGGGGTGCGGCTCGGGCTCACCCGCCTGGCCCACGCGGTCTCGGCGGACCGCGCCGTGGCGCTGCCCCCGGAGGCGGCCGCGACCAGCGCCAGCGTGCCCCCGGAGCTGCTCGCTCGCGTGCGCCGCAGCCGGCGCGGGGCGATCTGGACGGAGAGTGCCTCCCACCGTCCCCAGCCCCGGCGGGGCATCGACCTCACCTCCTACCTCCTGCTCCCGGTGGTCGACGACCAGGGGCTGGCCGGGATCGTCGTCTGTGAGCGGAGGGCGGCGCGGCCGTTCGACGCCGCCGACCTGGCGACCGGTCTGCACGCCGTCGACGACCTGGTGGTGGCCCTCGCGGGAGCCGGCCTGGCCCAGCCGGTCAGCCCGGCCCTCGCGGCCGCGGGAGCGGAGGCCGTGTCCGCCGAGGCGGGCGCGACGGCCCGGCTCTGACCCGGCGAGGCGAGATGTCTCCGAGACCGGTCAGAGCCGCGCCCGCGGCGCCCTGAGCCACCCCTCGATCTCGGCCACCCAGCGCGCCCCGGGCGGGCCCATGCCGGCACCGGGAACGCCGAGACGCTGGAGGACGGTGCGGCGCGGGCCCATCCGCACCACCCGGCGGTGGGGCAGGCGGGCAAGCCGCTGCGCCTCCCGGACCGCCCCCTCCTCGTCGTCGCAGACGCCGTCGACCAGGCCGAGGGCCGCCGCCTCGGTGCCCAGCCAGACCTCGCCGGTGGTGACGGCGGCGAGCCGGCGCTCGTCGAGGCCGCGGGCCTCGGCCACCGCGCCCGCGAAGCGGCGGAAGATGGCGTCGACCAGCGCCCGCTCCTTGCCCTGGTCCTCCTCGGTCGGCTCCCGCCACGGCGCCCCGAGGTCCTTGAACGGCCCGGTCTTGGTCACCTGGACCGAGGCGCCGAGGCGGCGCAGCGCATCGACCGCGACGGGACGTACCGAGATCACCCCGATGGAGCCGACGATGGCCGACGGGAAGGCGACGATGCGGCTGGCTCCGCAGGCGGCGAAGTAGGCGCCGGAGGCCCCGGTGCTGCGGATCCAGGCGACCGCGGGCTTCTCCCGGGCCAGCCGGCGCACCCCGAGGTAGAGGGCCTCCGACTCGGTGGCGCTGCCCCCCGGCGAGTTCGATCTCGAGCACGACCGCCCGCACCCACTGGTCACGCCGGGCGTCGCTCAGGGTCCGGAGCAGGTCCGCGGTCCTCACCGCTCCCCCGATCACCCCGCGCAGCCCGATGACGGCGATCCGGCGACGGTCGGCGGCGGCCGCCAGGCGGCGCATCCTCGACGGCTCCTCCGGCATGCTCCCGATCGTACGCCGCGAGGACGCGGACGGCCGGAGCGCCCTGAGGCGCCAGGCGCCGCCGGTCAGCGCTCGGCGGAGGTGCGCGCCTCCTCGGCCGCCGCCAGCGTCCCGGCCGGACCGACGGTGGCGGATCCCTCCACCACACCCATCACGTTGCCGTCGATCCAGAGGCAGAGCGAGCTCATCGGCCCGGTGGTGGGCGTCCCGCAGTGGAAGCTCACCCCGTCCTCGCTCTCGACGGTGCTGGCGGTCAGCAGGGTGTCGAACTGGCTGAGGTCGGCGGACGTCAGCGGGCCGTCGAAGCTGCTCAGGAAGAGGAAGTAGTCGGGTGTCGTCGCGCTGCCGTCGTCGGGGATCGCCCCGTAGAAGGCGGTGATCAGCTGGCGCAGCACGTGCACCGAGGTGTCGGAGCTCTCGATCTCGGACTGAAGTGCCGCGCCGCTGGATTGCAGCTGCGAGGACGAGTTCTGGGCAAGGCTGTCGAGTGTCGCCGGAGCGCTGAGGGTGTGCGTGCCCGAGCCCAAGCCCTGGTTCAGGCCACCGCTCAGGTAGAGGAGGACGCCGACCGCCACCAGCGCCGCCAGGAGGAGCACCACGAAGAGTTGCAGGCCGGTACGGTTCCGGCCCCGCGAGGCCTCCTCCTCCCAGGGGGCGGGGGGCAGCGCCGGGACCGGCGCGGGAAGGAACCTGGCGGCCGCGCGGGCGGCTTCCGGACGGGCGGGCGACGCCTCGGCCGGGGGATAGCCGGCCGGCGGCGAGTGGCGGCGCTGGCGTATGCCCCATCCGCGGCCACCGCCCTGGTCGGCGCGCGCCGCGGGAGTCGCGGTCGGGCTGGGGGCGCCATCCGCGGCGGGGAGCGCCGGCGGCGGCGGCGGCGGCGGCGGGCCCAGCGCGGGCGAGCCGGTCGCGAGAGCCGTGCCAGCCCCCACGCCGAGATGGAAGGCGAGCGGCGCCCGGGTCGCGGGCGCGGGCGGGGCGGCCGCGAGAGCCGTGCCGGCCCCGCCGTCGAGATGGAAGGCGAGCGGTGCCCGGGTGCCGGCCGCGGCGCTGGGAGGTGGGGGGGCGGGCATCATCACCGCGGGCTGGTGGCCGTCGGAGCGCTGAGGCGGGGGTGCGGAGGGCGGTCCCCAGGGCAGGGACTCGCCGACCTGCGTGCCGGCCGCCGGCTCCCGCGGCAGCCCGGTCCATCCGTCCGGCAGCGACGCCTGGAAACGGCTGGGGCTGAGCCGGTCGGCGGGCCAACCGCCCTCCTCGCCGGCGACCGACCGGGGGGCCGCCTCGAAGGTGTCCAGCGGAGGTGGAGCGGCCGCCACCGGCGGCGGCTCGGGAGGACGGACCCCGGAGCGATAGACCGCAAAGCCCTCGGCGGCGGTACCCGGCTGAGGGCGCGGGGCCAGCGGGGTCGCGCAGTTCCTGCAAACGGACGCGAACGTCGAGTTGGCGGTCGCGCACGAGGGGCAGATCTGCTGAGAGACCACGGGCCGGCGTCCTCCCGGGGAACGGCTGGGCGGTGCTGCCAGGCTACCGACGGCCACGACGTGGACCGCCCCTATCGGAGCAATGAGGCGACCGCGTTACGCGCGTGAAACATCGCTCCGGCGGGCTCGGGGGCCGCCACGACACCACCGGGACGGGCCTCAGCGGTAGTCGTGGGACGCCGGCGGCCACATCGGGGGATCGGCTCGGCCGGGGGCCCGGAGCGGGTGCCCGTCGCTGTCCAGCCCGGTGACCGAGGCGACCAGCAGGTTGCGCCGTCCCGCGCTCACCTCCAGGGTCCCCTCGACCATCAGCAGGGGGTGGGCGTTGGCGACGGCGCGGGTGCGGCGGGCCACCTCCGGGCGGAAGACGAGGTCGAGGTGGGCGCCCTCGTCGGCCAGGGTGAAGAAGCGGAATCCCCGGGCCGAGACCGGCGCCTGGCGGGCGATCACCAACCCCGCCACGGTGAGGCGCGTCCCGTCGGGGAGGTCCCCCGCCGCCGCCAGCGGGAGGCAGCCGAGGGCGTCGAGAGCGGGCCGGAGCAGGCTGACCAGGTGCGGCCCGGTGCTCAGCCCCAGGACCGCGTAGTCGGCTGCGACCCGGTCGCGCTCGCTCATCGGCGGCAGCTCGGGGGCGGGAGCGGGCAGATCCAGGAGCGGCCCGGGCTCCGCCGCCGGGGCCGCCGCGGCAGTGGCGACGTGACCCCGCCCGCGGGGCGGGCCGGGCGCGGTGACCGGCGGATGGCGGGTGGCGGATCGGCGGCGGGGCGGGAGCGAGCTCTCCGCCGCGGCCAGCTCCCAGAGCAGCTCGCGGCGGGGGCGCCCCGGGTGGACGCGGTCGAAGGCTCCGCAGCGGACCAGCTGCTCCATCGCCGGCCGGGTGAGCCCCGTGTGCCGCCAGAACTCCGCGATCGTGCCGGTGGCGCCGGCGTCGACCGCCGCCTCGCAGGCCGCCCGCCCGGCGGGTCCGAGCCGGGCGACGTAGTTGAAGCCCAGCCGGAGCGCCCAGGGCCGGCTGACCCCGGGCTCATCCAATCGCTCGACCGTGCAGCGGGCGCGGCTGCGGGTGACGTCGACGGGAAGGGTGCGGATGCCGTGCCGCCTGCCGTCGTCGACCAGCACCGAGGGGTGGTAGAAGCCCATCGGCTGGGCGTTGAGCAGGGCGCAGAGCCAGTGGGCGGGATACTCCAGGCGCAGCCAGGCGGTCTCGTAGACGGTGCGGGCGAAGGCGGCGGCGTGCGACTTGCAGAAGCCGAACTCGGCGAAGCCGGCGACGCTCCGGAAGAGCTTCTCGGCGACGTCCTGGTCGAGCCCGCCGTGCTCGCCGCAGCGGTGGACGAAGTCGTCGTGCAACGACTGCATCTCCAGCCGCGAGCGATGCCGGTTCATGGCCCGCCGGAAGCGGTCTGCCTCGCCGGCGCTGTAACCGGCGAGCTCCATGACGATGCGCAGGATCTGCTCCTGGTAGAGGATGACCCCCTTTGTTTCCGACAGAATTGGCTCCAAGCTGGGATGCAGGTAGCTGACCGGTTCCAGTCCCTGGCGGCGGCGCAGGTAGGGATGCACGGCGTCACCCTGGATGGGACCGGGACGGATGATCGCCACCTGGACCACCAGGTCGTTGAACTCCCGGGGCTGGGACTGGTAGAGCGACTGCTGCTGGGCGCGCGACTCGATCTGGAAGAGGCCGATGGTGTCGACCGCGCAGATCATGTCGTAGACGCGCGGATCGTCGAGGGCCAGGGCGTCGAGGTCGGGGCGGATGCCGTGACTGCGCTCGATCAGGTCCAGGCACTCGGCGACCGCGGAGAGGGTGCGCAGCCCGAGCAGATCCATCTTGATGAGGCCGAGGTCCTCGACGTCGTCCTTGTTGAACTGGACCACCACCCGGCCCTCCATGGTGGCGCGCTCCACCGGGACCACGTCGACGAGCGGCTCGCCGGTGACCAGCATCCCGCCGACGTGGATGGAGAGATGCCGGGGCGTCCCCTCGATGGCCCGCACCATGTCGAGGAGCTGCTGCCAGGGCAGGGCGCCGGAGGCGGCATGCGCCTGCAGGCCCGCCGCCTCCAGGGCGTCCTCCACCCCGCCCTCGCGCCAGCCGTCGACGGCCTTGGCGAGGCGGTCGATGATCGGCTCCGGGAAGCCCATCGCCCTGCCCACCTCGCGCACCGCGAGACGGGGCTGGAAGGTCACCACGTTGGCGACCATCCCGGTCCGCTCCGCCCCGTACTTCTCGTACACGTGCTGGATCACCTGCTCGCGATGGTCGGTGGAGAAGTCGATGTCGATGTCCGGCGTGCCCTGGTGGTCGACGTGGAGGAAGCGCTCGAAGAGGAGGTTGTGGGCGATGGGGTCCACCCGGGTGATGCCGAGCAGGTAGGCGACGATGGAGTCGGCGGCGCTGCCCCTCCCCTGCCCGGGGACGCCGTGCTCCCGGGCCCACTCCATGATGTCGTGGACGATCAGGAAGAACTCGGCGAGATTGGTCCGCTGGATGACGTCCAGCTCGGTCTGCAGCCTCCGCGCCACCTCGGGGGTGAGCGGGCGGTAGCGGAGCCGGACCTGGTCCTGGCAGAGACCGTAGAGGACCGAGAAGGGGGTCTCGCCGGCGGGGACGGGGAAGCCGGGGAATCGGACCTCGGTGAAGTCGAGCTCGAGGCTGCACTCGGCCGCGATCCGGGCCGCGTGGTCGAAGGCGCCGGGGAAGCCGGCGAGCCGCCGCCGCAGGTCGGCCTCGGGGTGCAGGCGGTGCTCGCGGTTGGGCAGGAGCAGCCCGTGGGCCGCCGCCCGTTCGAGCGTGGTGCGGTGGCGGATGGCGGTGAGGACGTCGAGCAGCGGCTTGTCGTCGCGGGTGGCATGGAAGGGGATGGCGCTCGCCACCAGCGGAAGCCCGGCCCGCTCCGCCAGCTCGGCGATCTCCGCGGCCACCCAGCGGTCGGCGGGATGGAGATGGTGGGTGAGCAGGAGGGCCGCGCGGTCACGGCCGAAGCATTCGCGCAGCGCCTCGGCGAGGCGCTGGGCCCCTCTGCGGTCCCCGGCCACCAGGTCTGAGACCACGGCGCTCTCCGGTCCGCCGGCGAGCGCGACGCAGTCATCGAGGTCCTGGGGGTCGACCACCGCCGGCGGGGTCTCCACCCGGTCCCGGGTCGAGGGGAGCGAGGGCCATCCCTCGGGGAAGGGCCCGGACGTGGGTCGGAGCGCCTGCGGGCGCGTGGGCGGGGGGATCGTGGGCCGGCGGAGCCGTGGCGGTGGCGCTTCGCTCCGGTCCGCGCCACCGTCGAGCGGCGAGCCGGTGAGCCCGGCGATGCGCAGCCGGGGCTGACCCTTGACGCCGGCGAGCTGGGCGGCGCTGATCGCCCGGCAGAGCTGGCGGTAGCCGCGGCGGCCGCGGGCGAGGAGGCGGAGGCGGCCGGCGTCGACCAGGTCCAGCTCCACGCCCACCACCGGGCGGATGCCGGCCCGGCGGGCGGCCTCGATGAAGCTCACGGCACCGTAGAGGCCGTTGCGGTCGCAGAGGCCCAGGCTGCCGATCTCCAGACGCGCGGCGACCTCGACCAGGTCGCGGGGCGAGGCCGAGCCCTCCAGGAAGGAGTAGTGGGAGCGGGCCGCCAGCTCGGCGAAGGCGGTGCTTGACATCATCTACAGATCTGTGTAACTATGCAGGCCAGTCGTTCGGCGTGAGAGAGCGACAGACCCCGAGCAGGCGATTCTCCCCATGGGCCGCCGGTACCCCTCGACCGGCGGCCCTCCACTCCCACCGCTCTCCCCCGAGCCCGCGGCGCGCCGCCGGGCTCAGTCATAGCGGCGGGACCAGTGCCACTCGCCGGTCTCCAGGTCACGGTAGAGCTCGACGCATTCGTCCGCGGGCTCCTCCCGGTCCGCTGTCCCGGGGCCGGCGACCCGGCGCCCGCCACCCCGGCTGGCGAGGAGCAGGCGGACGTAGTGGCGCCGCACCGGGACGCGCCACCAATCGGTCTCGACCAGCCACTGGTTGGCGACCCGGCTGACCGTGGACCAGCCGCCGGCCAGGCGCACCGCGCGGACGGTGCCCGAGGCGTCGACCCGGACCTCGGCGACTCCGCTCAGGAGCTCAGTCATCGCCGCAGTGCCGGCATGACCGCCGCGGGCGTCCCCGGCGCCGCCGTCTCCCGCGCCTCCGCGGATGCGGACCCGGCCACCCGGCGGCCCTCGCCGTCGACCTTCGCCGCCACCGGCTCAGCCCAGCGGAAGCGCCGCTCGGGAAGGTCACCGGGATCGACGGTCAGCTCCGCCCGCCGCACCGCCGTCCGGCCGAAGCGGGCGCGCAGCCGCGCGGCGGCTCCGCCGATCTCCTCGCCGGCGGCGTCACCGCCCCGCCAGAGGTCGACCTGGCGCCCGGCACCCGGCTCCAGCCCCTCGACCTCCAGGCGGACCGCGGTCACCGGCGCGGCGAGGCGCATGCCGGCGAGCAGCTCCAGGGCCACCGGCCACAGCTCCGCGCCGCCGCCCGGCGGCTGCAGCGGGGTGACCCGCAGCCCCGACGGCTCGGCGTCCTCCAGCTCGCAGACCAGGGTCACCGCCGCCGCCCGGCAGCCACGGCGGCGCAGGCGGTCGCCCAGCTCGAGGGCGGAGCGGTGGACGGCGAAGCGCAGCGCCTCCAGGTCGCCGGTGCCGCCCTCGAGGACGAGCCGCTCCCCGAGCTGCCGGGGCGGGCCGGTGGGGTCGACCCCGCTGCCCGGTCTCCACTCCTCCATCCCGTCCCCGCCCCGGGCCCGGCGCCAGAGGTCCATCCCCGCCGGCCCGAACTGGCGCTGCAGGTCGGCGGCGGAGAGGTTGGCCACGGCCCCGACGCAGTCGAGACCGAGGGCCGCGAGCCGGGCGGCGACGGCCGGGTCCAGGGGCAGGACGCTGAGCGGGAGCGGGGCGAGGAAGGCGGCCTCCTCTCCGGGAGCGACCCGGCGGATGCGGCGAGGCCCCGCCTGCCGGGCGGCGATCTCGGCCACCAGGCGTGAGTTGGCAACGCCGACGGCGACGTCGCCGGCATCGAGCAGCTCATCGATGCTGCGGGCGATGGCGACCGCCCACCCGGTGCCGTCGGGATGGGCCGCGTGCCGGCCGGTGAGGTCGCACCAGGCGGCCTCATCCCCCACCTCGACGGCGGGGGCGAGCCGGTAGAGCCGGGCGAGCAGCTCCTCCCGCAGGCACGCCACCTCGCCCTCGTCGACGGCCACGAAGGCGGCGCCCGGACAGCGCTGCTGGGCCTCGCGGAGCGGCTGGCCGGGCCGGACACCGGAGGACCGCGCCGCCGCCGACGCGGCGAGGACGGGCAGGCGGAGCTCCGGGGCCCCACCCACGATCACGGGCTCGGAGCGCAGCTCAGGATGGTGGCGCCAGACGCTGACCAGGGCGAGATGGGGGAATCGGGCGCAGAGGAAGCGGGACCCGCCCACACCTCACCCCGCCGCGACCAGCGGAACATCCGTGACCGTCGTGATGACGCCGGGGTCGACCACCGCTGGCCGCCCCACCGCCTCGGCGGCGGCGAAGGGCCGGGGATAGCGGAGCAGCAGGACCGCCGTCTCTCCCGGCGCGCTCACCTTGCTCTTGACCACGGTGAGGCGGGTGCGCAGGCCGAGCACGTCGCCGTGGGCCTCGTCCCAGCCGTCCGCCGCACACTCCAGGGTCAGGGAGGCGGCATGCCCCAGCGCGAGCGGCGGGGGGGCGGTGGCGGAGACCAGGCAGACGGCTCGGCGGGCGGAGACGGATTCGACCAGGATGGCGAGGCGGTGCTCCCACCCGGAGCCGGAGCGGGGGCTCGGCTCCGCTGCCGGAAGCGCGACGGCCAGCCAGGGGGCTCCGGCCACCACCAGGCTCCGGGCCATGGAGAGCCCCTCCCCCCACCGGCCCGACGGCGGCCGGACCACCAGCAGGGAGGTGAGGTCGGCCCCCAGGTCGGCGAGGTAGCCGGGGTCGAGGCTGCCCACCAGGTCGAGGTAGACGGCGACCCGCTCCCGGCTGGCGGCGGCGGCCAGGGCCTGAAGCAGGGTGAGCCGGCCGCTCGCCCCGGGGGGGCGGCCAGCAGGCTGAGCCGGCCGACCGGCAACCCTCCGGGGGTGAGCCGGTGGTCCAGGATGGGAAGGCCGGTCGGCCAGGCCTCGGCGCCGCTCAGGGTGTCCCCGGACCGGATCACGCCCTCGCCATGGCGCCGCCGCAGCGTCGCCAATGCCTGAGACAGCGGGGTGGACATCGCTCCTTCGCCTCCGTGGTCCCCGGCCAGGGGGGATGGACGGGACGGGAGCGAGGCCGGGAACCCGAGTATAGCGAACCCATGTTTGGATCACGTACATCTGTTCGCAATACTCCGGGGCGGTGTAGCCGAGCGGGGACAGCCGGAGAGCGCCGGGGGGATGTGCAGATATGACCCAGATATTTCGTCACGAACTGTTCGTGACGAAATATCTCCCCGCGCGACAGAGGGACCGGGACGGAGCCCCTCTCCCGGAGGCGACGGACCGTGACCTGGGCGTGGGACGGGAGCACGTGGGTGGTGACGGCGCCCACCGCCCGGTAGGCCTCCCCGGCCTACGCCGCTTCGGGAAGGGTGTCGCCGCGGGAGATGCGGAGCGCGTCCAGGACCCGCTCGAAGTGGGTCGGTCCGAGGCGATCGGAGATCTCCCAGACGTCCACCTCGCCGGTCCTCTCCCAGAGGTCGTGGGCGGTCTCCACCAGGAGACGCTCGCCTCCGGACATCGTCTCGGTCGCGTCCAGGAGGCCGAACCAGTCGAAGTCCCGCCCCTGCACGTAGGGGCGCGTCCGCGCCGCGATTCGGGGGCTCTCCAGGATGTGGCGGACGGCTGCGTACGCGGCGGTGGGGGGACCGGTCTCGTCACTGCCGGGCTTGGCCTCGCCGTTCGCGCTCCCGAAGATGGTTCGGGGATCCCTTGTCGTCCAGGTCGTCGTCATCAGGTGCCTCCTTGGCTTTGGTAATACAATGCTACAAAACCAGGAAGGTTACGGTGCCCACGGGCGAGGGCTCAGTCGATGAGGGCGGGGCTCGGATCCGCCGCGCGGGCGGCCGACCCCTCGGGGACGCTCGGCTCCGAGACGCTGACGGTGAAGCTGAGCCGGCTCCGCATCCGCGCCAGCCCCGCCATCACGGGCGCGCCGAGGACGATCACGGCGACGGCGTCGCCGGCGGCGCGGAAGCTGTCCCAGACTGCCGACGTGGCCAGGTAGAAGCGCGAGAAGCGCTGCAGCAGCGCGACCGTCCCCGCGCCGGGCAGGAAGCCGAACGACGGGCTGCCCCGGTAGAAGGTGGTCCAATCCCAGACGTCGAGCAGCGCCCCGTAGGCGTAGCCGGCGACGACGCTCACCACGGCCAGCAGCGCCACGTCGCGCAGCCCCGGGACCGAGCGCCGGTGCAGCCCGGCGAGCCCCGCCACCGCCCCGGTCCAGCCGCAGCCGAACATCTCGTAGGGGAGCCAGGGGCCGATCCCCCCGGTGGCCACCGCCGACGCGAGCAGCGAGGTCGCCCCGCAGAGGAAGCCGAAGGACGGTCCGTAGACGTAGCCGGTGGTGAGGACGAGGAAGAACATCGGGCTGAAGCCGCCCACGCCGGTGACCAGCACCAGCCGCAGGGCGGCGTCGATGCCGGCGATGGCGGCGAGCAGCGCGAAGCGGCGCGCGTCGAGACGGCGCGCCGCCACCTCCACCGCCGCGAGCGCGGCCAGGGTGCCGAGCGCCAGGGAGAGCGTGACCACCGGCGTGGGCGCGCCGGAGGCGAGGAAGGGCCAGAGGAAGAGCGCGGCTCCGAGCAGCGACGCCCCCGCCAGCATCATCGGGACACCGCGAGCTGCGGCGATCGCTCGCGGGCGCCGCCGCCCCGCAGCTCGACCACGCGGGTGGCCACCGCCGCCACCAGCGCCCGGTCGTGGGTGGCCACCACCGCGCCCCCGCCGCGCTCGGTGATGCGGCCCACCGCCGCGATGAGGGCGCGGCGCGCGGCATCGTCCATCCCCCGGGTCGGCTCGTCGAGCAGCGCCAGCGACGGCTCCCCGGCGAGCACGCAGGCGAGCGCGGCGCGCTGCCGCTGGCCGGTGCTGAGGTCCCGCGGATCACGGCCGGCGACGGCACTCAGACCCAGCTCGCCGAGCACCGTCTCGGGTGTGCCCTCGGAGCGGGTGCGCCGCAGGGTCCAGGCGACCTCGGAGCGCACCGTCGCCCGGTGGAGCAGCGCCGCCGGGTTCTGGGGCAGATAGGCGATCCGTCCGGGAAACCGCTCCACCCGCCCGGAGAGCGGCGTCAGCAGCCCGGCGATGGTGCGCAGCAGGGTGGTCTTGCCACTGCCGTTGGCGCCGGTGAGCGCCACCACCTCGCCACGCCCGCCCGCCAGGTCGAGGTCGTGGAGGACCGGCACGCCAGCGTGGCCGGCGCTGACGTGGTGAAGGCTCCAGCTTGGTTCGGACACCGGCGCAGCGCGGCGCGATGGCACGGCGGGCGAGCCCTCCGATGCCGGCGCCGCCCAGTCCTCGACCCGGCCGCCCGCCATCAGGAGCCGGCGGTCGGCGCGGTGCGCGAGCAGGTGCTGGCGGTGCTCGGCGACCAGGACGGTGGTGCCCGCTCCGACCGCGGCCTCGAGCGCGGCGAGCAGCGCCCGCGCCCCGTCCGGATCGAGCTGCGAGAAGGGCTCGTCGAGGACCAGCAGGCGCGGACGCATGGCGAGGACGCCGGCGAGCGCGAGGCGCTGGCGTTCGCCGCCGGAGAGGGTGGCGACCGCCCGGCCGCGGAGCGGCGCGATCCCGCACATCTCGAGCGCACCGTCGACACGGCGCAGCATCTCGGCGCGCCCGATGCCGAGGTTCTCCAGGCCGAAGGCGGCGTCACGCTCGACGCTGGGATAGACCGCCTGGAGCTCCGGGTCCTGGAAGACGAAGCCGACGTCCCGGGCGAGCTCGCGGGTGGGGGTGCGCAGCACGTCCCGGCCCAGCACCCGCGCGCCGCCGCCGATCACCCCGCCGTGGAAGTGCGGGATGAGCCCGTTGCAGACGCGCAGCAGCGTTGACTTGCCGCTCCCCGAGGCACCGGCCAGCAGCACCAGCCCGGAGTTGATCAGGAGGTCCACTCCGTCGAGCACGCGCGCCGCACTGCCCGGGTAGGCGTAGCGGAGACCGGTGAAGGCGACCGTCTCCATCTAGCGGCGCGCACCCAGCGAGGGCAGGACCAGCAGCGCGCAGCAGAGCACCGCGGGGACGCTGACGGTGGGGAGCGTGAGCACCGGGAAGGGGAACCAGCCCGGCGCCTGGCCGCTGAGGGTGAGGGCGAGAAACCCGGCGGCGGCGAGCAGGGCTCCCAGCGCAACCAGCGTGTCGAAGCCGCTCCAGCGCTCGACGCCGAAATGCGTGCGCGCCACCGCTCCGTAGGCACGCGACTCCATCGCCTCCGCGAGCGTCACCGAGCCCTCGATGGCGGTGAGCACCACCGGCACCGCGACCGCCGGCCAGTCGACCACCCGGCGAGCCCGCCATCCCCGCATCCGCTGAGCGTCGCGGATCTCGGCGGCGCTGCGCACCGTGCCGGGGATCATGTTGAGCGCCGCGCCGATCGCGGCGCCGGTGCGCGCCAGCGCCGGGGGCAGTGCGTCGACCAGCTCGTGGGTCTGGCTGATCAGGGTGAGCGGCGCCACCGCCAGCATCGCCGCGGCGATGCCCAGGCCGGTGGCGAGCCCGAAGGCCAGTGCCTCGAGGGTGAGGGTGCCTCCGATCGCCGGGATTCCCGACGGCAGCCGGGCGAGGACGTGCTCTCCGGTGTGGCTGAGCAGCAGCGTGATCGCGGTGGCCGTGAGCGCGGCGATCCCGATCCCCGTGAGGAGCAGGCGGGGTCCCACGCCGCGGCGCGCCCGGGCGAGCAGGAGGTTGAGGGCACAGAGCAGGACCACGCCTCGGTACACGGGGTTGCTGGTCGAGAGCACGATCACCAGCCCCGCTCCCGACCACGCCGCCAGGGCGCGGGTGTTCACGTCCGTCGCCGCCGAAGCCAGAGCTGGACCACGAGCAGCCCGACGAGCGCGCCGAAGACCGCGGCGACCACGATCAGCCCGGGGCTCACGCCCGAGCTCGCCGAGGCCAGCGCCGTGGAGCCGGTGACGGGGGCGATGACGGCGGCGGACGGCTCACCACTCCCCACCGCGACCGCGCTGCCGGCCGGTGTCGGGGTGGAGGCGGGGGACGGAGCGCCACCGGATCCCGCGCCGCCTCCCGATCCCGACGCGCCCCCGCTCTGCGAGCCGGCAGGGCTGGTGGATGACCCGCCCAGGGCGGCGGCGCAGATCCCGGCCGGCGAGGCGGGCGGCGGGTCGGCGCCCTCCTGCGGGTCGTAGCGGAAGCCCTCGGCGTCGCCGCTCGCGAAGGTCTCGGTCGAGATGCCGTTGCCGCCCGCCTGCCACGCGCCTCCCCCGCGGGCGACGAAGACCACCCAGTAGGGGCCGCTCGACGGCAGGCAGGAGGTGTAGGCCGCCGGCTCGTCGTCGATCTGGCAGACGGCGTCGCCGAGCGTGGCGTAGCCGGCGGTCGCGTACTCGAGGCCGCTCGCCTGGAGGATCTCCTCGCCGGTGATGCTCGAGCCGTCGAAGCCGATGCACAGCCCGATCACCCGCGCGTCACCGTGCTCGACGACCAGGGTCACGTGGCCGCTGTAGGCGGCGGCCGTGCACGTCGAGGCCGCGGGGAACAGCCGGGCCGCGCTGCCGCCCAGGCCGACCGCCGCGCCGAGGACGGCGATGGCGAGGGCGTGGAGCAGCGGGCGCGCCGTCATCGCCGCGCCGCCATCACCATCCCGCCGCCGCCGACCGCGGCCGCGACGGCGAGGGCCACCAGCGCGTAGACGAGGGCGGCGGGCAGGCCGCCGGGGTGCGGCGCGGGCGTGGCGGCGATGGGTCGGATCGACGTGGCATCAGGGGACGGCGAGGCCGCCGCCACCGGCGCGGGTGTGGTCGCCACCGCCTGGACCTGCGACGACGGCGAGGGGGTGGCGGTGGCGCTGGAGGGCGGCGAGGCCGTGATCACCCCGGCCGGGGGGCCGGACGACGGCATGGCGGTGGGGCTGGGCGAGGCGGCGGGGGAGCTGCCCAGGGCGGCTCCGGGCGTGTACCACTCCCGGCTGGCGAAGGCGACCGGGAAGGCCAGCCGCTCGAGCGCGAGCGGGACCTCACTGGTCGTGAAGGGGTCGGGGCCTGCGCCACCCGGGAAGGTCCAGCCGCCGTCCGCGTCCTGGGTCGCCTCCAGGAAGCCGAGCGGCGTGCCCCCTCCCACCGTCCATGCCGCCGCGTAGGGGTCGTCTCCGGTGGCGACGATCGCCTGCACCACCAGCCCCGTCGAGTCCGGGTCGCTGCCCGCCCCCGCCTGGTAGGGGAAGCCGCCGTCGCCGTCCTGCTGGGTCGCCAGCCAGGCCAGCCCGCCCGCGTCCAGGGCGTGGTCCCCGGCCGCGTCCAGCGCCATCAGCACCATCGCCGTCGAGTTGGTGTCGCTCAGGTCGTAGTCGGCGGCCGCGTCCGGGTCGTCGGCGTGGTCCTGGTAGTCCCAGCCCCCGTCACTGTCCTGCGCGTTCACCAGGAATGCCACGGCGGCGGCGGGCACCGGCTGGCCGGCGGCCACCAGCCCCTGGATGGCCAGCGCCTCGGTGAACGCCTCGCCCTTGCCGTACTCACCGGTGGCCGCGTCGTAGGCGGATCCCAGGGTGGTGAGCAGGTCCTCGCCCCCGAAGCTCGCGGGGTCGTCCCCGGCGGCGACCACCGCCTGGATCAGCTCCCCGCAGCCGCCCGGGTCGGCGGCGGTGCAGGCGCTGGCGGCGCTGCTCGCCAGGTAGCTCATCACCGACACCCCCGACGACGCGGTCAGCGCGCCGGGGTCGTAACCGTCGGCCGCCGCGCTGATCGCGTACAGCTCGCTGTCCGCGTAGCCGCCTCCCGACTCCGGGATCGACCCGTCCCCCTGCTGCTGCGCCTCCAGGTAGAGGAGGGAGTTGAGGATCGACCGGTCCTCCCGGCCAGGGGTGTGACCGGCCGTGAAGGTGGCCCGCACGGGGTAGGGCTGAAGGAGCAGCGCGAGGGGGACCTCACTGGTCGTGAAGGGGTCGGGGCCTGCGCCACCCGGGAAGGTCCAGCCGCCGTCCGCGTCCTGGGTCGCCTCCAGGAAGCCGAGCGGCGTGCCCCCTCCCACCGTCCATGCCGCCGCGTAGGGGTCGTCTCCGGTGGCGACGATCGCCTGCACCACCAGCCCCGTCGAGTCCGGGTCGCTGCCCGCCCCCGCCTGGTAGGGGAAGCCGCCGTCGCCGTCCTGCTGGGTCGCCAGCCAGGCCAGCCCGCCCGCGTCCAGGGCGTGGTCCCCGGCCGCGTCCAGCGCCATCAGCACCATCGCCGTCGAGTTGGTGTCGCTCAGGTCGTAGTCGGCGGCCGCGTCCGGGTCGTCGGCGTGGTCCTGGTAGTCCCAGCCCCCGTCACTGTCCTGCGCGTTCACC
Organism: uncultured Chloroflexia bacterium; assembly: GCA_963803165.1. GTDB lineage: Bacteria > Chloroflexota > Dormibacteria > Aeolococcales > Aeolococcaceae > Changshengia. Next base: position 67,903 of record CAWDLK010000008.1, on the reverse strand, counting down.
AGGAATGCCACGGCGGCGGCGGGCACCGGCTGGCCGGCGGCCACCAGCCCCTGGATGGCCAGCGCCTCGGTGAACGCCTCGCCCTTGCCGTACTCACCGGTGGCCGCGTCGTAGGCGGATCCCAGGGTGGTGAGCAGGTCCTCGCCCCCGAAGCTCGCGGGGTCGTCCCCGGCGGCGACCACCGCCTGGATCAGCTCCCCGCAGCCGCCCGGGTCGGCGGCGGTGCAGGCGCTGGCGGCGCTGCTCGCCAGGTAGCTCATCACCGACACCCCCGACGACGCGGTCAGCGCGCCGGGGTCGTAACCGTCGGCCGCCGCGCTGATCGCGTACAGCTCGCTGTCCGCGTAGCCGCCTCCCGACTCCGGGATCGACCCGTCCCCCTGCTGCTGCGCCTCCAGGTAGGCGATCGCGCGTGACGCCGGGTCCTGCTGGGCCTGCACGACGCCGCCTGGATGCAGCCCCAGCGCGAGACATGCCGAGATCAGGCCCAATGCCGCCACCACGCCGGCGCACCTGCGGGATCCCGTCATCCCACTGCTCCTCAGGCGGCGATGGTGCTCCACCTCGCCGAAGGCATCCTCGCCGCCATGAGGCCGTCCTCCCGTCACGCGCGGGGGTGGAGTCCCGCCTCGAGCCGGTCTCCTGGCTTGCGGATCGTCGCCATCGGTCGCCTTCCCACGAGACATGCGTCTCGCAGTGGCACGCTGACCTCGGCTCCCCGCTCACAGTTGCGCGACAGTGCCGGAATCTCACCGGCTTCCCGTCACCCGGGGCGTGTATTCAGGTGTGACCGCGATTATGGGCCGGACGCAGGGGCGTGCGCCAGCGGCTCAATCCCAGCGGAACCTCCAAGTGGCGAGGGTGATCGCTCCCACGGCCCAGGCGGCCATCACCAGGCAGTCGGTGGTGATGGCGCTGAAGCCGGCCCCGTTGTTCATGATCTGGTGGAGCGCGTCGCTCGCCCAGGCGAGGGGAAGGATGCGGGAGATGACCTGCACCACCTCGGGCAGGCCCGTCATCGGGAAGAAGATGCCGCTCAGGAACATCAGGGGGAAGGTGATCATCGCCGCCAGGGCACGCGCCGCCTCGCTGGTCTTGGCGATGCTGGTGATCAGGAATCCGATGCCGACGAAGGCGGCGGTCCCGAGCAGGATGGGCGGGATGACGAGCAGCCAGCTGCCGTAGTTCCTGGCCCCGAACGCCCAGATCCCGATCAGCACCAGGACGAATATCTGGAGCAGGACGATGAGCCCTCCGCCCACCACCTGGGCGGCGAGGATGGTGCGGGAGCGGACGGGGGTGGCCCGGAAGCGGCGGAGGACCTGCTTGACGCGCATCTCGACCAGGCCGATGGCGACGTAGTTGACCCCCGAGAACAGGATGATGTAGGCGATCATCGAGGGCAGGATGTAGTCCATCTCGGTGACCTGATTCACCGCGGAGGCCTGGGGTGTGCCCAGGGTTATGGTCGGGTGGCCCTGGCCGGCGGCGAAACCGGCGGTCACGTTGGCCACCACGTCATCCGCGATGGCGGTGGACGCGGAGCTGCCCCCGGCCTGGTAGATCTCCACCTTCTGAGATGGTCCGGAACCCGCGTAGGCGGCGCCGAAACCGTTGGGGATCACGAGCACCGCGACGACCGAGTTGTCCTTCAGGTCGGTGAAGGCGGCGGCGTGCGGCTTCACGTCGACGGCGACGCCGGGGACCGAGCGAAGCGCCGCGAGGTAGCCGGCTGACGCACCCGTGTGGTCGTTGTTGACGGCGTCCAAGGTGAGTGAGACGCCGCTGCCCCCGAAGAGCAGGCCGAAGATGACCATGAAGAGCACCGCCAGGCCGAGCGTGAAGATGAGGGCGGTCCGGTCGCGCACCGAGGCGCGCACCCGGTTGAGGGTGAGGGCGCGGAAGGCCTTCATTCGCGCAGGCTCCTGCCGGTCAGGCTGAGGAATACGTCCTCGAGGGTCCCGTGCCGGACCATCAGGTCCTTGATCGTGTTCTCGGTCTCGTCGCCACCGTCGCTCGCGGTCATCGCCCACGAGGCCTCGGGGTCGAGGAGCGCGTGGAGGACGCTCTCCGGGGTGCGGGTGGAGATGCTGATCCGGCCGTCCACGACCACGCGCTCCACACCGGGAAGGCGCCTCAGCGTGTCGGCGTCGAGCCCCGGCACCCCGGCGAACTCGACGGTGGTCCCGGGCGCGTGCGCCGCGATGAGGTGCCGGGGCGTGTCGAGGGCGACGATCCGTCCGCGGTCGATGACCGCGACGCGGTCGCAGAGCCGCTCGGCCTCCTCCATGTAGTGGGTGGTGAGCACCACCGTCTTGCCGCGTTTGCGGACCCCCTCGACGATCTCCCAGATGTTGAGCCGGGCCTGGGGGTCGAGCCCGGTGGTCGGCTCGTCGAGGAAGACCAGGTCGGGGTCGTTGATCAGCGCCAGCGCGATGCTCAGCCGCTGCATCTGGCCGCCACTCAGCTTGTCCGTGTAGGCGTCGACCTTCTCCCCGAGGTTGAACTCCTCGATCACCTCGGCGGTGGGCCGCGCTCGCCGGAAGAGGGCGCTGAAGAGCTCGATCGCCTCGTGGACCCGGGTGAACTCGGGGAGGGCGGTGGCCTGGAGCTGCACCCCGATCCGCTCCTTGACCGTCCCCGGATGGGCGAGCACGTCGGTGCCGAGGACGCTCACCCGCCCCGCGTCGGGGAAGCGGAGCCCCTCGATGATCTCCAGGGTGGTGGTCTTGCCCGCCCCGTTGGGGCCGAGCATGCCGAAGATCTCGCCCCTCTCCACGGCAAAGCTCACGCCGTCGACGGCGACCAGCTCGCCGTACCTCTTGACCAGGCCCTCGACGTCGATGTCTGCCATATCTCCTCCCAGCCTCGATCCGGCGGGCATCGGCTCGGGGCGAATCATAGGGGGTGATGCATGGGGTCGGACCGCGGGAACCGGGCTGGCCATCGACGCCTCCTGAGGGGTGGGCGGGGTTTCAGAACAATGATTTGAAACGTCGTTATAGAACCACGTTCGGATACACTGTGTCAAGTGGCCAGACCGAGGACCCATGACGACAAGCTCCGCCTCCGCCTGCTCGACGAGGGCGGCCGGCTGCTGGCCGAGGAGGGCCCCGCGGCACTGACCGTCCGCCGCCTGGCCGAGCGGGCGGGCACCTCCCCCTCCGCCGTCTACAGCCTCTTCGGGGACAAGTGGGGGCTGGTCGACGAGATGTTCCGGGAGGGCTTCCGGCGCTTCGCCGGGCGCATCGCCAGGCTGGGGCGGACGGACGACCCGCTCGCCGACCTCAGCGCCCTCGGGGACGCCTTCAAGGCCAACGCCCGGGCCAACCCGCACCTGTACGACCTGATGTTCGGCGAGCCGTTCCCCGAGTTCGTCCCCGGTGAGGAGACCCGGACCATCGCCATGGGCACCTTCGGCGCGCTGGTCGAGGCGGTGGGGCGGTGCGTCGACGCGGGCGAGCTGGAGGGTGACCCGCTCAGCCTGGCCACCATCTTCTTCGGTCAGGTCCACGGCCTGACCAGCCTCGAGCTGTTGGGCTGGCTGCCGGCCGGCGACTCCGCCGACGCGGTCTGGGGACGGGCCCGGCGGGCCCTGTACGAGGGGCTCAGGCGGGTCCCGAGCGGCGTCTGACCCACCGGCGGGTCAGGCCCGGCGCGGCATCCAGCGGAAGAAGCGGAGCGCCACCAGGAGGGCGCCCGCCCCCCAGGCCAGCAGCACCAGCAGGTCCTCATCGTCCCACCCGCCCGCGGACGGCTTGGCGCCGAAGGCGGTGACCATCGCCTCCTTGAACCAGTAGATGGGGAAGACGGTTGCGATGTCGTTGAGGACGGTGTTGCGGAAGCTGAAGAAGAAACCGGAGATGAAGAGCAGCGGCAGGTAGCTGATGTTGATCACGGCGATGGCGGCATCGGCGTTGGGGATCACCACCGTGATGGCCATGCCCAGCACGCAGAAGACGACGCCGCCCAGGATCACGGTGACGGCGGTGGGCAGCCAGTGCACCGGCCAGGGGGCGGCGTAGAGGACGTGCCCGGCCGCCGCGGTCAGCGCCACCAGGATAACCGCGGTGACCAGCGCGGAGACGACCACTCCGACCACCATCGCCGCGACCGGCATCGGCGTGCCGCGCATCCGCTTGAGCAGCCCGGCATCGCGGCGGATGCAGAGGCCCATGGAAAGGTTGACGTAGCAGGTGGTGATCACGCCCCAGGCCGCCATGGCCGGGACGAAGAAGGTGTTGTAGGGGACCAGGGAGCCTCCGACGCACTGACCCCTCGCGTCGAAGGTTCCGTCGATGCACTCCCTCTGCCCTTTGAAGATGGTGCCGAAGATGAGCAGGAACATGATCGGGAAGGCGAAGCCGAAGAACGCCGCGGTGGGGTTGCGCCAGAAGCCGCGCTGCTCGGCGCGCACCTGGTGGAGGCTGATGGTCAGGTCACTCACCGCCGGTCAGCTCCAGGTAGACGTCCTCCAGCGACGGCTGGCTGACCTCCAACCGCTCCAGATCGAGGCCCCGCGCCACGGCCCATGCGGTCAGCTCCTGGAGGGCCCGGGTGGGGGTGTCGGTCAGCATCGCCAGCATTCCGTCCTCGGCACCGGGGACGACCTCGCCCACCGCGGGGACGTCCACCCCGGCGGGCCGGACGAACTGGATCCTGGTCTCGGCCCGTTCCGCGCGCAGGCTGGAGGGGGTGCCGATGCGGACCACCTCCCCCGCGCTGACCACGCAGACGCGGTCGGTGAGGTTCTGGGCCTCGTCCATGTAATGGGTGGTCAGCAGGATGGTCTTGCCCAGGCTCCTCATGCTGCGCACCACCTCCCAGGCGTTGCGCCGCGCCGACGGGTCGAATCCGGTGGTCGGCTCGTCGAGGAAGAGCAGCACCGGGTCCCCGATCAGCCCCAGGGCGAGATCGAGGCGGCGCTGCTGGCCGCCGGAGAGCTTCTTGACCCGGACATCCGCCTTCTCGGCCAGGCCGACCAGCTCCACCACGTCACCGGTGACGAGCGGCGCGGGGTAGTAGCCGCGGTGGAGGTCGACCACCTCGCGCACGGTGAGATAGGGCTCGACCGCGCACTCCTGGAGGACCATCCCCACCCGCTGCCGGAGGCCGCGGCCTGCGCTCTGCGGGTCCTCGCCCAGCACCTCCACCCTCCCCGAGTTGCGATGGCGGTAGCCCTCGAGGATCTCCACGATGGTGGTCTTGCCGGCGCCGTTGGGACCGAGCAGGCCGAACACCTCGCCCGGCTCCACGCGAAAGCTCACGCCGCGCACCGCCTGCACCGAGCCGTAGGACTTGCGCAGGTCCTCGACGGCGATGGCCGGCGGCGGCGCCTCCCCTCCCATCAGCCGGGCACCGCCTCCGCCACCCCCTCGGCGGCCGCGGAGCGCTCGGCGGCCTCGACGCAGCCGTCGATCACCGCGGTCATCACCCGGCCGACGGCATCGCCGGTGAGCCGGGGGACCCGGCTCGCGACGTGGGCGATCACCTCCTGCTCGCGCCCCGGATCGCGGACGGCCAGGCCGGTCCGCCGCTTGTCCCGCTGCACGGCGTCGACCGCCGCGGCACGGCTCTGGAGCACGGCGCCCAGTGCGAGGTCCAGGGAGTTGATGATCTGGCGATGCTCGGCGAGCTCGGCGGCCTGATGCCCGCGCAGCATCGGCGCGAGCACGGCCGCCCCGGCGATGATCGCCTCCAGGGTCTCAGGGGTGATGGCCTGGGCGGCATCGCTCCAGGACTCGGCGGGCACCGGGTGGGATTCGATCAGGAGCCCGTCAGCGCCGGCGGCGACCGCCGCCAGCGCCAGGGCGGGGACCCAGTCCGCGCGACCGGCCGCATGGCTCGGGTCGACGATCACCGGCAGTGGGGTGCGCTCGCGCAGGACCGGGACCGCGGAGACGTCGAGGGTGTTGCGGGTCGCCGTCTCGAAGGTGCGGATCCCCCGCTCGCAGAGGATCACCTTGGGGTTGTCCTCGGCGAGGATGTACTCGGCCGCCGCCAGCCACTCGTCGTAGGTGGCCGCCATGCCCCGCTTGAGCACGACCGGGAGACCGGAACGGCCGGCCGCCCGCAGCAGCGGGGTGTTCTGCATCGAGCGCGCGCCGATCATGAAGGCGTCGACGCGGCCGGTGAGCATCTCCACGTGCTCGACGGAGAGCGGCTCGACCAGGATCGGCTTGCCGGTCAGGGCGCGCGCGCTCTCCACCAGGGCGAGACCCTCCTCCCCCATCCCCTGGAAGGCGTCCGGCCGGGTGCGGGGCTTGAAGATGCTGGCCCGGAGCGCCGACGCGCCGGCGTCGCGCATGGCCTGGGCGTGGCCGAGGTAGCCGGGCTCCACGGCGCAGGGACCGGCGATGACGGGGACCGCCGGACCGCCGAACACCACGTCGCCGATGGCGACCCGCCGCCGCACCGGCGACGAGGTTATGGGCTTGAGCAGATCGGTGAGCATCGGTGCCTCCAGGGGTTGTGTGAGGACCGGCCCGGCTCGCTCGGATCCGGAACGGCCTCTCGGCCTCCCGGATCTCGGCGCAGGGACTACTTGCTCAGCAGCACCCGCACCGGCCCTGGGGCCGATGTGGCGTACTCGAAGTAGAAGTAGAACCGCGACGCGATCGCGAACATCGCGAGGGATCGTACCAGGATGGGGAGCGAGAGTGGGGATCAGCTCGAGGGCCAGTCCGCGTCCTCGGCGGGCGGAGACACGGGGTCGTGCGTCTCGGGCGCGGAGCCGGGGGCAGGGAACGCCGCCGGTGTCGGCACGGGGGCGGGAGACGACCATGGCGCGCCGGCCGCCGGACGGGGCCGGTCGGCCACCGCGGAGGCGATCAGACAGAAGGCCACCACGATGAGGAAGATCGGCCCGACCCAGTCGAGACGGGTGGCGAGGTTCACCCCGTTGGTGAGCAGCAGAGCGCCGACCCCGACGAAGACGAGGCCGAAGGCGAGTGAGCCCCAGCTGGTCCGATGGCCGCCCATCAGTGTCCTCCCGAGAGACGGCGGAAGCTCCCGGCGTCGGCCACCGACGCCGGCCCGCCGCCGGCCTGCGTCTGCACGTCCGCGCTGCCGGTCTCGACGGTGATCTGCCCGCAGCCCACGCTCAGGTTGAGGGTGAGGGTGCCGGTGGGGGTGTAGCCGGTCGCCGTCTCGACACTGGAGGAGATCTGCACGCCCGAGACGATCCGACCCAGCACGCTGGTCTCCCCCGCTCCGACCTTGGTGGTCACGTCCACGGTGGCGTTCGCCGGGACGACGACCACCAGCTGGCCGAGCGCCACGCTCGAGGTGACGGTGGCGCTGCCCCCGCCGAGGTCCACCCCGCTGAGGTCGACGGTCAGCTGCCCGGCGGCCAGCCGGTACGTCGGCCGGAGCGTGGAGAGGGTCTGGGGCGCGAAGCGGATGCTCCCCGCCCCCCCGCTCAGCGGCTCGGGGACGAGCACCGCCGCGGCCGCGAAGGGGAGCAGGCAGACGCCGAGGACGACGAGGAGCGGAGCGCGTCCGAACCGCGCCCCGAGGACGAGGGTGGCGCCGAGCACCACGAAGACGATCCCGAAGGCGATCGCCAGGGTGAGATGGATGGCCCCGGCGCTCTGGAGGAGGAGGGCGACGCCGATCGCGAGGACCGCGGCGGCGATCCCCAGGGTCCCGAGCCGGGGGCCGCGGGACCGCACCGCGCTCCCGGTCCAGGCGGCCGGCGCGGCGTAGGGCTGCGCCGCGTACCCGTACGGGGAGGCGTAGGGGCGGTAGGCGGGTGGCGTGTAGGCGGGCGGCGTGTAGGCGGGCGGCGCGTACGAGTACGGGGCCGCGGTCGAGTACGCCTGGCCGATGGGGGGCGTGGGTGGGGTCGCGGAGGTGGCCGTCCCCGTGCCCGAGGCAGCCGGGGTGAACCCGCTCCCGGGGCCGCCGTCGAGGGGACCGGCGGGAGCTCCGGCCGGTTCCCGGCCCGGCCAGCTGTCGCCGACCAGGAAGAGCAGGCCGATGCCGATCAGGGCCGCGCCCCAGACCAGCCCCGAGTCGTGGAAGTCGAAGTTGCCGGCCAGGACCAGCACGGCCGCGATCAGGAAGAAGGCCCCGGCGATGATGCGCAGGTCGGCGCCCGTCCCGCGTCCTCCGGGGGAGGCTCCGACCACGGGGACGCCGTCGGCGGAGGGCATCAGCACCCAGAGGGCGATGTAGGCAATGAGCCCGATGCCCCCGAAGAAGGTGAGGACCACGAAGCCGAGCCGGATCCAGACCGGGTCCACGCCCATGTGGGCGCCCAGGCCGGAGGCGACGCCGGCGACGACGCGGTCGCTCCGCAGCCGGTGGAGCCGGCCGAGGGGCGGCGGCGGCATCGCCCCCACCGGATAGCTGTCGACGGAGGGCATGAGCACCCAGCCGATGATGTAGAGGACGACGCCCAGACCTCCGAAGAAGGTGAAGAGGACGAAGGCCAGCCGGACCCAGATGGGGTCCAGCTCCATGTGCACGGCAAGCCCGGCGGCGACACCGGCCACCACCCGGTCGTTGCGCGGGCGGTAGAGGCGGCGCCCGTACGGCGGCGGCACCGCTCCACCGGCCGGGGGGACGTCCCAGGGAGGAGGCGGCACGGCTCCGCCGGGTGGCGCCTCCCCCACCGGCGGTGCGCCGGGCGGGGCGGGGTCCTGCTGGCCGGGTGTCTGCTCCATCGTCGGTCTCCTGGATCTTGCGACCCTCCAGGGGCGGGCCTGCGGCGGTGACACCGTCGCCCGCGCCTTCCGGTCGCCGTCCACGGTGAACCTCTCGATGCGGGTGCGCCATCCGGGGAGTCCCTGGAGAATCCCTCACCTCCTCCGGGATCTCTCCGGGGAGGGCCCGATGTGCATCCGCCACGCCGCGTGTCACGCTTGGCACGGTGAGCGCGACCGCCACGCACGACGCCCGCGGAGGGTCCGGCCATCGCGCCGGGACCCGCCCGTCCGGGCCGCACAGCTACCGCTTCCTGGCCCGCAGCCGCAGCGACCGGGTCCTGACCGGCACCGCAGGAGGGCTGGCCGAGGCGCTGGGGCTCGACCCGCTGCTGATCCGGCTCAGCCTGGCCGTCCTCACCGTGGCGGGGGGCACCGGGGTCGTCCTCTACCTGGTGCTGTGGGCAGTGAGCAGCGAGCCTGACGCCTCGGCACCGCCCACGCCCGTCCGGAGACGGCCGCGCAACCGCCAGATCGCCGCGGTGGCCTGCATCGTGGCGGGCAGCATGCTGTTCCTGCGGGGCGCCGGGATCTGGTTCGCTGACGCGGTCGCCTGGCCGGTCGCGCTGGCCGCCGCCGGCTCCGCCCTGATCTGGGCTCGCACCGACCCGGTGGACCGGCAGCGCTGGAGCCGGCTCAGCGAGCGGCTCCCCGGCAGCTCGGCGATCACCGTCCTCGGCAGCCAGGTCTCCCCGCTCCGCATCGCCGGTGGCGCGCTGCTCATCGCCGCCGGCATGGCGATCTTCCTGGTCGCCAACCAGGCCCTGGCCTCCGCCCGGACCGCGCTGCTGGCGGTCCTGGTGACCGCCGCCGGCCTGGGCCTGATCTTCGGCCCGTGGATCCTCCGCCTCGCCCGTGATGCCGGTGAGGAGCGCCGCCAGCGGGTCCGCTCCGAGGAGCGGGCGGAGATCGCCGCCCACCTGCACGAACTCGGTGCTCCACACCCTGGCCCTCATCCAGCGCAGCGACGACCCCGCCGATGTCGCCGCGCTGGCCCGGCGCCAGGAGCGGGAGCTGCGCGCCTGGCTCGACCACCGGCCGACCCCCTCCGAGCCCCAGGACCTGCGCGGCGCGGTCGACGCCCTCGCCTCCCGGGTCGAGCAGCTCCATCACGTCGCCGTCGACACGGTGGTGGTGGGCGACGGTGTCGTGGGCGAGCACGAGGAGGCGCTCCTGCTCGCCTGCCAGGAGGCGGCGGTCAACGCCGCCCGGCATTCCGGCGCGCCGCGGGTGTCGATCTACGTGGAGGCCGACACCGACGGCATCACCGCCTACGTCCGCGACGAGGGCTCCGGCTTCGACGTCGACACAGTGCCCGCCGATCGCCGCGGCATCGCCCAGTCGGTGATCGGGCGGATGCGCCGCCACGGGGGCACCGCGACGATCACCAGCAAGCCCGGCACGGGCACCGAGGTCCACCTCGAGCTGCCCAGATCGGCCCCATGAGATCCACGGCGCCGCGCACGCGCGTCTTCATCGTCGACGATCACCAGCTCTTCCGCAGTGGGCTCCGGGCCGAGCTGGAGGACGAGTTCGAGATCGTCGGCGAGGCCGGGGACGTGGACCAGGCGGTGGCGGGCATCGTGGCCCTCCAGCCCGAGGTCGTCCTCCTCGACGTGCACCTCCCCGGCGGCGGGGGTGCCACGGTGGCGGACGCGATCACCCGGCGGGGAGCCGGAGGGACCCGCTTCTTGGCCATCTCGGTCTCCGACGCGCCCGAGGACGTGATCGGGGTGATCCGGGCGGGGGCCCATGGATACGTCACCAAGTCGATCTCCCCCACCGAACTCGCCGACGCCATCCGGCGCGTCCACGGCGGTGACGCGGTCTTCTCGCCCCGCCTGGCGGGCTTCGTCCTCGACGCGTTCCGGGGCGAGCTGCCCACCAGCATCGATCCCGAGATGGATCAGCTCACCCCGCGCGAGCGCGAGGTGCTCCGCCACATCGCCCGCGGCTTCACCTACAAGGAGATCGGGGTGCGGCTCAATCTCTCCGCCAAGACGGTGGAGACCCACGTCTCCTCGGTGCTGCGCAAGCTCCAGCTCAGCAGCCGCTACGAGCTGACCCGCTGGGCCATGGACCGCCGGATGATCTGAGGAGGAGCGAGCCATGACGGACATCGGAGCGACGGCGCGCTGGACCGCGGCGGCTCGCGCGGTCGAGACGAGCCGCAAGGACGCTCTCTTCAGCGATCCGTGGGCGGCCGACCTCGCCGGTGAGGAGGGCTGCCGGTGGGCGGAGGCGCGCGCCCCCGAGGGGCTTGCTCCGATGATCGTGCGCACCCGCTACTTCGACGACTTCCTGTTGCGCGCCACCACCGCCGGTGGAGTCCCCCAGGTGGTGCTGCTCGGCGCCGGCCTGGACACCCGCGCCTTCCGGTTGGCCTGGTCGGGTGGCACCTCGGTCTTCGAGGTGGACCAGCCCGAGGTGATCCATCAGAAGGAGAAGGTGCTCGGTGGCACGGCCGCGCGCTGCGCCCGACTCGTCCGCCTCTGCACGGACCTGAGTGAGGACCGCTGGCCGGACCAGCTGGTCGGCGCGGGTCTCGACCCCCATGTCCCTGCCGCTTGGCTGGCCGAGGGATTCCTCTTCTATCTCGACGCCAAGGCGATCGCCGCCCTGCTGGGACGGGTATCAGGGCTGGCGGCGCGGGGGAGCGTGCTGGGGTTCGACATCCCGGACCGGGCCGTGTTCACCCACCCGGTGACCCGGCCCTGGATCGAGATGCAGGCCGCTGCCGACGCCCCCTGGATCGGCACCATCGACGACCCCGGGGCCTACCTGGACGCTCTGGGTTGGGAGGCCACCCTGAGCCAGTGCGGAGCCGCCGATGCCCACTACGGCCGCTGGCCGCTACCGGTTGACTCCGTGGCCGCGCGGGCGCTGCCCCAGCACAGGCTGGTCACCGCCCGCAAGCGGCGGGACGGCTGAGCGGACGCTCCGGGATCCTCACCCGGGCAGCTGCCAGCGCCTCAGGCCGGCGGACGGGGTCCAGGCGAGGCCGTACCGGGCGTCCCCGAAGATGACGAACCCCGCCGAATCGACGTCGATGGCGAAACAGTGGTAGTCGGGCTCGGTGGGCTCCCAGTCGATCCGCGCCCGGATGGTCGCGCGGTAGCGGGCGCGCCGCCCCGGATCGGCGACCTCGAGGGCACGGCCGTGCAGCTTGAAGTCGCCTTCGGTGCCCTTGCGGTCGGAGACGACGCTGTGGACGGTGCAGCGGGGATCGCGGAGCAGGTCGAGGGCCTTGCGCGACCGCCACATCATCCCGACCATCAGCTCGCCGTCCACGAAGTCCGGCTCGACCGGGCTGATGCGAGGCCTCCCGTCTCGCCGCAGGGTCCCGATCAGGCAGAGCTCGCGGCCGCGCAGACGCTCCTCCCCGTGCTGGGCAAGCTCGGGGCACTGCCGCGCGAACTCGTCCCAGCGCACATCCCAGAGCTTATCCGGGAACCGCTGCTCGAAGGGGGAGCGCCCGGCCCCTCGCCCGGGTCTCAGCCGTGCAGGCGCGCCATGTAGCGCTCGACCTCGGCCTCGGTGATCGGCTTCCGGAAGAAGGCGGTCCAGGCGTGGATCACCAGGCCGCAGCCCCAGAAGAGGAGCACGAACCCCGGCCAGAACACGCCGTGGGAGACGAGAGCCCAGACCAGTACCAGTCCGGCGTTCACCAGGACGTAGGCGAGCAGGTGGGGCATGAAGTCCCGCCGCTCCTGAAGCTGCTTCAGGGCGACCTGGCGCAGGTCGTCGGGGGTCACGCTGTCGGGGGTCACGCTCATGAGAGTCCCTTCGCTCGGTGGGCGGGCGGTCCAGGCTCCCGCTTTAGAGCGGCCGGTCCTCCGTCTGCAAGGGGCTTTGGTACCCGGGCCAGGGTGACGAAGAGGCTCGGACGGCCCCCCTGATCCGACCATCGGGCAAGAACGCACCATTCCACCCGACCCCCTGCAGTCACGGGTGCCTGTCCTTTGCGGAGATTGCCGATATTTCGTCACGAACATTTCGTGACGAACCACCCGGGCCGCGCGACACCGACGCAGGATCGCTGGCGCGCCCGCCGGCCGGCTGACGCCCGAAGCCATGGCGAGCCACCGCGACGCCGACCTGCTGGTGGATGCTCTGAGTGTCCCCGGCGTCTGAGGTCAGGAGAACCGTCATCGCGTCGCTCGCTGCAACCACACGTCGCGCCGGCCGGCTGGCGACGCCCCGCGTGCTCGCCTCGGCATTCCTGGCCGGGCTGGCGCTCGCCACCTTCGCGTTCTGGAGCCGGAGCGATCTCGACCTCTTTCGCTGGCCCATGGCCGAGCTCGCCCTCCACGGCCGCCCGCTCCTCGTCTACAGCGTCCACGCCGGTGTCTGGCGAAGCGACAACGGGCCCCTCAGCCTCGTACCCCTCACCGCAGTGGTCGCGACCGTCAACGCCCTGGGCTGGGAGGCCGACGCCCCACTTCGAGACGCGGTCGTCATGGGCGTCTTCGGCCTCTTCGCACTGGCCTTCGCGCGCGAGGCCGTCAGGGTCGTGGGGAGCGCGCGGGACCAGCCACTCCCCGCGTCCGTCACCTGGTCGGCATTCCTGCTCGCACCGCCGCTCTGGATCGGCATGGTCGTCTACGGCCATGCCGAGCTCCCCCTCGAGCTCTGGCTCATCCTGGTGGCGGTGCGACAGCTCGGCCGCGGCCGCACCACCGTGGCCGGATGCCTCCTGGGGCTCGCCCTGCTCACCCAGACCGCCGCGCTGCTCGCCGCCCTCCCGCTCGTCCTCGCCCTCCTCGCGGGACGGCGCCTGCGGTCGGCCGCCATCCTGCTCGGCACGTCGGCGATCGTCGCAGCCGCCGGGCTGCTTCCCTTCGTCCTCGCCGACGGTCGCGATGTGGTCGCGTCGATGGTCACCTATCGCGGTCGGGTGCCCGCCCTCGGGGGATCGCTCTGGACGCTCTTCCCGGAGGGCCCGGTCGCAACCTTCATCCAGCATGGCGACGCCCTCCTCTTCGGCATGGCGGCGGTCGTCCTGACCTGGCTGGCGGTGCGGGGCGGCGGGGCGACGCTCCCGGGCCCACCCCGTATCCACGCCCTCATTGCCCTGTCCACGGCGGGCCTGCCGCTCCTCGCCAAGTCGGTCTGGCCCTACTACCTCGTCGGTCCCTGCACCTTCGCGACGATCTGGTGGCTCGCCCGGCCGGGGAGGGTGGACAACTGGCGGCTCTACGTCCCCGTCGCGTTCTCCGTCGCCGCCGTCGCCCGGCTGGCCGGCGCCCCCACCGTGTGCGTGGCGCTGCCGATCGCCGGCGGCATGGCCCTGCTGCTCGCCGATCTGCTCGGCTGGAAGGTCCGGGCGCCGGATGAACGGTCGCAACGCCTCAGACGGGACGACCTGTCTCGCCAAGCTGACCCCGCTCACGCTGAGCCGAGTGCGCCGTCTGCCCGCAGCGCGCTCCGCTCGGTCGAACTCGCTGGCTCGGTCGCCGAGATAATGGATGCCACGTTGCCGCCTCCCTCGCGCCTGATCGTTGGGGCGTTAGCGCTGGCTCTCGCCGGAACCGCCGCCTGCTCCCCGTGCTCGCATGGCCGGGGATTCAGCCTCTCCCTCGCCCGGGACACCGGTGGGGAGAGCTCCCCCACGACGGCTGCGGAGTGGTTCGCCGTTCACGGGGATGTCTGGTCGGACGTCCCGACGACCGGCTGGCGCGTGACCGGCAGCCCGGGGCCGACCACGGACGTCCAGTCCGGCTCGATGACGCTGCAGGCTCTCCAGGGTACCGACGGCACCTGGCAGGTGGTCAGCGGCTCCGACCCGGAGTGCTGAGGTGGGATCGGCAGGCCGCGGGCTGTCTCCGACGGGGTCGCGTGGAATGTGGGTCGCCGGCTGGTGAGCAGGCGGCTCCAGGCATCGGCGCAGCGGCTCGCCGGCGTCGCGGGTTGGTCCGGCGGCTGCGCGCTGATCCTCGTGCTCGTCGGCGCCCTCGCGGTGTGCGCGGAGGTCGTGTCCCCCAGCTTCCTGCTCTGGACGGGACGTGCAGTGCCAGGGCTGGACCTCGGCGGCAGCGTCAACTACCAGTATCGCGGCACCTCCTACACCTTCGAGGCTCATGACCGCTCCCAGGACGCCCCGCCCGAGCGGGTCACGGTCTACCTCGACCCCAGCGATCCCCCGGTCGCCGTCGAGGACAAGCTCTCCACGCGGATCTTCGACGCGACCTTCGTGCTCACCCCCTTTGTGCTCGCCGCGCTCTGCCTCGCGGTGGGATGGGAGCGCCGGCGGAGGGCGCAGCGGCGCGCGGCGGCACACCAGGGGAGCGAAGGCTACGGATTCAGTCCGGGGCAGCTTCGCCGTCACCGCTAGCCGGCTAGATGGACGACGAGTCCAGGCGGCGGGGGCGGAACGGTCGAGGTTGAGGCCGGAGTGCGGTTCTCCGACACCGTGTGCCACTTCCTGGCGGAGGGCTGACCCCGGCAGCGCCCGTGGAGATGGGGCGTCGTAGTCTGTGGATGATGGAGACTGGAGCACTCGAGGCGGCCGGGCACTGGGACGAGATCTACCGCCGGCGGCCTCCCACCGAGGTGAGCTGGTACCAGGACGAGCCCACGGTGTCACTGGCATTGCTCGACGCGCTCGGTGTCACCCCCGAGGAGCCGATCATCGACGTCGGGGGCGGGGCGTCGGTGCTGGTCGACCGTCTGCTCGACCGCGGCTTCGGCGATGTCAGCGTGCTCGACGTGTCGGCTGCCGCACTCGCACACGCAAGGCATCGCCTGGGGGAGCGAGCCCCACACGTCCACTGGCTCCGTGACGATGTGCTCGCCTGGCGGCCAGAGCGACGCTACGAAATCTGGCATGACCGCGCGGTGTTCCACTTTCTCGTGGAGGAGGATCAGCGCACGGCTTACCTGGCCGCCCTGCGGGCGGCGCTCACCCCGGAGGCTCGAGTGGTGATCGGCACCTTCGCCGGAGACGGGCCCCAGCGGTGCTCCGGCCTGCCCGTTCGACGCTACGAGCCGGGTGACCTGGCCTCTGTCTTCGGAGCCGAGTTCGAGTTGGTCGAGCACCGGCGGGACGAGCACCACACCCCGGGCGGGACCGAGCAGCCGTTCACCTGGGTGGGCATGGTGCGGCGTCCGAGGGTACGGTGACCTGGAACGGATGCCGGGATGCCAGGCTCCACCACGCCTCCTGCGCAACCGCATGGACCTTCGCGCTCGAGGGTAGGGCGTCAGACGACTGCATCCTGGCGTGGCCCAGCGTTGGGGAATGACCCTTGAGGCGAGGCCGAGGCCCGCCGGTAGCTGAGGGCGGCACTACCGCCATCGGGGTGCGACGAAGTTGTAGTAGTAGTAGTAGTAGTATCGCAAAAGACGTAACCGATCAGCCCGAATAAGATGAGGCCGAATCCTGCAACCTGAAGGAGGAGCAGTAGCACAAGTCCAGCAAGGATGAATCCGGTACCCGTGTAGGCATAGTGAAGCGCGTAGTTGCGGAACATGGGGATGGGCTCGCCGGACCGGTCTGTCCGGAGAGTGTTGTGAGCGCGGCGCCAGGCCTCGACGGGGTTCACGTCGGGCAGATTATCGGCTAAGTCGACGCGCCGGCTGACCGGGTTGAGCGCTTTGCTGCAGTGGCAGTAACAGTACCCTGGGCTGGCCCAGAAATGGCGAATGTCGCTTGAGGGCCGCCTCCCTCCAGACGCCGGGCACGAGGCTGCGGATCAGGGGGGGTGAGGTGGCCGCGGGCTCAGGTGAGGAGGGCACCAGCGAAAGCGAGCGTGTCCGCAGGCTTGCTCACCCGGAGAGCCGCCGTCATGCTGATGGCATGAGAGTTGGGGAATGGGCGCGCCGGCTCCTCAAGGTCGGCCCGGTCGGGGTGGCTCTTCTCCTCGGGGCGGCGGCGCTGGGCCAGCCGGCTGCGGCCCAGACCCCCGGGCCGGAAACCCCGGTGCCCCTGGCCGAGCTCCACCTGGACCAGTCCGGAGCCACCTGGACAGAGTCGCCAGGAGTCAGCAGGACCGTGTCCGTCGCCCTCACCGCCGGTCCTTCGGGGGCGCTCCTGGTCATCACGCTTCCGAACGGCTACACGCAATCGCTCTCGGTGGTGCAGGCCGGAGCCGATCAGCTGCAGTTGGTCTCGAGCGCCGCCCAGGCGAGTGGCAACGGCTCCTTCGACACCGATTGGGACCTCACCGGCAGCGGCTCCCATTTCGCGGGGACCCATACCAACATCACACCGAACGGGACCACCTTCCCCGGCATCGCGGATACGCTTACCCTGGCCGGCACGGGACTCACCCTGGTGACCTCGGCCACCCCCACACCCGGCGGCCCGTCCTCGTCCGTGGCACTGCCGACCCCCGACCCCAGCGCCCCCGCATGGTTCCTGGAGGGCTGCTACAAGGAGCAGAGCGGGACGATCCAGGACACCATCCAGAACTTCCAGAGCAGCGCCACCGACCTGCTGAGCGCCGGTCAGGCCACGGTGACCCTGGACGTCGGCCAGCCGGGAACGCTGAGCGGGGTGCTGGCCTTCGATGGCAGCGGCGGCAATGGCAGCGCCATCGCGTTCCGCCCCGACACCCCTCGGATCACACTGCTCGACGGCCCGGGGGCCACGGGCTACCCCGCCGGCTCGGCACCGGCCTTCAGCTGCTCCGACCCCTGCGTTGTGGCCTTCGAGGGCGGCGGCGGCAATGGCAGCGCCATCGGCTTCTACCCAGGTGACAGTCCGGGGACACCACGTCTGGATGCCGCCTCAGGGTGCGGCTTCGACTTCGACGGCGGCACCGGCTCGGGCAGCGCCGTCGCCTTCCTGCCGGGTGGCGCGCCCAACTCAACCCTCGACGTCACCCGCCAGCCGGCCGCCCGTCTCACCGCGGCCAGCCCCACGCCGGTCCCGGTGGGCACCCAGGTCGCCGCCGGCGAGGCAGCGTACATGACCACGGGGAGCCACACCCTGGCGCTGCCCCTCACCGCCGCCGGACGTTCCCTGCTGGAGCAGGTGAAGGCGGCGGACGCTGCCTATTGGGCGGCCAGCCCCCAGGGTCAGAGCCCACCGTACGCGCTGATGACTTTGACCCTGAGTTTCACGCCTCCTTCATCTGCGGCGGGGGGCGTTCCCATCGTCGCCTGGTTGGTGCCGCTCGTGGTGATTGTCGTCGCTCTCATCGCGCTGGTGATCTGGCGACGGCGCCGGCTTCAGGCGGCGACCGTCTGACCTCGATCTCACGAAGCCCGCCGGAACCGTGCGGGGCACAGACCTGGTTCGGCCGCTGCCTACCCCGGGTACCGGACGCCGACCTCAAGGGACAAGACACAGCACACTCGCCTGGCCCAGTGTTGGGGAATGTCCCTTGAGGCCCGGGCATTTGGAGGGGTGGGCTAAGGACTCCCGAAAGGCGGGAGCGTGACCATGGTGTGCTCATTCGCACCCAAGCTGGGGTAGACGGCAGGCTCACCGGGGGCGATATGGATCACGACGACCACCGGCTGGCTCACGTCGATCGTCTTGGGCACGGGGACCAGGCTCGTGGAGGCGGCATTGTCGGCGAGGCAAGGGCTGTCTGCAGACACCGTCGCGCCCACGATGATCACCACAAGGTTGCCCGCCGCTCCCACCGACACGGGAAGCAGGGGACAGCCGGAGCTGCCGTAGGTCACGACCGCCAGCTGGTGAGCGTTCTCCCAGCCAACTCGTTCGGCTCCCTGGGCAGGCTGCAGGCTCACCCCCCGCGGGTAGCCGAGGCTATGGGTGACCCTCGGAGCTGTGTTTGGCCCCGGACCGGAGCATCCGGCAAGCCCCAGCAGCACCGCAGCCATGCCGCCACAGGCCATCCGGCGCCCGAACATCTCCATTCGACTCGATTATGCAGCGGAAGTTCCCGTACCTCGCGAGAACCTACCGGGGCTCGTAGATGTTACATGTTGACTCTGGCCCATGAGCGGCGCCAGGCCGCGATTCGGATGTGAGTGACAACACTCTCCGCTGGCCCAGTGTTGGGCTATCACACATGAGGCGCCCGTCACAGAGCCTGATGACCTGGTGGTGTGGCGTCCTCGCCGAGGGCCACCAGCCTCGCCTCCAGATCGGGGTGGGACGCGAATCTGTTGACGAGCTCGGCCGGTCCGCCGATACACGTCCAGTCGTCGTCCCACAGCGTGTTGACGAGCCAGGAGCGGTCGCCAGGGAACATCAGGTTGGGCAAGAAACCCGACCCCGGGCCACTCCGGGGCCAGGGCCACGTAGCGGCCTGCGCCGGCAGCGCCTCGACCAGCACGTACTGCCACGACGGGTACAAGGTCACCTTCGGCGCGTCGGGGAAGGCGAAGTTGTCGGCACCGATGTCGAGATAGCCAAGCCACCACGGCTGGTCTGCCGACTGCTCGCTGAGCAGGGCCAGGATCGCCCGATCATGCCTGCCCCACTCTTCACGGCCGTGCGGGAAGACCACCGTGGCGTAGGCCTCGAAGGTAGGCGGGATGGCGGCGGTGATGGTCCGGCCTATGGATGTTCCGCTGGCGATCCACGCGACCTCGGCATCTGTCCCGATGCGCCAGGTACGGTCATCCCCGGCCCGCCTGACCATGCCGCCAGCTTAACGGGATGAGATCCCCTGTCGTGGCGCCATTGGTTCGCTCGGGCGGTCTGCTCAAGTGTGAGTAAGAGCTCACTCCGCCGACCCAGTGTCGGGGTATGTCCTTTCAGGCTAGGTCCGTGCCACGGCCGCCAACCGCTTGTCAGCCGCCGGGGAGCCAATCGGCGGCGACGACGTCGGGTACCACGAGCCGCAGCGCCCCGGAGGTGACCAGATAGAGACCAGCCTGCTGCGCTGTTCCGCCCACCAGCGCCACCTGGGTCCCCGACGGGTCGATCGCCAGGGCGTCGATGCCCACTGCCGCATCAGGGTTGGGCTGGCTGAGCAGGGTGGAGGTGACGTCCCCGGTCATGGCATCGAGCACCACCACAGCGGTTCCAGCAGTGACGTCCGGGTCGCTGATCCCCGCCCACAAGTACGGCTCGAGGGCGACGACTCCGCCGTCGGGCCGCATCTCCGGATCGCTGTACCGGCCGCCGGGTAGGTCGTCGCTGCTGGCCGGCCCGACATCTCGAGGGTTCGCGGGTCCGACCGCCTGGTCGGTGTCGAGGATCTGGACGCCACTGAAGTTCCCGTAGACGCTTCCCAGCAGAAGGTGGCGGCCATCTGGCGCCCACTCCAGGCTGAGCAGCTCCGGCGGCGCCCAACTCGCGACCGCGGCCGTAGTGATGACGTCCCACGAGCGGCGCGCGCCTGAGGCGAGATCCTCGACTGTGACCGTGTCCGCCGAGCAGGCGGGCCCCGAGTAGGTGATGTAGGCGAGCTGGGTCCCGTCGGGGCTGATCGTCGGCGCCGACGCGAATTCCGCGACGACCCCCACGGACCCTGACTGCAGGTCGACGTCGACCACCAGGTTCGAAGCGCAGCTCGTCCCGACTGCCGTCGACGCATACATCGTGTCCCCCGCGGGGTCGACAGCGATCTGCGCCTCGATTGCGGTTCCCAACGTCGGGGCGATGGTGACGCTGTGCAGCACCGCCCCCGTCGAGGCAGACAGAACCTCGACGCTGTCCCCAAGGACCGCGACGAGTTCTGTGCTGGGGGTAGCACCCAGGCCGCCAGCCTCCGATGAGCTCAGCCCGCCTGGGTAAGGGCTGGACGACGGGGTTGGGGGCCGTGGGCTCGCGTGCAGGGCTAGCGGGGAGGAGCCGCACAAAGCAACTGCAACACAGAAGACGAACACCGCGACGGTGGTCGCTTGCGGTTTCACTCTGGTGAGACGCTAGCAGGCACCAGCGGTTCCGCTCGCTTTCGGCCGCTCAATCGCTTCAGTCGGCTCAGATGTTCGACCAGCCTCGGCCGGCGCCAGTTCCTTGGGTGTTTGGTCCATCCGCAGCGTCTGCTCCAGTGACGGTAAGCGGACCCTCGCCTGGGTGAGTGTTGGGGCATGTCACCGGAGGAGCGCCACGGACGTAGATCATGATGAGGGGCTGCGTTCGTCCCGGGCTCTCGAGGGCGATGGGTGAGGCTCCAATGGCTGGTCGGCATCGCGATGATCACGGCCGCCTGCGGGCCGGGGATCCACCCGTTGACATCCTCCACGCCGGCGCGGTCGGGCGCCCTGGTCAGCTCCCCGAGCGCCTCGCCCACCTCGACGCCTCCCCCGGGCAAGAACGTCGCGACGCCGACACCCATTCCCGCCTCGGCCGGGCCGTACGTGGTCGACCTCACCTGGGTCACCAACTCGATGGGGTGGGCCCTGGCCGCGGTTCCCTGCGCAGGCCAGCTCTGCCCGGCAGTGGCGGAGACCACCGACGGCGGCCTCACCTGGCAGGGTCTGCCCAGCCCGTCCGTTTCGTTCTACGGCCCCAACCCGCCCCAGACTGCCGACTGCCAGCAGGAGGCCTGCGTGAGCCATATCCGCTTCGCCACCTCGAAGATCGGCTACCTCTTCGGTCCGTCCCTCTTCATGACCGTGGACGGCGGCGAAAGCTGGCAGGAGCTGGTCAGCCCGCCGGTCGAGACCCTGGAGGCGACGGGTGGAGACGTCTTTCGCGTCGTCTACAACAACACGGGCTGTCCCGGGCCCTGTAATCGCACCGTGGAGGAGGCCCCGGCCGGCTCCGACACCTGGCGGACGCTGCTCCAGATTCCCGAGCAGGGCGACCTCGACACGGCCACCCTCATCCTCCAGGGCAGCCAGACCATCTACCTGCCCATCTACGGCAACCCGGCGGGGGGTGGCATCGGCGATCAGGAGGCCGCCCTGTACCGCTCTCTGAACAGCGGCCAGAACTGGCAGCAGTTTTCCGACCCCTGTGCCGACGCCGGTGGCGACCGTGCGGGCACGATCGCCTTCGCCGTGACGCCGATGGGCTACCTCGCCGCTCTCTGCGAGGGGGCGCCGGGTTGGGCGGTGCTCACCTCCTCCGACGAGGGCTCCGCCTGGGGGTCCCTGATCCCGGTTCCCGGGTCGTACGTCGGTCTGCTCGCCACACCTGGCGCCGGCACGCTGGTGATCGGCTCCGCCTCGGTGGGCGGGGGAGGCCCGGACACCACCACCCTCTGGATCTCCAGCAACGGCGGCGAGAGCTGGTCCGCCGTCGCCACCGACCAGCTGAACCTGAGCGCGGCGCCGGTCGGCGCCAGTCTCTGGCTCGGCTTCGAGGACCCGATGACCGGCCGCTGGGTGGGTGATGATCAGACGATCTGGACCACAACCGACGGTGGGACGGACTGGACGGCGCGCCCGTTCGTAATCGAGTAGCAGGCGATCCCGGGCGGCCCGGCCACCGCCAACCCCTTGCAGGCTTCGAGCTTACATCCCTCAGGCGAAGTGAGGGCATCCTCCTATGGCCAAGGCTGATCTCGTCGGACCGACGGACCGGGCTCAGACCCGCGCCGGTGCGCTCACCTCGGTGCCCGCCGGCCGGGTGACGGCGCCCTGGCTCGCCGAGGAGACCATGGCGGCGTACTTGGCGAAGGCACCGGTGCGGTAGCGGGGCTGGGGCGGCGTCCAGGCGCGCAGCCGCTCGGCGATCTCCGCGTCGGGCAGCTCGACCGAGAGCTCCCGCGCGGCTACGTCGATGCGCACGATGTCACCATCGCGCAGCACCGCCAGCGGACCGCCGAGGGCGGCCTCCGGCACCACGTGGGCGACCATGAAACCGTGGGTCGCGCCGGAGAAGCGGCCGTCGGTGACCAGGGCCACGAAGTCGTCGAGGCCGGCGCCGGCGAGCGCGCCGGTGACCGAGAGCATCTCCTGCATCCCCGGACCGCCCACCGGGCCCTCGTAGCGGATGACCACCACGTCGCCGGCCTGCACCCTCCCCTCGCGCACCCCGGCAAAGGCCTGGTTCTCGGAGTCGAAGACGCGGGCGGGACCTCGGTGGGTGGTCTTGTCGTGTCCGGCCAGCTTGATGACGCTGCCGCCGGCGGCCAGGTTGCCACGCAAGATGGCGATGCCGCCGTGGGCGCGGACCGGGTTGTCGGCGGGCCGGAACACCTGCTGGCCCGGGGTCTCGTGGGCGGCGGCGGCGATCTCGGCGAGGGTCCGCCCCTCCACGTTGCGGGCGTCGCCGTGGAGCAGCCCGAGGCTGAGCAGGCGCTGCATCAGCACCGCCAGACCGCCGGCGCGGTGGATGTCGGTGGCGACGAAGCGTCCCCCGGGCCGGAGGTCGGCGAGGATCGGGGTGCGGGCGCAGATCGCCTGGAAGTCCTCGATGTCCAGGGCCACCTCGGCCTCGGCGGCGATGGCGAGCAGGTGCAGCACCGCGTTGGTCGACCCACCGGTGGCCGAGAAGTAGGCGATGGCGTTCTCCAGGGCCGCCCGGGTCACGATGGAACGGGGTCGGACGTCCTCGGTGACCAGCCGCACCGCCAGCCGGCCGGCCGCCTCGGCGGCCCGGGCCTTCTCGGCGTGGACGGCGGGGACGCCGTTGGCCCCGGCGGGGCTGAGGCCGAGGAACTCGAGCGCACCGCTCATGGTGTTGGCCGTGTACTGACCTCCGCAGGCACCCGCGCCCGGGCAGGCCGCCTCCTCCACCGCGCGCAGCTCCCGATCGTCGATCCGCCCCGCGTTGAAGGCGCCGACGGCCTCGAAGACGTCCTGCACGGTGAGGTCGTCACGGTCGCGGAGCCGCCCCGGGGCGATGGTGCCGCCGTAGAGGACGAGCCCGGGGAGGTCCATGCGGCAGAGGGCCATGGCCGCCGCCGGGATGGTCTTGTCGCAGCCGACGATGAGGGCGAGGCCGTCGAAGCTGTGGCCGCGGGTCACCACCTCGATGGAGTCGGCGATCACCTCGCGCGAGACCAGCGACGCCTTCATCCCCTCGGTCCCCATGGAGACGCCGTCGCTCACCGCGATGGTGTTGAACTCCATCGGGGTCCCGCCGGCGGCGCGGATGCCGGCCTTCACCTGCTCGGCCAGGGCCCGATGGTTCCAGTTGCACGGCATGGTCTCGATCCATGCGTGTCCGACCCCGATGATGGGTCGCTCCAGGTCCTCGCGGCTGAATCCGATGGCGTGGAGCATCGCCCGGGCGGGGGCGCGGTCGGGGCCGTGGAGCATCACGGCGCTGCGGCGGGAGTGTCCGTTCTGGGTCATGGCCTGCAAGGATACAGGGCTCCGCCGCCCACCTCCAGAGCCGGCGCCCGCGGGGAGAGGGTGGCACTCGCAGGGGTGCGGCCGACGACGTATCACGATCGTCACCTCGGCTCGGTTGACGCCGCAACCGCCCCCACGGTATGCTCCGGGGCCACGATGACCTACGCCGCCGCCCTGGTACTGCTGCTGGGCCTGCTCCTGATTAGGAGCGGGGCTTCCAGGCTTCAGGCCGGGTGGGTGCGCACGTAGGCCACCAGAACCAGACCGGAACAAGCCAAGGGGCCCCCTCCCAGGAGGGGGCCCCTTCTTTTGTGTCCGGGTCCGAGCAGGAGGCAGACATGGCGAGCAACGGACAGGGACCGAGCCCACGGCCCCGGGGCGGCGCGCAGCGCCGGCACGGCCGGGGGGTCGACGCGCGCCGGCGCGACGTCGGCTCGCAGTGGGGTCTGCTCGCGGCAGCCTCCCACCGGGGTCGCGGCACCGCACCGGCGGCCGCGGCCGCGCGATCGGCGCGGGCCCGCCGCGACGACGCCGGCGCCGACTTCGTCCTCCAGGCCATGCAGAGGGCGTTCCAGTGATCGGCGCCCGACCCCAGCCCGCGCCCGCCCCCGCCCCCTCGCTGGAGAGGCCGGGAGGCTCCGCCCCCCGGCGCCTCAGCGGTGCCGAGATCTGCCTCGAGTCGCTGATCCGCGAGGGCGTCGACACCATCTTCGGCTACCCGGGCGGGGCCAACCTCTGGATCTACCGCCGCCTCCCCGAGTACCCGCAGCTGCACCACATCCTGGTCCGGCACGAGCAGGCCGCCGCCCACGCCGCCGACGGCTACGCGCGCAGCCGGCGCGGCGCCGTGGGGGTGTGCTTCGCCACCAGCGGCCCGGGGGCCCTCAACCTGGTCACCGGGCTCGGCACCGCCTACGCCGACTCGGTGCCGGTGGTGGCCATCACCGGCCAGGTGGCGGTCGCCGCCATCGGCACCGACAGCTTCCAGGAGTCGGACGTCATCGGCTCCACCATGTCGGTGGTCAAGCACTCCTACCTGGTGACCCGGGCCGAGGACATCGCCCCCACCATCAAGGAGGCCTTTCACGTCGCCCGCTCCGGCCGTCCCGGCCCGGTGGTGATCGACTTCCCCAAGGACCTCCAGGCCGCCGTGACCGAGTTCAACTACCCGGAGGAGCCGGTGCGGCTGCGCTCCTTCCCGGCGCCGCCGGCCCCGGACACCGCCAAGCTCCAGCGCATCGCCGAGCTGATCAAGCAGGCCAAGCGGCCGGTGATGCTGATCGGGCGCGGCGTGATCATCTCCGGGGCCGAGGAGGAGGTGCTCGAGCTGGCCCACCGCGCCAGCATCCCGGTCGGCTGGACCCTGCTCGGCACCGGGGCCTTCCCACTCCAGGATCCGATGGCGCTCCAGATGGTCGGCTTCATGGGCGCCGGCTACACCAACAAGGCGGTCTGCGACGCGGACGTGCTGATGATGGTGGGGATGCGCTGCGACGACCGGGTGACCACCCGGCTGGACTCCTTCGCACCCCGCGTCGAGCACCTGATCCACATCGACATCGACCCCGCCGAGATCGGCAAGAGCGTGGTCCCCCACGTCTCCGTGGTCGCCGACGCCAGGACCGCACTCCGCGAGCTCCTCCCCATGGTCGAGCCCAAGCGCGAGCACGAATGGCTGACCCAGATCGACCAGTGGCGGGAGGAGCACCCGGTCCACTACGTCAAGCGCGAGGGCTTCCTGCAGCCCCAGGAGGTGCTCGAGGAGATGTACGCGCGCTGCCACGACGAGGCGATCGTGATCGCCGACGTCGGCAACAACCAGATCTGGTCCGCACTCTGGTTCAACTACGCCAAGCCCGGTCGCTTCCTCAACTCCGGGGGCATGGGCACCATGGGCTACGCCTTCCCCGCCTCCATGGGAGTCAAGCTCAGCAACCCCGACCGCTCCGTCTTCTGCGTCACCGGCGACGGTGGCTTCCTGATGAACATGCAGGAGATGGCGACCATGGTGGAGAACCAGATCGACGTCAACGTCGTCATCCTCAACAACAACTCGCTGGGCATGGTGCGCCAGTTCCAGGACGACTTCTACGACGGCGTGCAGAGCGCCGTCCAGCTCACCTGCACCCCCGACTTCGTCAAGCTGGGCGAGGCCTTCGGCATGAAGGCGCTGCGCACCGACCGCCGTGAGGACGTGGGACGCATGCTCGACGAGGCGCTCGCCCACCGGGGTCCGGTGCTGCTCGCCTTCGACATCGACCCGCGCGCCAACGTCTACCCCATCGTGCCCCTGGGCAAGGGGATGCTCGACTTCGTGGAGGCGAGCTGATGAACCCCAGCCGCCTCCTCTCCGTGCTGGTCGAGAACCGGCCGGGCGTGCTCAACCGGGTCGCCTCGATGATCCGCCGGCGCGGCTTCAACATCGACTCCCTCTCGGTCGGACCCACCGAGGACGACCCGGTCTCGCGGATGACCATCGCCGTCCACGTCGGCCGCCAGCAGGCCGAGCAGGCCACCAAACAGCTGTCCAAGCTGATCGACGTGATCAGCATCGAGGACATCACCGAGCTGCGCAACGTGTCCCACGAGCTGCTCCTGATCCGGATGAACGCGCCGCTGGGGCAGCGGACCGAGCTCCTTCAAGTGGTCAACGTCTTTTTGGGACGGATCGTGGACATCGCCTCGAGCTCCATGATCATCGAGGTGACCGGGACCACCGAGAAGATCGACAACTTCGTGGAGCTGATGCGCCCATTCGGGATCAAGGAGGTCGCCCGGAGCGGGGCGGTCGCCCTGGTCCGGGGCGATCAGGTCGGAATCAGCCTCCCCGACCTGGACGGTGAGTTGGCGGGCGGCAGCCGCCCTGCCCTGGCCCTCGCCGCCAGCGGCGGCGACACGACAGGGGACATCTAGTGCAAGGCAGAATCCACGCCGTGATCAGATCCACCGGCGGTCACCCGACCCCGGCGACCGCGTCCCAGGCACCCGGAGGACCACTCCCGCAATGACCGCCCGCATGTACTACGACGCCGACGCCGACCCGGGGGCCCTGGAGGGGCAGAGGATCGCCATCCTTGGCTATGGCTCGCAGGGCCACGCCCACGCCCTCAACCTGCGCGACTCCGGGTTCGACGTCCGGGTCGGGCTGCCGGAGACGAGCCGGAGCCGGGAGGCGGCCGCGGCCGAGGGGCTGCGGGTGCTCACCCCCGCGGAGGCCTCCGCCGAGGCCGACGTGATCATGGTGCTGATCCCCGACACCCGCCAGCGAGAGCTCTACGACACCGCCATCGCGCCCAGCCTCAAGCCGGGCGACATGCTGATGTTCGCCCACGGGTTCAACATCCGCTACGAGCTGATCCAGCCGCCCGCGGGCGTCGACGTCAGCATGGTGGCACCCAAGGGTCCCGGACACCTGGTCCGCCGCACCTACGCCGACGGTCAGGGCGTGCCCTGCCTCTTCGCGGTGCACCAGGACGCCACCGGCAGGGCGCGCGCCCGCACCCTGGCCTACGCCCGGGGCATCGGTGGCACCCGCGCCGGGGTGCTCGAGACCACCTTCGCCGAGGAGACGGAGACCGACCTCTTCGGGGAGCAGGCCGTGCTCTGCGGCGGGGTGTCCTCGCTGGTCAAGGCCGGCTTCGAGACCCTGGTGGAGGCCGGCTACCAGCCCGAGCTCGCCTACTTCGAGGTGATGCACGAGCTCAAGCTCATCGTCGACCTCATGTACCAGGGCGGGCTCTCCTACATGCGCTACTCGGTGAGCGACACCGCCGAGTACGGCGACTACGTGAGCGGCCCCAAGGTCGTCAACGAGACCAGCCGGCAGGCGATGCGGGCGTTGCTCAAGGACATCCAGGACGGCAGCTTCGCCAAGCGCTGGATCGAGGAGAACGCCCAGGGGCTGCCCAACTTCCTGGAGTACCGCGACGAGGATCGCCACCACCCGGTGGAGAGGGTCGGGGCCGAGCTGCGCTCCAAGATGAGCTGGCTGGGGGCCAAGACCGCGCCGGGGATGGAGGAGGTGCTCGCCTCCGAGGGTCACGGAACCGCACAGAGGACAGGGGCATGAGCGCACACGCGAGCGGAACTGGCGGGGGTGCTGGCGACGTACCCGGCGGGGGGGTATCGCGAGGAGCCGGAGGCGGTGATTCGGTCAGCCTGGGCAACCCCCTCCTCGACCGCCAGGCGCCGGAGAACCCGGAGCCCTTGGTCATCCTCGACACCACCCTGCGCGACGGCGAGCAGTCACCCGGCGTGACCCTCACCGCGGAGGACAAGCTGGCCATCGCCCGCCAGCTGGCACGGCTGCAGGTGGACATCGTCGAGGCCGGCTTTCCCTACAGCTCCCCCGGCGACTTCGCCGCGGTCAAGGCCATCGCCGAGCAGGTCGAGGGCCCGGTCATCGCCGGACTCGCGCGCTGCTTCGAGAACGACGTCCGCGCCTGCGCTGAGGCGCTGGCGCCGGCCAGGCGGGCCCGGATCCACGTCTTCATCGGCACCTCGCCGATCCACCGCGAGGGGCAGCTGCGGATGACCCAGAAGGAGGTCTACGAGCGCTCGGTGAGCATGGTCCGGCTGGCCAAGTCGTTCCAGCAGGACGTCGAGTACTCGCCGATGGACGCGAGCCGCACCGAGCCCGACTACCTCGCCGACATCGTCAACGGCTGCATCGAGGCCGGGGCGACCACCATCAACCTCCCCGACAGCGTCGGCTACGCCACCCCCGACGAGTGGCGCCAGCTCATCGCGTGGCTCTACCAGCGGGTCCCGGCGATGCGGGGGGTGACCCTCTCGGTTCACTGCCACAACGACCTCGGCCTGGCCACCGCCAACTCCCTGGTCAGCGTCCTCGCCGGTGCCCGTCAGATCGAGACCTGCGTCAACGGCATCGGCGAGCGTGCCGGCAACGCCAGCCTCGAGGAGGTGGCCATGGCGCTCCGCCTCCACCCCGAGGTCTACGGCGTCGCCACCGGGCTCGACCACTCCCAGCTCTACCGCAGCTCGCGGATGGTCTCTCAGCTCACCGGGATGCTGGTCCAGCCCAACAAGGCGGTGGTGGGGGCCAACGCCTTTGCCCACCAGTCGGGCATCCACCAGGACGGGATGCTCAAGGACCGGCGCACCTTCGAGATCATGGAGCCGGGCGAGGTGGGGGCCGGCTCCAGCCTGGTGCTGGGCAAGCTGAGCGGCCGTCACGCGCTCCGCGAGCGGCTCGCCCAGCTCGGATACGAGCTGGACGACGAGGAGCTGAAGCGCGCCTTCGTCCGCTTCAAGGAGCTGGCCGACCGCAAGCGTGAGGTGACCGACCGCGACCTCGAGGCGATCGTCGCCGACGAGCGCCCGGGGACCACCGAGACCTTCCGTCTCGAGCACCTCCAGGTCAGCTGCGGCACCAGCCTGAGGCCGACGGCCACGGTGCGGATGCTGCTCCCCGACGGCCAGAGCCGTGAGACGGTGGCACTGGGTGACGGCCCCATCGACGCCACCTACCGGGCCATCGACGCGCTGGCCCACGTCGACGGTGAGCTGGACGAGTTCGCCATCCAGGCGATCACCGCCGGGATGGACGCGGTCGGCGAGGTCACCGTGCGGCTCCGCCACGAGGGCAGGCTGAGCAGCGGGCACGGGGCCGACACCGACATCATCGTGGCCGCGGCCAAGGCCTACGTCCAGGCGCTCAACCGGGTGGTCGCCACCCAGGGCGCCGGCCCCCGGTTGACCCCGGAGCGGATGGGCGCGGAGCGAGCCACCACCGAGGCCGCACGATGACGGGGTGCGGGGAGTGAGCGCGCGGACCCTCTTCGACAAGATCTGGGACGCCCACGTGGTGGTGGAGGAGCCCGGCGCCCCGGCGCTCCTCTACGTCGACCTCCACCTGGTCCACGAGGTGACCTCGCCCCAGGCTTTCGAGGGGCTGCGCGCCGAGGGCCGCGCGGTGCGCCGGCCGGGTCAGGTGGTGGCCACCATGGACCACAACGTCCCCACCACCGAGGACGTGCTCGGCGGCGCCGACGAGATCAGCCGGACCCAGATGGAGACCCTGCGGCGCAACTGCGACGCGAGCGGGATCACCTGCTTCGGGATCGGCCACCGCTGGCAGGGGATCGTCCACGTCATCGGGCCGGAGCTGGGCCTGACCCTGCCCGGCACGGTGATCGTCTGCGGCGACTCCCACACCGCCACCCACGGGGCCTTCGGCGCCTTTGCTCTCGGGATCGGCACCTCGGAGGTCGAGCACGTGCTGGCCACCCAGTGCCTGCGCCAGTTCCGGCCCAGGACCATGGAGGTGAGGGTGGAGGGCGCACTCTCCCCGGGCGTCACCGCCAAGGACGTCGCCCTCGGCGTCCTCCACAGCATCGGCACCGCCGGCGCCGCCGGTCACGTGGTCGAGTACACCGGGCCGGTGGTCCGCGGGCTCTCGATGGAGCAGCGCATGACCCTCTGCAACCTCACCATCGAGGGCGGCGGGAGAGCGGGGATGGTCGCCCCGGACCCGACCACCCTCGCCTACATCGAGGGCCGTCCCTACGCGCCCCGCGGCGCCGACTGGGACGTGGCGGTCGAGGCCTGGAGCGCGCTGGTCAGCGACCCCGGTGCCAGCTATGACCGGAGCGTGGTCATCGACGCCGGCACGCTGGAGCCGACCGTCACCTGGGGCACCACCCCGGCGCAGTCGGTGCCGATCACCGGGCGGGTCCCGGACCCCGAGAGCTTCGGGGACGCGGCCGACCGCGAGTCCGGGCGCCGGGCCCTCGCCTACATGGACCTGGTGCCGGGCACGGCGATGGAGGAGATCCCCGTCGACGCCGTCTTCATCGGCTCCTGCACCAACGGCCGGATCGAGGATCTCCGGGTCGCCGCCTCGGTGCTGGACGGGCGCCGGGTCCGGGACGGGCTGCGCGTCCTGGTGGTGCCGGGCTCCGCCCAGGTGCGGGCCCAGGCCGAGGCCGAGGGCCTCGACCGGGTGTTCCGCTCGGCCGGAGCGGAGTGGCGCAACACGGGCTGCTCGATGTGCCTGGGGATGAACCCCGACATCCTCCGGCCCGGGGAGCGCTGCGCCAGCACCAGCAACCGCAACTTCGAGGGCCGCCAGGGCCGGGGGGGACGCACCCACCTGGTCTCCCCGGCGATGGCCGCGGCTGCCGCGGTCGCCGGCCATTTCGTCGACGTCCGCCGGCTCGGTCCGGTCCAGGAGGAGCGGTGATGAGACCCTTCCGTTGCGAGCACGGGGTGGTCGTCCCCCTCGACCGCTCCGACGTCGACACCGACCAGATCATCCCCAAGCAGTTCCTCAAGCGGGTGGAGCGCGCCGGCTACGGGGAGTTCCTCTTCAATGACTGGCGCTACGACGAGGCCGGCGCCGAGCGTCCGGACTTTGTCCTCAGCCGGCCCGAGTATCGCAGCGGCACGCTGCTGGTGGCGGGACGCAACTTCGCCTGCGGCTCGTCCCGGGAGCACGCCGTCTGGGCCCTCAACGACCAGGGCTTCCGGGCGGTGATCGCGCCCTCCTTCGCCGACATCTTCCGCAACAACGCGCTCAAGACGGGGCTGCTGCCCGTGATCCTTCCCGAGGCCCAGGTCCGCCAGATCCTCGACCTCGCCGCCGAGGAGCCGGGGGTGGCGGGCATCGTCGATCTCGAGGATCAAACGGTCAGGGTCGGGGACCTCACCTTCCGCTTCGAGATGGACGGGTTCGAACGCCGCTGCCTGCTCGACGGCCTCGACGACATCGGGCTGACCCTGATCCACGAGCCGGCGATCAGCGCCTTCGAGGCGCTGCGGCCGGCGTGGATGCCGGACCTCGCGCGCGGCACGGAGGCCGGCTGATGGGAGCGCACGTCGTCTCACTGCCCGGTGACGGGGTCGGACCCGAGGTCATCGAGGTCGCCCTGGAGGTGCTGTCGGCGGTCTGCGCCGAGGCCGGCATCGACCTGACGGTCGAGGAGCGGCCCATCGGCGGCTGCGCCATCGACGAGAGCGGGACCCCGCTGCCCGCGGCCACCCTGGAGGCCTGCCGCGGCGCCGACGCGGTATTGCTCGGAGCCGTGGGCGGGCCCCGGTGGGATCACCTCCGCGGCTCCCAGCGCTGCGAGGCCGGCCTGCTCGGGCTGCGCCGGGGCATGGGCGTCTTCGCCAACCTCCGCCCGGTGCGTGTCCATCCCCGCCTCGCCGACCGGACCACGATCCGTCCCGAGGTGGTACGGGGCACCGACATGGTGATCGTCCGGGAGCTGACCGGCGGCGCCTACTTCGGCGAGCCGCGGGAGCGCTCCGGGAGCGGTCCTCAGGAGACCGCCCGTGACAGCACCGTCTACACGGCGGCCGAGATCGAGCGGGTGGCCCGGGTGGCCTTTGCCCTGGCCGATCGGCGGCGGCAGCGGCTCACCTCGGTCGACAAGGCCAACGTGCTCATCACCAGCCAGCTCTGGAGGGACACGGTCAACCGGCTGGCGCCGGAATACCCGCGGGTGGCCCTCGAGCACCAGCTCGTGGACTCCTTCGCGATGCGGCTGGTGCAGCGTCCCGCCGACGTCGACGTGGTGGTCACCGAGAACCTCTTCGGCGACATCTTGAGCGACGAGGCCGGGGTGCTCGCCGGGTCGCTGGGGATGCTGCCCTCGGCCTCCCTGGGCGAGAGCGGCGCCGGCCTCTACGAGCCGATCCACGGCAGCGCACCCGACATCGCCGGGCGTGGTCTGGCCAACCCCTACGGCGCGATCCTCTCGACCGCGCTGCTGCTCCGCCACTCACTGGACCGCGACGACCTCGCCGTGGCGCTGGAGGCGTCGGTGGATCAGTGCATCGCTGAGGGGGTGCTCTCCCCCGACCTCGGCGGGTCGGCGGGCACCCGGGAGATCGGGTCGGCGGTGCGCCAGAGCGTGGAGCGGCGGCTGGCCGCGGCGGGCTCGCCCCGATGAGCGGCCTGCAGATCTACGACACCACCCTGCGCGACGGTGCGCAGGGCGTGGGCATCAACTTCTCGGTGTCCGACAAGCTGCGCATCGCCGAGCAGCTCGACCAGCTCGGCGTCGCGGTCATCGAGGGCGGCTGGCCGGGATCCAACCCCACCGACACCGAGTTCTTCGCCGAGATGCGCGGCCATCGCCTCCACAACGCCGTGCTGGCCGCGTTCGGCGCCACCCGCCGGGCTCGCGTGCGGCCCGAGGACGACGCCCAGCTGCGCGCCCTCCTCGACGCGGCGACCCCGATGGTGACCCTCGTGGGGAAGACCTGGGACCGGCAGGTCGCCGACGTGCTCCGCACCACCAACCAGGAGAACCTGCTGATGATCGGCGACTCGGTGCGCTGGCTCACCGAGCAGGGCCGCCGGGTCGTCTTCGACGCCGAGCACTTCTTCGACGGCCACCTCAGCGACCGCGACTACGCGCTGAGCTGCCTGGAGGCCGCGCTCGACGCCGGCGCGGAGGCGGTCGCGCTCTGCGACACCCGGGGCGGGATGCTGCCCGACCACGTGCAGGCCGTGGTGGCCGAGGTCACGGCCCGCTTCGGGGCGGTGGCCGGCATCCACTGCCACGACGACTCGGGCTGCGCGGTGGCCAACAGCCTGGCGGCGGTGCGCGCCGGTGCGGTCCAGGTCCAGGGCTGTGTCAACGGGTATGGCGAGCGCACCGGCAACGCCAACCTCTGCACCCTCATCCCCGACCTCCAGCTGAAGATGGACACGGCGGTGGTGAGCGACGAGCAGCTCCGCCACCTCACCGTCATCGCGCGCGACGTCGCCGAGATCGCCAACGTGGCACCGCCCCACTCGACCCCCTACATCGGCACCTCGGCCTTCACCCACAAGGGCGGCCAGCACGTGGACGCCATGGCCAAGGCGATCTACACCTACCAGCACATCGACCCCGAGGTGGTGGGCAACCATCGCCAGACCGTGGTCAGCGAGCTCTCGGGCCGGGCGACCGTGCTCACCAAGGCGGCCGACTTCGGCGTCGACCTCGGCGACGACCAGGCCCTGGTGCGCCGGGTCGCCGACCAGGTCAAGCAGCTCGAGCACCGCGGCTACTCGTTCGAGGGCGCGGAGGCCTCCTTCGAGCTGCTGGTGCACCGCGCCCGGGGACACCAGCCGCCGTTCACCCTCATCGACTACATCACCCTGGTCGAGCAGCGCGAGGGCCGGGCGATGGTCTGCGAGGCCACCGTCAAGGTGCAGATCGACGGCACCGCGGTGCACACCGCGGCGGAGGGCAACGGCCCGGTCAACGCGCTCGACGCCGCCCTGCGCAAGGCCCTGACCCCCGCCTTCCCGGAGATCGGGGACACCCAGCTCTTCGACTACAAGGTGCGCGTCCTCGACGGCCAGGACGGCACCGCCGCCGGGGTGCGGGTGCTCATCGAGAGCGGCGACCACCGGCGGCGCTGGAGCACGGTCGGCTGCAGCACCAACGTCATCGAAGCCTCCTGGATCGCCCTCGCCGACGCCTTCGAGTACGCCATCGTGGAGCGCCGGCGCCAGTCCGAGGGCTCGCCGCCGGCGGCGCGAGCGGCGGCCGCCACCACCTAGGGGGAGGCGGCGCCCGGCACGGACCGGGGAGCGCGCCCACCGCGGGCGCGCCCCCCGCCGCACCGGATCAGGATCGAGTGACCCCACCCCCGCGGCTGCTGGTGGGGATCAGAGCCCGCGGCCGAGCAGGCCGCCCATCAGCCCACCGGCGGCACCGCCGGCCACGCCCGCCTCGGCGGTCTGGCCGCGGAGGTACTCGCCGATCGAGTGGGCGAGGATCGGCATGGTCATCGACTGCAGCCAGACGCGGCCGGGACCGGTCAGCTGGGCGAGGAAGAAGCCGTCACCGCCGAAGAGCTTGTTCTTGATGCCGGGGACGGTGGTGATGCCGAACTGCACGGTGTCCTGGAAGAGCCCGACGTGACCGGGATGGACCCGCATGACCTCGCCCTGGGCCAGGTCGAAGGTGATGATCTCGCCGGAGAGCTCGATCCAGGCGCGGCCCTGCCCGCCGATCTTCTGGAGGATGAAGCCGTCGCCGCCGAAGATGCCGGCGCCCAGGCTCTGCTGGAATCCGATCCCCAGGTTCACGCCCTGCATGCCGCAGAGGAAGCCGTGGCGGTGGGCCAGGAAGGTCATCCCCGGCTGGGGCGCCACCTCGACGGGGAAGATGGTCCCGGGCAGCTTGGAGGCGAAGGCCACCATGCCCGGGCTGCCCGCGGCGGTGTACTCGGTCATGAAGATCGAGCCGCCGGCGATCGCCCGCTTGAAGACGCCGCCGAGCCCCCCGCCGCCGCCCGCCTGGGTGGAGGTGCGCATCTGGATGGACGCGGTCATCCAGGAGAGCTCGCCCGACTCCGAGAAGACCACGTCACCCGGGTTGAGGGCCACCTCGAGGACCGGCATGGTGGTGCCGACGATCTGAGCATCCATCTGACGTTCTCCTGATCCGATCGTGAACGTGGTGCCGGGAGGGGCCGTCCGATCGCCCGTCCCGAGGGCGCGTGCCGCTCAGCGGACGAGAACCCCGGTCCCCGCATGGTATCGGGGAACGCCCCGTGGTACGGGTGGTTCAAACCCCCGGGGTGGGGCCGGCTGCCTACCCCAGCAGCTGCTTGGCGTACGCCTCCACTTTGGACAGCGTCGTGCTGGTCATGGTGCACGCGATGCCCACGAAGGTCGTCCCCTTGACCGCGATGATGCCCAGCGCCGTCCCCGAGGGAGAGAGGGTGTAGTCGTACGAGTACGCCTGGTCCCCCAGCCCCGACACTGCGGTGAAGCTGAACCCGCTGGTGGCCGCGCTGGACTGCAGGGTCGACTCGGCGGTGGAGAGGTAGCCCGCGGGGATCCCGTGGACGATGCTGACCTCCACGTCGAGCGCGGGTGACGTGCTCAGGTAGTTGCACGCCACGCCCGCGGCGCTCGTCCCGATGGTGGTGGGCGCCGGGAGTGACAGGCCCAGGGCCGAGCCGACCTCGCTGGCGGTGGGACAGGAGGCCGCGGTGGACCCGATCGGGGTCGCGGTCGGCGCGACGGTCGGGGTCGCGCTGCCCACGGCTGCGCTGGTGGCCGGCGGGCCGCTGCTCGTGCCCCCGCATCCGGCCAGCGCGACGGCGCAGAGAAGGGCCGCCCCACCGGCAACGCCCATGCGCAGACGAGGCCACCGAGATGGGGAAGTTGCGATAGCTGATATGCAATTCATGCGAACACTCTATCAGGTATCGCGGAGCTCGCCACCGGTCGCATAACCTGTCGCCACCATGCGGATCGCGATCACGGGCGGCACCGGCTTCGTCGGCTCGCGCCTCGCGGCCCACCTCGCGGAGGAGGGGCACGACCTGGTGCTGGTCTCCCGGGGACGCCGCCGCGCGGCCGCCGGCACCGGCCGGCTCGCCGCCGGCGACGTGGTCAGCGGCGCCGGTCTGGTCGAGGCGTTCGCGGGCTGCGATGCGGTGGTCAACCTGGTCGCGGTGATCGTGGAGCGCCGGCGACAGAGCTTCGAGAGGGTCAATCACCTGGGCACCGCGCACGTCGCGCAGGCCGTGAGAGCGGCGGGGGTCCGCCACCTCGTCCAGCTCAGCGCCCTCGGGGCGGACCCCGACCCCCGCTACGCCTACCTGGCCAGCAAGTGGGCCGGGGAGCAGGCGATCAGGCTGAGCGGTGTGCCCCACACCATCCTGCGGTCGAGCCTGGTGTTCGGGCCCGGGGACGGCTTCTTCGTCAAGCTGGCCACGCTGATCCGGCGCACCCCTCCCTTCGCCCCCCTGCCCATCGCCGGCAGCGGCCGCACCGTCTTCCAGCCCATCGCCGCCGGGGACGTCGCCCGCTGCATCGGCCTGACCCTCGAGCGCGGGCCGAGCGACCGCATCGTCGCGATCGGCGGTCCCGACCACCTCAGCTACGAGCAGATCATCGACATCATCCGCCGCGAGGTCGTCTCCCTCCCCCGGCTCAAGGTCCACGTGCCGGTGCCCGCGATCCGGCCGGTGGCGGCGGTGATGGCCGCGGTCATGCGCGACCCGCTGGTGACCCCCGCCCAGCTCGATCTGCTGGGGCGCGACAACATCACCCAGCCCGGCGCGGTGCGGGCCGCCTTCGGCTTCGACCCGCAGCGCTTCGCGGAGCACTGCGGCTACCTGAGGCGGCGCGGACGGTGACCGTCAGCCAGCGCCTGGCGGAGCTGGGCATCACCCTCCCGCCCCCCACCGCGCCGGTGGGGAGCTACGTCCCGGCCCGGCGCTCCGGCGACCTCCTCCACCTCTCGGGCCACCTGGCCAAGCGGGAGGGGCGGGTGGTCACCGGACGGGTCGGCGCCGACATCCGGCCGGAGACCGCCCGCGAGCTGGCACGGCAGGTCGCCCTGGACCTGGTGGCAACCGCCGCATCCGCGGCCGGCGGGGTGGACCGGCTCGCCGGGGTGGTCAAGCTGCTCGGGCTGGTGCGCAGCGCCCCCGGCTTCGACGGGCAGCCCGCCGTGATGAACGGCGCGTCCGACCTGCTGGTGGAGATCTTCGGCGAGCCCGGACGCCACGCCCGCAGCGCCATCGGCGTCAGCGAGCTGCCGATGGGCGCCGCCCTCGAGGTGGAGGCCGTCTTCGAGCTGGCGTGAGGCGGCCCGGAGGCGCGTTCTGAGGCAGTCCGCACGGCACCTCCGACCAGGGCGAGAGCGTCATCGATTGGAAAGACACAGGGGGTAGAGTGGGCCTCACCGTGATGAACGACGACCTGACCCCACCCCCTGACCCCGACCAGAGAGCCCCCGAGACCTCGCCTTCCACCCCCGACCCCTCCCCGGAGAGCCCGGCGCCCCCCGACCAGCCCGCCCCCGCGGCGGGCTGGGGATGGGGCGGCCAGCAGTGGGGCCCCGGCCCCGGCGGCGCGCCCGGCTGGGGACCACCCCAGCAGTGGGGACCCCCGCCCAGCGCCTACGGCAGCGGCTACGGCTGGCCGGGTGACCCGTGGTCCGGCTACGCCTCCTACCCTCCGACGTCGACGTCGCCCACCGACTACCCCCCGGCCCCGCCCCGCAGGACCAGCCGCATGGGGGTGGTCGTGGTCTCCGCCCTGCTGGCGGTCGCGCTCGCCTCCGGGGTGACCGGAGCGCTCGTCGGCGTGGCGCTGCGCCCCGCCACCACCACCTCGTCGTCCTCGAACTCGGGTGCCACGCAGCCCTCGGCGAACGGCAGCTCCTCGACCGGCGGCAGCGTCAGCGAGACCGCCATCGCCGCTGCGCTCGACCCCTCGGTGGTCGACATCATCAACACCCTGGCCGGCGGAAGCAACTCGCTCGCCGAGGGGACGGGGATCATCATCAGCTCCTCGGGTGAGATCCTCACCAACAACCACGTCATCGACGGCGCGGGGAGCCTGACCGTCCAGATCGACGGCCAGGGCCCGCAGCTCGCCGCCAAGGTCGTCGGCTACGACGCCGTCGACGATGTCTCCCTGGTCCAGATCGAGAACACCTCCGGCCTCAACCTCAAGCCGGCGCCGCTCGGCAACTCCGACACGGTCAACGTCGGGGACACCGTGGTGGCCATCGGCAACGCCCTCGGGCGCGGCGGCACACCGGCGGTGGTGACCGGCACCGTGACCGGCCTCGACCAGTCGATCACCGCCAGCGACGGCGACACGACGGAGAGCCTGACCGGGATGATCCAGATGGACGCCGCCATCGTCTCGGGTGACTCCGGCGGTCCGCTGGTCAACGCCGCCGGCAAGGTGATCGGCATGGACACCGCGGGCTCGCAGAGCGGCGGCGGCGGCGTGGGCGGGCCGCTCGTCTCCACCCAGGGGTTCGCGATCCCCATCAACACCGCCGACCAGATCGCCCAGCAGATCGCCTCCGGCCACTCCAGCGGCAACATCGTCGTCGGCGGCGGCCCCTACATCGGGGTGGGCGTCATCGACAGCACCTCCGTCTCCGGGGCGCTCATCCAGACCGTCGAGCCCAACACGCCGGCCGCGAGCGCCGGCCTCCAGTCCGGGGACGTGATCGTCTCGCTCAACGGGAACACGATCACCTCGAGCGGCGACCTGAGCAGCGCCCTGGGGAGCCTGCGTCCCGGCGACACCGTCCAGCTGGGCTGGGTCGACAGCTCCGGGCAGCAGCACACCAGCTCCATCACCCTCGCCTCCGGTCCTCCCCGCTGAGCCCCTCCGCCCGGCCGGCTCAGCCCGCGCGCCGAGCCGGCCAGAGGGCTGGCCCCGCCTAGCCTCCGGTCGGAAGCTCCGCGTGACCGCCGAACTCGCGGCGCATCGCCGAGAGCAGCCGATCGGCGAAGTCGGCCTCGCCGCGCGAGCTGAAGCGGTCGTAGAGGGCGGCGCTCAGCACGTGGGCGGGGACGCCCTCGTCGACGGCGGCGAGCACCGTCCAGCGCCCCTCCCCGGAGTCCGACACCCGGCCGGCCAGATCGGCGAGATCCGGTGAGCGCAGCAGGGCCCCGGCGGTGAGGTCGAGCAGCCAGGACGCGATCACGCTGCCCCGGCGCCAGACCTCGGCGACGTCGGGCAGCGCCAGGTCGTAGCGGTAGTACTGCGGGTCGCGGAGCGGTGTGCTCTCGGCGCTGGCCGACTGGACGGCGTTGCCGGCATTGGCCCCGTGGAGGATGTTGAGACCCTCCGCGTAGGCGGCCATGACCCCGTACTCGATCCCGTTGTGGACCATCTTGACAAAATGTCCGGCCCCGTGAGGTCCGCAGTGCAGGTAGCCCTGCTCGGCCGGGGAGGGCTCCCCCTCGCGGCCGGGGGTGCGCCCGGCGGCGGCGACACCCGGGGCTATGCTGCGGAAGATCGGGCCGAGCCGCGCCACCACCGGGGTCTCACCGCCGATCATCAGGCAGAAACCGCGCTCCAGCCCAAAGACGCCTCCGCTGGTCCCGACGTCGACGTAGTGGATGCCCCGCGGCGCGAGCCGCTCGGCCCGCTCGATGTCGTCGCGGTAGTAGCTGTTGCCACCGTCGATGATGACGTCCCCGGCCGCCATCCGGACGGCGAGCGCGTCGACGGTGTCACCGGTGAGAGCGGCGGGCACCATCACCCACGCGGCCCGGGGCACCGTCAGCGCGGCCACGAACTCGTCGGGCGACCCGGTGCCGGTGGCGCCCTCGGACGCCAGCCGCGCGACCGCCTGCGCGTCGACGTCGTAGACGACGCAGTCATGCCCGTCACGCATCAGGCGCCGGACGAGGTTGGCCCCCATGCGCCCGAGACCGACCATCCCCAACTGCATGCTCGGCTCCTCCCCGCGACCCGCTGATCCCGGCTCCCCCGCCGCCGCCGGGCCTGGGAACAGTATGGTTGAGAGGCGAGAGTTCTCGGCGGCGCCCAGTGGGAGTGACGATGGCGACTGGCCTGGCGCGCAACAACCGGACCCTCCGGGGCGGGCTCGACCTCGGGGGCACCAAGATCCAGGCAGTCATCCTCTCGCGCACCCATCGCGTGCTCGGTGAGGCGCGGCTGCCGACCCCGCTCGAGGGCGGTCCCGAGGCGGTGACCGCGGCGCTCGCGGAGGCCATCGGCGAGGCGGCGGCGACCGCCGGGGTGGCCCCCCGCTCCCTGGCCGGGGTCGGCGTCGGCTCGCCGGGGAGCATCGATGCGGTCGCGGGGACGGTCTCCCAGGCCGGCAACCTCCCGGGCTGGGACGGAACGTTTCCCCTGGGCGATCGACTCGGCAAGCTGCTCGGCTGCCCGGTCCGCCTCGGCAACGACGTCCAGGTCGCCAACCGCGCCGAGATGCGCCTCGGCGCCGGCAAGGGTCATGGCTCGTTCCTCGGGGTCGCCTGGGGCACCGGGATCGGCGGGAGCCTGGTCCTCGACGGCCGTCTCTGGCTGGGGCGCGGTGCCGCCGGCGAGATCGGGCACACCGTGGTGGTCCGGGAGGGTGCCCCCTGCACCTGCGGCCGGCGCGGCTGCCTGGAGGCCTACGCGGGCAGGGCCGCGATGGAGCTGACCGCCCGCAAGCGCGCGGACCGCGGCGAGAAGACGGTGCTCTTCCGGCTGATGAAGCAATTCGGGCGCAACCGCCTGACCAGCGGCGTCTGGGCCCGGGCCCTCGACGAGGGCGACGCCATGGCCCGCGACCTCATCGACCGCGCGGTCGGGGCGCTGGGAACCGGCATCGCCTCCGCGATCAACCTCCTGGACGTCGGCATCGTGATCATCGAGGGCGGCCTGGGCATCCGGCTCGGCCAGCCGTATGCCGAGCGGATCGCCGCCGCCATGAGCCCGCACCTCTTCGTCCCCGAGCGGGCACCCGAGGTGCACGTGGCCGTGCTCGGCGACCTGGGCGGGGCCATCGGTGCGGCCCTCCTGGTGAGCACGCGCTGATCCGGCTCAGACGGTGACCGTCCCCCAGGCGTGGCCCCCGTCGGAGGTCATCAGCAGCGCGCCCGCGCTGCTCCCGGAGGCCGCGGAGATGGCGACCCCCTGGCTGCTGGTGGTGAACCCGACGTAGGCGATGGTGGTGCTGGCACCGCCGCTGAAGACGGTGCTCCAGCTCCCGCCTCCATTGAAGGTCGCCACGATCTGCCCTCCGCAGCCCGCGGCCGCGACCGAGGGGCTGGGGCCGGCGATGGTCGCGCTGCCCTGGCAGCTGGAGGGGAGGGCGGTGGCCAGCTCGGTGAAGCTGCCGCCGCCGTCGGTCGAGGTGTAGGCGCGCTCCGCCGGTGGCCCCGACCCGTACAGCCCGACGTCGCAGGCGGCGATCAGATCCTGAGCGCTGGAGGCGGCAAGGGCGGCCGGTCCGCCCGTGGTGGTGCACGGCGGGGTCCACGAGCTCCAGGCGCCGCCGGTGAGCCGGGCGCCGCCGGCGACGGTGCGGTCGTTCTCCAGCACCCATCCCCCCGACCCCTGGATGACCATCTGGGCACCCGGTATCGGCCCGGCGCCGAAGGAGATGCCGGTGGAC
Source organism: uncultured Chloroflexia bacterium (assembly GCA_963803165.1). GTDB lineage: Bacteria > Chloroflexota > Dormibacteria > Aeolococcales > Aeolococcaceae > Changshengia. Next base: position 26,205 of record CAWDLK010000008.1, on the reverse strand, counting down.
GACACGACCCACGAGTTGCTGCCCACCGGGCTGCCGGCGATGGCAAAGCCGGAGGACCCGAAGTACACGGCGTAGACCTGACCCCCCGCCGTCTCCAGGTCCTGGATGGGGGTCATCCCGCCCCCGGAGTTCAGAGCGGGCAGGGTGACCTGAGCCCAGCTGGCGCCCCCGTCATGGGTGGCCCAGAGCTGGCTGCCGTATGCCCAGCCGTCCTGCTGGTTGGCGAAGCGGATGCCCGACACCCCGCTGGTCCCCGGGCCCTTGTAGAAGCCGGTCGGGGGCGGGGTGACGCTGTTCCAGTAGGCACCCCCGTCCTGCGTGCGGGCCAGCGCGAGGCCGCCGCCGGCCGTGCCGAGGACCCAGCCGTCCTGGGACGAGACGAAGGTCACCGAGGCGGCTTGGAAGCCTGCGATCGGGGTCGGCGCCGGGGTGGCCGGGGACGGGGTGGCGGAGGCGGTCGGCGTCGGCGACGCCGTCGAGCTGGCGCTGGTGCGCGGGGTGTGGGTCGGGCTCGCCGAGGTGCCGCCGCAGGACGCGAGCAGCGCCCCGAGGGCCGCCAGGGCCGGGACTGCCGCTCCCCGGTGCAGACCGGTCCGTCGTGCCATGGCCCAGGTCCTCCTTCGCCGCAGTGCCGGGCTCTCACCAGGGCAGCCGGCCGCCGGGCGGGAATGGCGCTGCCCCCTCGACCCACACCCTACATCCGATCGCGCGCGCCGGCCACAGTTCGGCTCTCGCACCTCGCTCCGTCGCGCCTGCTAGCCTTGCGCGGTGCGGCCCTACATGCGGCTCGGCGAGCTGCCCCGCAAGCGCCACATGCGCTTCAGCCTCGACGGCGCCCCGGTCTACGAGGAGCTGTTCAGCCGCGGGGGCTACGCCGGCCCATCGTCCCTCCTCTACCACCGCCACCTGCCGGAGGCGGTGCAGGACGTCGTCGAGGGTGAGGGCGACGACATCTCCATGGAGAACGAGAAGGTCCACGAGCACGCCCTCCTCCAGGGGTTCCGGCTGCCCGCCCACGGCGACGCCGTCACCGGCCGGCAGTGGCTGCTCGTCAACGAGGACATCCGGATCGGCCTGCTGATCCCGCAGCGGCAGCAGCAGGCGTTCTTCACCGACGGCTCGGCCGACGACGTCCTCTTCGTCCACCAGGGGTCGGGGACCCTCCACACCCAGTTCGGCCGGCTCCGGTTCGGACACCACGACTACGTGGTGATCCCGCGGGGCACCGTGTACCGCGTCGAATTCGACCACCTCGAGGACACCCGGGTGCTGGTCCTGGAGGTCGCGGGCGCCGTGGACTTGCCGGACCGCTACCGGGCGGGCAACGGCCAGCTCACCGAGCTGGCCCCGTACAGCGAGCGCGACTTCCGCGCCCCCGAGGCGCTGGAGCAGGGGGAGGGCCCCACCCAGGTCTGGCTCAAGCGCGCGGGGCACATGTCCTGCTACTCGCTCGACCATCACCCCCTCGACGTGGTGGGATGGGACGGGACCGTCTACCCGGTCGCCTTCAACATCCACGACTTCGAGGCGCGCGCGGGGAGCCTCCACCTGCCACCCTCGATCCACCAGACCTTCCAGGCCACCGGCTGCGTGATCTGCTCCTTCGTGCCGCGGAAGCTGGGCTGGGACCCGGAGGCCGCCGTCCTCCCCTATCACCATTCCAACCTCGACTACGACTTCGTCCTCTACCGCGTCGAGGGCACCTTCGCGTCCCGCCCGGAGCTGCAGCCGGGCTCGCTCACCCACCACGTGAGCGGGCTCGCCCACGGCCCGCAGCCGGAGGCGGTCGAGCCGGTGGCCAAGCAGCCACCCGAGACCGACGAGGTGGCCGTGATGATCGACACCTTCCGTCCCCTCCACCGCACCCAGGTGGCCCGCCAGGTGGTCGACGCCACCTACCCGTTCTCCTGGCACGTCGACGGCACCCGGCGGTCGGGATCCAAGGGGTGAGCCGGCAGAGACGCGCGGTCCCGGCGCCGGCCCGATGAGCGCGGTCGGCGGCGACGGCGCCCTGACCATGTGGGTGCGCGGGGAGGTCGAGGCGGGGGGCTGGGTGCGCGCCGGTGCCGCGACGGCCCAGCGGCTCCGAGAGCGCCACGGAGCCGACGCGGTCGCCGACCTCTCGCTCGGCCAGCCCCTCGAGGCCCCCGACGCGGTGCGCCAGGCGTTCGCGAGGGCGGCGGCCGCGGTCCGCCCGCGGCGCTTCGGCTACATGCCCAACCTCGGCTATCCCGAGCTGCGCGAGCGCATCGCCGAGGACGTCGAGGTGCCGGGCGTCACCGCGCAGTCGGTGGCGGTCACCGTGGGTGCGGCGGGTGCGATCTCGATGGCGCTCCGAGCCTTCGTGGAGGCGGGCAGCGAGGTGGTGGTGATCGCCCCCTACTTCTCCGAGTTCCGGCTCTACAGCGAGGTGTGCGGGCACCGGCTGCGGGTGGCGCGGTCAGGCGATGGAGGCGCGCTCGACCTCGAGGCCATCGAGGCCGCCCTCACCGATGCGACCGGCGCCCTCGTCCTCAACACGCCCTGCAACCCCAGCGGGCACGTCACCACCGAGGCGGAGCTGGGCGACCTGGGGTCGCTGCTCGACGCGCACCGGCGGCGGGGCGGCCGCCCTGTGCTCCTCGTCGTGGACGAGGTGTACCGGCGGCTCATCTACCCCCCGCACCGGAGGACCGAGCCCTTCCACCACTACGAGCACACCGTGCTCTGCCGCTCCTTCTCCAAGGACCTCGGGGTGGCCGGCGAGCGCATCGGCTACCTGGCGCTGCACCCCTCGCTGACCGGCGCCGAGAGCGAGGCGGGGCTGGCCCTCTGCCAGCGGGCCCTCGGCTACGTCAACGCCCCGGCCACGGCCCAGCTCGCGCTCCTCGAGCTGGAGAGCTGGGAGGCGGACGCGAGCCCCTACCGGGAGCGTCGCGACCTCATCGCCGGCGCGGCGGCGGCGGCGGGCCTGGAGGCGGCGGAGTGTCAGGGCGGCCTCTACCTCTGGGTGCGCTGCCCCTGGGAGGAGACCCTGGACTTCGTCGCCGCGCTGGCGGAGCGGCGCGCGGTGGTGGTGCCGGGCGTGGCCTTCGGGGTCCCCGACCACTTCCGCATCTGCTTCAGCGTGGACCGCCCGGCGCTCGCCATCGCGGCCCGGGCGCTCGCCGAGACGACGGCGTCCGGAGAGAGGTAGGACTGACAGTCCTTGTGCGCGGCGCACATGGACATGCACCCCATACCGGGCGCACAATGCCCCACCAAATGCACGACCTCCCGCGACTCACACCTGCCCGTGGGCGCCGCGCCGCCTTCACCGTCCCGGCCCTGGCCCTGCTCGCGCTGAGCGCCTGCGGGAGCACCAGCCCGATCCTGACGAGCCCCCAGCCCGCCACCCAGTCCAGCATCGCCAGCGAGATACCTGCGGCGGTCAAGGCGATGGAGCCGTTCCAGATCGCGAGCGACGCTTCGTACGCGCCGAACGAATACGTCAACGGCAGCGGTCAGGTGGTCGGGTGGGATCTCGAGCTAGCTCAGGATGTCTGTTCCGTCCTCGGGGTCTCCTGCACCATCGACAACATCACCTTCGATGACATCATCCCCGCGCTCCTGGAGAAGAACCCCAAGTACGTGATGAGCTTCTCCAGCTTCACGCCCACCGCTTCCCGCGAGGCCTCCGGGATCGACTTCATCACCTACTACCAGGCCGGGGAGTCCTGGCTGACCACGGTCAACGGCCCGAGCATCACCTCGGCCGCGCAGATGTGCGGCCACTCGGTGGCGGTCGAGTTGGGGACTGTCGAGGAGTCGGATGCCTACGGCTACATGGGCCAGAAGCCGGGCGGAGGCGCGATCTCGGGTGACAAGGACAACTGCACCGCGGCGGGCCTTCAGGACATCAACGTCGAGAGCTTCAGCACCCAGACCGAGGCGAACGCGGCTCTGACCAGCGGGCGAGCCGACTTCGGCTGGGCCGACCAGCCGGTCGCCGACTACCAGGTGAAGCTGGAGCCCACCAAGCTGCGCGTCAGCGGCCAGCCCTGCAGCATCTACCCGTACGGGGTGGCGGTCGCCCACAAGCTGGGATTCGACAAGGCCATCGAGGACGCCCTCACCTATCTGATCAACAACGGCTACTACAGCAAGATCCTGGGCAGCGCGGGGGTCACGGACGGCGGGGTCGCCGCTTCGGACGTCGGGGTCAACAACAACAACGCGGTCGGCTCGACCTGTGTACCCTCGTACTGAGATCACCGGCCGGCAACCCGGGGGCTGACCCGGGAGTGGGTGGGGAGCTGGCGCGGTGGAGAGGCCCCACGCGGAGGATGGGGTGACCGGACTCACCGTGGACCCGCTGATCCCACCGGTGACCGGCAGGCGGCGCCCCGAGACGATCCGAGCCGTCCCCCTGCGCCACCCCGGGCGGTGGATCGCCGCCCTCGTCGTGCTGCTCTTCCTCGCCGGCGTCGTCGACACCTTCGTCACCGCGCCCGGGCTGCAATGGTCAGTGGTCAGCCAGTACCTCTTCAACGACCGCATCCTGCAAGCCGCGGTGGTGACCCTCTACCTCACCGCCATCGCGATGGTCGTCGGCGTCGGCTTGGGGGTGCTGATGGCGGTGATGCGGCTCTCCCCCAACCGGGTCATGTCCTCGGTGAGCTGGTTCTACATCTGGTTCTTCCGGGGCACCCCGGTGCTGGTCCAGCTCTTCTTCTGGTGGAACATCGCCAACATCCTGCCCGACCTGTCAATCGGCATCCCCTTCACCCACATCGTGTGGCAGACATCCACCAATGCACTCATCACCCCGCTGGTGGCGGCGATCCTCGGCCTCGGGCTCAACGAGGCCGCCTACATGGCCGAGATCGTCCGCGCGGGCATCATCTCGGTGGACCAGGGGCAGACTGAGGCCGCCCACGCCCTCGGGATGAGGCGCGCTCAGGTGATGCGCCGGATCGTGCTCCCCCAGGCGATGCGGGTGATCGTCCCCCCCACCGGCAACGAGACGATCTCGATGCTCAAGACGACGTCGCTCGCCTACATCGTCACCCTTCGCGAGCTCTTCACCGTCCAGCAGGACATCTCCAACTTCAACTACCACATCATCGACCTGGCGATCGTCGCCAGCATCTGGTACCTGGCGATGTCCTCGGTGCTCACCGTCTTTCAGTACTACGTCGAGCGCCACTTTGCGCGGGGTTCGGTGCGGGGGCTGCCTCCCACGCCGATGCAGCGTCTCCGCCGCATGGTCTTCCAATTCCATGCACGCCCGCCGTTCGAGAGCCCGGTCGAGCCCTGGCTCGAGCCCGGCAGGCCACACTCGGGAATGTGAGCATGGTTCCCGTGACGCCCCACCCCATGGTCCGCGCCGAGGCGGTGCACAAGAGCTTCGGACGCAACGAGGTGCTGCTCGGCATCGACCTCGAGGTCGCGCCGAGGGAGGTGATGTGCATCATCGGCCCCTCGGGGTCGGGCAAGAGCACCTTCCTGCGCTGCATCAACCACCTGGAGAAGATCGATGCCGGCCGGCTGTGGGTGGATGGCGAGCTGGTCGGCTACCGGGAGCGCGGCGGCCGGCTCCATGAGCTGCCCGAGCGCGAGGTCTGCCGCAAGCGGGCCGAGATCGGGATGGTGTTCCAGAGCTTCAACCTCTTCCCCCACATGACCGCCCTGGAGAACGTGATCGAGGCGCCGGTGCGGGTGAGGCGAGAGTCGGTGGCAACGGCCTCAGAGCGCGGCCGGGCGCTGCTCGATCGGGTCGGCCTCGGCGACCGGCTCGACTCCCATCCCCGGCAACTCTCAGGCGGCCAGCAGCAGCGGGTGGCGATCGCCCGGGCGCTGGCCATGCAGCCCAAGCTGATGCTCTTCGACGAGCCGACCTCCGCCCTCGACCCGGAGCTGGTGGGCGACGTCCTGGACGTCATGCGCGGCCTCGCCCACGAGGGGATGACCATGGTCGTGGTCACCCACGAGATGGGCTTTGCCCGGGAGGTCGGCGACACGCTGGTCTTCATGGACGGCGGGGCCATCGTCGAGGCGGGCAGGCCCCGCGACGTGATCGGCAACCCCCAGCAGGATCGCACCAAGGAGTTCCTCTCCAAGGTGCTCTGAGCGGGGCCAGCGGGTCAGCGCCCGGGCTGCCTTCTCCGCCTCACGGCGAGGACGCCCAGGACACCCAGCACGATCATCGCGGCGCCCATCACGGGGCCGGCCGAGAGCCCGCCCGCGCCGGTGTCCGGGGTGGGGGCGGGGTCCCCGCCCGGAGGCGCGTCGGCCGGGTCCACGGAGATGTCGACGGTCCCCGTTCCGAGGACACCGCCCGCCTCCTCGGCGGTGTAGGTGAAGCTGTCGGGCCCTACGTATCCAGGCTCCGGGAGGTAGGTGAAGGAGCCGTCGGGGCCGGCGGTGACGCTACCGTGGCTCGGCTGCGTGTACGACACGACCGTCACACCGGCGCCGGAGTCCCAGCCGAGCAGGCCGCTCCCGGCGGCCACCGCGAGACTTCCCGTCCTCGCCCACCGTGTAGGCGAGGTCGAGGGTCGAGGAGGGCGGTCCGATCGTGAAGGTCACCGTCGCCGACGTCTCGAGGTCGTTGACGTCCTCGATCGCGTAGCTCGTCCACCCCGACGTCGCGCAGACACCGGCCGCCGGCGTGAAGGTGAAGGCGCCGTCGGACTGCCAGTCCAGGCGGCCCAGGGAGGCATCGCTGTCGACGCTCTCGACGGCGAGCGACGTGCCGAGGTCGCGGCTCAGCAGCCCGGCGGCGGCCGTTACGCTGAGGGCGCTGCCACAGGGCGACGCGTAGGTGACGTCCGTGGCGACCGGGTCGACGGTGATCTGGACGCTCCCCGTGCTGGTCTGCCCGTAGGGGTCGATGATGGTGTATTCGAAGCCGTCCATGCCGGAGAAGCCGGCCTGGGGAACGTAGGCGAAGCTGCCGTCGGGATCGGCGGTGACGCTCCCATCGGCGGGGTCAGTGTTCGAGTCAACCTGGATCGAGTAGCCGGTGGATGCGCTGAGCAGCCCTGAGCCGGCGTCGACGTCCAGGGGCTGGCCGGAGGTCGTGGTCTCGGTGTAGCCGGCGGCGGACGGCGCCGGCGGGTCACCGACGTCGAAGGTCACCGTGGCGTCGGCCCAGGAGAGGGTCGGATCCATGAAGTCGTAGGTGAACTGCGCCGGTCCGGCGAAGCCGTACGGCGGCTCGTACCAGATCGCCCCCGCCTCGTCCGCGCCCCAGTCGCCGCTTGCGGGAGCGCTGATCACGTACTGGAGCGAGAGGTCCGAGCCCAGGTCGCCGGCGAGCACGTTGACGTTGATGGTGGTCATGTAGGGCGTGCTGTAGGTCTGGTCCACCGCCACCACGGTCACGTGGACGGTCACCTCGCCGGTCGCCGATTGGCCCACGGCGTCGGTGATGGTGTACGAGAAGCTGTCCATCCCCGAGAAGGTGGAGGGCGGTGTGTAGGTGAAGGCGCCGTCGCCACTCACGCTGGCCGAGCCGTAGGCGGGAGCGGTGTTCGCGGTGACGGTGATCGAGGCCCCGGAATCGTCGGAGAGCAGCCCGGAGGCCGCGGTCTCGGTCAGGCTCGTGCCGGCCGGGATGCTGAAGGAGTAATCGGCCGCACCCGGCGGGGCCGGGGCTCCCACCCCGATCGAGAAACTCCCGTCCACCTCCTGGTCGTAGGCGTCCTCGGCCACGAAGCTGAAGCTGTCGGTCCCGTCGAATCCGGCGTCGGGCGTGTAGGTGAAGGCGCCGTCGGCACTGACGGTGACGCTCCCATGACCGGGCTGCTCGTACGAGGCGATGGACATTCCCGCGCCCACGGCACCCGAGAGCACACCGGGGCTCGCCTCGGCGAGGGGGGTGGCGTAGGCGGTCGAGCCGCTGCCCGCGACGACGGTCGGGGTCACGTCGATGGTGACGCCGGCGGTCGACGTTCGCGAGAAGCTGTCCTCGATGGTGTAGGTGAACGTCTCGACCGCGGAGGCGTCGGCGGGCGGGACGTAGCTCAGCGAGCCGTCGGAGTTGACGGTCAGGGAGCCAGCGCCCGGGGAGGTGTTGGAGGCGACCGCGATGCCGGTCCCGGTGTCGTTGGCGAGCAACCCGCTGCCCGCGACCACGCTCAATGTGGTGCCCACCACCGTGGAGTAGCTGTCGGCGTGCGCCTGAGGCGCCGGCGGCAGGGTGACATCCAGGGTGACCGTCGCGGAGCCGGCGCTGTCACGCCCGTACTCGTCCTGGACGCTGTAGGTGAAGGAGTCGGTGCCCTGGAAGCCGGTCTCCGGCACGTAGATGAAGGAGCCGTCAGAGCCGAGGGAGAGAGTACCGTCGGCGGGGTTGGTGTGGGAGAGGACGGTGAGCCCGGCACCCGAGTCGTTGGCGAGGACGCCGTCCGCGGCGTCCACGCTCAGCGTGACGTTGGTGGTCGCCGAATAGGTGTCGGCGCTGGCCACCGGGAGGACGAAGGGGCTGGCCGCCTGCTTGCAGGCAGCCCCGTCGTTGTCACTCGTGCTGTCCCCGGTCGCCACCTGGGTGGCCGAGGGGCTGGACCCCGTGAAGTTGGCGAGCTGGTAGATATCACCGGTCGAGTTGTTGGAGAGGAAGAGGTCACTGGGCTTGTCCGACCAGGCCGCCCCGTACGCACCGCCGGATGGGAGCCCGCTGACGTTCACCGAGGTCTCGACGTCGGTGGAGAGGTTGATCGTGTAGAGCGTGGTACCGCTGGCGAAGTAGAGGTAACCGTCGATCCACACGACGTCGTTGCCGCTGCCCTGCTGTCCGGTCACCGTGAAGGACGTCCAGGTACCGGTGCTGACGTCGATCGAGTACCACGTCGCGCTGGAGTACTGGACCAGGAGGTGACCGGAGCCGTCCATGTCGCCGCTGACGAAGCTGTGCGAGGACATCCCGGAGGGCCGTCCCAGGTCGGCGACCGACCCATCGTCGGCGATCTTGAGCAGGTCCCCTGTGTTGGAGGTACCGGTGCCCATCGCGTACAGGTAGTCGTCCAGCACGTTGAAGCCCATGGCGTTGTAGCTGGTCGAGTACTTGGAGCCGATCGCCGTGTAGGTGCTGGTGACCGGGTTGAGCTCGTAGAGCTGCCCCGAGATGACCTGGTAGAAGCCCGGCTGGCATTGGAACGGGCCGGCCGCGGCCTGCACCGGCACCGATGCCACCCCACCCCTGCTGACGAGAGCGGCCAGCAGGGCGAGGGCGCCCACCGCTGAGACGCCGCGTGCTGCGGGTGACCGGTTCATTCGCTCTCGTTCCGAGGGGGTGACGGGGACCCCAGGAACGGTAGGCGGGAGTTGCCGCGCCTCCGGTGCACAACCCGTTCGGTTTCCATGACGGCATGCCGCAGAAACCGTCACGGCGCGGGCGCAAGCGGCCCGGTCGAACGCCAGCCGGCCCGACGACCCCCGTGGGACGGTGTCGGCCTGGCGGGAAGGGAGGGATTCGAACCCTCGGAGGAGCTTAACACCCCTCACCCGCTTAGCAGGCGGGCGCTTTCAGCCGCTCAGCCACCTCCCCGGGTCCGGCCAGTATAGAGAGCGCGGGCGCGCCCCCAGCCCTGGATCATGCAGAATCCACACTCCTGCGACCGCGCCGTCCGCGCCACCCCTCATGATCTCCCCTGATCCCGAAGCCGAGTTCCAGCGCCGCCTCGCCGCCGTCGGCGCACGCCTGCGCATCCTCTCCCAGGGCCACCTGGAGGGCACGACGGAGGCCGACCCCGCGACCGGTGGGCGGTGGGAAGCGGGGGAGGTGTGGGCGCACCTCGCGGAGTTCCTCCCGTACTGGATCTCCCAGGCCGAGAGGGTGCTGGCCGAGGATTCGACGGAGCCGGTCGCCTTCGGGCGCACCCGGGCCAACCCCGACCGCCTGGCGGCGATCGAGCGCGACCGGCACCGGGGGATCACCGCCCTCTGGCACGACATCCGGGAGGATCTCAACGACCTGCGCGCCTTCCTCGGCGAGATCAGCGAGCGGGGATGGCGGGCCAAGGGCCTCCATCCGACCCAGGGCGTGATGCCGATCTCGCAGATCGTCGAGCAGATGCTGATCGGCCACCTGGAGGAGCACGCCGCCCAGCTGGAGCGGATGTGGCGCGGGTGAGCACTTCCCGGGCGCCGGGTGGACGGAGTGGGAAACTAAGGTCGCCACGGAGGGATGCCGGAGTGGTTGATCGGAGCGGTCTTGAAAACCGCAAGGGCCGCCAAGCCCTCGGGGGTTCGAATCCCTCTCCCTCCGCCAAAATGGCTAGCTGACTGCGCGACGCCGCCAGCCCAGAAGGCTCAACCCGGCGAGAATCAGGAGGATGCCGGGGACGATGCCGATGGTCTGGGCCGCGACACCCGTGGTGGGCACCGCTGGCTCGGAGGTCACCCGCAGTGGGTCCGCGCTGGAGGTCGCGCTCGCCGCGTAGTTGGCATCACCCGAGTAGCTCGCCGTGATGCTCCGGTTCCCCGCCGCCAGGGCGTCGGTGGACAGCACCGCCTGGCTGTCCATGCTGCTGTCCAGGGTCAGGGTGGCGAAGCCTGTGCCATCGACGTAGACGGTGACTTGGCCGGTGGGGTTGCCGGCGCCGGGCGCCACCGCCTCGACGGTCACGGTGATGGTCACCCCCTGGCCGGCGGTGGCGGGTTTGGGGGACGAGGTCACCGTGACCGTGGTGGCCGCCTGGTCGACCTCCTGGGCGATTTCCCCGGAGCTGCTCCCGACGAAGCTGTCATTGCCGGGGTACGTGGCGCCGATGTAGGGATCGGCCACGGCGGCGAAGCTGAGCGTGCAGGTTGCAGTGCCGTCCTCGGCGACCGGCTGAGCGGTGCAACCGCTAATCGGCGTGTCCACGTCAGCCAGCGTGCTGCCCTCGAAGAACGCGACCGTTCCGGTGGGCGTCACCAGACTTGACGGATCGATCGCCACCGAGGCGGTGAGCGTCAGCGTCTCCCCCACCACCGCAGGGTCGGCGCTGGAGGTCAGCGACACGAGGGTCGACGCCGCGTCGACGGTCAGGGTGAAGTCCTGGGCTGCGTCGGGGCTGACGCCATTGCTGGCACCGATGGTGAAGCTGTGGGTGCCGCCGGTTCCCGCCGCCGGGGTGCCCTCCAGGGTGGCGGTGCCCTCCCCCTCGTCGGTGAAGGTGACCCCTTCGGGCAGGTCGCCAACCTCTGAGATGCTGGGGAAGGGGAGTCCGGTGGCGGTCACAGTGAAGCTGTCCGCACCCCCAACCGTGAAGGTGGCGCCGTCATCGCTGGTGATGGCCGGGGCTGCAGCTTCACCCACGGTGAGGGTGAAATCCTGCACGCCATCGGGGGAGACTCCGTTGTCGGCGGTGATGGTGATGGCGTAGGTGCCGCCGGATCCGGCCGCTGGAGTCCCCGCCAGGGTGGCGGAGCCATCGCCGTTGTCGGTGAAGCTGACCCCGCTGGGCAGGATGGCGCCGCCATCGGACAGGCTCGCGGCCGGGACGCCCTGAGAGGTCACCGTGAAGCTGTTCGACCTGCTGACCACGAAGCCCGCAAAGGGGACGCTGGTGAACGCCGGCGCCGCCGCCCCATAGAAGGTGAAGTCCTGAGTGGCGTCCGGCGAGATCCCGTTGCTGGCCGTGATGACGACGTCGCTGATACCGGTCCCCAGCACTGTCCCCGAGATGGTCGCGGTGCCATTCCCGTTGTCCGTGAAGGTGATCCAGCCGGGCAATCCAGAGGAGGAGAGGCTGGAGGTCGGATACCCGCTGGTCGTCACGGTGAAGGACTCGTACACCCCGAAGGCGAAGGTGGTGGTTTCGGCGCTGGTGATCGCCGGGGCCTCGTCGACGGTGAGGCTGAAGCCCTGGGTGGCGTCGGGGGAGACGCCGTTGCCGGCGGTGACGGTGAGCTCGTAGATGCCGCCGCTCCCCGGCGCGGGCGTCCCCGCGATCGTCGCGGTGCCGTCGCCGTCGTCGGTGAAGGTGACACCGCTCGGCAGGGTGGCGTCGCCGTCGCGCAGCGTGGGTGTTGGCGCACCGCTGGTGGTCACCGTGAAGCTGTCCGAGGTGCCGGTCGTGAAGCTGGTCTCGTCATCGCTGGTGATCGCCGGGGACGCGGGATTGTCCACGGTCAGGGTGAAATCCTGCGTCGCCTCGAGGGAGAACCCATTGTTGGCGGTGATGGTGAAGTCGTAGGTGCCGGCGCTGCCCGCCACGGGTGTGCCCGCCAGGGTGGCGGTGCCGTCGCCGTTGTCGGTGAAGGTGACGCCGCTGGGCAAGGTCGCGCTGCCATCGCTGAGTGAGGCGGTTGGCGCGCCACTGGTGGTGACCGTGAAGGCACCGCCCGACCCCGCGGTGAACGTGGTTGACGCCGCGCTGATCACCAACGGCGCGATCGCGAAGAGGGGGGTGATGACGGCCTCAGCGGGCGTGTCCCCCGCCGTGGTCACGCGCGTGTCGGTGGCCGAGCTCTCAAGGAAGCTGGCCCCGGCGCCGCCACCGCCGCCGCTACCCACGACGAAGTCAGGGAGGCTGGGGTAGTAGCAGCCTCCCGAGCCGCCACCCGAACCCCCGACCCAGCCCCCACCCCCGCTCCCTCCCGCCGCGAACTCCAACCAGTCGACGCCGGGCAGCTCCTGTCCCGCGCCCCCAGTGCCCGGAGATCCGGCCGTGCCGGTGCCATTGCCGGGGCAGCCCGCACCCGGCGCGGCTGTGGACGCGTCGGCACCGAGACCCGCGTCACCCCCGGGAGCGCCGTCATAGGGATCGTCAAATTCGCCATAGCCGCCGCCGCCACCCGGGCCGGTGACGGCAGTCCCCGATGCGCCGGCGCTCCCCCCTGCTCCGCCATCGATGAAATCGGAGTTGGGGTCGTTCTGCCCGCCGCCGCCGCCACCGCCGGCGACCACAAGGCGGGGATCGCTGGCCGGGTCCGCGGTGTACGCACATCCGGGCTCGGCCACCGAGCAGGTCTGGACGTCGGAGGCACCCCCTCCCGCTCCGCCACCCGCGGAGGCGCCACCGCCACCGGCACCACTACTGTTGCCGACCTCGACGTAGAGCGTCGACAGCCCATCAGGCACTGGGATGGTCGCCTGCACCAGGGCGCCCTGGCCCGGTGCGCCGGACGAGGCGGCAGTGCCGCCCGTCGAACCGACCACGGTCACCTGGAGGGCGTAGGCGCCGGCGGGGATCGAGTAGGCGGTCTCGCCAGCCGCGGTGATGGTGGTGGTGGTGTCCTCATCGGCCAGGACCGGCCTCGGCGAGAGGGCGAAGATCGCCGCCAGCGAGGGAAGGAGAAGCAGACCACCGGCCAGGACGCTACCGCGCCTCATTGCCTCGTACTCCCGGATGCGCCGAAACGGACAACCGTCAGCATCGGCAGCGACGGCCGCGGTAACCGGTCCGCTACCGGAACGTCACCGACATGCGGCCGGATGTGCCATCACTTCCACCGGAATCGCAGACAGGCCCGGACCGCCGGCCTCGCGTCAGCGCCGGCTGCCGTCGGGGCCCCACGTTAGCGTCCAGAGACGTGGTGTACGAGGAACCTGAGGGTCCCCACAAAGAGAGAGACCACCGCCATCCTTTGAGGAAGCATCACCAACCTCGAGGAGACGACGGTGGCCACACCCAGCATGGATGCCCTGACCTGGTTCCGCAAGCAGGTGGAGGCGGCTGACGCCGACCTGTTGCGGGAGATGATCACGACCTTCGCCGGCGCCCTGATGAACGCGGAGGTCGACAGCCTCTGCGGGGCCGGCTATGGCGAGCGGACCCCGGAGCGGGTGAACTCCCGCAACGGGTACCGGGAGCGGACCTGGGACACCCGGACGGGGACGATCGACCTGGCCATCCCCAAGCTGCGCTCGGGCAGCTACTTCCCGGACTGGCTCTTGGAGCAGCGCCGGCGATCGGAGCGGGCCCTGGTGGCGGTGGTGGCCGAGTGCTATGTCCGCGGCGTCTCCACCCGCCGGGTCGAGGGTCTGGTCCGGACGCTCGGCATCGAGCGGCTGAGCAAGTCCCAGGTGAGCGCCATGACCCAGGAGCTGGACCCGATGGTGGCGAGCTTCCGCAACCGGCCGCTGGACCCCGCCGGCTACCCCTACGTCTGGGTCGACGCCCTGACCCAGCGGGTCCGCGAAGACGGCCGGATCGTCAACGTCTGTGCCGTCGTTGCCACCGGGGTGACCGCTGAGGGCAAGCGGGAGATCCTGGGCGTCGACGTGGTCAGCGCCGAGGATGGAGCCGCCTGGACGGCCTTCCTGCGGGGCCTGGTGGCCCGAGGACTGCGTGGGGTCCGGCTGGTGATCTCCGACGCCCACGAAGGGCTCAAGAACGCCATCGCCGCCATCCTCGACGGCGCCAGCTGGCAGCGGTGCCGGACCCACTTCATGCGCAACCTGCTGAGCCGGGTGCCCCGATCCGCCCAGGCCGCGGTGGCCACCCTGGTCCGCTCCACCTTCGCCCAGCCTGACGCCGCGTCGACCTGGGCCCAGCACGGCCGGATCGTGGAGCAGCTCCGTGAACGCTTCCCGCGGGCGGCCGATCTCCTCGAGGAGGCGACGCCCGACCTGCTGGCCTTCACCGCCTTCCCCAAGGAGCACTGGCGGCAGATCTGGTCCAACAACCCCCAGGAGCGGCTCAACAGGAGCTCCGCCGCCGGACCGACGTCGTCGGCATCTTCCCCAACCGCGATGCCGTCATCCGCCTGGTCGGGGCCGTGCTCGCCGAGCAGAACGACGAGTGGGCCGTGGCCCGCCGCTACATGAGCGCCGAGTCGCTCACCAAGACCTATACCACCATCGACACGGAGGGCCTGCCCGCGATCACCGCAGCAGCGTGAACGAGCCGGACGACGCGCGGATGGCGTCGATCTCTCTTACACCACTTGACAGGACACGGCCAGGAAGAGCTTCTCGCCGTTGCGAAGCATCACGTCGTTGGAAGGCGCTCCCGCGAATGTCTCGGCCGTTTGGATCAGCTCGGCCATCCCGTCCCTCTGGACCTGCCACTCGCTCAGGGCCTTCGCGTACGCCTCCGCCGCCACCTTCGCCCGATGCTTGTCGAACACGTCTTGCCGCCTCCGGAGAGAGGGGGTTGGGGCTCCAAGGACGAGTGTAAGCTTCCCTGGGGGCCGAGCCCGACGGCCGACATCCGAGATGGCCCAGTACACCGGCGCTCACCGTGAGCGCTGGGAGTCGAGCGTATCTGCCGCGTTCTGCAGTCCACAATGTGCCGATGGCGACCCTCATCCTCCACGGCGGAGCCGGGCGGTGGAACCCGCGGATTCCGCGTGCCGAGATCGACGCCGGCTTGGACCGCGCGCTGGAGGCGGGCTGGCGTGCGCTCGAGGACGGGGCGCTCTCCGCCGTGGTGGCCGCGGTCACCGCGCTCGAGGACGATCCGCACTTCAACGCCGGCATCGGAGCGGTTCGCAACGCTGACGGCGAGGTCGAGCTGGACGCCGGGGTGATGACGGCTGAAGGGCTGCGGACGGGCGCCGTCGCCGGCATGAGCGACTCGGCCAGTCCGGTGAGCGTGGCCCGGGCCGTCCTGGAAGACGGCCGCCATGCCCTGCTGACCGGCGCCGGCGCCTCCCGCTTCGCCGCCGAGCGGGCCCTGCCCCTCGTCGGCCGGGAACGCCTCCGAGAGTCGGCAAGAGCGCTGCCGGGAAGCGCCGGAGGGACGGTCGGCGCCGTCTGCCGGGACGACCGCGGCGGCCTGGCGGTCGCGGTCTCGACGGGCGGCCTCAGCGGGAAGTACCCCGGGCGGGTGGGCGACAGCGCCATCTGCGGTGCCGGCTTCTACGCCGACGCCCCAGGCGCCGCCTGCGCCACCGGGCAGGGCGAAGCCTTCATCCGCCTGGCCGGCTGCCGGCGGGCGGTCGAGATGCTCGCGGCCGGGCTTGACGCCCCGACCTGCGCCGCCCGGCTCATCGAGGAGCTGGCCGAGCGTGCGGGCGGTGAGGGTGGGATCATCGTCGTCGACGCCGCCGGCCGTCCCGGCGTGGCCTGCAACACCCGGGACATGCCCTGGGCCTGGCGGACGGAGGCCGGAGCCGCGCGCTGGGGCTCCGTGTAGCGGCGGACGGGCCAACCTGCCGCGGACGTGACGCGCCGCTCCAGGCATGACACCGACTCCTCCACCATGGCTGAGCTCGGCAGGCGCTGGCGCTGACCCTTCCTGAGTGTGGCTACAATCGCCTGCATGAGGGGCAGGGACTTCCTGGCCGTGACCCAGGGATTGGCGCGAGGGCGTTCGGATATCGAGCGCTCGATAGCCTACGTCGCCTATGGGCTGACATTGATGGCAGTCATGCTGGCCGTGTGCATCGTGATCCGCCCCCAGAGTTCTGAACGTCGACTACGGCCTCAGTTACCTGGGAGTGCACACGGACACGATCGTTCCCTACGCAATCGGACTCCTGGGTGCCGCGTACTGCACATGGCGGGCTTCGGAGCTGGTGACCGCTCTCGAACACGGCGTGTTCATAGGGCGGTCCATGAAGGTCATGGCTTTCGAGATGGTTGGCCTGCTGCTGACCCCGTATACTCGCCTGGACGCCGCCCACGTCTTCTTCGGGTCGACCCTGTTCTTGATCCAATTGGGCCTGGCTGGTCTGGCCATCAGACGGCTGGGTGCCGGCGACTGGTACATCCCTCTGCTGACTGGCGTCATGGTCGCAAGCGGCCTCGCGGCCGCCTACTACCTGCCGCAGTCGCGGGGCGGCCTGGAGCTGCAGACGCAGGTGGTCTTCCAGCTGGCCTTCTGGGTCCTGTTCATCCGAGGGCTGCGTGGGCTGCAGCTCCAGCCGGCCACGTCTGGCTGAGCGCCGTGGCCGGGAGCGGTGCCCGGCGCCACACACTCCGCCCCCATGGGCTGCGACCATACGCACCATGCTGATGTTCCTCGACGACTACTCGGAAGGTGCCCACCCCGCGGTGCTCGAGGCCCTCGTGGCGCACAACGCCGGGCAGGAGCTCGGCTACGGGGAGGACCGGTACTCGCAGCTCGCGGCCGCGCGGATCGCCGCCCAGGTGAGACGGGATTGCGAGGTCCACCTGCTGGTGGGCGGCACCCAGGCCAACCTCACCTGCCTGGGCGCCTTCCTGCGCTCCCACGAGGGTGTGGTCGCCGCCCAGACCGCACACATCAACGTCCACGAGACGGGCGCCATCGAGGCCACCGGCCACCGCATCGTGCAGATCCCCACGCCCACCGGCAAGCTCGAGCCCTGCCTCGTCGACCAGGCGCTTGCCCAGCACGAGGATGAGCACAGCGTGCGACCGGCCGGGATCTTCCTCGCCCAGGCCACCGAGTCGGGCGCCGTCTACACCGCTGCTGAGCTCGGGGCCATCTGCGCCCATGCCCATGCCCGCGGGCTCTGGGTATATCTCGACGGCGCCCGGCTCGCGCCGGCGCTGGGGGTGCTCGGGGCCCGGCTCGACCTGATCGCGGGCTGCGGGGTCGACGCCTTCACTGCCGGAGGGACCAAGAACGGGGCGCTGTGCGGAGAGGCCGTGGTCCTGGTCAACGACGAGCTGCGGCGCGACTTCCGCTACCACATGAAGCAGCGCGGCGCGCTGCTCGCCAAGGGGCGGCTCCTGGGGATCCAGTTTGCCCGCCTGTTCGACGACGACGATCTCTGGTACCGGCTCGGGTCCCACGCCAACGCCGCCGCGGCGCGTCTGTCGCGCGGGCTCAGCAATTGCGGGCTACCCCCCCACGCGGCCGAGGCCAACCAGGTCTTCGTCGAGCTCCCCGCCGACGCAGCCACCCGACTGGCCGCGGCCGTTCGCTTCCACATCTGGTCCCGCGGCGAGCGCGGCACGCTGATCCGCTTGGTCTGCTCCTGGGCCACCGACGAGGCGACCGTCGACCGGCTGATCGACGAGGTGCGCCGAGCGCTGGCACCGACCACCGCCGCCAAGGCTCCGCCGGGTTAGTAGGGCGCGAGGAAGGGGCGGCACGGCAGGATGGGCTTCTGGGTATGACCGACACCGGCTGGAGATCCCTGCGCAACCTCCCTCGGGGCATCACCGGCCTGCAGGCCGCCGCCCGGGCCATCCGCCACGCCGCCCCGCGCCACACCTCCGTCTATCTCTACGGCCTGGAGGGTGACACCCTGGTGCTTCGGGCCTTCAGCGGACGGCCGACCGACCACACCCGGATCCGGGTTGGCGAGGGCATCTGCGGGCGCGCGGTGGCCACTGGGGCCACTCAGGTCGTCGCCGACGTCGGCGGCGACCCCGACTACATCTCCTGCAGCCTCGAGACCCGCTCCGAATGTGTGGTCCTGGTCCGGCGCACGGGCGAGGTCGTGGGCCAGATCGACATCGACAGCGATGCCCCCGCCGCCTTCACCACCGCCGACATCCGCCCCCTGGAGCAGGCGGCAGAGCTGATCGCCCCGCTCTTCTGATCCCTGAGCCAGGGTGAATCAGACCGGATCGAGGATGACGACAGGGATCTGGCGGTCGGTCTTGGCCTCGTAGTCGGCGAACCCGGGGAACCCCTGCTTCTGCTTGGTCCAGATCGGCTCCCGTTCGGCGGAGGTGGCGGTCCGGGCGCGGAAGTGCCGGGTGTCGGGGCCGATCTCCGCGGTGACCTCGGGGCTGGCCACCAGGTTGTGGTACCAGGCGGGATGAGTGGGCGCGCCGGCCTTGGAAGCGAAGACCGCGACCCGGCCGTCGCCGAGGTCCTGGTACATGATCGGAGTGACTCGCTCCTCGCCGCTGCGGGCGCCGACGGTGTGGAGGAGCAGCAGCGGGGCCCCGGCGAAGTTGCCTCCGACCTTCCCACCCTGGGCGCGAAACTCGTCGATGATCTTGCGGTTCCAGTCGGAACTCATCCCTGTCTCCTTGCAACGGCTCTCGTTCCGCCCACTGATCTGAATATTGCACACGTCGGTCCCGGCTCCCGGCCTGAATTGGCGGGAACGGATCGATCCTGCCGCCGCAGCGTGCGAGACGCGCCGATCGAACGGCCCCGCAGAGCGCGATTGACGAGTTTGTGCCCCCACACCCACCCTCCCTCCCCGGCCGAACGGCCCCGGGAATCCGAGCCGTTCGGCCGTGTCCCCACCGCCGGCAGGATGACAAGGTGGGGACACGCGGGGGCTCCTCCGCGACCGCGCAGGGTGGATGACGAGCGTGGTTCTCGCCCCGAACCGATCGGTGCCGGCCCAGCAACCGGCGGCCTCCGAGCCGCCCCTGGGGCATGAGCTGCTGGCCAACCCGCAGCTCAACAAGGACGCCGCCTTCACGGAGCAGGAGCGAGCCGACCGCGGCCTGCGCGGGCTGCTCCCCTGGCGCGAGCTGACCATCCGCCAGCAGGTGGCCCTGGAGCTCGAGCACCTCCGACGCAAGGGGGATGACCTGGAGCGCTACATCGGCCTGACCGCTCTCCACGACCGCAACGAGACCCTCTTCTACCGCATGCTCATCGACCACCTGGAGGAGCTGGCGCCCATCGTCTACACCCCCACCGTGGGCTACGCGTGCCGGGACTTCAGCCACGTCCTGCGGCGCCCCCAGGGGCTGTGGATCACCCCCGACGACATCGAGCGCATCCCGGAGCTGCTGGGCAACGCCGGCCGGCCCGACGTCCGTCTGATCGTGGCCACCGACAACGAGCGCATCCTCGGCCTCGGCGACCAGGGCGCAGGGGGCATGGGCATCCCCGTCGGGAAGCTGGCCCTCTACACCGCCGGGGCGGGGATCAGTCCCACGCTCACGCTGGCCATCTCGCTGGATTGCGGGACCGACAACCCCGATCTCCTGAGCGACCCCCTCTACCTCGGCTACCCCAAGCCACGGCTGCGAGGTGCCGCCTACGACCGCTTCATCGAGGCCTTCGTCGAGGCCGTGCAGGAGGTCTTTCCCCACGCCCTGCTCCAGTGGGAGGACTTCAAGCAGCACAACGCCATCCGGCTCCTCGACCGCTACCGGCAGCGGATCCCCAGCTTCAACGACGACATGCAGGGGACGGCCGCCGTCGTGCTGGGCGGCATCCTGGCGGCCATGGGCGAGACGGGTGGGACGCTGTGCGACCAGCGGGCCGTCTTCGTCGGGGCGGGCGCCTCCGGCGTCGGCATCGCGCGGCTGCTCCAGGTGGCGATGCGCGCCCTCGGTGCCTCCGAGGACACGGTGCGGAGTGCGGTGGTGATGATGGACTCGCACGGCCTGATCTTCGAGGGGCGCGATCAGGTCGACGACGACAAGCTTCCCTTCGCACTGCCCCATGAGGATCTGGCGCGGCTCGGGCTCGACCCCGGCCCCGCCTCCGACCTGGAGACGGTCATCCGCCAGGTGGCACCCACCGTGCTGGTGGGCACCAGCGGCCAGGCGGGCGCCTTCACCCAGGCGGCGATCCGCGAGATGGCCGCCAGGGCGCACCGCCCTGTGGTCCTGGTGCTCTCCAATCCGACGGCGAGCTCGGAGGCGGTGCCCGCAGACGTGCTGGCCTGGAGCGGTGGGCGTGCTCTGGTGGCCACCGGAAGCCCGTTCCCACCGGTCGTGGTGGAGGGCCGGCAGCACCTCGTCGCGCAGGCCAACAACGTCTTCGTCTTCCCCGGCGTGGGGCTCGGCGCCATGGTCGCGCATGCCCGCGAGCTCACCGACGGCATGTTCATGGCGGCGGCGTCCGAGCTCGCCGAGATGGTGACCCCTGAGCGGCTGGCCCAGGGTGCCATCTACCCCGCGCTCAGTGACCTGCGAGCGGTCTCGCGGCGCATCGCCATCGCCGTCGCGCGGGAGGCCCGCGACCGGGGACTGGGCCGCCTGGCGGCAGACGGGGAGATCGAGGCCGCAGTGGACGCGACCATGTGGGACCCGGTGTACGAGCCCGCACCCACCCCCTGAGCGCCGGCGCCCATCTCCCGCCCGCGACCTGCGGCCGCGGGCCGCGTCAGCCGGGCAGCAGGTTGCAGTACCGCTCCAGGGTTGCGCGATCGAAGGCGACCAGCACGATCCGCTCCCAGTGGGAGGGGTCCACCCCGATCACCGTGTCGACGGCGATCCGCGCCGCCGAGGCCTCGGGAAACCCGAAGGCGCCGGTGGAGATCGCCGGGAACGCGATCGAGCGGGCCCCCGCGCCGGCGGCCACATCGAGGGAGCGGCGGTAGCAGGACGCCAGGGCGGCCTCCTCGCCACCGCCACCGCCGCGCCAGACCGGCCCGACGGTGTGGACGATCCAGCGGGCCGGGAGCCGGTGACCCCGGGTGAGCTTGGCGTCGCCCGTGGCGCAGCCGCCGAGGAGGCGGCACTCCGCCCGGAGCGCGGGGCCGGCCGCTCGGTGGATGGCCCCGTCCACCCCTCCCCCTCCGAGCAGCGACGAGTTGGCCGCGTTGACGATCGCATCCACCTCGAGGGTGGTGATGTCGCCGAGCCAGGCCTCGACCCTCATGACCTCGGTGGCCATCCTGCCACGCCGGCGGTGCCCCGGGGCGGAAGCGGTGCTGGATCACCGTAGCGATTCCACCCGGGCGGCGGTATACCGTGGGGAGGGGGTGAGAGACCCCACCACTGCGGAGATCGGCCACGGCCTTCCGTCGGACCAGACCACGGGCGGGGATTGGGCTCCTGGGCGTCGCCTGCCTCGCCATCTCGGCCGCGGGCTGCGCCGCGACGGTGCAGCCGTCGTCGCGGCCGAGCCACACGCCCACGTCGTCGTCAGCGCCAGCTCCGAGCCCGAGCAGCACGCCGTCGTGCGGCATCCTCACCGAGCTCTCCTCGTGGAGCGTCGCGCGCCTCGCCGCACAGCTCGTCGTGGTGCCCGCCGAGGAGACCGACGTCGCCGCCGTGGCCCCTTCGGTGGCGGCGGGTGCCGGGGGCGTCATCCTCTTCGGCAGCTCGGCGCCCAGCGACCTCGGGGCTCAGCTGAGGGCGCTGGCGGCGCAGGCCGAGGGAGGTCTGGCCCCCGTGGTCATGTCCGACGAGGAGGGCGGGGGTGTGCAGCGGATGGCCAACCTGGTGGGGTCGATGCCGTGGCCGGCCCAGATGAGCGCCACCATGACCCCATCGGCCGTGTACCAGCTCGCCGAGCAGACCGGGGCGGCCATGGCGGCCGACGGCGTGACCATGGACCTCGCCCCGGTGCTCGACCTCGCCTCCGGGCCGGGACCCGATGCCCTGCACACGGACGGCCCCCGCTCCTTTGGGCTCTCCCCCCAGACCACCTCCACGTACGGGCTGGCCTTCGCCGCAGGTCTCGAGGCCGGGGGCGTGATCCCGGTGATCAAGCACTTCCCCGGTGAGGGCAGCGCCACCGCCAACACGGACGACGCGCCCGCGAGCACCCCTCCGCTCACCACGCTGGAGGCTGCGGACCTCCTCCCCTTCGAGGCGGCGATCAAGGCCGGACTGCCCGCGGTGATGGTCGGCAACGCGTCGGTCCCCGGCCTCACCCCGGAACCGGCGAGCCTCTCGGCCGCGGCCATCATCGGCCTGCTTCGCAACCGGCTCGGCTTCACCGGCCTGGTGATCACCGACTCGCTCTCCGCCGACGCCATCAGCGACATCGGCCTCAGCGTGCCGCAGGCCATCGTGGAGGCGGTCGCCGCGGGTGCCGACATGGTCCTGTACAACTCGGGCTCCCCGAACACGACGTTTCAGCAGGTGGTCGCGCAGATGGTCGCGGCGGTCTCCGACCACCAGCTGCCCGAGTCCACCCTGATCGACGCCGTGGTCCAGGTCCTGGTGACCAAGGGGGTGAACCTCTGCGCGGGCAGCCCGTCCCCGTCCCCAGCGGCGGGCTGAGGGCGGCTCAGCGGGCCGCGAGGATGGCGGCGCGCTGCTCCGGGGAGAGCGGCTTCACCGCCTCCCGGACGGTCACGCTCGAGGCCCGCCACGCGCGGGGGAGCAGCCACTCGTAGACGAGACCGGGGCGCTTGCGGCCGGTGTCGCGAAGCACCCAGCCGATCGCCTTGCGGATGAAGAACTCGCGCTCGTCGAGCATCGTCTCCGCGTAGGCCGCGAAACGGGCGAAGTCACCGGCTCCGCGCCGCAGCGGGAGGAGCAGGGCGAGCAGCGCCGACCTGCGGATCCAGAAGTCGGGGTCGCCCGCCCAGCGGTCGAGGGTCGAGCCCAGCTCGGGATGGCGCTCGACCAGGCCGCCGACGACCACCGCCGCCAGCTCGTCGACCAGAGCCCAGGTGCGCGACTCGCGAAGCAGGGCTCCACCAGCGCCATCTCCGACGGGCGCAGGAGGTCGGCGCGCATCTCGAGCAGCTCGGCGGCGCAGCGACGGCGCTCGTGGACGGACCCCGCCCACAGCGCCTCGACCAGGGCGAGGAGCTCCCCCCGGTCAAGCGCGGGGTGGCGCACCAGCCACTCCCTGGCCACCGCCCGCACCGCGGGGACGCTCACCCCGTAGTGGACGAGGTCGCTCTTCAGGTACGCCCGCTCCTGCTCGGCCCGGGCCGGCGATCCCCGGGCGCGGAGCGCCGTGTCGATCTCCTCGAGCCGCGAGGCCGGGGGGATGTCCGTCACACCCGCCGAGCCGCCAGGCAGCAGTGCTTGTACTTGCGCCCGCTGCCACACGGGCACGGGTCGTTGCGCGAGGCGTCCCGCCAGCGCCGCCTCTCCTCGCGCTCCTCGGCCTCCAGGACGCCCATGATCGCCGCCACCCCCGCTCCCGAGCGCCCCAGGCCGACCATCCGGATGAGCTGGGGGAGCATGTGCTGGAAGGAATCCCGGTATCCGGCGCAGAGGTAGTTGAGCCCCGGCTCCCCGTCCGGCGCGACCGCGAAACGGTCCTTGGGGCAGCCGCCGTTGCAGAGGAAGCGGACCGTGCAGGCCCGGCACACCGCCGGCAGGCCGGTCCGCTTCGCCCGGCCGAACGACAGCTGCGGCTCGGAGCCGAGCAGGGCGCCGAGGCCGTCGGCGACCACGCTGCCCAGCCGGTGCCCGGGGTCGACGAAGTGATCGCAGGCGTAGACGGCGCCGTCGTGCTCGAGGGCGAGCACGTGCCCGCAGGTCTCGGACATGACACAGAGGTTGGCGGGGGTTCCGCCCACCACCAGCAGCGCCTCGGCGAAGTTCTGCACCGCGATCCGGCCGACGTCGTGGCGCACCCACTCGTCGAAGACGGTGCAGAGGAACTCGGCCATCGCCGCCGGGCTCACCGAGCGGTCGGTGACCGCGCCGCCGGGCGTCCGCTCCACCACCGGGAGGAACTGCACCCAGCGCACCCGCTCGTCGAGGAAGAAGCGGTACACCTCGAACGGGGCGGCGGCGGTCCGCGCGTTGAGGGTGCAGAGGACGTCGGGCTCGATGCCGTGCGCGCGCAGAAGTGCCAGCCCGCCCATTGTGCGGGCGTGACTGGGCCGACCGCGCCGGTCGGGGCGGCTGCGGTCGTGGAACCTCGCCGGTCCGTCGATGCTGATGCCCACCGCGAAGTGGTTCTCGGCGAGGAAGGCGCACCAGGCGTCGTCGAGGCGAGTGCCGTTGGTCTGTAGGTTGTTGACGCAGGTCCAGCCCTCCGGCAGGTGGCGCCGCTGGAGCTCCACGGCCCGCCGAAAGAAGTCGAGGCCGGCGAGGGTCGGCTCGCCGCCATGCCACGCGTAGCAGACCAGGGGCCCGGGGCTGGCCTCGATGACGGCGCGGATGTGGGCGTCGAGCACGGCCTCTGTCATCCGGTAGCGCTCCCCGGCGGGGAAGAGGCTGGTCTTGCCCAGGTAGTAGCAGTAGTCGCAGGCGAGGTTGCAGAGGGGGCCGACCGGCTTGGCCATGACCACGAAGGGCTCCGCCTGGCGACGCGGGAGCCGGTCTGGGGCGACGGCGACCGCCGCGGAAGGGGGGGTCGGACGAGGGGCGTCGGGCATCGCGTTCATGGCTGAATCAGGGCAGCGCTGATAATCCGCTCCCCGGGGTGGGTGTCGCGTCCGCGGCCGGGTGCGCCGCTAGCAGGGTGCGGAAGAACCCCCTGAGGGGCTTGCCGGGTTAAACACGGATGTGAGAGTTCTTGCGGGGACGCGACGTCCCAGCAGGAGATCTCGAATGCGTGGCAGCCCCGATCTGCAGATGACGATGCTCACCACGGTGAGCACGGAGGCGATGGTCCCGGCGGATCACCCGCTGCGCCGGATCCGGACCATCGTGGACGCGGTCCTGGCGGAGATGGACGGCGACTTCGAGGCCATGTACTCGAGCATCGGCCGGCCCAGCGTCCCTCCGGAGACGCTGCTGAAGTCGACGGTGCTGATGGCCATGTTCTCGATCCGGAGCGAGCGCGCCTTCTGCCAGCACCTGACCTACAACCTGCTGTTCAAGTGGTTCCTGGATCTGCCCATTGACGCCCCGGCCTTCGACCCCACCACCTTCACCAAGAACCGGGAGCGGTTGCTCAAGGCCGAGATCGCCGATCGGTTCCTGGCCGAGGTGGTCAAGCAGGCCAAGCTGCGGCGCTACATCTCGAGCGAGCACTTCAGCGTCGACGGCACGCTGCTCGAGGCCTGGGCCTCCCACAAGAGTTTTCGCCCGCGGGACGAGGGCAGCTCATCGGCTCCGCCGACCTCGGGGGGCGGCCGGAACGCCGAGCGCGACTTCCACGGCGAGCGCCGGACCAATGAGACCCACCGCTCGACCACCGATCCCGAGGCCCGGATGATGCGCAAGGGCGACTCCCAGCCGGCCAAGCTGAGCTTCATGGGCCACCTGCTGATGGAGCATCGCAAGGCCCTGATCGTGGGCATGGATTTGACCCAGGCGGACGGCCACGCCGAGCGGAGGACGGCGCTGGAACTGTTGGGGGCGCTGCCGACCACGCTGCGACGACGGACGGTGGCAGCTGACAAGGCGTACGACACCCGAGACTTCGTGGCGGGCTGCCGGGAGCTGGGGGTGACGCCGCACGTGGCCCAGAACATCGGCGACCGACGCAGCAGCGCGATCGACGGGCGCACCACCCGCCATCCCGGCCACGAGGTGAGCCTGCGCTTGCGCAAGCGGATCGAGGAGCCCTTCGGGTGGATGAAGACGGTGGCCGGCGGCCGGAAGCTGCGCTACCGAGGCCGCCGGCGCAATCGGGCGTGGTTCCTGATGACCGGGGCCGCCTACAACCTCATCCGCATAGCGGCGCTGGACGCAGCCGCAGGCTGAGGACCGCCGAGGCAATGGCCCGGAAGGGGCTCCCGGGCAGGCCCGCCAGCCTTTGAGGGGGGTCGGGTACGCCGCCGACACCCACGACCACCCATCTCGGCCCATCGATCGCCGGGTTGGCAGCTGCAGAGACCCTACTTCCGCACCCTGCT
>CAWDLK010000007.1:0-3426 GCA_963803165.1 uncultured Chloroflexia bacterium | reverse complement strand
ACCCCGGCCGGCCAGAGCGGTGGCGAGCTCGCCGGGATGGCGCCACTGGCCGAGGCGCTGCCGGCGGCCGCACCGGCGTCCCGATGAACCGCTACGATCGTGGCCGTCACGCACCGCACGGTGGGGTGAGGACGAGGACGAGATGACGTCATCAGAGCCGGGCGAAGACCGGCAGCCCGGGCTGCGCGAGCGCAAGAAGGCGAAGACCCGGGCCGTCATCCAGCAGGAGGCGATGCGCCTCTTCCGGGAGCGAGGCTACGACGGTGCCACCGTGGAGGACATCGCGGAGGCCGCCGAGGTCTCGCCGAGCACCTTCTTCCGCTACTTCCCGACCAAGGAGGACGTCGTCCTCCGCGACGACTACGACGACCTCCTCATCGAGGCCTTCCTGGCTCAGCCGCCCGACCTCCCCCCGCTGCGGGCGTTCCGAGAGGCCCTGCACGGCATCGTCGGCTTCGCCGCGGAGCTCTCCCCCGACGAGCTCGAGCTGGAGCAGGTCCGCATGAGCCTCAGCTTCACCCAGCCCGAGGTGCGCGCCCGCTGGATCAACGAGTTCGCGCGGGCCTTCCGGAGCTTCGGAACCGCGGTCGCCCAGCGCGCCGGGCTCCCCGCCGACGACCTCCGGGTGAGCACCTTCGTCGGAGCGCTCTTCGGGGTCGTGCTGGTGGCCTTCGAGCCGATCCTCGAGGACCCGGCACGCCGATGGATCGATTTCCTGCCCGCCATCGACGACGCCCTGGACCTTCTGGAGCAGGGCCTGCCCCTCTGAGGCGTCCCGGGTTCAGCTGCCCGCCATCTTGCCGGCCATGAAGTCGGCGTACGCCTGGAGGTCGAGCAGCCCGTGCCCGGAGTAGCCGAAGAGGATCACCTTCTCCTTGCCCTCCTCGCGGGCCTGGACGGCGGCGTCGATGGTGGCCCTGATCGCATGCGCGGTCTCCGGGGCCGGCACCGTCCCCTGGGTCCGGGCCCACTGGACAGCGGCCTCGAACACCGAGGTCTGGGTGCGCGCGGTGGCACCCATGCGGCCGGTGCGCACCAGGTTGCTGATGATCGGCGCGTCGCCGTGGTAGCGGAGCCCACCGGCGTGGATCGACGGCGGGATGAAGTCGTGCCCCAGTGTGTACATGGAGAGCAGCGGGGTGAGCCCGACGCTGTCGCCGAAGTCGTACTCGAACCGTCCGGTGGTGAGGGTGGCGCAGCTGGTCGGCTCCACCGCGAGCAGCTCCACTCCCTCGTCGGGGACGAAGGGCAGCGCGAGCCCGCCGAGGTTGGAGCCGCCGCCACAGCAGCCGATCACCAGGTCGGGCTTCTCCTCCCCGGCCATCTGCAGCTGCTCCTTGGCCTCCAGCCCGATGACGGTCTGGTGGAGGAGGACGTGGTTGAGCACCGACCCCAGGGAGTAATGGGTGTCCTCGCGGCCGACGGCGTCGCGGACGGCGTCGGTGATGGCCGTGCCGAGCGAGCCGGGGCTGTCCGGCTGGTCCACCGGCGATGGCACCACCTCGCCGCCCCAGGTCTCGATCATCACCCGCCGGTACGGCTTCTGATGGTAGGAGGCGCGCACCATGTAGACCTTGCAGGTGAGCCCGAAGAGCGAGCACGCGAAGGCGAGGGCGCTCCCCCACTGACCGGCGCCGGTCTCGGTGGCGATGCGCTTGGTCCCCTCCTCGCGGTTGTAGAAGACCTGGGGGACCGCGGTGTTGGGCTTGTGCGACCCCGCCGGAGAGACCGACTCGTCCTTGTAGTAGATGCGGGCCGGGGTGTCGAGCGCCTGCTCGAGGCGGCGTGCCCGGACCAGGGGGGTCGGGCGCCAGAGACGGAGGATGTCGAGCACCTCCCCGGGGATGTCGATCCACGGGTCGGCCGACACCTCCTGGAGGATCAGCGCCATGGGGAAGAGGGGGGCGAGGTCCTGGGGGCCCGCCGGCTCGCGGGTCACCGGGTGGAGCGGGGGCGCGATCGGCTCGGCGAGGTGCGGCACGACGTTGAACCAGGCTTCCGGCACCCTCTCGGGCGGCATTGTCCAGCGCATGGAACTTCCCCAATCGGTCGGCGGACGGTAGCGGGACTCTAGCGGAGTCCCCGGGAGAAGGGGCTGGCGGCGAGGAGCGCGCGGGCCGCTACCGGCCCTCTTCGATGAGCGCCGAGGTGGAGCCGGTGCCCACCGCCCAGCAGTGCTCCGGGCTCACGCAGGCCACCGCGGCGAGTTGGGTGGTGGTGCTGACGGGACCAGCCGGGCTGGCGACGATCGTCCAGCCGCCCCCCCCGTACTGCTCGATCAGCGCCGCGCTGTCCCCCTGCGCCTGGAGGGTCCTGCCGACCGCCCAGCAGTCCTGGGCCGTGACGCAGGTGATCCCGGAGAGCAGCTCACCCGCTCCCCCCGGGGCCGCCGGGGTGGAGACAATGCTCCAACCGCTCCCGCCGTCGTGCTCCACCAGCGCGTGCGAGGCGCCGGTGAGATCGTCGTACTCCCCCACCGCCCAGCAGTCGCCGGCGCTGACGCAGCTGAGGGCCCCGAGGCTGCTGGGTGCATCGTCGGCCGCGGAGGGGCTGGTCACCACGCTCCAGCCGCTCCCCGCGTTCTGCTCGGTGAGCACCTGGACAGCCCCGCTGGAGTTGACGAGGTCGCCGGAGGCCCAGCAGCCGCCGGCCTCGGTGCAGCTCACCGCGTCGAGCTCGCTGGTCACCTCCGCGGGGGCCAGCGGCGTCGCCACGATGCTCCAGCCGCTGCCGGTGTCCTCCTCGATGAGCGTCCCACTCATGCCGTCGGCCGTGTGCACCGAGCCCGCCGCCCAGCAGCGGTCGCCGGCGCAGGTCACCCCGTTGAGGAAGCCGGCCTCGCCGTCGGGCTGAGGCGGGCTCGCCACGATGGCCCATCCATCGCCGGCGTCCTCCTCGATCAGGGTGCTGGCCGCCCCGTCGGAGTCGGTGGAGTATCCGACCGCCCAGCACGTTCCCGAGCCGGCACAGCTCACGCCACCCAGCGCTGAGAAGGTGCTGCCCGGCGGGTCGGGACTGGCGACGACCCTCCATGCACCGCCGGTCAGCTGCTCGATCAGTGTCTGGCTGCTCTTCGCCGCCGTATCGGCCGCGCCGACCGCCCAGCAGCCGGTGTCGCTGACGCAGGCGACCGCGGCGAGCGAGAGGTCGGTCAGGCCCGCCGGGGCGGCGGGACTGGCGTCGAGAGCCCAGGTGAGGGGCGTCGCGGAGGGCTCGGGAGTGCCGCCCTCCGGTGACGAGGCGCAGGCCGCACCGGCGGCCGCGAGCGCGAGCCCGATCGCGGCCACGACTGCCCGCGGTCTGCGCGTCACACCACACCTCCATGCCCCGGGGGTCGGGGCGCCGGGCGACAGGAGGCCGCACCGTCGACGAGTGTCGCAAGGTCGGCACCGGTCGCGTGCGGCGCCGATCCCGCCGAGCCGGCGC
>CAWDLK010000006.1:0-256488 GCA_963803165.1 uncultured Chloroflexia bacterium | reverse complement strand
GTCAGTTTGAATCCGGGCGGCCTTGACGGCCTGGGCCCGGGTGTGCTTCCGTGGGCGCATGCCTGACCGCTCACGCACCCACCGCCCTGCCGATCTGAACGCGTTGGCCGCCTCCATCGTGGGCGATGCCGTTGGGGAGCCCACCCTGCCCGACCCCGACGAGGGCAAAGACCCCGCCGCCGTCAGTCTCGGCCGTCGTGGCGGATTGAAGGGTGGAAAGGCTCGGGCCGCCAAGCTCACCCCCGAGGAGAGGCGCAAGATCGCCGCCAAGGCCGCAGCGGCTAGGTGGGGGCCCACAACCTAGCAAGCATTAGTTCGTCTCTCCGTGTGATATGCTTGCTGAATGAGCGATGATATTCCAGCAAGCATTATCCCTGGTGCAGACGAACCGTCCCTAGCCTCCCGGGGTGGGAGCGCTCGTGCCGCTGCCCTGAGCCCTGAGGAGCGGCAGGCCATCGCCCGCCGCGCCGCTGCGGCCCGATGGCAGCAGGAAGTAGTCGCAGACGAGCCGGCCACGGAGATCCCGCGGGCCACGCATGTCGGCGACCTGCGGATCGGCGACATCTCCATCCCGTGCGCGGTGCTCAGCGACGGCCGCAGGCTCCTCTCCGAGCGGGCGGTTGCCGGCACCATGGGCGGGAAGCGCGGCGGCCGTGACTGGCAGAGGCGGCGGGAGGCTTCCGTCCCCGTCTACCTGTCGGCGAGCAACATCCAGCCGTTCGTTCCGGCCAGCCTGGCGATGGCTCTCAGCCAGCCGCTCCTGTACCGGACGCCAGGGGGTGCGGTCGCCAGAGGCGTGGAAGCGCGTCTGCTGCCCGAGATCTGCGATGTCTGGCTGAAGGCGCGGGACGCCATGCGAGACAACAAGAAGGCCCTGCTGCCGTCCCAGGCACCCATCGTTCAGCGAGCCGACATCCTGATGAGGGGGCTCGCCCAGGTGGGCATCGTCGCCCTCGTCGATGAGGCGACGGGATATCAGGAGGAGCGCGACCGCAACGAGTTGAGCCGCATCCTCGCCGCCTACGTCTCCAAGGAGTTGCTGCCCTGGACGAAGCGGTTTCCAGACGAGTTCTACGAGGAGATGTTCCGGCTCTGGGGCTGGAGCTACCGGCCGCTCTCAGTGAGCCGCCCGCGCTACGTGGCAAAGCTCACCAGCGAGTTGGTCTACGAGAAGCTTCCCCCCGGGGTACTGGAGGAGCTGCGGGAGAAAAACCCCGTCGTGGAGGGTGGCCGCCGGCGCCATCGCCACCACCAGTTCCTGACCGCCGATGTCGGGAACCCCCACCTCCAGAAGCAACTCGTCGGCGTCATCACGCTGATGAAGGCGGCCACCAGCCGCCAAGCCTTCCGCCGCATGTTTGACCGCGCCTTTCCCCCGGCTCACCCGGCGCAGCAGGAGATGCCCCTGGGTGCCCGTGACGATGACGGCGACACACTGACCTGAATGCTTGATCAGCATGAACTCTGATCTTGTGCCGGCGTTGACTTTTCCTGATCGGTCAAGCATAATAGTCAGTATGAACAGGCTCTCCACGGAACAGCGGACGGCGGTGGTCAGGTGCCTCGTCGAAGGCAACTCTATCCGGGCAACCGTACGGCTTACCGGGGCGGCCAAGAACACCGTCACCAAGCTCCTGGTGGACCTCGGGGCGGCATGCTCCGAGTACCAGGATCGGGTGCTCCGCGACCTCCCGTGCCGGCGTATCCAGGCGGACGAGATCTGGTCCTTCTGCAACGCCAAGGCCAGGAACGTCCCCGAGGCCCACCGCGGCGAGTTCGGCTGGGGTGACGTTTGGACCTGGACGGCCATCGATGCCGATACCAAGCTCGTCCCCTCTTGGCTGGTAGGCGGCCGTAGCGGTGCCGATGCCATCGCCCTCATGGACGACCTCCGGGGTCGGCTGGCGAACCGGGTGCAACTCACCACCGATGGTCACCACCCGTACCTGGAGGCCGTGGAGGGCGCCTTCGGCGGGAACATCGACTACGCCATGCTGGTGAAGTTGTACGGCACCGACCCGGAGGCCGACACCCGCTACAGCCCCGCAAAGTGCCTGGGCGTCAAGGTGGAGGAGATCGCCGGGAACCCCGATCCGGCCCACATCTCCACCAGCTACGTGGAGCGTCAGAACCTCACCATGCGGATGGGGATGCGGCGGTTCACCCGGCTGACCAACGCGTTCAGCCGGAAGGTGGAGAACCTTGCCGCCGCCGTCTCCCTGCACTTCATGTACTACAACTTCGCGCGGCCCCACAAGACGCTGGCCAACCCCTACCCCCGGACCCCTGCGATGGCTGCCGGGGTGGCTGACCACGTCTGGAAGATCGAGCAGATCGTTGACCTGCTGGACGCCCCCAAGCGGGCAGCCGCCTTGTAGGCTATGGACCTATGGATACCGGGGTCATCTACTGCGACGATAACCGGCATCGGCTATCGCTCCTCCCAAGGGAGAGCGTCGATCTCATCTACCTCGACCCGCCGTTCTTCTCGAACCGCCACTACGAGGTGATCTGGGGGGACGAAGCGGAGGTTCGGAGTTTCGAGGATCGGTGGGAGGGAGGCATCTACCACTACGTTGAGTGGATGAAGGACCGCGTTATTGAGATGAAGCGCGTCCTGAAGCCCACGGGCACGATCTATCTACACTGCGACCCCCACGCATCTCACTATCTGAAGGTGATGCTGGACGAAGTCTTCGGTGAAGAGTGCTTCCGCAACGAGATCGTGTGGGCATACAAGTACGGCGGTAGACCGCGTGAGGACTTCGGTCGGAAGCACGACGTAATCCTCCGATACGTGCATTCGCGCAATTGGTTCTTCGATGAGGCCGCAGTCCGCGTGGCTCATGAGCCGGCGAGTCTAGAGGCCAACTTCCGTTACGTGGATGCTCAGGGGCGCCGCTACCGAACCGGAGTGTGGAAGAGCGGCAAGGAGTACCGCTACTACGCCGACGAGGGGCGCACCAGAGATGATGTGTGGACTGATCTCGGCTCGCTCCACCAGGCCGACAAAGAGCGACTTGGCTACCCCACACAGAAACCTGAGCGTCTTCTTGAAGTCATCGTCCAGGCTAGTTCGCGCGAAGGCGATATAGTGCTCGATCCGTTCGCTGGCTGCGGCACGGCCTTGGTCGTCGCCCATCGCCTGAAGCGGCAGTGGGTTGGGATCGATATTTCACCCACCGCATGCAACCTCATGCGGCGGCGCTTGCAGAAGGTCGGCGCTCTCGACATTCACATGGTCGGCATGCCGACGACGCTCAACGATCTACGGGCCCTCAAGCCCTTTGAGTTTCAGAACTGGATAGTAGATCGTATCAATGGCATTCAAGCCAACCGTAAGACGGGCGACATGGGCATCGACGGATGGACCTTCTTTCTTCACGATCCAGTGCAGATCAAGCAAAGCGACGGCATTGGTCGGAACGTGATCGACAACTTCGAGACGGCCGTTCAGCGCGACGGCAAGAAGCGGGGGTTCGTCATCGCATTCAGCTTTGGACGCGGCTCCATTGAGGAGGCGTCGCGGGTCCGTCGCGAGGGCCTCGACATCCACCTCGTCACCGTGAGCGAGTTGCTGACCGCCTTGGACGAGGTTCTGATCCGCATGGGTATCACGAGCGCCGCTGGAGCCCTACCTGGACTGGAGGCCGCGCCGATGCCGACCATCGACAGCGGGCGCCGCTCGGCCGAGGAGTTGATAGCGAGCGCCAAAGCAGGCGCCGTCCCGTCTGCCCTCATGGCCGCAGAGATGCCCGAGCAGTCCTACGGCGGCGATGTAGTTCAGCAACCGCGTAGCTCAAACTGACCCACTACCCGGGACTCAGAGCGTTTGACAGGAGAGCAACGATCTGCTAGCCTGCGCCCGATCCCGGGAGGGAGCGTGCCCGGGGGGGGCCGGACGCTGCATCGGGGAGAGAGTGTAGGTGTCGCTGCGCAAGCGCCGGGCCGCCGAGACCGAGATCGTGGGGGTCCCCGTATCCCCGGGACAGCCGACCGACCAGCCCTGCTCGGAGCCCGGCTGCGAGGGATCGGACCGGGTGATGTGCGACTACCGGGACCGGCGCGGCACACCATGCCCGACCGCGTGGTGCCCGCAGCACATCGTCACGGTCGGCACCTGGCACGTCTGCCGGCGCCACGCCCGTCTGGTGCAGGTGCTCACCCCGGTGGAGTTCCGCCCCGAGGTGCCGGCACCCGACCTCGACAACCGGGCGCCCTCGCTGGCCTCCTACCTCGGCGACGCCCTCGACGCCCGCATGCGCCAGCTGCTCGGCGAGCTCTGCCGGACCGCCGACGGTGAGCGCGTGGAGAACGAGGCGCTGACCCTGATCACCACTCACGACGGCCGGCGCCGCTGGGCGCAGGGGTGGAAGCTCTTCGACAACACCGGGCCTCTCATCCGCATCGACGTCGAGGTCGACGAGCACGACGACCCCGAGTGCGGGTTCCGGCTCAACAGCCGGGTCATCCTCCGCTGCATCCCCCAGTGGATCGAGGAGCGCCGCAGCGGCGCTCCCGCTCGGGCCCCCGACGACGCCGAGAAGCTGCGCGAGGCCTTCTACGAGAATCTGATGGAGCAGCACATCCGCCCCGCGGTGATCGCCGAGGAGCACTGGGTGCGGCGCTGGGAGCGGTCCCCGATCCTGGCCGCCCCGGCCTCCCCGGCCGAGATACCGGCGGCGCAGTCCGAGTAGCGGCGCTCTCCTCGACCGCCCGGCCCCGGGGTCAGAGGTCGGTGAGATCCCCGACCCGGTGGCCGAGGGCGAGCAGCGCCCGGCGGTACTTCGAGGTGCTCTCGGGCGGCCCCGCTCCCGCGGAGCGCAGCCGCGCCGCCACCCGGTCGGCCAGCGCATCGCCGCCGTCCTGCATCTCGACCTCGAGCTCGCGAAAACGGTCGGCGACGCTGCCGTCCGGGGCATGGACCTCCACGGTGTCGTCCATCACCTCGACCACCGGGCCCACCCCGCCTCCGGGCAGGGGCTGATGGAGGGTGAGCACCCGGCGGTCGGCCCGCAGCCTCACCACCGGGTGGAGCTGGCCGGCGCTGACGCCCACCGGAAGGACGTCCAGCAGCGCGGCGGGGGGGGCGGAGCCCTCGGAGGCGAGCTCGTGCTCGCCCCGCACCATCCGATCGCCCTCCATCCGTCCGGGCGTCTTGAGGGTCCAGATGCCGGGCTCGGCCGGGCGGTCGAGGTGGCGCCGGTGGCGCAGCCCGTAGCCCTGGCGGACCAGGTCGAGACCCGCCGTGTCCCAGTACGTCAACTCCTGGGGCTCGACTCCCGAGTCGTGGACCGCCTCGCCGCTCAGGTCGGAGAGGTCGGGGAGGAGGTAGCCGGGGCTGGCGCTCAGCTTGATCTCCCGTTCCACCCCGCCGGACATGGCCCGATTATGCGCGAGCGTCGGTCTGGGCCCGGCGCTGGTCGAGCATGGCGAAGAGTCGCTCCGCCACCCTCGCCGGGGTGACCCGGTAGGCCTGGTGCTCGTGCTCGTTGGTGATCCAGACGTCGCAGTTGCCGAGCAGCGCGGCGGTCTCCAGAGCCAGGCCGCGCTCCACGTAGGGGTCGTTCCAGTACACCGCCCCGACCACGGGAACGCGGTTGGCCCGCAGCCGGTCGACGTCGTAGAGGGGAGGCCAGGCATCCCGGCCGGCGATCAGCTCGGCCGCCTCCCGGAACGGACGCAGCGGCGCCCACTCCTCGAACATCCAGGGAAACATCATCTCGCCGGTGAAGCACGGTGCCGGCTCGGCGTCGAGCGCGTAGCGGGGGTCGGCGCCGGTGACGCGGGCGGCCGCCCACCGGGTCGGCGCCCGCTGCGCGTAGCAGGCCTCCTGGAGCAGGGAATAGAGGGGATTGGTGGCGGGAGCCATCAGCTCGGCGACCTGCTGGTGCACGGAGCCGCCGAGCTTCCCGAACGTCTCCAGGTCGTGGGCGGCGCGCTCGACGATGCCGTGCAGCTCGGCGGCGCCGTGGAGATGGCCGAGGCAGATCCCGAGCGCGAGGAACGCCCGCGCGGTCAGGCGCTGACCGTGCGCGTCCACGTCCTCCACCGACCCCAGGTGCTCGACGATCCGCCGCACCCGCGCCGCATCCTCGGGGAAGCGGGCGAGGAAGTCGGCGTTGCGCTCGGCCACCCGGCCGGCCAGCACCTCGTACACCGCATCCGCCTCGTGAAGGACGGGGGCGAAGCCCCCGGTGATGATCACCCCGGTCACGTGCTCGGGAAGGAAGGAGAGGTGAGTGAGGCTGCAGAAGCCACCGAAGCTCTGCCCGAAGAGATGCCAGCCGGCATCCTCGCCGAGCAGCACCGAGCGGAATCGCTCGGCATCGCGCACGATGGAGTCGGCGCGGAAGTGGGCGAGGTAGTCGGCCAGCTCCGCCGGACGCGCGCGCGGCAGCGCACGCCCCTCGAGCGGCGTGCTCAGACCGGTGCCGCGCTGGTCGAGCAGGAGCACCCGGTACCGCGTCAGGAGCTGCTCGAGCCAGGCGCCGCGAGCGGCCGGGAAGGTGAACTCCATCCCCGGCCCACCCTGGTACCAGCAGATCATCGGCAGACGGGGATCGTCCGCCTTCTCCGCGGCCACCACCTCGCGGGCAAAGACGCTGATGGTCGCCGGCTCGCCGGGCCGGGCCCAATCGAGGGGGCACTCGATGCGGTGCCGGGTGACGACCATGCGGTCGACGGCCGCCCGCGAGACGACCTCGTGCGTGCTCACCGATCGTTTCCCGGCGCGACCACCGTCATGCTCGGCTGAACCCTCTCATCGCGGCAGCTCCAGGCGGGTGACCCCGCCCATGTAGGGGCGGAGGGCGGCGGGCACGTCGACGCTCCCGTCGCTGCGCTGGTAGGTCTCGAGGACCGCGTCGAGCACCCGCGGCACCGCCAGACCGCTGCCGTTGAGGGTGTGGACGAATCGGGGCCGCTCGCCCGGAGCCGGCCGGTAGCGGATGTTGGCCCGGCGCGCCTGGAAGTCGCCGAAGGCGCTGCAGGAGGAGACCTCGAGCCAGCGGCCCATCCCCGGCGCCCAGGCCTCGACGTCGTACTTCTTCCACTGGGCGAAGCCCATGTCGCCGGTGCACATCGAGAGCACGCGGTAGCGGATGCCCAGCCGCTGGAGCAGGGACTCGGCCTGACCGGTGAGGATCTCCAGCTGGTCCAATGAGGTCTCGGGAGTGGTGAACCGCACCATCTCGACCTTGTCGAACTGGTGCAGCCGGATGTATCCGCGGGTGTCCTTGCCTGCCGCTCCCGCCTCACGGCGGAAGCAGGCGCTGTAGGCGACGTGGCAGATGGGCAGGTCGGCGGCGTCGAGGATCTCCTCCCGGTAGAGGTTGGTGACCGGCACCTCGGCGGTGGGCACCAGGTAGAGGTCGTCGCTGGTCTGGTACGCCATCCCCTCCTTGTCAGGAAGGTTGGCGGTCCCCACCATGCACTCGGCGCGGACCAGGTAGGGCGGCAGCACCTCGGTGTAGCCGTGCTCGCGGACCCCCACGTCGAGCATCCAGGTGATCAGCGCCCGCTGCAGCCGGGCGCCGTCGCCGCGCAGCACGGCAAAGCGGGCGCCACTGATCTTGGCGGCGCGCTCGAAGTCGAAGATCCGGAGCCGCTCCCCGATGTCGTAGTGGGGCAGCGGCTCGAAGTCGAACTCGGGCGCCTCTCCCCAGGTGCGCACGGTGACGTTGTCGTTCTCGTCGCGGCCGACGGGCACCGACTCGTGGGGCGGGTTGGGCACGTAGAGGAGGAGCTCGCGGAGCTTGGTCTCGATCTCCGCGAGCTCGGACTCGCCGGACTGGACCTGCTCCTTCAGCGCGTTGAGGCGGGCGCGGTCGGCATCGGAGGGAGCCCCGTGGACGGCCGACGCGGCGCGGCGGCGCTCCGCCTGGGCGGCCTCCACCCGGGCGCGGAGACCGCGCGCCTGCGCGTCCAGGGCGAGGATCTCGTCGATGGGGGCGGCCTCGTGCTTCAGCTCGGCACCCCGGCGGTAGCGGTCGGGATCCTCGCGCAGCTCCTGGAGTGGGATCACTCGTCGACCTCCGTGCCACCCGGGGGGCGCATGGTGGGGAAGAGCAGCACGTCCCGGATGCCCGGGCTGTCGGTGAGCAGCATGGCCAGCCGGTCGACGCCCAGGCCCAGCCCGCCAGCCGGGGGCATCCCGGCCTCGATCGCCTCGAGGAAGTCCTCGTCCAGGGGAGGCGCCTCCGCCTCGCCGAGCTCACGCTCCCGCGCCTGCTCCTCGAAGCGTGCGCGCTGGTCGATGGGGTCGTTGAGCTCGCTGAAGGCGTTGGCCAGCTCCCGCCCGGCGACCACCAGCTCGAAGCGCTCCACGAACCTCGGATCATCGCGCCGGCGCCGCGCCAGCGGGCTGACCTCGGCCGGATAGTCGAGGACGAAGGTGGGCTGGAAGAGGGTGCGCTCGACCCTCTGCTCGTAGATCTCGTTGAAGACGGTGCCGGTGCCGGCGCCGGGCTGCAGCTCCACCCCCGCCTGGCGTGCCCGCTCGGCCAGGGTCCCATCGTCCCAGGCGCGCACCGGGTCGAAGCCGCACCCGTCCTCGATGAGCCGGGCCATGGTGACGGCGGGGAAGGGCGGGGTGAGGTCGAGGTCGCGCCCCCCATAGGTGCGATGGAGCGGGTTGCCGTCCGCCGGCCCCTCCCCCTCTGGCGCGGGCAGCGGGACCGCACCCGCGGCGTCGACCACGATCGCCTCGGTCAGCGCGCGGATGTCGGAGTAGTCCGCGTAGGCCTGGTACGCCTCGAGCATCGTGAACTCGGGATTGTGGCGCGGCGAGAGGCCCTCATTGCGGAAGACCCGACCGATCTCGTAGACGCGGCGGTAGCCGCCGACCAGCAGCCGCTTGAGGTGCAGCTCGATGGCGATCCGCAGGAAGACGTCGGTGTGCAGCGCGTTCCAATGCGTCCGGAACGGCACCGCGTGACCGCCCCCGGGGATGAGCTGAAGGATGGGGGTCTCGACCTCCAGGAAGCCCCGGCTCTCGAGGGTGGTCCGGACGCTGCGGAGCAGCTCGGCCCGGGTCTGGAAGTGACGGCGCTGGTCGACGCTCGACATCAGGTCGTAGTAGCGCTTGCGGTAGCGCGTCTCCTGGTCCTGGAGCCCGTGGAACTTCTCGGGAGGCTGGCGCAGGGCCTTGACCAGCGGGGTCAGGGTCCGCGCGAGCACGGTCGGCTCGCCGCGCCGGGTTCGCATCAGGGTCCCCGCCACGCCGACGATGTCGCCCAGGTCGAGCAGCTTCACGGCCTCGAAGCCGGGCGGCTCGAGGTGATCCTCGCGGAACCAGACCTGCATGCGGCCGCTCTCGTCCTCCAGGTGGGAGAAGACGCTCCTGCCCTGCAGCCGGTGGAGCATGAGCCGGCCGGCCACCACCACCGGGGGCCCGGCGCTCTCCGGGGAGGGACCGGTCGCCTCCCAGGCCACCAGGGCCTGGCGCGCCTCCTCGAGGCTGTGGTCGGGGCGGAAGTCGACGTTGTAGACGGGGAGGCCCAGGGCTGCGAGGGCCTCGGCCTTGCGGCGGCGTTCGGCCGTCAGGGGATCGTCGGGCATGCGCGCGTACATGGTGCCGGAGCGGCCTCCCGTTCCGCGCGGGTCAGGCCGGTTCGACGCGATCTCCGGCGCCGCCCTCAGCGGAGGGCGACCACCTGGAGCTGGCGCGGGCCGCCCGGACTCTGGACCTCGACCCGATCACCGATCCTGCGACCGAGGAGCGCCTTGCCGACCGGGAACTCCATCGAGATGCGGCCGGAGGTGACGTCGACCTCGGCCGGGCCGACGATGGTGAAGGCCTGGGTCCCGTCCTCGTCCTTGACCTCGACCGTCGAGCCCACCTGGACCACGCCGCCGACATCCGCCTGCTCGATGATGACCGCGTTGCGGACCATCATCTCCAGGGTGAGGATCCGCCCCTCGAGCATCCCCTGCTCATTCTTGGCGTCCTCGTACTCGGCATTCTCGGTGATGTCGCCGAAGTCCTTCGCGTACTTGATCCGCTCGGCAATCTCGGGACGCCGGACCGTCCGGAGCTCGTCCAGCTCTGACTGGAGCTTGCCGAGGCCTTCCTTGGTGAGCAAGACCGGCTTGTCCATGGCGATGGGTGACCTTCGTGACTGGGTTGGGGAGCCTGCCGAGCGCCGCCGGCGCATCAGCGGAGAAGGACGGGAGTATAGGGTCTGAGGGTGAAACGATGGTGGCCACGTTCGAGTAACAAATTGGCCCCACCTGGTTGACCCCGATCTGATAACCTACCTATCATCCAAACCAGCGGTCGGGGACCGCGTTTACATAGCCCCCCCTCTCGGGGCGTCTCTGGTTTTCCAGGGGCGCCCTCTTTTTTTCCACCTGGGACAGCACGGAGGAGGAGGAGGCCCGCCGGCGCGTCCGCTCCGATCAGCCCTCGCCGCTCGTGAACACCGGCTGGAACCAACCGCCCGGCCCCAGGCCGGCGGAGAGCGCCTGGGCGAGGATTGCGTCGAGGTCGGCCCGGGTCACCAGGCCCTGCACCATCGCCCGCAGGCGGGCCGCGCCGTTGCATCCCTTGATCGTCCAGGCGACGTACTTGCGGCCCACCACCAGGGCTCTGGCCTCGCCGTAGTGCTCGATGAGCAGCTCCAGATGCCGCCGGGTCAGCTCGATGCGCTCCGCGAAGCCCAGGTCGGGCAGGAGCTCGCCGGTGGCGACGTGGCGCACGGCCTGCCGGATGAACCAGAGGTTGCCCAGGGCGCCCCGGGCCACCACGACCCCGTCGACCTCTCCGGCCAGGACCCGCTCGCGGATCTCCCGGACGTCGTTGACGTCGCCGCTCCCGATCACCGGGACCCCCACCGCCTCCTTGACCCGGGCGATCTCGCTCCAGTCCGCCCGGCCCAGGTAGCGCTGAGCGCGGGTCCGGCCGTGGACCGTGACCATGGCGCAGCCGGCGTCCTCGAGGGCGCGGGCCAGCTCGGGGGCGTTGATCGATCCCTGGTCCCAGCCCAGCCGCATCTTGGCCGTGACCGGGACCGCGACCGCGTCCACCATCGCCCGGACCACCCGGGCGGTGGCGGCGACGTCACGGGCGAGGGCGGCGCCCGAGCCTCGTCCGGTGACCCGCGGGACGGGGCAGCCGAGGTTGACGTCCACCACCATCGCGCCCCGCTCGGCGCAGATCGCCGCCGCCTCGGCCATCGAGCTCGGATCGTGGCCGACCAGCTGGGCGGCCACCGGTCGCACCCCGGGCTCGAAGGTCAGCAGCTCGAGGGTTCGGGGGACGAGCCGGACCACCGCCTCAGCGGCGGTCATCTCGGCGGAGACCAGGCCGGCCCCCAGCTCCCGGGCGAGCCGCCGGAAGGGGGCGTCGGTGATCCCGACCATGGGGGCGACGAGCACCGGGGAGTCCAGCTCCAGACGGCCGACCCGGAGCCTGCGGATGGCCGCGGGGGGCGGGGGCGGGGCTGTCGGTGGGGCGCCGGCGATGGTCATACCGGCATCGTAGGGATCGAGCGTTCCACCGGGAGGCGCACCCCGGGACGATGCTCAGGCGGCGTTGAGCTCGTGGATGAGCCGGAGCCCCACCAGGGTGAGCCGCTCGTCGGTGGCATGGACCCCCTCGATGAGCCCGGCCATGAGGGGGGCGAGGCCCCCGGTCAGGATCAGCTTCGGGTCTCCCCCCATCTCGTCTCGCATCCGCGCCACCAGCCCGTTGGCCAGGCTGGCGTAGCCGAGCACGAGGCCCGCCTGCATCGAGGCCCGCGGGTTGCGGCCGAGGACGCTCGCCGGGGCCTCGAGGTCGACCGGCGAGAGCCGGGCGGCGCGCTGGACCAGGGCGTCATGGCTGACCATGAGGCCGGGGGCCACGGCCCCGCCCAGATAGTCACCGGCGGCATCGATAGCGTCGATCGTGGTGGCGGTCCCGAAGTCGCAGATGATCGCCGGCCCCCCATAGAGGTGGTGGGCGGCGATGGCGTTGGCGATCCGATCCGCGCCGACCAGCGAGGGGTCGTCGTAGTGGATGCGGATCCCGGTGCGCACCCCGGGGCCTACCACGAGAGGCGCGGCCCCGAAGCGCTGGTGGGCCACCTCGTCGAGGCTGCGCGAGAGGTCGGGGACGACGTTGCTGACCGCGACGGCCGAGATCGCTTCCGGCTCCAGGCCGGTCGAATGGAGCAGGGAGACGATCACCAGCCCCAGCTCCGCCCCCGTGGCCCGGGGCTCGGTGTGAAGCCGGAAATCGGCGACCAGCCGGCTCCCGTCGAAGACCCCCAGGACGATGTCAGTGTTCCCGACGTCGATGGCGAGCAGCATGGCGGTGATTGTGGCGCGGTCCGCGGGGCCGCCGCGGACACGGCGTCGAGGGGGCGGGCGGGTAGGATCGGTGCCGCAGTGAAACGGGTGCATCTCGTGTGCGACAGCACCGCCGACCTCGGCCCCGCCTACTACCCGGCCCACGCCGTGGAGATGGTCCCGCTGCGCATCATCTTCGGGGACCAGGAGTTCCGCGACCAGGTGGAGCTGTCGACCGGCGAGTTCTACCGGCGGATGCGGGCCGGGGGGCCCCACCCTCGGACCTCCCAGCCACCCCCGAGCGACTTCCAGGAGGTCTTCGAGCGGCTGGGGGGTGATGGCGACACCGTCATCTGCACCACCATCTCCTCCGACCTCAGCGGCACCGCCGGTTCGGCGATGCAGGCGCGCCAGTCCCTCCCCGACCTCGACATCCGGGTCGTCGAGTCCAAGTCCTGCGGGCCCGCCCACGGCGCCGCCGTGGACCTGGCGGTGGCCATCCGCGACCGGGGGGGCGGCGCCGACGCCATCGTCTCCGCCATCGAGCGGCTGAGGGCGACCCAGCGCCTCGTCTTCACCGTCGAGAACCTCGAGTACCTCCGCCGCGGTGGGCGGATTGGCACCGCCCGGGCCCTGCTCGGCACCGTCCTCAGCATCAAGCCGATCCTCGGCTTCATCGACGGCAAGGTCCAGGCGCTGGACCAGGTGCGCACCTACCAGCGGGCCCTGGACCGCCTGGTCCAGGAGCTGGCGTCGGCGGTCCGCGGCTGGGGCAGGACGGTGGCCACCCTTGCCCACGCCGACAACCGCGAGGGTGCGGAGGCGCTGGCCCTCAAGGTGGCGGCGGTCACCGGGGAGGCCCCTCAGATCGTCGAGGTGGGCGCGGTGCTCGGCTGCCACGTGGGACCGGGTGCGTTCGGCTTCTTCTACCATCCGGCCTCCGCGGTGCAGACGTGACCCGGGTGTCACGAGGTGATGGACGGTTAGGATCAGGGGCTCAGTGAGCCGGATCCACGTCGTGTGCGACAGCACCGCCGACCTCGACACCGCCTATGCCACCGCCCACGAGGTCGCCATCGTCCCCCTCCGGGTCATCTTCGGCGAGGCCGAGTTCCGGGACGGGGTCGACATGTCGACGGCGGACTTCTACCGCCGGATGCAGGTCGACTCCCACCACCCACGCACCTCCCAGCCCACCCCGGCCGAGTTCGAGGAGGTCTTCCGGCGGGTGGGCGGCGACGGCGGGGCCATCGTCTGCACCACCATCTCCGCAGAGCTGAGCGGCACCCACGGGTCGGCCCTCCAGGCCCGGGCCGCCCTGCCCGAGCTGGACATCCGCGTCGTCGACAGCCGGACCGTGGGACCGACCCACACCGCCCTGGTGGAGGTGGCGGTG
The DNA here is from genome assembly GCA_963803165.1 of uncultured Chloroflexia bacterium. Classification (GTDB taxonomy): domain Bacteria; phylum Chloroflexota; class Dormibacteria; order Aeolococcales; family Aeolococcaceae; genus Changshengia. The sequence continues at coordinate 242,819 of CAWDLK010000006.1, read as the reverse complement.
GCGCTGCGGGACCAGGGCCGAGACGCGGACGCGGTGGTGGCCGCGCTCGACTCGCCTCCGGGAGAGGCAGCGGCTGTTCTTCGCCCTCGAGACCCTCGAGTACCTCCGCCGGGGCGGCCGCATCGGCGGCGCCCAGGCGCTGGCGGGCACCGTCCTCAGCATCAAGCCCATCCTCACCGTGACCGAGGGGAGGATCGAGTCGGCGGACCGGGTCCGCACCTACCCCAGGGCGCTCACCCGCCTGGTCGACGAGGTGGCGGCTGCGGCGAACGCCTGGGGCCCGACCAAGGTGATCCTCGCCCACGCCGCCAGGCCCGAGACGGCCCAGAGCATGGCCGGGCGGGTGGCGGAGATCACCGGGGAGCCGCCGCGGATCGTCGAGATCGGCGGGGTGCTCGGCTGCCACGCCGGTCCCGGGGGTTTCGGCGTCGGGATGCACCCTGCCTCGGTGCTCGAGGACTGAACCCGCCGGGCCCTGGCCGGTGCTAGCATCGTTGGTCGGATGCCCAATCAACATGCCTCCGAGGCTCTGAGATGAGGCACGCGACCGCGGAGGCGGAGGTCGACGGTGCGGGGCACCGGGCCGCGGCCGGGCGGCGGCGGCGAGCCGGGATCGTGGAGGCGGCGGCGACCGTGCTGGGGCGGCTCGGCTCGGCCGAGACGTCGATGAAGGAGATCGCCCAGGAGGTGGGGGTCGCCCCCGGCCTCCTCCACTACTACTTCGAATCCAAGGACGACCTGCTGGTCGCGGTGGTGGGGGAGCTGGACCGCCAGCTGGCGGCCGCCTGGACGGCAGGGCTGGAGGGAGTCGACGACCCCCTCGAGCGGCTCATCGCCGGGGTGGACGCCGCCGCCGACCACTCCGCCCGGCATCCGGAGGTCTGGCGGGCCCTCTCCGACCTCTCCCTGCTCAGCCTCTCCGTCCCGGCGCTGGCGGGGTCCTGCCGGGCGCTCCGGAGCGGGTTCGCCGCCGGCATCGAGACCGAGGTGCGGGGGGCCCTGGGGCGGCTGCCCGCCTACACGCTGGCGCCGCCGCGGGACCTCGCCGCCGCCATCGCGGCCACCATCGAGGGAGCGGCGGTGGAGGCGCTGCTCACCGGGCGGGACGCCGCCGGCCGGTTCGAGGCCCTCAAGGTGATGATCCTCTCCCTGGTGGTCACGGCTCACGTCACCGCGGGGCAGGAGCCACCGGTCTCCCGGCTGGCCCGGCTGCTCCGGCCGCGCTGAGATGCCGAGGCGCGACCTCCGCTGCCCGGCCGGCTGCACCGGGGGCCGCTTCGAGGCCCTCAACGCCCCGCTCTACGTGGACTCCCAGGCCCGCCACCTCGACTACGACGACAGCCTCGCCACCTTCGTCTGCGCCGAGTGCCAGGCGGTCGCCGTGGACCTCGCCGCGGCGAGGGAGGCCATGCGCCGAGACGCCGAGGTGCAGCCCCGGGTGCTGGTCTGCCCGCAGTGCGGGACGCAGCTGCTGCCACCCCTCGACGACGAGCTGGCGCCCCACGTGGAGTGCCCGATCTGCGAGACCCGCTTCGCCGTCGAGGAGGGGATGCCGCACCTGCACGGCACCTCCCTCGACGGGGAGGGGGAGTGAGAGATGTCGGTCATCGATGAGGTCCTGGCGGGCAACGCCGGCTTCGCGGCCCGCTTCGACGTGGCGGACGGGTCCCTCCATGCCGCACCGGGCCGACACCTCGCCGTGCTCGCCTGCATGGACGCTCGTCTCGACATCCACGCCCTGCTCGGGCTGCGCCCCGGCGACGCCCACGTCCTGCGCAACGCCGGCGGGGTGGCCACCGACGACGCCATCCGCTCGCTGATCATCTCGCAGCGCCGGCTGGGAACCCGTGCGGTGATGCTGATCCATCACACCGACTGCGGCATGCTCGGTTTCCGCGACGACGACCTGAAGGCGGACATCGAGCGGGAGACGGGCGTCCGGCCTCCCTTTGCGCTGGAGGCGTTCACCGACCTGGACGACGACGTGCGCCGGTCCGTCGCACGCATACGGCTCAGCCCGTACCTGCCCCACCGCGACGAGGTGCGCGGCTTCGTGTACGACGTGCACAGCGGCGGTCTGCGCGAGGTGGCCGAGGCGTCTCCGCTCAGGTGAGCCCGGGCGGCAGCGGCGGCAGCAGCGCGACCGTGGCGCCGATCGGACCCGCCTCCTCGCCGGGAGCGCGCCCCCAGTGGCGGGAGAAGCGGCCGTCGAAACCGATCACCCGCCCTCCCTTGCGGACGTCCGGCGAGCTCCGCCAGTGCGGGGTGTGGCCGTGGATGACGCGGCGCGCGCCGAAGCGCCGCAGGTGCGCCTCCAGCCGCGGCGTCTCGTCGAAGGCACGGCGCCCGATGACGTGGCGGAGGACGCGGACCACGCCGCCCGGCTGCCGGCCGAGCAGCTCCGCCGCGGCGAGGTTCACCGCCTCGACGCTCTGGCCGAGGGCCGCGTAGCCGTCGTCGTCCGTGTGCTGGGCCAGGGTGCCGTCCTCGAGCAGGAGCATCAGCGGGAGGGCGCGCAGCCAGGCCTCCAGGTCGGGGTCGGCGGCGAGACCCTCGAGGTCGGCCGGGTCGCCGCGCCGCCGCCGCCAGATGGTCTCCAGCAGCTCGCCGTCGCGGGCCCGCAGCCGCTCGCCGCCAAAGCGCCCCTCCTCGACCAGCGCCATCACCAGGAGGTCGTGGTTGCCCAGGATGGCCCGGCTGTGGCGGCGCCCCATGGCGATCCGGGCCGCCCGGTAGCCCCCGGCGTCGCCCGGGCGGCCGCCGGTGAAGAAGTCCCCGAGGAAGACGGTCTCCACCTCGTCCTCGGGGTAGGCGGCCAGCGCCGCGGAGAGGCGCTCGTGGTCGCCCTGGACGTCTCCGACCACGAGCACCGGCAGCGGCATCGGTCCAGGGTACCGGCGCGGCGGGCAGCCGCACCGCCGGTGGGGGGATGCCCATCGATCAAGGACGGATATTTCGTCACGAAATGTTCGTGACGAATCTTCTCCGCGATCGACAATGCCTCCGGGGTGCTGGCGCCGGCGTTCTCGCCTTCGTGCCGGCCGTCGCGAAGCCCCGCCTCAGCCGGGCAGAGCCTCGGCCAGCGCCCGGGTCCGAGCGGCGCGCGCCGCCGCCCGGGTGAGAGCTCGCGAGACCGCCCGCGGTCCGGGCCCGCCGGGCAGCTCGCGGCGGCGCAGCGCCCGGTCCACGTCGAAGAGGGAGAGCACCTCCGCGTCGAGGAGATCGGAGAGCCCACGCCACTCCTCGAGACCGAGGTCGGCGAGCGTCCTCCGCTCGGCCACGCAGCGCCGCACCGCCGCGCCCACCAGCCGGTGCGCCTCGCGGAAGGGCATGCCGCGCGACACCAGGTGCTCGGCGACGTCGGTGGCGAGCAGCATCGGGTCGGAGGCGGCGCGGCGCATCGCCGTGGTGTCGAAGCGCAGCCGGGCGGCCACGTCGGTGAGGACCCCGAGCGTCGCCAGAGCGGTGTCGACAGCGTCGAAGAGAGGCTCCTTGTCCTCCTGGAGATCGCGGTTGTAGGCGAGCGGCAGACCCTTGAGGACGGTGAGCAGCGCCACCAGGTCACCGGTGACCCGGCCCACCCTCCCCCGGGCCAGCTCGAGGACGTCGGGGTTCTTCTTCTGCGGCATCAGCGAGGAGCCGGTGGCGTGGCTGTCGGGCAGCTCCGCGAAGCCGAACTCCGCGGTGGTCCAGAGCACGACCTCCTCGGCGAGGCGGGAGAGGTGGACCATCAGAAGCGCGCACGAGAAGACCAGCTCGGCCGCGAAGTCGCGATCGGAGACGGCGTCGAGGCTGTTGGCGCTGAGCGCGGCGAAGCCCAGCGCACGGCGCGTGCTCTCGCGATCGATGGGGAGGGTGGTCCCGGCCAGGGCGCCGCTGCCCAGGGGGGAGACGTCACAGCGCCGGTAGCCGTCGCGCAGCCGCTCGACGTCGCGCTCCAGCATCTCGACGTAGGCGAGGAGGTGGTGGGCGAGTGAGACCACCTGGGCCCGCTGGGTGTGCGTGTATCCGGGGATGGGAGTGGCGCGGTGCTCGCGAGCGCGCGCCAGCAGCGCCTCCTGCAGCGCAGCGCAGGCGAGCAGCAGCTCGCGGGTGCGCCGCCGGCACCAGAGGCGGAGGTCGGTGGCCACCTGGTCGTTGCGGCTGCGGGCGGTGTGCAGCCGCCCCGCGGCGGGACCGATCAGCTCGTGGAGCCGGCGCTCCACCGCGGTGTGCACGTCCTCGTCGCCGGGGTCCGGGGCGAAGTCGCCGCGCTCCAGCTCGTCGCGCACGGTGCGCAGCCCGGACTGGATGGCGCGGTGATCCGCGGCCCCGATCAACCCCACCTCGCGGAGCATCCGCGCGTGGGCGAGGGAGCCCTCGACGTCCTCGGCGAAGAGCCGGCGGTCGAATCCGAAGCTGCCGGTGTACGCCTCCACGCCGCGATCGGTGCCGGCTCCCAGCCGTCCCTCCCACACCTTGGCGGGGGCGCGCTTCCCCCGTGCCATCAGCGCCGCTTGACCCGGCGCTCGAGACCGAGCGGGGCGGAGTCCTCCAGGGCGCCCTGGATGCGAGCCTGGGTCCGCAGCGGCAGCCCGAAGAGCTCGATGAACCCCCGGGCGGCGGAGTGGTCGAAGGTGTCCTGCCGGCGGTCGTAGGTGGCCAGCTCCTCGCGGTAGAGCGAGCCCGGCGCGCGCCGGCCGGTCACGCTGACGGTGCCGCGGCGGAGCAGGAGCCTCACCTCGCCACTCACCGGCGCCTGGGTCACGGCCACGAAGGCGGCGAGGGCGGTGCGCAGCTGGCCGAACCAGAGCCCGTCGTAGACCAGCCGGGCCCACTCGTCGCCGAGCCGCCTCTTGAGATGGAAGACGTCGCGACCCAGGGTGAGCGTCTCCAGCGCGGTGTGGGCGGCGTGCAGCACCACCGCCGCCGGGGCCTCGTAGATCTCCCGGGACTTGATCCCCACCAGGCGGTTCTCGACATGGTCGATCCGGCCGACCCCGTGAGCGCCGGCCAGCGCGTTGAGCCGGGTCACCAGGGCGTCGCCGCTCAGCCGCTCCCCGTCGAGGACGACAGGGACACCGTGCTCGAAGCCGAGGCCGACCTCGACCCCGCCGGCGGGAGCCGACGCGGGATCGGCGGTCCAGGCGAAGACGTCGGGGCGCGGCGCCTGCCACGGGTCCTCGAGCGCGCCGGCCTCGACGCTGCGCCCCCAGATGTTGGCGTCCACCGAGTAGGGCTGCGCCTGGGTGACCGGGATCTCGATGCCGTGCTCGCGCGCGTATTCGATCTCCTGGGGACGGCCCATCTCCCAGTCGCGCACCGGGGCCACCACCCGGAGCTCCGGGGCCAGGGCGGCGGTGGCCACGTCGAAACGAACCTGGTCGTTGCCCTTGCCGGTGCAGCCGTGAGCGACCGCCTCGGCGCCCTCGTCGCGGGCCACGTCGACCAGCATCTTGGCGATCAGCGGCCGGGCCAGGGCGGTGGCGAGAGGATAGGCGCCCTCGTACATCGCCGAGGCGGCGAGGCTGGGGAAGCAGAACTCCTCGACGAAGAGGCGGCGGGCGTCGATGGCGTAGGCGGCCACGGCCCCGGTGCGGAGGGCCCGGTCGGTGACCTCCTCGATGTCCTTCGCCTCGCCGATGTCGGCGGTGCAGGTGATGACCTCGTAGCCCAGCTTCTCCTGGAGCCAGCGGATCGACACCGAGGTGTCGAGACCTCCCGAGTAGGCGAGGACGCAGCGTTTGGACCGGCTCACCGTGTCCCTCCGTGGCCGCCCATCGGGTTGCCGACCGAGGCACGGGCGGCGGCCCCGGTCATCGCGTCGCGGAGACGGTCGGCGAGACGGCGCGCGCCCGGACGGGTGCGCACCACCACCATCACGGTGTCGTCGCCGGCGACGGTCCCGGCAACCTCCTCGAAGTGGCAGGAGTTCGATGACCGCCGCCACCAGCGGAGCGCTGCTGGGCCGGGTGTGCACCACACCGATGTGCTCGACGAACTCCAGGGAGCGCACGTGCTCGCGCATGACTGCGCGCAGCCGGGTGCTGGCCGGCGATGCCTCCTCGGCATCGCCGCCGGCGACGTAGCGCAGCCCATCCGGGTCGTGGACCCGGACCAGGCCCAGCTCCCGGATGTCGCGGGAGACGGTCGCCTGGGTGGCGTCCAGGCCCCGCCGGCGGAGCGCGGTCACCATCTCCTCCTGGGTCCGGACCTTGCGATCCCGGACCAGCTCGAGGATGGCATGCTGCCGTTCCGTCTTCACCATCGGAGAGAGGACGGAGCTGACGTTCATCGCGCCGCCTGCCGGCCGGTGGGGCTCACGCCGGGACATCCTCGCGGACCTTCTCGAAGGCGGCGGCCAGCCGGTCGAGCGCATCGCCGGCCTGCGCCTCGGTGAGCACGAGCGGGGGGATGATGCGGAGCGCCGAGGCGCCGGTCGCGTTGAGCAGCAGGCCCAGGTCCAGGGCGGCCTCGACCACCCGGTGCGCCACGGGCTCGGTGAGCACCACGCCGAGCATCAGCCCCCGGCCCCGCACCTCGGCCACGGGCGCCCCCCGCTCGCCGAGCCGGAGCAGCCCGCGGCGGAGGTGGTCTCCCACCCGCGCCGCGTTCTCGACCAACCCCTCGCTGCGGATGGCCTCGAGGACCGCAGCGGCCACGGCGGTCACCAGCGGGCCGCCCCCGAAGGTGGAGCCGTGGTCGCCGGGCTCAAAGATGTCGGCCCGCGGCCCGGCCAGCACCGCCCCGATCGGCAGCCCGCCGCCCAGGCCCTTGGCCACCGCCATCACGTCGGGGACGATCCCCGCGTGCTGGTGTGCCCACCACCGACCGGTCCTGCCCATCCCGCTCTGAATCTCGTCGAGGATGAGCAGGAGGTCGTGGCGGTCGCAGAGCTCGCGCAGGCCGCGCAGGGTCTCGTCGCGCATCGGGAGCACCCCGGACTGGCCCTCGATGGGCTCCATCAGCACCGCGACGGTGCGCTCGTCGATGGCGTCCTCGACGGCCGCGACGTCGTCGTAGGCGACGTGGGCGAAGCCGCGCGGCAGGGGCTCGAAGGGCTCGCGGTAGTGGCGGTTGGCGGTGGCTGCCAGGGCTCCGAGGGTGCGGCCGTGGAACGCGCCGCGCGCGCAGATGATCGTCGAGGCACCGCCCTTCTGCAGCTTCCCCCACTTGCGGGCGATCTTGATGGCCGTCTCGACCGCCTCGGCGCCGCTGTTGCAGAAGAAGGCGCGGCTCGGGAAGGCGGTGGCCACCAGGCGCTCGGCGGCATCCAATTGAGGCTCGGAGAAGTAGAGGTTGCTGAGGTGCACAACCCGGCCCGCCTGCTCGGTGATGGCGCCGAGAACGGCGGGGTGGGCGTGACCCAGGACGTTGACGGCGATGCCGCCCACCAGGTCCAGGTACTCGCGTCCGTCGACGTCGGTGAGGAAGCAGCCGCGGCCCGCCCGGATCGCCACCGGCTGGGGGACATAGGTCGACATCAGCACAGTGGCGGCTCGCTCCTCGACGGCCGAGAGCGCCGCGCTCATCTCCCGTTCCGGGAGGCTCACCGGGTCACCATGGTGCCCACGCCCTTCTCTGTGAGCACCTCGAGGAGCAGCGAGTGGGAGACGCGGCCGTCGATGATGTGCGAGGCGGCGACCGCGTCCAGGGCGCGCAGCGCGGCGCGCACCTTGGGGATCATGCCACCGCTGATCGCGCCGTCCTGGATCAGCCGGTCGGCGGTCGCCGCGTCCAGGACGCTCAGCAGCTCGCCGTCGGCGCCGCGCACGCCCTCCACGTCGGTGAGGAGCACCAGCTTGCTGGCCTTGAGCGCCACCGCCAGCTCGGCGGCCACCGTGTCGGCGTTGACGTTGTAGGCGTCGCCGTCGACGCCCAGGCCCACGGAGGCGATGACCGGGATCCGTCCCTGGTCGAGCAGCGCCTCCACCGGCTCGGGGTTGACCTGGTCGACCTCGCCGACGAACCCCAGGTCGTGGCCCTCCTCGTGGCCGCGGGGGCGGACCAGGAGGGTGGGGCCGTCCTCGCCACTCATCCCGACCGCCTGGCCGCCCAGCCGGTGGATCCGGGCCACCAGGTCGGGGCCGATCTTGCCGGTGAGCACCATCTTCACCACCTCCATGGTGGGTGCGTCGGTGACCCGCAGGCCGTTGACGAACCTCGGCTCGATGCCGAGGCGCTTCTGCCACGAGGAGATCTCCGGGCCGCCGCCGTGGACCAGCACCGGCCGCATGCCGACGAAGCGGAGCAGGACCACGTCCTGGAGGAAGGCGTCGACGTCCTGTCCGAGCGCCGATCCCCCCAGCTTGATGACCAGGGTGTGACCGGAGAAGCGGCGGATGTAGGGGAGCGCCTCGACCAGGACCTCGGCCCGGCGGATCCGCTCGTCCATGGTCTCGATCGGTGTGCTCATGTGGTGTACTCCGCATTGATTCGCACGTAGTCGGCGGTGAGGTCACAGCCCCAGGCGTGCCCGCGCCCGTCCCCGGCGCCGAGGTCGACGTCGATGTCACTGCGGGGCCGGCGCAGGGCGTCGACGACCGGGCCCAGGTCGATGTCGAGGGGGGCGCCGTTCTCGAAGACGGTGATGCCGGCGATGCCCACCCTCACCCGGTCCAGGCTGAGGTGGGCACCGCTCCGCCCCAGGGCCATGACGATCCGTCCCCAGTTGGGGTCCGCCCCGTGCACCGCCGTCTTGACCAGCGGCGACACCGCCACGGTGCGGGCGGCGAGGCGCGCCTCGGCGTCGTCGCGACCTCCGGTGACGCTGACCCGGAAGTGCTTGGTGGCGCCCTCGGCGTCGGCGACGACCTGCTCCGCGAGCGATTCGCAGACACCCAGGAACGCCTCGCGGAGGGCCGCGAAGCCGGCGGTCCCGGGGCCCAGTGACGGCCCCCCGGCGGCACCGTTGGCGAGCGCGAAGAGGGTGTCGTTGGTGGAGGTGTCGCCGTCGACGGTAATGGAGTTGAAGCTGGAGGCGGCGACCTCGCCGAGCAGGGCCTGAAGGTCGGGCGCGGCGACGTCCGCATCGGTGGTGACGAGCGCGAGCAGGGTGGCCATGTCGGGATGGATCATCCCCGCACCCTTGGCCATCCCACCCACCCGGTGCTCGACGCCGTCGACGACGAAGACGGCGCTCGCCGTCTTGGGGAGCGTGTCGGTGGTCATGATCGCCCGCGCGGCGGCCTCGCCGGCATCGCGGCTCAGCGCGCCCGCGGCGGCGCGCAGGCCCTCGCTCACCCTCTCCATGGGCAGCGCACGGCCGATCACACCGGTGCTGCAGACCAGCACCTCGACGGGGTCGCGTCCCAGCGCCCCGGCGGTCAGGGCGCACATCCGGAGAGCGTCGCGCAGCCCCTGGGCGCCGGTGCAGGCGTTGGCGTTGCCGGCATTGGCGACCACCGCATGGATCGGCGTCCCCCGGCGCAGGGTGAGCTGCGAGATGACCACCGGCGCGGCCTTGACCAGGTTGCGGGTGAAGACGCCCGCCCCCGCGCAGGGGCGGTCGCTCACCACCACCGCGATGTCCTCGCGGCCCGGGTCGCCATCGCCGCGGATGCCGGCTGCCGCGGTGCCGGCGCTGAAGCCGCGGGCGGCGCAGACCCCGACACCGAGCGCGATCCCGGTCCCGGGCACCCCGGCCTCGCTCACGGCCACGGGGACGCGTCCAGCAGACCGGCGGTCTCCGGAAGCCCGAAGCGGACGTTGGCCGCCTGGACCGCCTGGCCCGCCCCGCCCTTGACCAGGTTGTCGACGGCGACGGTGACCACCGCCACCCCGTCCTGGTCGGTGACGTTGACGGCCGCGACATTGCTGCCGGTCACCGACTTGGTGGCGGGCGGGTCCTCGTCGTAGCGCAGGAAGGGGTGGGCGGCGCAGACGGTGCGCATCAGGTCGGCGACAGCCGCGACCCCGTTCCCGGCGGTGGGGTGGAGGTAGGCGGTGGCGAGGAGCCCGCGGGTCATGGGGATCAGGTGGGGCACGAAGGTCAGCCTGACCTCCCGACCCGCGGCGGCGCTCAGCTCCTGGATCATCTCCGCCTTGTGGCGATGCCCGGCCACGCCGTAGGCCCGCACCGAACTCGTTGACCTCCGAGTAGTGGTAGGCGAGCGCGGGCGAGCGCCCACCGCCGCTCACCCCGCTCTTGGCGTCGACCACCACCTCGGGCTCGACCAACCCCTCGCCGAGCGCGGGAAGCGTGCCCACCAGGGTGGCCGTCGGGTAGCAGCCCGGGATGGCCAGCAGGTCGGCGCGGGCGATGGCCTCGCGGTGGAATTCGACCAGCGAGAACACCGCCTCGCCGCAGAGGTCGGGCGCGGGATGCTCGACCCCGTACCAGCGCCGGTAGGCGAGTGGGTCGAGGAGGCGGAAGTCGGCGCTCATGTCGACCACCACCCGGCCCGCGCTCAGCCACTCGCGGGCGTGGGCGGCGGCGACGGTGTGGGGGAGGGCGGCGAAGACGACCTGGGCGTCGCCGGGGTCCAGCCCCTCCTCGACCTGGAGGGCGACGCGGCTCCCCGGGACGGCGGCGGCGAACGGCTTGCCGGCCGAGCTCCGGCCGTGCAGCCGCACCAGCTCGAAGCCGGGGTGGCGGTCGAGGATCTCGACGCACTGGACACCGAGGTAGCCGGTGGCCCCGCAGACGGCGGCGCGGATCACGGGGGGAGCCATGGAGCGGTGATTATACGTTGGTAATGCATGAATATGCAATGCCCGCACCCCACGGGCTCGCCGCCGTCCGGGGCCGGCCGGCTACACCACGACGTCAGCGGCCGTCACCTCCAGCCCGGACGCGGGGCGCACCACCCAGGTCGCCTCGACCGCCCCGCTGACCCCCGTGAGCGCCGCTGCGCAGGCGCCGGCGGACCCCTCCTCGACCAGGGCCACGACGCTGCCGCCGAAACCGGCGCCCACCAGCCGGGCACCGTGGCATCCGCTGACACCGCGTGCGGCGGCGACCATGGCGTCGAGGAGCGGGGTGCTGACCTCGCAGTCGCGGCGCAGCGACTGGTGGCTCCGGTCCATCAGCCGTCCCAGCTCCCGGACGTCACCGCTCTCCAGGGCATCGACGGCCGCGTCGGCGCGCAGCGTCTCGGTGGCGACGTGGCGGCCGCGAGGCCGCAGCTCCGAGGGGAGCTCCCGCCAGCGCTCGCCGATCTCCTGGCAGGTGGAGACGCCGAGCGCGGCGCAGACCGCCTCCGCCGCCTCGCGGCGCCGCCGGTACTCCCCGCCCCCGACGTCGTGCGTCTCCCCGCTCGACGCCACCAGCAGCACGACCCGGGCCCACGGCCAGGGGACGCCACGGCGCGCGCCGCTCGCGCAGTCGAGGGCGAGCACCGCGCCGCCTGTCGCGTGGACGATGGCGCGCTGGTCGAGGTCGCCGCAGGGGATCCCGACGATGTCGCGCTCGGCGGTGAGCGCGATCGCGACCAGCTCCTCCGCGGTCACCGGGTGGCCGGAGAGCCGGAGCATCGCCACCAGCGCGGCGAGGATCACCGCCGCGGAGGAGCCGAGCCCCGCCGACGCCGGGAGATCGCCCGCCACCGCGAGCTCCAGCGGAGGGACTTCGACGCCGTGGTGCCGGAGCGCCACCGCCGCGGCGAAGAGACGATCGCCGATGTCACCGGCCGTCTCCGGCCGCGGACGCTCCACTCGCTCGCCGAGGGCCGCCACCCGCCACCCGCCGTCAGCGGATAGCCGTGCTGCCACCTCCAGCGCGAGGTCCACCGCCATGCAGGCGACGTGGCCGCCCACGTAGTCGACGTGCTCGCCGACCAGCGTGACCCGCCCGGGGGCCCGCCCGAGGCTCGGGGCGGGACCATCGCCGAAGGCCCCGACCAGGAGCTGGGAGGCGCCTCCGCTCACGCCGGCGGCGCGGCGCGCAGTCCCGGGACCCCGAGGCGCCGGTGGCGGGCGCGCTCGATGTTGACGGCGGCGCCGATCAGGGAGAGGTGGGTGAAGGCCTGGGGGAAGTTGCCGAGCAGCTCCCCGCTGCCGGTGTCCGCCTCCTCGGCCATCAGCCCCAATGGGGAGGCGAAGGAGAGCAGCCGCTCGAAGCGGCGCTGCGCCTCCTCCACGTCGCCGATGTGGGCCAGGGCATCGACCAGCCAGAAGGAGCACATCAGGAAGGCGCCCTCCGCGCCATGGTCGACGCCGTCGTCGGTCTCCTCGGGCCGGTAGCGGCTGACCAGCACACCGCGACCGAGGTGGCGGCCGATCACCCGCACGGTGCTGCTCAGGCGCGGATCACGGGGCGAGACGAAGCGCACCTGGCCGGCCCGGAGCATGGCCGCATCCAGGGTCCGTCCCCCGAGCGTCTGGGTGAAGGAGCGCAGCCCGCGGTGATACCCCTCCGCGGTCACCCGGCGATGGATGGCGCGGCGCGCCTCCTCCCAACGCTCCCGATCGCAGCGCAGGCCGAACTGGTCGGCCAGGCGCAGCCCGCGGTCGACGGCGACCCAGCACATCATCTTGCTGTAGGTGTAGTGCTGCTCCAGACCCCGGCTCTCCCAGATCGACGCGTCGGGCAGCCGCCAGCGGTCGATGGTGAGGTCGACCACGGCGTGCAGCTCCCTCCAGAGCGCCTGGCCGATCTCCCCGCCGAAGCGGGCGTAGAGATAGGCGCTGTCGAGCAGCTCGCCGTAGACGTCGAGCTGCAGCTGGTCGACGGCGCCGTTGCCGAGACGCACCGGCTGCGAGCCGCGATAGCCGCTCCAGTGGCTGAGCACCTCCTCGGTGGCGTCGCGACCGCCGTCCACCCGGTAGAGGTTCTGCACCTTCTCGCCCTCGCCGATCCCGGTCGAGCGCAGCCAGTCGAAGAAGTCGTGAGCCTCCTCGTGAAGGCCCAGCTGGAAGAGCCCGAAGAGGGTGAGCGACGCGTCCCGCAGCCAGGTGTAGCGGTAGTCCCAGTTGCGCCTGCCGCCGAGCGCCTCGGGGAGCGACGCGGTGGGTGCGGCCACGATCGCCCCGGTGGGCGCGTAGATCATCAGCTTGAGCGCCAGGGCCGACCGCCACACCGCCTCGGGGAAGGCGCCCGTGTAGCGGACCCGGTCGATCCACCGCCACCAGAACTCCTGGGTCTGGCGGAGCAGGCGCCGGGCCCGCTCCACCGTCCATGCCCGCTCCGAGGTGAGGCACCCGGAGCCGGCATGCTGGGAGCGCAGCGAGAAGGCGACGGCGTCACCGGCCTGGAGCGTGAAGGACGCGTGCGCGCCCTCCATCTCGCGGGTGGAGACGACGCAGAGGTGCAGGGCTCCCGCGTTCCCGTGGAAGCGGCGCCCCTCGATGGCGAAGCCGTCGTGAGAGCGGCCGTAGTCCGGACGCAGCTCCAGATGGTGCTCCATCGCCACGGTGCCGGCGAGGCAGTCGACGATGCGCACGAGGCGAGCTCGGCGGTGGGGGCGGGCGTGGTGCTCGACGGTGGCCTCGTCGACGGGCATGAAGTCGCTGACCCGGACCAGCCCTCCCGGCGTCGAGAAGATGGTGCGCAGCAGGTTGGTGCGGTCGCCGTAGCGCTGCTCGGCGCGGTACGGCCCGCTCGGGCAGAGCTGCCAGTACCCACCCCCACGGGCGTCGAGGATGCGGCCGAACACCGACGGCGAGTCGAAGCGGGGCAGGCAGCACCAATCGATGCTGCCGTCGACGCCGACCAGCGCCGCGCTGCGGCAGTCACCGATCAGCCCGTAGGCCCCGATGGGGAGGAAGCCGTCGGTGCGTCCCACTCCCTGGATCATGCGTCGCGATCGGATTCCGGGTCGGAGGCGGTGGCGCTTCCGGCGGGCGGCGGCTCGAAGCACGTGCGCGCGCCGGTGTGACAGGCGGGACCGGCGGGCTCGACGCGGAGCAGCACCGCGTCGCCGTCGCAGTCGACGCGGACCTCGACCACCCGCAGGGTGTTGCCGCTGGTCTCCCCCTTCTGCCAGAGGCGCTCGCGGCTCCGGCTCCAGAACGTCGCCCGCCCGCTGCTGAGGGTCGCCTGGTAGGCGTCGCGGTTCATGTGGGCCACCATCAGCACCTCGTCGGTGGTGGCGTCCTGGACGACCGCGGTGACCAGCTCGCGGGCGAAGTCGGGGCCGCGCCCCGGCGGCTCCGCGATCAGGGGCAGCCTGCCGGCGGGGACCGCGTCGCGCGCGGCGGGGCCACCGCTCACAGCCGCACCTCGACACCGTGCTCCCGCAGGTAGGCCTTGGCCTGAGGGATCGGGTGGACGCCGTCGTGGAAGATCGACGCCGCCAGAGCGGCGTCGGCGCCGCCCTCGCTGAGCACCGCCCGGAGGTCCTCGGGCCGGCCGGCCCCCCCGCTGGCGATCACCGGGATGGTCAGCAGGTCGCAGACCGCCCGGGTCAGCTCGAGGTCGTAGCCGTCCTGGGTGCCGTCCCGGTCCATGCTGGTGAGCAGGATCTCGCCCGCGCCGCGGTCGGCCACCTCGCGCACCCAGGCGAGCGCGTCCCGCCCGGTGTCACGGCGCCCGCCGTGGGAGAAGACGTGCCAGCCACCGGCGTCGCGCCGGGCGTCCACGGCGACCACCACGCACTGGGCGCCGAAGCGCTCCGCGGCTTCCCCGACCAGGCCGGGGCGGTCCAGCGCGGCGGTGTTGAGCGAGACCTTGTCGGCACCGCTGCGGAGCATTCGATCGATGTCCTCGAGGCCGCGCAGCCCCCCGCCCACGGTGAGCGGGATGAAGACCGAGTCGGCGGTGCGGCGGACCGCGTCGAGCAGGATGTCACGGTCCTCGCTGCTCGCCGTGATGTCCAGGAAGACCAGCTCGTCGGCGCACTCCCGGTCGTATCCCGCGGCCAGCTCCGCGGGGTCGCCGGCGTCCCGAAGGTTGACGAAGTTGACACCCTTGACCACCCGGCCGTGGTCGACGTCGAGGCAGGGGATGATCCGCTTGGCCAGGCTCATGGCGCGAACCGCAGCACCGCCGCGCGGAGGTCGAAGCTGCCCTCGTAGAGAGCCCGGCCGACGATGGCGCCGGCCGCTCCCACCTCGGCGCAGCGGACGATGTCGTCGACGCTGCTGATCCCGCCGGCGGCGATCACCGGTCCGGGGAAGGACCGCACCGTCTCCGCCAGCCCGCCCACATCGGGGCCGCCCAGCATCCCGTCGAGGTCGACGTCGGTGCGGACCAGGCCGGCCAGCGGCCAGGTCGCCCAGCGCTCCACGTGACCGCCGGCGCTGCCGGCCCCCTCGGTCCACCCCTGAGCCTGGGCCACGTCACCGCGCACGTCGAGCGACACCAGGCAGCGCCCGGGGAGGGCGGCGCAGATCGCCTCGGCGGCGGCGGGCTCCTGCACGGCCAGGCTGCCCAGCACGACCAGGGTGGCCCCGGCCCCCAGCCAGCGCTCGGCAGCCTCCAGGGTGCGGACGCCGCCCCCCACCTCGACCTCGACCCCGCTCTCGCGCGCGGCCTCGAGGACGCGGCGCGCCGCCTCCGCGGAGGCGGCGTCCGCCTGACCGCGGGCGGCGTCCAGGTCGACCATGTGGATGCGACGGGCGCCGCTCTCCACCAGGCGGCGGACGACCACGCTCGGGTCGTCCTCGTACACCTGCTCGCGCGCGTAGTCCCCCTGGATGAGGCGGACGCAGCGTCCGCCCCGGATGTCGACGGCGGGGATGACGATCACGTGAGCGACGGCTCTGCCGGCCTCCGCTCACCCGCGCAGGCGGCCACCAGGTTGGCATAGATGCGCAGCCCGGCCGCCCCGCTCTTCTCGGGGTGGAACTGGGTGCCGCTGACCGGGCCCCTCTCGCAGGCGGCGACGATCTCGCCGCCGTACTCCACGGTGGCGACGATGTCGCCGGGGTCGGCGTCCGCGGCGTAGGAGTGGACGAAGTAGCACCAGGCGCCGTCCTCGATGCCGGCGGTGAGCGCCGCGGGCCGCCGCAGCCGCAGCCGGTTCCAGCCCATCTGGGGCACCTTGAGGGGGGCCGCCTCGATGCGCCGGACCCGCCCCGGCAGCAGGCCCAGACCCGAGCCCCCCTCCCCCTCCTCGCTGGCGTCGAAGAGCAGCTGGAAGCCGAGGCAGACGCCGAGCACCGGGCGGCCGCTCGCCGCCGCCGCGCGGACCGCGTCGCCGAGCCCGGAGCCGAGCAGCAGAGCCGCCGCCGGGGCGAAGGCGCCGACGCCGGGGAGCACCACCCCCTGGGCGGCGGCCACCACCGCGGGATCGGGGGTGATGACCACCTCGGCTCCGGCCCGCTCCAGCGCCCGCTCGACGCTGCGCAGGTTGCCGACCCCGTAGTCCACGACGGCGACGCGCACCATCAGAGCAGTCCCTTGGTGGAGGGGACGCCCCGCCCCACCACCGCCAGTGCCTCCCGGGTGGCCAGGCCCAGGGCCTTGAAGGCGGCCTCGGCGACGTGGTGCAGGTTGGTGCCCCGGATCAGGTCGACGTGGAGGCTGATCCCCGCTGATTGGGCCAGGGCCTGCACGAACTCGTGGAGCACGGTGACGTCGAAGTCGTTGATCCGCCCCTTCAGCGCGGCCATCTCCCATTCCAGGTGGGGACGGTTGGAGTAGTCGACCACGCAGCGCACCAGGGACTCGTCGAGCGGCGCGTAGGCGTGGCCGAAGCGGCGGATGCCGGCGCGGTCCCCAAGGGCCCGGCTGATCGCCGCGCCCAGGGCCAGACCGCAGTCCTCCACCAGGTGGTGGGCGTCGACGTCGATGTCGCCGGCGCCCCGCAGCCGGACCTCCATGCCGCTGTACTTGACGAAGGATTCCAGCATGTGGCGGAAGAACGGCAGCGGGACGTCGATCGCGGCGCTGCCGCCGCCGTCGAGGTCGACCTCGACCTCGATCCGCGTCTCCTTGGTCACCCGCGTCTCGGTGGCCACCCGCCGCGCCGGGGCGCCGGCACCGCTCTCGCTCATCGGACCCCATCCTCCATCCTCAGCCGGATCGCCCGCTCGTGCCCGCGCAGCCCCTCGGCGGCGGCCAGGGTGCAGGCGACCGGGGCCAGGCCGTCGAACTCCTCGGCGGAGAGCTCGACGACCGACTGCCAGCGCTGGAAGTCCATGACCGAGAGGGGCCCGCGGTGGCGGGCGGCCCCCCCCGTGGGCAGGGTGTGGTTGGGCCCCGCGATGTAGTCCCCCATCGAGACCGGGGAGCGCCGGCCCACGAAGACGGCGGCCGCGGCGTGGGGCCGGTCGCGCAGCGCCTCCGCGGCCTCGCCCTGGAGGGAGAGGTGCTCGGCGGCGAACTCGTCGGCGAGCCGCCGCGCCTCGTCCAGGGTCGGGACGACGACCACGGCGCCGTGGCGGCCGGCAGCGGCGGCGATGATCCCGCTCCGCGCGGCCGAAGCCGCCTCCTCCGAGAAGGCCGCGCGCACCGCGGCGGCGAGTGCCGGGGAGTCGGTGATGCACACCGCCCAGGCGAGCGGGTCGTGCTCGAGCTGCGAGACCAGGTCGGCGGCGACCAGTCGGGGATCCGCGCCGGCGGAGGCGATCACCACGATCTCGCTCGGACCCGCCACGCCGTCGATCCCCACCTCGCCGTAGACCGCGCGCTTGGCGAGGGTCACGAAGAGGTTGCCGGGGCCGGTGATCTTGTCCACCTGGGCGATGCTCGCGGTGCCGTGGGCCAGGGCGCCGATCGCCTGGGCGCCGCCGACGGCGTGGACCTCGGACACGCCGAGCAGGTGGGCGGTGGCGAGCACCAGCGGGTGGACCTCGCCGCTCGGGCCGGGCGGCGAGGTCAGGGCGATCTCCCCGACCCCGGCGATCTGGGCGGGGATCACGTTCATCAACACCGTGCTGGGGTAGGCCGCCCGCCCACCCGGGACGTAGCAGCCGACCCGGCGGAGTGGCAGGGGGCGGAGGAGGGCGCTGACCGTGCCGCGGACCTGCTCGTCGCGCTGGTGCTCGTGGACCGCCCGCAGCCGGGCCGCCGCGGCCGCGATCGCGTCGCGCACCGCGGGGTCGGTCGCCTCCCAAGCGCGGGAGATCGCCGCGGCCGGGACCCGCGCCGTGGGGACGTCGACCCGGTCCAGCCTCTCGGTCCAGCGCCGCACCGCCGCGTCGCCTTCGAGCGCGACCTCGTCGAGGATGGTGCGCACCACCCGCTCGGCGCTGACAGGGAGCTCGAACCAGCGGGCCAGCGGCCCGGCGGTCGCCGCGTCGAGGAGCGGGGCCGGGCTGAGACGCTCGGCACGCACCTCGGCGCGCCACTCCTCCGGGGTCGGGGATCGGAGCTCGGGGATCACCGCGCCCTCCCGGCCGCCGCCGCGGCCACGGTGCGGCGCAGGGCGGCGGCCAGCTGGTTCACCGCCTCGCTCCGGGTCTTGAGCGAGGCCTGGTTGGCGATCAGCCGGGCGGTGGAACGGCCCGCCTCGGCCACCTCGACCAGGTGGTTGGCGGTGAGGGTCCGCCCGGTGGCGGTGATGTCGACCACGCAGTCGGCGAGGCCCATGGCGGGGGCCAGCTCGACCGACCCGTGCAGCTTGATCAGCTCGACCGCCAGCCCCAGCGAGTCGAAGAAGCCGCGGGCGGCCACCGGGTACTTGGTTGCGGCGCGCAGCGCCTGGGGGAAGCGCCCCTCGGCGAGCGGGGAGCCCCGCGGCGCCGCCAGCACCAGGCGGCAGGCGCCGAAACGCAGGTCGACCAGCTCGTAGCAGTCGCGGGGGGACTCCCAGAGGATGTCCTTGCCCACGATGCCGGCGTCGCAGGCGCCCATCTCGACGTACACCGGGACGTCGGTGGGCCGCATCTTGACCACGGTGGCCGTCGCGGTCACCACCCTGAGCTGACGGTCCAATCGGCTGGGGTCGACATCCGTGACCCCGGCGTCGGCGAGCAGCCGGCAGGCGTCCTCGAAGAGCGCCCCCGCGGGCAGGGCGAGGCGCAGCCCGCCGCTCACCCGGAGGCCTCGCTGCGCGCGGCGATCAGCGCCTCGATCCCGCTGCCGTCCTCACCCCGGTGGCGCCAGCGGAGTGCGCCATCGTCGCCGAGGTGTGCCGCCCCCTCCTCGGGCCGTGGCTCGCCGTCGCGCCCCGCCGGCTCGA
The DNA here is from genome assembly GCA_963803165.1 of uncultured Chloroflexia bacterium. GTDB lineage: Bacteria > Chloroflexota > Dormibacteria > Aeolococcales > Aeolococcaceae > Changshengia. The sequence continues at coordinate 223,833 of CAWDLK010000006.1, read as the reverse complement.
GGTCGAGGGCAACGGCGATGCCGGCCTGGCGGAGACGGCCGGCCATCGCGGCGGCCTCCCGCGCCCGGACCGCGGCGTAGCCGAGCCGCAGCACGTCCGTGCCCCCGCTCTCGCCCGAGCCGCGCAGCAGGGCGTCGCAGCAGCGGTCGACGTGGAGGACGAAGCCGGTCGCCGGAGCCTCCGTGCCGAAGGCGGCGAGGAGCCGGTCGTAGCGGCCGCCGGCGCCGAGCGGGAAGCCGAGGTCCGCGCTGAACAGCTCGAAGGTCGGCCCCGTGTAGTACTCCCAGTCGCGCACCGCGCCGAGGTCGAGGTGGACGCTCGCCGCGACGCCGTGGCGGTCGAGCACCTCCCAGAGCTCGCCGAGGTCGGCGAGCACCCGGCGGGGGCGGGGATCGGCGAGCCGCGCCCCGGCGGTATCCAGGATCTCCCGCCCTCCGCGCAGGGTGGGGAAGGCGAGCAGCAGCTCCCGCTCGGCGTCGCCGACGGCGGTCCCGCTCAGGGCGTCCTCGACGGCGACCAGGTCGCGGCCCCGCAGCGCGGCGGCCACCCGCGCACGCGATGCGGCGTCGAGCCCGGCGGAGTCGAGGAGGGAGGGGACGAAGTCGGCGTGCCCGACGTCGATCTGCACGCCCGCGATCCCGGCGCGGCTCAGGGCGGCCGCGGCGACGGCGATGCACTCCGCGTCCGCGGCCAGGCCGGCGTGCCCGATCAGCTCGCAGCCCGCCTGCATCGCCTCCCGGCGCCGGCCGCCCAGCGGAGGCCGGTTGAAGAGCACCGGCCCCGCGTAGCAGAGGCGGAGCGGCCGCGGCACCTCCTGGAGCTGGGAGGCGACCACCCGGGCGACGCTGACGGTGCGCTCCCCGACCAGGGCGAGCAGGCTGCCGTCGGCGTCCATGAAGCGGAACAGCTGCGTCTGCAGGCCGCCTCCGACCCCCGCGGCCACGGTCTCGAGGGGCTCCACCAGCGGGGTCGAGAGGTACTCGTAGCCCCAGGCGGCGAAGGTGTCGAGGAAGGCCTCGGTGACGGACCGACGGCGCTGGGCCGCCGCGCCGATCCAATCGGCGAAGCCGCCCGCGCGGCCCCGCGCCGCACTCTGCTGGGGGCTCATAGGGGCGAAGTCTAGACAGGCGCCGCCCCGCGTTGAGGCGAAACGATGCGGACGGCGCCGTTGAACTGATTGCGCCTCACGGCGAGGGCCGAAGGCCACCGCCCCGTCGGGGACGGCGGCCCTCGGTGTCGCTCGCCTGCGTCGAAGGCTCTACTGGCCCGCCGGCGGGGCCTGGTTGAAGTTGAGCGGCGCGGTCGCCGGCTGCGGGTCGGTCTTGCTGAGCCACGCGCCGACCGCCACCGCCGCGGCGGTGATCAGCCCCACGAAGAAGCCGATCGAGATGCCCGCGCTGAAGTTGTAGCCAGCGCCGCTGTAGCTGGCGCCCCCGGCATAGGTGAGGAACAGCACGACCATGAGCAGGATGAACACGCCGCCCACCCCGTAGATCATCCAGTCGGCGAACGGGAGCGCAGGCACCACCTGGGGTGCGAAGGTCCGGAGCGCGAACAGCGCGATCAGGACGAGCAGGACGATGAAGCCGAGGATGCCGGACCAGAGGCCGAAGCCGCTGGTCCCGCCGCTGTAGCTCCCGCCTGCGATGCCGAACTCGGACGATCCGGTGTAGCTGGACGAGTAGCCCCACCACCACGGGATGAACCAGTTGATCAGCGCGAGGATCAGGCCGCCACCGATGAGCAGCTGGCCGTTGGAGTAGGTCTTTCCACCTATCTGTGCAGGCATTTCAGGTACTTGACTCCTTTATCGAACTCTTGCGATGGGCGACCGACGGAGGCTACCGCGGCGGGGTGGCCTCACACAACTCAGTTCACATACGCGGATGTCGCAACCCCTGGCGGTCAGGGCTCCGCCCCCCTTCCCGGTTGCGCCCTCCGACAGTCCCGACCGCGGTGGCGACGAGGAACCCCCAGCCCGGAGCGTCCGTCCCCCCCCTCGGGGCGTCTCCGCCGTCCTGTCTCGCCATCTCAGTCGACCTCCCCGGCGGGTAGGACCAGCAGGGTGTCGAGCTTGGCCTGGGCCAACTCCAGCAGGTTGGGCACCGCCTCCACCGGCAGCTCCAGCCGGCTTGCGATGGCGGCGTTGTCGGCGCCCTCGTCCCGCAATCGCAGGGCCTCCGCGTATGCCGGGCTCAGCGTCGCGAGCGCCGTCTCCCGGTTCACGCGGCCCAGGCTAGGAAGCCATGGGGGAGATGTCATGAGTACCGCTGTACCCACCCGCGGGCCGCGGAGGTCTTGGGTACTCAGTGCCGGCGAGCGGTACTCAGTGGGACCGGCCGGTCGCGCACCCCGCCCAGCATGATGGCCAGCTCGGCGCGCGAGCTCACCCCGAGCTTGGAGTACGCCTGCTGGAGGTGGTTCTCGACGGTGCGCACCGAGAGGCCGAGCTGGGCGGCGATGTCGGCGCTGCTGGTCCCCCCGCAGGCGACCCGCGCCACCTGGAGCTCGCGGTGGGTGAGGCTCCCGCTGGTCGAGACGCGATCGAGGGCGGGCGAGCGGGTCTGCTCGCAGTCCGCCGCCAGGGCGGCGCTGCGCAGCGCCGGCACCCGGGCCCGGTTGGCCGTCCCCGAGACCCGGTGGGCCTCGGCGGCCACCGCCGCGGCCTCGGCGGCCATCAGCGTCATCCCCATCCGCTCGAACTCGGCGGAGGCCCGCTCCAGGCCGGGGGCGTCGGCGTCACGGAGCGCCCGGGCGTGGGCGGCGAGGGCGGGGATCAGCGCCCCCTCGCAGCGCCCGGCGAGAAGCTCCAGGCGGGCGACCCCGGAGAGGTCGCCGAGACGGGCCGCGTCGTGGAGCGCCCACGCCTCGGTGGAGGTGAATCCGGCCTCGCGCCAGCCCTCGGCCGCGCGGAGCGCGGCGGCCGCGGCCCTCGCGCCCTCCCCCTGAGCCCAGAGGACCCACGCCTCGCAGAGGTCGACCCAGGGCAGCTCGGTGGCCGGGGCGGCGACCGCCGAGCGAGCCGAGGCGAGCGCGGTCTCGGCCCGGCGGGTGTCCCCGCAGAGGCTGGCCGCCTGGGCGAGGACCCCCTCGAGGGCGACCAGGTGGCCACCAGCGGCCATGTACCGGTGGCAGATGGCGACCCCCTCCTCCAGCCACGACCTCGCCGTGCGGGTCCTCCCGGAGAGCAGGGCGGACCAGCCCACCAGCCCCGTCCAGTAACCGCGGAGCGGCTCGAGGCTGTCCTCGACGAGCCGATCGTGGATCTCCTCGGCCAGCCGCCCGGCGTCGGAGATCATCCCCGCGAACCAGAGCGCGTTCCAGCGCCCGCTGAGGAGGTTGGAGCGGGTGGTGAGCAGGTCGGGGCTGTCGCGGAGGAGCTGCGTCCCGGCGTCGAGGACCGCCACCGCCTGGAGCGGCCGGCCCGAGAAGGCGAGCGCGAGGCCGCGCACCCCGATGCCCCCGATGCGCACCTCGAGCGGGGCACGGAGGTCCTCGCTGACGGCGAGGCTCAGCCCCTCGGCGACGTCCAGGCGGCCTGCGGCGAACTCGAAGAGCGCCCGGGTGACGGCGAGATCGTGGGCGGGAACCCCCTCCGGGAGGACGGCGGCGGCCTCGGCGAGCACCTCGAGGGCGCGCTCCGCCCGGCCCAGGGCGAAGTGGAGGTTCTGGGCGCTGGCGAGCGCGAGCTCGGCCACCTGGTCCGACCCGGAGGGACGGGCGGCGTCGAGTATCAGCTGCGCCTCCTCGGGCCGGCGCAGCCCGGTGAGCGCACGCGAGAGGGCGATCTCGGCGGGCAGGCCGCCCGCCGCGTCGACGGCCGCCCGAGCCAGGGCCTCGGCGGTGTCGAAGCGGCCCGAGCCGAGCATCCAGCGGGCGGCGGCGAGCGCGGTGGCGGCCTGAACCGGCTGGCCGGCCTCCAGCCGGACCATGGCCAGCCGGCTGGGATCGTCACCCCTGCGCAGCGGCGTCGCCTCCAGCGCGTCTCCGAGCCGCCCCAGCAGCTCCCGCCTCCGCAGCGGGGTCAGGCCGCCCCGGAGCGCCTCGGCGTAGAGGGGGTGGGCGAGGCGCACCAGCCAGCGCCGGCGGTACTTCTCGGAGACCGTCCCGGTGCTGATGACGCCGGCCGCCTCGAGGTCGCGGATGACCGCGGGCGCCGCCAGGCGCTCCAGCACGTCGAGGGGGAGGGGCTCGGCGAGGGCCACCGCCTCGGCGGCCTCGCGCTGCGGCAGGGAGAGTGGACGGAGCCGCTGCTCGATCGCCTCCAGCGGGCCGCCCGCCGCCACCTGCTCACCCTCCCAGCGCCACACCCCGTCCCTCTCGGCCAGGGCCCCGGAGCTGAGCCCGATCTCGACCAGCTCGTGGAGGAAGAGGGCGTTGCCCTGGCTCAGCCGGCTGAGCTGGTGACGGGTCCCGGAGTCGAGGTGACCGTCCAGCACCTGCCCGAGAAGCGCCTCCACCTCGGTCCGGGAGAGCGGCTGGAGCTCGATCCAGCCGATCGCCCGCTCCTTGCGGAGCCCCATGATCGGGTCGGGGAGGGCCTCCCCGGAACGCGCGGTGAGCAGCAGCGAGGCGGTCTGGGTGCTCGCCAGCTGATGCAGGAGCGCGGCGGAGGCGGCGTCGAGGAACTGGGCGTCGTCGACCGAGACCACCATCCGCCCGTTGCCGCGCTCATGGCGCAGCTCGCGCACGCTCTGGCGCAGCACGTCGAGGGGCGTGAGCGAGAGCGCCTCGGGGAGGAGCGGCGCGAGGGGCCCGAAGGGGATGGTCGCCGCGGCGATGGTCGCGGTGACCTCGCGGACCAGCCAGCCATCGCGGCGGAGCCGGCTGAGCGCCTCAGCGCGGAGCCGGGTCTTGCCGACCCCGGGCGCGCCCGAGATGATCACGCCGCACGAGGCGGGGCGGTCCAGCTCGCGGGTGAGCAGGGCCAGCTCCTCGTGCCGACCGACGAGGGGCCACGGCGACCGGCTGGCGGGGGGCGGCATAGGCGACGCCACGGATTGTGCCAGCGATCCGCGCTACGCGGGGCCGCGGGCGCAACCCCTAGTACTGGTCCTCGGGGCGGGCGTCCTCATCGACGTCGTCATCCTCCTCGTCGGCCTCCTCGAGGGGCGCCGGGTCCTCGAACTCCTCGCCGGACGGGATCGCCTCGAGCTCCTCCCCTGCCGCACCGCCGCCGGCCACCTCCGCCGGCTCCTCCTCGTCGCCGTCCCCGAGAGCCTCCTCGTCCACCCCGCGCTGGGCGAGCAGCGAATCCTTGGCGTAGGGCCGGAACTCCTCGCGCTTCTGGCGGCTCACCGGGAACGACGACTTGCGGGCGTTCTCGGCCGACTGGAAGGCCTCGCGGACGATGACCTCGATCTGGCTCTCCTCCACCCGGGCCACCACCGCCGTGTAGCGGTTGCCGCTCCCGATCAGGGGCACCAGCCGCCGGGCGATCTTGCTGTCGACGTCGCCGAGCACCACCCCGCTCGCCGTCTGGGCCTGGATCCCGCCGGCCTGGAGGTGCAGCTCCACCACCTCGCCGGGGGCGACCGCGATGACCACCCTCGATTTCGGCGGGTTGAGCACGGTGAGCGCGCTCTTGCCCGGCTCCTCGGCGAAGAGGTCGACGTCGATCGCGCCCTTGGAGCCGCCCGGCCGCTCGCGGCTGTCGAGGAGGAGCTGGAGCTTGCGCACGTTCTTCTGGGCGATGACGTTCATGGGGTTGATCTGGAGCGCCTGGGAGTACGCGTCGAGGGCGGCCTGGTGCTCTCCGAGCTCGGTCAGGGCCTTGCCGATGCGGTTGAAGGTCTCCTCGTCGCCGCCATGGCGCTCGATCAGCGCATGGTTGATGGCCACGGCATCGTGCCATCGGCTCTCCAGGGCCGCCTGGATCGCCTCTTCCACGTAGATGCTGCGCGGCTTGACACGTTCGGCTTCAGCCACCGGCGAACTCCCTCAGCTTCGAGTTCGATCGCTCAGCCCGCTGCCGAATTCAGCTTTGGCAGCGGGCGGGGTCCGCTATGATACCGGCTCAGTGCGGCGCATCTGTTCGACAGGGCTCTCGACCCCCGCTCCGGACCAGGACGGTCTGTGACGCGGGTCATCGCCATCGCCAACCAGAAGGGCGGCGTCGGCAAGACCACCACCGCCGTCAACCTGGCCGCCGCGCTCGCCGAGGCCGGTACGCGGGTGCTCGCCGTGGACCTCGATCCGCAGGGCCACCTCACCATCAACATGGGCGTCCGGCGTCCGGACGAGCTCGAGGTGACCGTCTACAACATCCTCACCGAGCCGTCCACCACCGCCGCCGAGGCGCGTCTGCGCTCGGAGCCGATCGGCCTCGACTTCCTCCCCGCCAACATCGAGCTCTCCGGCGCCGAGCTCCAGCTGGTCACCGAGTTCGGCCGCGAGTTGGTGCTCCAGGAGAAGCTCGCCCCCCTGCTCCCCGACTTCGACTTCGCGGTCATCGACTGTCCTCCCTCACTCGGCCTGCTCTGCGTCAACGCCCTGGTGGCCTCGACCGAGGTGATCATCCCGCTCCAGTGCGAGTATTTCGGGATGAAGGGGATGCAGCAGCTGCAGCGGACCATCGACCGGGTCCGGGCGAAGCTCAACCCGGAGCTGCGCATCGCCGGCATCCTCCCGACCATCTACAAGCCGCGGACCCTGCACAGCCAGGAGGTGCTGGAGCTGGTCAAGGAGCGCTACGGCGACGAGGTCTACGACATCCGGGTGGACGCGTCGATCCGCTTTGCGGAGACGCCGCTCGCCGGGCTCTCGATCCTCCAGTACGCCCCCGACTCGCCCGGTGCCAAGGCCTACCGCGCCCTCGCCCACACCGTCATCGAGAGGGGCGTCCAGCGATCCACGGGGAGGGCGGCGCCGGCGCGCTCCGGGGCCCGCGCCGGGCGGCCGTGATGCCCGGGTTCCGGCGCGCGCAGCTGCGCGGCTCGGACGAGCTCTTCCGCACCACCGAGGAGCCGAGCCCGGTCGAGCCCGCGCTGCCCGAGCCGGCGGTCCACCCGGTGCCCACCGCGCCGGTGCACAACCTGCGCTCGGTCCGCCTCACCGAGGAGGAGATCCAGCTCCTGGCGGAGGCGGTGCAGCACCTCAAGTTCCCGGGCAAGACGCCGGCCCGGCCGTCGATCGGGGACTTCGAGAGCCTCGAGGCGCTCCGCCAGAAGCTGCTCCGCATCCTCTGACCCTCCCCGGGGCACGGCGCCCGCCGGGCTGCCTCTTTTCAGCGGCGGTACCGCCTGGTACTTTGGCTCGGAACCCGGCGCCCGACGACCTCGGGTGGCGAAGGTAGGGAGGTAGAGAGATGCGCATCCCACGCGGAAGCTCGCTCGCCCAGATGGTGGCGGCGAGCGCTATGGCCCTGTTCGGCGGAGGCGCGGCCGCGGTGGCGGTCCCGGCCGCGGTCGCCGCCGTCCGGCTGGTACCCGACTCGACGGGGCACGTGCTGTTCACCAGCAACCTCGCCCAGCCGCCAACCACCGCCGAGTGTGAGACCGCCTTCGACATCGCCTGCTACCAGCCGTTCCAGCTGCAGAGCGCCTACGACCTTCAGCCGCTCTTCAACCAGGGCATCAACGGCCGCGGCGAGACCATCGTCATCGTCGACGCGTACGGCTCGCCGACCATCCAGAGCGACCTGGCCACCTTCGACCAGGCGTTCCACCTGCCGGCGCCGCCCTCGTTCCGGGTGATCCAGCCGGTGGGCTACGTCCCGTCCTGCACCACTGATCCCGAGGGCGCCGGCGACTGCTACGGCTGGGGCACCGAGACCAGCCTGGACGTGGAGTGGGCGCACACCATGGCCCCTGACGCCAACCTCCTGCTGGTCGAGTCGCCGACCACGGAGACCGAGGGCATCACGGGCTTTCCTGACATCATCGCCGCCGAGAACTACGTGGTCGAGCACCACCTCGGCCAGGTGATCACCCAGAGCTTCGGTGCCACCGAGCAGACCTTCAGCCCCGGCCAGCTCACCCCGTACAGCTCGCTGCGCAGCGCGTACGAGAACGCGGAGGCGAACGGGATCACGGTGCTCGCCGCGAGCGGCGACCAGGGGTCGACCGACTACCTCGGCGACCTCAGCTGCTGCTACTCGACCCGCGCCATCGACTGGCCCAGCTCCGACCCGCTGGTGACCGCCGTGGGCGGCACCCAGCTCCACATCAGCGGCAACGGGTACGTGACCGCCCCGGCCAGCGTCTGGAACGACTCCAGCACGACCGTCGGCGTCCCCGGACCCGCCTACACCTGGGGAGCGAGCGGCGGCGGGCTCTCGACCGTCTTCTCGCGGCCGTCCTTCCAGAATGGGGTCGCCAGCACCGTCGGCAACCACCGGGGAACCCCTGACATCGCCATGAGCGCCGCGGTGAACGGGGCCGTCGACTTCTACCAGGCCACGGCGGTCTACGGCGGCGTGACCTACCAGGGCGGCTGGGGCATCGTCGGCGGCACCAGCGAGGCCAGCCCCCTCTTCTCCGGCATCGTGGCCCTCGCCGACCAGTACGCCGGCCACAGCCTCGGCTACCTCAACCCCGACCTGTACACCCTCGCCGAGCAGGGCGGCCACGGCAGCGGGATCGTGCCGGTCACCCAGGGGAGCAACACCTACACCTTCTGCATCGCGGCCGATGTCGACCCCAACACCGGTGCGTGCGCCAGCAGCAGTGACCTGGTGACCGTCCCCGGATTCAACGCCAACGGCTACTACAACGACGCCACCGGCTGGGGGACGGTGGACGCCGCCCGGTTCGTCCCGGCTCTCGCCCGGGGCGCCGGGCCCCCGTTCTGACCTGACCCGAGCCTTCGACGGCATTGAGGCGGCCGCCCCCGCGGCGGCCGCCTCCGCCGTCTCCTCCCACGCGCAGCGGGTGGCGGGGAGGTCCCTCCCCGCACCGGTCTGCTAGCTTGCCGGGGATGGTCATCGGAACCCTGGTCCTGCGCCTCCAGGTCCCGGACAGCGGCTCCCTCAAGGAGAAGCGCCAGGTGGTCCGCTCTCTGGTCGCCCGGGTCCGCCGGACCTTCGACGTCGCCATCGCCGAGGTCGGCGACCAGGACCTCTGGCAGGCCGTGCAGCTCGGGGTGGCCTGCGTCTCCAACGACGCCCGTCACGCCGACGAGGTGTGCCAGAAGGTGCTCAACTTCGTGGCGGAGGACGGCGAGGCCCTGCTCACCGATTCGAGGTTCGAGATCCTGCGCCTGTGAACGTCGAGCTCGGGCCAGCCCGGCGGCTGACGCTCTCCGACGCGGCGGGCCGCTGGGTCCTCGCCGCGACCATCCTCGGCTCGGGGATGGCCCTCCTCGACACCACCACCGTGGTGGTCGCCCTGCCCGCCATCGGGCGCGCCCTCGGGGGTCATCTCTCGACTCTTCAGTGGGTCCTGGAGGCGTACCTCATCAGCCTCGCCGGGCTGGTGCTGCTGGGCGGCGCGATCGGCGAGGTGGTGGGGCACGGACGCGTCTTCCTGATCGGGGCGGCGGGCTTCGGGGTGACCTCGGCCCTCTGCGGGGTGGCCGGGAGCGGGGCCTTCCTGGTCGTCGCCCGGCTGCTCCAGGGGGCGGCGGCGAGCCTGCTGGTCCCCGGGTCCCTGGCCATCGTCTCGACCAGCTTCTCCGCGGGTGACCGGGGGCGGGCGATCGGCGTCTGGTCGGCCGTCTCGGGTCTCGCCACCGTCGTCGGCCCGCTCCTGGGCGGCTTCCTGGTCGACCACGGCGGGTGGCGCTGGGTCTTCCTGATCAACATCCCGCTGGCGGCGGCCGCTCTCCTCGCCGCCGCCAACCACCTCCCCGCCCGCGAGGCCGGCCCGCGGAGGCTGCGGGGGGACGTCGACCTCGGCGGCGCGCTGATCGCCACCGCCGGGCTGGCGCTGGTCACGCTCGGGCTGGTCGAGGGCCCCCGGCACGGGGTGGTGCTGGGCGGAGGCGCGGTCCTGCTCGGGGCCGTCCTCCTGGCCGTGTTCGCCGCCGTCGAGTCGCGGCGGGATCGCCCCCTGCTGCCGCTCTCGCTGTTCACCATCCGCGGCTTCGCGGTGGCCAACCTCGCCACCCTCTTCGTCTACGCGGCGCTCACCGCCTCCCTCCTCCTCATCGTCCTGGAGCTCCAGTGGGCCGCCGGCTACAGCGCCCTGGCCTCGGGGGCGGCCATCTTCCCCATCACCCTCCTGCTGCTCGGGCTCTCCTCCCGGGCGGGACGGCTGGTGGATCGGATGGGTGCCCGGCGGCTGATGGCCCTCGGACCGCTGCTCGCCGCCGTCGGCCTGCTCCTCTTCATCCGGGTGCCCGGCCACACCTCCTACCTGACCGCGGTGCTGCCGGCGGGACTGGTCTTCGGCGCCGGCCTCGCTGTCACCGTGGGCCCGGTCACGACCACGATCCTCGGTGCGGTGCCGTCGACTCGCGCCGGCGTGGCGTCGGGGGTCAACAACGCGATCACCCGGGTGGCCGGCCTGCTGGGGGTGGCGGCGGTGCCGCTGCTGGCGGGCCTGGGCGGGAGCGCGGACGACGCCGGCTCCTTCACCGGCGGTTTCCACCAGGCCATGCTCGTCGGCGCGCTCCTCTGCGTCGCCGGCACCGTGGTCGCCCTGGTGGGACTGCGGCGGCGAGAGCACCCCGCCGAGAGCGGCGCGGTCCCCGAGTGAGTCCTGCGGGGAGGCCGCCGCGGGGAGGCGCGCCCCGGAGCCATGGCGCCGCCGCCGATGCCCCACCGAGCAGCGACGAGCTGGTGCGCGCCTTCAGCGCCCACGTAGGGCTGACCCTGGACCCCTTCCAGGTCGAGGCCATCACCAAGCTCGAGCGATCGCGGGGAGTGCTGGTCAGCGCCCCCACCTCGAGTGGCAAGACGCTGATCGCCGAGTACGCGATCTGGCGCTGCCTGGCCGCGCCACCCGCCCTGCGCCGGGACCCCGAGAGCCCCCAGCGGGTCATCTACACCACCCCTCTGAAGGCGCTGAGCAACCAGAAGTTCCGCGACCTGGGCGAGCGCTACGGCGCCGGCAACGTCGGGCTGGTGACCGGCGAGCACACGCTCAACGAGGCCGCGCCGGTGGTGGTGATGACCACCGAGATCCTGCGCAACATCCTCTACGACGAGCCGGAGCGCCTGGACACGGTGGGCGACGTGATCCTCGACGAGGTGCACTACATCGACGATCACCCCCGGGGGACGGTGTGGGAGGAGGTGATCATCGAGGCACCCCGCCACATCCGGATCACCGGACTGTCGGCCACCATCAGCAACGTCGACGAGGTGGCCGCCTGGATGAGCGGGCTCCGCGGGGGGATCGCGGTGGTGACCCAGACCGAGCGGCCGGTGGCGCTCGAGCTCTGGCTCTGCCTCGACAACCAGCTCTGGCCGCTCTTCGACGAGCGCGGGCAGGTGGCCCGCCGGACCCTGGAACGGGCCCAGAACCTGAGTGCCGGCGACCTGCGGCTGCGCTACGCGCGACGGGCCCCGGAGAACGACCTGCTCCAGGTGGTGGAGCGGCTGCGGGCGGGGGGGATGCTGCCCGCGATCTACTTCATCTTCTCCCGGCGCGGCTGCCGCGAGGCCCTCTCCCGGTGCGCCGTGCACGGGCTCGACCTCACCGGCGACGCGGAGAAGCTCGCCATCGATGCCGAGGTGTCCCGCCGCATCGAGGCGATCGTCGACGACGACGAGCGACAGGTCTTCCTCGACGCCGTCGACACCCGGCTGCTCCGCCGCGGGATCGCCATGCACCACGCCGGGATGCTGCCCTACGCGAAGGAGACCGTCGAGGTGCTCTTCCAGCGCGGTCTGGTCAAGGTGGTGTTCGCCACCGAGACCCTCTCGCTGGGACTGAACATGCCCGCCCGAGCCTGCGTGGTCTCCTCCTTCACCAAGTTCGACGGCACCGGCTTCCATGAGCTGACCCCCGCGGAGCTGACCCAGCTGATGGGGCGAGCGGGCAGGCGCGGCATCGACACCCTCGGGCACGGGATCATCCTCAAGGAGTTGGACGTCGACGTGCGCGACATCTACGACGCCGCCATCGGCGGCGAGATGAGCGTCGAGTCCAAGTTCGCGCCCACCTACACCATGGTGCTCGCCCTGCTCAAGACGCGAAGCCTGGAACGCGCCGAGGAGCTGCTCGACCGCTCCTTCGGCCAGTACCAGGCGCTGACGCGCAGCGAGCACTGGGTGCACCGGCGGGCCAACCTCGAGGAGCTGCGCGAGGACCTGCGACGGCGCGTCTTCCGCCATCCCCGGCACGCCTGCACCGAGACGACGCTCACCCGTCACCTGGGCCTGGCGTCCCAGGTCGAGGCGCTGGAAACCGAGGTCCGCCGGGCTCAGCGCCAGCACTGGCGGGACAGCCGGGCGGGGCGCTACGGGGGCCGCGCCGCCGACCCGGGGGGCCGGTACGAGACCATGCGCCGCTCCCTCAAGGCCTCGCGGGCCCGGCTGGAACAGAGCCCCTGCACCGGGTGCCCCCACCTGAGCGAGCACCGCGGCCACCGCCGCGAGAGCGAGGAGGTCGAGGAGACCCTCCGCCATGGCGAGGAGGAGCTGCGCTCGGCGCGCGGCCGCTACCGCCGCGAGTTCCGGGCCCTGCGCGGTGCGCTCCGAGAGGCAGGGTTCCTGGAGAGCGACCGCCCCACCGCGCTCGGTCTGCTCGCCGAGGCGCTCTTCGGCGAGAGCGCCCTGCTGGTCGCCGACGCCATCGAGGCCGGCTGGCTCGAGGAGCTGAGCCCGCCCGAGCTGGTCGGGGTGCTGACCATGCTGGTGGCCGAGGACCGGGGGCGCGAGCGGCCGCAGCCGGCCCGGCGGCAGTGGCCAACCCGCGGCATCGAGCGCGGCCACCGCCTGCTGCGCGCCGACCTCCAGCGTCTCGCGGCCATCGAGGAGCACCACGGCGTCGCCACTCTCCGCCCGCTCTCCTTCGACTTCGTCGCCGCCGCCCACCAGTGGGCCGCGGGGGTGCCCCTCGCCGAGATCGAGACGCCCCCGGGCTCCGACATCGGCGACCTGGTGAAGGCGGTCAAGAACCTCTACTCACTGCTCCGCCAGATGGAGCAGGTGCTCCGGGAGCACCCGCTCGCCCCCCTGGTGCGGAGGGCCCGGCAGGCGATCGAGCGCGAGATGATCCGTAGGATCTGACCGGCGCTCCGGCACCGCCGCCGGGGTACCGTTGGGCCACGGACGCGATGCCATGACCGACATCGACACGAGCGGCGCCGGAGGAGAGCCCCCACCCGGCCGCGGCGGGCCAGCGGCCTCGGGCGGCACGGACGAGGATGCCCGCCACCCGGCCCGGCGGCTGCGCCGCGCCCTCTCCGCGACCGCCAGGCCGCCCGCTGCAAGCTCGGACCGCCAGGGCGGCGGAGAGGGGCAGCCGGATCCCCCCGACGAGGATTTCGCCGGCGTCCCGACCCGGGAACGGTCGTTCCGGATCACCCGCCGCGGGGCGGCCACCGGCATGGCCCTGGCGATCCTGGTCGGAGCGGCTGCGTTCAGCCTCGCCCCGTGGTCCGGTACCCGCCATCCCACGGTGGCGGCGACCCCGGCACCGCAGGCGGTCACCCTTCCGCTCCCGCCCCAGCTCCGACCCTCGGCCCGGGACGACGCGGCCATGGCCTACGACCCCACCGGCGGGGAGGTCGTCCTCTTCGGCGGGCTGGTGATCGGGAGTGAGGGGCTGAGCACCCTCTCCGACACCTGGAGCTGGGATGGGACGCGATGGAGCCAGCTGGACCCGGCGACCTCGCCGCCCGGCCTGAGCGGCGCCCTGCTCGGCTACGACCCGTCCAGCCGGCGCCTGGTGCTGACCGGGGGGGATATCAGCACCGGGGGGAACCGCCTCGAGGAGAGCGGGCTCACCTGGACCTGGGACGGGTCCACCTGGAGCCCCCAGCCGGCCGGCGGCCTCCCCTCCTCAGACGCGCCGACCGCGCTGGCCACCGACGACGCCACCGGGCAGCTCATCCTGGTCACCACCCGCGAGGGGTGCCAGGGGACCGACACCTGGCGGTGGGGCGGTGCCGCCTGGGTCCTGCTCCACCCGGCGGCATCCCCACCCCCGGCGGCCGCGGCCAGCCTTGCCTACGACCCGCGAGCCGGGACCCTGGACCTCTTCACCGCCGCGGGCGGCTGCGATGCGACCGGGGCGACCGCCGCCACGCCGCCGGTGTGGTCCTGGACCGGGTCCACGTGGACCGCGGGCGCCACCCCGCCGGCCCCGGTGCTGAGCGGCGCCTGGGAGGTGACCACCTCGGGCGGCGGCGCCCTGGTCGTCACCTCCCAGGGCACCTACCTCTGGAGGAGCCAACCCGGCGGCCTCAGCGAGGTGTCCTCCAGCCCGGTGGTGGGGGACTCGGCGGTCACCTACGACGCCGGTGACGGCCAGGTCGTCCTCTTCGGCGGCATGTGCGCCGGCTGTGGCGGCGACGCCGTGCCGGACACCTGGACCTGGGACGGGAGCTGGACGCTCCGCGACACCACGGCGGCGGGGACCCCGCGGGCCACGACCTAGGATGGCCGGGCGGCGCTGATCGAGGTGCGTGCCGAGGGCGGCCGGGGGTTCCACGTCGCGGTCGACGGGCACGAGTGCCTGGTGACCGCGCCGGAGCCGCTGGTGGCGGAGCTCGGCGCCCCCGACCCGGAGACGCTGGTGCGCGCATCCTTCGACTTCCTGCTGGCGCGCGAGCCCGCAGGATCGATCCTGCCGCGCTTCGACCTCAGCGTCATCGCCCGCTACTTCCCCGAGTGGCCGGAGGAGATGCGCCGCCGCTGGCGCTGAGCGAGGGGAGACACCCGGGCGCCGGCGACGCTCCGGTCAGGGGACGGCGTCGAGTGCCTGCCACAGCCAGCGGGCCAGCACTCCCCGCCGCTCCGGATCGGTGCGCAGCAGCCAGGCGCCGGCCTCGGCGGGGAGGACGATGCGCCGCGACCAGTCGTGGAGGAGCCGGGCATCCACCTCGACGTGGAACTGGAGGCCGTACGCCCGCCCCAGACGGAACCCCTGGTTGACGTAGACGGTGCTGCGGGCCAGGTGGCACGCGCCGCGGGGGAGGTCGAAGGTGTCGCCGTGCCAGTGGAGGACGGGGAGGAGCTCGGCGCAGCCGGCGAAGACGGGGTCGTCGCGGCCGGGCGCGGTGAGGGTGACCGATCCGAGGCCAACCTCCTCCCCTCTCTCCCCGGGCCGCACCACGGCCCCGCAGGCGGCGGCGAGAAGCTGGGCGCCGAGGCAGACACCGAGGATGGGCAGGGCGCGGGTGACACCCGCGTGGAGCAGCGCCACCTCGTCGCGGAGCCGCTGGTCGGGCGCGTGCACGGACTGGGGCCCGCCCATCACCACCAGCGCCGACACCGAGTTCGAGGTCGGGAAGCGGGTCGCTCGCCGTGATCCGCCGCACCTCGACACCCAGGGCGGTCGCGATCTCGGCGATCAGGCCCGGGCCCTCGTCCTCGATGTGCTCGATGACCGCCAGCAGCGGAGGTCGTGCCGCCTCCACCGCTCCCGTGCTCATTCCTCGCGGACCATCGCCTCAGGGACGGAGACGACCCGATAGGGGAGGTCGGTGATGTCGTAGTAGCGGACCGGCTTGTGGAGCCGCTTGGCGATCCCCACCTGCACCTTGACGCCCAGGGAGATGGTGCCGAAAACCCACATCTCGTCGGACTTGACGATGAGGTTGTTGAACGCCTCCCGCACCGTCTCCTTGGGCACGGTGTGCAGGAGGTAGTAGTCGAAGAGCATGAAGGGGACGATGGGCACCGAGCCCTCGTCGAGCACGAACTTGGTGATGTGCTGGCGCCAATAGAAGTTGCGATTGCTGATGGCGCAATAGACCACCCGGCGGGGCCTGCGCAGGACCCGCTCCGCCTGCTCCGCGGGACTCGCCTTGGGCCGCGGCGTGAAGATCCGCTCGAGGATGTCCTCGGCGTCCTTGACCTCTGCGCTGACGGTCGGCGTCGGCGTGGATTCGCTGTCGGGCACGGAGGCGCCCTGTCTCTCACTGTGCGGCTGCAAAAACAGCGACCGATCATAGCATCGCCCGCTCACCCGGATTCCGCCCAGTGCGCCAGCTCGGGCAATCGGGCGAGCGCGCGCTCCAGGCGGCCGGCGTGCGCCGGGTCGTTCAGCCAGCGGCTCTGCCCCGAGGGATGGGGCAGGGGGAGCAGCACCGGGGCGCCCCGAGGCGCGTCGATCTCCGCCCCCGAGCCGTCGAAGAGCCGGCCGATGGCGTCCTCCAGACCGCGGCCGGGCAGGAAGCGTGCCAGGGCGAGACCGCCGATGGGGATCACCAGCCGTGGTGCGAGGATGCGCAGGACGCCGTCCAGCCACTCCGAGCAGAGCGCCACCTCGCGGGAGCCGGGCCGGCGGTCGCCGCGCCCGTCGGCGGTGCGACCGGGGAAGCAGGTGGTCATGGAGGTCATGTACACGCGGCGGCGGACGTCCTCCTCACCGGCGAAGCCGCCGCGCTCGAACCACCGCATCAGCTGCCGCCCGGCGCGTCCGGCGAAGGGCCGGGTGCGATCGTGCTCGACCGGCCCCGGAGCCTGACCGACCAGCAGCATTCGCTGTCCCGCACGGCCGCTGAAGACAGGATGGGCCGCGCCGAGGAAGCCCGCCTCCACACAGCGTGTGCAGGCGCGCTGCGCGACCTGGAGGGCCAGCAGCGCGGCCCCGCCGTGAGCTCCGTCAGCGTTGCCCATCGGCGTCCTCCCATGGTCCCGATTCCCCGCGACCCGGCTGGTGCGCCGCGGCGTGGCGGCGGACGCGGCGCTGGCCCCCGCGAGGCACCCGGGGTATCATCGCTGTGCGGCCGCCAATCGTATTCAACGTCTCCGACGGCGGGACGGACGTCGTGCGCAGTGGGACGTGATGCCTGACGACAATTACCGTCCGACCCACGGACACCCCCCGGACTCACGGCCCACCAACGTGCCCCCGGAGTGGTGGTCGCAGCTCGAGCGCACCGATCTTCCCGATGGGGGCGGCGAGCCGGGCGGGCGGCGTGGCCGCCGGCGTCGAAGGGATGACGACGTCCTGAGCACCCTGGGCGGCCGGACACCCCTGAGGTGGCAGCGCTGGGTCACCAATGTCGCGCTGATCGCGATCGCGGTCCTCCTGCTGACCGCCGGCCTCGGCGGCCCGACCACGGCGGGGATGGGGCCGGTCCTGCTGCTGCTGGGAATCCTGACACTGGTCGGCGCGGTCGTCGTGCAGGTCGTCATCGGCGCGCGCCGCCGGCGCTGAGGGGAGCGGATCGGCGGTCCAGGCCGGCGGGCCGGGCTAGCATCCCTGCATGGACGTGGAGCCGGCCCGGCGCCGGCATCGCCGTCACCTCGACCCGGGTGCCGGCGCGCGGCTCGGACGCCTCGCCGGCGACCCCAACTCGAGCGCAGCCCAGCGCCGCTTCCGGGTCGCCGCTCAGGAGATCGCGGCGCTGGCCTCCGGCACCGACGCGGCCGTCCTGGAGCAGCTGGCCACCGCGCCGCTGCGGGCCATGGGCAGGGTCGTCAACTCGAGCAACGCCGTCTACCTCCTCGAGCTCGACGCCCCCGACCCCCACGCCACCGACCAGCCGATGCGGGCGATCTACAAGCCGGCGCGCGGCGAGCGCCCGCTCCACGACTTCGCCCGTCACACCCTCCACCTCCGAGAGCGGGCCGCCTACCTGCTGAGCGCGGCGGCGCGGATGGAGGTGGTCCCGCCCACCGGCCTCCGCGACGGGCCGCTGGGTCCGGGAAGCGTGCAGCTCTACATCCACCCGGCGGAGGGGCCGCTCTCCGACACCGAGAGCGCCGGCGTCGAGGCGCAGCTCCACCGGGTCGCGGCCTTCGACGTCCTGGCCAACAACGCCGACCGCAAGCGGGCCCATCTGCTCCTCGATGCCGGGGGGCACCTCTGGGGGATCGACAACGCCCTCACCTTCCTCCCCTACCCCCGCCAGCGGACCGTGCTCCTCGGCCTCGGGGGGAGCGACCTCGACCCCGAGGACGCCGAGCTGGTGCGGCGGCTGGCCGGCGGGGACTCGCGCGAGGAGCTCCGCGGCGCCCTCCGCACGCTCCTCACCGCCACCGAGGTCGACGCCTTCGAGGGCAGGCTGGAGGAGCTCGCCGCCCACCCCTGGTATCCCCGCCTCGACGAGTGGGATGGCCGGCCGTTCGAGTGGTGGTGACCGGCCGAGCCGGATTCACTGCCACCACCTGGGACGGATGTGTTACAGCGCTGCTATCATCAGTTTTGATATCAAGTGCGCCGATCAAGGCGCCCGCGGCGGGCCGGCGCACGGGAGGGCAGAGCCGATGATCATGCAGAGAGCACCCGAGATCGACGAGGGGGAGCAGGAGGCGCCGGCGGCGGCGCCCCAGCCCCGAGCCCCCGGCGCCCTGCGCGGGACCGCGCCGGAAGGCGCGGCGGCTCCGCGGCGCGCCCACGTGCAGCTGGTCAGGTCCGTGGCCGAGCACCGGCTCAAGCAGGTGATCTGGCTGGTCGTCGGGGTCATCGACGCCGTGGTCGGCCTCGACTTCGTCTTCCGCATCATCGCGGCGAGCAACAGCGGCGTCGCCCACCTGATCTTCATCGCGGGATCCTGGCTGTCCGGGCCCTTCGACGGCATCTTCGCCAGCGTTCCAAGGATCTCGGGCCTGACCCTTCGCTGGAGCGACCTCCTGGTCGCCGTCCTCGCCACCGCCGTCGGGTCGCAGGTGGTGCGGGTCGCGGGGCTGTCCGGGAGCGGCAGGCGGCAGCGGGTCGTCGAACGCGTCCTCGTCTGAGCCGACCGGCCCGACCCGCCGGGTCCGCGCCGATCGCACCGAGCACGCAGCGGGGCGGGGGCAGGGGTTGGAGGGCTGCCGTTCGTGACGAATATCTCGTGACGAACGATCACCGGGCTGCGCGGAGGGTGCGGGGAGACGGGCACGCCGGCGGCCGTGGAGAGAGGAGTACGCCCGGAGGGACTTGAACCCCCGCACCCGGCTCCGGAGGCCGGCGCTCTATCCAGCTGAGCTACGGGCGCACGCTGGAATCGAGTATACGGCCGCTGCGGGCACCCCTCGGGCGGCGGCGGGCGTCCGGGCGCGGCGCGCGCGCAGACTCGGCCGGAGCTCGTGAGCGACCAGGTCCCCCCGCCGTCCCCCCCCACCCCGCCGCCACCACCACCGGGGCCGGAGCCGAGGGCGGCGCCAGCGTGGAAGATCGCGCTGGCGATCCTGGGCGGGACCGTGATCGCGGGCGCGGCCGGAGGTGGCACCTATCTCCTGGTCAGCCGCAGCCCGGCCCCCACTGCGAGCAGCACCACCCCCACCCCCCTTCCCGCGACCGCCCTGCCCCTCCCCAGCGTCTCGGCGCCCGCCTCCTCGGGGGAGCCCCCCGTCGACCCCGCGACCGACTGCGGCGGGGGCAGTCCGGTCGACGCGTACGCCGCGGCGGCCACGGCGGACATCTGCCGGGTCCTCACCCCGCTGGCGGCGATGGACCCCGTGTGCGCGAGCCCCGCGGGGCTGAGCTGCGAGAGCGCCGCCCGCGACCTGGCCCTCGCCGCGGAGGGCGCACTCGCCGACATCGGCGGGCAGCACCCGGTGACGTCGGGCGAGAAGGCCGCCGATGCCGAGCTGCGCACCGCCTTCCGGGACTACGCGACCGCGGGGGCGGAGATCGCCGAGGGCATCGCCGGCGGCGACCACGACCTGGCGCTCCGGGGAGTCGAGGCGCTGACCCCGGCGACCGAGGCGTTGAGCGCCGCCGGAGTGGATCTCGGAGGCGGCTGACGGTCAGCGCGGCAGGCGGCCGCCCACCACCCGGGTGATCCCGCCCGGGTCGCTCTGGACCGTCACCGCGAGCTCGACACGCCGCATCAGCACCTGGATCGGCCGGCTGAGGAAGGGCGCCACCTCCACCAGCACCACCCCGCCGGGGCGGAGCCAGTCGGGAGCCGCGTCCACCAGGTCCCGCACGAGTCCCAGGCCGTCCGTCGACCCGTCGGTCAGGGTGTGGCGCGGCTCGAATCCGCGGATCTCCCGGGGCAGGTCGCGGACGTCCCGGCGCGCCACGTACGGCGGGTGCATGGTGATGGCGCCGACCTTGCCATGCAGCCGTGCGGGCAGCCCGGCGAGGAGGTCGGACACGCGGAAGCGGGCGTTGACCAGGCCGAGGCGCCGGGCGTTGACCCGGCTCAGGCGGACGGCGGCCGGGTCGATGTCGAGCCCCCACACCTCGGCGGCAGGCAGGGCGGCGGCGATCGCGCAGGACACGGGGGCGGCCCCACAGGCCACGTCCACCGCCACCTTGAGCGGGCGGCGGCGGAGCGCGGCGATCGCCGCCTCGGCGAGCACCTCGCTGGTGCGCCGGGGCACGAAGACCCCGGGTCGCACCCGGAGGGTCAGGCCGGCGAACTCGACGGCACCCCGGATGAGGGCCACGGGCTCGCCGTCTGCCCGGCGCTCCAGGTAGGCGCGGTAGCGGCGCCCCACCCGTCCAGGCACCCGCTCCCGGGGGTCGAGGGCCTCGACCTCCACCCCGAGGGCGAGGGCGAGGAGGTCCTCGGCGTCCTCCCGGGCGATCGCCGCTCTCCAGTGGTCGATCGCCGCCGAGGCCCTAAGACGAGTTCGCCCTTCGGTTAACAGGTGGCTTACTCTCGGCGCGTCGATGCCCATTCGTGCTTGCATGGGCCCGGATGGTAGCCATGGAACCCCGACCCTGGCGGATCGCAGCCTTCTTCGACGTCGACCGGACCCTGGTCCGGGGGTCCTCGATGCTGGCGCTGGCCGGGCCGCTCTGGCGCGCCGGGCTCCTCCCCAGCAGGGCGGTGCTCAGCGCCGCGGTCCGAGGGCTCCAGTTCAGCGCCCACGGCTTCGACGAGCAGGAGATCCAGCGCTCGGTGCGCAGCATCGGCGAGGCGGTGCGCGGCATGGAGGTGGCACGGCTGCGCCGGGTCGCGGAGCGAGCGATCCCCGGCGTCCTCGGCCCCCGGCTCTACGCGGAGGCCCTGGAGCTGATCGCCTGGCACCGCGACCGCGGTCACCTGGTCTTCCTGGTGTCGGCCTCGACCCACGAGCTGATCGACAAGCTCGGAGGCATCGT
Organism: uncultured Chloroflexia bacterium; assembly: GCA_963803165.1. Taxonomy (GTDB): domain Bacteria; phylum Chloroflexota; class Dormibacteria; order Aeolococcales; family Aeolococcaceae; genus Changshengia. The sequence continues at coordinate 202,786 of CAWDLK010000006.1, read as the reverse complement.
GGGGGCCGACGGGGTGGTGGCCTCGGAGGCGGAGATCGTCGCCGGTCGCTACACGGGGATGGTGTCCCTCTGCCACGGCACGGCCAAGGTGGACGCGGTCCGCCGCCTGGCGGCGGCCCACCGCGTCGACCTCGACGGCTCCTTCGCCTACGGCGACGGGGGCGGAGACATCCCGATGCTCCAGGCGGTCGGGCACCCCACCGCGGTCAACGCCGATCGGGGCCTCCGGGCGGCCGCGGAGCGGCAGGGCTGGCGGCAGCTTCGCTTCCGCTCGCCCGATCGCTGGACCTGGCTGACCGGCCCGACGCCGGGGTGGATGGCCACCTCGCCCCGGGGCCGCGAGGTGAGCTGGCTGACCGCCGCGTCCCGGCGCGAGAGGGTGGACGCGCTGATCGCCTCCGAGACCGCCGAGAGCGCCGGCACCGTCGCCTACTGACCTCGGTCGGTTCCCGGGCCCCGGCTGGGCCGACGTCTACAATCCGCCGGCACCCCCGACCCCGTGGACGAGGTCCCATGGACCAGCCTCCGCCACCGCCGCCACCGACCGCCGGGTGGGGCGTCCCGCCCGCTCCGTCACCATCGGCTCCGGCGTGGCCGCCGGCCCCACCGCCTCGGGGCGGGACGGTGCCGGCGCCGAGCTGGGCGCCACCGCAGGGCGGCGGACCCCTCCACGAGTACCAGCTCGCCGGCTACGGGCGCCGGCTGGGTGCCTTTGCCCTGGACGGGGTCTTCCTCGCCATGGTGGCGGTGGTCGGCCTGGTGATCGGGGGCAGCCTCATCGAGGCGGCACGGGGCCTCCAGTCCACCGTGGCCGCCGAGGACGCGGGCGTTCCCGGGGTCGTGATCGGGGTGCTGATCTACCTCCTCAGCCTGGTCGCGCCCCCCTTCGTCTACCCGGCGCTCGGCTGGCGCTCCGGGGCCACCCCGGCGATGCGCATCCTCGGCCTGCGCGTGGTCGACGCCCGGAGCGGCGAGCGGCTCACCTGGGGGCAGACGATGCTCCGCGCCGCCGGCTGGTGGTGGAGCCTCCTGACCGCCGGCATCGGGTTCCTGCCCGCCCTGGCCGACCCGTGGCGGCGCGGGCTGCCCGACCGGATGGCGAGCAGCCTGGTGCTCGCGGTCCGGCCGCTCCCCATCGCCTGGGTCCCGGGGCCGTACGGCTGGACTTTGGCCCCGGCGCGACCGCCGGTGCCCGCCCCGCTCATCCCGACGGCGCGGGCGGCGGAGGAGGCCCCGCCGGCCCGCAGCTCCTGGACCTGGACCGACGTGGTCCCGGTGCTGGTGACCCTGCTGCCCATCATCCTGGCGGCCAATTGGGTCGCCGGGGTCACCGCCCAGGGGCTCGGCATCACCGCCGGCAGCGGAGGGGCCATCGCACTCTCGTACGCCGACGAGATCGCCGTCTATGGGGCCAGCCTGCTGCTCATCGCCCTGCTGGTGGGCTGGCGCCGGCACACGTCGCTGGCGGCGTTGGGGCTGCGGCTCCCGGCGTGGCCCTGGCTCGCCGCGGGGATCCCGATGGGCTTCGCGGCGCTCGTCCTCCAGGAGTCGGGCGGGCTGCTCAGCAGGGCGATCTTCCCCGCCGCCAACTCCACCAACCAGTGCGTGGGCATCCGGGGCGAGTTCGGCAGCTCACTGCCGCTGGCCCTGCTGGCCGTCGCGGTGATCGCGCCGGTCGCGGAGGAGATCATCTTCCGCGGCTTCACCTTCCGCTGGCTGCAGGGCCGGCTGCCCCTCTGGGGCGCGGTGCTGGCCAGCGCCACGATCTTCTCCGCGGCCCACGTGGGCTGGGCGGAGCCGACCCTCTTCCTCCCCGTCTTCCTGAGCGGGATCCTGCTCGCCTACCTCTACGCCAAGTCGCGGTCCCTGTGGCCGGGGGTCATCGTTCACATGACCATCAACATCGTGGGGGTGGTGCTGATCCTCACCAGCAGCGGCTGCTGAGCCGCGGCGGCTACCCCACCCAGATCGTCTTGACGTTGACGAACTCGCGGATGCCGAAGGCGTGGAGCTCGCGGCCGTAGCCGCTGCGCTTGACCCCGCCGAAGGGAAGGCGCGGGTCGGAGTGGGTCATGCCGTTGACGAAGACGCCGCCGGTCTCCATGCGGCGCGCGAAGCGCACACCACGCTCGATGTCGGAGGTCCAGACGTTGCCGCCCAGGCCGTACGCGGAGCGGTTGGCGGCCCCCAGCGCGCTCTCCTCGTCGGGCACCCGGATGACCGCGGCCAGCGGCCCGAAGGTCTCCTCGTCCACGGCCGGCATCCCCGGCGCGCAGCCGACCAGCACGGTGGGCGGGAAGTACCAGCCCGGACGCTCCGGCCGGCGCCCGCCGGTCGCGAGCCGCGCGCCCTGCCGCAGCGACTCGGAGAGCTGGCGCTCCAGGTCGTCCCGGAGGTCGGAGCGCGCCATCGGGCCCATCTGAACCTCGGGGTCGGTGGGATCCCCGACCCGGAGCCGCTCCGCCTCGGCGACCACCGCCTCCTCGAAGCGGTCGGCCACCTCGTCGACCACGATCAGCCGCTTGGCGGCGATGCAGCTCTGGCCGCAGTTCTGGAAGCGCGATCGCACCGCCATCGCCGCGGCGGCCGCGACGTCGGCGTCCTCCAGGACCACGAAGGCGTCCGAGCCGCCCAGCTCGAGGACCGTCTTCTTGAGCCCGCGGCCGGCGAGAGAGGCGACCTGGGAACCCGTGCTGTCACTGCCGGTGAGGGTGACCGCGGCCACCCGCGGGTCGTCGATGACCCGGGCGACCCGGCCGCCGGGGATCACGAGGGTGCGCAGGACGGAGTCCGGGAAGCCCGCCTCCAGGAAGAGGCGCTCCAGCCGCACGGCTGAGCCCGTGGTGTTGGAGGCGTGTTTGAGCACCGCCGTGTTGCCCGCCATCAGGCTGGGGGCCGCGAAGCGCATCACCTGCCAGAGCGGGAAGTTCCAGGGCATGACGGCGAGCACGGTGCCCAGGGGCTCGAAGCTGATGAAGCTGCCGTGCACGTCCGAGGGGGCCCGCTGGTCGGCGAGCATCTCGGCGGCACGGTCGACGTAGTAGTCGCAGGCGGTCGCACACTTGGCGACCTCGGCGCGTGCCTCGGTGATCGGCTTGCCCATCTCCCGGGTGATCAGGCCGGCCAGCTCGTCGATCCGGTGGCGGAGGACCCCGGCCAGGGCGTGCAGGTGCTCGATCCGCCGGTCGACGGCGAGCCGCCCCCAGCCCGCGAAGCGGCGGTGCACCGCGCCGAGGACGGCGTCGACCTCGTCGCCGCCCATCACCGGATAGCGCCCGGCCTCCGATCCGGTGGCCGGGTTGACGGTGACGATCTCCTCACGACCGGCGGTCATCGAGGCAATGGTAGGCGCGGATCCCGATCGGAGCCCCGGGCTCAGGCGAGGCGCGACGGTCCCGGCCGTCCCGCGGCGGCCACCGCGTCGGCCACCTCTTCGGCCTCGGACGGGTCGAGCCCGGCGGAGGTGATCCGGACGCCCGGCCCGGTGGCGATCCGGAACCGCTCGCCGGGGAGGGCGGCGTACCCCGCGTCGGCGAGGGCGTCGAGGACGGGCGCCTCGGCCTCCACCGGCACCCAGACGTTGAAGCCGGTGGCGCCGTGGGCCGCGACGCCGCGCCGCTCCAGGGCCTCGAGGAGCCCCCCCCGCCGCTGCCGGTAGACGTCGGCGGCCCGGGTCAGGAGGGCATCGAGCCCGGGGCGCGACCAGAGGCTGATGACCAGCCGCTGGAGGAGGTGGCTCACCCAGCCGGGGCCGACCGCCAGCCGCCCCTCGACGCGCGCCACCGTCCCCGCGTCACCGCAGACGATGGCGAGGCGGAGGTCGGGGCCCAGGGTCTTGGAGACGGAGCGGACCACCGCCCACGCGGGGGCGTCGGGGAGCGAGACCCCCACCACCGCGCCTCCGCCCACCGTCTCCGCGTGGTCGTCCTCGACCACCAGGACCTCGGGGTGACGGGCGAGCACCCGGCGCAGCTCGGTGCGGCGCAGGTCGTCGAGCGCCCCGCCGAACGGGTTCTGGCTGCGGGGGGTCGTCACCACCGCCCGGGCGCCCCGGCGGAGCGCGTGGTCGAGGTCGTCGGCCAGCATGCCCCGGTCGTCGACGCGCACCGCCACGCTGCGCAGTGACGTGGCGCGAAGCAGGTCGAGGATGGGCGGGTAGACGGGATCCTCCACGGCCACGCTGTCGCCGGGGCGGAGGTGGGCGCCGAGCACACGCTCGATCCCGTCGACGGCCCCGTTGACCACGGTGAGGCGGGAGGCGTCGAGGCCGTCGGCGCGGAGCCGCTCCCGGGCGAGGTCGAGGAGGTCGGCATCGACCAGGGGCGAGCCGTAGGGGGCCGACCGCCGGGGCAGGTCGGCGAGGGCCTCGCTCCAGTCGGGGAGCAGCTCGGGATCGGGCTGGCCGAGGGCGAGGTCGCGGAGGCCCGGGCGCGGGCGTGCCGTGACCGCGGCGTGCAGCGGGGGCCGGGGGGCCACCGAGGTCCCCGACCGTCCCGCCCCGACAGCGACCCCTCGCCGCCCCAGCTCCCGGTACGCGGCAGCCACCGTCGCAGGGCTCACCTCCAGCTCGGCCGCCACCCGGCGCACGGTGGGAAGGCGCTCACCCGGCTGGAGCCGCCCGGCACGGACGGCGCCCTCCACCGCGGCGGCGAGGTCGGCGGCCCGGCGGACGCGCATGCCGTTCAGATAGAATAGTTCGGTAACGTTCACCGCTTTGTATTATCACATATAGACGGCACGAGATATGGGTGGAGATGTGGCGGGTCGTCGAGAGGAGGTCGCGGCGATCGCAGGTCCGGCCAGCGCGCGGGTCGAGGTCCACCGGCACGCGGAGAGGGCTCGCTACGATCGGGCGGCAATCGACGCGATCCTCGACGAGGGGCTGGTCTGCCACCTGGGGGTGATCGTCGACGGCGAGCCTCTGGTGCTGCCCACCGCGTACGGGCGGGTGGGCGGCACCCTCTACCTGCACGGGGCGGCGGCCAACCGCAGCCTGCAGGCGGCCCTCGAAGGGGCCTGCGTCACCGTCACCCACCTCGACGGGCTGGTGCTGGCGCGCTCCGCACCGGGCCACTCCATGAACTACCGGAGCGTGGTGGTGCGTGGTCGCGCCCGGGCGGTCACCGACCCCGACGAGCGTCGCGAGGCCCTGCGGGCGGTGGTGGAGCACCTCGTCCCGGGGCGGTGGGAGGAGGTCCGCGAGCCCAGCGCCCGGGAGCTGGAGAGCACCCAGGTGGTCGCCGTCGACCTCACCGAGTGCTCGGCCAAGGTGCGCACCGGTCCGCCGCTCGACCCGGTCTCCGACCGGTCGCTGCCGCCCTGGGCCGGCGAGGTGCCGCTCCGGACGATGGCCGGGGCACCGCGCCCGGACCCCCACCTGGGTGCCGGCATCCCGGAGCCGCCGAGTGTGGCCGCGATCGGGCGGAGGTTCCCCAGCCACACCGTGAGCGCCGGCTGAGGGTGACCCGCACCCGCCTCACCCCCCTCCTCCTCGCCGCGTTCGCCGCGGTCTACCTGATCTGGGGCTCCACCTACCTCGCCATCCGGCTGGCGATCGACACCATCCCGCCGCTGCTGATGGCCGGGGTCCGCTTCCTGGTCGCCGGGGCGATCCTCTTCCCGATCGCCTACTGGAGCGGCGACCGGCGGGGGGACCGCCTGACCCCGGCCCACTGGAGGACGGCGCTGATCGTCGGCGCGCTCCTGCTCACCGGCAGCAACGGCGTCATCACCCTCGCGGAGGAGCACGTGGCCTCCGGGGTGGTCGCCCTGCTGGTGGCCACGACCCCGATGTGGATGGCCGCCTTTGCCCACTTCGGCGGCCGTCAGCGGGTGAGCCGCCTGGGGGTGGCCGGGACCGTCGTCGGCCTGGTCGGGGTCGGCCTGATGCTCCGCCCCGGCAGCATGGGGTCCGTCTCGCCGCTCTGGATCGCCTTCACCCTCCTCTCCCCCCTCTTCTGGGCGGCCGGCTCCATCTACGCGCAGGGTGCTCCGCTGCCGCGCCGGCCGCTCCTGGTGACGGCGACGCAGATGCTCTGCGGCGGCGCCCTCCTCTGCCTCGTCGCCGGGGCGGCCGGGGAGTGGGGGCAGCTCCATCTCTCGGCGATCACGCTGGCCTCCCTCGCCGGCTTCGCCTACCTGGTGGTGGCCGGTTCCCTGGTCGGATACACGGCCTACATGTACGTGCTCTCCAGGGTCTCGCCGCGGGCGGCGTCCAGCTACGCCTACGTCAACCCGCTGGTGGCGGTGCTGCTGGGCTGGGCCTTCCTCGGGGAGAACGTGGGCGCCACCACGCTGGTGGCCGGCGCGCTCATCGTGATCGCGGTCGTGGCCCTGCTGGCGGGAGGCCGCCGCCGCCCGGCGCCGGTCCCGGCGCAGGCCCCGTGCGCGGTGAGAGGGGAGCCGGAGACCGCCTGACCTCGCCCGATGAGGAGAATGGCCGGGTGAGCCCCGAGCCGGCGGCACCGGCCCGCGACCCCGACGCCGACCCGCGACCGCCCCGCTGGCAGGGGCCGTCGAGCTCCGGGGCGGTCACCGTCCCGCCGGGTCAGGGCCTCGTCCGCGGCCGCTGGGGCTGGCAGGACGTCCTCATCGTCGGCCCGCTGGTCGCCAGCTCCATCTACTACTACGCGGGCCTGCCCCTCGGGACCTGGCTGATCCTCAACAACCATCCCATCCGCGCGGCGCTGCTCCGCGGTTCGACGGCGGCGATGATCCTGAGCGGCGCCGCGGTGCGCACCTCCGGGGTGAGCCTCTGGGTGGCCCTGCTCGCCCCCCTCCCGATCACGATGTGCACCGACCCCTGCTTCTTCTACGGGGGCCGCCGCTACGGCCGAGCGCTGATGGGCTACCTGGGTCGGAGCGATCCGCGCTGGAACCGGCGGCTGGCCCGGGGAGAGCGGATCTTTGCCCGCTTCGCGGGCTGGGCGGTCTTCCTCGCCCCGGTGATCTGGCTGCCCAACTCCGTCTTCTACTTCCTGGCCGGCGAGACCCGGCGCATGCCCTTCTGGCGCTTCATCCTGCTGGACGCCGCCGGCGAGCTCGCCTACATCGCCGAGATCGAGGCCCTCGGCTACTTCATCGGCAAGCCGGCCGAGGACGTCGCGCAGGCGCTCTCCGGCTACAGCCTCTGGATCGTGCTCGGGACGGTGGTCCTGGTCCTCGTGGCGTCGGCGCTGGGGGGCGCGCGGCGGGCCCGACCGGCGGCGGGGCCGCTGCCGTGAACGGCGCCCATCCCGGCGGTGCGACCGCGGCCGCCGATTCGGCGACAATCACCAACGTGGCCGACAACCCTCGGCAGTTCGTCCTCGGGGTGGACCTGGACGGCGTCTGCGCCGACTACTACCCCTTCATGCGCCAGGTGGTCGCGGAGTGGCTGGGACGGGACCCGGAGTCGCTCCCCCAGGACGTCGGCTGGGAGATGACCGAATGGGGCGTGGAGCCCGGTGAGTTCCACAAGATCCACCGATTCGCGGTGGTGGAGCGCCGGCTCTACCTCGAGGTGGGGATGATCGCCGGGGCCGGTCCGGCGCTGCGCCGGCTCTCCAACCTGGGCATCCGCATCCGGATCATCACCCACCGGCTGGTCATCGAGCACTTTCACCAGATCGCGGTGTCGCAGACCGTGGAATGGCTGGACCGCCACGGCATCCCCTACTGGGACCTCTGCTTCATGGGCGAGAAGGGCGCGGTCAACGCCGACCTCTACATCGAGGACTCGCCCCACAACGTCGAGGCGCTGCGGCGCGACCAGCACGACGTGATCGTCTTCAGCCACGCCGCCAACCGCCACCTCGAGGTGCCCGCCGGCTCCCGCGCCCGCACCTGGACGGAGGCCGAGCCGCTGATCGTCGAGCGCTTCCGCGCCTGGGAGAGCCGGGTCACCGCGGACGCGACCGGCGCCGCGGCGGAAGCCATCGCGGGGTGACCGCGGAGAGCGTCGAGGTCGACGGCCGTGACCTCGCCATCAGCAACGGCGACAAGGTCTTCTTCGCGGAGCGGGGGATCACCAAACGCCAGCTCGTCGACTACTACATCGCGGTCAGCGACGGCGCCCTCACCGGCTGCTTCGACCGTCCCAGCGTCCTCAAGCGCTACCCGAACGGCGCCGCGGGCCCCCACTTCTTCCAGAAGCGCGCACCGGTCGCTGGCGCCGCGCACCTGCACACCACCACGGTCCACTTCCCCAGCGGGCGCAGCGCCGACCTGCTGGTCATCGACTCGCTGGCGGCGCTGATCTGGTCGGTCAACCTCGGCTGCATCGACATCAACCCGTGGCCGGTGCGCAGTGGCGACACCGACCATCCCGACGAGCTGCGCGTCGACCTCGACCCTCAGCCCGACGTCCCCTTCGCGGACATCCGGAGGGTGGCCCTGGTGGTGCGCGAGGTGCTCGAGGAGATGGGGATGCGCGGCTTCCCCAAGACCTCGGGGTCGCGTGGAATCCACGTCAACGTCCGGATCCCACCCGAGCACGGCTTCACCACCGTCCGCCGCGCCGCCCTGGCGCTGGCCCGCGAGGTCGAGCGCCGCGCCCCGGCGCTGGCCACCAGCAAGTGGTGGAAGGAGGAGCGTCACGGCGTTTTCATCGACTACAACCAGAATGCGCGCGACCGCACCGTCGCCAGCGCCTACTCGGTGCGCCCGGTCCCCGACGCGCGGGTGTCCTGCCCCCTGGAGTGGGAGGAGGTGCGGGACGTCGAGCCCGAGGACCTGACCGTGGAGACGGTGCCACGCCGGTTGAGCCGGAGCGGCGACCCGGGAGCCGGCATCGACGCCGTCGCCTATCACCTCGACGCCCTGCTGGAGCTGGCCGACCGCGACGAGCGCGAGGGTCTCGGCGACGCGCCCTGGCCGCCGCACTTCCCCAAGGGTGACGACGAGCCGCGCCGGGTCGCGCCGTCGCGGGCCCGCAAGGGCTGAGCTCGCCCCCGTCTACGCCGCGCCGCGCAGGATCCTCGAGAGGTCGAAGGGATGGGGCGGCAGCAGCTGGTCGTACCCGCACTCCGCCGCCGCCTTGTCGGGGCGCCAGCGCAGGAAGCGGGAGGCGTGGCGGAAGCGGTTGCCCTGCAGATGGTCGAATGCCACCTCGCAGACCAGCTCGGGACGCACGGCCACCCAGTCCGCGTCGCGCCCCCTCGTCCATCGCGACGGCCCGCCCGGCGTCCGCCCCTCACCGAAGGAGGTGCCGCCCTCCAGGGGGCGCAGCCGGACGAGCAGCTCGCGGCGCTCGGCGGCCGAGAACGACGAGGTGTGGCCGACGTGGTGGAGCACACCCGTCTCGTCGTGCAGGCCGAGCAGCAGCGATGCCACGGCGTCCATCTTGAGGTCGCGGCGGTAGCCGCCGACCACGCAGTCGACGGTGCGCAGGTGCTTGACCTTGGTCCAGCCGCGGTCGCCGCTCCGGTACGTCGAGTTCGAGCGGCTTGGCGACGACCCCGTCGCAGCCGGCGCCCTCGTACCGGTCAAACCAGGCGGCCGCCTCCCCCGCGTCCGTGGTCTGCGGGGTGAGCGCGACCTGCGGGCTCGGGGTCAGCGCGGCGCGCAGGCGGCGGGCACGCGCGTGCAGCGGCTGGTCGCGCAGGTCCTCCTCGCCCTCCGCCAGCAGGTCGAAGGCGATGAAGGTCGCCGGGCTCTCCGCGGCGAGCATCCGCACCCGCGTGGCGGCGGGGTGGAGGCGGAGCTGGAGGGCGTCGAAGTCGAGCCCGCGCGGACCGGCGATGACGATCTCGCCGTCGACCACGGCCCGGGCCGGGAGCGCGGCGCGCAGCGGGTCGAGCAGCTCGGGGAAGTAGCGCTGCAGGGGCAGGCTGTTGCGGCTCTCGAGGTGGAGGGTGTCGCCGTCCCGGAAGACGATGCAGCGGAAGCCGTCCCACTTGGGCTCGTACACCAGGCCCGGCCCGGGCGGGATCTCCGTCTCGGAGCGGCAGAGCATCGGCTGGAGGGGCGGATGGAGGGTGGGCATGGGCCCGATGGTACGGCAGGGGTCGCGCCGGATCCGGGCTCAGCAGTAGCTGCTGGTGCTCCGAGTGCCGGTCGCTGCCGCCGGCAGCAGGCTGACCACCAGGCGGCGGAGCGAGCAACCGGTGTCGCTCAGCGCCGGCAGCCGGGTCGCACCAGCGATCAGGTACACGGTGGACCCGCAGAGATCCTCCGAGACCGAGTAGCCGGGGTGGGAGCTGAAGGCGGGAGGCTCGAAGGTGATGGTGAAGAGGAGGGAGTCCTCCGCGCAGGCCACCTGCGGGGCAAGCGGGAGTGCGTTGACCGCGGTGGCGAGGCGGCTGCTGTCCGCCTCACCGAGCTGGACGGACACCGCTCCGCTGGAGGGGTTCGCCGCGGAGAGTGTCGTGTACCCGGTCAGCTCCGCACCCGCGGGGACGGGGATCCGCTCGGTTCCCGAGCGATCGGGCACCCAGACCACCTGCGCGTCGATGCGCAGCAGAAGGCCGCCAGCGGTCTCGGTGGTCGAGTAGACGAGCTGCGCAGAGTACTCGTTGGGCCCGGAGGTCGGCAGCGATACCGTAAAGTCCTGCACGTCGCCGCTCGGGCTGAAGACGGTCCCCGAGTTCGTTTCTCTCGCGCCCCGGGGAACGCGGGCCAAGACCCAGCGGTCGGAGATGCCGCCCGCGAGGTAGAGCGCATCGACGTCGGTGAGGCCGCCGACACCCTGGCTCTCCGGGGGCCAGTCAAGGATCGACGGGGGAGGGGCGGTCCACAGCTGCGCGCCCGGAGGGATCGGGGCCGAGTTCAGAACCAAGACGGCGAGCTGGTCGGCGGATGCGGGCGCCGCCGCCGGTTCGCCACTCGCGGTGACCTGTGAAGCGCCGGGCGGCGCCGAGCTGGTGAGCACCGCAGGCAGGGCGGCGAGCGCCATGACGCAGCCGGCGACGACGATGACCGCGACCCTGCGCATCCGCACCCTCATGCAACGCGGTGGCGCGCCGTCCGGTTCCTCAGCGAGCGGGCGCAGGCGCCCTGAGCCGGATCAGGTTGACCACGTCGACCTCACCACGGGCGCGCTCGATGACCTCGCTGGCCCTGCGGATCAGGTCGAGCGACGCCACCTCACCGCGAACGGCGATGGAGTCGTCGTCATCGGCGGTCACCCGCAGCGCGAAGCCGTCGGCTCCGAGCGCCTCCAGCAGGGCGTCCTCGACCCGCGCCCTGGCCTCGGCCGCCACGCCGGTGTCATGGTGCCGGCGGTTGCCCATCAGGGAGGTGACGCTGGAACCCTGCCGCACCAGCCGCTCCCCGCCGCGCCGCACCGCCTCGCGGCGCTCGCGGCCCTTGTGCGGGTGCAGGAAGAAGGCGGCGCCCGCGGCGAGGAGGGCGCCGAGCCCGACGAGACGCATTCGCTTCTTCATTCGCTCAACTCAGGTGGATGGCCGGTCCGGTGACGGCGAAGGGCACCTGGCCCGCCGCCGCGAAGAGTGCAAAGAGCGCCAGGGCGGCGCCGAGCAGGGTGACGTTCCGGTAGAAGCCACCCTCCTGGGTGCGCCGGGCCGCCGGGTCCTGGATGGTCCAGAAGGGGTGGAAGAAGAGCGCGGCGGGGAGCACGAACGCGGCGATCATCAGCGAACCGATGTCCGGCCAGATCCCCGCGGCGATCGAGACGGATGCCAGCAGCAGGTAGATGCCGGTGGGCACGCCGGCCAGGAAGGCGATCGGGAGCTTGCCGGTGGCGATCCTGACGTACTGGGGGTGGCGCTGGATGTGCCCGCGGGCGGAGAAGACGAAGAGCCCGGCGAAGAGGATGCGTCCGGCCAGGAGGAATGCGCCCCCGACTGCTGTCATGGATTGCATTGTCGCCTCTCCGGGGCACGGGCCGACGTGCCGCGGGGTCAGGGGGCGCCCGGCAGTCGCTTGGCGAAGAAGATGCAGGGGAACCCGAGCACCTCGCCACGGCCGGTCTCGGCGAAGCCCTCGGAGCGGTACAGCCCGATCGCCGCGACCTGGCGCTCGGTGGTGTCGAGCACCAACCGGCGGTAGCCGAGCTGGATCGCGCGGCCCTCGAGGCGGCGCAGAATCGCCCGCCCGAAGCCGCGGCGCTGGACGTCGGGGTGGACCCGCATCCGCTTCAGCTCCGCGGTGGACTGGTCCCGCGGCCGGATCCCGCCCATGGCGGCGACCCGGCCCGCCAGGGTGCCCACCAGGAACTCCCCCCGGCCGGCCAGGTAGATCTCGGGGATGCGGTGCAGGTCGTCGTCCCAGGGGCCGTTGCCGGCGTGGGCATCGACCCGGTGCAGGGCGAGGTTGTGCAGCTCCCAGACGGCGTCGCGGTCGGCGTCCCGGTAGCGGCGGATGACCAGCGGGGTCTCCGCCCTCCCCGGGAGCTGCGATTCGTGGCCGGCGATGGCGCGGATGCTAGAGCGCGGTCGCGCCCGCGTGGCGCCGGACGCGCGCCGGCTCAGCTGCTGGCAACGGGGGTCGCGGCCAGCTCGCGGGCGATCTCCTCGGCCCAGGCGTCGATCGCCGGCCAGTCCCGAAAGTCACCCTCCGGCATCGCCTCTCGCGCCGCCGGCGCGGCGCGCATGAGGCGGGTCGTCCGCCCCATGCGTCTGGCGTCCAGCCCGCCGAAGAAGACGCGCAGGTCGCGCGGCCGGAGCAGGGTGCGGAACTGGGCGAACTGCTTGGGTGCGGTGGTCTCGAGGACGTCCCGCCCCTTGGCGTCGGTGGCCGAGGTCCCCAGCGGGCCGCTGCTGAAGAGCCAGACCGGATGGGAGACGAGGGTCTTCCGGTTGCGGAGGACGAAGCGGGTCGCGGGGCGGAGCCACTGCCCCATGTAGGCGGCACTGCCGATGACGAAGGCGTCGTAGCCGGCGAGGTCATGGACCGAGGCCACGGGGCGCTCGTCCACCGTCCGCCCGGAGGCCCGGAGCGTCGCGGCGAGCCGGTCGGCGATCCCCTCGGTGAAGCCGTGGCGGCTGGCGTAGGCGACCAGCACCGAGGCGGTGCCGTGCTCACCGTCTGCCTTCGCGGCGGCGCGGGTTCGCGCCGGGCCGGCGGCGGGGGCGGATTGCAGCAGGTGGTGGGTCGCCGAGAGCACCCACATCAGGCCCAGCCCGATCATCAGCGCCGCCAGCACCCCCCAGCCGTCGGTGGCCAGGGTGGCGATCCCCACCCCCAGGGTGGCGGCGCCGAGCAGGCCGATGAAGGTGGTCCAGAGGTTGCCCGCCCGGCCGTAATCGCTCGACATCGGGCAGAGCAGCACCGTGCTGATCAGCACGATGGAGGCCATCGCGCGCGGGTCCTTGATGAACCCGACCCCGGCGCTCCCCTGGTGGAGCAGCGCCACGTAGGTCGCCAGATCGGCGAGGACGACGACCAGGGCCAGCCCGTCCCGCCACCTCTGTCCCGTCGCACTCCGGCTCATCGCAGTCACCTCACATCCCGCGAGCGGCCCATCCTCGGCCTTCACGGTGGGGCAATCCGGAGCGCCCTGCCAGAGACGGACGTCCGGCCGCGACAGGGGCCAACGACGCAGGGACTGGGGGCTCAAGGTCCGCGGGGGGGCGCCGGCCGCCTCCTGTGCCACGGCGTCAGCCGCCGAGCACGATCTCCGCGACCCGCCGCAGGGCGGCCGGATCCGGGGGCAGGTGCACCAGCAGGGTGGTCAGCAGCGATCGCCTCCATTCGGCCAGCTCCTCGCGGATCTTGGCCGGCGGCCCGATCAGGGCCACCTGCTCGATCATCGGGGTCGGTATGGCCGCGGCCGCCTCCCGGACGCGCCCGGCCAGCCAGAGGTCGCGCACCCGGGTGGCGACCTCCTCGTACCCCATGCGCACGAAGGCGTCGTGGTGGAAGTTGCGTCCCGGGGAGCCCATCCCGCCGATGAACCGGGCCAGGAGCGGGCGCAGCGTCCCGGCGGCGGCCTCGGGGTCGTCGTCGAGGACCAGCGGCACAGCGCCGGCGATCTCGAAGCCGTCCGCGGCACGCGCCCCCGTCCGGGCGGCGCCCTCGGCCAGCGCGGCTCGGAGGTGGGCGTCGTGGAAGGGCGAGTAGTAGCTGGCGATCCAGCCGTCGGCGATTTCCCGGGCGAGGGCGACGTTGCGGGGCCCCTCGGCGGCGAGCAGGATGGGGAGGTCGGCGCGCAACGGCCGGACCATCGAGAGATGGGGACGCCCCAGCCCCGACCCGCCGGGGAGCGGGAGGACGTGGTAGCGGCCCGCATACTCCACCGGCGCGCGCCGCTCCAGCACCCTGCGGACGATCTCGACGTATTCACGGGTGCGTCCGAGAGGCGGGTCGAAGGGCTGCCCGTACCACCCCTCGACCAGCCCCGGGCCCGACACCCCGAGGCCGAGGATGAAGCGCCCACCCGAGAGGTGGTCGAGGCTGAGCGCGGCCATCGCCGTGGCGGTCGGGGCCCGCGCCGCCATGTGCATGATGCAGGTCCCCAGGCGCACGGTCGCGGTGTGCGCACCGACCCAGGCGAGCGGCGTCAGCGCGTCCGAGCCGGAGGCCTCGGAGGTCCACACCGATTCGTAGCCGAGGGATTCGGCCTCACGCACGGTGTCGAGAAGGCGGGGCGGCGGGCCGGCCTCGTCCCAGAACCCGAGGAGCAGTCCGAGCTTCATGGCGCGCCGAACCTACACCCGCCGGCTCACCGCGTGCTCACGCCGGCCGAGGGGGTCGAGGGAGCCGGGGGACCCCTCTGCTATCCTCCCGCGATGACCCGCCGCCGCACGTTTCGCGGCCTGCCCGCCGTCCTCTGCGTGCTGCCAGGTCTCGTGCTCCTGAGCTGTGGAGGCACCGCCGCTCCCACGGCCACCCGGGTGGCGACACCCTCCACGTCCGCCGCTCCCTCCCCCACCGCGGCGCCCCCCAGCGCGACCGCGTCGGGGCCATCGGCAGCCCTCTGCGGAGCGGGGTTCCTCACGGCGTCCGAGGGTGCGTCGAACAGCGGCCCGGGCTCCCGGTGGTTGGCCTACGTGCTCACCAACACGGGGGATCAGCCCTGCACCATGAGCGGCTATCCGGTGGTGACCCTCGCCGATGCCGGCGGCATCTTCACGACCACCGAGACCGACCAGGATTTCCTGCCGGACCCGATGACGGCGGGGATCGTCGGCGTTCCCAACTCCCCGGTCGTCGTCACCGCCGGGGGCAGCGCGTCGTTCGACGTTCAGTACGGCGACACGCCGAACGCCGGTGAGACGTGCCGGCAGGCGACGGAGCTGCAGATCATCCTGCCGGGCATCGCCGGCGCGATCAACTCCCCCTCCAGCATCGCCGCGTGCGGCGGCGCCGTCTTCGTGTCCCCGGTGCACAGCGGGACCGCGCTGCCCAGCTGATCACCCCGGCGCGGCGTCGTCTCGGCGCCGCATCCGGTACCACGCCGTCCTCCCCCGGTCCCCCGCCGGCATCGGCAGCTCCTCGACGGAGAACCACCGGGCGAAGCGGGTGGCGGCGTCGCCCGTGCCTGAACCCGGAGCCCCCGATCAACCTCCAGGTGGGCGGGACCCTGCGGAACCCGAAGAGCAGGAAGGTCGCACCCGGCGTGGCGGCTCCAGCGACGGCGGCCGCGTACCGCTCCCTCCCTGCTGACGAGAGCCCGTGATAGCAGCCCGCGTCGAGGATCAGGTCATAGCGTCGCTCCTGGACAGCTCCGTCGAGCCGGGTGACGTCGCCGAGACGGAACTCGGCCGTCACCCCCGCCTCCTCGGCCCGGCGGCGGGCGCGCTCCACGGCCGCGGGGACGTAATCGATCCCCAGGACCTCCCAGCCCATCCCGGCCAGGCGCACCGCCGTGGTGCCGGTCCCGCAGCCGAGGTCGAGGAACCGGCCGGGTGACAGGCTCCCCACCAGGCCGACCAGGGGCTCCGGGGCCACCTCCGTGTCCCAGCGCGGCTTCCCGTGCTCGTAGGTGAGCCGGTAGAAGAGCCGGCCCGCTCTCTCCTGGATCATGGCGACCTCCTGGCTACTGACTGACGGTCAGTCATACTCTAGGACGCCCGGCCGGCTCGGGTCAAGTCCTCGCCGTCATCAGGTGAATCTCGGATAGACTGACGGTCAGTCAGATGACCACACGGGAACCGATGCGACGGCGGCGGCCGTCCCGGCGGGTGCGCCTGGCGCCCGAGGCGCGCCGGGACGCGATCCTCGCCGGCGCCCGGCGGGCGCTCCTCGAGGGCGGCCTGCAGCGGACGACCATGGACGACGTCGCGGCCGCCGCGGGCGTCGCCAAGGGCACCCCGTACCTCTACTTCTCCTCCAAGGTGGAGCTGGTCGCGGCGGTCCGTCGCGGGTACGGTCTCGAGCTGGTCGCCCATGCCGGCGGGCTGCTCGAGGCCGGGCCGCCGGGGGAGCCGGCGGCCGCGCGGCTGGAGGCTTTCGCGGCGTCGGTCTTCGACTTCGCCGCCACCCGTCAGCAGCTCCACCACCTGCTCTTCCCCGAGGCCGGCGCCAGCGATGCGGAGCAGCTCCAGCCGGTCGTGGAGATCGTCGAGAGGTTCCTGGAAGCGGCGATGGCCGCGGGCGAGCTGCGGGCCGGCGACCCCCGCTTCCTGGCCGGCGTCGTGGTCTCCGCCGCGCACGCGGCGATGATGCCCTCGCTGCACCGCGAGGTCCCCGACCGCGCCGCCTTCCTGGCGCTCACCCGCGACCTGATCGAGCGCCTCTTCCGATGATCAGCCGGGTGACCCTGGTCGGTCTCGGAGACGTCGCCTCCTCGCACCTGCGCGCGCTCGAGACCATCCCCGAGATCCAGGAGGTGATCGGCGTCGACCCCCGACCCGTGACGGCGCGCTCCTTTCGCGGCAGCCCTCTGAGGGTCTTCCCCGGCGTGGACGCCGCCCTCCAGGAGCCGACCGACCTGGTGGTCGTCGCGGCGCCCACCCCCTCCCACGCCGCGGTGGTGGGCGAGATCAGGGCCGCGAGCCGCAGCGTGCCAGTGCTGGTGGAGAAACCCGCCGCCTACAGTCGCGCCGACTCGCACCGGATGCTCGCCGCCCTGGGAGACGTCGAGGTGATCTACCACCTCGGCTTCGCGGCGGAGGTCCTCTGGGCGATGGAGGTCCGGGGGCGGGAGCGCTCGAGGCTGGGCGCGGTGGTCTCGCTCCGCGGCTGGTTCGGCGATCCGTACGCCGGCAGGGAGGCGAGGGTCCACAGCCTCGGAGACAGCTGGGCCGACGCGGGGATCAACGGGCTGAGCGTCGCCGCGCGGTTCGTCTCCTCGATCGCGGTCACCGCGCACCGGCGGTTCGAGGGCCATGCGAGCACGTTCGAGGCCGGGCTCGACCTCCGCGACGGGGATCGACCGGCCCGGGGGACGATCTTCACCACCTGGCAGGCCGTCGAGCCCAGCCGCTGGACCGAGCTGACCTTCGAGAGCGGGGACGTGCTGCGCATGGAACACGTCGCCGCGACCGCCACGCTCTCCGAGCAGGGCCACGTCGTCGACCTCTTCGCCTGCCATCCCCCGGAGCGGCGCCGCGATCGGCACTACACCAACTTCTACCGGGACTACTTCGGACCCCGGCAACTCCAGTACTCGCGGGAGCAGGGACGCCGCCTGCACGCGGCGCTCTTCGACGCCATGGAGCTGCTCGGCGCGGCATCCGCCGGCCGGTGAGCTGATCGGCCGCCTCTGGAGGTTCCCCGCTCCGCGTCGCGACAGCGGACGGTCAGTGCCCGACCTCCTCCGGCACCTCGTACCACTTGACCCGCTCACCGACGCGGGCGCGCATCCTCCAGGCCACGCTCTTGGACGCCGTCTCGATGGCCGCGCGGATGGTCGCGATCTGCTGGGCGACATCCAGGGAGGGGGAGGGCAGGGGTGAGTCCGCCCACAGCTCCTCGAGCCTTCCCAGGTTGCGCTCAGTGGTGTGGCAGAAGCCCCAGTCGGCGCCGAGCACGCTGCGCATCCGGGGAAGGCTGACCCCCTCCGGATCGGCGTCGTCCTCGCTCACCGGGTGGTCGGCGAGCACGCAGAGGGCGTCGCCGAGGTCCTTGCGGTTGATCTCCCAGACCTGCAGCTTGCTGAGCAGCAGGTCGGCGAGGGGGAGGGTGGGCGACGGCCCCCGGAGCCGTCCCCGGAGGTCGAGCTTGTGGGACATCACCAGCTCGTCGATGACCACGTCGATCGACCAGCGCGCGTCCGGCGCCTGGAAGTAGAGGCGGGTGTCGCCATGGAGGCCGTTGAAGAACTGGTCGCCCAGGTAGCCCTGGCGGGTGAGGAAGGCCTTGAAGGCCGTGCCGGCTCCCTTGGCGATCGCGAAGTCCATGTCCGCGTAGGAGCGGGCGAAGGGGCCGGTGCGGACGCTGGGGCAGCGCAACCAGACCGCGAGGCCGCCCAGCAGCCGGGCCTGCAGCCCCAACTCGACGGCCGAAGCGGTGAGCCGCGCAGCCTCGTCGCGGATGTCGGGAAGGATCTGTTCGCCGTTGTCTGCCATGTGCGCTGCCGGGATCTTAACGAAATGGGCCAGGGCGGCCGGTGGCTGGCCGGCCGTCCTGACCCGGGAGTGGGGCCGCCGGAATCACTCGGGCGGCAGTTCCTTGTAGACGTAGTCGACGTTGATGCCCTGACGGGCCCGGATGAACTTCGGCACGTAGTAGAGGAGGCATCCTCCGACGATGAGGCCCCCGAACCAGGCCGGGATCCACCACCAGTCGGCGGGGTTGCCGTTCATCACCAGCGCCGGGTAGTGGGTGGACACGATCGCCAGCCCCACGAAGACGATGATCGAGAGGGGGGCGACGATGAAGAGGACCGGGATCCCCAGGAACTTGACGTTCGCCGGGGACGCCTTGTAGAGCTCGGGCCGGCGGAAGGGCAGCGCGATCGCCGCCACGGCGACGATCACCACCGCCAGGCAGCCGGCCAGGACGATCATCCCCAGCAGCAGCTGGAAGACGTTCGAGTACACGCTCCAGATGGTCAGCGCCGCGATGATCAGGTTGGCGACCAGGATGGCGTTGATCGGGGAGTGGGTGCGCTCGTTGACGGTGGCCAGCCCCTCCGGCATCAGCCGGTCGAAGGACCAGGCGAAGAACGACCGGATGGGCATGAAGGTGTTGGCGATCATCGACGGCAGGCTCCAGAAGAGGAAGCAGCCCAGGATGATCACCGTGAGGATCGGGGTGTTGAAGGCCAGCGCCGCCAGGAAGGAGTAGAAGGGCCCGGACGGGATCGCGTAGTTGTGGGGCGCCGCGTTGAGCGCGTACACGAAGTTGTATCCGGCGGTGTGGAAGAGGACGAAGGCGCCGAGGATCAGCAGCACGACGTCGAAGATCAGTGCGCCGAACATGACCGTCAGCTGACGGCGGCGGTTGGAGGCGCTCTTCAGCTCCCCCGACATGTATACCGACCAGAAGTTCCACATCATGAACCCCTGGATCGAGAAGAGCGTGGGCACCGTGGCGTTGATGTTGCCCAGGCTCGGAGCCGCGTGCTGGGCGCCCGCGGCTGCGATCACCTGCTGGACGGTGCCACCCCCGAAGCTCTTGTTGAGGCTGTTGAAGTTGGCGAAGAAGCTGTGCTGGCTGACCACGGCCAGGCAGACGAAGGCCACCACCATCCCGATCATGCCGACCAGGAAGGCTCCGTTCTGCCAGCGGAAGGTCGCCTTCGTCCCCCGGATCAGGATCAGGGTCATCAGCGCGACCATGAAGAGGGAGGCGCCCAGGATCCAGCTGGTGTTGGTCTCGAAAGAGGATCCCCAGCTGATCATGGTGCTGTTGGTGAACAGGGTCCCGAACGCCACCAATGCCGGCCCCAGGGCGAAGATCGCGAAGAACTTGGCGAAGTACGCGGCACCCAGCAGACCGCCCATGATCATGCAGAGGTTGGAGATCAGCGCCAGCGGTGGGGCCAGCACGCGGCTCACCCAGACGTAGTCACCTCCAACCCTCGGCATGCTCGCCCCCAGCAGGGCGAACATGATCAACACCGGGATGTTGATGACCAGGGTGATGAGCAGCACACCGATCGGATCGGCCCCCGGGAAGGCGACCAGGGTGAAGAAGATCGACCAGGCCAGGGTGGAACCGATGGGTGCCGAGATGACCGCGTTGAAGATGGTGGCGTCGAGCGCTGACGCGGAGCGCACCAACCCGGTGCTGTTGCGGACGAACAGCCGGCTTACCGCTCGGCCTTCAGTCGCCATGGCATCCCTCCATCTACCGTGCCGCAACCCCCCTCGCTTGACACCTGCGCTGGGGCGGGTTAGAGTCGAACACAACCGAACAGGAATGTCAAGCGTGAGAACAGCACCGGACATTTCGACGGTCAGAAACGCACAGCCGAGGAGGAAGGGGTGCTGGCGGTCGAGCGGCGCCTGAAGCTGCTGGAGCGGGCGGCGGCGGACCAGGCGGTCGAGGTCAGCAGCCTCGCCCGCGAGTTCCAGGTGTCCGAGATGACCATCAGACGGGATCTCCGCCGGCTGGAGCGGGACGGCTTCGTCCGGAGGACCTACGGCGGCGCGACCACCCGGGTGGTCCGCGCCGTCGGGGCCTTCGAGGTCGGGCAGAACGCGCGGATGCTCCATCACGCCCACGAGAAGGTGCACATCGCCCGCCGCGCCGCCCAGCTGACCGCCGGCGCCCGGGTGATGTTCGTGGGGGTCGGCTCCACCGTCGAGCAGTTCGCCCGGGTGCTCGCCCCCGACCAGGACCTGGTGGTGGTCACCCCGTCGCTCGCGGTGGCCAGCCTGCTGGGCACCCGCCGGGTCCGGGTGATCATCGCCGGCGGCCTGGTCCGCCAGGACGAGCTGAGCTGCGTCGGCGCCTCGGCGGTCGAGGGCGTGCAGCGGTACAACACCGACGTCGCCGTGATCGGTGCCGCCGGGGTGACCGCCCACCGCGGCATCACCGACCTGGACGACCGCGAGGCCGAGGTCATCCGGGCGGCCCTGGAGCGCACCGAGCGGATCGTGGTGGTCGCCGATGGCAGCAAGTTCGGCGACGTGGCGATGAGCACGGTGGCCCCCATCGAGCGCGTCGCCGTGATCGTGACCGACCCGAGCGCCGACCCCGCCGAGGTGGAACGGATCGAGCATGCCGGGGTGGAGGTGGTCATGGTGGCAGCGGAGGCGCCAGCCCACCTCGTCCCCGCCGACACCCTCGCCGGCGGCGGCACCACCCCCGAGGAGCCGGGATGAGCCGGCTGCTCCGCGACCTCTTCGGGGTGGACAGGCCGATCGTCGCCATGGTCCACCTCGCCGCCCTCCCCGGCCGCCCCCGCCACGACCGGGCGGCCGGCATGCCCGCGATCGTCGAGGCGGTCGCCCGGGACGTCGAGGCGCTGCAGGTGGCCGGCGTCGACGGGCTCCTCTTCTGCAACGAGGCCGACCTCCCCTACCAGCTCCGGGTCGGGCCCGAGGCGGCGGCGGCGATGGCGGCGGTGATCGGCGAGGTCAGGAGCCTGATCCGGCGGCCCTTCGGGGTCGACCTGGTCTGGGACCCGATCGCCAGCCTGGCGGTGGCACGGGCCACCGGGGCCCGCTTCGTCCGCGAGGTCTTCACCGGCGTCTACGAGAGTGACCTCGGGATCATGCGGCCTGACCTCGGCACCATCGGCGCGTACCGCAGCGACATCGGCGCCGCGCAGGTGGCGAGGTTCGGCAACATCACCCCGGAGTTCGCCAGCCCGCTGGGGCGCCGCGGGATCCCCGAGCGGGCCCGGAGCGCCGTCTACCTGGGGATCGAGGCGCTGCTTATCAGCGGAGCGATCACCGGGACGGCGACCGACATCGAGGAGCTGCGCGCCGCCAAGGAGGCGGTGCCCCAGACCCCGGTGCTGGCCAACACCGGCGTCACCGCGGAAACCGTGAGGCGGATCCTCGAGATCGCCGACGGCGCCATCGTCGGCACCCACCTCAAGCGCGACGGTGTGACCTGGAACCCGGTGGATCCGGCCCGTGCGGGCCGGTTCATGGAGGCGGTGGGCAGCGCCCGCGAGCCCGTCGGGGTGCGCTGATGGCCAGGACCCTCATCTACTTCGTCAGCGACCTGCACGGCTCGAGCCTCTGCTTCCGCAAGTTCATCAACGCCGCCCGGGTGTACAAGCCCTCGGTGATGGTGCTGGGCGGAGACCTGGCCGGCAAGGCGATCCAGTCCATCGTGCGCGGCCCGGGCGGCGTCTGGGAGTGCAACTTCGTCGGCACCCCGTACCGAGTGCAGGAGGGCCCGGAGCTCGAGGAGCTGGAGCGGCTGATCGCCGACCACGGCTACTACCCCTACCGCGCCGAGCCCGGCGAGCTGGAGGCGCTGGAGGCCGCCGGCACCCTCGACGACCTCTTTCTCGGCCTGATGCGCGCCCGGCTCACCGAATGGCTGGAGCTCGCCGATCAGCGGTTGCGCCCCCTGGAGCTCCCCCTCTACCTGATGCTCGGCAACGACGACCCGGTGGAGCTCGGCGAGCTGGTCGACCGGGCCCCGTGGGGGACTCACGCCGAGGGCAAGGTGGTCTGGATCGACGACCAGCACGAGATGATCAGCTGGGGCTACGCCAACACCACCCCCTGGCACACCTTCCGCGAGCAGGACGAGCAGCAGCTCGCCGCCGTTTACAAGTCGATGGCCGACCAGCTCCAGAACCCGGAGCGCGCCGTCTTCAACCTCCACGCACCCCCCTTCGGCACCCAGCTCGACGAGGCGCCGGAGCTGGATGCGAACCTCCAGGTGCAGTCGACCCTCGGCCAGGTGCGCATGGCGGCGGTGGGGAGCACCGCGGTGCGGGAGATCGAGCTGGAGCGCAAGCCGCTGCTCGGGCTCCACGGCCACATCCACGAGGCGTCGGGCATCCGCAAGCTCGGGGAGCGCAAGACGGTGGTCCTCAACCCCGGCAGCGACTACACCACCGGCGCGCTCCTGGGGGCCCTGATCACCCTCGACCGCGACAAGGTGAGCGCCCAGCTGGTCCGCGGATAGCCGAGCTCGCAGCCATGAGCCTCCCCCCCGTGCCCGCCGGCGGCCAGGGCGCGTCCGGGCCGGAGGTGCTGGTGGCCATCGACGTCGGGACCTCGGGGGCCCGCGCCTCGGCCTTCGACGTGGCCGGTGGCCCCTCCGGCGAGGTGCGGCGCGCCTACCCCACCTCGCTCCCCGAGGAGGGGTGGGCGGAGCAGGACGCGCGTCGCTGGGAGACCGCCTCGGTCTCGGCGCTGGCGGGCCTGGTGCGCCAGCTGGGGCCCCGCTGCCGCATCCGGGGCATCGGCGTCACCGGCCAGTGCCCGAGCGTCGTCCCCGTGGACGCCGCGGGCCGCCCCCTGCGTCCCGGGATCATCTATCGGGACAATCGGGCGACCGCGGAGGCGCAGTGGATGTGCCAGCGGCTCGGCACCCGCGCCCTCCACGATCTCACCGGTCACGTGCCCGCCGCCTTCCATGTCGGCGCCAAGATCCTCTGGATCCGCGCCCACGAGCCGGCCGTCTTCGCCAGGACCCGGCACTTCCTGCAGCCGACGGACTTCGTCGTCCAGGCCCTCACCGGGGAGGCGGGCACCGACTGGACCATGGCGGCGGCGACCGCGCTCCTCGACCTGAGGGGGCGCTGCTGGGCCACCGGCCTGCTGGCGGAGCTCGACCTCGACCCCGACCTGCTGCCCCCGCTGCGCTCCTCCTGGAGCGTGACCGGTCATCTGCGTCCGGCGCTGGCGCGCCGCCTCGGGCTCGCCCCCGGCATCCCGGTCGTCGCCGGCGCGGGCGACAGCATCGCCTGTGCCGTGGGTGCCGGGGTCACCGACCCGGGGCCGGTCAGCGAGATGGCGGGCAGCTCGACCTGCCTCAACTCGGTCGTCGACGAGCCGGTCGAGGACGAGGACGTCACCCACTACCCGAGCCCCGTGACGACCCGTGGCTACCTCACCGAGGTGGGGATCAACACCACCGGCGAGGCTCTCGACTGGGTGGTCCAGCTCGCCTACAGCGGGCCGGGGCGGCACCCCCGCGGCGACGACTACGCCCGCCTCGACCGCGACGCGGCGACGATGCCACCGGGTTCGGACGGCCTGCTCTTCGTCCCGGTGCTGGGGGACGGGGAGCGGGACGACCCCGCCCTGCGCGGCGCGGTGAGCGGGCTCTCGCTGCGCCACGACCACCGCGCCTGGGGGCGCGCCGTCCTGGAGGGGATCGCCTTCGGGATCCGTGCCCGCGTCGAGACCCTGGGCCGCGCTTCGGCACCGCTCACCGAGCTGCGGGTCTCGGGGGGCGGCGCCGGCCTCGGCTCGTGGAACCAGATCAAGGCGGACGTGCTCGGGGTCCCGGTCGTCCGCGTCCCCGGCGACGCCACCGCCGCCGGCGCGGCGATGCTCGCCGGGATCGGGACCGGGGTGTACCGGGATGCCGGCGAGGCGACCGCCGCCGGCTTCCACCCCGCCGCCCGGGTGGAGCCGCTTGCCCAGAACCGCGACCGCTACGACGAGATCTACGCGCGCTACCGGGCACTGGTGGGCTCCCCGGTGGTGCGCATCCACCATTCCGCGGAGGACTGACGTGCACGCCCGGCTCGGGATCAACAACTGCTTCGCCCTCAAGCGCTGGCCGCGTCCTGACGATTGGGCCCAGGTGGTGCGGGACGACCTGGACCTCACCCTCGTCGAGCTCTCCCTCGACCTCGTCGAGGGGCTCGACGCGCCGGCGGAGCGGGCTCGCTCCGTCGAGGAGACCCGGGCAGCCCTGCAGAAGCACGGTCTGCACGCCGAGACCACCTTCACCGGCCTCGCGGCCTACGGCCTCAACCTGCTCATGCACCCTGATGCGACGCGGCGCGACGCGGCGCTGCGCTGGTACCGAGGCGTCGTCGACGTGACCGCCCAGCTCGGCGCCGGGGCGACCGGCGGACACGTCGGCACCATGAGCGTGCCCGACTGGACGGACCCGAGCCGGCGCTCGGAGCGCTGCTCCGACCTCCTCCGCGCTCTCATCGAGCTCTCCGGCCACGCCCGCGACGCGGGGCTCGAGCACCTGCTGGTCGAGAACCTGGTCAGCCTCCGCGAGCCGTCCACCATGGACGCCGTGGAGGAGCTGCTCACCGAGGGCGACGGCGCCCACGTGCCGGTGCGGCTCTGTCTGGACGTCGGCCACCAGTGCGTCCCCGGCACCGAGGGGGACGAGCGCGACCCCTACGCATGGCTCCGCCATTTCGGCGGTCGGCTCGCCGAGGTTCAGCTCCAGCAGTCCGACGCCCTCGGCGACCACCACTGGCCCTTCACCCCGGAGCGCAACGCCCAGGGCCGCATCGAGCCGGACCGGGTGCTCGACACCCTGGCCGCCTCGGGCGCGGAGGAGGTGCTCCTGGTGCTCGAGATCATCCCCGGCTGGGAGGAGGACGACGCCCAGGTCGTGGAGGGGTTGAGGGCGTCCGTCCAACTGTGGAAGGCTGCACTGCGCGAGCGAGGTCTGCTGTGATCGAGGGCTCGATACGTGCTGGCGCAGTGCACCTCCACTACCGGATCACCGGCGAGGGGCCGGAGACCCTGCTGCTGATCAACGGCGTCGGCGACGACCTCGAGGGATGGGCCAATCAGATCGACGACCTGGTGGCCGCCCACCTCCGGGTGGTGAGCTTCGACAATCGCGGGGTGGGGCTCTCCAGCCAGCCGCCCGGCCCCTACACCAGCGCCGAGATGGCCGAGGACGTCAACGCCCTGGTCACCGAGCTGAAGCTCACCTCGTTCCACCTCGCCGGCGTCTCCCTGGGAGGGGTGATCGCGCAGGAGTACGCGATCGCCCACGGCGGTGACCTGCGCTCCCTGGTGCTGGCCAACACCTACGCCGCCGCCGACCCCTTCACCCGCGCCGCCTTCGAGAGCTGGGCGGTCGTCGCCGAGGCGGCCGGGATGGCGGTGATGATGCGCCAGCAGGCGCCCTGGATCTACAGCCCCGCATTCTACGAGCGGCACCCGGAGCGGGTCGAGGAGCTGGTCCGTGAGGCCCAGAAGAGCACCCAGCCGGCGGCCGCCTTCGCCGCTCAGACGGCTGCGCTCATCGACCATGACGCGCGCGAGAGGGTGGGGTCGATCACCACCCCCACCCTGGTGATCGCCGCCAGCGCGGACATCATCATCGGACCGGCGCTCTCCCGCCGTCTCTACGAGGCCCTGCCCCACGCGACCTGGAGCGTCGTCCCCGGCGGCCACGCCGCCTTCTGGGAGACCCCGGCGCCGTGGAACCGCGCTGTCATCGAGTTCGTGAGGGCGCACGGTGCGCCCTGATCATGTGAGGAGCTGGTCATGACCATGACGCTGGAGCAGAGGTTCGGTGTGTCCAAGCCGGTGATCGCGATGCTGCACTTCCCGGGCCTGCCCGGGCGCCCGTGGCACGACCGCGAGGCGGGGAGCCGGCGTCTGGTCGACGTGGTCGGGCGCGACCTCGAGGTGCTGCAGGACGCGGGCGTCGACGCGGTGCTCTTCTGCAACGAGGCCGACATCCCCTACCAGCTGGTGGTCGGCCCCGAGATCCCCTCGGCGATGGCGGCCGTGATCGGCGAGCTGCGCTCCTCCATTCACGTCCCGTTCGGCGTCAACATCCTCTGGGACGCTCACGCCAGCCTGGCGCTGGCGCGCGCCACCGGCGCGACCTTCGTCCGCGAGGTGTTCACCGGCGTCTACAAGTCCGACCTCGGCCTGATGGAGCCGCACCTCGGCGAGCTCGCCGCCTACCGCGACGCCATCGGCGCCTCGGACGTCGGCCTCTTCGACAACATCACCCCCGAGTTCAGCAGCTCGATCGGCTCCCGCAGCATCGCGGAGCGGGCCAAGAGCGCGAGCTTCCTGGGCGTCGACGCCATCCTCATCAGCGGGCCCGAGGCGGGCGTGCCGTTCGCGATGAGCGACCTCCAGGCGGCCAAGGAGGCGGTCCCGCAGACCCCCGTCTTCGCCAACACCGGGGTCCAGGCGGACCGGCTCGCCGAGATCCTGGCCATCGCCGACGGCGTCATCGTCGGCACCAGTCTCAAGGTGGACGGCATCACCTGGAACCCCGTCGACCCAGCTCGCGCCCGGGAGCTGGTGGAGAAGGCTCGCACCATCCGCGACGCCGCTCGCCCTTGAGCCGGCCCCCCATCGAGGCGGTCGTCCTCGACATGGACGGCCTTCTCATCGACAGCGAGCCGGTGTGGCGGGAGGCCGAGAGGGCCGTCTTCAAGGAGCTCGGCGTCGAGCTGACCGAGGAGGAGCTGCTGGGGACGACCGGCATGACGATCGATGCGGTGGTGCCGCTCTGGAGAGGGCGCCGGCCCGACCGCGGCGGAGAGGCGGACCGGCTCACGGACGCCGAGGTCGCCGACCGCATCGTCGACCAGGTGGCGAATCGGGTGCGCGCCGAGGGGGAGCCGATGCCGGGCGTGATCGAGACCGTCGCGCTGCTCCGCCGCCTGGAGCTGCACCTCGCCATCGCCTCCTCGTCTCCCAGCGGGATGATCGACGTGGTCTGCGAGCGGCTGGGCCTCGGCGCCATCGAGCTGCGCTGCTCGGCCATGGAGGAGACGCGGGGCAAGCCCGCGCCCGACGTCTACCTCACGGCGGCCCGCCGTCTCGGTGTGGGTCCCGAGCGCTGCCTGGCGATCGAGGACTCGCCGAGCGGAGTCCAGGCGGCGAAGGCGGCCGGGATGCGCTGCATCGCCGTGCCCGACCCGCTGCTGGTGGATGACCCGCGATATCGGGAGGCCGACCTCGTGCTCGCCGCACTGACCGAGCTCGACGAACCGGCGCTGCACTCGCTCGGGGTGAGGCGCCCGAGGTGACGCGACCGCCTCTCGGCTAGCATGGTGAGATGGAGGCCGACGAGCCGGCCCGCCCCGGCGACACGCTGCACCCGGTCCGGCGGCTCCGGGGGACGCTGAGCCGCCGGACCGGCCCCCCGGCCGGGGACCGGGGCCCAGCGCGCGCGGCGCCGGGGCCGGAGGCGCCCCTCGACGTCGAGCCCGCGGGAGGGCGACCCTCCCGCCTCCACCTGGTGGTCGGCATCGCCCTCGTGCTCGCCGTCTCGGCTGCCTGGAGCGCCATCGCCCTCCAGGGGCGGGCGCCCTCTGTCCCCGGCGCGGCCTCCGCCGTTCCCACCCAGGCGCCCGCCGACGCCGTGGGGAACCTGCGCATGTACAGCGCGAGCGCGGGGTGGGCGCAGCGACTGGACGACGGCGCCGTGCTCCACACCACCCGGGGGGTGCTGCACTGGGGCGTGGCCTCGCCGCCGACCTCCGACCCGGTCATCGGCGTCTCCTACGTCGGGGCCGAGACCGCGCGAGCGGTCACCGTCCCCGCCTCCGCCGAGGGCGATGCCACGATCCGGGCGTGGGCGACCGGCGACGGGGGCGCCACCTGGAGTGCCGAGGGCAGCTTCCCGGTGGTGGGCTTCTCCCCCGCCCTCGTCGGAGCGCTCGACTTCGTGGACCCGCTTCACGGCTGGTACTCCCAGCTCCAGGACGACCCCGGGGTGACCGGAACGGAGCTCTACCGCACCGCCGACGGCGGCGCCCACTGGTCGCCGATCGCGTTCGTGGGCACCGCCGGCCCGACGGGCACCGGGCACACCGGGCCGGCCCCCACCGGGTGCGTCCAGCTCACGGCCGCCTTCGTCAGCACCACCACCGGCTGGCTCAGCGGGAGCTGCTCGACGGGGCCTCCACCGCTCTACGTCAGCCATGACGGCGGGGCCACCTGGGCGGCGCAGACGCTCGCACCGATCTCCGGCCGGCTCTATGGCGAGCAGTCCTCGCCACCCAGCTTCACCTCGCCGAGGGACGGCACGCTGCTCACCGAGGACATCGGGGCGGCGCCCGTCAGCGTGGGCCTCTACGCCACCGTCGACGGTGGGAAGACCTGGTCGCTCCGCTACTCCGGTGCGGGAACGCTGTTCACCTCGGACTTCGTCGACGCCGAGCACGGCTGGCTGGCCCTGAGCTCGCCCGACGGCGACGCCGCAGCTCCCGACCTCCACTCCACCCGCGACGGCGGCAGCACCTGGACGGTATTGCACGCGTTCCCGCCCGTCGGGTGGAACCTCTATGTCGGCCTGAGCCTCGACTTCCTCAACGACGACGTGGGGTGGGCGTCCACCGAGATCAATCAGTCCAGCGGAGGCGCCAGCTACCTGCTGGAGACCGTGGACGGCGGCCAGAGCTGGGCCGCGCTGCGTCCCCAGCTCTCCGCGTGATCACCCGCCGGACCTGGTGCCGCCCCTCAACTCGCAACGAGGAGGAGTGGCGCGCCCAGGAGGATTTGAACCCCCGACCTTCTGATCCGTAGTCAGACGCTCTATCCGGACTGAGCTATAGGCGCGCGGACCCTCGATGGTACCAGCGGGAGGCCCCCAGGGCCCCGGCCGGCCTCCGGGAAGGCCCCCGGTGCCCCCTCCGCGTCATCACCTGGGCCTGGCCCGGCCCCCGGGCGAGGCACCCCCCGCTCCGTTCATCATGAGAGGGAAGGGGCGGGCATACGACCGTGCTCCCACCTGGAGGATCGACAGATGGCGCCGACCGGACAGAGAGCGGCTCCCGTGGACCTGGAGACGCTGCACGAGGTGGCCCAGCAGATCCGGGTCGACGGCATCCGGGCCAGCACCCGGGCCGGGTCGGGCCACCCGAGCTCCAGCATGTCCGCCGCCGACCTGATCGCGGTCCTGGGCGGCCGCCACCTCCGCTACGACTTCGCCCACCCGGACCTGCCGACCAACGACCACCTGATCTTCTCCAAGGGCCACGCCTCCCCCCTCCTCTACGCCTTCTACAAGGCCTGCGGGGTCATCGAAGACACCGAGCTGATGACCTACCGGACCTTCAACTCCAGGCTCCAGGGGCACCCCACCCCGATCATCCCGTGGGTGGACGTGGCCACCGGCTCGCTCGGCCAGGGCCTGCCCATCGCGGTGGGGGTGGCGCTCGCCGGCATGTACCTCGACAAGCTCCCCTACCGGGTCTGGGTGCTCTGCGGCGACAGTGAGCTGGCCGAGGGCTCCATCTGGGAGGCCCTCGACAAGGCCAGCCACTACCGGCTCGACAACCTCACCGTGATCGTCGACGTCAACCGCCTCGGCCAGCGGGGCGAGACGGAGTTCGGGTGGAACCTGGAGGCGTACCGCCGCCGGGTCGAGGCCTTCGGCTGCCGCGCCCTGGTCATCGACGGGCACAACCTCGAGGAGGTCGACGGCGCCTACGTCGACGCCCGGGAGACCCTGGAGCGGCCGACGGTGATCCTGGCCAAGACGATCAAGGGGAAGGGCTTCTCCGAGATCGAGAACAAGGACGGCTGGCACGGCGTCGCCCTGCCCCCCGACGCGGCGGTGAGGGCCATCGACGAGCTGGGCGGGGAGCGGAACCTCCGCCTCGAGGTGCAGAAGCCGGAGCGCGGCACCCCGGCCATCAAGCCGGAGCCGGCGGCCCCGGTCACCCTCCCCACCTACAAGCTGGGCGAGAAGGTGGCCACCCGCAAGGCCTACGGCGACGCCATCACCGCCCTGGGCGCCCGCCCCGAGGTGGTCGCCCTGGACGGCGAGGTGAGCAACTCCACCCACGCCGACGAGTTCAAGAAGGCCCACCCGGACCGCTTCTTCGAGATGTACATCGCCGAGCAGCAGCTGGTGTCGGCCGCGGTCGGTCTCCAGGTGCGGGGCTACGTCCCCTTCGCCTCGACCTTCGCCGCCTTCTTCTCCCGGGCCTACGACTTCATCCGGATGGCGGCGATCTCTCAGGCGAACCTCCGCCTCTCCGGCTCCCACGCCGGCAGCGAGATCGGCGCCGACGGCCCCTCCCAGATGGCGCTCGAGGACCTCGCGGAGATGCGCGCGGTCCACGGCTCGACCGTCCTCTACCCCAGCGACGCGGTGAGCGCCGCCAAGCTGGTGGCCCAGATGGCCGACCGGCCCGGGATCTCCTACGTCCGGACCACCCGCAACGCCTACCCCGTCCTCTACGACAACGGCGAGCAGTTCCCGATCGGCGGCGCCAAGGTGCTCCGCCTCAGCGACAGCGACCGCGCCGCGGTGGTGGCGGCGGGGGTGACCGTCCACAGCGCCCTGGCCGCGGCCGACAAGCTGGCCGCCGAGGGGATCAACACCCGGGTGATCGACTGCTACTCGATCAAGCCGATCGCCACCGAGGTGCTGGCCGAGGCCGCCCGCCAGTGCGGCGGCGTGCTGATCGTGGTCGAGGACCACTACCCGGAGGGTGGCCTGGGGTCCGCGGTCATGGAGGCCCTGGCCGGGAGCGACCACCCGCCGCGGATCTTCCACCTGGCGGTCCGCGACATCCCCAAGAGCGGCAAGCCCTCCGACCTCATGGCCGCCGAGGGGATCGACGCCGAGGCGATCGCCAAGGCCGCCCGCCACGCCGCCAAGACCACCGCAGGAGGCCGCTGACGACGATGCCCGCTGTGAATCCCCTCATGCGGCTGGCCGACCACGGCCAGTCGGTGTGGCTCGACTACATCAGTCGCGAGCTGGTCACCGGGCCCGAGCTCCGCCGGCTGGTGGCGGAGGACAACGTCACCGGCCTGACCAGCAACCCCACCATCTTCGAGAAGGCGATCGCCGAGGGCACCCACTACGACGAGCAGATCCAGGAGCTGCTCGGCCAGGGGCTGGACGACCCCCAGGAGGTCTTCCTCAGCCTCGCCATCAGCGACATCCGCCAGGCCGCCGACGCGCTCCGCCCGGTGTACGACCGCACCGGGGGCGCCGACGGGTTCGTGAGCCTGGAGCTTCCCCCGCCGCTCTCTCACGACACCCACGGCAGCGTCGAGACCGCCCAGCGGTACTGGAAGCGGGTGAACCGGCCCAACCTGATGGTCAAGGTGCCGGCCACCCCCGAGGGCATCCCCGCCGTCGAGGAGCTGATCGCCGCCGGGGTCAACGTCAACGTGACCCTCATCTTCGCCCTCGACGCCTACCAGCGGGTCATGGACGCCTTCATCCACGGCCTGGAGCGGCGCCTCGAGGCCAGGCAACCCCTCGACGTGCACTCGGTGGCCTCCTTCTTCGTCAGCCGGGTCGACACCGCCGTGGACCCCCTGCTCACCCAGCGGCTGGAGGCCAAGCCGGGCGACGCGCGGCTGGAGGGGCTGCTCGGCAAGGCCGCCATCGCCAACGCCCGGCTGGCCTACGCCGCCTTCGAGAAGCGCTTCCGCGGCGAGAGCTTCGAGCGGCTGCGCGCGGCCGGCGGCCACCTGCAGCGGCCGCTGTGGGCGAGCACCAGCGCCAAGAACCCCAAGTACCGTGACGTGGTCTACGCCGAGGCGCTGATCGGTCCCGACACCGTCGACACCATGCCCCCCGCCACCATCGAGGCCTTCCGCGATCACGGCGTGGTCGCCGGCGACACCGTGCGCGACGACGTCGAGGGCGCCGGCCAGGTCATCGCCGAGCTCGACGCGGTGGGGATCAGCGCCGAGAAGGTGACCGAGGACCTCCTGGTCGCGGGGGTGAAGTCCTTCGCCGCCTCGTACGACCAGCTGATCGCCAAGATCGCCGGCAAGCTCGACCAGATGCGCAGCGGCCGCGGCAAGCGGATCGAGGTCCACCTGGACCTGGGTGGGAAGAACCTCCCCGACCAGGTCGCCGAGACCGCCGGGGCCCGGGTCGTGGAGCGGATCTGGGACCGCGACGCCAACCTCTGGAAGCCGGGGGACCCCGCCCACGCCGCGGTGATCCACAACCGCCTGGGCTGGCTCGACGTACCGGTGGCGATGCGTGCCCGCGTCCAGGAGCTGACCGGCTTCGCCACCGAGGTGCGCGAGGCGGGCTTCACCGACGCGGTGCTGCTCGGCATGGGCGGCTCCAGCCTCTGCCCCGAGGTGCTGCGCACCTCGTTCGTCAGCACCCCCGGGTTCCCGGTCCTGCACGTGCTGGACACCACCGACCCCGAGGCGATCACCCGCCTGGAGAGCCGGATCGACCTCGGCCACACCCTCTTCCTGGTGGCCAGCAAGTCGGGGACCACGCTCGAGACCTCGTCCCATCTCGCCCACTTCTGGGCGGCGGTGGCGGCCACCGGCGCCGCCCACCCCGGCGAGAGCTTCGCCGCCATCACCGACCCGGGCACCCCGCTCGCGCGCCTCGCCGCGGAGCGTGGCTTCCGGCGCCTCTTCGAGAACCCGGCCGACATCGGGGGCCGCTACTCGGCGCTCTCCTTCTTTGGCCTGGTGCCGGCGGCGGTCATGGGGCTGGACGTCGCCCTGCTGCTCGACCGTGCCATCGCCATGCGGGCGACCTGCACCGCGGCGACCCCTCCGCGGCTCAACCGCGGGCTGCAGCTGGGTGCGGCGCTGAGCCTCGCCCATGCCGCGGGCCACGACAAGGTCACCATCCTCGCACCGCCGCAGATGGCCGCCTTCTCCCTCTGGGCGGAGCAGCTCATCGCCGAGTCCACGGGCAAGGAGGGCAAGGGGTACATCCCGATCGGCGAGGAGCCGGTGGGCAGGCCCGAGGTCTACGGCGGCGACCGGCTCTTCGTCGGGGTCTGCCTCGGCAAGGAGCCGTGCCACGTCGATTCGCAGCTCGACGCGCTGGTCGCGGCGGGGCAGCCGGTGGTGATCCTCGAGCTGGACGACGCCTACGACCTGGGCGCCGAGTTCTACCGCTGGGAGTTCGCCACGGCGGTCGCCGCCGTCCCGCTCCAGATCGACCCCTTCGACGAGCCCAACGTCAAGGAGTTCGAAGGACAACACCCAGGCCGTCCTCGCAGCCTACGAGAAGAGCGGCAGCCTGCCCGAGGAGGCGCCCACCGCGACCGGCGCCGGGGCCCGCGTCTACGGGGGCGCGGCCGCCGGCTCCGCGGAGCAGGCGCTGCTCGCCCACCTGGCCGCGGTGAAGTCCGGCGACTACGTGGCGATCATGGCCTACGTCGATCCCACCGACGTCCACGAGGGTGCCCTGGAGGAGCTCCGGACGGCGATCCGGGACCGCCACCGGGTGGCGACCACGGTGGGCTTCGGGCCGAGATTCCTCCACTCGACGGGTCAGCTCCACAAGGGCGGGCCCAACACCGGGGTGTACCTCCAGGTGACCGTCGACGACCCCGTCGACGCCGCCATCCCCGGCCAGCCCTTCAGCTTCTCGGTGCTCAAGCGGGCCCAGGCCGCCGGCGACCTGCAGTCGCTGCGCAGTCACGGGCGCCGGGTCATCCGGCTCCACGTCGAGGGCGCGCTCGACGCCACCCTGGACGGCCTCGCCCGGAGCGTGCGCCAGGCCGCCGCAGCCGCCGCCCCCTGAGCGGAGCGCTCTCGGTGATGGAGCCGCGCTGATGACCGCAGTGGGGACCGAGACGGCGCGCCGGGCCGAGGAGGCGGAGCCGGATCCTTCCGCCCCCGAGACCGAGTCGGTCCCGGTCCCGCCGCCCACCGCGCTGGTGATCTTCGGCGCCACCGGCGACCTCACCAAGCGCAAGCTGATGCCCGCCCTCTACGCGCTGGCGATCGACGGGCTGCTCCCCGAGAAGCTCGCGGTGATCGGGGCCGGCCGCCACCCGCTGAGCGACGAGGAGTTCCGCGCCGCGATGCGCGACGCGGTGACGAGGTTCGCCCGGCTGCGCCTCGACGAGGAGGTCTGGAGCCGTTTCGCCTCCGGCCTCAGCTACGCCGCGTTCTCCGAGACAGACGGCGGCCTGGACGCGGTCAAGCAGGCCCTGGAGAGGGCCGACGGCGAGCGCGGTACAGCGGGCAACCGCATCTACTACTTCGCCATCCCGCCCAGCGGCTTCGCCCCGCTCGCCGAGCTGCTCCAGCGCGAGGGGCTCAGCCGCGAGCTGGAGGGCGGGGGATTCCGCCGGATGGTGGTCGAGAAGCCGTTCGGCCGCAACCTGGCCACCGCGCGCGAGCTCAACGCCGCCCTGCACGGCGCCTTCGAGGAGCAGCAGATCTACCGGATCGACCACTACCTCGGCAAGGAGACGGTCCAGAACGTCCTGGTGTTCCGCTTCGCCAACGGCATCTTCGAGCCGATCTGGAACCGGCGCTACATCGACCACATCCAGATCACCGTTGCCGAGACCCTGGGCGTGGAGGGGCGCGGCTCCTATTACGAGGAGACCGGCGCGCTCCGCGACATCATCCAGAACCACGTGATGCAGATCGCGGCGCTGGTCGGCATGGAGCCGCCCAGCAACTTCGAGGCGGAGACGGTGCGCGACGAGAAGGTCAAGCTGCTCCGCGCCATCCGGCCCATCCACCCCGAGGACGCCCTGCTCCACGCCGTGCGCGGCCAGTACGGGCCGGGCAGCATCGACGGCGAGCACGTGCCCGGATACCGCGAGGAGCCCGGCGTCGACCCCGAGTCACTGCGCGAGACCTTCGTCGCCATGAAGCTCGACGTCGACAACTGGCGGTGGGCGGGCACCCCCTTCTACCTGCGCACCGGCAAGCGCCTGCCCAGCCGGGCGACCGAGATCGCGGTCCAATTCCGCCGCGTCCCCCACTCCCCCTTCGGCGGGCACCAGGCCATGCCGGGGGGCGCTCCGCCGCCCGACGCCATCGAGCCCAACCTGCTGATGCTGCGCATCCAGCCCGACGAGGGGATCCGGCTGCGCTTCGGGGCCAAGGTGCCGGGCCAGACCATGCGCATCCGCAGCGTCAACATGGACTTCTTCTACGACTCCAGCTTCCAGCGCGCCTCACCCGACGCCTACGAGCGGCTGCTCCTCGAATGCATGCTCGGCGACCCCACCCTCTTTGCCCGCGAGGACGAGGTGGAGGAGGCCTGGCGGGTGTGCACCGCCATCCTCGACGGCTGGCGATCGCACCCACCCGACCGCCTCGACTCGCCGAACTACGAGGCCGGCAGCTGGGGCCCCCCCGAGGCGGACGCCTTCATGCGCCGGGACGGCAGGGAGTGGCGCCGGCCGTGAGGGCGCGGTGAGCGGGCTCGCCGGGTTGCGCGGCACCGTCACGGTCGCCGGCGACCCCGCGGGGGTGGCGTACGCCGCCGCCGACTGGCTGCTCGAGGTCGCCCATGCGGCGCTCACGTCTCGGGGCCGCTTCGGCATCGCGCTGGCCGGGGGCAGCACCCCGCGCGCGCTCTACCAGCTGCTGGCCGTGGAGCCCCGCCGGGCCCGGACCGACTGGAGCCGGTGGGAGGTGTACTTCGGCGACGAGCGCGCCTGCCCCCCGGACGACCCCTCGAGCAATGGCCGGATGGCGCGCGAGGCGCTGCTCGAGAGGGTGCCCGTCGCCCCGGAGCGGATCCACCGGATGGAGGCGGAGCGGAAGGACCTCGACGCCGCGGCGGCCGAGTACGCGGCGATGCTCGCGGCGACCCGCCCACCGGCCGCGGCGGGCTCGGCGCCGCGCCTCGACTGCGTCCTCCTCGGGCTGGGCGAGAACGGCCACACGGCGTCGCTCTTCCCAGGCGAGCCGGCGCTCGAGGTCACCGACCGCTGGGCCGTGCGGGCCCGCGCCGACTACCCCCCGTACGACCGGATCACCCTCACCTTCCCGGTGCTCAACGCCGCGCGGAACGTCGCCTTCCTGGTCACCGGATCGGCGAAGGGGGAGGCGCTCCGCGGCGTGGTCGCCGGGTCAGTCCCCGCGGCGCGCGTGCTCCCGGCGGACGGCGAGCTGCGCTGGTTCCTCGACGCCGCCGCGGCCGCGGGGCTGTAACCTGAGCGGGCGTCCTGGCCCCCGTGCGATCCCCGGTGCCAGACTCCCGGGAATGACCGAGCACGAGCCGAAGGCGGAGCTCCAGCTGTACCTCCAGCGCGCCCGGGAGGTCATGGTGTGGAAGCTGGACGGGCTCTCCGAGTACGACATCCGCCGCCCCCTGGTGCCGACCGGGACCAACCTCCTGGGCCTGATCAAGCACCTCGCGAGCATCGAGCTCGGCTACTTCGGCGACACCTTCGACCGGCCCTGGGACGAGCCGCTGCCCTGGTTCGAGGAGGGCGCCGAGCCCAACGCGGACATGTGGGCGACCGCCGCCGAGACGCGCGAGCAGATCGTCGGCCTGTACCGGCGGGCCTGGTCGCACAGCGACGCCACCATCGGCGCGCTGGCCCTCGACGCCGTCGGTCACGTCCCGTGGTGGGAGAGGGGCCGGGACGAGGTGACCCTGCACCAGATCCTGGTGCACATGGTCGCCGAGACCAACCGGCACGCCGGCCACGCCGACGTGGTGCGCGAGCTGATCGACGGGGCGGTGGGCATGAGGGCGGGAAGGGACAGCCTGCCCCCGGGGGTCGACCGCGCCTGGTGGGAGGCATACCGCGAGCGGCTGGAGCGCGCGGCGCGCGCGGCGGGCGAGGGCTGAGCCGGCGAGAGCGCGGAACCCCGTGCCACGGCCGGTCAGGCTGCGCGACGGGGCGGGGTCAGACAGCCGACCGGCACCACTGGCCGCTCGGTTCGCGTACGCTGCGGGCCATGCCTCGGAGCTGGCCGCGCTGCCTCCACGGGGTGGCCATCGCGCCCTCGCTGCTCGCCGCCGACTTCGGCCGGCTGGCGGAGGCGGTCCACGCCCTGGAGGGGAGCGGCGCCGACCGGCTCCACATCGACGTCATGGACGGCGCCTTCGTCCCCAACTTCACCTTCGGCACCGACACCCTGCGGGCCCTCCGCGGCGAGACCGACCTCCCCTTCGAGATCCACCTGATGGTGGAGGAGCCGGACCGCCACCTGCGCACCTTCGCCGAGGCCGGGGCCGACGCCATGACCGTGCACTGGGAGGCGTGCCCCCACCTCCACCGGACCCTCGCCAGCATCCGGGAGCTCGGCTGCCGGGCCGGCGGGGCGATCAACGTGAGCACCCCGGCCGAGTGCCTGTACGACGTCCTCGAGGTCATGGACCTCGCCCTGGTGATGACCGTGGACCCCGGTTTCGGCGGTCAGACCCTCATCCCCCGCGCCCTCGCCAAGGTCGCCGAGCTGCGTCGCGAGATCGACGCCCAGGGGGTGGACGTCGAGCTGGAGGTGGACG
This sequence comes from uncultured Chloroflexia bacterium, assembly GCA_963803165.1. GTDB lineage: Bacteria > Chloroflexota > Dormibacteria > Aeolococcales > Aeolococcaceae > Changshengia. The sequence continues at coordinate 164,959 of CAWDLK010000006.1, read as the reverse complement.
GCGGCGTCGAGGTGCACCACGCGGCCATCTGCGCCCAGGCGGGGGCCAGCGTCCTGGTGGCGGGGACCGCCGTCTTCCACGATCCCCAGGGTCCGGCGCACGGCGTCTCGCGCCTGCTCGAGGTCACCGCGCCCGCCGGCTGAGCGACCCCGGCGGATGCGACCAGGCCGTTGACCGGTGGGCGGCGATCACCGGGACAGGGCAGGAGCGTGCACCTCGCCGCGCCCAGTAACCGTCGGCTGCGGCGGCGCGTTGAACAGCCGGAGCCCATCGAGCTCGCCGGGGAGGAAGACCTTGGCGGTCAACGTTCCCACCCACCGCGCGCCTCACCGGGCTCGGGGACGCGGGCGTTCGCTGGCGATCCTCGGTGCCCTTGCGGCCGTCCTGGCCTCCGGCTGCGGCGGCACGGCGGCGATCCGGCCCAGCTCGACGGGCCGGCCGAGTGCCTCCCCCTCCCCGGCGAGCGCCACCGCGACACCGCGGACCTCCGACCTGCTGGCGGGCGTCACCGCCGGTGCCGCCGACGTCCAGGCCGCCGCCGCCGCCGGCAACGCGCTCGCGGTGGAGCTGCTGCAGCAGCTCGCCTCCAGCCAGCCGGATGCCAACTTCGTCGACTCCGCCTACAGCCTCGCCACCGTCCTCGCCATGGTGGAGCTCGGCGCCGAGGGCAACACGCAGACCCAGATCGGGGCGGTGCTCCAGAGCGCCGGGGTCAGCCCGGAGCTGCAGGCGGCCGCCTGGAAGCAGCTGGACGCCTCGCTGCTGACGACGGCTCAGGCCGATGGCATCTCACTGGACGACGCCAACGCGATCTGGCTGGAGCAGGGCCTGCCCTTCAACGCGACCTTCCTCAACACGCTGGTCCAGAACTTCTCGGCGCCCTCCAGCCAGGTCGACTTCAGCGGCGACCCCCAGGGTGCGGCCGACCTCATCAACCAGTGGGTCAGCGACGCGACCCACGGGATGATCCCCGCGGTGGTCTCCGCCGACGACGTCCAGCCCTTGAAGCTGGTGCTGGCCGATGCCATCTACTTCGATGCGGATTGGCAGTATCGATTCCTTGCCGAGAACACGGTCTCCGGCCCCTTCCACCGGGCTGACGGCAGCCAGGTCTCGGCCTCGATGATGAAGGGCGGGTTGTGGACGCTGTCCGCGTACGTCGGGGACGGGGTGACCGCGGTCGAGATGCCCTACGTGGGAGGCCACTTCGCCGCCGACGTGATCATGCCCACCTCCCAGTCACTCGGGAGTTTCATCGCCGGCATGACCCCGGCGTCGCTCAACGCCATCGGGCAGGACCTGACCTCGACCGACGACGTGTACCTCACCCTGCCGAAGTTCGACATCTCGTCGAAGGAGTCGCTGATCCCCGTCCTCCAGGCGCTGGGGATGACCGATGCGTTCGACGGTGCGGCGGCGGACTTCAGCGGCATCGACGGCGGCCGGGACCTCTACGTCGGCCTCCTGGAGCAGCGGGCGGACATCAACGTGGACGAGATCGGCACCACCGCGGCGGCCGCGACCATCCTGGGTGGACTGGGTGCCGGAGGACCGCTGCCCCCCATCACCTACATCACGATCGATCACCCCTTCCTGTTCGTCATCCGCGACACCGTCACCGGCGCCATCGTCTTCACCGCCCAGGTGGTCGATCCCACCGCGACCACCTGATCGTCTAGCGGAGGTCGTACGCCTCGTCGACGTAGTCGAGCACCATCCGCGTCGCGCAGAAGCGGGGCCCGACCGTCATCAGCGAACGCTTGACCATGGCGACCCAGCCGTGGGGCACCCCGTCCGGGCCGCGGTCGTAGAAGAGGGGCACCACCTCGTGGTGGAGGACGTCGAAGAGGGCGGCGGCATCGCGCTGGTCCTGGACCTGGGCGTCGAAGGGGATCTCGCCGGGCAGGGCCCACCCATTGGTCGCGTCGAAGCCCTCGGCCCACCAGCCGTCGAGGATGGAGAGGTTGAGCCCGCCGTTCAGCGCCGACTTCATGCCGCTGGTGCCGCTCGCCTCCAGGGGCGGGCGGGGCAGGTTGACCCAGAGGTCGCAGCCGGAGACCAGCTGGAGGGCGATGCCGAGGTCGTAGTTGTCGAGGAAGGAGATCCGCTCGGCGGAGCGGCGATCCTGCTTGAGCTCGAAGAGGCCCTGCGGCGAGTGCTTGCCCTCCTCGTCGCTGGGGTGGGCCTTGCCCGCGACCAGCAGCTGGACGGGACGGTCGTCGCCGTCCAGCACCTCGCGGATGCGACGGGGGTCGGTGTAGAGGAGGTAGAGCCGCTTGTAGGTGGCGAGGCGCCGGGCGAAGCCGATGGTGAGCGCGCCCTCGGTGAGGCCCCGCTCGGCGGCCTCCACGTACTCCCGGGGGTCGTTGCGGTCGAGGCGGTTGGCGACGGTGCGGTCCCGGGCCGCCCCGACCAGCGCCGCACGCTGCCGGTTGCGCACCTCCCAGAGCTCGGAGTCGGGGATCCCCTCCACCGCCGCCCAGGTGCCCGGCTCGGCGGCTCGCTCGGTCCACCCCTCTCCGAGATGGCGGTCGAGGAGGCGCCGCATCGGGAGCCCCATCCAGGTGGGGAGGTGCACCCCATTGGTGACGTGGCTGATGGGCACGGTCTCGGCGGGACGCTCGGGGAAGAGCGGCTGCCACATCTGGCGCGCGACCTCGCCGTGGCGCCGGCTCACCCCGTTGGCGAAGCGGCTCATCTTGATCCCCAGCGGGGTCATCACGAAGGGCTCGTGGGGGTTGTCCGGATGGGTCCGCCCCAGCTCGAGGAAGCCGTCGTCCTGGAGGCCGACCTGGGCGGGGAAGTCACCGAGGACGGATTGCACCTCGCGCACGTCGTAGCCCTCGTTGCCGGCCTCCACCGGGGTGTGGGTGGTGAAGACCGTCCTCTCGCGGGCCAGCGCGAAGGCGGTCGACCGGTCCCGCCCGGCGGCCATCTCGGTGCGGGCCAGCTCGAGCGGCGCCAGCCCCCCGTGGCCCTCGTTGAGGTGGACGATGCAGGGGTCGATTCCCATCGCCCGCAGGGCCCGCAGCGAGCCGATCCCGAGCAGGGCGTACTGGGCGAGCCGGATGGCCCGGTCGGCGACGTAGAGGCGCCCGGTGATCCAGCGGTCGACCCTGCCGTTCTCGGGCCGCTCGGCATCGAGCAGGTAGAGGCGGGTCCTGCCCACGTCGACCCGCCAGACCTGGACCAGCACCTCGCGGCCGCGGAGGGGGACCCGGACGGTGAGCGCCTCGCCGTCGGCCCCGGTGACCAGGGCGGCGGGGAGGCGCTCCGGGTCGAGCGGGCGCCAGTACTCGTGCTGGTAGCCGCTCTGGTCGACGCGCTGGAAGAAGTACCCCTCGCGATAGAGGAGCCCGACCCCGACCATGGGAAGGGCGAGGTCGGACGCCTCCTTGAGGATGTCGCCGGCCAGCACCCCCAGGCCACCCGCGTAGATCGGCAGGGAGCGGTGGATCCCGAACTCGGCGCAGAGGAAGGCGACCGGGTGCTGGACCGAGGCCCGGCCGGCCATCGGCGTCCGCTCCAGGTCGCCGCTGAGCCGGCTCAGCATCGCCTCGGCCCGGCTGATCAGGGCGGGGTCGTCGACGGCCCGCTGCAACGCGCGGGCCGAGGTCTCGGTGAGGAGCCGGACCGGGTTGGCGCTGCACAGCTCCCAGCGCCCGGGATCGATGGCCTGGAAGAGGTCCACGGCCTCGGGATCCCACGACCAGCGGTAGTTGAAGGCGAGCCGGGCGAAGGCGGCGAGCGGGGCGGGCAGGCGTTCGGCGAGCGCGCGGGCCGCGGCCTCGACGTCCGCACCGCCGTCACGAAGATCTGGCGCAGCGCGCACAGCCGGGTCCATTGGGTGGCGATGGTACCCAGTTCCGGCGCCGTCCCGGCCATGCGGAGCGGCCGGTGACCGGCTCACCACCCGCCCGGCCCGATCGCGGGCAGACCCGGCGCCGAGAGATGGCGTCACGCTTCGGTGCGGATTCGGGCGTCCGATTGACGGGCCGTGCGCGGCCCGGCGACGGCCGATCACAAGGAGATGATGCCGGTGCGCCTGCTCCGAGTAGCGCGTTTAGGCTACGCACGTGACCCGCAGCGCCTCCGCCCCTCGCCCCCGTGGGCCGCGCGCGCCCGCCGGCGCCCCGGACCCGGCGAGCCCTTCTGAGATCGCGGCCGAGAGGGAGAACGCGCTCGCCGAGGGCGCGCTCCAGCTGGCGCGCGCCGCCGGCGAGGCGGACGTCGCCGGTGCCGTCCGCGCCGCCGCGCGCACCCTGGTGCCGGGCAGGCCGGTGCGGGTGGCCTCCTCGTCTCCGGGCGGCTGGCACCTGATCCTCACCGAGGACACCCGCGACCCCGCCGTCCTCCGCATCCCGCTCCGGGCCGGGGGGCTGCTCCTCGGAGAGCTCTCGGTCCTGGGGGCGGAGCCCCTGCTCCCCGTGCAAGCCGGTGCGATCGCCGAGCTCGCCTCCCACGCCGCCCTGGCCCTGGCCCGCCTGGAGTACGGGCAGCTGATCAGCGGGGTGACCCCGGCCACCGACTCGGACGCCTACGCCGCCGGCTCCTTCCGCGATCCGCTCACCAACCTGGCCAGCCGGATGCTCTTCCACGACCGCGTCGAGCACGCCCTCCACCGGCGCGCCCGCCACGTCCACCCGGTGGCGGTCATGGTCATCGACCTCGCCGGCTCGATCACCGCGGTCAAGGAGGGGATGGGCGAGCCGGCCAGCGACCGGCTCATGGTCCAGGTCGCCAAGCGGCTCCAGCGCGTGGTCCGCTCGGCGGACACCATCTCCCGCTTCCGGGACGACCAGCTGGGAGCGCTGCTCGACGACCTCGACAGCTCCGAGGACGCCGGCCTGGTGGCCGAGCGGCTGCTCGGGGCGCTGCGCGAGCCCTTCCTCGTCGAGGAGGACGTGCCGGTGTCGCTGCAGGCCCACGTCGGGATCGCGGTGAACAGCGGAGCCGCCGAGTTGGCGGTGGAGCTGCTGCACAAGGCGGAGCGGGCGGCGCAGGAGGCACGCTCGCACGGGGTCGGCTTCGACGCCCATCCGGGGCGCCCGCGAGTGCACGAGGCCGCCCAGCCGGTCGGCGCCTAGCCCCGGGAGGGGCGGCGTCCTCCTCGCTGTCGAGTTCGAGTAGGCTCTGCTGAAGCGCGCTCGATAGCACCCCCCGCAGCGAGGACCGATGACCTTCGACGCCTTTCTCCAGCAGCTCCCCGACGCCGATCCCGACGAGACCGAGGAGTGGCTCGAATCTCTGGACAACCTGCTGGCCACCGAGGGAGCGAGCCGGGCCCGGTACGTGATCGGCAAGCTGCTCGCCCGGGCCAAGCATCTCCAGATCGGCATCCCGCCGATGGTCCAGACCGCCTTCATCAACACCATCCCGCCCGAGGAGGAGCCGTGGTTCCCCGGTGACGAGGAGATGGAGCGGCGCATCCGCCGGATCGTGCGCTGGAACGCGGCGGTCATGGTCGCCCGGGCCAACAAGAAGTACGACGGCATCGGCGGCCACCTCTCCACCTATGCGTCCTCCGCCTCCCTCTACGAGGTCGGCTTCAACCATTTCTTCCGGGGCAAGGACGACGGCACGCCGGGCGACCAGGTCTTCTACCAGGGCCACGCCGCACCGGGGATCTACTCGCGCGCCTTCCTCGAGGGCCGGCTCACCGAGGACCAGCTCGACCACTTCCGCCGCGAGACGGCGGGACGCGGGCTGAGCTCGTACCCGCACCCGCGGCTGCTCCCCGAGTTCTGGGAGTTCCCCACCGTCTCGATGGGGATCGGCCCGCTCAACGCCATCTACCAGGCGCGCTTCAACCGCTACCTCTACAACCGCCAGCTGGTCGACACCTCCGGCTCGCGGGTCTGGGCCTTCCTCGGCGACGGCGAGTGCGACGAGCCGGAGGCCATCGGCGCCCTCTCCCTGGCCGCCCGCGAGGGGCTGGACAACCTGACCTTCGTGATCTCCTGCAACCTGCAGCGGCTGGACGGTCCGGTCCGGGGCAACAGCAAGGTCATCCAGGAGCTGGAGTCGATCTTCCGCGGCGCCGGCTGGAACGTCGTCAAGGTCATCTGGGGGCGGGAGTGGGACCCGCTGCTCGCCCAGGACACCGACGGTGTCCTGGTCAATCAGATGAACGTCACCAACGACGGTCAGTTCCAGAAGTTCGCGGTGGAGTCGGGCGCCTACATCCGCGAGCACTTCTTCGGCCCCGACCCGCGGCTGCACAAGATGGTCGACCACCTCTCCGACGACGAGCTGCGCCGGCTGCGCCGCGGCGGCCACGACTACCGCAAGCTCTACTCCGCCTACAAGCTGGCGGTGGAGCAGCGGGGGTCGCCGACCGTGATCCTCGCCCACACCATCAAGGGCTGGACCCTGGGCGAGGGATTCGAGGGCCGCAACGCGACCCACCAGATCAAGAAGTTCACCGACAGCGAGCTCAAGACCTTCCGTGACCGCATCCAGCTGCCCATCACCGACAAGCAGCTCTCCGCCGGCCTGCCTCCCTACTACCACCCCGGCCCCGACTCCGCCGAGGTCGAGTACCTGATGAGCCGGCGGCGGGCCCTGGGTGGGCCGGTGCCCCGGCGCAGCACCCAGCACAAGCGGCTGGAGCCGCCCGCGGAGGCGCCCTACGCCGAGGCCTTCAAGGGGTCGGGGGGCCGGGCCGCGTCGACCACGGCGGCGTTCGCCAGCATCCTGCGCAACCTGCTGCGCGACAAGGAGATCGGGCGTCGGGTCGTGCCCATCATCCCCGACGAGGCGCGCACCTTCGGGATGGACGCGCTCTTCCGCGAGGTCAAGATCTACGCCGCCCACGGACAGCAGTACGAGCCGGTGGACGCCGAGATGGTGCTGAGCTACAGCGAGGCCCGCGACGGCCAGCTGCTCGAGGAGGGCATCACCGAGGCGGGCTCGATGGGCTCCTTCACCGCCGCCGGCACCGCCTACGCGACCTTCGGCGAGCCGATGATCCCCTTCTACATCTACTACTCGATGTTCGGCTACCAGCGGGTCGGCGACCTGGTGTGGGCCTTCGGCGACTCACGCGGCCGCGGCTTCATGCTGGGCGGCACGGCCGGACGCACCACCCTGAACGGCGAGGGCCTGCAGCATCAGGACGGCCACTCGCCACTGCTCTTCTCGGCCCTCCCCCACGTGCGCATCTACGACCCCGCCTACGCCTACGAGCTGGCGGTCGTCCTCCGCGACGGCATCCGGCGGATGTGCACCGAGGACCAGGACGCCTTCTACTACCTGACCCTGTACAACGAGAACTACGCGCAGCCGCCCAAGCCCGACGGGGTGGACGAGGCCATCCTGCGCGGCCTCTACCTCTGCCATCCCTCGGCCAACGGCCGCAAGCACCGGGCCACCATCCTGGCCAGCGGTCCGGCCATGCACGCGGCCGTGGGCGCCCAGCACTACCTCGCCGAGAACCACGACGTGGCCGCCGACGTCTGGAGCGTGACCAGCTACCAGCAGCTGCGCAACGACGCCCTCGAGGTGGAGCGGTGGAACCGGCTGCACCCCGAGCTGGAGCCGCGCATCTCGTACCTCGCCGAGCAGCTCCGGGACCGGCCCGGGCCGATCGTCGCGGTCACCGACTACGTCAAGGCGGTATCGGACCAGGTGGCGCGATTCGTGGAGCACGACTTCATCCCCCTGGGGACCGACGGCTTCGGCCGCAGTGACACGCGCCAGGCGCTGCGGCGCCATTTCGAGACCGACCAGGAGCACGTGACCGTCGCCGTGCTCGACGGATTGGCCCGCGCCGGGGAGATCCCCCGCCACGAGGTGGCCGCGGCGCTCGAGCAGTACGAGATCGACACCGAGCTGATCGACCCGCGCCTGCGCTGAGCCCGGGCGGGCGACCTCAGAGCGGGCGCACCATCTCCAGCTCGAGCCGGGTGGGGTCCTCCTCGCGGATCGGCTGGGTGGCCCCGGTGCGCACGAAGCCGTGGCGGTCGTAGAGCACCTCGGCCGGGTCGTTGCCCACGGACACCCAGAGATCGAGTGCCCGGTACCGGCCGGCGGTGGCCCAGTCGATCACCGCCCTCACCAGGAGGTCACCGACCCCGTGGCCCCGCCACTCCGGATGCACCCACATCCCCACCAGCTCCGCGTGCCCGGCGGCCTCGCCGGGGATGCCGGCGGCGGTCCCGACCAGATCGGGAGCGGCGCGGGCGGCGAAGGTCCCGCCCCGCCGGATGCGTGCCTGCCACTCCGCCCGGCCCAGCGCCCGCTCGCGCTCGAAGGTGGAGCCGAAGGCGCTCGGCGCGTCGGCGAGCGCAGCCAGGCGGAGCTCGCGATACGCGGCCCAGTCGGCGACCCGGAGGCGGACGAGACCGATGCCGCTCATGCCACCGAGTCTAGGCAGACCGGCGGGCAGGCGGGCGCGGGCGGGATGCCGCGATCGTTCACGATACGCGGAGGTGCCGACGGCGACCGGAGGACGGCCAGCATGGATGACCCCACCCCCCTCAGTGTTTCGCAGATCGCGAGCCTGCTGCGCTCCAGCGCGGGTGCGCTCGGCGCCGAGATGCGGGCCGCTCCGGCGATGGTGCTCGCCTGGCACCCCGCCCCCGGCGAGTGGTGCGCCAAGGAGGTCCTCGGCCACCTCATCGAGGCGGACCGGCGCGGCTTCGCGGGGCGCGTCCAGGTGCTCCTCGAGGGCGACGGCCAGGACCTGGTGGGATGGGACCAGCAGGAGGTGGCGCGCGCGCGCCACGACTGCGATGGCGACACGGAGGGGCTGCTCGAGGAGTTCCTCTCCCAGCGCGCGCGGGGCCTCGAGCTCCTGGAGCGCGTCACCCCGGAGGAGCTGTCACGCAGCGCGAGGCATCCCAAGGTCGGCGACCTCTCCATCGGCGAGGTGGTCACCGAGTGGGTCCATCACGACCGCAACCACCTCAAGCAGATCCTCTCCAACGTGCAGGCCTACGTGTGGCCGCAGATGGGGGCGGCGCAGGGCTTCAGCGGAGAGTAGCCGGAGGTCGAGCGCGCTCACCCGCTCCGCAGACGGGCGAGGGTGAGCGTGGTGACGTGGGGCACGACGACCTCGCCACCCCGCGCCGAGATCAGCTCGCCCAGGGCGTCGAAGAGCGCCTCCCTCGCCGCGTCGGTGAGCAGCCGGTGGTCCGACTGGGTGGCGAGGACATCGAGGAAGCTGGCGGTGGTGAGGCGCTCCGACCAGGGCCGGTCGCGCACGGTGACCTCGTCGAAGAGGCCCGAGCGCTCGATCTCGCCGACCAGCGTCTCGCCGTCCCCCCGGTGCAGGCCGGGGAAACCGGGGTCCTGGGCGAGCAGCTCCGGCGCGACCCGGCGGTACACATCCTCCAGCTCGTCGCGGATCGGCTCGCCCTGCCAGCGGACGGAGTGCCCCAGGAGCGCCAGCGCTCCGCCCGCCGAGAGCGTCCGCGCCGCCTTCCCCCAGCGGACCTCGGGATCGACCCAGTGCCACGACTGGGCGGCGAGGAGCAGGCCGAATCCACCCGCCGCCCCCGGCCACCGCTCGAACGTCTGGAGCTCGATCCGCACCCGGGGGTACGGACGGCAGTTGCGCATCGCGACCGCGGCCATGGCCGGGTCGGGCTCGAGGGCGAGGATCTCGACGCCGCGGGCCGCGAATGCCACGGTCGCCTTGCCGGTGCCCGCCCCGACCTCCAGGGCGCGAAGTCGATCGGTGCCCATCCCCGCGAAATCGAGCACCTCGTCGACCAGGGCGGGCGGGTAGCCGGCACGCACCCTGTCGTACAGCTCGGCGACCTCGCCGAAGACGAAGCGCTGCTCTCTCGCCCCCGATCCCACCGTGGCTCGAGCGTACCTCAGCGAACCGCCGGGGCCGGCAGCAAGCGGTCGAGGCTGCCAGGAAGGGGGACCGCGATCCACCCCTCGCGGACGGCCTGGTCGTGCAGCGTCGCGGGGATGGCGTGGCAGAGAGCGCGCTGCTGCGCCCGCGCCACCAGCGCGCAGATCAGCGCGTCGAAGGTGTGATCGGTCTGGCGCACCTCGTCCCAGGTGGCCTCGGGCGCGACCAGCCAGGGACAGCTCCCGCGCAGGTCGCCGGTGAGCGCCATGAGGGCGGGCCGGCCGGCCCGCCCCTTGTAGCCGCGGTGCCGGAATCCCCACACACGAAGAGCGGCGGCGGGATAGACCTCGACGAACCTCTCCACCCCCGTGCGATCCGGCGACGCACCCGCCAGCCCACCGAGCAGGCGCGCCATCCGCATCGCCGGATAGGCGATGCGGTCGGTCGAGACGCTGAGTGGCACCTGGCCGACGTTCTCCCGCACCCACCGATCGGTCTCGCGCCGCGCCAGCAGCTCGGGAGCGGCCGTGCCGAACGCCCGGCCCCCCTGATGACGGCCCACGGCCTCCGTGAAGGCGTCGGGCCAGCCCAGCGGCACATCGAGCCCGATCTTCGCCACCGGCTCGGCGAGGATCCCGGCCAGGCGGCGATCGTCCACATCGCCCTCGACCCACTCGATGGTGGCGCCGGAGGGCTCCCAGCGCACCCCGCAGGCGGCGGTCCCCGCCGGCTGCGAGGCGACGTCGACGCCCACGGTCAGCAGGTCGCCGCCGGTGGGGGGGCGGGCACCTGCCATTGGCTACCCGAGCGCGGTCCGCATCCGATCGACGATCTCGCCGAGGATGTCGGGGTGGGTGGCGATGGTGGCCCGGGCCCATCCGGCGCCCGGGCTGCCGAAATCCGGACCGCGGCGGAGCGCCACCCGGCCCCGCTGCAGAAAGAGCGTGGCAGGGTCGGTGGAGAGACCCAGCCGGGTGCAGTCGAGCCAGGCCAGGTAGGTGCCCTGGGGCGGGACGTAGCCCACCTCGGGCAGGCGCTCGGCGAGGAGGTCGGCCAGCAGCCGGCGGTTGTGATCGAGGAGGACCAGCAGCTCGTCCAGCCACGGCCCGCCGTCTCGATAGGCGGCGATGGAGGCGATGACCCCGAGGTGACCAGCGCCGAAGGAGAGCTCCAGGGGCAGCCGTGCGGCCAGCTCCCGCATCGGCCCGGAGGCGGTCACCAGCTGGGCGCACTTGAGCCCGGGAAGGTTCCAGCCCTTGGTGGCGGAGACGAAGGCGACGCCGCGGTCACGAGCCTCGGGCAGCGAGAGGTAGGGGACATGACGGGCGCCGGCGAGGGTGAGCGGCGCATGGATCTCGTCGGCGAGCACCAGCACCCGGAAGCGGGCGGCCAGCTCGGCGATGCGACGCAGCGTCCGGGCCCCGAGCACCAGGCCCGACGGGTTGTGCGGGTTGCAGAGCAGGTAGGCGGGGGCGCCGGCGGCGAACGCCGCCCCGACAGCGTCGAGGTCGAGCTCCCATCCGGCCCCCGACCGGGCCAGCGGAGCCTCCACCACCCGGCAGCCGGCCTCCCCGATGTGGTCGAAGAACGGCGGGTACACCGGGGTGTTGACCACCACCCCGCTCCCCGGTGGCACCGCCCGCCGGAGGATCTCGGTGATCCCGGTCATCACGTCGGGGAGGAGGGTCACCTCGGCGGGGTCGAGCTCCCAGCCGAGACGGCGCTGGAAGTCCGCCAGCGCCCCGCCCAGCTCGGGGTCGGGCGTCGCGTAGCCGGTGTCGCCCGCGGCGACGGCGTCATGGAGGGCACGGGTCACCGGCGCCGCCAGCGTGACGTCCATCTCCGCGACGAAGGCGGGGAGGACGTCGGCGGGATAGGCGTGCCACTTGTAGCTGCGCCTCCGGCGCAGCTCGGGGAGGGGGAGCCAGCGGGGCGGGTCGCCGCTCATGCCGTCACGGCCAGCGGCGGCCCGGACGGGCCACCGAAGGCGAGGCGCTCGCGCACATGGTGCCCGTTGCGGGACTCGTAGAGGACGACCCGGCTGGCGGTGAAGGCCGGCAAGCCGGCCGGCTCGGCGACCGCCTCCCGCCACGCGCCGAGGTCGAAGCGCGGCTGGGGCCGGCCCAGGGTCACGTGCGCCCGGAAGGGACGCGGGTCGATCTCGAAGCCGCAGCCGGCCACCGCGGACTGCACCTGGTGCGCCAGCTCCGCCAGGACTGGGCACGCCTCGGCGAGCCCGACCCACAGCACCCGCGCCCGGGCGCCGGCGGGGAAGCTGCCCAGGCCGCCCAGGCTGAGGGTGAAGGGCTTCTGGCCGGCGACGACCGCGCCCACCGCGGCGACGACAGCGGGGACCCGCTCCGCCGGCAGCTCCGCGAAGAAGTGGAGGGTGAAGTGGGTGGTCTCCGCGTCGACCCAGCGCACCCCGCCGACCCGCTCCCGGAGGGCGTCGATGGTCGCGGCGAGAGGCCCATGCGCCGGGGGATCGACGGGCAGGGCCAGGAAGGCTCTCAGCGCGCGGCACCGGTGCGCCGGACGGTCATCGAGACCAGTGTACCGGCGGCCGCGACGAGGTCGGATGACCTCTCTGTCATGCCTCCGCGACGTGTAGACTCCCCGCGCTGGGGTGCAGGATCCCGGGGTCCCACCTGCGGCGCTGGAGGGCAGAGCGATGTCGGCGCGGATCCGGTACGTGGTCGTGGCCGCCGCGGCCACCCTCGCCATCGTCGCCGCGGCGTGCGGCGGCGGCAGCAGCAGCAGTCTCGCCTCGGAGACGCCGGCCCAGGTGCTCGCGGCCGCCGTGTCCGCCACCAAGGGCGCGACCAGCTACGAGATCAGCGGTTCGGGCACCTTCACCGGGGGCGTCAGCAGCTTCGACCTCCAGGTGGTGGGCACCGACATCGGCGGCTCCTTCGTGCTCAACGGCGCCACCATCGAGCTGGTGGATGTCGGCGGCAACGTCTACATCAAGGCTCCGGCGTCCTTCTACGCGGCAGCGGGGGCGACCGCCGGCGAGTCGGTCGTGCTCGCGGCGGCCTGGGTGGAGATCACGACGGGCTCGTCCTACGCGAGTGACTTCTCCAGCCTGTCCAACTTCTCCGACATCTCCGCGCAGCTGTCCAACGCGGGGACAGTGACCGCCGACGGCACCGGGACGGTCAACGGCCAGTCGGTGGTCCTCATCAAGGATTCGAGCGGGACCACCCTCGCCGTCGCCTCCTCGGGCACCGCCTACCCGGTGCAGGTGAAGGAGACCGGCGCCAACGCCGGGACGTACAACCTCTCCAGGTGGGACAGCGTGCCCGCCATCACCGCACCGCCGAACCCGCTGCAGCTCCCGAGCTCGTGAGCCCGGCCCAACTCGCTGGACGCGCAGCCGGCGCCCGGTGCATGCTGCGCGTTGACATGCGCACCCGAAGGCGGTCGACCGCCGTGACCCGAGCCACCTGGATCGGCCTGGTCCTCGTCCCCGCCGCGCTGCTCAGCGCATGTGGCGGGAGCTCCACCACGTCCGGCACGCCGACCGGCAGCACCGCGTCGGCCTCCTCCACCCCCGCCGCCTCGACCACCGCCTCCGCCGCCCCGACGGCCACGCCCGCCAGCTCCGCCTGCACCGGCGGCGAGCTCAACGTCGTCTTCGGTGGCGAGAGCTCCGCCTCGGGTGGGCAGCAGGGGCTCACCGCGCTGCTCGCCAACGACTCCGGTACGGCGTGCAAGCTCAGCGGGACGATCGGGGCCCAGCTCCTCACCTCGAGCGGCGGCCTGCTGACCACCAGCTGGTCGGACCCGTCGGCGCCCGGCAGCGCCTGGCTGGTGCCCGACCGGGTCGCCCTCGACGCCTGGTGGCCGCAGAGCGGCGAGGCGACGGTCACCATCAGCTGGCACACCGGCGACGTCCAGCCCGGCCAGTGCTCGGGCGCGGCGCCCTCGGTCGGCGAGATCAGCCTGTCGGTCCCCGGAGGCGGAAGCGTCACCGGGACGCTGACCAGCGCGCTGGCCCAGATCTCCATGGCCCCCTGCAAGGGGGTGATCGTGCTCGGACCGGTGACCCAGGCCAGCCCGCCGCAGGCCTTCCCGACGCCGACGGCCGCGGCCCAGATGGCCGATCAGGAGGAGTTCGCGGGGGCGGGGCCGTCGAACCCGAGCTACTCGGTGGCCACCGGCAGCGCCGCCGCGGTGGTGAGCTACGGGGGTCCCGACTGCGGCGCTGACACCTACGTCTGGCAGGACAGCGCCGGGTGGCACGTCCTCGACACCGCCTGCGCCCAGGCGAGCGGGTACTCCCCGGTGGGCGGCACCTACGACTTCGTGTACGGACCGACCAGCAGCGGCTGCGCCAGCGTCCATTCCTCCCCCAGCCACACCTCCATCGTCACCGGCTGCATCACCTTCTCCAGCACCTCGGGCTCCCAGTTCCCCCAGAACACCAAGTACACGGTCGACGAGGGGCCCACCTACACGGCCGAGACCGACGCCACCAGCCAGCAGCCCGCGGGCACCATCTGGTGGCACCTCCAGGGAGAGGGCTGGCTGACCCAGGACTACCTGGTGAACCTGGTCCCCTGACCTCATCCGCGGCACCGCCGGCGACGTTCCGCAGCGGGACCGACGGCGTCAGGCGGCCGCGGTCACCCCGGGCAGGGGCTGGCCGTCGAGGAAGGCGTCCAGCATGTCGAGCTGCCGGCGGATGAAGCCCTCGTTCCAGCCGTGGCCGGCGTCATCGATGGACGCGAAGCGCACCCTCGGCATCTCCGCGACCAGCCGCTCCAGGGCGGCGCGTCGGAGGAGACGGTCGTCCCCGGCGACGATGATCAAGCTCGGTCCCGCGTGCCCGGCCAGGAGGCCGGCGTCGTGCCGGCGCAGGCCGTCCTGCGCCCATTCGCGCTGGGCGCGGTGGGAGGCGCGCTGCTGGTTGCGGAAGTTCATCTCGGCCTGGGCCGCATCGACGTCGTCACCCTCCACCACCAGCCGCTTGTAGAGGTCGCTGACCAGACGCTGGCGGGAGAGCCAGCTGATCACCGGGAAGACGGGGGGGGACATCATCACCGCCGTCTGCAGGTGGAACCTGGTCCGCACCACGGTGGGATCGAGCAGCGGGGTGTGGAGGATCAGCCGGTCGACCCGCTCCGGCCACCGGGCCAGGGTCTCGAACGCCACCCCCGACCCCAGGCAGAGGCCGCCGAGGTCGAAGCGGTCCAGCCCCAGCGCGTCGATGAGGGGCTCCAGCGACCGCGCCAGCGCGGCGCAGGTGTGACGGCCGGGGAGCGTCGGGCTGTCGCCGCAGCCGGGCAGGTCGGGGACGATGAGGGTGCGGTGCCGTCCGACACCCTCGAACCAGGTGGTGAAGTTCTCGGCCGACCCCAGCCAGCCGTGGCAGAGGAGCAGCGGAGGGCCCTCGCCGCCGATCAGATAGCGCAGCGGCCGGGGGACATCGAGGAAGCGCTCCTGCATCCCGCCGGCGGCGTTGGACGCGGCGCCGTCCTGCGGCTGAGCCCGCTCGTGCCCCGCCGCGCGTGGGCTGATCACGCCCCCGCCGCCGCCAGCGCGGCCTCGAGGATCTCCAGGCCCTTGTCCAGCTCCTCCTCGGGGATGGTGAGCGGTGGGATGAGCCGGATCACGTTCTCGTCGACCCCGCAGCTGAGGATCAGCAGACCTCGCTCCTGGGCGGCGTGGATCACCCGCTTGGTGATCTCGGGCGCAGGGCGGCCCCCCTCCATGAACTCGAGCCCGATCATGAAGCCTCGCCCGCGCACGTCGGCGAGCCGGGGATGCCGCGCCTGCCAGCCGCGAGCCCGCTCCAGCACACCCTCTCCCAGTGCGGCCGCCCGTTCGGGGAGCCGCTCGCGGCACAGCGTGTCGATCACCGCGACGGCGGCGGCGCAGGCCACGGCGTTGCCGCCGTAGGTGGTGCCGTGCTCGCCCTCGTGCCACCTCGACGCCACCGAGCCCGTGGCGACCATCGCCCCGATGGGCAGACCGTTGCCCAGGCCCTTGGCCATGCACATGATGTCCGGGAGCACCCCGGAGTGCTCGACGGCGAACATCCGGCCGCTGCGTCCGAAGCCGGTCTGCACCTCGTCGGCCACCAGCAGGATGCCGTGCTCGTCGCAGATCTCGCGCAACCGGCCCAGGAAACCATCCGGCGGCACCACGTAGCCGCCCTCCCCCTGGATCGGCTCGACGACGATGGCGGCCACGGAGTCCGGCGGCACCAGGGTCTGGAACAGCCGGTCGAGGTCCTCACCTGCGGCGATCGGGCACGGCTGGCCCGGCTCATGGCTGCAGAGCCGGAAGCAGTACGGGTAGCGGACGTGGTGGACGCCGGGGAGGAAGGGCCCCATCTGGGTCTTGTACTTGGCCCGGCTGGCGGTGAGGGTGACCGCCCCGTAGGTGCGGCCGTGGAAGCCGCCCAGGAAGGCGATGATCTCGCTGCGCCCGGTGGCCCGGCGGGCCAGCTTGAGCGCCGCCTCCACCGCCTCGGCCCCGCTGTTGCCGAAGAACACCGAGCCGAGGCCAGGAGGGACCACCCCCACCAGGGCCTCGGCGGCGGCGGTCAGCTGAGGGTGGTGAGCGGTGCCCGAGACGTGCCAGAGACGGTCCACCTGCTCGTGCACGGCGCGCACCACCGCGGGGTGGCGGTGGCCGAGGTTGGTGACCCCGATGCCGGAGGTGAAGTCGAGCACCGACTGGCCGTCGAGGGTGTGCAGCCAGGCACCCTCGGCGGTGTCGACCACGAGGTCCGAGCTCCGGCCGAAGGCGGGCGAGATCAGCTCGCGGTCCTTCTCCAGGAGGGTGGCGACGGACAGACGGCTATCGACGTCGGATGGCTTCAACCCAGCGACTCCATGCGTGGGGCGATGACGGCGCTCAGGGGGCGCCGACGCCCGCCTGGGGCAGGTTACTCCTCCCCGGGGAGCGACGGCCGACCACGCCGAGCGAGAGGAAGCCGGCGAACATCACCGCTATGCCGATCGCCTCGTAGGCGCCGAGGTAATCGAGGGAGGTGGAGGAGCAGGCGCCGGTGGCGTTGGTGACCTTCGCCGCGCTGAAGCCGATCGCGATCACCAGCGCCCCGGCGGTGAGCAGCGCATTGCAGACGATGCGGTCGAGCTGGGCGCGCTCGCGGATGAAGCGCCATGCCGACCAGCCGGCACCGCCCACGAAGACCAGGGTGCCGACGATGTTGAAGAGGACCGCGGCCAGCGCCACCGGGGCCGCCGGGCTGTAGGCGCCGCCGAAGAGACCGCACGGGGTGGCGAGCTCCGCGGTGGCCACGGGGGCGGCGAAGGCGTCGATCGCCACGCCGGCGGTGAGGACGAGCAGGAGCAGCGTGCAGATGCGGGCGACCCGGCGCGGGGCGAGCAGGTAGAGGGTCCCCAGGGCGAGGTAGATCACGCCGAGCGCGCCACCGAGGAGGTAGAAGAGGCGGAAGAGGACCACGTGCCGCTCGAAGCCCTCGCTCTCCCCCAGGGATTGGGCCGCGGCGGCGGCCGCGAAGATCAGCAAGCCGAGGGCCCAGAAGGCGAAGCTCGGCCGCCGGCTGGTCAACCACCGCGCAGCCACCACCAGGGCGAAGGCGAAGCTCAGGTCGCTGGCGAGACCGGCGAGGTTGTTCACGGAGAGGGTGGGAGCCCCCGGGCGGCGGAGGGCCCCGGCGAGGAGGCCCGCGACGGGTCGATAGCTTACTCGGGCCGGGACGGCCACCCCGTCGCCGGCGGCGGGGTTCCGGGCGCACGAATCGTGTCAAACCGTGGAAGCTGTGGCATCATGAATCGGTTCAATGGTGGGACCGTGAGGGAGTTCCGGGGGGTGCATGCCTAGCGAGCCGACGCGGCGGCGCATCCTCGGCGTCTCGCACTCCAAGCTCGATTCCGCGCGCGTGCCGCCGCGCCCCGCTCCCGCCGACCCTGAGCGCGCCCCCGAGGATGCGCCCGACCTGCCCGTCGACCTGGTGGGGTGGGCGACCGGGCACCGACTCGAGACAGAGGAGCCGGTCGGCCCGGAGCTCGCCCGTGAGCTGCTCTCGACCGCCCTCGGGGTGCGTCAGGCGGAGCTGGCGAGCCTGGACGACGACGGCGTCACCGCGGCGCTGGAGCGGCTGCGCGCGCTGGTGCGCCAGATCCAGCGCCTCTCCGCGGCGGCGGCGGTCGACGACCTCACCGGCGCCCTGCGCCGCGGCGCGGGCCTCCAGGCGATGACGCGGGAGATCGCCCGCTACCACCGCTTCGGCGGCAAGGGGGTGGCGGCGATCTTCATCGACGTCGACGGCCTCAAGCGGATCAATGACACCGAAGGTCATGCGGCCGGTGACAGCCTCCTCGCCAACGTGGTGGGTGCCATCCGGGAGCGGCTGCGCGCCTACGACCTGGTCATCCGCTGGGGAGGCGACGAGTTCGTCTGCGTCCTCCCCGACGCCACCCGGGGCGAGGCGGAGCGCACCCTCGCCGACATCGAGCAGCACGTCCGCGACCGGACCTCGGGCCGCACCGTGAGCACCGGGCTGGCGGCGCTCGAGGACGGTGACACCGCCGCCAGCCTGGTCGGCCGGGCCGACGCGGCCCTCTACGCCCGCCGGGGCGCGATCCGGGCCCGCAGCTGAGGGTCGCGCGACCTCCCTCGCGGCGTCGCGGGATCAGCTGGAGAGGGTGGCGGCCTCCTGGCCTTCGTCCCGCTCCGAGATCTGCTGACGGAGCAGGGCGACCATGGTCTGGAAGTCGGCGGGCTTGAGCAGCAGGGTGACCCCCGGCAGGGTGAGCGCCTCCTGAAGTCGGAGGTTGCGCGGGTCGATGGCGGTGTGGAGGATCACCGGGACGTCGCCGCGCAGGGGGTTGGCGCGCACCTTGCGGCAGAGGTCGAGCCCGTCCTCGCCGCGGAGCCGGAAATCCGCCAGGATGACATCGGGTTCGAAGGTCTCCAGGGCCTCCTCGAGGGCGCTGGTGTCGGTGACCAGGCTCACCTCGAAACCGCCCTGGGGGAGCACGTCGCGCAGCAGGCCCCCCAGGTAGCGATGGTCCTCGACCACGAGGACGCGCGGCGCCCGTCCCACCCGTGGGCGGGGGACGATGCCACTGGCCACCTGGTCCACCTCCGAGCGCGCGTCAAAGCCGGGCTCCACTGAGCCTGCGCCCTCGGGGGGGTGGCTGGGAACTCCCCGTTGTCCCGGATCAGAGGGACGTTTGCGTCTAGGCAGGATCCTCGGCACTGTGGTAAAAACTTAGTCCCCCGTACCCCCGGCGCCAAGAGGGAGCGCGTCAGCGCGCCACCAGGTAGACGCCGCAGAGCGCGATGGCCGCGACCGCCAGGTGCTCCACAGCGCCGGAGAGCCGCCGTGGGGGGTAGACGGTGCTGGCGGCCACCCCGCGGGTCCCGTACCAGATCACCAGGGTCACCGCGGCCACCACCCCCGGGGTGGAGAGCGCTCGGACCACCCCGACCAGCGCCCCGGTCACCACCACCGCGGTCAGCAGCGCCAGGGCCCACGCGTGGCCGCGGGGGATCGCCTCGGATTGGAGGCCGTCGAGGGTCACCAGGACCACCCCGACCGCGGTCACGGCGACCCGGAGGCCGAGCGGGAGGGCCGTGCTGGCGGCGGCGAGGAAGACGGGCGCCAGCACGGCGATCGCGGCGGCATCGCGCAGGAAGCGCGCCCCCCACCCCTCCCGGCCGCTGGCCCGCAGCCCCCCGAGGTGGGGAAGCCCGCCGCAGACCGCGACGGTGACCACCGCCGCCACCAGCCGGGTCTCGATGGCGAGGGTGGCGGCGAGCACCAGGGAGAAGGCTCCCAGGGCCGCCACCGGGAGCGCGATCGAACTCGAGGGTGGGGCGCAGCGGGGCCGGGTAGACGAGCCGGTCGTAGAGGGCGAGGGCCCCGCCGGTGACGGCGCAGAGGGCGGCCACCCCGACGACCGAGCCCAGCAGCCCGACCGCCCCGGGGCGGAGGGCGACCGCCACCGCGCAGGCCGCCACCCCGAGGGCCGCGTGGATGATCGGAAAGGGGACGTCGGCGAGGCGCGGCTCCGTGGTCGAGATCCCCAGGGCACGGCGGGCCTCGTCCGCGTAGAAGGCGTGTCCGCGCAGGGCCTGGCGGGCGGAGGCGTCGCTCTCCGGAGGGTCCGCCGCCCGCCGGCGGGGCGACGGCGCCGTCAGCCGGCCCCGCCGGGGACGCTCAGGGGGCGGAGGTCCCTTCACGGCCATAGCGATCCTCGAGTCTCACGATGTCGTCGACCTCGGGCGAGGAGGCCTCCAGGAGATCGGTGTCCTCCACGGCGACCATGCGGTGACGCCGGCCGCTGCGGACGCGCGCGCTCATGCCGGGGGTCAACCGGTGGGTGCGGAGCTCGCCGTCGGCTCCCTCGAGCACCAGGTCGAGGACTCCCGAGAGCACGTGGATGGATTCGTCCTTCTGGACGTGGTACTGGAGGGAGAGCGCGTGACCGGCGTCGATGTGGATCACCTTGCCCAGGTAGCGGTCGGTGATCGCCCAGCGCAGCTCGTATCCCCACGGCTTCTCGACCCGCCCGTAGCCGGCGGGATGGACGTCGGGGGAGTCCGCCGCCGCGTCGCTCACCCGCTGGCTCCGGCGGGAGGCGACGCGATCCCCACCATCTTCTCCATGGCGGCGAGCAGCTCCTCGACGCGCTCCGGCGAGCCCGCCTCCGCGTAGACCCTCATCAGGGGCTCGGTGCCGCTCATCCGCACCAGGACCCAGCTGGCGTCAGCCAGCAGGAACTTGAAGCCGTCGTCGCTCCGGGTGCCCACCACGTCGACGCCGGCGATCTGACGCGGCTGCTGTCCCCGCATCCGTGCCTCGACCTGCTGCTTGCGCTCCTCGTAGTCGGCGCGTTCGAAGCGGATGTCGTGCCGCGAGTAGCTGTGCCGGCCGACCAGGTCGAAGAGGTGCTGGAGCACCCCGGAGAGCGGCATGCCGTAGGCCACCACCATCTCGGCGACGGTGAGCCCGGCGACGATGCCGTCGCGCTCGGGGATGTGCCCCCGGAACGCGAAGCCACCCGATTCCTCGCCGGCGAGCAGGGCGTCGGTCTCGATCATCTTGGGCCCGATGTACTTGAAGCCGACCTGCGTCTCGATGACCGGGACGTCGAACCGCTCCCCCAGGCGGTCGAGCATGACGCCGCTGGTGAGCGACCGGATCAGGTGGCCGCGCAGACCGCGCTTCTCCAGCAGGTACATGGCGAGCAGCGCCATCACCTCGAGCTGGGTGATGAAGCGGCCGGTCTCATCGATGATGCCCACCCGGTCGGAGTCGCCGTCGTTGGCGATGCAGAGGTCGTAGCCCCCCGCCGCCATGGTCGCAGTCGCCTCGGGCATGTACTTGCCGATGGGCTCGGGATGCATCCCCCCGAAGCCCGGGTTGCGCTCCGCGTGCAGCTCGGTCACGGTGGTCTTGCCGCCGCCGCCGACGGCGGCCTGGATCAGGCCCCTCCCCGAGCCGTACATCGGCTCGTGGAGGATGCGCAGGCCCGCGTCGCGGAGCCGGGGCAGGTCGACCAGCCGGCCCACCTGGCGCAGGTAGTCGGGGACGGGGTCGACCACCTCCACCCTGCCGCTCGCCACCGCCTCCTCGAAGGGCACGGCGACGACCCCCTCGCGCAGGGCGCGACCGGTGAGCTCCTCGAGCTTGGCGACCACCTCCGGGGACGCCGAGCCGCCGTAGTCGGGCTTGTATTTCAGGCCGTTGAACTCGGCGGGGTTGTGGCTGGCCGTCACCGCCACCGCGCCCGCCTGGTGCCGCTCGACCACGGTCCAGGTGATGGTCGGCGTCGGCACCGGGTGGTCGAGGAGGAGCACGTGGTGGCCGTTGGCCGCCAGCACCCGCGCCACCTCCCGGGCGAAGAGCTCCGCCGAGAAGCGGGTGTCGTGCCCGACGACCGCGCCGCGGGGGTCTCCCTCCAGGTACCAGGCCACCCCCTGGGCGACGGCGCGAACCCTCTCATAGGTGAAATCGTCGGCGACGACGGCACGCCATCCGTCCGTGCCGAAGTTGATGGGCGAGGTCATGGGCAGCCATTGTGCCCCGCCCGGGGCGCGTCCCGCCGCCCCCGAGGAGGGGGCGAGCCGGGCCGACCGGCCGCTCAGAGCAGGTCGGACCGACCCTCCTCCCGGAGGCGGGCCACGATCTCCTTGACCCTCTGGGTCTGGCTGAGGGGGACCACCAGCAGGGCGTCGCCGCTGTCCACCACGGCCAGCCCCTCGATCCCCACCACCGCCACCAGCCGGCCGCCGCGGGCCAGCACGAAGCTTCCGGTGGCGTCCAGGGCGACCACCTCCCCCTCGAGGACGTTCCCCGCCGGGTCGGCGCCGCCGCCCCGCAGCCGGACCGCGTGGAGATCGGCGAAGCTGCCGAGGTCCGACCAGGCGAAGGCGCCTCGCACCACGGTGAGCCGCCGGGTCCGCTCGAACACCAGGGTGTCCACGGCCACCGGCTCGATCTCCGCGTAGAGGGCGGCGGCCTCGGCCTCCTGGCCCCGGCGCCGCGCGGCGGCCACCGCCGCGACCCTCCCGGCGAGCGCCGGGTCGGCGGTGGCCAGCTCCTCCGCGAAGACCCGGGCGGGCCAGGCGAAGAGGCCGCTGTTCCAGAGGTGGCGGCCCCCGGCGAGGTAGCTCCGGGCCACCTCGAGAGAGGGCTTCTCGACGAACCCCTCGGCGGGGAAGGCGGGCAGCGCGGCGGCCGCAGCGCGCTGGGAGGCTGCGGGGCGGGTGCCGGGCGGGGGCTGCCAGCGCTCCCCGCCGAGCGGGGTCGCCGCCACCGCCACGTAGCCGAGCCCGGTGGACGGAGCGGTCGGGCTGACCCCCACCGTGGCCAGCCCTGCGGTGACCGACGCCCAGCCGGCGGCGGCCAGCACCGCGGCGCAGTAGCCCTCGGCGTCCTCGACGTGGTGGTCGGCGTGGACCGAGGAGATCACCGCGTCGGGGTCCTCCTGGGCGATCCAGGCGGTGGCGAGACCCAGGGCGGGGCCCGTCCCCCGCGGCTCCGGCTCGGCGATCACCGCGTCGGCGGGGAGGGCCAGTCCCTCCAGCGCCTCCCGGCAGGCGGCGGCCTGGGCGGCCGTGGTGACGATGTGGACGGAGTCGGCGAGCGGCAGCACCCGCTCCACCGTGGCCCGGATCAGGGTGCCGCCGCCGCCGTCGAGGCTCAGCAGGTGCTTGGGGACGCCGGCCCGCGACAGCGGCCACAGCCGGGTGCCGCTGCCACCCGCCAGGACCAGGGTGTGGTAGCCCACGGCGCCGCCGGGATCAGCGGGGGACGGCGTTCACACCGAGCGCCGTCATCCGGCCTGGACCGCGCCGGCCAGCGGCGCGACCCCGGCCTCGGCAGCCAGCTCCGCGGCCAGGCCCGTCTGCTCCCAGGGGAGGTCGAGGTCGCTGCGCCCGAAGTGGCCGAAGGCCGCCACCTGGCGGTAGATGGGACGGCGGAGCTGAAGAGCGCTGATGATGCCCACCGGGGAGAGGTCGAAGTACTCGTCGACCAGCGCCTCGATCTGGGCCAGCGGCACCCGCTCCGTCCCGAACGCCTCGATCATCACCGACACCGGCTTGGCCACCCCGATCGCGTAGGCGACCTGGATCTCGCACTTGGTGGCGAGGCCGGCGGCGACGATGTTCTTGGCCACCCACCGGGCCGCGTAGGCGGCACTGCGGTCGACCTTGGTCGGGTCCTTGCCGCTGAAGGCGCCACCGCCGTGCCGGGCGTAGCCGCCGTAGGTGTCGACGATGATCTTGCGCCCGGTGAGACCGGCGTCGCCCTGGGGTCCGCCGACCACGAAGCGCCCGGTGGGGTTCACGAAGCGCTTGGTCTCCGCGTCCAGCCACTCGGCGGGAATGATCGGGTTGACCACGTGCTCCTGGACGTCGGCGAAGATCTGCTCGTTGGAGACCTCGTCGGAGTGCTGGACGCTGACCAGCACCGTGTCGACCCGGCGGGGGCGTCCCTCCGGGTCGTACTCCATGGTCACCTGGGTCTTGCCGTCGGGGCGGGCCCAGCGCAGGGTGCCGTCGCGCCGGGTCGTGGAGAGCCGGCGGGCGAGGTGATGGGCGAGCTGGATGGGAGCCGGCATCAGCTCCGGGGTCTCGTCGCAGGCGAAGCCGACCATCATTCCCTGGTCGCCCGCCCCCCCGGTGTTGACCCCCTGGGCGATGTCCGGGGACTGCTCGTCGATGGACACCAGGACACCGCAGGTCTCGAAGTCGAAGCCGAACTTGGCCCGGGTGTAGCCGATGTCGCGGATGGTCTGGCGGACGATGCCGGGGATGTCGACGTAGGCCTGGGTGCTGATCTCCCCGAACACCAGGACCGACCCGGTGGTGAGCGCGGTCTCACAGGCCACCCGGCCGAGGGGATCCTTGGCCAGCACCCCGTCCAGCACGGCGTCGCTGATCTGGTCGGCCATCTTGTCGGGATGGCCCTCGGTCACCGATTCCGAGGTGAAGAGCCGCTTCTGCGGTCCGTGCGGGTGGTGGGGGGTCACGGGCGGTACCTCCTGATCTCACCGGCGGCCACCGGCCCGCCTGTCGCGGCGCCGGCCCACTCCTGTCCGAGATGTGGCCGATCCTACCAGGCGCGAGCTCGAAACCGCGACGTCACTAGCCGGAACCTGGCCCAGCGTGTACTGTATCCAGCACGTACAACCAACCCGGCGACGGAATCAGCGCCGGACTTGAGGAGCACAGGCGTTGGCCGTCGACCAGACATTGCGTTGCCGTGAATGCGGCGTGGACTTCATCTGGACCGAGGGGGAGCAGCAGTTCTTCGCGTCCAAGGGATTGACCAACCCCCCCTCGCGGTGCCCGTCGTGCCGCGCCGCCCGCAAGGCGGCCGGGATGGGCGGCGGTGGCTATGGTGGTGGCGGCGGCGGACGCTCCGGCGGGCCTCGCCAGATGTACGAGGTGACCTGCGCCGGCTGCGGCGGGATCGCCCGGGTCCCCTTCCAGCCCCGGGGTGACAAGCCCGTCTACTGCAGCGACTGCTTCCGAACCTCGTCGCGGTGACGGGGGTACCGAGCGACGCGATCGCGATCGGCGCGAGGGTGAGCTTCCCCTACGGGGGAAGCCGCCGCGTCGGCACCGTGGCCGACGTCTCGATGCTGCCCGACGGCGGAGGCGGGATGAGCATCTCCTACCTGATCGACGTGGGCAATCGCAAGGTCTTCGTCCAGGGCGACGGGGTGACCCGGGCCAGTGCCGGGCCCCTGCCCGCATTCGACGCGGTGGCCGAGGGTGCCGCCTACGGGCGCAAGCGCCCGCGCAACCCGCGCCGGAGATAGCTCCGCGGCCTGAGCCCGGACGGGCCGGCCGGATGCGGGGGGCCGTCGCTCCCTAGACTGACGGCGTGCCCCGGTTCCGCCTCTCCGCCTACATCAGCGCGACCTTCGGGGTCGACGACTGGCGGGGGTTCCGGATCTGCGGGATGGACGAGGTGGGGCGGGGAGCCTTCGCCGGTCCACTGGTGGCCGCGGCGGTGGTCCTGCCGCGCGGCTTCCGCCACCCGTGGCTGCGCGATTCCAAGAAGCTCACCGCGCACCAGCGCGAGGTGGTCGCCGAGGAGGTGCACCGGCGGGCCGTCGCCTGCGCCATCGCCGAGATCAGCGCCGCCGACATCAACCGGCGCGGGCTGGGCTGGGCCAACGTCGAGGTGTTCCGCCGGCTGGTCGCCGAGGTGGAGGCCGACGGGTACTGCTGCGACGGCCGGCTGCGCATCGATGCCGTGCATCCGGTGCACTGCCTGGTGAAGGGGGACGACCTGGTCCCGGCGATCTCGGCGGCGTCGATCGTCGCCAAGGTCCACCGCGATGCCCTGATGCGAGGCCTGCACCTGGAGGCCCCGATCTACGGGTGGGCCAGCAACAAGGGCTACGGGGCCCCGGCGCACCGCGCCGCCATCCTCGCCCAGGGCATCCACCCCGAGCACCGGCGCGTCTTCATCGACAACCTGCTCCAGCTCGAGCTGGACCTGGTCGGCGAGGCGCAGCCGGCCGCCTCGGTGAGGGGGTCCTGAGACGCCTCTCAGCCCGCTCCGCAGCCGCAGGCGCCGCCGCAGCACCCGCCCTCGGCGGCGGGCCCCGGGCGATCGAGGGCGCCGGCTTCCCCGCCGACGAGCATCCCCACCCGGCTGATCAGGGGCATGCTGGCCCGGCTCTCGCAGGCCGGGCAGACGGCGGCCAGCTCACGCTGGGCCATGGGCCGCATCACCTCGAACACCGAGGTGCAGTCGTTGCAGCGGTACTCGTAGAGGGGCATGTGCTCAGGGTAACCGAGGACGGGCATTTGACATGCGAACATCGGTTCGGTATCCTGGACACATGGTCGCGGACCCGACGATCGAGCTGGAGCTGCCTCTCGGAGACGGCCCGACCGGCGAGCTGGCCAGCCGCCGGGTGGGACACCTGCGCCAGATCGTGGGCGACGACGAGGATGCCCTGATCCGCCTGGCGGCAGCCTTCTCCAGCCTGGGGGCGATCTACGCGGCGCCCGAGGAGGATCTGGCCCGCGTGGTCGGTGCGGTGACGGCCGCGCGGATCCGCTGGTTCCTCGACGCGCCGCTGGCGACGAGCCTCGCGCCCCGGCACCTGAGGGCGCTCGCCCGGGCCGCCTGAGCTCCCCTCCCGGGCTCCCCGGCGGGCTCCCTCTGGTGTGCCGGCTGTGTCAGCATTGGAGCGAGGCTGACGTTGGGTGACAGCAGCGTCGCTCGCGGGGCGAGGGCGGCGCTGAGGGTCGTCGGATCCTCGGTCAGAGCTGCGTTCCGCCCCAGCCGTTCATGACCCGCCCATCGAGGAGAAGGACCATGTTGGGTCGACGCTCCAGGTCCACCGTCATCGACAAACCACTGGGCGAGACCGGAGGCCGGGCCGTCGAGAGGGCGGCCGAGACCGTGACCGAGCTCGCCGAACGCGCCCTGGTCGCGGCCCGCGAGGCCCAGAGGGTGGCCAGCCCCGCGCTGCGCAGCGCCGCCCACACGTCCGCGGAGACCCTGAGCCACGCGGCCGAGAGGGCCGCGGTGGTGCTGGCCGACGCCGCGGACCGGCTCTCCCACGAGGTCGCGGAGCGGCCGATGACAGCCAGGGAGCGTCGCGCCGCCGAGAAGGCGGCGAGGAAGGCGGCGCGTCCCCGGCGGTGGGGGCGCCGCGTGCGCCGGACGCTCGTCGTCACCGGTGTGGCCGGGGGGGTGTACCTGGTCATCACCAGGACCCCGCTCAAGGCCAAGCTGTCGGAGCTGGTCTTCGGCCCACCTCTCGAGGACGAGGAGCTGGAGCCGATCACCCTCCCGGTCACCGGCTCGACAGCGGACGCCGCCGAGAAGCCCGAGGCGTCGGGCGAGGCCTCGGAACCCAAGCCCACCCGCTCCCACCGCGGTAGGGGTGCGGCGTCGCACTCCGGGAACCAGGACGACGGTGCCTCAGCCTGAGCCGGGATCGCCACGCGCGAGTGCGGGAGCGCGCGTCGATGACAACTGACCGGCCATTCCTCCCCCGCCGTCCCCCGGACGACCGCTCCTTCCCGCGGCCGTCGTACCGGGGACCGGCGCCGGCCGGCCGGCCCAGCCCGGAGCCTGCCCCGGCCGCGAGCAGC
Organism: uncultured Chloroflexia bacterium; assembly: GCA_963803165.1. Taxonomy (GTDB): domain Bacteria; phylum Chloroflexota; class Dormibacteria; order Aeolococcales; family Aeolococcaceae; genus Changshengia. The sequence goes on along the minus strand of CAWDLK010000006.1, from coordinate 137,568 downwards.
GTCCGCCTCAAGGACGGGGATCGCGAGATCGAGGTGAGCGGAACGCCCATCTTCGTCCGCCAGGTCCTGGACGATCTGCCGACCCTGCTGGCCCGGCTGCGCGGGGAGACCCCGCCCACGCCCGCCGCGATCCGCATGCCCGCGCCCTCCTCGCCCGGCCAGACGGCCGAGGCTCCCCGGGTCCCTCCGCCCGCGATCCCGGCCGCCGCGGCCGAGTTCGAGCGCCGATGGCGACGTGGACTCGCTGGAGGCTCGCGTGCTCGCCGCGCTGCGCGGGGCACCCCACCCGCTCGCGGTGGTGGGGATCCGGGACCGCCTCGGCCCCGGGATCAGCGGGCAGCAGGTGCGCAGGATCCTGGAGCGAGCCGGCTCGAAGGTGGTGGCGAGCGACGAGCGGCCGATCCGGTACCGGCTTCGCTGAGCCGGCCGAGCCCTCCCGTCTCACCCGCCGGTGGCACCGCCCGGTGGGAAACGCGTCCTACCGCCCCCTCTCGCCCACGCCCTTGAAGAACGTGTAGCAGAAGACGCCGCCGGGTTCGGCGGTGCGGTACAGGTCCCGGATGCCGGCGTCGAAGCGCTCCGCGCTGATGAGCCCGGCGGCGATGGCCGGCTCGCGGACGCCCTCGATCATGGCGGTGAACGTCTTCCGGGTGAACCCCTCGGTCAGAGCGGGGTGGCCGGCGTCGGCGTAGACCATCCTCGGGGAGACGCGGACCGCGTCGAATCCGGCCGCGACCAGCAGCGGATAGAGCTGACGGCCGATGAGGGCGTCGCCACCCGAGGCACGCTGGATCTCGACCAGGCTCCCGATGGCCGCGCGGGCATCAGGGCTGTCGGGATGGAAGCATGCGGAGCCGTGGTCCCCCTCGATCACCGTGATGCTCCCCCCAGGACGGAGCAGGGCGCCGAGCAGGGAGAGGGCCTGCGCCGGGCGGGCGAGGTGCTCGAGCACGAAGCAGACGAAGACGTGGTCGAAGCTCCCGGCGTCGAAGGGCAGGTCGAAGATGTCCGCCCGCTGGAGCTCGACGTTGGTGAGCCCGGCGGCATCGACACGGTGGCGCGCCACGGCGAGGGAGCTGGCGGAGAGGTCCACGGAGACGAAATGAGCGTCCGGGCTGCGCCGGGCCAGGGTCAGGGTCTGGGCGCCGACCCCGCACCCCGCCTCCAGCACCCTGCTGCCGGTGGGGTACGCGGTGTCGGAGTGGAGCAGGTCGACGAGAGCGCCGGCCTGGTCGCGCAGCCGCTCGTTCTCGCGCGGGTGGTAGCCGTGGACGTACGTCTCGCTCACCGCGCCGCTCCGGGAGGGGCTGGCGCCGGCACGTCGAGAGCATGGCCCGTGCCCTCCGGCCCTCCCCGGCGGCGCATCAGTGACGGAGGGGAGTGGGAGGGTCGACCTCCTCGGCTCGTGACACCCGCCGCAGCGGCTCGGCCGACATGCCGCTGCTCGACGTGGCCGCGCCCGGCGTGACCACGGCCGCCGCCCTGGCGGCATGGGCGCGGGCGCGGGCGACACGCTGAAGCGTGGAGCCGGCCTCCTCGTGAACGAAGCGCGAGCCGCGCAGCGCCGAGGCCAGCGCCGCAACCAGGCTCATCACCGCCCCGAAGACCAGGATGGGAACCAGCGCGTCCTTGAAGGCGGGGCCGATCAGCTGGGGGAAGAACTGGCGGCTGGTGAGCGCGGCGGCCTGGTGGGCGGTCAGGCCGGCCAGGACCTTGGGCCCGAGCAGCATGGCGATCGGGTTGTAGCCCAGGAAGGCGGCGAAGAGGTAGCCGAGCGGAGGCACGTGAGCGAGCTGGGTCGCGGTCGCAGCGGAGACTCCGTGCGTGACCAGACCCGTGTACATCACCCCGGGCACGCTGCCGTTGAGACCGAGGACCATGAGGGTGAACAGCAGCCCCATCGAGATCGGCATCCCGGTGTTGGCGAAGGTGACCCTCATGCCCGAGGCGGCGCCGCGGTCGCGGGCCGGGACCGAGTTCATGATCGAGGAGGTGTTGGGAGAGGCGAAGAGCCCCTGGGCGATGCCGCTGAGCAGCAGCACCAGGGCGAAGAGCTCGTAGTCGAAGTTGGCGGGGAAGGCCAGCATGAGGACGAAGGCAACGGCCGAGATCACCATCCCGACGGTGGCGAAGGGTCGTGCCCCATAGCGGTCGGAGAGCCGGCCCGAGATCGGCCCGGAGAGGACGAAGCCCGCCGTCCAGGGGATCATGTAGACGCCGGCCCAGAGCGGCGTGACGGTGAAGTCGTAGCCGTGCAGGGGCAGCCAGATCCCCTGGAACCAGATGATCAGGATGAACTGGAAGCCACCCCGGCCAACGGCGGCGAGGAAGCCGGCGATGTTGCCGGCGGTGAACGAGCGGATGCGGAAGAGGGCGAGGTTGAACATCGGGTCCTTGACCTTCAGCTCGATGACCGCGAAGGCGGCGAGCACCACCAGGCCGCCGAAGATCATCCCCAGCACGAAGGGATTCCCCCAACCGGTGAGCGAGCTCCCGTACGGCTCGATGCCGTAGGTCACCCCGACCAGCACCATGCCCAGCCCGCCGGCGAAGGCGACGTTGCCCAGCCAGTCGATCCGGGCCCGAAAATGGACGCCGATCTCCTTGAGCTTGAGGAAGGCCCAGATGGTGCCGAAGATGCCGAAGGGCACGTTGACCAGGAACACCCAGCGCCAACCCAGCTGAGAGAGCAGCCCCCCGGCGAGGATCCCGAAGAAACTGCCGAAGATGGCCGCAACCATGTTGATTCCGAGGGCGAGGCCGAGCTGCTCGCTGGGGAAGGCGTCGGTGATGATGGCCGCCGAGTTGGCCATCAGCATGGCTCCGCCGACCGCCTGCACCATCCGCATCAGGACCAGCTCGAGGGCCCCGTTGGCGCCGGTGCTCCACACCAGGGAGAGCAGGATGGAGGCGACCGTGAAGACGGCGAAGCCGAGGTTGTACATGCGGACGCGTCCGAACATGTCACCGATCCGGCCCAGGGTCACCACGAAGGTGGCCAGGACCAGCATGTAACCCATCATGATCCAGAGCAGGAAGGGGAAGTTCGAGGGCTGCAGGGGATTGAGGTCGATGCCGCGGAAGATCACCGGGAGGGCGATCATCAGGCTGGTCTGGTTCATGCCCGAGAGCAGCACGCCCACGGTGGTGTTGGAGAGGACCAGCCACTTGTAGCGGGGGTCGACACTCTGGGTGCGCGGCGCCGACAGCGCCGACCGGACGCTCATCGCGGAGGCGCCTCCGGCGGGGTCGTGCGCGCCGGCGCCGCACCGGCGCGGGGCCCGGCCCCGCCCTCCGCCAGCGCCACCTCCTCGATGACGTCGAGGGCCTCGGCGAGGCTCACCAGCTGGGACGGGGTCAGCCGCGACAGGCGGCCGGCCAGCCAGGCGTTGCCCACCCGCCGGCGCTCGTCCATCACCCGGCGCCCCTCCTCGGTGATCGTCACCAGCACGCCGCGCCGGTCGCTGGGGTCGCGCCTCCGGGCGACCAGGCCCGCCTCCTCGAGACGGTCGGCGAGCCGGGTCGCCGCCGAGGAGGGAAGGCGCTCGGCCTCCGCGAGATCGCCGATGGCCATCTCGCCACGCTTGGCGATGGTGGCCAGCGCCAGGTGCTGGGTGACGGTCATGCCGTGGGGATCCTGGTGGCGCAGGCGGCGCCCGAGGTGGATCATCGCCACCCTCAGCCGGTTGGCCAGGGCTTCCGGGGCGGCGCCGGCCGGGGGGTCGGGGGAGAGCGACGCGGGAGGAGGGGCGATGACGGACAGGTGGGGGGATCTCCGGTGGTTGCTATCTACCGTAGAATGTACCAGTGACACATATTATGACAAGCATCTAATGGCCCGTGAGAACCCGGGACCTTGGTCCACCCGTCCCGCACGGGACGGGACGCGGCCGCGTGCCGGCGCCGGCGGTCCGCCACCCCCGAGGAGTGACCCGGAGCGGGGGCCGAGGATGGAGGCCGAGGATGGAGGGCGGGGTGGGCGAGGCAGGATTCGAACCTGCGACCCGAGGGTTATGAGCCCCCTGCTCTAACCGGCTGAGCTACTCGCCCCAAGGGATCTCCCGCGAAGCGTACCGGCTCTGCCGGCCGAACCCGCCAGCTGTTCGCCGCCACGCGCCGGAGCAGCCCAGCGGATTGCCGATGGCGCCCATTCCGGCCAACTCAAGGCTCGGCCTGCGCCAGCCCGTGTCCGTAGGCGTAGCGCACCGCCTGGGCCCGGTCACGCACCCCAGTCTTGCTGAAGACGTTGTTGATGTGCGTCTTCACCGTGGCCGCGCTGACGAACAGGCGTGCGGCGATCTCCTGGTTGCTCAGGCCGTCGGCGATGAGCGCCAGCACCTCGGCCTCGCGCTGGGTCAGCCCATCGGGAAGGCCCGGAGGCGGAGGCTGGGCAGGAGCGCCCACCACCGAGGTTCGCAGGCTCTCGAGGAGGCGGCGCTGCACCGAGGGATCAAGGAGCGCCTCTCCCGCGTGTACGGTGCGGATCGCCTGGGCGATCTCCCGAGCGCCGGAATCCTTGGTCAGGTAGCCGCGAGCCCCCGCCTGCAGAGCGGCGAAGACCGACTCGTCGTCGGCGTAGGTGGTCAGCACCACCACCCGCACCTCGGGCCGGGCCGCGCTGAGGCGGCGGGTCGCCTCCACGCCGTCGCACCGGGGCATGCGAAGGTCCATCAGGACGACGTCGGGATTGAGCTGCTCGGTTAACCGCACCGCCTCCTCCCCGTCGCGGGCGCTGCCCACCACCACCATCCCATCGACGGCGCCGAGCAACGTGGCCAGGCCCTCCCGCACCAGGGTCTGGTCGTCGGCGATCAGCACCCGGATCACGCCGGCACCCGCAGCCGCACCCGAAAGCCGGAGTTGAGCGGCCCGGCCTCCAGGCTGCCGCCCAGAAGCTCGGCGCGCTCCCGGATCCCCGTGAGGCCGAAGCCGGTTGAGGCGGTGGGCAGCTTGGGCCTCCCCGTGTCCTCCACCACCAACTCGGCACCACCCTCACCGAGGTAGCGCAGCCGGAGCGTGACCTCGGAGGCGTCCGCGTGGCGACGTACGTTGGTCAGCGCCTCCTGCGCGGTGCGGTAGATGGTGAGGCCTGCCTCGGGCGTGAGGTGGACCGGCTCCCCCACCACCTCCAATCGGCAGGCGATGCCGCTGTCACCCACGAAGGCGCCCACCAGGTCGGAAAGCCCCTCCGGACCAGGAGGGCGGTCGCCGCGCAGCGCCCCGACGGCGCGCCGGACCTCCTGGAGCCCCTCCTGGGCGAGCCGGTGGGCCCGGTCCAGCGCCTGGATCTCGCGCGGCTCCCCGGCGTGGGTCTCCGCCATGAGCTTGGCGCCCTCGACCTGGACCGACAGCGCCGACAGGGTGTGCGCCAGCACGTCGTGGATCTCGCGCGCCAGGCGCGCCCTCTCCTCGGCGCGCGCCGTCTCGAGCTGGCCCTCGCGCGCGGTGCGCAGCTCCTCCAACGCGGCCTGCGTCCTGGCCTGTTCCTCCTGCAGACGCCGGAACGCGTACGACACGCCGTAGGCGGCGGCCAGGCCGACGGCGCTGAGCAGGCTGAGCGCCACCGGCTCGCCCGGCGACTGGACCCGGTCCAGAGTGACGAACGCCGCAGCCACCGCCGCGGCGGCGGGCAGCCCCCACAGCCGCGGGTAGCCGGCGAGGTAGATGAGCGTGAAGACGACGCCGGTCACCACGGCGATGCTCGCCTGGCTGTAGTGCACCACCTCCATCGCGATCGCCGCCCCGCCCAGCATCACCACCCATGCCGGATGGCGGTGCACCACCTGCCCGATCCAGCCAGCCAGCATCGCGCCGGTGAGCGCCAGCACCCGTGCGTCGACATGGGTTTGCTCCACCTCGACGACCGCGATCAGCACGGCGACCAGCACGATGATGAGGGTCCGGCGTCGCCGGCTCGACCGCGCCACGAGCCAGATCACGGCCGAAGATCCCGCGCGCGGCTCATCGCACCAGCATCATACGCGCGCCCCCTGGCGTCATCGGCGCCCAGGTGGATCGGCGGCAGGGTCACTCCACCTCCGGGTGGAGAGGGACGCGATGCGGATTTCCACCTCGGCGCCGTTGTGACGCCGTCAGGTCACCGATAGCGTTGACGGCGAAGCCGGACAACGGGTTTCGGGAGAAAGCGATGATCATGTTCTACCGGGGTTACAAGGCGTTTCGGCGGCACCAGCAGCTTCGCCGGCTGGAGGCGGCGGCCACGCCGTCGTCCTCGCCACGGAGGGACCAGGGCGCCGCGGTGGATCCTGGCAGCGCCATCAGCGTACGCGGCCTGCGCATGGCGTACGGAGCCATCGAGGCGGTGCGGGGCATTGACCTGGACGTCTCCCGCGGCGAGATCGTCGCCTTCCTCGGCCCCAACGGGGCAGGCAAGACGACGACGACAGAGATTCTCGAGGGCTACCGCCGGCGCACCGGCGGCGACGTCAGAGTCCTGGGCGAGGACCCGGGGTTGGCCCCCCTCCTCTGGCGCGACCGCATCGGCGTGGTGCTGCAGGAGTCGACAATCGAACCCGACCTCACCGCGCGTGAGGTGCTGACCCTCTACGCTGGCTACCACCGCCATCCGCTATCGGTGATCGAGACCCTGGAGGTGGTCGGGCTCGCCGACCGCGCCGACGCCCGTGGGTCGCAGCTCAGCGGCGGTCAGCAGCGCCGACTCGAGCTCGCCATCGGTCTGATCGGGGGCCCCGAGCTGCTCTTCCTCGATGAGCCCACCACCGGCTTCGACCCCTCGGCGCGCCGCCAGAGCTGGGAGGTGATCGCTGGGCTACGCCGCCTCGGGACCACCATCTTCCTGACCACTCACTACATGGACGAGGCGGAGGCCCTCGCCGACCGCATCATGGTGATCTCCGAGGGGCGGATCGTCGCCGAGGGGCCACCTACAACGCTCGCGGGCAGGGACACCCGTCCGGCGACCCTATCCTTCAGCCTGGCGGGGGCCACCATCGCTGCCCTTCCCGCGCCGCTCGCGGCACGCGCCGCCGAGAACGGCGACGGGAGGCTGCACATCTCCAGCATCGATCCCCTGGCCGACAGCGCAGTGCTGGCGGCCTGGGCTGACCAGAGCGACGTGCCGGTTCGCGACCTGGAGGTCCGCCGGCCCAGCCTCGAGGAGATCTACCTCGAGCTCACTGAAGGAGTCGCGGCATGAGCGCCATCAGCGCAACCATCGAGGCCACCCGTCGACGCTCGGCGGCAACCACGCTGACCCTCGTCGGCCACCAGTTCCGTTTCGATCTGGTGAGCTTCGCACGCAGCCGCCAGGCCCGCTTCGCCACCGTCATCCTGCCGGTGCTCTTCCTGGTCATCTTCATCGCTCTGTTCGGCGACGGCAGGGTGCCGCTCGCGGACGGAGTGATGGTCAAGCAGTCCACCTACTACATACCTGGGCTCACCGCCTTCGGCATCATGTCCGCCGCCTACTCCAGCCTGGTCGTGGCGGTCGTGATGCAGCGGGAGAACGGTATCCTCAAGCGCCGCCGGGCAACCCCGATCCCGGCGCTGGTTCCCATCGCTGGCCGAGCCCTGGTCGCCGTGGTCGCCGCCTTCTTCATGTGCGGCCTTCTGCTCGCCATCGGGGCCCTGTTCTACGGCAGCCCGCTCCCGTCGCACACCATCCCCGGGGTCGCCATCGCCACCGCGGTGGGCGCGGTCAGCTTTTGCTGCATCGCATTCGCGGTGGCGAGCTTCGTGCGGAGCTCGGACGCCGCCCAGCCGATGGTTCAGCTCACCCTGCTCCCCCTCTCCTTCATCTCCGGCATCTTCGTCCCGCTCAACAGCGTCCCCACCTGGCTCGCCAACGTGGCCAGCGTCCTGCCCGCCCGGCCCCTCGCCGACGCATTGCGCGCCGGCTTCGACCCGACCACGACCGGGGCGGGGATCCAGGGCGGCGACCTCCTGGTGTTGGCGGCCTGGGCCGTGGGCGGCCTGCTGGTGGCGCTGCTCCGCTTCTCCTGGATGCCGCGCGGGCGCTGACCCTCAGGTTCATGGCGATGGGCATCGGCCCGGCTGCGGATCCGGTGCCCATCGGTGCGTCGGTGGTGCAGATCCTCTCGTCCGCCGCGGCGGAGGGCGGTTCTGTGCGGCCCTGCCGAACCCGAAACGACCTGCCGCGACCTGCCTTGCGAGACTCGTGTGCGCTTGCCTAACCGGCTGAGCTACTCGCCCCGGCCCACCGGTGCGGACGCCGGGCCACCCGAGAGACTACGCTGGCCGGCGATGGCTGACGCTCCCGACCTCCCCTCGCGCCCTCGCCGGCCCGACAAGCAGGTCTACTTCCTGCTGCTCGCGATCGCGGCCCGGAGCCGGGCCGACTGCCTGGGCCGCCGGGTGGGCGCGGTCATCACCCGGGACGACCGGGTCCTCAGCACCGGCTACAACGGCACCCCCTTCGGGATGCCGAACTGCACCGAGGGGGGCTGCCGGCGCTGCGCCCAGCGCGACCTCGACACCAGCCTGCGCGGCGGTGCCTACGACGTCTGCATCTGCGTCCACGCCGAGCAGAACGCCCTGCTCACCGCCGCTCGCTTCGGCCAGCAGACGCTCGGGGCCTCGATCACCTCGACCATGCAGCCGTGCTTCGGCTGCCTCAAGGAGCTGCTCCAGGCCGGCATCGAGCAGGTGCGCTTCCTCCATCCCTGGGACCCGGTCGAGGCGTATCACGACCCGGGGCTCGCCCAGCAGTACGCGGCGCTCCGCGCCCGCTTCCACGTCTTTGCCCAGGTGGGCGACCCCGGCATGGATCGCGAGGACCTCTTCGCCGCCTTCACCCCCGACTGACCAGGGGCCGGACGGCCGGGGCCGCGACGCGCGATCCGGCCGATGGGCTATACCAGGGAGAGCAGTCGGCACCCCAGGAGGTCCGCCGGTGAGAGCCATGCGCCGCGACGACGAGGAAGAGGACGAGTAGCCGCGCGCCGGGGGCCGACGCGGCGGGGGCGAACCCCTAGCCGCGGACCGGGAGCCTCGGCGCGCTCGGCATCCGAGGTCCGTCGCTCGCCGCGAAGTTCTCCTTGCTGATCTCGGCGGCGATCTGCTCGGCGACGCCTCGGAAGACCAGCCCCATGGGCGAGGCGGGGGCCGCCGCCATCAGCGGTTGACCGTCGCCGCCCCCGACCCGCACCCGGGGGTCGAGCGGGACCTCGCCGAGGAAGCGCAGCCCGCTCGCCTCGGCGAGCTGGCGCCCACCACCGGTCCCGAAGACGTCGGTGCGCTCCCCGCAGTGGGGGCAGATGAAGCCGCTCATGTTCTCGATGACCCCGAGGACGGGGAGCCGGAGCTGGGTGAACATCTGGATGCCACGGCTGACGTCGGCGATGGAGACGTCCTGCGGGGTGGTGACGATCACCGCACCGCTGAGCGGCACGGACTGGGCGAGGCTGATCTGGACGTCGCCCGTCCCCGGCGGCAGGTCGATGACCAGGTAGTCGAGGGGCCCCCACTCCACCTCGTAGAGGAACTCCCGCATCGCCTTGGCGAGCATGGGGCCCCGCCACATCACCGGCTGGCCGGGCTTGAGGATGGTGCCGAAGCTGACCACCTCGATGCCGAAGGCGGTGAGCGGGATCATCTTCCCCAACTCAGCGGCCTGGGGCTGATCGTGCAGGCCCATCATGATCGGCACGTTCGGGCCATAGATGTCTGCATCCAGGAGGCCGACTCGGGCGCCGGCCTGCGCGAGCGCGATGGCGACGTTGACGCTGACCGTGGTCTTGCCCACCCCGCCCTTGCCGGCGCTGACCGCGATGGTGTTCTTGATCCCGGGGATCTCCTGGCGCCCGGGCAGGCCGCGACCACCCGAGGTGACATCGCTGTCCCAGGCGACCGTCACCGACTCGACCCCGGGGACCTGCCCGAGGAGCGCGGCCCGCACATCGCTCTCGATCCGGTCGGTGAGCGGGCACGCCGGCGTGGTGAGGACGATGCGCAGGGAGACAGCTCCTCCCTCGACCCTGATGTCCCTGACCATCTTCAGGCTGACGATGTCGCGGTGGAGCTCCGGCTCCATGACGGCGGCGAGGGCCTGCTCGATGGCGGTGATCGTGGGGGGCTCAGCCATCGCTGACCGAGTATAGCCACGGCTGTTCGCGACTCCGCCGGCTCGCTCCGTCGTGCCCACCCGGCGCGCCGGCCAGGCGGTCAGAATCGCCGGGGATGCTCTCCTCGACGGCCCGGCGCGACCTGGAACGGCAGGTCGGGGCGGCGAACCTCCACACCCGACCGGCGGACCTCGCCGCCTACGCGTACGACGCCTTCGGCGCCTCGGGCGAGCGCCGGCTCCCCGATGCCGTCGTCCTCCCCGCGACCACCGAGGAGGTGAGCGGGGTGGTCCAGGCCTGCGCCCGCCATGGCCTGCCGGTGGTCCCCCGGGGGGCCGGGACCGGGTACGCGGCGGGGGCGGTCGCCCGCCACGGCGGGGTGATCCTCAACCTCTGCCGGATGAGCCGCATCCTCGGTCTGGACGCCGAGCGCGGGCGCCTCAGCGCGGAGGCGGGGGTGGTGACGGCGGCGATCCAGCGGCGCGCGGCGGCTGCCGGGCTCCACTACCCGCCGGATCCGGGGTCGTCGAGCACCAGCACCATCGGGGGCAACGTGGCCTGCAACGCCGCCGGTCCGCATGCCTTCCGCTACGGGACCACCGCCGACTTCCTGGTGGGCGCCACCCTGGTGCTCGCCGACGGCGGCATCCTCCGGCTCGGCGAGGGTCCGGACGCCTCGCCGCTGCTGCCGCTGCTGGCGGGCTCCGAGGGCACCCTGGCGGTCATCACCGAGGTGACGCTCCGCCTCCTCCCCGCCCCGGCGGCCCGCGCCACCCTGGCGGCGCGGTTCGCGGGCCTGGATCCCGCCTTCGGGGCGGTCGCCGAGATCGGCGGAGCGGGGATCGTGCCCGCCGCGCTGGAGTTCCTCGACGCCAGCGCGGTCGGGGCGGTGGCCCGGACCGGGCTGGTCGCGGCTCCGCCCGGGATGGCCCTGGTCCTGGTGGAGATGGAGGGTGCCGAGGAGGCGGTGGGAGCCGGGGCCGAGGCCGCCGGCTCGGCCCTCCGCGCCGCCGGCGCCGCCGGCGTCGAGCGTGCGCCCGATGCCGCGGGGGCTGCGCGGCTGTGGGAGGTCCGCAAGGCGGTGAGCGCCGCCGTCGCGACGGTGATGGTCGGCAAGATCAACGAGGACGTCGTGGTGCCGCGCGACCGGATCGCGGAGCTGGTGGCCCGCACCGAGGCGATCGGCGTCCGGCATGAGCTGCCGGTGGTCAACTTCGGCCACCTCGGCGACGGCAACCTCCACGTGACCTTCCTCATCGACCCCCGCCGGCCCGGAGAGCGAGCCCGGGGCGACGCGGCCGCCGCCGACCTCTTCGAGACCGTCCTCGGCATGGGCGGATCGCTCTCCGGCGAGCACGGCGTCGGCACCACCAAGCTCGCCTACGCGGAGCGCCAGCTCGGGGCCGCCGGCGTCGGGCTGATGCGCCGGCTCAAGCGGCGATACGACCCCGCCGGCCTGCTCAACCCGGGGATCAAGCTGCCCGAGCCGCGGGCCGAGGCCGCCGGCGACGGCGGCGGAGCCACGCCGGCGTCCGCCTAGTTGAGCTCGCCCGCCCCCGCCAGCAGGGAGGCGGCGAAGTCGGTCTCGCCGATGACCCCCGCCAGATCGCGACCGTCGGTCTCCACCTCCATGGCCGCCTCGTAGACGAAGCTGTAGACGGCGTCGAGGCCCCAGGCGCCGAACCCCAGCCGCTCCAGCGCCCCGGAGATGCGCGGGTCCCGGTCACCATCGGCCAGCGTCTGGATCGCCGCCTGGTAGAGGGAGCGGAGGAGGCGGAGCTCGACCTCGTACTCGTCGATGACTGCCGGATCGGCCTCCTCGGCCCGGAGCCGGTCGAGGGTGCCCCGCAGCGCGTCGATCTCGAGCTGGTACTCGTCCACCGGCATCGAGTTTAGTGCCGGGTGCCGGGGCCCCCGGCCCGCCGCCTCACCGGTCCGCATTCGCCCCGACCGGGCCGGGCGCCCGCAGGGCGGAGACCTCCGCGCGCCAGCGCCCGAGGGCGGGCAGGGGGAGACGGAGCAGGCCCTGGACGAGGAGGTGGGCCACCCCGACGTAGCAGAGGGCGTCGACCGTGAACCGGTACCAGCCGTAGAACTTGGCCCCCTCGGTGCTCGCGGTCAGGGTCATGAGCAGGGCGTAGGCGGCGAAGGCGAGGGGGATCCGGGCCCGCGGGGAGAGCGGGCGGCGGAGCAGCATGGCCGCGAGCCCGACCATGCCCACGGTCCAGAACGGGTCGTTGAGCGGCACGAAGTTCCAGAGCCCGGAAGCGCCGGAGAGGAGGAACTGCTGGCCGGCGACCAGGCTGTCGTGGCGGGCGGACTGCACCTGCCAGACGAGGACGAACTGGTGCCAGTCGACGGCCGCGCCGTAGGCGGCGAACAGCCCGATCCCGATCGGCGCCCCGACCAGGGCCATCGCGGCCACGGCCCAGCGCCGCTCGGTGAGCAGCGCCAGGGCGGCGGCGACCCCCACGATCACCCCCGGCACCTTGACGAGAGGGGCGAGCACGCAGAGCGCCAGCAGGGTGGCGGTGGCCAGCCGCCCCCGATGGCTGGCGAGGACCAGCACGCCGAGGAGCATCGCCGCCAGCATCCAGTCGCTCTCCACCAGGCGCCCGGCGCTGACCATCCAGGGCGAGAGGCTGAAGGCGGCCAGCGCCACCAAGGCGGTGGGCCGGCCCAGATGCCGCGCGGCGAGCAGGTAGAGCAGCCAGCCCACCAGCACGCTGAGCAGGATGGGCACCAGCCGGATCGCCTCCGGGCCGACCTGCGTCGGCGTCTGCTCGCCGGCCAGCAGGGCGACGCCGCCGACCACGAGACCAAAGAGCGGCGGCTGGTCCAGGAAGGGGCTCACGTAGGGCAGGTAGACCCCCGTCGAGGTCCGCATCACCCCGACCGGCAGCTGCTCGGGAAGGTAGCTCCACGACGCCGGCCAGTGATGCAGCCAGAGGCTCTGGCCCTGCCACGCCCAGGCCAGCTCGTCCTCGTTGGCCCCGAACGGCGGGTAGGAGGCGTAGCCGTGCAGCCGGAGGCAGAGACCGGCGACGAGGAGGGCGAGCACGGCGGTCGGCACCCAACCCCAGGGGTTGGCGTCGAGGACGCCGGCCGCGGCTCGGGTGAGCCAGCGGCGCGCGCTCCCCCCCATCAGGCCGCCGACCACCTCGGGCGATTCGCCATGGGTGCTCAGGGTACCCGGCCGCGCCAGCCGTCGTGGTCGGCGGCCGGTGCGGACGGTGCGGGCGCGACGCCCCGATCAGAAGAAGAGGTGATGGAGGGCGATGATCGGGGCCAGCAGGATGGCCACGATGTTCATCACCTTGATCATCGGGTTGATCGCCGGTCCGGCGGTGTCCTTGTTGGGATCGCCGACGGTGTCACCGGTGACCGCGGCGGCGTGGGTCTCGCTCCCCTTGCCCCCGTAGTGGCCGTCCTCGATGTACTTCTTGGCGTTGTCCCAGGCCCCGCCCCCGGTGGTCATCTGGATGGCCAGGAAGATGCCGACCACGATGACCCCGAGGAGCATGGCGCCGAGGACCTCGGGGCCGAAGAGGAAGCCGACCAGGATGGGGGCGGCGACCGGCAGCAGGGCGGGAAGGATCATCTCCTTCTGAGCGGCGGCGGTCACCAGGGCAACGCACTTCGCGTACTCCGGGCGCCCCGTCCCCTCCATGATCCCGGGGATCTCCTTGAACTGGCGGCGGACCTCCACCACCACTCCACCGGCCGCGCGCCCCACGGCGAGCATCGCCAGCGAGCCGAAGAGGAAGGGCATGATGCCGCCCAGGAAGAGGCCGGCGATGACCTTGGCGTCCGTGAGGTTGAAGCTCAGCAGGCTCAGGTGGGCGCCGGTGAGCTTGTTGTTGACCACGTCGGTGTAGGAGGCGAAGAGGACCAGCGCCGCCAGCCCCGCCGAGCCGATGGCGTAGCCCTTGGTCACCGCCTTGGTGGTGTTTCCGACCGCGTCCAGGGGATCGGTCACCGCCCGGACCGACTCGGGCAGCTCGGCCATCTCGGCGATGCCACCCGCGTTGTCGGTGATCGGTCCGTAGGAGTCGATGGCCACCACGATGCCCGTCATGGAGAGCATGGCCATGGCGGCGATGCCGATGCCGTAGAGGCCGCCCAGGCTGTAGGAGACGAGGATGCCCAGGGCGATGGTCAGCACCGGGATCGCCGTCCCCTGCATCCCGATCGCCTGGCCCGCAATGATGTTGGTGGCGTGGCCCGTCTGGGAGGCCTTGGCGATGGCCTTGACCGGCCAGAATTGGGCGCCGGTGAAGAACTCGGTGGCGGCGACCAGGATGACGGTGATCACCACCCCGATCACGGCGCACCAGAAGAGGTTGTTGATCGGGTGGGTGAAGGCCTTGACCTGGAAGTCGCCGTAGAGGAGGTGGGTGACCAGGAAGAAGAGCGGCAGGGCGACGATCACCGAGACCGCGAGCCCGCGGTAGAGGGCGCCCATGATCCACTTCCCACGACCCATGCGCACGAAGAGTGAGCCGATCAACGTGGCGATGATGCTGCAGCCGCCGAGCATCAACGGGTAGGCGATGAAGGCGAAGATCGGAGTGCCGGAGGGACTGCGGAAGAGGAGGCTGCCCAGCAGCATGGTCGCCACCGCGGTGACCGCATAGGTCTCGAAGAGGTCGGCGGCCATGCCGGCGCAGTCGCCGACGTTGTCGCCCACGTTGTCGGCGATGACCGCGGGATTGCGCGGGTCGTCCTCGGGGATGCCGGCCTCGATCTTGCCCACCAGGTCGGCCCCGACGTCGGCCGCCTTGGTGTAGATGCCACCCCCCAGCCGGGCGAAGACCGAGATCAGGGAGGCGCCGAAGGCGAAACCGATGATCGCGGTGAAGTCGCCGAAGGACGCGTAGGCGATGGTGACGCCGATGAGGCCGAAGCCGACCACGAAGAGACCGGTGACCGAACCGGCCCGGAAGGCCATCTTGAGCGCCGGGTTGACGCCACCGCGCGCCGCCTCGGCAGTGCGCAGGTTGGCCCGCACCGAGATGTTCATCCCGATGTATCCGGCCAATCCCGAGAGCACCGCCCCGATGACGAAGAGGACCGCCGCCTTGAAGGAGACGACGAAGATGAGGGCGACGGCGATGACCACCCCGATGGCGGCGACGACGCTGTACTGGCGGACGAGGTACGCCTGCGCGCCTTCCTGGACCGCCTTGGAGATCTCGCGCATCCGCTCGTTGCCCTGCGGTTGGCGGAGCACCCAGAGGATGAGCCCGACAGCCCACGCCAGGGCGATGACGCCGGCCGCCACCACCGGCCAGAGCACGTTCTCGGTCACCATTGCAAGCATCGATCCATCCCGTGAGCCCGGACAGACGTCGGACGCCGCGTCCGGGGTGGCTGTGGCGGTTGGATTGTATCGGGACTCGCCGGTGGATCAGCCTGCACGGACCAACGGCGGTGCCAACCCGGGACCGCGGTCACGGGCGGGGGAGGAACCTTGGTCCCGGGCGTCGGCTTCCGGCGCAGCCGGCCGGTCTGGCACCATCGGACCCGATGGCACTCCCTCGCACCCTGCTGGTGATCGTGGGTGACGAGCTGCTGGGTGGGTTCACGTCCGACGCGAACGGGGCTCTGGCGGCCCATCTCCTCTTCGAGGCCGGCTACCCGGTGTGCCGCATCGAGGTGGTGGGGGACACCGTCGACGACATCGCGGACGCGGTGCGCAGGGGCATCGCCGACCCGTCGGTGAACAGGGTGATCGTCTCCGGAGGGATCGGCCCCACCCCCGACGATCGCACCCACGAGGCGGTGGCCACGGCCCTGGAGCGGGAGCTGGTCGAGGACCCGGAGGCGCTGCGCCACATCGAGCAGGTGGTCGCGCGCATGCATGCCGCCGGCTGGGTCGCCAGCCCGGTCCCCGCGGCGGCCAACCGCCGGATGGCCCGCATGGCCGCCGGAGGGAGGATCCTCGAGAACCGCCGGGGCATGGCCCCCCCTCTGGCGGTGCGGCTGGACGCGGTCCCGGGGCGTACCGAGAGCTCCTCGGCCGCCCCCGGCGAGCGCTGGCTGTTCGTGCTGCCCGGGGTGCCCCGTGAGTTCCGGACGGTGCTCGAGGAGGTGCTCGTCCCCGAGTACTTCGCGGGCAGCCGCGCTCCGGCCGTCACCGAGCTGCGCTACCCCGGGGCCATCGAGGCCGACCTCGCCGAGCCGATGCGGCGCCTGGAGACGGAGTTCCCCGACGTGACGGTCGGCTCCTACCCCCAGCAGCAGAGCCGGGACCTGGTCATCCGGCTGCGTGGCGAGGACCCGGCACGGGTGAGCGCCGCCGCGGAGCGCCTCGGCGAGCTGAGAGCCGGCGGCTGAGGAGGCGATCCGGAGCCGGTCAGCCGGCGAGGTAGCCGACGGCCGACCGGCTCTGCTCCACCTCGGCGATGACGAGGGGCGGCGCCGCCTGCCAGAGCGCAGCGTAGAAGCGTTCGCGGTCGGCCGCGTCCTGGGCGGGGGGCAGGGGAGGGAGGCCCTGCCGGCGGCGCGCGATCCAGGGAGGCACGCCCTGGCCGACGACATTGCGACCGACCTTCACGGCCACCTCCGGGTCACGCCCCTCGTCGGCCTCGACGGCCACCTGGACGATCACCCCGGTGTGGTCGAAGATCTTCCAGCTGCGATCCCAGCGCCTCGCCCCACCGCTCGCCGGATGGAAGACGCGCAGCGGTTCGGCGGTCACCTGGTCGTTGGTCCCGGGACGGCAGAGGCTCTGGAGAAGGCCGAGGACCCGGGGCTCCAGCGCGTCGCCCACGTAGTCGGCCAGGGAGGGGGATCGGTTGTCCAGGTCCGGGAGCGCCTGCCCCATCTGGAACTCTCCAGTCGCGGCGGAGGCGATCAGCCGGGCATGCCGGCGGCAGAAGGCCCGGCCCTCGATGAGGGTCTGGTGGTCGGGACACCAGGCCGTCGGGCACGGCCGGCCGCGCCGGTCGACGTACCCGCACGCCACTCCGTCGTGGCGAGGGCAGGCGTACTCCGAGCAGGCCAGGGTGCCGTGCGGGCGCCGGGGCGCGACAGGCGCGGTCGGGATCGGAGGAGCGACCTCCTTCTTCCAGAACGGCATGGCTTCGGTCCGATCTTAGGTACGGATTCGAATCGTTGCGCACGAGCGTGTCGCAATCCTGTCTCACCCGAACTGCCGCCCGCCCGAGGGCGCGGCCACCCGTGAGACGCCGTCGGGGATCACCTGACCGTGGGAGCGCCGTCACCGCGGCGCCGCCCGAGCGGCCCGGCTACGAACCCTTGCGGAGGTTGCGAACCCGCGGCCCCTTGGGGCTCTCGACGAGGTCGAATGTCACGGCCTCCCCCTCCTCCAGCGAGTCGAAGTCGACCAGGGTGACCTCGGTGCGATGGAAGAAGGCCTCGGCGCCATCGTCAGCGCGCACGAAACCGAAACCGCGGTCAGGGATGATCTTCTTGATCCGGCCAGCGGGCACTTCGCGGGTCCTCCCAGGACAGACACTGACAAACGATCGCACGGTAATTCGCTGACGGCCTCAGCCCGGGTGAGCAGCGGATTCTGAGACCTCAGTGTCGAGCGAGTCGGGGGTTTGGGAGCGCCCTCACGGCTCGCTGCGGTCGAGGATAGCAGGCTCGTCCGCCTGCTCGCCCCGCCAGCCCGCGGCAAGGTCGAGCAGGCTGTCGGGGAGGTTCGCGTAGTAGCTCGCGGGGTCCAGACCGGGCGGCCAGGGGCAGGGCGGCGCGGCCTCCAGCTCGGCGCGAGCGGCACGGCTCCACGGGTCGAGGGCCGGCCTGGCGGTGCCGTCGAGGCGCAGCAACCCGGAGCGCAGCAGCCACCCGTCGTGGTCGAAGGGGGCCCGCTCAGCGAGGCGTGGGTGGAGGTCGCACCAGCGGCTGGCGCGCAGCCCGCGGACACCGGCCTCCTGGCGCTGCTCCACGAGCTGGTCGACCAGCGCGGCGGCACCGGGCTCGTCGATGCCCTCGGAATCATCTCCTGGCGAAGGCAAGCAGAGAGCGAGGCCGATCGAGCCGGCACCGTCCCCCGCCAGGGCCTCGGCGAGCTGAGCCAGGAAGCGGACGGCGGACGCATCGGTGAGGTCGAGCCGGCGGAGCTGGGAGGGTCGAACGGCGACATCGATCCGATCCAGATGAGGGGCGAGCGAGGCTGGCCGCACCCCGCGAGCGGTGAGGAGGTCGTCGGCGCCCAGGGTGAGGTGGATCGGGTCCCCACGTTCTCGCAGCGGGGCACCCGCCACCGCGACCCAGGCGGCGAGATCCGCGATGCGACGTGGCCGGACGACGCGGGCGGGGTCGTCACCGAGATCCCAGGCGACCACGGCCGGGTGGTTGGCGAAGGCCGCGGCCATCGTCCTCGCCCAGCGGTCGGCCAGCTCGAGCATCAGCGGGTCCGTCCAGGCGTCGCGCGGGCCGCCGGGCTCGATGAGGCCATCGCTCAGCACCCGGACCCCGGACCGGCGCCTCCGCCGGCTGACGGCGCGTCGCGGCAGCAGCACGCAGTCGCCGTGAGCCTGGGCAAAGAGGACCGGGATGACCCCGAGGCCGAGGGTCTGCGCCGCGCCGAGCAGCGTGTCGAGCTCCCCCAGCCGGCGCCGGTCGACGCCGCGGGCGTCGGGCATGAAGCTGTCCCAGGCCAGGCCGACACGCACCTCCCGGAAGCCCGCCGCGGCGATCAGCGCCAGGTCGCCGGCCACCTCGACGGCGTCGAACGCCTGCCAGAGGAAGGGACCGGTGGAGCTGGGCTGGTAGTCGAGGCCGATGCGCAGAGCGGTCGTCAAAACACGAAGAGGTCGATCCCGCCGGCGACGTGGATCACCTGCCCGGTGATGTAGCGCGCCTCGGGGGAGGCCAGGAAGACCACCGTGTGCGCGACGTCGTCCGGCTCGCCGGCAGCGCGCATCGCGGTGCGCAGCACCATGCGCTCGTTCATGCGCGGGTTCCCGGCGTTGAACGCCTCGGTGCCGATGATCCCGGGAGCGATCACGTTGCTGGTGATGCCGAAGCGGGCGCCCTCGAGGGCCATGGACTTGCCGAAGCCGATCAGTCCGGCCTTGGTGGCCGAGTAGGAGGCCTGCCCGAAGCCACCCAGGGTCCCGGCCACTGACGACATGAAGATGACGCGCCCCCAGTTCTGCTCTCTCATGTACGGCCAGGCAGCCTTGGTGCAGTTGTAGGCGCCGGTGAGGTTGACGCGCAGGTCGCGCTCCCACAGCTCGTCGCTCTGGCTCTCGATCTGACCCATGTGGTCGAGAGTCCCGGCGTTGTTGACCAGGATGTCGAGCGAGCCGAGCTCGCCCTGGACTTCGGGCGAAGACGGCCTCCACCTGCTCGCGGTCGGTGACGTCCATCTTGATGGCCATCGAGCGCCGGCCCATCCCCCGGATCTCGGCGCTGGTCCGCTCCGCGTACACGACGCTGTGGGAGGTGAAGAGCTGGGCCAGCGCCGACTGCGATGCCTCGGCCGCCTCCTGGAGGGAGGGGTCGGACTCGAGAAGGATGTCGGTGACCACCACGTCGGCACCGGCCCTGGCCAGGGCCAGGGCGTCCGCCCGCCCGAGACCACGCGAGCCGCCGGTCACGACCGCAACCCTACCGCTGAGGTCGAACATCGCCACCTCCTGGTCCGTCGGCTCCGATTATGGTCACGGCGGGCGGGCTCGTGGCGGTGTCCCGCCACCCCCGTGATACGAGAAGGAGGCCGGACTGCGGTCCGGCCTCCCTCAGGGCTCAGGCTCGGCGGGCTCGCGCGCCCACCAGGAGTGGCTTAGATGTTGTCGATCGTGACCTTGCCGCGGTGAATCCGGCGACGGATCGCGTACTGGGCGACCAGCCCGCCGACACCGATGGCGAGGAGGGCCAGGCCGAGCAGGTTGAGGCCGGAGGTCGGCCCCGCGCCGGTGCTCGGAGTGGTGATGCCCTGGACGCTGCCCGTGGGGGTGGCGCTGGGCGCTGGGGTTGGCGCCGTGCTCACCGTGAACGGCTCGCATGCGCCGGTCTGCTGGGCGTAGTTCGAGTCACCGCTGTAGGTGGCCGAGAAGGAGTAGCTGCCCGCGGAGAGCGCTGCGGTGGTCCCCGAGTTGGGCGCGGCTCCGTCGACCAGGGTGACTGGGTCCTCCGTCCACACCACGTTGTCGGTGCCACAGGTCCCGTCGTTGTAGAACGTGTAGGTCACCGTCCCGGTGGCGGTGGGAGCACCGTCAGGGGTGGTCACGGTGGTCGTGTCGAACGCCGTGGCCCCGGTGATCTCGCTGCCGCTCCATGTGTCAGTCGTGGTGGCGTCGTGCACCGTGGTGGCGGTCGGCGGGTCGTACGCGGTCACCGAGAGGGGCTCACAGGAGCCGTACCCGTCCGGGTAGATGTTGCTGGAGTCGAAGAAGGCGTAGAAGGAGTAGTTCCCCTCAGCCAGACCCGCGGTGTCCTTGGAGGTGGCGGTCGCCGTGTAGGTGCCATCCGACTCACCCTGGTCCGTGATCGCGACGTCGCTCTGAAACCAGGCCCGGTTGACGTTGTCCTCGCCCGGCGAGCACGTGCCGTCCTTGTAGAAGGTGAACGTCACCGTCCCCGCAGGGGCACCGAACTGGTCATTGTCGTCGGAGGACCACGACACGGTGGCGACGTCGTAGGCGACCGCGCCAGTGGCCTCGGTGCCGGCCCAGTTGGCGCCGCTGGACGCGTCCTTCACCTGGGTGGTCACCGCGTCGGTGCACGCCAGCGCGGTGACCGCCGTGCCCACGAAGATGACGGCCGCGCCGCCCACGGCCAGGGGCGCGGCCCAGCGCCGCAGCTTGGTTGTCGCTCTCATGTCAGCTCTCCTCATCCGGAGCGGCGATTTGGCGCCGCTTGCTTCCCCTGCCACGCGGTGCTGCCGGACGGATCGCCCCCCCGGCTGACGCCTGCCCTGCCGGTCCCCGTCCGCTTGAGAGCGATCCGGAGCCCGTCCGACCAGGCCATCCACCTTAGCTCCCGCAAACCATACCAAACCGCCTCACACAGCGCAAGCGGTTGTACCTAACCGAACCGGGTCAAATGGCCTAGGGCGATGGCAAAATGCCGGATGAGTGGCAATCGGAGTGAGGAGCCCCCCCCAGCCTCGGGCCCCCGGGACCCAGTGGGGGGCCCGGATATGAGAAGGAGGCCGGACAGATGTCCGGCCTCCCTCAGGGTTCAGCTGGCGGGCGGAGCTACCGCCCGCGGGATGTTGGTCAGATGTCCTCGATCGTGCCGTGCCGCATGCGGCGCCGGATGACCGCCTGGGCCACCAGGGCGCAGCCACCGACGCAGAGCAGGGCCAGGCCCAGCAGGCTCAGGCCCGAGGTGGGTCCGGAGCCGGTGCCAGGGGTGGTCACGCCCTGCACGCTGCCCGTCGGAGTCGGGGTGGACAGGGTGGACGGAGTGGGCGGCGTGACACTCACGGTGAAGGGCTCACAAGCCCCCGCCTGCACCTTGTAGTTGGAGTCACCGTTGTAGGTGGCCGAGAAGGAGTAGCTGCCCGCGGCGAGCGCCGCGGTGGTCTCCGAGTTGGGCACGGCTCCATCGACCAGGGTGACTGGGTCTTCTGTCCACACCACGTTGTCACTGCCACAGGTACCGTCGTTGTAGAAGGTGTAGGTCACCGTGCCGGTGGCGACGGGGGCGCCCTCGGGGGTGGTCACGGTCGTCGTGTCGTACGCCTTCGCCCCAGCGGTCTCGGTTCCGGCCCACGTGGTGCTCGTGGCGGCGTCCTTGACCGTGGTGGCGGTCGGCGGGTCGTTCTGCTTCACCGTGAACGGCTCACACACGGGAGCGCCGTCTTCGGCGTAACTGTAGGTGAAGCCCTTGCTGTTGGCGGTGGCCACGACCTCAGCCAGGAAGGAGTAGCTGCCCGGCGTCAGAGCCGTGGTGTCCTTGGAAGTGGCCGTCGCCGTCCACACGGAGTCGGCCTCGACCGGGGTCGTCAGCGCGACTCCCGTCTGCGGCCACGTCGCGACCACGTGGTCGCTGCTGCACGTCGAGCCGGTGGAGAACTTGAAGGTCACCGTCCCCTTGAGCGGACCGTAGGTGGTGTTGTCGGTGTTAGACCACGACACCGTGGCGACGTCGTAGGCCGAGGCACCGGTGCTCTCGGTGCCCGCCCACGCGGCCGAGGTGGAGACGTCCTTCACCGACGTGGACACGGAGTTCCTCGCACGCCAGGGCAACCGTCGCCCCCACGACGAGCAGGGCGGCCCCGCCGATAACCCCGGCAGCCCCCCCGATAGTGAGCTTTCCTCTACGCATCTGACTTGTCCCTCTCATATGGGCGGGCCAACCGCCCCTTCTGACCCATGCCGAAAGGCCCTAGCATCATGTCCCCCTTCGACCTGATTGCTCCCACAGCGTCAAACTAAGCGAATGCTTCGCTTCACTCCTTCGAACCGTGTGGGAGTATAGCACTGTTCGTTACGGATGCAACAGGTCACCTGATACCGGGGTCACAGAGCTCCGACATCCGCCCGGGGGGCCTGGCCGCGGGAGGGCCGCGGCTGCCTCGGGGCGCGGGAGGGTCGCCGGCGGGGGACCGCGCGAGGCTCAGGCGGCGGAGATGGGAGTGGGGGTCTCCGGGAGCACGGCGGACCGGGGGAGCGGGGGCCGCTCGCCGAGGATGCAGCGGGAGATCACCAGCCGCTGGATCTCGGCGGTCCCCTCCCAGATCTGGTAGATCTTGGCGTCGCGCATGAAGCGCTCCACCGGGTACTCCTTGATGTATCCGTACCCACCCAGCACCTGGACGGCCTCGGTGGTGACCCGCATGGCCATGTCGCCGGCGAAGAGCTTGGCCATCGAACCCTCCCCCCGGGCGAAGGGGAGGCCCTGGGCGATCATCCAGCCGGCGCGCCAGACCAGCAGCCGGGCGGCGTCGATCTCGGTGGCCATGTCGGCGAGCTTGAAGGCGATCGCCTCGTGGCGGGCGATGGGCCTGCCGAAGGCATGGCGTTCGAGGGAGTAGTCGCGGGCGAACTCGAAGGCGGCCCGGGCGATGCCGAGCGCCCCGGCGGCCACCTGGGGACGGGTCGCCTCGAGCATCTGGAGGGCCCCGATCGCGCCCGGCCCGGTCTCGGCGCCGTCGGCCTCGGCGCCGAGGCGCGCCTCCTCGGGGACGAGACACTCCTCGAGGATCACCTGGGCGGTGTGGGAGGCCCGCACCCCCATCTTCTTCTCCCGGCGCCCCTGGCGCATCCCCGGATTCCCCTTCTCGATCACGAATCCGGCGATCCCCGCCGGACCGAGGGAGCGGTCGGTGGTGGCGAAGACCACCTGGACGTCGGCGATGCCCCCGTTGGTGCAGAACTGCTTGGTCCCGTTGAGGACCCAGCCGCCCTCGACCTTGCGGGCGGTCGTCTCGAGGGCCAGGGCGTCCGATCCGGAGTTGGGCTCGGTGAGGCCCATCGCCCCGATCCGCAGCTCGTGGGGGTCGGCGAGCATGCCGACGTACCGGCGCTTCTGCGCCTCGGTGCCCATGGCCACGACGGCCGCCCCGCAGAGTCCCGTCCCCTGGATCGAGACCGCGATCCCGGCGTCACCCCAGGAGAGCTCCTCGGTGAGGATCAGCTCGCTGATGAAGTCGACCCCACCGCCCCCGTAGCGCTCGGGGAACGCGGAGGAGGCGTCCAGACCCAGCTCGTGGGCCTTGCGCATCACCTCCCAGGGCGTCTCCTCCCGCTCGTCGTACTCCGCCGCCCGGGGACGCATCTCGTTGACCGCGAAGTCGTGGGCCAGGCGGCGGATCTCCTCCTGCTCCGTGGTGAGGGTGAAATCGAGCGGCATCGGTGGCCTCCGTCAGCCGTCGAGGCGGACCACCGCCCGGCCGTTGGTCAGGACCCGGTCCCCGCGGCTGGAGACCGCCTCGAGCTGCAGGGTGGCGGTCCGCGAGCCGGCGTCCACCGTGACCACCCGCCCGGTGCAGGTGATGGTGTCGCCGGGAAGGAGGGGCTTGGAGAAGCGGCAGCCCAGCTCGAGGACGCGCTCGTAGGCACCCGCCCAGCGACCGACGGCCTCGGCGAGGATGGCCATGTCGAGCATCCCGTGGGCGATCGTCCCCGGCAGCCCGACACCCCGGGCGAACTCCGGGTCGAGGTGGATGGGGTTGTGGTCCCCCGACGCCTCGGCGTAGGCGGCGATCTGCGCCTGGTCGACCCGGCGCACGAGGGCCGCCATCTCGTCGCCGGCGCGGACCTCGCCGAGCGGGTGCGGATCCGTCATCGCCCGTCCCGGAGGAGAAGCAGTGAGCGCCCGGTGCAGACGGTCTCCCCGCCCTGGTTGGTGGCGGCGAGCTCCACGGTGACGAAGGTCATCCCCCGCTTGCTCTCCACCGAGGCGACCTCAGCCGACGCGCCCACGACGTCGCCGGGGAGGACCGGGGACGGCCACGCGAAGCTCTGCTCGACGTGGATCAGGCCGGCGAGGTCGATGCCCAGCTCGGGGTCGGCGAAGAGCTCGGCCAGGGCGGGCCCGAGGCAGTACACGGCCGCGAAGGTGGGGGGGACCGCCCCGGGGGAGAACACCTCGGCGGGGCCGCTCACCGCCCTGGCGTAGGCGCCGACCCGGGCCTCGTCGACGGCCTGACCCGGTGCGACGTAGCGTCGGCCCACGTGGGACGGGTCGGGCATCGCCGCCATCTCCTCTCTCTCAAAGTTGACAACCGCGTCAGCCTTAGTCATCGAATATACCAGCCTCCCCGCCGCCGGACCTGATAGCGCTACTATCACCTCGCTTGACGGTGCCGGCGGATCTCTGCTAGCGTCCGCTCGCCGTCGAGGTGCCGAACGCACCAAGCCCGCCTACAAGCGGCCCTGGGGAGGATGGTTATCCGCGGTCTCCGACTTCGGCTGCTCCGCCACGCGTGGGTGCTCCTGATCGCCCTCCTCCTCCCGGTGGTCGGTCCCCGCCTCCCCGGAGCTGCAGCGGTCTCCACCGTGCCGAGCACCCAGGTTCTCAACGCGGTCATCGAGGGCACCCCGAGCACGGCCACGGCACCGACCGGGGCGGCGATGACGGTGATGGCACCCACCGGGGCGACCGTGGCCACGCTGGCCGCCACCTACGGCCGGAACGCCGCCGCCATCACCTGGGCCAACGACTACGTCTTCGGCACCGAGCCCACGGCGGGCTCGCCGGTGCTCCTGCCGCCCGGACCAGGGGCCCTGGTCAAGGTGGGGGCGGGCGAGCTGCCCAGCGAGTTCGCCGACGGTCTCGGGCTCGACCCCTCGGAGCTGCTCGACTACAACGTGATCCAGGCCGACGTCCCGCTGGCGGCGGGCACCTACCTGCAGGTCCCGCTGGCCTCCGCACCGCCGGGTGCGCTCAACGCCGCGGCCTTCGTCCCGGAGGCGCCGGGCGTCCCCGAGGTCCCCCCCAGCAAGGGAGGTGACGGCTTCCCCTACGGCTACTGCACCTACTACGTCGCCACCCTGCGCGAGGTGAGCTGGGACGGCAACGCCAACCAGTGGTGGGCCAACGCCCGCCCCTACCGCCCCGAGGGGCGGGTTCCGGTGGCCGGCGCCATCGTCGTCTTCGACTATGCCCCGGACGGCCACGTGGGCTTCGTCGAGAGCGTCGACCCGGACGGGAGCTTCGTCATCTCCGAGATGAACTACGGGTGGTGGGCCCATGTCGACCAGCGGACCATCTCGCCCACCGATCCCACCCTGGTCGGCTTCATCTACTAGTCGCAGGGGCGGCCGCCTACTCCGCGCCCACCGGCCGCTTCCAGCAGCCTGCGTGAGGTGGACACCGCCGAGGCGGCGCAGGGGTGATGCGGAGGGAGGGCTTTGCACAGGCGGCAGCTGCAATGCCGCCGAGCAAAGGGCGCCGAGCGCCGGTCAGGGCGTTCGGACGCCCGGGCCCGAGCGCAGCATCACCCCTGCGGCGCCGCCGATGCGGAGGCTATCCGCTGAAGCGGTACCCGATCCCCGGCACCGAGTGGATGTAGGTGGGCTTCTCGGCGTCGGGCTCGATCTTGCGGCGCAGCCGGTAGACGTGGGCGTCGACGGTGCGGGTCTCGATCTCGACCTCGTACCCCCACACCCGGCGAAGCAGCTCTCCCCGGCTCATCACCTGCCCCGGACGGGAGGCGAGCAGGGCCAGAAGGTTGAACTCGGTGAGGGTGAGGTTGATCTCCTCACCGTCCCGGAACACCTGGCGGCGCCCCAGGTCGATGGTGAGGCCGGGGAACTCGAAGCGATCACGCGGCTGCTCCTGCGAGGAGATCTCGCTGCGCCGCAGATGGGCGCCGATCCGCGCCATCAGCTCCCGGACCTCGAACGGCTTGGTGACGTAGTCGTCGGCCCCCAGCTCCAGCCCCACCACCACGTCGATGGTGTCGGCCTTGGCGGTGAGCATCAGGATGGGGACCCGCGAACCCTCGGAGCGGAGCCGGCGGCAGACGTCGAGGCCGCTCATCCCGGGGAGGTTGACGTCCAGGATGATCAGGTCGGGATTCTGCTCCCGAGCCGCCTGGAGGCCCTCCAGGCCGGTGGCGGCCTCGAGGAGGGTGTGATTCTGGGCGCTGACGGCGAGGCGAACCACCTCCCGGCTGGGAGGGTCGTCCTCGACGATCAGGATGGTCTTGCCGCCGGCGCTCATGATGCGGCCGGCTCCAGGTATGTCGCGATGCGTTGCACGAAGCTCGCTACCTCGATGGGCTTGCTGATGTACCCCGAACAGCCGGCGGCGAGCGCTTCCTGCTCGTCACCTTTCATGGCGTTGGCGGTGAGAGCGACGACGGGGACGTCGGCCGTCTTGGGATCGGACTTTAGCATCCGGGTGACGGTGAGACCGTCCATGCCGGGCAGCTCGACGTCCATCAGGACCAGGTCGTAGATGGTCGCGCGGGCCTTCTTCAGCCCCTCGGCCCCGTCGGCGGCGACGTCCACGTCGAAGCCGCTGCCGTTGAGCACCATCCGGGCGAGCTGCCGGCTGCTGGCGTTGTCCTCCACCAGGAGGATGCGGTTGTGGACCCGGCCGTTCTGGGGCTCGATGCCGAGCAGGGGGAGCTGGAAGGTGAAGACCGAGCCCCGGCCCACCTCCGAATCGACGCGGATGTCCCCGCCGTGGAGCTCGACGAGCCGCCGGGTCAGGGAGAGGCCGAGGCCGGTGCCCTCCACCTGGCGGGTGGTCGCCGTGTCCAGCTGGTAGAACTCGTCGAAGATCCGCTCGTGGTACTCCTTCGGGATGCCCACCCCGGTGTCGCCGACGTCGACCACCAGCCAGCCGTTCTCGGAGCGGGCCGCCACCCAGACCCTCCCCCCCTGGGCGGTGAACTTGATGGCGTTGGAGAGGAGGTTGTAGAGGATCTGCTTGAACTTGCTCTTGTCGGCACGGGCCTCGAGGTCCTCGGGCTCCACCGTGATCGCGAGGTCGATGTCGCGACGCTCGCTCAGCGAGCGGATGACGTTGTGGACCTCGCGGACCGCGTTGCCCACCGGGAAGCGGTCGTAGGCGAGCTCCATCCGCCCGGCCTCGATCTTGGAGAGGTCGAGGACGTCGTTGACCAGCTCGAGGAGGTGCTTGCCGCTCGCGTGGATGTTCTCCAGACACTCGTGGCGCTGGTCCTCGGAGAGCTCGACCAGGTTGTCCTTGAGGATCTCGCTGAAGCCGAGGATGGCGTTGAGCGGGGTGCGCAGCTCATGACTCATGTTGGCCAGGAACTCGCTCTTCAACCGGGAGATCTCGGCGATGTGGGCGTTGGCGATCTCCAGCTCGCGCGTCCGGTCGGCGATCTCCTTGATCTGCCGCTTCTGGGTGGTGTAGAGGCGGGCGTTGTCGATGGAGATCGCCGCCTGGTTGGCGATGATCTGCATGAGCGCCTGCTCGACCGACGTGAAGGGCTTGACCTCCTTCCTCGCGATGGTCAGCGCGCCCACCAGGCGGCGGGGCGACTCCAGGGGCATGATCAGCACCGACCGGGGCGAGTAGCCCATCTCGAGGTTCTTGAAGCGGCTGTCCAGGGTGGCGTCGCCCACCGAGACGATCTTTCGCTGTTTGGCTGCCCAACCAACGATCCCCTCGCCCAGCTTGAAGCGGGCCACCTTGCTGACGTCCTCGGCGAAGGGGAAGGTTGCGATGGCGGAGAGGGTGCGATCGTGCTCATCGAGGAGGAAAACGGTGGCCGCGTCACAGACGGCCAGGTCGCTGGCCGCCTTGAGCATGAAATCGATGGTCTCCTTCAGCTCAAGGCTGGACGTGAAAAGATTGCCCACCTGGCCGAGGAGGTCGACGATGACCTTATCGTCCATCCGCGGCGAGTATAGGGCAGTCCTGCCATCTGCAATGACCCTTTGTTGCAATCCGGTCACCGTCCGATGACGACGGCGGGCCCGATGTGACGGCGCAGGTCGCCCCGGCTCGCACGCCCGTTCGCCATCCGCCCTCTCCGGCTCCGGCCGCCGCGGTCGGGAGGCCGGCCCTCAGCCCAGCCTCGCCCTCAGCTCGGCGGCGAGGTCGCGGAGGATCGTGAGGGCATCACCGACGATGCCCAGGTCGGCGAACTTGAAGATCGGCGCCTGCGGATCGCGGTTGATGGCCACGATGTGCTGGGCGCCCTTCATCCCCACGGTGTGCTGCATCGCCCCGCTGATCCCGCAGGCGATGTACACGGTGGGCTTGACCGTCTTGCCGGTCTGGCCCACCTGCAGGGAGTACGGGACCCAGCCGGCGTCCACCACCGCGCGGCTGGCGCCGACCGCGCCGTGCAGCAGCTCCGCCACCTCGCGGACCAGGGCGAAGTTCTCCGGGGCCTGCAGCCCCCGGCCCCCGCTCACCACCACCGGGGCGTCCTCGAGCCGGGGCCCGGCCGCGACCTCGGCGGAGCGGTCCACCACCCGGGCCCGGCGATGCGGCTCCCCGACGACGGCGGGGACCTCCACCACACGCGGCTCGGCCGTCCCGCCGGGCGCCGCGGTGAAGGACTTGGGCCGGAAGAGGGCGAGGGCGGGCCGGCGGACGCCGAACTCGGTGCGCACCACCTGGGTGCCGCCGAAGAGGGAGGCGGTCACGGTGATGCCCTCGCCGGCCTCGATGTCGAGGCCGTTGGCGATGACCGGCACGTCGAGCCGGGCGGCCAGCCTGCCGGCGACGTCACGGCCCACGTGGGTGCCCGCGAAGAGCAGGAGCTCCGGCCTGCGCTCGGCCACCAGGGGGGCGAGGGTGTCCGCCCCCGGTCCACCCGGGAGCAGGTCGCGGAACGCGGGATCGGTCGAGATGTAGACGGTGGTCGCGCCGTGGCGGCCCAGCTCGGCCGCGGCTCCACGCGCCTCGGGATCGAGACAGACGGCCTCCACGGCCTCCGCGCCGAGCGCTCGCGCCTTGGTCAGCAGCTCGAGCGCGCCCGGGGCGGGCCGGCCCTGGCTGAGCTCGGCGAAGACCCAGACGGGCCCCAGCGCCACCTCAGATCACCCGGGCCCGGGCCAGCAGCTCGACGATGCGGTGAGCCCCCTCCCCGCCGTCCTCGACCACCTCGCCGGCCCGGCGCTGCTCGGCCGGGGTCACCGAGACCATGGTCTGGGCGGCGCTGGAGCCGCCCAGACCGGGAAGGCCGAGGTCTTCCGGGGTGAGGCGCTCCAGCGGCTTGGACCTGGCCCCCATGATCCCGCGCAGCGACGGGTAGCGCGGCTCGTTGACCCCGGCGGTCACCGCGAGCAGGCAGGGCAGGGTGGCGGCGATCGTCTCCGACCCCGCCTCGTCCTGCCGGGAGACGATGAGCTCCGTCCCGTCCGAGCTGACCGCGGCGGCGAAGGTCACCGCGGGGAGCCCAAGCAGCTCGGCGAGCGCCTGGGGCACCACTCCCGTGTAGCCGTCCGTCGACTCGGTGGCGGTGATCACGAGGTCGAAGGGTTCGCGGCGGATGGCTGCGGCGAGCACCTTGGCGGTGGTCAGGGCATCCGAACCGCGCAGCGCGTCGGCGGTGATCAGCAGCGCCCGGGCGGCGCCCATGGCGAGCGCCTTGCGGACCGCGTCGAGGGCTCGCTCCGGGCCCATCGACACCACCCTCAGCTCGCCCCCGTGGGCCTCGACGAGCCGCAACCCCGCCTCGATCGCGAACTCGTCGCCGGGATCCAGCACCGCGTCGGGCAGGTCGCGGCGCAGCCGCAGGGTGCCCGCCTCCAGCTCGCCCGGCGTGTTGGGGTCCGGGACCAGCTTCACGCAGACCACCACGTTCACATTCGACCTTCCCTGGCACGACCGGCACCGGGCTCCGAGCCCGTCCGGGCCGAGCTTAGCAGCCGGTGTCGGCAGGCTCAGCCCGCCGCTCCGCCTCTCAGGCGGGGCTCAGGCGCCCCGGCCGGCACCCCGGGACAATCGGAGCAGGGCCGCCCCGCGGCGGCGCCGGTCCCGCCTCAGCGGCAGGCCTCCACGGAGAAACCATCCCATGCTCGCCACCCCCACCTCCACCCTCCAACGCCTGCGCGGCTTCGTGGGCCGGCACGCCGTCGCCACCGGGATCTCGATCGCCCTGGCGGCCGCGGTGGCCGGTCTCGGCGCGGGCTTCGCCATCGCCGCGCAGCCCCCCGCGGAGCCGGCGCCGACCGCCGTGATCGCGAGCGCGAGCACCGGCACCGGGGTCTCCGCCCACCCGATCATCCGGGGTCTGGTGGGCCTGACCGCCAAGGACTCCGGGCAGACGCTGACCTAGGTTCGCGCCCTGCTCCGCGAGAACGAGACCCTCTCGCAGATCGCGGGAGGCCAGGCCGCGGCCGTGGTCCAGGCGGCGGAGGCGGCGGTCGCCTCGAGGATCAGCGCCCAGGAGAGCGCCGGCACCATCACCTCGGCACAGGCGGCGGCCCTCACCAGCAGGGCCGACAACCGAATCACCCAGGTGATGGCGGCTCCCGGACAGCGCATCCTCCAGGCCCTCCGGGGCAGCGCGAAGGCGAGTCCGGGAGCGTCGCCGGCCGCCTCGCCCAGCGCGTCGACCAGCACCTGAGCCGGGTCCGTCCCGCCGCTCCTCCCCCCTGCGCGACCGGCGCCGCCGCATCGGCGCCGGTCGCTCCTTGTCTAGACTGCGACGATGCCCAAGCAGTACACACGAGCCGAGCAGGTCATCGATCCGCGCGCCCGCTACCTCGCCACCCTCTCCACCGACCGCGGTGACATCGAGATCGCCATGGAGGCGTCGCGTGCCCCCAGGACGGTCAACAACTTCGTCTTCCTGGCCGGCGAGGGCTTCTACGACGGCCTCACCTTCCACCGCGTCGTGGACGGCTTCGTGGTCCAGGGAGGCTGCCCGGAGGGCAGCGGTCGGGGCGGCCCCGGCTATCGCTTCGAGGACGAGCCGGTCCAGGGTGACTACATCGCCGGCTCGGTGGCGATGGCCAACTCCGGTCCCCACACCAACGGCTCCCAGTTCTTCATCTCCACCGTGGACAACCGGCGCAGCCTGACCAAGTCGTACAACCTCTTCGGCCAGGTGGTGAAGGGGATGGAGGTGCTGGGCCAGATCCGGGTGGGCGACGTCATGCGCAAGCTGTCGGTCCGCCCCGAGACGCCGTGAGCGGAGCCTCCCCGCTCCGGCTGCTGGCGGTCCACGCCCACCCCGACGACGAGACGATCACCATGGGTGGGCTGCTGGCCCAGTGTGCCGACCGGGGCATCGCCACCTCGGTCATCTGCTGCACCGACGGCCAGGAGGCGACCATCTTCGATCCCGGCTACGCCGCCCGCGAGGCCGAGGTCCGCCCCCGCCTCAAGCAGATCCGCGAGGAGGAGCTGCGCCAGGCCTGCGCCATCCTCGGGGTCTCCGAGCTCCACTTCCTGGAATACGGCGACTTGGGGATGGCGGGGGCCGAGACCAACGAGGCCCCGGGGGCCTTCTGGCGGGCGGAGGTCGACCGGGCGGTGCGCCGGGTGGTGGCCCACATCCGCCGCTTCCGACCTCATGTTGTAGTCACCTATGACAGCAACGGCGGCTACGGGCACCCCGATCACATCCAGGCGCACCGGGTCACCCTGCTGGCCGTGGAGGCCGCCTATCACGCCCTCTACCCGGACCTGGGTCCCAGCTGGCGGGTGCTCAAGCTCTACTACACCGCCTTCCCGCTCTCGGAGGCCAGGCGGGTCGCGGAGATGGCGAGGAACGCGGGCATGAACGCGCCGTTCGGAGACGCGGACCCCGACAGCCTGGAGTTCATCACCCCCGACGAGTGGGTGACCACCGCCGTCGACTGCGCCGACCAGCTGAGCCGGAAGCGCGCGGCGCTGCGCGCCCACCGCAGCCAGCTCACCGAGGACTTCGCCCTGCTCAGCGTCCCCGAGGAGCTCCTCCGCGAGCACTTCCCCCGCGAGTACTTCCAGCTGGTGCTCTCACGGGTCCCCACCACCACGCCCGAGACCGACGTCTTCGCAGGCCTGGACGGCGCCGTCGCCGGCCGGAGCGGGAGCACCTCCCCCGGCTGATCGCGGGACGCCCGCCGGCTCAGACGGCGGCGCGCTCGGTGCCGAAGACCTCGCGGTAGCGGGTGGTGAACTCCGCCGGGGTGAAGCGATGGGCCTGAGGGCCCTGGTGCTCGACCGCGTAGGTGGCGGCGAGCGAGGCCATCCGCCCCGCCGCGGCGAGGTCCAGGCCCCGGCGCAGGCCGGCGAGTAGGCCGGCGAGGTAGGCGTCGCCCGCGCCGGTCGGGTCCACCACCCGGCGGGGCGGCACGGCCGGCACCGTCACCACCTCGTCCCCGGCGTGGAGTTGGCTGCCGCGGGCTCCCTGGGTCAGGGCGACGATCGACCGCCGGGCCAGCTCGCCGACGTCGCGGCCGGTGCGGTTGCGCACCAGCTCCAGCTCGTAGTCGTTGCCGACCACCAGCCAGGCGGCGTCGAGTTCCGCCAACAGGACGTCGTCACCGATGGAGGGGATCTGCTGGGCGGGGGCGAAGACCAGCCGCGCCCCCATCTCCCGGGCCTGGGCGATGTGGACCGCCATCCCGTCGGGGGAGTCGGGGGTCACCACCACGTGCTCGACGTCCTCCAGAGCGCGGAGGTCGATGTCGGCGGCGCGCGCCATCGCCCCGGGGAAGAAGGCGGTGATCTGGTTGTCCTCGAGGTCGGTGGTGATGAAGCACGAGGCGGTGGGCACGTCGTCGCAGCCGAGGGCGGATGAGGTGTCGACCCCGGTGCGGCTCAGGGCGGCGCCGTAGTCGGTGAAGTCGCTGCCCACGGCGGCGCAGAGCAGCGGCCGCTCGCCGAGCATCGCCAGCGTGTAGGAGATGTTGGCGGCCGTCCCACCCCGGCGCCGCTCCAGGCGGTTCACCAGGAACGAGACGTTGATGAGGTGGGTCTTCTCGGGAAGGATGTGATCGCCGAAGCGGCCCGGGAACAGCATGATGGTGTCGAAGGCGACCGACCCGGTCACCGCGATGCGCCCCATCCGGCAAGGATACGGGGCGGTGGCAGGGTCGCGGGTCGAGACCGTGGGCGGGGTGCGCCAGAATGGAGCGATGCCCCTGAGCCACCCGCAGCGCCCCTCCGCCGGCGAGGACGACCGAGCCCAGCCGGCTCTGACCGGCAGCGAGGCCACCGTGGCCGAGGCGGTCGAGGTGTACCACCGCACCTACACGACCCTGCTCCGCTCCACGGGGGAGACCCCGCTGCGCGTGCTCGAGGCCTCCCATCGGGCCATGGGATCGAGCCTGCACGGCCTGGCCGCATCGCCCGAGCCGGACCTCGGCGCCTTCCTCTATGCCGTGCGGCGGCTGCCGGCCGCCGTGATCCGCGGGGAGCGCGTGGTCATGGGGCAGGCGGTGGAGGTCTTTGCCCGCGCCGGGTACCGGCTGGGCGAATGGGCGGAGGCGTCGGCCCCGGGGCGGCGCCGGCGCTGGTACGACAGCGGCGAGGGGACCCTGGCCGTGCTCATCGCCTCGGCCTCCGACGTCGACGACCTCATCCCCACGCTGGTCGCCTTCCAGATCGAATGGAACAAGATCCGCGCCGCCCTCGGCGCCGGAGGCCCCCCGGCGGAGCCCACCCCCGCGTCGCTGGCCGCCGCCTGCGGGGGCCGGGAGGACGACTGGGCTCAGCTCCACGAGGTGTGGGGGGATGCCTTCCCCGAGCGGCTCCTCCAGATCGCGGCCCGCAGGAAGTCGATCCGGGTGCGCATGCTCGGCGGCACCCAGGTCGGCTATGCCCGGGTGACCCGGCGCTGGTGGGAGCAGGTGACCGGGACGATGCGCAGCCAGTCGCTGCGCGACCGTCCCGTCTACTTCGTGAGCAGCAACTCCCACAGCCTCGCCAACCTGGTCACCGGGGTGGCCCGGCACCACGAGGCGTCGCTCGTCGACCTGGTCGAGGCGCGCGGCCCCGCCGACCTCCGCCGCGAGCTGGAGCGCTTCCGGACCGGGCTCGCGGAGGGCGACTGGAACAACTTCCTCTACTACGCGGCCCGGCTCCACACCGGGAGCATCGCCACCGACGAGCGCGGCCACCTCCGCCGCGAGGAGCGCGAGCGCGGGGTCCACGGGGTGGCGAGCCGGACCGCCCTCGACGTCGCCGCCCAGGTCATCCCGCTGGACCGGCTCGACCCCGCCAACTTCGACCCCCGGCTGGGACCGGTCGACGCCGACCGGTTGCACCGGAGCCAGGCGGTGATCATCAACATCGACTACCCGCTGGGGCTCGCCGCCTACAACATCCTTCGCGAGGTGGCCGAGACCGTGGCCGAGCTGCGCGGCGTCTACATCCTGGGCAAGGCGGCCACGCTCAACGCCGACGTCGGCGACGTGATGATCTCCAACGTCGTCCACGACGAGCACAGCGGCTGCACCTACTGGCTCAACAACGCCTTCACGGTCGCCGACATCGAGCCCCACCTCCGCTTCGGAAGCGGGCTCGACAACCAGCGCACGGTGTCGGTCAAGGGCACCTTCCTGCAGAACCGGGGCTACCTGGACTTCTACTACCGCGAGGCCTTCACCGTCGTCGAGATGGAGGTGGGACCCTACTGCAACGCCATCTACGAGATGAGCGAGGCGGAGCGCCATCCCAGCGGCGAGCCGGTCAGCTTCTCGCGGCTTCCCCTCGACTTCGGGATCATCCACTACGCCTCCGACACCCCCTTCACCCAGGCGCGCACCCTGGGGGCGCGGGGGCTCTCCTACTTCGGGATGGACTCCACCTACGCCGCCTCGGTGGCGATCCTCCGCCGGGTGCTGCAGCGCGAGGGCGCGCTCGACCCCGGCACGGAATCCGACCAGCGGCCCGGCCCGGCCGGCGAGCCCCGCGCGGAGCGGGTCGCGGGAGAGGCGGCCGGCTAGCTAGGCTCCGGGACACCATGCCGCTGCTCAGCGTCTCCCAGCTCGCCGTCGCCTACGGCGCGGACACCATCTTCTCCGGGCTCGACCTGCGCCTCGAGCGCAGCGCCCGCCTGGCGGTGGTCGGGGCCAACGGCGCCGGCAAGTCGTCGCTGCTCCGTGTCCTCGCCGGCGAGCTGGAGCCCAGCTCGGGGGTGGTGGACCGGCTCCGCGGACTGCGCAGCGCCCACCTTCCTCAGGACGCGCCCGTCCCGGTGGCGGGCACGGTGCTCGAGGAGGTGATGGCATCGCGGACCGATCTCGCCGCGATGCGCCACGAGCTCTCGGTGCTGGAGATGGCCATGGGCCGGGAGGGACCGGAGCTCGAGGGCCAGTTGAGCCGCTACGGCGACCTCCAGCATCGCTACGAGGACGCCGGAGGCTATGACCTCGAGGCGCGCGCTCGCGAGGCGCTGGGCGGGTTGGGGATCGACGAGGGGCAGCGGGGCAGGGACCCGGGCGAGCTGTCGGGAGGCCAGCAGCGGCGGGTCGAGCTGGCCAAGCTCCTGGTGGCGGACGCAGACCTCCTGTTGATTGATGAGCCGACCAATCATCTCGACCTGGAGGGGATCGAATGGTTGGAGGGCTTCATGGCCGGGGTCGGCACCGCCTTCGTGCTCGTCTCCCACGATCGCCGCTTCCTCGACCACGTCTGCACCGGGGTGTTGGAGCTCAACCACGGCACCGCGGAGGAGTACCCGGGCAACTACAGCGCCTACGTCCGCCTGCGGGTGGAGCGCCGAGCCCGCCGGCAGAAGGAGTTCGACGAGCAGCAGGACCACATCCGGCACCAGGAGGAGTTCATCCGGCGCTACCGGGCCGGCCAGCGCGCGCGCGAGGCGAGGGGCCGGCAGACCAAGCTGGACCGCCTGGCCCGGGTCGCGCCGCCGCCCGACGACCGGAGGCCGCGGCTGCGCTTCGCCACCGCTCCGTCGTCGCGGGTCGCCCTCAAGGCGTCGGGCCTGGTGGTGGGGCGGGATGCGCCGCTGCTGCAGCTGCCCCCCCTGACGCTCGCCCCCGGGGACCGGGTCGCCGTCGTCGGCGCCAACGGCAGCGGCAAGTCCAGCCTGCTCCACACCCTGGCCGGAGAGCTGTCCGCGCTCGACGGCCGGGTGGAGCTCGGACCGCGGACCGTCTTCCGCCTCTACCGGCAGGACCTGGGGCGGGGCCAGGTGACCGACGCCCAGAGCTTCGCCAGCGACGAGAGCCGGACGGTCCTCGAGGACCTGCTCGCCGACCATCCCATCGGGGCGGAGCGGGCCCGCAACATGCTGGGCGCGTTGCTCTTCTCGGGCGACGAGGCCAACCGGCGGGTGGGCGAGCTCTCCGGCGGGGAACGGGCCCGGCTGCTGATGGGCAAGCTGGCGCTGGAGCCGACCAACCTCCTCCTCCTCGACGAGCCCACCAACCATCTGGACCTCCCCGCCCAGGAGGTGCTGGAGGAGGCGCTGGTGCGCTACCCGGGCGCGTTGGTGCTGGTGTCGCACGACCGGGCGCTCATCGACGCGCTCGCCACCGAGACCTGGGCCATCGAGGAGGGGGGCACGGTGCGCCGGGTGCTGGGCGGCTACACCGCCCTGCTGGCCGACCGCCAGCGCGAGCGGGCGCCCGGACGAGCCCCCAGCGGGATGGGCGCGCCGGCGCCGGTGCGGAAGGGGTCGGGCCGGGATGGAGACGGCGGCGGCCGGCGCGCGGCCGCGGCGACGGCGGCTCCCGCCGCGGGCCGCCAGCAGCGGGCCGCCGCCCGCTCCCTCTCGGCGGAGGGCCGCCGCCTCGAGGCCGAGATCGCCGAGGTCGAGGCGAGGCTGGCCGAGACGCGGAGCCGGCTGCTCGATCCCGCGACCTTCGCCGACCCCGCCATCGGCGCCGAGGTCGGACGCGAGCACGACCGCCTCACGGGAGCGCTGGCCGAGCTCTACGAGCGCTGGGCGGCGATCGCCCCGGAGTGAGGGCCGGAGGGGCGGCGCACCGGGGGAGCCCCCGGCCTCGCGGCTACACTCTGGGCGTGACCGAGGTCGGCGAGCTCAGCGTCGGCGGCGTCCTCATCGACGACGCCGCCATCCAGCGCCGGGTGGACGAGCTCGCCGTCGAGATCGACGCCGCCTACCCGGAGCTCGAGCAGCCGCTGGTGCTGATCTGCGTGCTCAAGGGCTCGATCCTCTTCACCGCCGATCTCGCCCGGGCCCTGACCGTCCCCCTCGAGCTGGAGTTCGTCGCCTGCCGCTCCTACGGCGACGCCACCACCAGCTCTGGCACGGTCGAGCTGGTCAAGGACGTCAGCATGACCCTCAAGGACCGTGACGTCCTCATGGTCGAGGACATCATCGACACCGGTCTGACCACCTCCTTCCTCCGCAAGCACCTCGCCACCCACCATCCGCGCTCGCTCCGCCTGGTCTCCCTGCTCGACAAGCGGAGCCACCGGGTGCGCGAGGTCCAGATCGACTTCCGCGGCTTCGACATCCCCGACCACTTCGTGGTCGGCTACGGCCTCGACCTCGCCCAGCTGCACCGCAACCTGCGCGCCGTCCACATCGTCGAGGTCTCGTGACCGGCGGCGCCCGGGCGCCGCTCATTGCCGTCTGCGGAGCGACGGCCGCGGACGCGGGCGACATCGCGGTGGCGGAGGAGGTCGGCCGGCTGCTCGCCGGGCGCGGTGCGGTGGTGGTCTGCGGCGGGCTCGGCGGGGTGATGGACGGCGTGTGCCGCGGCGCCGCGGGGGCCGGGGGCCTCAGCGTGGGCCTGCTGCCCGGTGACGACCCGGCGGAGGCCAACCCCCATGTCGGCCTGGTGCTGGCCACCGGTCTCGGCGAGTTGCGCAACGGGCTGATCGCCCGCGCCTGCCGGGGCATGATCGCCATCGGCGGCGGCTATGGGACGCTCAGCGAGGTCGCCTTCATGCTCCGCCTGGGAAGGCCGGTGTGCGCGCTGGGCTCGTGGTCGCTGGTGCCACCACGGAACGTCCCCGTGGAGCCCGCCATCCACCGCGCCATCGGAGCGGAGGACGCCGTCGGCTGGGTGCTGGACCGGGTCTGAGACGGCGGCCACGCGAACCCGGGTTGTGCGGCGGCGGCAGGAGGGGCGCGGCCGCCTGCCAAACTCCGTCACGCGTCGACAACGGGGGCCCGGAACGGGCCGAATCGGGGGTAACTTGGAGCGCATGGCGAACAAGCGCTCGTCAGGAGGCTCGCGGGGTCGCGATCTCTTCCGAGACGAGGTGAGCTCCCTGGTCGCCGACCTCGGCGAGCTGACCGAGAGCGACGCGCCGCCGCGAGCGGCGGGGCCGGCCCATGCCCCCGGGGAGCCCGCGCCGGTGGGCGCCGGCGGCGCGCCGCCCGAGCCGCCGGGCCCGGCGCCGGCAACCGCCGCGCCCGACCCGACCCAGTCGCTCGCGGGGACGCCCCCGCTGCGGGGAGACCCGGAGGGCACGCTCGAGCTCGAGGACCTCCCGTCCTACTCCCCGAGCTACCTGCCCCCGCTCCCACCTCCGGTGGGGGAGCCGATGATGCCCGACCTGGCGGGGCGGCGGTCTCCCCCCGGACCGGAGCCCCACGCTTCCGGCGAGTGGCTGGCCGCCGCCCTGGCGGCGGGAGCGATCGGGCCCCGGGAGGCATCGGGGCGGCGCCGGCCCACACCCCCCCCGGAGGAGTGGCCGGCCCCGGAGGACCCCGCCCCGGCCCGGCTCTCGGCGGCCCCCCCTCCATCGCCCGCCCCGGGCGGGGCATCGGACTGGGGCGCCGGCCCGGCGTCCCCGGACCTCCCGGCGACGCGGATGGACACCGACCCCGACGAGCTGGGCGGACCCGGGTGGCACGTGGCTGCGCGGCCCGCCACCGCGCGCCCCCCCGCTGACGCCGGGTACCTGGAGCCCGAGCCGGAGACCGATCTCACCCCGGGCTCCGCGGAGCGGCGGGAGCCCGCCACCCAGGGCGAGGCCGACGATGGCCAGCGCTTCCGGGCGTCGCCGCCGTCGGCACCCGAGCCGCCCGCCGAGCAGCTCGAGCCGGCGCTGGCTGCGGCATCCACGCGTCCCTCGGGGAGCGTCTCCGGACCGACGCCGGGCAGCCCGCGGCTGGGGCTGCCGCTGCTTCCGGGCGGGCTGCCGGCGCCGGTGTCGACCCGCCCGTGGAGCCTTGCCGCCGCGATGACACCCCTGCCGCCGCTCGCCCCGACCCCGGGACGGAGCGTCGTCCTGCCAGTGGAACCCGTGGGGCCGGGGGCGGCGCCCCTCGGTGACCCGGGGGATGGGGTGAGCCTCCGCCTCCTGGTGGGGATCGCGATCGTGCTGGTCGTGCTCATCACCGTGCTGGTCGTCGTCCGCCTTCACCACTGACGGCAGGAGCGGTCCGCCTCCCCTTCGGGCGGCGCCGGGTCAGGTGGCGACGGGGAGCCCGGCCGACGCCCACGCCTCGATCCCCCCGGCAACGCTCGCCGCCCGCGGACGGCCGGCGCCGCGGAGGTACTCCACCGCCCGGAGGCTCCGCCTCCCGACACGGCAGTGGACGTAGAGGTCGGCGTCCGCCGGCAGCTCCGCGAGGCGGGCGGGCAGCTCGAGGAGCGGGATCAGCAGCGCACCCGGGATCCTCGTCTCCGCCCACTCCCAGGGCTCACGGACGTCGAGCAGGAGCGCCCCCTTCCCGGTGATGGCGACGTGAGCCTCCTGGGGGGTGACCTCGACCGGAAGGTCCACTGGCCGGAGTATATGGGGCGCCGCGCGGAGGGCGTCCGCGGCCACGGGCGCCTCCACCGTCCCCCCGGAACGGCTGTTACATTGGGCGGACCGTGACCCCTGTGCCCTTCCCCGCCGTCGCGCCGGTCCGGTCGGGCGGGGCGCGGACGGCAGGGAGATGAGTGACGACTACGTCATCGGAGCGGCCATCGGCGAGGGCCTGATGGGCCCCCGCTACGCCGGCCGGTACCGGCCCAGCGGCCACCCGGTGGCCCTCGAGGAGGTCCCCCCCGCCCTGCTCGACCGCAGGGAATTCGTCGATCGGCTGGCGGCGGCGGGCCGTGAGGCGGCTGGGATCACCGATTCCCACGTCGTCGCGCTCTACGACCTGGTCCGGATCGGGCCACGCCTCTACGTGGTCACCGAGCTGGTCCGGGCCCGGAGCCTGGCCGCGCTCCTCGGCGCCGAGCCCACCCTCCCCGCCCCGGCGGCCCTGCTCGTCCTGGACTCCGTGCTGGCCGGCCTCCAGGAGATCCACCGCGCGGGGATGTGCCACGGAGACGTCGGTCCCGACTCGGTCGTGGCCACCCCCGCGGGCACCGTCCGGCTCGCCGACCTGGGGGTGGCCGCGGTGCTGGCGGCCGACCCGTCGATGCCCTCCCGTCCCGCCGTGGCGCCGCCCGAGGGGGGTGCTCCGAGCCCCGCCGCCGACCTCTTCGCAGCCGGCGCCCTGCTCCGGGAGCTGGTCAGCGGCAGGCGCCCGGAGGCGGCGGGTGACTGGTCGGGTCAGGACCGGCTCGGCGAGCTGATCCGGCGCTCGCTGGCAACGCAGGCCGACCGGCGCTTCCCGAGCGCCCTGGACTTCCGGCGGGAGCTGGAGAGCGTCGCGGCCGAGCAGCTGGGCACGGGCTGGCAGGTCCAGAGCGACCTGGCGGCCCGGGCCACCCGCCCACTCGGCCCGCAGCCGCCGCGCCGCCGTCCCGTCCGCACCGTGACCCTCCACCTCGAAGGGGAGCCGGCGGGCTCGGCCCCCGCGGAGAGGCCTCCCGCGGAGGAGACCGCGGCGGTGTTCGCCTCCGCCTCGACGCTGGGCCCGGATCCCTTCGAGCCGAGCGCGGTGCCGTGGGCGGCGCCGGGTTCGGCTCCCTATGTCCCGAAGCGCTCCCGCACCTCCGTGCCGCGCAGGCCGCACCGGGGCCGCCGCCTGCTCCTCGCCCTGCTGGCGCTGATCGTGGTGGCGGCGGCGGTCGTCGCTCTTCTGGTGCTCACCCCGGCCCTCGGGTCGAGCCCCTCGGTCGGCTCACCGCTCCGGGTCGGCGACGACGTCCGCCTCACGGTCCGGCCGGGCACCGCTGGCGGGTGCGGCACCACCTTCACCTTCACCGCGAGCGGGTCGCTGAGCGGCACCGGGAAGCTGACCTACCGGTGGGTCAAGAGCGTCGCCGGGAGCACGCCGGTCTACGACCAGTACACCGTGAGCGTCACCCGCGACGAGGGCTCCTTCCGGTTCACCACCCCGCTGGAGCTGACCGGCCAGGCCACCCTGGCGAGCACGGTGACGTTCGAGATCCTCTCCCCCTCGACTCCGGCGCAGAGCCAGACCGTCCACTACACCTGCGCCGCCTGAGCCGGCTCGGGCCACGGCGCGGCGCGGCGCGGCGCCCGAGAGGAGGGCTGGCCCGGGAGCCGTCGCCGCCCGGCAGTGGCCAGGCACGGCCGTCGCTCCGGGTCGGATCCCTGAGCTCAGACGGCGGCATCCCGCCAGCGCCGGAGCCGGCGCCCGGTGGCGGCCAAACCCAGCCCGGCGATGACGAGCAGGACCGCCCACGGCGACCCCGAGTCGGCTCCCGCGCCACTCTCGGGGACCGGAACCGAGCTCGCGGGCGCCGCCGCACCGTACTCATAGGCGCCGATGTCACAGGTGGTGTCGGAGCCCGTGATCCTCACGTAGCCGCGCTCGTCGTCGGTGGGGCAGGACGACTTGAGCGCTGCCTGGATGGCGGGACTGCCGGTGAGGAGCGCCTCGGTCTGGAGCGGCCCCCCGTTGGCGGCCAGGGCGCCCAGGTCAGGATCGGTGGATTCGTGGTCCCCGGTTCCCGTGAAACCACAGGTGGTGCCGTCCTCGATGTTGTAGCCGCCGTCCGTCGTGATCGCGCCAGAGCCGCAGTTGCTGTTACCTCCAGCGGCGTCGTTCAGGTTGCCCGCGAAGATCGAATTGACGGCGGTCGCGGTGCCGGTGAGGTTGTTGAGGCCTCCGCCATCCCCGCTCCCATCGTTGCCGGTGTTGCCAGAGATGTCGCTGTTGGTGATGGTCAGGGTCCCGGTGTTGTCGATGCCTCCGGCGGCGCCCGACCCCGATGCCACGTTGTCGGCGATGGTCACGTTGACCAGCGAGAGGGTGCCGAAGTTCTCCACACCGGCGGCGTACGGGTCGGATGTGTCTTGGTTGCCGCTGACCGTCACATCGGTCAGGGTCGTGTCGTTCGAGCCTCCATTGAAGAGGCCGCCGGTGCTGCCTCCGGAGTTGTCGACGATGGCCACGTTGGTGAAGTTCACGGTGTTCGTACCGCCAGTGTCGACGACGTCCACTCCGCCGTCACCGGTGGAGTGGTTGTCTGCGTTCTGGACGGTCAGATTCGAGAAGGCGACGGTCGCCCCTCCGGCATCGACGGTGACGGTGGCGCCGGAGAGGGCGAAGGTGGTCACGCCGTCGATGAAGGTGGTCGCCGCCGACGCCCCCACCAGGCTCATCGATGCCGAGATGTCGGGGAGCGCGGAGGCCAGGCTGTAGGTGCCGGCCACGAGGCTGATGGTGTCCCCCGTGTCCCCGTCGGCGACGGTGATCGCCTCGCGGAGCGAGCAGGGGTTGCCGGGAGTCGCCGGGCAGGCGACTGACGTTGGGGGGTCACCGAACGTGGTCACCGTCAGCGTCTGGGTTGCGGCATGGGCGAGAGGAGCCGTGACGCCCGCCAGGCCGAGGGCCGCGACGGAGAGGCCGCCGCTGATGGCCAGCCTCTGGAACCACGCCCGTCCCGCCAGAAGGTGCGAGCCGCGATTGGGCTGATTGGCTCGAACCATGAGGCGACCCCCTCCAGCGTGAAACCTGAACCTCATCGCCTACAGTAGAGCAACAAGGCCATCTGGCGTGACCTCCCCAGGTCCAACGGCCCCATCACCCGCTCCGCGGAGCCGGCCCCGCCGAACCCTCGGCTGCGGCGCCGGGCTCAGCCGGGACGGCGATCGACGGCGGCGTCGAGGAGCGCCTCGCCCTGGTCCTTCGGACCCACGAAGGCCAGCCGCACGTCGTCGATCCCGGCCGCGATCCGCTCGGCCACCCGCTGGACCTCGGCGACGGTCACCTGGCGGATCGCCGCAGCGCGCTCATCGGGCGTCTCCAGGGACAGACGCGCCCGCCAGCGGGCGCCGTAGAAGCGGGCGCTGGCCATCGCCGTCTCGGTGGAGCGGAGCAGCCGCCCGACCATCGCCGACTTGGCGGCAGCCAGCTCGGTTGCCGGGATCGGCCGTGCGGCGAGCTTGCGCAGCTCGCGGAAGGAGAGGCGGACGGCCTTCGCCGCGTCCTTGGGCCGGGTCCCGGTGGCGATGGCGAACACCCCGATGTCCTCCAGGGACTCGTGGTGGGCAAAGATCGAGTAGGCGAGGCCGTTGCGCTCCCGCACGGTGTGGAACAGCCGCGAGGACATGCCGCCCCCGAGGATGTAGGTCATCACCGAGAGCGCGGTGCGATCGTCGTCGAGGGCGGGGATGCCGGGCACCGCCAGGGCCATCTTGATCTGGGGCTCCTCGGCCGGGGTGAAGGGGCGCACGTTGGCGGCGTAGCGCTCGCCCTCTCCCCAGCGGGCCTGCTCCCGGGGCCTCGGCCGGGCGGTGGGGATGTCCGCGAGCAGCTCCTCGGCCCGACCCGGCTCGAGGACCGCGCCGCCCGCGACGGTGAGGCACATCGCCGCCGGCGCGTAGAAGGAGCGGTGGTACTCGAGCAGCTGCTCGCGGGTCGCCTTCTCGACGACCCAGGGGAAGCCGGCCGCCGACCAGGAGACGGGCTGCCCGCCCCCGAAGGTGACGGTGCCGAGCCGGTCCCAGATCCAGCCGTCGGGGTCGGCCAGCCGGGCGGAGAGCTCCTGGAGCACCACGTTGCGCTCCCGCTCGACCTCCTCGACGGCGAAGAGGGGGCGGCTCAGCATGTCGGTGACGATGTCGGCAAGCTGGTGCATCGCCGTCGCCGGGCCCTCGGCGTAGTAGCCGACCTCCTCGGTGTCGGTGTAGGCGTTGGTCGACGCTCCCAG
This sequence comes from uncultured Chloroflexia bacterium, assembly GCA_963803165.1. Classification (GTDB taxonomy): domain Bacteria; phylum Chloroflexota; class Dormibacteria; order Aeolococcales; family Aeolococcaceae; genus Changshengia. Next base: position 93,248 of record CAWDLK010000006.1, on the reverse strand, counting down.
CCGGTCGATCTCCCGGGTGATCTGCTTGGTGGTGGGACGGCGCTCGGTGCCCTTGTAGAACATGTGCTCCAGGTAGTGGGCCAGGCCGGCGGTCTCGGCGGTCTCGTCGCGCGACCCCGCGCGGACGATCAGGAAGATGCCGATGTTGCGGCTCGCCGACGGCGCGTTGAGCAGGGTGACGCCGTTGGCCAGGGTGGTCGCCCGAGGAGGAGGCAGATCGACGGGGGTGGCGCGGGAGGCAGTCGGCAACGGAATGACCTCAGGTCGTGGGCGTGTTCAGGGAAAGGTTACGCGAGAGCTCAGGACGTGCCCGATTCCCAGGAGGCGAGATAGCGGCTCTGCTCGTCGGTGAGCACATCGATGCTGATCCCCATGCTGCGCAGCTTGAGGGCGGCGATGGCCTGGTCGATCTCGACGGGCACGTCGTAGACCCGGGGCTCCAGCTCCGCGTGGTGCCGGGCGACGTGCTCGGCGCAGAGCGCCTGGTTGGCGAAGGACATGTCCATGACCGCGGCCGGATGGCCCTCGGCGGCGGCCAGGTTCACCAGGCGCCCCTGGGCGAGCACGTTGACGGAGCGGCCGTCGCGCAGCTGGTAGGTCTCGACGGACGGCCGCGGCCGGGTGACCCCTGACGCCATGTCGTCGAGCGCCGCCAGGTTGATCTCGTCGTTGAAATGACCGCTGTTGGCGACGATGCAGCCGTCCTTGACCAGCTCGAAGTGCCGCCGGTCGATGACGTTGATGTCACCGGTGACCGTCACGATGAAGTCGGCGGTGGGAGCGGCCTCGGCCAGGGTCATGACCCGGTAGCCGTCCATGGCCGCCTCCAGGGCGCGGACCGGGTCGACCTCGGTGACCACCACGTGGGCTCCGTGCCCGGCAGCGCGGCTCGCCAGTCCCCGCCCGCACCAGCCGTAGCCGCAGACCACCAGGTTCTTGCCGGCGAGGAGAACGTTGGTGGCCCGGATCAGCCCGTCCAGGGTGCTCTGCCCGGTCCCGTACCGGTTGTCGAACAGGTGCTTGGTGAGCGCCTCGTTCACGGCCACGATGGGGAACTTGAGGGCGCCGCTGGCGGCCATGGCCCGCAGCCGGATCACCCCGGTGGTGGTCTCCTCGGTCCCGGCCAGCACCTCGGGGAGCAGCTCGGTGCGGCTCTTGTGCAGCTCGGCGACCAGGTCGGCACCGTCGTCCATGGTGAGCTGGGGGCGGTGGTCGAGGACCGCGTTGATGTGCTCGAAGTAGCGCGCGCTGTCCTCCCCGCGGACGGCGAAGGTCGGCACCCCGTGGCGGGCGGCCAGGGCGGCGGCGACCGGGTCCTGGGTGGAGAGCGGGTTGCTGGCGCAGAGCCGCACGTCGGCGCCGCCGGCCCGGAGGGTGATGGCGAGGTTGGCGGTCTCGCTGGTGACGTGGAGGCAGGCGCCCAGACGGAGCCCGGCCAGCGGCCTCTCGCGCTCGAAGCGCTCGCGGATCAGCCCCAGCACGGGCATCTCCCGGGCCGCCCAGGCGATCAGACGGTCGCCCTCCTCGGCGAGCGAGAGGTCGGCGACGTCGTGGCTGGAGGCCGCTCGGGTGGTGGTCATGCCTTCTCCTGGCGCGGACGGACACGGATGCTTCGCGCGGCCATGGTACCCGAGCCCCTCAGAAGCGGATCAGCGCCACGTGGTGGCGATCGCCGAGGGCCTGCGCCCCCCCCAGATCGGCCAGCTCGATGAGGAAGGCGATGCCGATGACCTGGCCGCCGAGGCGCTCCACCAGCTCGGCGGACGCCCGTGCGGTGCCGCCGGTGGCCAGCAGGTCGTCGACGATCAGCACTCTCTGGCCGGGACGGATGGCGTCGGCGTGGACCTCGAGCACCGCCTCGCCGTACTCGAGGGCATAGGCGACTGAGATGGTCCGAGCCGGCAGCCTGCCCTGCTTGCGCACCGGGACGAAGCCGACCCCGAGCAGGTAGGCGAGCGCCCCCCCGAGCACGAAGCCCCGCGACTCCACCCCGACCACCACCTCGACGCGGGCGTCGCGGTAGGCCTCGACGAGGTCGTCGATGGCGGTCCGGAAGGCCTCGGCATCGCCGAGCAGCGTGGTGATGTCCCGGAAGAGGACGCCCTTGCGGGGGAAGTCGGGGACGTCCCGGATCAGCCCGCGGAGACGCTCCGCGAGGGGATCGGGAGTGACGGGACCGTCGGCCATCGCCGCCGGATGCTAGCAGGGGTGGCGTGGCGAGGAGGGGAGTCGGAGGCTTTCCCTCCGAGCGGAGCAGCCCCTGGCGCGCGGAGCGAGCACCAGGAGGCCTGCTCCATCAGCGGCACTGGCGCGATTGCTACACTGCCTGGTCGCTCCCCTCCGAGACAACACGGGTTGTTTGCTGCCTTCGCATGATCAATGTCCGCCACCGCTGACGCCGGGCTGCCCGCCGCCGCGCCGCAGCTCGACAGCTTCCGCCACTACCGGCACCTGACCCTGGAGCTGGCCATCAGCCAGTTCAAGCTGCGCTACACGCAGTCGGTGCTCGGCTACCTCTGGTCACTGATCAAGCCGGCATCGATCTTCGCGATCACCTACTTCATCTTCGTCGACCTCTTCAACATCAAGGACGGGACGCACTTCTACGGCATCCAGCTGCTGCTCGGGATCGTGGTCTGGACCTTCTTCTCCGAGTGCACCGGCTCGTCGATGCAGGCCATCGCCAGCAACGGCGGGCTGATCCGCAAGGCCTACTTCCCGCGCTCCATCCTGGTCATCGCCGCCTCGATCTCCTCACTGTTCACCTTCCTCATCAACCTGGTGATCGTGTTCGTGATCGCCGTGGCGCTGCATCAGATCGACATCGGTCTGCGCATCGTCATGGTCATCCCGCTGCTCCTCGAGCTGTACCTGCTGGCGTTCGGGATCTCGCTCTTCCTCTCCGCCCTCTTCGTCCAGTTCCACGATGTCAGCCACCTCTGGGAGGTGCTGATGCAGCTGCTCTTCTATGGGTCCGGGGTGATGTTCAGCCTCACCTACGTTCTCCAGCGGTTGCATCTGGCCGAGGCGATCGGTCAGGCGAAGTACATCGCCCCCCACTACCTCTGGATCGTGCAGCTCATGGCCTGCAATCCCATCATGCAGACCATCGAAGACCTTCGCCATGCGCTGCTGACACCGCAGGCGCCCTGGACCGAGCTGGTGGTGACGGGCCATATGGCCGCCGTCCACCAGCTGCACCCGCTGAACGCCCCATGGCTCCTGCCCGTGCCGTTCCTGGCCGTCATCCTGGTGGTGACGGTCGGCGCGCTCACCTTCCGATCCCGCGCCCGCAACTTCGCCGAGAACCTCTGACCATGGCGGATCGCGACCTCGCCATCACGGTGGAGCACCTCTCCAAGCGCTTCCGCATCCCTCTCGACCGCAGCGCCACCCTCAAGCACCGGCTCACCCACTGGCGGAGCGCCTCGCGCTACCGCATCCTCGAGGCGCTGCTGGACGTCAGCTTCGAGGTGGAAGCGGGTGAGTTCGTCGGGATCATCGGGCACAACGGCTCGGGCAAGAGCACCCTGCTCAAGATCCTCTCCCGCATCTACCGGCCGAATGCGGGAGTGGTGGCCATCCAGGGCAGGGTGTCGCCCTTCCTCGAGCTGGGCGTCGGCTTCAACCCCGAGCTGACCGCGCGAGAGAACATCTTCCTGAGCGGAGCGATCCTGGGGCTGAGCCGGCCCGAGCTGCACCGCCGCCTCGACGAGATCATCGGGTTCGCCGAGCTGGAGCAGTTCGTCGACCACAAGCTCAAGAACTTCTCCTCGGGGATGCAGGTGCGGCTCGCCTTCTCGCTGGCGATACAGGCCCACGCCGAGATCCTGATGATGGACGAGGTGCTCGCGGTCGGGGACGCGCCCTTCCAGCAGAAGTGCTTCGACGTGTTCACCCGCTACAAGCGGGAGGGCCGCACCGTGGTGCTGGTGACCCACGAGCTGAGTGCGGTCACCACCTACTGCGACCGGGCCCTGCTGCTCGACCACGGCCGGCTGGTCGCCGACGGCGACACCGCCGACGTGACCGCGCAGTACCGTCACGCCATCGGCATGGCCGCCGACGGCGCGCACCCCGACGCCGAGATCGAGCGCTGGGGCTCGCGCGACGTGGTGGTGACCGGGATCCGGATGCTCGACGAGCGCGGGGTCGAGGACGCCAACCCGGCGACCGGCGGCTTCGTGCGCATCGAGCTCGGTTACGAGATCCAGAACGACGCCGTGGCCGACTTCACCTGCGTGCTCTGGATCCTGCGCGGCGACGGGCTGATGGTCTCGGAGGTCGAGCTCCCGGTCAGCCAGTACGCACAGGTCGGCGAGAGCCAGCGCGGCTCGGCTGGGACGATCCGCTTCGACATCCCCCAGCTCTCCCTGCTCGACGGGAAGTACAGCATCGACGTCGAGCTCCAGGGGCGGCGGGACCGCGCCGCCTTCGACCACCTGAAGAACGCCCTACACTTCCGGGTCATCGACAGAAGGGAACGTCGCGGGGTGATCGAGCCGGGCGGAGCCTGGTCGGTGGTGCCGGCGGAGCAGCCGGCGGACCAGCCGGAGCAGCTCGTCTCCACCCGGCGGGCCGGGCGGGATGAGCGACCAGGCCGTCGCCGGTCCTGAGCCGGACCCCGCGGCCGGCGATCCCACCTCTCCCGCCCCCGACCTGGAGGGGATCGTCGCCGGCGTGTCGGCCGAGGTCGAGCGCGGGCGCGCCGCCGGCGCCTATCCCGCGTCCCTCGTGGAGCGGCTCGCCACCCCCTTCCACCCGGACGAGGGGCTCGAGGCCCCGGAGGCCAGCGTTCTGATCGAGAGCGCCCGCCCCCTCCGCGCCGGCCGCCCGGTGATCGGCGGGGTGGCGGTCCTCGTCAAGCGGGTGACCCGGCGGCTGCTCTCCTGGTACGTCGCCCCGATCGCCCGGGACCAGACGCGCTTCAACCTCGCCATGCTGCGCGAGCTGCGCGCCCTGGAGGGACGGGTCGCCCGGCTCGAGGCCTCGGCCCCGGAGCCCGCCGACCCCGAGGGGTCGGAGAGCCGCGAAGCGTGACCGCCGTCCACCAGCTCCTCCCGGTCCTCTCCCCGGGGGATGCCGTGGGCCAGGCGGCCATGCGCATGCGCTCCGGCTTCCGGGAGGCGGGTATCAGCTCAGCGATCTTCGCGGAGGAGACCCATCAGAGCCTGCTCGGAGAGGCCCGGCCGGCCGAGGAGCTGCCCGCCCGAGTGAGGGCGGACGACCTGGTCCTCTATCACCTCAGCATCGGAGCCGCATCGGCGCGGCTCTTCTCCGGGCTCGGCTGCCGGCGGGCGATCGTCTTCCACAACATCACGCCATCGAGCTACTACCGGGCGGTCAGCCCGCGGGTGGCCTACTGGCTCGATCGCGGCCGCCGCGACCTGATCCGGCTCGCTCCGATCGTCGAGCTGGGGATCGGCGGCTCCGCCTACAGCGTCGGGGAGCTGAGGGCGGCGGGGTGTCCGGAGACCATGGTCATCCCGCCCCCCGTCGACCTCCGGCGCCTCTCGCCCCGCCCGGCCCGCGCCTCCGGCGCGGCCCGACTGATCTCCGTCTCCCGGCTGGCCCCGCACAAGCGCCAGGAGGAGCTGATCCGGGTGCTGGCGGCGCTCCGGGCCCGCGACCAGCCGGAGGCGACCCTGGTGCTGCCCGGAGGCTGGGACGACACCGAGTTCGTACGCGGCCGGCCTGCGGCGGCTCGCCAGCGAGCTGGGGGTCTCCGGGGCCGTCTCGCTGCCGGGACGGCTCGGCGACCGGGAGATCGGGGACCTCTACGCGTCCGCCAGCCTCGCCGTCTCCGCCAGCGAGCACGAGGGCTTCGGCATGCCCCTCCTGGAGGCCTGGGCCTTCGACCTCCCGGTCGTGGCCCGCGCCGCCGCCGCGGTCCCGGAGACGGTGGCGGACGCGGGCATCCTGCTCCCCACCGACGACCCGCTCACCTGGGCGGCGATCATCGACAGGGTGGTGCGCGACGACGGGCTGCGCCGGCTGCTCATCGCCCGGGGCCGGCGGCGGCTCTCCGCGTTCTCGGATCACGTGTTCCGGGAGCGGATGACCGAGCTCCTGGACCGGCTGCGCCTGCACTCCTGAGACCCCGCGGTCCGGGTGGGACGCGCCCCCTCTGTGCCACCATCCGAGGGCGCGGAGCACCTCTGGGAGCGGTGAGCATGAAGCCGAACGCAGCCCCTGACCCCGGCGCGAGCCGCCGGCTCTTCTCCATCCTCAGCGCCGTCTGGGGCACCGAGAGATGGCGTCTCGTGATGTGGGACGGCACCTCCGTCGGGGAGGCGGGGCCCCCTCGCTTCGTCCTCCGGCTGAACAGCCGGAAGGCGCTCGACCGGCTCATCGGCGACCTGCCGGAGCGGGCCTTCGGACGCGCCTACGTCGAGGGCAGCCTCGAGATCGACGACCTCCACGCCTTCCTGGGGCACGTCAACGACCTCTCGATGGCCCGGGTGGCCCGCCTGCTCCCCCGCCTCGCCGCGACCGCGCTCGCCCTGGGCGCCCGGCCCGACCCTCGCGGGCTCCCCGTCGAGGCCCGGCTCCACGGGCGGCTGCACAGCCGCAGCCGCGACCGCGAGGCGATCCGCCACCACTACGACCAGCCACCCGAGTTCTACCGGCTCTTCCTGGGCCGCACCCTGACCTACTCGTGCGCCTACTTCCCCTCCCCGGACACCGACCTCGACGCCGCCCAGGAGGCCAAGCTGGAGCTGGTCTGCCGCAAGCTGCGCCTGCGTCCGGGGGAGCGCCTCCTCGACATCGGCTGCGGCTGGGGGAGCCTGGTGTTCCATGCCGCCGAGCACTGGGGCATCGAGGCGCTCGGGATCACCGCCAGCCCGCGCCAGGCCGAATGGGCGATGCGCCAGGTGCGCGAGCGGGGGCTGGAGGGGAGGGCGGAGGTGCGCCTCGCCGACTACCGTGACGGGCTCGAGCGCGAGTTCGACGCCGTGGCCAGCGTGGGGATGGTCGAGCACGTCGGACGGCGCGAGATGGGCGCCTACTGCCGGGCGGTGCACCGGCTGCTCCGCCCGGGCGGACGAGCCCTCATCCACGGCATCACCGACCGGCCGGGCGCGGGCGGCAACGGCGCGTTCCTGAACAGCTTCGTCTTCCCCGACGGTCAGCTCCAGGAGGTGGGGGGGATGGTCACCGCGCTCCAGGCCGGCGGGCTCGAGGTGCGCGACGTCGAGAGCCTGCGCGAGCACTACGCGCTCACCCTGCGCAGCTGGAGCGACCGTTTGGAGGCGTCCTGGGACGAGGCGGTCGGGCTGGTCGGTGTCCAGCGGGCGCGGGTGTGGAAGCTCTACATGAGCGGCAGCCGGGTCGGGTTCGAGATGGGGTCGATCGCCGTGCACCAGGTGCTGGCGGTCCGCCCGGGAGGAGGGGGGCGATCCGGGATCCCCCTCACCCGCGCCGACTGGTACCGCGAGCCCTCGTCCGCCGCGGAGCGGCAGGCCGCGGTCGTCGCGTGACCGACCCGGAGCCGGCCGGGGCCGAGGCCGGTCCGGCGGCGCCGTCCCCGGCGCCGCGGCGGCCCCGCCGGCTTCGCCTGGTGGTGCCCCGCTTCGGGCCCGGGGTCAACGGCGGGAGCGAGCTGCTGGTCCGGCGGCTGGCCGTCACCCTGCAGAGCCGGCGCTGGGAGATCGAGGTGTGGACCACCACCGCGGGCGACGAGGCGACCTGGACGCCCGCCTTCCCGCCGGGGGACGACCTCGACGGGGCCATCCGGGTGCGGCGGTTCCCGGTGATGGGGAGACGGGCGCCCCGAGCCTTCCACCAGATGAGCAGGGGCCTCTTCCGCCTGCCTCCGCAGCTGCGGCCCGAGACCGCGTGGCTGGTGGCTCAGGGGCCCTTCGCCCCGGCCCTGGTGCGGGCGCTCGCCACCGCGGCCGACCGGCCGACCCTCTTCACCCCCTACCTCTATCACCCGACGATCTGGGGCCTGCCGGCCGCGCCCCACCCCCGGCTGCTGATCCCCGCCGCCCACGACGAGCCCGCCCTGCGACTGCGCGCCGTCGGACGCGCGCTGGCGGCCAGCGACGCCCTCTGGTACGGGACCGACGAGGAGCGCACCCTGCTGGAGGCGGTCCACCCGGTGGCGGCGCGGCGCCCCCATGCCGTCGGCACGGTGGCGATCGACCCGCCGACCTCCCTCGAGCCCGCCGGCTTCCGGCGCCGCCACCAGCTGGGCAGGTACCTCCTCTACGCGGGGCGGGCGACACCGGGGAAGGGCGTCGAGATGCTCCTCGACGGCTTCGGCCTGCTCCGCCGGGAGCGGCCGGACGTCTCCCTGGTGCTCATCGGTGACCCGAACGGGCCCGCCGAGGTCCCCGAGGGGGTGGTCTCGCTCGGCTGGGTCGACGACGCCGAGCATTGGGACGCGGTGGCGGGCGCCGAGGCGGTGGTGGTGACCAGCCGCCTGGAGAGCCTCTCGCTGATCACGCTGGAGGCGTGGGCGGCGGGGCGCCCGTGCCTGCTCAACGGAGACTCCCCGGTGCTGGCGGGGCAGGCGGAGCGGAGCGGCGGGGCGCTCCTCTTCCACGACCCGGGGGAGCTGGCCGACCGCGCCGGGGCCCTGCTCGCCGATCCCGCCGAGGCGGCCCGGCGGGGAGACGCCGGAAGGCGTCACGTGGCCCTCCACTACCGCTGGAACGCGGTGGTGCGGCGGCTGGAGGCCCTGATCGCGGCGGGGGAGAGCGGGGCGGCGCGGCGGACGCCTCCGCCGTGAGGCCGGTCCTCGTCGACGGGCGTCCGCTCCAGGGCGACTCCGCGAGCCGGGGGATCGGCAGCTACCTCCGGGGACTGCTCGGGGGGATGGCCGAGATCGGGGTCGCGCCGCAGGTGGGCGTGCTGCTCAGCCGGGGAGCCGCGGACCCCGGCGACCTCGCCGGCCTGGGTCTTCGGGCGGAGATGCGCGTCCCCCGGCTGGAGCGCCGGGCCCAGGTCCTCGCCGACCCCCTGCTGGTGGCATCCGCCCTGCGCCGCCGCCCACCCCGCCTCTACCACGCCATCGAGCACGGCCAGCCGAGGCGGGCGGCCCTCCCCGTGGTGGTGACCGTCCACGACCTCATCCCCTTCCTCCTCCCCGGCTACTCGTGGAGGTCACGCCTGCTCCGCCGTCCCGGGATGAGGCTGCTCCGCCGCGCCGACGCGATCATCGCCCCGAGCCGCGCCACCGCCGCCGACTGCGAGCGGATCGCGGGGGTCGAGCCCGGCCGGATCCACGTGGTCCCGCACGGGCTCGAGGCGCGGTACCGGCCGCCGGAGAGGGCGGTGGTGGAGGCCACCCTCGGGCGCCTCGGTCTGCGCCGCCCCTACCTCCTCGGGGTGGGCACCTTCGAGCCGCGCAAGGGCCTCCCCCATCTGGTGGCGGCGACCCGGCGGCTGCGCCGCGACCACGACGTCGACCTCGTGGTCGCCGGCCGGCAGGGGATGTTCGCCGCGTCGGTGCGGGCCCAGCTCGCGGTGCTCGGCGACCACGGCCGCGAGCTCGGCTTCGTCGACACCGCCGACCTGGTCGCCCTCTACGCGGGCGCGGCGGCCTTCGTCTTCCCCAGCGCCTACGAGGGATTCGGGCTCCCGCTGCTCGAGGCGATGGGCTGCGGGGCGGTGGCGGTGGGCTTCGCCAACAGCTCGCTCCCCGAGGTCGCGGGCGACGCGGCGGTGCTGGTGCCGGACGGCGACGCCGCCGCGCTCGGAGCCGCGCTGGACCGGCTGCTCACCGACCCGGGCGAGGTCGAGGAGCGGCGCCGGCGGGGGCGGGAGCACGCCGCCCGCTTCACCTGGAGCCGGGCCGCCCGCGAGACCGTGGCCGTCTACGAGGCGGTGCTGGGCGAGGCGCTTCCCGAGGGGATCAGCCGGGCGGGCGGCCGGGGCCGGAGCCGGCACCGGTGAGCTCGACGGCCGACGCGATCTCGTCGAGGTCGGCCGCGGTCAGGACGAGGTCGGCGGCGGGAAGCCAGCCCTCGACCTGAGCCGGCGAGCGAGCCCCCACGATGGCTCCGGTCACCGCCTCGAAGCTCAGCACCCACGCCACCGCCACCGCGGCGACCGAGGTCCCGTGGCGAGCGGCCACCGGGCGCAGCGCCTCCCGGAGCGCGAGGTTGCGCTCCAGCCTCGGCGAGGTGAAATCGGGGCTGCCCAGGCGCCAGTCGTCGTCATCCAGGGAGGCCACCCGCGCGGCCGAGAAGCTGTCGGTCAGCAAGCCCGACTGCATCGGGCTGTAGACGATGACGCCGGTGCCGTGCGCGGCGCACCAGGGCAGCGCCTCGGCGGCAGCCCGGCGATTGATCAGGGAGAAGGGCGGCTGCAGTGAGTCGACGTGGCCCACGCGTTCGCAGCGCTCGAGCAGGGCCACGTCGAAGTTGGAGACGCCGCACCAGCGGACCTTGCCCTCCTCGCGGAGCCGGAGCATCGCCCCCCAGCTCTCCTCCACCGGCACCCCGGTGTCGTCGGGCCAGTGGAACTGGTAGAGGTCGATGGTCTCCACGCCGAGCCGCGCCAGCGACGCCTCGCACTCGCGGCGGATCGAATCCGGCGCCAGCAGACGCCGGGGGAAGTCGGTCGGTCGCTCCGGATCCCAGACCATGCCGCACTTGGTGAAGACGAGCGGGCGGTCCGACGCGGGGAGCGCCGCCAGCGCGTGACCCACCACCTCCTCGGAGCGGCCGAGCCCGTAGATCGCCGCGGTGTCGACCCAGTCCACCCCGAGCTCGATGGCGCGGTGGACGGCGGAGATCGACGCGGTGTCGTCCTGGCGGCCCCAGCCGAAGGCATAACCCCCTCCGCCGACGGCCCAGGCGCCGAAACCCACCGTCGTGATCTCCGGTCCGCCGCTGCCGAGGTGCCGGCGAGGCAATGCCATGGCGCGATCCTCCTAGGGTCAGCCCTGCGCGGAACGGCGCGGGGCTCCCCAAGCCTAGCAACCGCTCCCCGCGACCCGCTCGCCCGGATCGGCGCGCCAGGCGCGGACGGATCGCGTGCAGCTAGAATCGCAGCCCCATGGAGCACACCACGGCGGCGGGCTCGGCGCCCCGGCTCCGGGTCCTGAGCGGCATGCAGCCCACCGGACGGATGCATCTCGGCAACTACCTGGGAGCGCTGCGCAACTGGGTCGGGCTCCAGGGCGAATACGAGTGCGTCTTCTTCGTCGCCGACTACCATTCGCTGACCACGGTCACCGATCCGTCGACCATCCGTCCCGCGGTCGTCGAGATGGTGCTCGACTGGCTCGCCGTGGGTGTCGACCCGCAGCGTTCCACCATCTTCCTGCAGTCCGACCTTCCCGAGGTCACCGAGCTGCACCTGCTCCTCTCCATGACCACCCCGCTCGGCTGGCTGGAGCGGGTGCCGAGCTACAAGGAGAAGGTGACGCAGTTCCCCGACAACAACAACTACGGCCTGCTCGGCTACCCGGTGCTCCAGGCGGCCGACATCCTGCTGCCCCGCGCCGATCGAGTCCCGGTGGGCGAGGACCAGGCTCCCCACATCGAGCTGACCCGGGAGATCGCGCGCCGATTCAATCATCTTTTTGGCCAGGTCTTTCCTGAACCTCAGGGGCTGTTCACCGAGATGCCCCGGGTGATGGGCACCGACGGGGTCAGCAAGATGAGCAAGAGCCGGGGGAACACCATCGGGATGCTGGACAGCCCCGAGGAGATCCGCCGCGCCGTCGCCGGCATGGTCACCGACGTGGAGCGACCGCGGCGCGCCGACCCCGGTCACCCCGAGCGATGCAACGTCTGCGGCCTGCACCGCTTCTTCAGCCCCGACCGCTTGGAGGAGATCTGGCAGGGCGAGCGCGAGGCGCGAACCGGCTGCGTGGAGGTCAAGCGCTGGCTGGCCGAGGCCATCGCCGATCACTTCGCCCCGGCGCGCGAGCGCCGCGCCGAGCTCGCCGCCCAGCCCGGCCTGGTCGACGACGTGCTGGCCGACGGCGCCCGGCGGGCGCGGGTCGCGGCCCGGCAGACCATCGCCCTGGCCCGCGAGGCGTGCGGGCTGGCCGGCACCGACCGCGCGGTCTAGACTGGAGAGACGCTTCCGCCTGCGATGACTGCGAGGGCTTCGACGATGTCCAAGCAAGGTGTTCGCTTCGCTCCGGGGACCGTGGTCAGCGCCGGGGAGTACCGCAACGTCGAGACCGGCCAGGTCCGCTACTTCGACGGCAACAGCCCGCTGCCCGGCAAGGCCAACTCCGCCTCCTGGCAGCAGATCTCCGACCACTACCACGCCGGTGAGGCGGGGGGGCCCAGCCGCCACCACATGCCCGACCAGGTGACCCACGGGGTCCGCTTCGCCTCCGGGACGGTGGTGAGCCCCGGTGAGTACCGCAACGTGGAGACTGGGGAGGTCCGCTACTTCGACGGCAACAGCCCGCTGCCCGGCAAGGCCAACTCCGCCTCCTGGCAGCAGATCTCCGACCACTACCACGCCGAGGCCGCGCATCCCGACTGACACCCCCGCCGGGCGCTCCGCGCCGCGCGACCCGGCCACGACGGAGCTGCCCGCCGACGTCGTCGAGGGGACGGGCGAGGCTCGCGCCGTCCTCCGTGCGGCGGTCGCGCCCGAGGGGCTGCTCGCCTCCGCCGCACTACCCCACTACGCCGCGGTCTGGACCCGGGACGTCGCCTTCGCCGCACTCGGAGCCAACCTGTCGGCCGACACCGAGCTGGTCGAGGCGGTGGCCCGCAGCCTGGTCGGGCTCGCCCATCGACAGGCCGAACTCGGGGCAGATCCCCAACGCATGGTGGCCCCAGCGGGGGTACTGGGACTTCCACGAGGCGGGGTGCACCGACGCCACCTGCCTCTTCGTGGTCGCCGCCGCCCAGCATCTCGAGGCCCACCCGGACGCCCGCCTCAAGCGGCGGCTCTGGCCGCACCTACGGCGGGCGATCCGCTGGCTGGCCGACCAGGACGCCAACCAGTTCACGCTGATCGACTCCCCGTCCGGCGGGGACTGGATGGACTCCTCCCTGCAGAGGTCCGGGAAGCTGCTCTACGTCAACGCCCTCTACCACCGGGCCCTGCTGGGGATGGCGGACCTCGCCGCCGGCGAGGCCGAGGCTTATCGGGCCCACGCGGCCCGGCTGCGCCGCAAGATCGACCTCCTGCTCTGGCCGGAGCCGGGCAGCGACCACGAGGGTCTCCTGGAGGGCGTCGGCCACGCCCCCGGCGCCGAGGTGAGCTTCCCCCACCCCATCGGCCCCGCCGCCCGGCGCCAGGCGATGCTCGCGGATCGAGGCCACTATCTCTCCCACGTCGACGGGGGCCGCTACGTGGACGAGTGCGACGTGCTCGGCAACGTGCTCGCCGTCCTCTACGGGGTGGCCTCGCCGGAGCGCGCCCGCCGCATCATGGGATGCCTCCACCGCAGCCCCGCGGCCACCCCCTACCCGATGCGCACCTACACGCGGAGCTTCGCCGCGGACGACCGCTGGGGGATGTACCGCGCGGACCTCGACGCCCTCCAGGACCCGCGCTGGCGCAACCCCCCCGGCCGGTACCACAACGGCGGGGTGTGGCCGTTCATCGGAGCCCTCTACGTGGTCGCGCTGCACCGCGTCGGAATGGTCGAGGAGGCCCGCTCCGAGATGTCGCGGCTGGCCGCGGCCAACCGCCTCCACCGAGGCTCCGCCGCCGGCTGGGGCTTCCACGAGTGGATCGACGCGGGCACCGGGGAGCCCGCCGGGGCGTCCGGCCAGAGCTGGAGCGCGGGCGCCTACCTCCTCGCCGTGGAGGCGCTGAGCGGCCGGCCGATCCGGCTCTGAGGGGAGGGCCGGCTGGAGAGGACCGCCGGGCCGCCACCCGCCGCACCGGGATGCGGTGCCCACGGCACGCAGGGGCCCGTCATTCCTTGGCGGTGACGTGGTACTCGAGGTAGGCGCCGAACATGAGACGGGTCTGCGCCTCCAGCGCCGGGATGACCGAGAGCGCCAGACCGACCACCGGGTAGAGGAAGAGCTGGATGTCGGCGTAGAGGCGGCGCCAGCGTCCCCACTCGGGGGGCTTGGGGCACACCGCGCGGTCGACGACGATGAGGACCAGGGTGTTGAGCAGGGTCATGGTGAGGATCACCGTGGTCAGCAGGCCCAGCGCGGTCGCGGCCGGCGAGAGGCTGTAGTCGAGGTCGATGAGCGCGGGCAGCGAGCCGCCGATGGGGAGGAGCAGGGGGAGGGTCGCCCAGGTGAGGTGGTTGAACATCAGGTAGCGGAAGCGACGGGCACGCAGCCGCCAGGGGATCTCGGGGTGGTCCAGCAGGCGGGTGCACACGTAGGGGACGTCGGTCGCCCCCCAGGCCCAGCGCTTGATCTGGTTGTACTGGCTGGCATGGGTGGAGGCGTAGTCGGAGGCCCGCGGCGCGTCGCCGAAGACGGGCAGGAAGGCAGGACGCACCTGGAGCTCCTCGCCGTAGTGGAAGAAGGCCTTCCAGAAGAACCGCGAGTCCTCGGGGATGACGTCGCTGTCCCAGTAGCCGACCTCGCTGACCAGCTTCATGGACATGGTGTAGGAGGAGAACATCACCAGCCGGTCCGGGTGCTGGTGAAGGAACATCTGCCACTGGGTGGCCGCCGTCGCCATCACCCGGATCGCCGCCGGCACCCGCCAGAGGTTGTTGAGGAAGACCGGGACCGGCTGCCAGATCGAGGTGAGGGCTCGGTCGACGTGCAGGAAGTTCCAGGTGATGTACGCGAAGTACTGCGGGTGCAGGCGGAAGTCGGAGTCGAGGTCGGTGACCAGGGTCCGCGACGGGTCCAGGCCCAGCCGATCGCAGTGCTGGCGCAGCACCGGCCCCCCGTAGGCCATCGCCGCCGACTTCCCGACCACGATCCCGGGGAGCAGCGGGTCCTTGATGTGGATGAAGGCGCGGAAGTGACGCCCCAGCTCGCGGCGGAGCCGGCTGACGTTCTCGATCCCCGCGGTGTCGGTCTCCCGAGTGATGATCGCGCAGACCTTGAGGCGGCTCGGGTACTTCTGCGCGACCAGCGCGTCGACGGTCGCGCGGAGCACCTCGTAGCGCTCGGTGTAGGTGGGGATGAGGACGCAGTGGGTGATGTCGCTGGGTCCCGGAGCGCCCTCGGCCGGCTGGAATCGCTCGCACTCCGCCCACCAGTCCTCCGCCCCCACGCGGCGCAGCTCGTGCAGCGATCGCCACACCCAGTAGACGGTGACCGCGGTGCGCAGGAACCAGTAGGCGTCGAGCAGCACCGCCCCCAGCCCGATGATCCAGAGGTCGGCGGGGTCGTTGAAGCGGATGGCGAAGGCGGCCACGAGGGGTACGAGCAGCACCGTCCAGGTCAGCGCGCCCGGCGCGATCTCGAGCGCGCGCTGCTGGACGCGGGGGGAGAGCGCCGTCCAGGTGCGAACCGCCATCGAGGCCGATTCTAGGCGGAGCCGGCCGCCGTCCTCGGTGAGCCGGGCGCCCCGCCGTCTCCGGGCCGGCCCGGCCAGGCGGTATCCTCGCAGTCTCAGCGCGCCATCCCGCAACCGAGAAGGGACCATGCCCGGCGACGATCTGGACGAAGAGCCCACCGAACTGGAGCCCGACGCGCCCGACGAGGTGGACCTCGAGCTGGTCGCCGTCGAGGGCCGGGACGTCCCCGAGGTCGAGATCCCGGACGTGGTCGACGTCGACCTCGTCGACGACGCCGTTGTCCCCGTGGATGACGAGGAGGTGGCGGATCCGGTGGTTGGGCCCGTGCTCCCCCCCCGGTCCGGCCCCAGCCGGGTCGCCCGCCCAGCGCACGCGAGGAGCCACCGCCACCCTTCGCCGTCGGCGAGCGCGTGGTGCTGATCCAGAACACGCGCCCGCGGACCGGCACCCCGATCGGCAACTACCCGGTGGGGGCCACCGGAAGGGTCGAGACGGTGCTGAGCCAGACCGCGATCGTGCGCTTCGACCTGGCCCCGGAGACCAAGGAGGTGGTCTCCTTCACCTGCCTGGAGAGCGCCGAGAAGGCGGGGGCCCGAGGCTAGCCGCCGGCGGCGGCCGTGACGGGCCCTCCCGCCGGTGCCCGTCCGCCGCCCCGGGAGGGGGCGCCGGGCGCTCTCCGATGGACCCCCCGGTAGCGGGAGGGGAGCAGCTGCGCCACCTCGAAGGCGACGGCGTCGGCGATCTCCCGGTCGCTGCCGCCCGTCACCGTGAGCGGCCGGCCATAGCGGACCCGGATGCAGCCCCGGCGCGGCAGCAGCCCGCCGGTCCAGCGCAGCGCCCTCTCCGTCCCCCAGACGGCGACGGGCAGCACGGCGGTGCCGGTGCGGCGGACCAGGAATCCCGCGCCGGCCTCGGCCGGCCCCATCCCACGCCCCTTCGAGCGGTGTCCCTCGATGAAGAGGAGGAGCCGCCGGCTTCGCAGCAGGTCGAGGCTGATCCGCAGCGCCCGGCGGTCGGCGCCTCCCCGATCCACCGGGAAGCAGTTGCAGCCGGCGAGCCACCAGGCGACCGGAGCGGGGCGGAAGAGCTCCCGCTTGGCCATGGCGAAGAGGGTCCCCGGGAAGAACGACCCCACGATCAGCGGGTCCCAGTTGCTGATGTGGTTGGAGGCGACGAGGAGCGGCCCGCGCGGGGGCACGCCCGCCACCCCCTCGAGGCGGAGCCGGCCGTGGAACAGCGTGCGCAGACCGGCGCGGACCACCGCCGCGGCCACCCGGTAGCGCCACGGCCGGCGGCCGTCATCGCGGACGGGGAACCTGGGGGGAAAGCCGGGCACCGGGGCGGGCACCCGAAAATGGTGCGACATCCGGCGGGCCCTCCGGGTGTCGCGGAGACGGCGGGCATAATGCGGTCGGAGCCGCCCCCTTAGCTCAACGGCAGAGCAGCCGGCTTTTAACCGGTTGATGCGGGTTCGATCCCTGCAGGGGGCACCGCCGCGCGCGCGGGAGCCCGCAGGTCGGCCAGCCGGGAGACGCCGGCCCGCTCGGCCAGCGCCACCAGCCCGTGGAGGATGTCCAGTGCCGCGGCGGGATCCACGAAGGTGGCCGTCCCCACCTGGACCGCGTCGGCTCCGGCGATCAGGAACTCCAGCGCGTCGCCCGCGTCCATGATCCCGCCCACCCCCAGCACCGGGATGCGCACGGCGGCGCGGACCGCGGCCACCGAAGCCAGCGCCAGCGGCTTGATCACCGGCCCGCTCAGGCCGCCGGTCCCGCGCCCCGGCAGCACCGGGGCCCGGATGCCGCGATGGACCTTCATGCCCACGTAGGTGTTGACCGCCGAGACCGAGTCGGCGCCGGCGTCCTCGACCGCCCGGGCCACGGCGGCGATGTCGGTGACGTTGGGGCTCAGCTTGACCATGAGATGGCGCGCGGTCCGCTCCCGCGCGGCGGCGACCAGGCGGGCCGCGGCTTCGGGATCGCGGCCGTAGTCCAGGCCGTTGGCGATGTTGGGGCACGAGATGTTCAGCTCGTAGCCGGCCACGCCGGTCACGGCGTCGAGGCGCTCCAGGCAGCGGAGGTAGTCGTCGACGCTGCCCCCGGCGACGTTGACCACCACCGGGATGCTCCAGCTCGCGAACTCGGGCGCGTACACGCTCGCGACGTGCTCCACCCCGGGGTTGTGCAGCCCGATCGAGTTGAGCATGCCGCCCCGCACCTCGGCCACCCGGGGCGGCGGATTGCCCTCGCGGGCGTGGAGCGTCGTCCCCTTGGTGAAGAGGGCGCCGACCCGCTCCAGATCGATGAGCTGGCGGAGCTCGAAGCCATAGCCGGCGGTGCCGCTCGCGAGGCCGACGGGATTGGCCATGACCAGGCCGCGGCCGAGATCCACGCGCAGGTCGGGGGCGCTCACGCCACGTGCGCCGGAGGCAGGGCCAGCAGCTCGGGCCAGGCCACCTGCGACGCCTCCATCACCGGGCCCTGGCGGCAGCAGAGCGCCCACGTGGCGCCGGCCGGGTGGGAGACGGGGAGGGCGCACCCCAGGCAGGTGCCGAACCCACAGCCCATCGGCGCCTCCAGGGAGACCTCGGTGCGCCGCGGCTGCCGGGGCAGGCGCGCGACGGTCGCGGCCAGTGCCGCCAGCATCCGGTTGGGACCGCAGGCGTAGACGACCGACGCCTCGTCGCACCGCTCCCCGACCAGCTCGGTGACCAGCCCCCGCCGCCCGCTGCTCCCGTCGTCGGTGATCTCGACCACCGTGACCGCGGCGTCCCCGCGGGCGAAGCGCTCGGCCGGGTAGAGCCGGGCGGCGCTGGCCGCGCCGCTCAGCACGGTCACCTCGGCGCACCCGCCCCGGCGGAGGGCGCGGACGAGCAGCGGAAAGGGAGCGCAGCCGAGGCCACCGCTCACGATCAGCGCCCGGGAGGGCGGGGGATCGAGGCCGAAGCCGCGGCCCAGCGGCCCCAGGGCACGGATGCGGTCGCCCGGCTGGAGCGCCACCAGCAGCCGGGTGCCCACCCCGACCGCCTCGAGGACGAAGCCGCAGGTGTCGGACTCGGTCCAGGCCACACTGAAGGGGCGGCGGAGCAGGGGTTCGATGCCGTTCCAGGCGCGCAGCTGGGCGAACTCCCCGGGGCGGGCGGCCGCGGCCAGGTGCGGGAGGCGCACCGTGATCTCGACCAGGCCCCCGCCGAGCGGCTCGACGGCGAGGACCTCGCCGGTCTGGTCGAGCGCCCGCCCCAGGTCGGAGAGCGGGATGCTCACCCGGGCACCACCGCCACGGCGCCCTCACGATAGGCGCGGACCGGGGCCACCGTGATGCCCCCGCCCCGCCGCTGCCGTTCGATGGCGTCGACGAGGGCTCGCGCCGTGTCGATCGAGGTGCAGCAGGGGATGCGCCGATGCTCGGCGGCCAGCCGGATGCGATACCCGTCCTTGACCGTGCGCCCGGCGGCCGCCAGCTCGCCGCCGCGGGCGGGCGAGAGGGTCAGCTCGTCACTCTCCAGGTTGGAGACGGTGTTGACGACCAGGGAGACCCTGCCCTCCTCGATGACGTCGAGGACGTTGGGCCGGCTCTGGCCGATCCTTCCCACCGCGGTGGCGCTGATGCCGGCGCCGCTGAGCGCCGCCGCGGTGCCGGCGGTGGCGAAGATCCGGAAGCCCAGGGCGGAGAGCTGGTAGAGGATGGGCAGGGCGTCCCGCTTGTCGTCGTCGGCGATGCTGCAGAGCACGGCGCCCTTCACCGGCACCGCGCCGAGCGCGGCCACGAACGCCTTCTCGACCGCCGCGCCCAGGGTGGTGTCGATGCCCATGACCTCGCCGGTCGACTTCATCTCCGGACCCAGCGCCGAGTCGACCAGGGCCAGCTTGACGGTGGAGAACACCGGGGCCTTGACCGCGACCAGCGGCAGGCTGGGGCGGAGCCCGGTCTCGTAGCCGAGGTCCGCGAGCCGCTCCCCCCGCATCACCCGAGTGGCCAGCTCCACCATCGGAACCCCGGTGACCTTGCTGATGAATGGCACCGTCCGCGAGGCCCGCGGGTTGACCTCCAGCACATGGGGGACCCCCCGCCAGATCACGAACTGGATGTTGCAGAGACCGTGGACCGGGAGTGCCCGGGCGATGGCGAGGGTGTCGGCGACGATGCGCCGGGTGACCTCGGCGTCGAGCCCGGGGGCGGGGTAGGCGGCCATCGAGTTCGCCGCTGTGGACACCGGCTCGCTCCACATGCTCCATGAGCCCGGGAATCACCACCGTCTCGCCGTCGGACACCGCGTCGACGTCGACCTCGGTGCCGAAGAGGTACTTGTCGACCAGCACGGTGCCACGGGACCCACCCACACGCTCGCCATCCTCGGGGAGAGCCGCCATCGCGGCGGCGACGAAGCGCTGGAGCTGGTCGCGGCCGTGCACCACCTCCATGGCCCGCCCCCCGAGCACGAAGGAGGGACGCACCAGCACGGGGTAGCCGATGCGGTCGGCGATCGCCGCCGCCTCCTCGGGATCGACGGTGGCCGCCCCGTGAGGCTGGGGGATCTCGAGCCGGCGCATCAGCGCCTCGAAGCGGCGGCGGTCCTCCGCGAGGTCGATGGCATCGACGCTCGTGCCCAGGATGTTCACGCCATGGCGGTGCAGCGGCTCGGCCAGGTTGACGGCGGTCTGGCCCCCGAACTGGACGACCACCCCTCCCGCCCGCTCGGCCTCGATGACTGCGAGCACGGCCTCCTGGTCGAGGGGCTCGAAGTAGAGACGGGTGCTGCAGTCGAAGTCTGTGCTCACCGTTTCCGGGTTGCTGTTGACCATGATCGCGGCCACCCCCTGGCGGCGAAGCGCCTCGGCGGCCTGGACGCTGCAGTAATCGAACTCGATGCCCTGCCCGATCCGGATGGGCCCGCTGCCCACCACCACCACCGCGTCGCCATCCGGTGCCGGCCTCTCGTCCTCGGCCTCGACCGTGGAGTAGTAGTAGGGGGTGGCGGCGGCGAACTCGGCGGCGCAGGTGTCGACGCACTTGAAGGACGGGGCGAGCCCGAGCCGCCGCCGCGCACCGGCCACCTCCTCGGGCGTGATGCCGGCCAGCTCGGCGATCCGCCGGTCCGCCAAAGCCATCCGTTTCGCGGCGATGAGGGCCTCGTCGTCAAGGCCGCGCCGCAGCCGCTCCTCCACCTCGACCACGGCCCGGATGCGGTCGACGAACCACGCCGAGATGGTGCTGCGCCGGCTGACCTCCGCCACCGGCATCCCTCCGCGCAGCGCCTCCGCGACCGCGAAGATGCGCCGGTCGTTGGGGTTGTCGAGCAGCACCGGGTCCAGGAGGTCGCCCGGAGCCGGCGGCCGCTGCTCCAGGGAACGCAGGGCCTTGCTGAAGGCGGCCTCGAAGCTGCGCTCGATGGCCATCACCTCGCCGGTCGACTTCATCTGGGTGCCCAGGCGCCGATCGGCTTCGGGGAACTTGTCGAAGGGCCAGCGCGGGATCTTGACGACGCAGTAGTCGAGGGCCGGCTCGAAGGCGGCGCAGGTCTTGCCGGTCACCGCGTTGGGGATCTCGTCGAGACGCCGGCCGGCGGCGATCTTGGCGGCCAGGCGCGCGATCGGGTAGCCGGTCGCCTTGCTGGCGAGAGCCGACGAGCGCGACACCCGGGGATTCACCTCGATCACGTGGTACTCGCAACCGTCCTGCGCCAGTGCGAACTGGACGTTGCATCCGCCCGCGATCCCCAGCGCGCTGATGATCCTCAGCGCGGCGCCGCGCAGCTGCTGGTGCTCGCGATCGGTGAGCGTCTGCGCCGGCGCGACCACGATGGAGTCGCCGGTGTGCACCCCCATCGGGTCGAGGTTCTCCATGTTGCAGATCGTGATGCAGGTACCCGCGGCGTCCCGCATCACCTCGTACTCGATCTCGCGCCAGCCGGCCAGCGAGCGCTCGACCAGCACCTGTCCGATGGGGGAGACGGCGAGCCCGTTGCTCACCACCTCGATGAACTGCTCCTCGGTGCCGCACAGCCCACCTCCCGTGCCTCCCAGGGTGAAGGCGGGGCGCACCACCAGGGGCAGCCCGACCTCGGCGAGGAAGCGTCGGGCCTCGGCGAGGGAGTCCACCGTCCGCGAGTCCGGGGCCGGCTCGCCGATGCGGCGGAGCAGCTCCTTGAACTTCTCCCGGTCCTCGGCGGTGCGGATCGCTTCCAGCGAGGTGCCCAGGGGACGGACGCCGTACCGCTCCAGCACCCCAGCGTCCTCGAGCGCGACGGCGAGGTTGAGGCCGGTCTGGCCGCCCAGCGTCGCCAGCAACCCGTCGGGACGCTCCGCGGCGATGATCCGCTCCAGCACCGGGACGGTCAGCGGCTCGATGTAGACGGCGTCCGCCGACTGGTCGTCGGTCATGATCGTCGCCGGGTTGCTGTTGACCAGCACCACCCGGATGCCCTCCTCGCGGAGCGCCTTGCACGCCTGGGTGCCGGCATAGTCGAACTCGGCGGCCTGGCCGATGATCACCGGGCCGGAGCCGATGACGAGCACGCACCTCGGTCGCTCAGCCCCGTGGAGGGAGGCGGGGGTGGGGCTGCGCTCCGGCCCAGGTGTCCGAGCGCCCTGACCGGCGCTCGGCGCCTTTGGCTCGGCGACCTCGGGGGTAGCCGCCCGGCTGGCGGCGAAGGGGGGCAAAGCCCCCCTGCCCGCGCCAAGCATGCGCTCCGCCAGCACCGCCGGGCCGTCGCCATAGGCGGAGGCGAGGGTGAGGAACTCGTCGAAGACCTGGGCGCGGTCCTGGGGGCCGGGGGCGCCCTCCGGGTGGTATTGGACAGAGATGACGGGAAGGGTGCGGTGGCGCAGCCCCTCGACGCTGCCGTCGTTGAGGTTGCGCTCGCTGACGCGCCAGCCGGATGCCTCAGGGAGGCTGGCGGCGTCGACCTGGAACTCGTGGTTCTGGGAGGTGACGTAGACCGAGCCGGTGAGCTCGTCGCGCACCGGGTGGTTGCCGCCGTGGTGGCCGAAGCGCAGCCGGGAGGTGGTCGCGCCGGCGGCCTGCCCGAGCACCTGATGGCCGAGGCAGATGCCGAGGATGGGCACTCCGAGATCGAGGAGGCGGCGGGCCAGGCTGACCTGACCGGGCAGCCTCGCGGGGTCGCCGGGGCCGTTGCTCAGCACCACCCCGTGGGGCCGGTGACGCATCACGGAGTCGAGGTCGGCGTCGTGGCGCACCGTGGTCACCTCGGCGCCGCGACTGGTGAGGGCGCGCAGCTGGTTGCGCTTGAGGCCGAGGTCGACGGTCACGATCCGCAGTCCGCCGAAACGCCCGACGCCCCCGCTCCGCGCCACCCCCCGCTCCAGCTCGGCGGGGAGCGGCTCGTCCCAGCGAGCCGAGGGCTCGACCTGGGAGACCTCCGCGACCAGATCCCGGTCGCTGACCCAGGGGGCCCGTCGCGCCAGCTCCACCTGCGCCTCGGCGGTGAGCGCGCCGGCGAGAGCGAGGACGCCCCGGAGGGTGCCGTGGTCACGGAGGTGGCGGGTCAGGGCTCGGGTGTCGACGCCGCGCAGCCCGGGGACCCCCTGGCGGCGCAGCTCCTCGTCGAGGGAGCGCTGCGCCGCACCGTGGCCGACCAGCTCGGAGAGCTCGCGAACGATCAGGGCGCGGCAGTGCATCCGGCCGGACTCGGCGTGGTCGTCGCGGATGCCGTAGTTGCCGATCAGCGGGTACGTCATCACCACCATCTGAGCGGCGTAGGAGGGGTCGGTGCAGATCTCCTGGTAACCAGTCATGCAGGTGTTGAAGACGACCTCGCCGGAGGTGGCCGGGTCGACGGGCGCCCCGAACAGCCAGCCCTCGTGGACCACCCCCGACTCCAGCGCCAGCCGTCCCCTAGGCACGGGGGGTCTCCGTGGCCCCGGCCGTCGCCGGCCAGGGAAGGCGCTGCCGATCGTGGTGGACCAGGGCACCGTCCACCAGGGTCATCAGCACCCTGCCGCGCAGCCGCGCGCCGAGCAGCGGCGTGTTCTGCGATGCGGAGCGGAGATGGGCGGGCTCCACCGTCCACTCGGCCGCAGGATCGAAGAGCACGCAGGTCGCCGCCTCGCCGATGCGCAGCCGCGGCTCGCGAACCCCCGACGCCTGCCCGAGGACCCGGTAGGGACCGGTGGTGAGACGCTCGACGAGCGTGGGGATCCAGTCGCCGCCCATGCCGCCGAGCGTGATGCAGACGGCCAGCGCGAGCTCCAGGCCGATCATCCCCGGAGCGGCCCGGCCGTAGGGGAGCGCCTTCTCCTCCACCCGGTGGGGGGCATGGTCGGTCGCCACCGCGTCGATGATCCCGTCCCGGAGCGCCTGGACCAGCGCCTCCCGGTCCTGGTCGGTCCTCAGCGGGGGGTTGACCTTGAGCAACCCGGGCAGCTGCGGCTCGGTGGCGAAGGGGAGCCACATGCCGAGGTGATGGGGGGTCGCCTCGGCGGTGACGTTGGCCCCCGCCTCCTTGGCCCGCCGGATCATCTCCACGCTGGCCGCCGCCGAGACGTGCTGCAGGTGGACGTGGCCCCTCCCGGCGTGGGCGAGGGCGCGCAGCGCGTAGTCGACGGCTCGGGTCTCGGCCTCGACCGGTCGCAGCGTGCAGCGCTGCACCGGTCCCTGCACGTTGTTGACCTGGGCGATGACCTCCTCGTCCTCGGGATGGATCAGCACCGGCCGGCCGACGGCCGCCGCCCGTGCGATCGCCTCGCTGAGCAGCCGCGGCGAGAAGGCGTTGCGACCGTCGTCGCTGAAGGCGGCGGCTCCGGCGGCGGCGCAGGCCTCCATCTCCACCAGCTCCTCGCCCTGCAGCCCGCGCGTGAGGGCGCATCCGGTCAGGACCTGGACCGAGGCGGCGACGGCGCGGAAGGTCGCCTCCTTGACCCGATCGGGGTTGTCGATGGGCGGGACGGTGTTGGCCATCGCCACCACCTGGGTGAAGCCGCCGGCGGCAGCCGCCTCGGAGCCGCTGTGGAGGGTCTCCGCACCCTCGTCGCCGGGTTCGCGGAGGTGGGTGTGGATGTCGATGAAGCCCGGACAGAGGATCACCGGAGTGCCGCCGGCGGGTGGGGTCAGGTCGATGATCGGGAGGTTGCCCTCCCCCATGTGCTTGTAGATCGCGATGATCCGGCCCTCGCTGAGCCAGACGTCCTGACCGTAGGCGTCGCGGTGAGCCAGCGGGTCGATGACCCGGACGCCGCGGAGGATGCAGTTCACGGCCGGGGCACCAGGAAGATGCCGCCGACGCCGGGCTCCTCGCCGCGTTCGATCTCGACCCACTGGGCGGGCGCGACGGGAAGGTTCTTGCCGACGTAGTTGGGCCGGACCGGGACCTCACGACCGCCCCGATCGACCAGCACCGCCATCTCGATCGCGGCGGGCCGGCCATGCGAGGAGACGACGTCGAAGGCGGCGCGCATGGTGCGGCCGGTCTGGATCACGTCGTCGACGAGGATGACGATCGCCTCCTCCGGCGAGGGCGCCGGCTCGGTTCCCGCCCGGCCGGTCGCCGGGTCGATCCACTGCCAGGAGCCGTCGAGCCCGGACCGGCGAGGGCGATCGTCGCGGAAGCCGCTCACGTCCACCGCCACCAGCCGCGCCTCCGGAGGAGCGACGTCGCGGAGGTGCGCCCAGAGGCTGCGGGCCACGGCAACGCCTCCCTCGCGGATGCCGGCGAGGACCACGCGCTCGAGCTCGCCGGGATGCCCCTCGACGATCTCGTGAGCCAGCCGGGTCAGCGCCCGGCTCACGCCCGGACCGTCGAGCACGCGGGTGCGCGCCCATGCCTCGGCGCCGGCCGGCGCCGAGGCGCCGCGTTCCAGCTGGGTCATCCGAGCAGGAGGTCCAGCAGCGCCATGCGCACGGCGACGCCGTTGCGCGCCTGGCGGAAGTAGGCGGCTCGGGGATCGGCGTCCACCTCGACGGCGATCTCGTCCACCCGCGGCAGCGGGTGCATGACGATCGCCCGCTCGGGCAGCGAGCGCATCACCTCGCTGTCGATGCGGATCGCCCGCCGTGCCGCCTCGAAATCGCCGGGATCGGTGAAGCGCTCCTTCTGCACCCGGGTCTGGTAGACGACGTCGACGGACTCGATGACCTCGTCGAGGCGGTCGGTGAGCCGGAACGGGACTCCCGCAGCTGCCATGCGTGCCTGCAGGTCGGCCCCGACCTGCACCACCTCGGGGGCGACGAAGGTCATCCTCACCCCGGGATGGAGGCTCAGCAGCTGAGCCAGCGAGTGGACGGTGCGGCCGTAGCGAAGGTCGCCGCAGAAGGCGATGTGCACCCCATCCGCGGTGCCGCGCTCGCAGCGGATCGTGTAGAGGTCGAGGAGCGCCTGGGTGGGGTGCTCGCCGGGGCCGTCGCCGGCGTTGACGACCGGGACCGTGGCCACCGCCGCCGATCTGGCCGCAGCCCCCGCCTGGTCGTGGCGCAGGACGATGACGTCCGCGTACGAGGACACCATCCGGATGGTGTCCTCCAGGGTCTCGCCCTTGATCGCACTGGAGAACTCCCGCGCCGCCTCGGTGCCCATCACCGAGCCACCCAGCCGGAGCATCGCCGACTCGAAGCTCAGCCGGGTCCGGGTCGACGGCTCGTAGAAGAGGGTGGCCATGATCCGTCCAGCCAGGCGCGTGTCACGCCGCCCCGCCAGCGCGTCGGCGCGGGCGAAGATGTCGTCGAGGCACTCCCGGTCGAACTGCTCGCTGGAGATGACGTGCTCCAGCCTCCGGGTCGAGGTGACCGACGTCATCGGCGGTGCCCTCCATCTGCTGCCCGCCTGGACGGCCGCGGAGTGGCACCGGCAGCGCCGGTTCCGATCCCCTTGCCGGCCTCACGGGACCCGCTTGAAGTGGATGCGACGCCGGTCACTCTAGCACGGAGACGAACAGGCGTGCCCGGCCGGCCGGCGCCCACGCCGGGGCGCTGCGACGATCCCGCGACAGTCGCGTTGCACGTGATCGGGTCCGGGGCAGCGGTCCTACGCTTCCCGCAACCATGCTCCACGCCGAGACCCCGCGGCGGCGCTTCTTCCATCGCCCCCGCATCACCTTCGCCGCCCGCCTGCTGCTGGGGGGCTTCGTGCTGTCGCTGGCGATCATCGCCGCCGTCAGCGCCTTCCTGCTGGTCAGTCGCGACCAGCAGACGCGGGTGGGAGCCGAGACCAACGCCGAGAGCAGGGCCGAGGCCTACCGGGAGCTGGTGCAGCAGGTCGCCGCACCCCAGGCGCGCTTCGCGGCCCAGAACGTCGCCGGGCTGCCCGAGATGGGGTCCGCGCTCGCCTCCGCGGATCCGCAGAGCGCGGTGGCGGAGCTGCTGACCGGATCCACCAAGGTCATCACCGACCTCCCCGACGAGAGCGTGGCGGTGTTCGACGGGGACGGGACGCTGCTCGCGACCAGCGAGCAGACGGGCGTGCCGCAGCTCACCTTCGGGCTGCCGGAGGTCGAGGGGGCGCTGCGCGGCAGCCCCGCGGAGGCCATCGACTACCTGGACTCCCGAACCCCGGTCTACGACTTCGCCGCGCCGGTCAGAGCCACGGCGTCCACCCAGGTGCTCGGAGTGGTCGTCTACAGCATGCCCCTCACCGACCAGCTGCTCCGGTTGCTCGGTGCCGTGGGCCAGGGCTACACCCCGGTGCTGGTCGCCAACGCCCCCGGGGCTCCCCTCTACTCGCTGTCGGGCAACTCGGCGGACCCCACCCTGACAGCGAGGTCGCTGCCCGCGTCCATCGGGTCCGGCCTGGGCCGCTCGGCAGGGAGCTTCGCGGGCTTCGCCTCGGTCTCCGGATCCGGGCCCACCGCCCTCGCCCTGGAGGGGATGAATCCCAACTCCGGAGCACCGGTGCTCTACGTGGGCGTCGAGACCCCCATCTCGCTCTTCACCGGCGACCAGACCACCGACGAGCTGACCGTGGTCTGGCTCGCGCTCTCCGCGCTGCTGGTGACCTGGCTGCTGGTGCTGCTCTTCGTCAACCGTTTCGTCCGGCGCCCGGTGGCACAGCTCTCGGCGGGCGTCGCACGCATCGCCGGAGGCGACTATGGCTCGGACATCCCGGTCAGGTCCCGGGACGAGCTCGGGGTGCTGGCCCGGCAGGTCAACCAGATGCGGGCTCAGATCGAGAGCAACATCCACCACGTCGACGCGGCGGTCTCCCGTCTCGACGAGGTCTCCCGGGCGCTGACCACCACCACCGCCGGAGTGTCCAGCCTCGAGTCGGCGGTGTGCGCAGCGGCCGCCTCGCTCGCCGGTCCCGGGGCGTCGGCGACGGTGCTCGCCCGCGATGGCGACGACCTGGTGGTCCGCGCCCGGAGCGGCCCGGCGGCTGGCCGCCCCGGATCTGCCGGGATGCCGGCCGGCGCGCCGGAGGGAGAGGCTCCGGACCTCCCGCCGGGAGCGGTGGGCGACGTGCTCGAGGGCCGGCCCGTTCGCCTGACCCGGACCGGGAACGATCCCGCCGGGGGCGGTGATCCCGGCTCTCGGACGACCCTGGTGGTGCCCATGCTCTACCGGCAGCGGGTGACCGGCGCGATCGCGGTCAGCGGCCCCGGGCTGGTCTCCGACGCCGACTCGCGCGCCCTCTCCGCGCTCGCCAACAACGCCGCCATCGCCGCGGAGAACACCCGCCTCTTCGAGATGGAGCGCGAGACGGTGCACAGGCTGCGGGAGCTGGACGACATGAAGTCCGACTTCCTGGCCACCGCGCAGCACGAGCTCCGCACCCCCCTCACCACCATCATCGGGCACCTGGAGCTGATCCGCATGGTGTGGCCCGATGCCGACGACCGCCAGAAGCTGGCCATCCTCGACAACGTCGAGCTGGCGACGGGGCAGCTCTCCGACATGCTGGAGACGATGATCGACCTCTCTCTGGTCAGCGCCGACAACCTGCGGATGAACCGCCGCCAGCTGGCCCTGGCCACCACGGTGGACGCCGCGGTGGGTGAGGTCACGCGGCGCTTCCCGCACGGCCTGCCCGTGAAGCTGAGCATCGACGTCCCCGCCGACCTCCGGGTCGACGCCGACGCCGAGCGGCTGCGCCAGGTCATCCGCTGCCTGCTCGACAACGCCGTGAAGTTCACCGACCCCGGCGGCAGCGTGGCCATCGCGGCGAGGCTCGGCCCCGAGCCGGATCGCTGCACCATCGAGGTCGCCGACACCGGCATCGGCATCGACCCCGCGCTGCACGACCGGGTCTTCGAGCGGTTCTTCCAGGCCGACAGCGGGGGGACGCGAGCCTATGGCGGCATGGGCGTCGGTCTCGCGCTGGTGAAGGTGTTGACCGAGGCCCACGGTGCGACCGTCCGCCTCGAGTCCGCCCCGGGCCGGGGGACCGTGGTCCGTTTGGACTGGCCGTTGCACGCCCCCGCCCCGGCGCCCGAGGCGGCGGACCGGCAGATCGACCTCACCGCCTCGCGGCAGTCCCAGGTGAGCGTCGACCGCGACCGGTGACCGCTCCGGCTCGGAGCGGGGAAGCCACCGCGCCGTTGCCGTTCCGTTGCGGCCCGTCGCGACGCTGCGGCCTCGCGGCACGGCATCACAGGAATGTCATCGCTCCGCGAGGCGATTGACGGCCCGGCAACCGTTCGGTGGGCCTACGCTCGGAGGCGATGGGAGCAACGCGGGGACGCCGCGGGCCGTGGCTGCTGGGCACCCTGCTGGTCGCGGCGGGGCTGGGCCTCGCCGTGCCGAGCCCGGCAGGCGCGTGCGGCACCGCCACCACGGTCACGCTCACCTCGTCGGAGAACCCCACCGCCTACGGCGATCAGCTGATCCTGACCGCCACCGTCATCCCCGCCTCGGGGACGGCGGTGCCCAGCGGCTCGGTGACCTTCGAGGACGGGAGCTCGAGCCTCGGGACGGTGTCGGTCGGGGCGACCGGCCAGGCGGCCCTGGTCTGCTCGGGGCTCGCCGCCGGCACCCACCAGCTCACCGCCGACTACGCGGGATCGGCGACCTTCGCGGCATCGGTGTCGAGCGTGCTCGAGCAGGACGTCACCGTCCAGGGTTCGACGACGTTGCTGCTGCCGACGGTCGACCCGGCGACGTACGGGGAGACCCTCCTCTTCGTGGTGTCGGTGCTGCCCGCTGCGGGCGGTGGCGTGCCGACGGGCAGGGTCTCGCTGCTGGACGGCGGCACCGCCGTGGGAAGCGCGAGCCTGGTCGGGGGGGCGGCGGCGGTCGTGGTGACCTCGCTCGACGTGGGGACCCACGCCATCGCGGCGACCTACGCCGGCGACGGCAACTTCTCGCCCTCCTCGAGCATCTCCCTGTCGGAGCAGGTGGCACCGGCGTCGACGGCCACCGGGCTCACGGTCTCGCCCACGTCCGCCGCGACCGGGCAGACGGTGACCCTCACCGCGGCCGTGTCCTCGGCCGGCGGCGTGCCGGGCGGGACGGTGGCCTTCTCCGACGGTGGCACCAGCCTGGGGACGGCCACGCTGAGCGGGGGCACGGCCACCCTGACGACGTGCTTCGGCCAGTCCGGCACCCAAAAGCTCACCGCCGCCTACTCCGGCACCGGCAACTTCGCCGCGTCCGGCTCGGGCGTGGTCACCCTCCCGGTGACCCCGGGGCGGCGATGCTCCACCGGATGCGCCAAGCTCACCACCGCCGCCGGGCGAGCGCGCGGGCTCACCCTCACCGCCTACCTCCAGGACCAGCCCGGCGAGACGGCGCTGCTGACCGCGAGCTCGCCCGTCGCGCCCCAGCTGGTGACCGTCGGAGCGGCTCCGGCCTCGGTGGACGCGGGGCAGAGCGTCACCCTCACCTCGGTGGTCTTCGGCAGCGGCACGGCCCCGTTCCCGAGCGGGACGGTGGACTTCCTGGAGGGCTCCACCCTTCTCGGCGCGGCCGCGACCGCCGAGGTCGGCGCCACCGCGGACGCCCTGGCCAGCCTCCGGGTCGCACTGACCGCGGGCAGCTACCCCTCGATCACGGCGGCGTACCACCCGGACGCCGCCGCCCAGGCCTTCTACGCGGCGGCGACCTCGGCGTCGACCGCCGCCGTCACCGTCGAGCGGGTCGCGGCGTCGACCACCCTCTCGGTCGCCACCTCGCTCAACCCCTCCCCCGCCGGCAGGCCGGTCATCGTCACGGCGACCGTCAACCATCCCAGCTCCAGCCTGACCCCCACCGGGACGATCACCTTCACCGTCAACGGCACCGGCCGCACGGCGGTCGCGCTGGACAGCCTCGGACAGGCCTCGTTGACCCTCTCGTCGCTCGCCCCCGGCACCCAGAGCATCGCCGCCTCCTACTCGGGTGACGCCAACTTCTCGAGCTCCTCGGGGAGCTCGGCGCAGA
Organism: uncultured Chloroflexia bacterium; assembly: GCA_963803165.1. Classification (GTDB taxonomy): domain Bacteria; phylum Chloroflexota; class Dormibacteria; order Aeolococcales; family Aeolococcaceae; genus Changshengia. The sequence goes on along the minus strand of CAWDLK010000006.1, from coordinate 62,569 downwards.
GCGTGGGCGGAGGCGCGACGCCCACCGCCACCCCGACCGCCGCCCCGACCGGCACTCCCAAGCCGGGCGGGTCCAGCAAGCCGGGCGGCGCTTCGACACCGCCCTCGCCGGCCACGGCGCGCTCCACCGGCGCGGCGGCTCCGGTGATCGTCCCGCCGGTGACCGCATCCCCGCCGAGCCGGCCGAGCGGGGTCTCCGGCTCCGCCCCCACCAACCCCGACCAGTTCGACACCTCCGAGGTGCCTCCGATCGACGCCATCTCGCTGGTGTCCGGGATCCACATGGGGAACGCACCCCAGATCATCGTCTTCCTGATCGTCTTCAACGCCCTGGTGCTGGGGGCGATCGCGGTCGCCTCGCGGCGCGGCCGACGTCTCACCCGCCGCACCCTCGAGTACGCCGGCCCTTCGCCGGATCAGACACCGTCCTCCGCCCGGTAGCCGGGGGAGGAAGCCGGGCGCTCAGCGATCCCGGAGGACCAGGTCGGCGAGTGCCCGGGGGTCGATCCCCGCGATGTCCGCGTCCGCGTCCAGCGGCGGCATCCCCTCGGCGAGCGCACGGCGTGCCTGATCGGCCGCAGCCTCGGCGACCAGGGCCTCGACCTCGACGCGCAGGCGCTCCAGGCGGCGGCGGCGCAGCTCACCGGAGCCGGCGATCACCTCCTGGTGGCGGTCGATGGCGGCGACCAGGTCGTCGACCCCCTCACCGGTGGTGGCGACCGTCTGGAGCACGGCCGGCGCCGGCCCGCTCCCGTGCCCGACCCGGCGCGGGAGCCCGCGCAGCTCGCGGGCCAGGCGGGCAGCACCGGAGAGGTCCGCCTTGTTGACCACCAGCACGTCGCCGATCTCGAGGATCCCCGCCTTGAGGAGCTGGACGGCATCGCCGGCCGCCGGGGTCAGCACCACCACGGTGGTGTCGGCGCTGTGCATGACGTCGAGCTCGGCCTGGCCCACGCCCACCGTCTCGAGCAGGCAGGTCCCCCGCCCGGCGGCGGCGAGGAGCCGGATCGCGTCGCCGGACGCCGCCGCCAGCCCGCCGCGCCGGCCGCGGGTCGCCATCGAGCGGATGTACACCCCGGGATCCCCCGCGTGCCGCTGCATCCGGACGCGGTCACCGAGCACGGCACCGCCCCCGAACGGGCTGGAGGGGTCGACGGCGAGCACCCCCACCCCCTCTCCGCGCGCCCGCCAGCGCTCGATCAGCTGATCGCAGAGCGTCGACTTGCCGCTCCCGGGCGGCCCGGTCAGCCCGATGACCCGGGGAGAGCCGCGGCGGCCCCGCACCTCGGCCAGCAGCGCGACCACGTCTGGATCGCGGTCCTCGGCCATCCGGATGGCCTGAGCCAGGGCGCGGACGTCGCCGGCGAGCAGCGGCCGGGCCAGGGGATGCGTCATCGCCGCAGTGTATCCGGGGTCCGATCGGGCCCCGGGAGGCGAGGGTGCCCGCCCCTGCAACGCCGGCCGACGTCGGGGTCACGGGTTGGTTGCTCGGAGCCGGCGGGCCCAGGCGGGTGCCGGATACTGCCGGGGTGAGAGCGCTCGACGCCATTCCGGCACGCCCCGCCGCGCGGTCCCCGGTCCGCCCCGCCGGCGACCTCACCACAGGATCGCAGGAGAGGGTCGCCGACCTCCGCTACCTGCTCACGGGCCGGATCGTGCCCGGGCTCCTCTACGCTCTGCTCGGGTACGGGGTGGTCCTCCACACCATCTGGCTCGCCCAGAGCCTCTCCCCGGTCACCTGGCTGACGGTGATCGGCGGGCCGGTGCGCGAGGGCCTCTTCGCCGCCTTCTGCCTCATCCCGGTGGTCCTCTTCGTGATCCGGCCCAGGCCGCGGGCGGCCGACCCCCGCCTCCTGCCTCGCCTGGTGGCCTTCGCGGGGACCGCCATCCTGCTCCTCTGCGGCACCTTCCTCCCCGAGGGCCCGGCCCTCCTCTCGATCCCGACCTGGGTGGGCGCGGCCTGCTCACTGGTGCTGGTCGCGGCCACCGCCGGGGCCGTCTGGGGCCTGCTCACGCTGCGGCTCTCCTTCGGCATCTTCCCGGCGGCGCGGCGCCTGGTCACCACCGGGCCGTACCGGCTGGTGCGCCACCCCCTCTACCTCTGCGAGATCGTCTCGGCGTGGGCGATGGTGGTCTCCGAGAGCCACCTGATCCCGCTGATCGTGGTCGCCGTCTTCTGCGCTCTGCAGGTGACCAGGATCCGGTATGAGGAGGGGCTGCTCCGCCGGGTGTTCCCCGCGTGGAGCGGGTGGGCCGCCGGTCGGGCCCGGCTGATCCCCGGGGTGTGGTGAGCCGGGTCAGCCGGCCGCGCTGAGCGCCGGCCGCCGCGCCATCGCGGCGGTCTCGTGATCGAGGAGCCAGCGCTTGAGGTCGACCCCCCAGCCGAACCCGCCCAGCGAGCCGTCGGAGCACACCACCCGGTGGCAGGGCACGATCAGCGGGACGGGGTTGCGAGCGCAGGCCGTGCCGGCCGCCCGCGCGTGGCGCCGGTCTCCCCCCAGCTCGGCGTAGCTCCACACCTCCCCGGCGGGGATCCGGCGCAGCTCGACCCAGAGCCGCTCCATGGCCGGGCTTCCCCCGGTCCGGACCGGCAGGCGGTCGAGGGCGGTGACGTCGGCGCCGGAGAAGTAGGCCTCCAGCGCCCGGGAGATGTCGCCGAGATCGGCGCGCGGACGGATCTCCGCCGCCGGCTCGGGCAGGCCCTCGCGCAGCCTATCGACGGCGGCGGTGAAGCCGCTCTTCACCACGACCCCCTGGTCGGCGATGGCGGTGAAGGCTCCGAACGGGGTCGGCAGGGTCACGGCGTCGTATCGCATGGGCGTCTCCCTCGATGGCTGGTCAGGTCGCGACGGCGGCGGCGGCCGGGCTGGAGAGGCTCTCCCAGAGGTGGAGCGCGGCGTAGGCGCGCCAGGGCCGCCACCCCTCGGCGCGCCGGGCGATGCTGGGCGGGTCGCCGGGCTCGCCGAGCCGCTCCATGGCCCGCCGCAGCCCGAGGTCGGAGAGCGGGATCGCGTCGGGGTCGCCGCGGGCCCGCATGGCGACGTAGGCGCGGGTCCAGGGGCCGAAGCCGGTCAGCTCTCCCAGGGTCGCTTCGAAGGCCGCCGCGGCGCCGCCGGTGAGGTCGACGGCGCCGGCGGCCACGGCGCGGCTCAGTGCCCGGATCGAACTCGATGCGGCGACCGGTGATGCCCAGGCCGTCGAGGTCGGCGCCGGCGAGGCGTTCGGGCGCCGGGAAGAGGTGCGTCAGCTCCCCGACGGACGAGACCAGGGGATCGCCGTGGCGCGCCACCAGACGACCGGCCAGGGTGCGGGCGGCGGGAACCGAGACCTGCTGCCCGAGCACGGCGCGGACCGCGGTCTCGAACGGCTCCGCGCTGCCCGGCACGCGCAGGCCGGGCCGGGCGGCGACCAGCGGGGCGAGCAGCGCATCCCGGCCGAGGTCGGCCGCCACCGCCCCGGGGTCCGAGTCGAGGTCGAGGAGGCGGCGGCAGCGCAGCACCACGTCCTCGAGATCGGCGAGGTCGTCGAGCCGGACGCGGAGCAGCACGTGACCCGCGCCGGGGCTGAGGCGCACCACGGCGGTGCCGCCGCGGGTGCGCAGCGAGCGGGAGTACTCGGCGGCGCTCCCGGACTCGACACCGGGGATGGCCCGCGCCGCCAGGAAGGCGAGGAGGGGCCCGCACGCGAAGGGGTCCCGGCGCGGAAGCCGGAGCGTGAGCCAGCCGTCCGGCCCGTCGCGGCCGTCGGCGGCGGGGGCGGACGCGCGGCGCAGCGCGCCGGGAGGGACGCCCAGCTCCTCGCGCATGGTCTCGTTGAACTGCCGGAGCGAGCCGAAGCCGGCCGCGAAGGCGACGTCGACGATCGGCATCGAGCTGCGGGCGATGAGGGTCCGAGCCGTCTGCACCCGCCGGCTCCTGACCAGCTGGAGCGGCGTGGCCCCGACCGCGGCGGTGAAGCGGCGGTCGAGGGTCCGGGGGCTCACACCCAGGCGCCGCGCCAGGTCGCCGACCCCCGCCTCGTCGCCGACCCCGTCGGCGATGAGGCGCAGAGCCCGCGCCACCAGCGCCGCCTCGGGCGCATCGGCGCGGTCGGGACGGCAGCGCCTGCAGGCACGGAACCCGGCGGCCTCGGCGGCGGCCGGCGAGGGGAAGAGGCGGACGTGGTCGGGGCTCGGGGTCCGAGACGGGCACCCCACCCGGCAGTACACGCCGGTGGTCGTGACCGCGACCAGAAATCTCCCCTCGAACCGGCGATCCCGGCTCGCCACCGCCCGGTAGCCGCTGTCGAAGTCCTCCACCCCTCACATGGTGGCGGGTGCTCCCCGACGGCCGCTCGCGGATTTCGGACAGGGCGGTGGGGAGGGGAGCCCCGCGGCTCCCGCCCGTCACCCGGTCACGACTACTCGACGGTGCTGAGGCGTCCTGCCTCAGTAGAAGACCTCGGCGAGGTGGTACAGCTCAGCCGGCACCCGGCGCTGCTCGCGCACGACATCCGCGATCGGGGCCGTCTCGACGGTCCCGTTGCGCACCACGGGCATCATCCCCCAGCGCTTGGCCAGCACCAGGTCGTAGGCGACGACGCCCACCCGGGTGGCCCAGATCCGGTCGTAGGCCGAGGGGGTGCCGCCCCGCTGGGTGTGGCCGAGCACGGTGGTCCGGGTCTCGTGGCCGAGCCGCTCCTCGATCCTCTCGGCCAGGGTCTCGCCGATCCCGCGCTTGCTGAGCTGGGCGTGGCCAAAGGCGTCGACCTTGCCTCCCGCGGCGTCCGTGCCGGTGACCCCCTCCATCTCCACGCCCTCGGAGACCACCACGATGCTGAAGTCGCTGCCGCTCTTGAGGCGCTTCTGAAGCCGCTCGATCACGTCGTCGAGGGTCATCTTGATCTCGGGGATCAGGATCAGGTCGGCGCCCCCGGCGAGGCCGCCCATCAGGGCCACCCAGCCGGTGTCCCGGCCCATCACCTCGACGACCATCACCCGGTGGTGGGATGCCGCGGTGGTGTGGAGGCGATCGAGGGCCTCGGCGACCCGGCCCACCGCGGTGTCGAAGCCGATGCAGTAGTCGGTCACCGAGAGGTCGTTGTCCATGGTCTTGGGGACGCCGACCACCGGACCGCCGTGCTCCGCCAGCCAGGCCGCCACCGAGAGGGTGTCATCGCCGCCGATCGCGACCAGCGCGTCCAGCTCGGCTCGCCCCAGGTTGCGGAGGACCTCCTCGCGGCCGCCCTCACGCTTCATCGGGTTGGTCCGGGAGCTGCCCAGCACGGTGCCACCGAGCTGGAGGATCCCCGAGAACAGGCGCCGGTCCAGCTCCATGATGTCGCCGTCGCCGATCAGGCCGGCCCACCCGTTCTTGACACCGATGACAGTATCACCGTGGGCGAGGGCACGCCGGCCCACCCCGCGGATCGCGGCGTTGAGCCCGGGAGCGTCACCGCCCCCGGTGAGGATGCCGATGCGCAAGGTCAGCTCCCATACCCCGGGTCGTGGTTGAAGGCGCTCTCCTCGCCCTGGCCGAGCACGACGAGCACCCCGTCGCTGGAGCCGCTCGCTCCCGGGCTGGGCGGGGGCGCCGTGGTGACGGGGACACCAAAGTATGCCGCGAACCACGAGGCAGCCGCTGCGTCCTTGGCGCCCCCAGCGTTGATGACCTCGGTCCCGGCCGAGGTCGGGACCCGGCCCAGGTCCTGGGCCGTCCAGCCCAGCTTCCCGAACAGGGCGGACCACCGAGCGGAGGCGCCGTCGCCCGTGCCGCTGCCATCCTCGATACCCACCGCCGGGTCCCCGGCGAACGACGCCGGGCTGACGAAGACGTTCTGGATGTAATGGGCGACGGTCGCGTAACTGCTGTCGTGGGCAAAGAGGTAATCGGCGCCACAGTCGGTCGGATAACCGCAGTCGTAGAGGAAGTTGGTGTCGTCCAGGCTGACGTGCAGGATCCCCGCCGGGTTGACTCCCTGGACCAGGCTGTAGATCGCCTCGGCGTCGTCGACGGTCATGTTGGTGTCGACGTTGCCGCCCAGGGCGTCGAGCAGGCTGGGCAGGCTGCCGATGCCGCCGATGGAGAGCACCTTCTGCTTGAGCGCGTCGATGATCTGCTGCTGCCTCTGGCTGCGCGCGAAGTCGCTGCCCTGGCCGTTGTTGCCGTGCCGGGAGCGCGCGTAGATGAGCGCGGTGGCGCCGTTCATGTGCTGCTCGCCGGCCCGGAAGCTGATGGTCTCGTAGGGGCAGGTGTCGGCGGCGCAGGCCGGGTACTGATAGTCGGTGAAGCCGACCGGGACGTCGATGTCGACGCCGCCGACGGCGTTGACCGCCTGCTGGAAGGCGGTGAAGTCGAGGCCGACGAAGTAGTCGATCGGGATCCCCAGCAGGTGGGTGAGGGCGGCGTCGGCCATGGTGCCCCCGGAGTCGGCCTTCCCGGCGGGGAGGCCCCCCTCACCGAAGAGGATGCCGTCCTCGTAGGCCTGGTTGACCCGCCCCTCGTCGACCCTCCGGCCGGCCGGGTCGTAGATCGGCACGTACCAGTCGCGCGGGATGGAGATCTCGGCGATCTGGGGCGGCCCGGTCTGGTACGGCTGGATGGAGACGATCATGATCGAGTCGGTGAGGTACTCACCGTCGTGGCCGGGGCCGCCATAGCCGTACAGCGCGATGTTGATGCGCTTGAAGTTGGCGATCTGGTTGGTCTCGATGCTCGACCCGCCCTTGCCCTTGATCAGACTGCCGATCACCGAGGGGACGTTGGTGTGGAAGACGTGGGCCAGACCGTCGAGGGTTCGATACGCGAACACCCCCCCGAGCGTGAGCACGGCCACGGCCGCCACCGCGACGATGAGCGGGGTGGTCATCCACCCGGGGCGGATGCGGTAGCGCGAGCGCCGGCGGCGCGTTCTCGATGCCATCTCGAAGTGATGCAGTCAGGGCTGACGATGCGGGGGCGCAGCCGGTCGGCCCCAACGGCGGCCGGCGATGATTCCCTCTGCTGATACGTGGGCGGGAACGGGAATGCTGCGCAGGGCTCCAAGGGTAGACCAGGCGCGCGCCGAGCGGGGGGCGATGCGGTGGCGGGGCCGGCGGCTCAGCCCGGGCCGTCCCCGGCGTCGCTCCGGCGTCCCCGGGACCCGCCCAGGAGGTGCCGGGCGATCACCAGACGCTGGATCTGGTTGGTGCCCTCGTAGATCTGGGTGATCTTGGCGTCGCGCATCATCCGCTCGACGGGATGGTCGTGCACGTACCCGTAGCCGCCGAGCACCTGGACGGCGTCGGTGGTGACCCGCATCGCGGTGTCGCTGGCGATCAGCTTGGCGATCGCCGCCATCTCGGTGACCCCCGCGCTGCCATCGTCGAGCATCTGCGCCACCTGGTAGGTGATCGCCCGGGCGGCCTGGATCTGAGCCTCCATGTCGGCGAGCATGAATTGGATCGCCTGGAAGTCGGCGATGGCCCTGCCGAACTGGCGTCGCTCGCGTGCGTAGCCGAGCGCGTGGTCGAGCGCTCCCTGGGCGATGCCCACCGCCTGGGCGGCGATGGCGGGGCGGGAGTGATCCAGCACCGAGAAGGCGATCCGCAGGCCCTCGCCCTCGGCGCCGAGCCGGTTGGCCTCCGGCACCGCCACCTCGTCGAGACGCAGCTCGGCGGTGTCGCTCCCCCTGATCCCCAGCTTGCCGTGAATGCTCGTCGCCTGGTACCCGGCCGCATGGTGCGCGTCCTCGACGACGAAGGCGGACACCCCCCGACCCCCCGCCGCCGGGTCGGTCTTGGCGAAGACCACGACGGTGTCGGCCACCGCACCGTTGCTGATGAACGTCTTGGACCCGGTGAGGAGGTAGGCGTCGCCCCGCCGGACCGCCCTCGTCTCCATCCCCGCGGGGTCGCTGCCCGCCCCCGGCTCGGTGAGCGCGTAGGCGGCCAGCCTGGCCCCGCTGGAGAGGTCGGGGAGGAGGCGGCGTCGCTGCGCCTCGGTGCCGGCGAGGGTGATCGGGGTGGCACCGAGCGCCTGCACCGCGAGCAGGAGGGCCGCGGTGGCGTCCACCCGGGCGAGCTCCTCGACGGCGAGGGCCAGGGTGAGGGCGCCACCGCCCAGCCCGCCGTCCCCTTGGGAGACGGCGAGCGCGTAGATGTCGTGGGCTCGGAGGAGATCGACGTAATCCCAGGGGAAGGCGGCCGTCTCGTCCACCTCGCCCGCCCGGGGGGCGATCCGTGAACGCGCGAGAGCCCGGACCGCATCGCGTATCGCCCGCTGCTCCTCGCTCAGCCGCAGGTCCATGACCGGACTATGGTGCGACCCGGGCGGGCCGGGACCGCGATCCGAGCGAGGCACGTCAGGCCGCGAGCGAGCCTCGGCCAACCCTGACGGCCGGCCGGGAGGGGCGGATCACCCCCCGGCCCGCACCACCGTCGCCTCTCCCTGGGCCATGCCACTGCAGATCCCGGCGGCGCCGTAGCCGCCTCCGCGCCGGTTGAGCTCGTAGAGGAGGGTCATCAGGATCCGCGCCCCGCTGGCGCCGATGGGGTGACCGACCGCGATCGCCCCTCCGTTGACGTTGACCCGCTCGGGGTCGACCTCCAGCATCCGGGTGGCGGTGACGGCGACGGCGGCGAAGGCCTCGTTGATCTCCACCACCTCGAGACGGTCCACGCCGACCTCGCCGCGGGTCCGGCCCAGGGCCCGCTGGACGGCGAGCGCCGGCACGGAGGCGAGGTACGGGTGCTCGGCGGCCGAGTTGGCGGCGCTGACCCACCACCCCAGGGGGTCGAGGCCCGCCCTCCGAGCCCGATCCGCGGACATCATGAGGAGCGCCGCGGCCCCGTCGTTGACCCCGGGGGCGGTGCCGGCGGTGATGGTGCCGTCCTCGCCGAAGGCGGGGCGGAGCCCGGCCAGAGCCGCGGCGCTCGTCTCCGGCCGGGGCTGCTCGTCGGCGACCACCTCGCCCCGGGGCCCGGACACGGCGACGATCTCCCGGGCGAACCTGCCCGCGGCGAGCGCCTCCGCGTAGAGCCGCTGGGAGCGGAGCGCCCAGGCCTCCTGCTCCTCCCGGCCCACGCCCAGCTCGGCCGCCACCTGGTCCCCGTGCACCCCCATGTGGACCCCGTCGATCGGGCAGACGAGCCCGTCGCGAAGCATGGCGTCGACCGCCAGCCGGTCCCCGATCCGGCTCCCGAACCGCTGGTCCTCGAGCAGGTAGGGGGAGCGCGACATCGACTCCATCCCCCCGGCCACGACCACCTCGGCCTCGCCGCTCCGGATCAGCAGGGCAGCGAGGTTGACCGCCTTGAGGGAGGAGGCACACACCTTGTTGACGGTGAAGGACGGCACCTGGGGAGGGAGCCCGGCGCGGAGCCCCGCCTGCCGGGAGGGGACCTGCCCCTGGCCGGCGGCGATGACCGTCCCCATGATGAGCTGGTCGACCTCCTCGCCCCGCACCCGGGCACGCCCCAGCACCTCGCGGATGACGGCGGCGCCGAGGTCCACCGCGGAGATCTCGCTGAGGGCTCCCCCCAATCGACCGAAGGGGGTGCGGGCGGCGGCGACGATGACCGCTTCGACCATGGGGCGATCCTACTCGGGCGCCACCGCACCCTCACCGGTGCCACCGGTCCCGCGCGCCCGGAGGACGGCGGCCCCTCCGAACCGGAGGCCACCGTTCGGTGGGGAGCGCGCGCGCCTGTGGAGAGTCGATGACAACCCCCCTGCCACGGCGGAGCCGGCTCCGGCCCGGTGCCAGAATCGCCCCGGGCTGCGCCCCCGCTCGCCGCACCGTCACCGGTGCGGCGCGGCCGCGCGGCGTGCGAGGAGAGGCCGGTGGCGGAGCGGCGCGACGAGCGGCTCAGGATCGGGGTGCTCTCGCCGCTGATCGCCGGGAGCTACATGAGCACCGTGCTCTCCGGGGTCGCCGAGGCGGTGGGCGCCGCCGGCGGGCGGCTGGTCGCGCTGCAGACCCTCGACCTGGGCCAGGGTGGCATCTCCGCCCAGGTGCCCCGGTACGCGCTGCGGGCGGCCTGGGAGCGGGTGGCCGGCTTCGTGGTGGTCGTGAACGCGGTCGATCGCGCCTACCTCGAGGGGCTGCGCGAGACCGGCAAGCCGATCGTCCTGCTCAGCCCCGAGGTCGAGGGGTTCCCCTGCCCGACGGTGCGCGCGGACAACCGGACCGGGGTCCTCCAGGCGGTGGCCCATCTCGTCGACCACGGCCATCGGCGCATCGCCTTCGTGGGCAGCCTCTTCCAGGCCGACATCCGGGAGCGCTACGAGACCTATCGGGAGGGGCTCGTGGCGCACGGGATCACCCCCGACGAGAGCCTCCTCTTCGAGACCGCCGACAACCTCGAGGGCACCGGAGCGGCGGCGGGCAGGGCGATGCTCGCCGCCGGGATGCCCTCCACGGCCACGGTGGCGGCGACCGACTACAACGCGATGGGGCTCATGAGGGCGCTCACCGAGGCCGGCCTGCACCTGCCCCGCGACCAGGCGATCGTGGGCTTCGACGATGTGGAGGCCGCGTCGTCGGTCCGCCCCACCCTCGCCAGCGTCCGTCAGAGCTTCGAGGCCGTGGGCCGCAAGGCGGCGGAGCTGCTCATCGAGATGGTGGAGGGCGGAGAGGTCGCATCCGGTCCTCACCTGGTCCCCACCACCTTCGTCCCCCGCGAGTCCTGCGGCTGCTCGGCCGGCTCCCCCGACGGGGCGGACCCCCTCCCCGGCTCGACCCCGAGGCCCGGCTCCGCTCCAGCCTGGAGCGCCTCGTGCGAGGCACCGATCCCCTCCCCGCGGAGGAGGCCGCCGCCCTCGACCGCGCGGTGGAGCTGATCGCTCGGTGCGCCGAGCGCGCCCGCGCCGGATCCGAGCCGGCGCCCGCCGACCACGCCGAGGCGGCCCAGGCCCTCTACTCGGTGAGCCCGCGCTGGACCACCATCACGGCCGCGCTCGAGGCCGTCCGCCGCTACGGCGAGGAGCTGGCGCTGGCCGCCGGCGGCGCCGCGGCGCGCTTCGAGTCGGACATCACCGAGCTGATCGCCGAGCTGTCCCGCTGCCTGGCGCAACGCGACTCGACGGCCAACACCGCCCTCCACGTGCAGATGCGTCGCGAGCACCAGCTCAGCATGTCCCTGCTCAGCGGCAGCGCCGGCGACCCGCGCTCCCTCGGCTGGGTCGCCCACACCACCGCGCGCGCCGCCTGCCTCGGCCTCTGGTCGGCGGAGCACGAGGGGGAGGGCCAGCATCCGCTGCAGATCTCCGGCACCTACACGCGCGACGGCCGGCCGCTGCAGGTCCCCGCGCAGGTCCGCGTGGAGGCGTTCCCCCCGCGCGCCCTGCTGGAGGAGATCGAGTGGGGAGGCGGTGAGATCGCGGTGGTCCTCCCCGTCAAGACCACGGGCATGGACATCGGGCTCATCGCCATGGTGGTCCCCGTGGAGGTCACTCACGTCACCGGACGGGATCTGCACTTCGAGAACAACGCCCTGCTCAGCGTCGCCGTCGAGCGCGAGGTGATGACCGAGTGGCTCCGCTCCCAGACCGAGGACCTGGCCCGCGCCTACAAGCGGGAGCGCGACCTGGTGGAGGAGATCCGCCGCAGCGAGGAGCGCTACGCGCTCGCCGCGCGGGCCGCCAACGACGGCCTGTGGGACTGGGAGCTGGGCACCTCGAGCGTCTACTACTCGGAGCGGTGGAAGGCGATGATCGGCCACCGGGGATCGGAGATCGGCACCGGGCCCGAGGAGTGGTTCGGCCGGGTCCACCCCGGGGATCTCGGCCGGCTGCGCCAGGGGATCAGCGATTGCGTCGACGGCAAGCGCGAGGTCATGGAGTGCGAGCACCGGCTCCGGGCCGCCGACGGCACCTACCGCTGGATGCGCTGCCAGGCGCTCGCGGTGCGCGCGGCGCCCGACGGCTCCGCCACCCGGCTGGTGGGTTCGCTCACCGACGTCACCGCGCAGCGCGAGCTGGAGGAGAAGCTCCGCTTCGGCGCCCAGCACGATGCGCTCACCGGCCTGCCCAACCGGAGCCTCTTCCTCGATCGGCTGACCCAGGGTCTGGCGCGCGCTCGGAGAAACCCCGACGCCCGGATCGCGCTGCTCTTCCTCGACCTCGACGGTTTCAAGCAGGTCAACGACAACCTCGGCCACCTGGCCGGCGACCAGCTGCTGGTGCAGGTCGCGGAGAGGATCGGCCAGCGTCTGCGGGGAGGCGACACCGCCGCGCGGCTCGGCGGCGACGAGTTCGCCGTCCTGCTCGAGGACGTCCGCACCCCCGGGGCGGTGGAGGCGATCGCCGACGACATCACGCGCCGGCTCGCCGCCCCCTACGTGATCGACGGCGAGCAGGTGACCATCAGCGCGGCGGTCGGCGCCGCGCTGAGCGCGAGCGGGCACGAGCAGCCCGACGACATCCTGCGCAGCGCCGACTCGGCGATGTACCTGGCCAAGCTCGGCGCGCGCCGTCCGACCGCCGCGGCCGCCTCCGAGGACGAGGGCCCCCCACCGGCCGCCGGCGCCGAGGCCTAGCGGCGGGGCAGCCTCTCGCCGACCAGGCGGATCACGTCCTCGATGGTGTCGGCCACCGCGGCGCCCGCCGCTCCCAGGGCGTCGATCTTGCCCTGGGCCGACCCGGTGGTGCCGCTGATGATGGCCCCGGCATGGCCCATCCGCTTGCCCGGCGGGGCGGTGCGCCCGCTGATGAAGGCGACCACCGGCTTGTCGAAGCCGGCGGAGCGGATCCACTCCGCCGCCCTCTCCTCGTCCGAGCCTCCGATCTCGCCGACCAGGACCACCGCCTCCGTGGCCGGGTCGTCCGCGAAGAGCGGGAGGACGTCCACGAAGGTCGAGCCGAGCACCGGGTCGCCCCCGATGCCCACCGCCGTCGTCTCGCCGTACCCGGCGTCGGAGAGGCCCTGGATCACCTCGTAGGTGAGGGTGCCGCTGCGCGCCACCACGCCGACCCGGCCCGGCCGCGCCACATGGTTGGGGATGAAGCCGATCTTGCACTGGCCCGGGGTCATGACCCCCGGGCAGTTGGGCCCGATCAGGCGCATCGCGGTGCGCTCGACGAAGGCGGTGGCCCTCACCATGTCGAGCACGGGGATCCCCTCGGTGACGCAGACGCCGAGCCGCAACCCGGCCGCGGCCGCCTCCATGACCGCGTCGGCGGCGAACGCCGGGGGCACGATGGTGAAGGCCGCGTCCGCCCCGGTGCCCCGCACCGCCTCGGCCACGGTGTCGAACACCGGGACTCCGAGGGCCTCGCTCCCGCCCCGGCCGGGCACCACCCCGCCCACCACCCGCGTGCCGTATGCCTGCATCTGCTGGGTGTGGAAGGTCCCCTCGCGGCCGGTGATCCCCTGGACCACGACCCGGGTGGAGGCGTCGACGAGGATCGCCATCAGAGGACCGCCGCGGCCGGCGGCTGCGCGCCGCCGCTCATCGGGCGCCCCCCACCAGCTCGACGATGGTGCGGGCGGCCTCGGGGGCGCTGGTCCCCGGGGTGATCCCGGCCTCGACCAGGATCCGCCGGCCCTCCTCCTCGTTGGTGCCGGTCATCCGCACCACCAGGGGCACGGTGATCCCCAGCTCGTCCCGGGCCTGCACGATGCCCCGGGCCACCTCGTCGCCGCGAGTGATGCCCCCGAAGATGTTGATGAAGACGCCGCGCACGTCGGGGTCGCTGAGCACCATCGCCAGCGAGTTGCGCACCTTCTCGGCGCCGGCCCCGCCGCCGACGTCCAGGAAGTTGTTGGGCCGGCCGCCGACCGCCTGGACCAGGTCGAGGGTGTTCATGACCAGGCCGGCCCCGTTGCCGATGCAGCCGATGCTCCCCCCGGGAAGGTGGACGTAGGTCAGCCCGCGGCGCTTCGCCTCCGCCTCGTACGGGTCCTCGCCGCTCCTGCCGTCCTCGCCCTCGACGTCCAGGGCCAGCTCGGCCGCGAGGTCGGCGTGGCGGTACTCGGCGTTCTCGTCCACCTCGAGCTTGCCGTCGGCCGCCACCAGCCCCCCGTCGGCGGTGACCACCAGCGGGTTGATCTCGCAGGTGACGGCGTCGAGGTCGACCGCCAGCCGGTGGAGCGTCTGGGCGAGGGGCACCAGCTGGGCCGCGAGGCGACCGCGGCCCGCCGCCAGGGCCGGCGCGTGGGCGAGCGCCGAGAAGGCGAGGGCGCGGACCTCGAAGGGCTGCGGCCCGGCGAAGGGGTCGGGCCAGAGCTTGGCGATCCGCTCGGGAGACGTCGCCGCCACCTCCTCGATCTCCATGCCACCGGCGGCGGAGAGGATGAGCACGAGACGGCGGCGATCGCGGTCCAGGGTGACGCCGAGGTAGAGCTCGTGGGCGATCTCCAGCCCGGCCTCGCACCACACCGAGCGCACCGGGTAGCCGCGGATCTCCATGGCCAGGATGCGGGCCGCCTCGCGGCGCGCCTCGTCCGGCGTGTCCACGACGGCGATCCCACCGGCCTTGCCCCGCCCGCCGATCGGCACCTGGGCCTTGACCGCGAGCCGCCCCAGCTCCCGGGCGGCGGCGGCCGCCTCCTCGGGGGTCCGGGCCAGGCGGCCGGCGGGCACCTGGATGCCCACGCGGGCGAACTGGCGCTTGGCCTGGTACTCGAGCAGCTTCACGTCGAGCGAGTGTACCGGGGGGAGATCCGGCGGGCGATGGCTCGGGTGCGCGCCCGGGCGGGGTGGGCGGCCGCGGCGCCGGGCCGAGATCGCGCCGTCCGCTACTCCCCCGCGGGTCGTCGCGGCGGGGCGATGCCGTCCAGCTCGGCGAGAGCCTCCGGGCTGGGCACCCACTCCGCGGCCTCGACGTTGGCCAGCACCTGCTCGGGCTGGCTGGCCCCGGCGATCACCGAGACCACGGCCGGCTGCGCCGCCAGGCCCCCGATGGCCACGCCGAGCAGGTCGGTGTCGTGCCGGCGCGCATACGCGGAGAGGCCCTCGACGATGTCGAAGTTGGCGTCGGTGAGGAACTCCTCGCCGGCGGGCCCGGAGAGCCGGCCCCCCTCGGGGGCCTCCTCGCCCCGCCGGTAGCGTCCGGTGAGCATGCCCCGCATCAGCGGGAAGTAGGGGATCAGGCCCAGGCCGAAGTGCTCGCAGGCGGGGGCCACCTCCGCCTCCGCGCCGCGGTTGAGGAGGCTGTACTCGTTCTGGGCGCTGACGAAGCGGCTGAGATGGTGGATGTACGAGGTCCAGTCGGCGTCGGCGATCTGCCAGCCGGTGAAGTTCGAGCAGCCGATGTAGCGGACCTTGCCCTCGCGCACCAGGTCGTCGAGGACCGAGAGGGTCTCCTCGATCGGGGTGTCGGCGTCCGGGAAGTGGATCTGGTAGAGGTCGATCCACTCGGTGCCGAGCCGGCGCAGGCTGTTCTCGACGGCGCTGCGGATGTAGCGTCGCGAGGCTCCCGAGGTGTACGGCCCCTCGCCCATCGGGCCGCCGACCTTGGTGGCCACGATGGCCGCACCGCGATTGCCCCTCAGTGCCGCCCCCAGGAGGCGCTCCAACTCGCCGCCCGCGTAGATGTCGGCGGTGTCGAAGAGGGTGACGCCGGCGTCGAGGGCCGTGTGCACGATGCGCGCGACCCCGGCGGCATCGACCCGCCGGCCGAACTGGTTGCAGCCCACCCCGAGGACGGAAACCTCGAGGCCGGACTCGCCGACACGACGGAACTCCATCTGCGTCACTCCCACGACCCGGACCAGCGGTCCGAACGGAGGTCCCATTCTGACCGAGCGGGCGGGCGCCTCGGCGTCAGCCTCCCCGCTCGGAGGCCGGCGCCTCCCTACACTGGGCGGATGCCGGAGACGATCGCCCTGCTCGGCGGCACCGGGCGCCTCGGCCCCGGCCTCGCTTTCCGGCTGGCCCGGGCGGGCCTGCCCATCGTGATCGGCTCCCGCGACGGGGAGCGCGCGGCCGAGCGCGCCGCGGCGATCGCCGGCCAGGTCGGCGCCGCGGGGGGCGGGGCGGCGGTCCGCGGGACCTCCAATCTCGAGGCCGCGTCCGCCGGCGACCTCGCCATCCTCACCGTCCCCTACGAGGCGCAGGCGGCACTCCTCCCCGACCTGGCCGGGCCGCTGGCGGGCAAGGTGGTGGTCAGCACCACCGTGCCGGTGCGCTTCGACCCGGTGCTCGGGCCGGTGGCGGTGCCGGTCCCCGAGGGCTCGGCGGCCGAGCAGGTGGCCGCCCTGCTCGGCAGCGGCCGGGTCGTCGCCGCGCTCCACACCGTGAGCAGCGCCCACCTCGCCCACCTCGACCGGGAGCTGGACGAGGACGTGCTGCTCTGTGGCGACGACGAGGACGCCAAGGCGCACTTCCGCGCCGTCGCCGGCCTGCTCGCCGGGGTCAGGGTGGTCGACTCGGGCCGGCTCGGCAACGCCCGCCACCTCGAGCAGCTCACCGTCCTGCTGCTCAGCGTCAATCAGCGGGCACGGCGGACGGTGGGCGTGCGGCTCACCGGCCTCTGAGGCGTCCGCCTCTCCTCCCTGCTACGGTTGGCGGCGTGTCGCAGACGACGGAGCCGGCGTCGCCCGGAGGCGGAGCTGCCGCGGAGCCGCAGCCGGTGAGCGGCCCGCCACACCCGCACCACCGCGAGCCGCACCCGGTGATCAGGGTGCGCACCCTGGTGGCGGCGGCGCTGATCGTGCTGGCGGTGCTCGGCCTCGTCTACGTCCTCATCCAGGTCGCCGGCCTGGTGCTCCTCTTCCTGATCGCCGTGATCATCGCCGAGGGGATCCGCCCGCTCGTCCACCGGGTGCAGGAGCTGCGCCTCCCCCGCGCCGCCGCCATCGCGGTGGTCTTCCTGGCGCTGCTCGCGGTGCTGGCCGGGATCGTGGCGCTCCTGGTCCAGCCGGTGGTGAGCGAGGCGGGGAGCCTGGCCACCCACTTCCCCGCCTACGAGAGGTCGGTGGTGAAGTTCGTCACCTCCATCGAGAAGCATCTCGGCATCAGCAACGCCCAGCTGACCAGCCAGATCGAGGCGTTCCTGGGCCAGGCCGGCAAGTACCTGGTCACCATCGGCGGAACCATCGCCACCGTGTTCGCCGACCTGATCCTGGTGCTGGTGATGAGCTTCCTCTGGCTCACCACCAGCGGCAGGCTGAAATCATTCATCGTCGACCTCTTCCCGCCCCGGGCCCAGGGGCTGGTCACCGAGGTGATCGCGGACACCGGCTTCCGAATGGGCGGCTACCTGCGCGCGGTGGCGATCAACATGGTGGTGGTCGGCATCGTCACCGGGATCGCCTGCGCCCTGCTCCAGCTGCCGGATCCGATACTGCTCGGGCTCTTCGCCGGCATCACCGCCGCCATCCCCATGGTCGGCGCCTTCCTGGGCATCGTCCCGCTGGCGCTGCTCGGCTTCACGGTCTCGCCTGAGTACCCGCTGCTGGTGCTGCTCGTGCTGGGGCTGGTCCAGCTGCTCGACGCCAACACCGTGGTGCCCCTGGTGATGAACCGGGTGCTCGCCCTGCCCGCCCTCGCCGTGGTGGTGGCCCTGGTGGTCGGCTACGCCCTGGCCGGCCTGATCGGGTCGCTGCTCGCCGTCCCGGTCGCCGCCGCCATCCAGGTCATGGTCTCGCGAGTGCTCGTCCCCTACGTCCACCACCTCCAGGGACGGCCCGACCCCGCCTACCTCGCCGCCTTCGGGCACGCGCCGGCCGCCGAGCCCGGCGAGCCCCAGCTGGCGGCGGCGGGGTCCGACTGAAGGGAGTCGGCGCGGGCCTCAGAGCGGGATGTTGCCGTGCTTGCGCTCGGGCCGGGCGACCCGCTTGGTCCGCGCCATCTCCAGGGCCGCGATCAGCACGCTCCGGGTCTGCTTCGGCTCGATGACGTCGTCCACGTAGCCGCGCTCGGCGGCGTGGTACGGGTTGGCGAAGTGCTCCCGGTACTGCTCGACCAGCTCGGCCGCCCGGCGCTCGGGGTCGGAGGCACGCGCGATCTCGCGCCGGAAGATCACGCTCACCGCCCCCTGCGGGCCCATCACCGCGATCTCCGCCGACGGCCAGGCGACGTTGTAGTCGGCGCGGATGTGCTTGGAGCACATCACGTCGTAGGCGCCGCCATAGGCCTTGCGGGTGATCACGGTCAGCTTGGGCACCGTCGCCTCGCAGTAGGCATAGAGCAGCTTGGCGCCGTGGCGGATGATGCCGCGGTATTCCTGGTCGGTGCCGGGGAGGAAGCCGGGGACGTCGACGAAGGTGACCAGCGGGATGCCGAAGGCGTCGCAGCAACGGATGAAGCGGGCCGCCTTGGTGGAGGCGTCGATGTCGAGGGCGCCGGCGAGCACGCGGGGCTGGTTGCCGACCACCCCCACCGAGTGCCCGTCCAAGTGGCCCAGGCCGCAGACGATGTTCTGCGCGTGGAGGGCCATCACCTCGCAGAAGTCGCCGTCGTCGAGGACCCGGGTGATCACCTCCCGCATCTCGTAGGGCTGGCCGGCGTCGTCCGGGACGATGCCCTGCAGCGCCTCGTCCGCGCGGTCGCGGCGGTCGGTGGTGGGGCGGAGCGGCGCCGGCTCGCGGTTGCAGGAGGGGAGGTGGGCGAGCAGGCGGCGGATCTGGTCGAAGGCCTCCTCCTCGCTGGCGGCGTCGAAATGGGCGACCCCGCTGCGGGTGCTGTGGACGTCGGCGCCGCCCAGGTCCTCAGCGGTGACCTGCTCGCCGGTGGTCACCCGGATGACGTCCGGCCCGGTGATGAACATCCGGCCCACGCCGCGCACCATGACGATGAAGTCGGTGAGGGCGGGCGAGTAGACGGCACCGCCGGTGCAGGGGCCGACGATGAGGGAGATCTGGGGGACCACGCCGCTCGCCTCGACATTGCGGTAGAAGATCTCCGCGTAGCCGGCCAGCGAGACCACGCCCTCCTGGATGCGAGCGCCCCCCAAGTCGTTGATGCCGATCACCGGGCAGCCGCTGCGCACCGCCAGGTCCATGACCTTGGCCACCTTCTCGGCGAAGACCTCGCCGAGGGAGCCGCCGAAGACCGAGGCGTCGTGGCTGAAGACGGCGACACGGCGGGAGTCGATGGTCCCCCAGCCGGTCACCACGCCGTCGCCGCGGATCCTCCGCTCCTCCATCCCGAAGCTCACGGTGCGGTGCAGGGCGAACATGTCGAGCTCGGTGAAGGAGCCGGGGTCGAGGAGCCGGTCGATCCGCTCCCGGGCGGTGAGCTTGCCCCTGGGGTGCTGGGCGCGCTCGGCCGCACCGCCCCGGTGGATGGCGTCGTGGCGGCGCTTGCGGAGCAGGTTGATCCGCTGATCGGCCATGGCGACAGCCTAGAGCGCCGCGCCCTGGCGGTGGACCCCGAAGACGTCCCGCAGGGCGTCGCAGACCTCGCCGACGGTGGCCGAGACGGCGAGGGCGCCGCGCATCGCCGGGAGCAGGTTGGCCTCGCCGGCGGCGGTCTGGCGGACCCGGTCGAGGGCAGCGGCCACGGCCCCGGGGTCGCGCCCGGCGCGCATCCGCTGGAGCCGCTCCACCTGGCCCGCCTCCAGCTCGGCTCCGACCCGGAGGATCTCCACCGGCAGCTGCGAGGTCTCGGTGTAGCGGTTGACCCCCACCACCACGCGGCGCCCGCTCTCCACCTCGGTCTGGTAGCGGTAGGCGGACTCCTGGATGTGAGCCTGGTAGAAGCCGGCGTCGATGGCGGCGACGGCGCCGCCCATCCCGTCCACCTCGCCCATCAGCTCACGGGCCTCGGCGGCGACCGCGTCGGTGAGGTGCTCGAGCGCGTGGCTCCCACCCAGCGGGTCGGCGATCCGGGCGATGCCCGATTCGTGGGCGATCAGCTGCTGGGTCCGCAGCGCGACCTCCGCCGCCTGCGGCGAGGGCAGCGCCAGGGCCTCGTCGTAGGAGTTGGTGTGCAGGGACTGGGCGCCGCCGCAGACCGCCGCCATGGCCTGGAGGGCGACCCGGACCACGTTGTTGAGCGGCTGCTGGGCGGTCAGCGTGGCACCGCTGGTCTGAGCGTGGAAGCGCAGCTCCCAGCTGCGCGGCTCACGAGCCCGGAAGCGGTGGTGCATCACCTCCGCCCAGAGGGCGCGGGCGGCCCGGAACTTGGCCACCTCCTCCAGGAAGTCGCTGGTCACGCTGAAGAAGAACGAGAGCCGCGGGGCGAGGCGGTCGATCTCCAGCCCGGCCGAGAGCGCCGCCTCGACGTAGGCGATGCCGTTGGCCAGGGTGAAGGCGACCTCCTGGGGCGCGGTGGCGCCCGCCTCGCGCATGTGGTAGCCGCTGATCGAGATCGGGTTCCAGCGCGGAAGCCGCTCCGCGCAGTAGGCGAAGGTGTCGGTGACCAGCCGCATCGAGGGCCGGGCGGGATAGATGAACGTCCCCCGGGCCACGTACTCCTTGAGGATGTCGTTCTGGATCGTCCCGCCCAGCCGGTCGGCGGATGTCCCCTGCTCCTCGGCGGCCAGCTCGTAGAGGAGCAGCAGCGCCGCCGCCGGGGCGTTGATGGTCATCGAGGTGGTCACCCGGTCGAGGGGGATCCCCCGCAGCAGGGTCTCCATGTCCTCCCGCGAGCAGATCGCCACCCCCACTCTGCCGACCTCACCCCGGGCCAGCGGGGCGTCGCTGTCGTAGCCCATCTGGGTGGGCAGGTCGAAGGCGCAGGAGAGACCGGTCTGGCCGCGCTCCAGCAGGTAGTGGAAGCGCTGGTTGGTCTCCTCGGCGCCGCCGAAGCCCGCGTACTGGCGCATGGTCCAGGGACGGCTGCGGTAGCCGTCGGCGCGCAGGCCGCGGCTGAACGGGTACTCGCCGGGTGCGGACCGCGGCGGTGACTCCGAGTAGGCCGAACTCCAGGGGGATGCCCGAGTCGCTGAGGAACGGTTCGCCGTCCGTCGCCTCGCCCGCGCTCACCGGGCGCCCGGCTCCGGTGCCGGCTGACAGAGCTCGACGAGCACGCCGCCGGCGGCCTCGGGATGGAGAAAGGCCACCAGCCGCCCGGCGGCTCCCGGGCGGGGCGCGCGATCGATGAGCCGCAGCCCCAGCGACGAGTAGTGGTCAAGAGCGGCCTGAACATCGGGGACGGCGTAGGCGACGTGGTGGAGGCCGCCGCCGCGGCGGGCCAGGAAGGCGCTGATCGCGGAGTCGGGGCGGGTGGCGCCGAGCAGCTCGATCCGCTGCGCTCCCGCCTCGAAGAGCGCCACCTCGACGCCGTCGTCCGCCACCCGGGAGCGATGGACCGGGCCCCCGCCGCAGAGCAGCGTGTAGAGCCCGACCGCCGCATCGAGGTCGGCGACCGCGATGCCGACGTGGTCGATGCTCTCGAGCGTCGCCATCGAGCGAGTATAGACAGGGGTGCCGGGCGGCGCCGGGAGCTCCTCTCGGGCGCGCTCCGCGGGGCGAGCCCCGATCGCCCCTCCTCAGGCGGCGGCCGCCACCAGCCGCTCCGCGCGCCCGCCGCGCGCCACCACCAGCAGCAGCACCGCCGCCGCCACAATGAGGGCCGGCTCGACCGAGAGGGCGCGGAGCACCCCCACGCGGTCGGAGAGAACGCCGAGCAGAAGCGGGGCGGAGCCGATCGCCAGCCCGACCGCCACCTGGGTCCTGGCCATGGCCCGGTCGGTCCTCCCCGCGCCGGCGCCCAGGGCCATGGCGAGGCTCAACGGATAGAGGTTGCCGATCCCCGCCCCGGTGATGAAGATGGCGACCGCGGCGAGGGCGATCGACCGGCCCAGCCAGAGGGCGAGGAACCCGGCCATGGCGACGCCCAGGGCCACCCCGAGCAGAGCCTCGGCCCGCCCCGGCCGCCGGGTCAGGCGCGCCCCCACCAGCCGCCCGACCAGCTCGCCGGCCACGAAGACGCTGAGCACGGTGGCGGAGCTGGCGGTGGAGAGCCCGACGCTGATGCCGAGGAGGGGGACGGCATAGAAGATGACGCCGAACTCGATGGCAACCGCGAGCGCCACCAGCACGCAGGGGCCCCAGAAGCTGCGGGGGAGGTGGCGCTCCGCGGAGGGAGCGGCGGGCGCCACCGGGAAGCGGGTGCGTCCCAGCACGACGTAGAGCGCCCCCAGGGTGAGCACCGGGATCACCAGGGCGGAGCGCCAGCCGGCGGCGGTCCCGGCCAGCACGCCGAGCAGCGCCGGCACCGCCACACCCGTCGCGCTGGCGCCGACGTTGGCCTCGACCAGGGCACGATCCCGCAGCGGGCCGAAGCGGTCGGAGAGCGCGACCGAACAGCCCGCGCCGAAGTACGTGGCACCCACTCCGAGCACCACCGCCGCCAGCAGGGTCACCTCGACCACGTGGCCGGCGACGAAGAGCAGGGCGCCGGCGGAGGTGACGGCGGCGGAGATCCAGAAGACGCGATGGCGGCCGAAGCGGCGGGTGAGCAGGTCGTAGGTCAGCCCGGTGAACACCGCGCCCGCGGACCAGAGCGTGGAGTGGAGGCTGGTCAGGGTGTAGGAGAGGTGCAGCTCCTGGTGGATGAAGGCGAGCACCGGGCCGAGCGCGTAGACGTAGAAGGCGTAGACGGAGAGGCTGATGTAGGCGAGCCAGGTCAGCCGGTCGCGGACGAAGCTCGGGGCCTCGGCTGGAATCAGGGACGCCACCGGGGTTGAGGCGACCCGACCACCTCCCGGGTCACCCGGCGCGACTCGGGCCGGATGGTGAGGCGATCCTCCCCCTCGGGGTACCGGGCGCCGAAGGCCAGCGTGTGCCGGACCCAATCCACCGAGCGGCCCAGCACGTCGGCGAGCTGGTCGTCGTCCAGGCCCCGCCGTGCCTTGACGCGGCGGAGGGCCGAGGCCACCTGGCCGAGGTCGGGAGCGTCGAAGTCGAGCTCGGCGAGCAGGGCGGCCGAGGAGGCCTGCCGGGCCGAGATCCCGGCGCGGGCAAGCACGTGGGCGGCGATCGCGGAGTACGCCTCCACCGCCGCGTGCAGCGGGCGATCGCGGCCGGTGCCGTACATCTCGGCGTGCTGGCGGACGGTGAGCCGCCCGTCGTTGGCCTCGGAGATGCGCGAGCTGTGGGGGATGACCACCGGGCAGACCAGGTCGGCGAACTGTGCCTGCAGGGAGGCGATGACCTCCGCGTCGGCGACCCCGTTGTGCTGGCGCCGCCAGATGGTGATCAGGGAGCGGCGGACCATCCCGTCGCTTTCCAGTCCCAGCTCCTGGCGCACCTGGATGGCGGTGCGGAGCATGTCCCCGGCGTGGCGGGCGTCGGGGGCGCTCGCCGTGGTGGGCAGGAGGAGGAGGTCGGCGGCCACCACGGCCGCGGCGATGAGCGGCTCGGAGTGGCCGGTGTCGATCACCGCCCAGTCGTAGGCGCCGGCCACCACCTCCAGCGAGCGCTGGATGAGGAAGGGACCCTCCTCGAGCGACGCCAGGGCACGGCTGACGTCGGCGAGCTGGGGCGAGCTGCCGAGCAGGTCCAGGTTCTCGGCCACCGGACCGATGTAGGGGCGGGGGTCGAGCGACGCGGGCGGGTGGGCGAGCACCGCGTCGAGGCCCAGGCCGGCGAGCCGCGGACCGCGCGCATAGCGGGTGAGGTCGGCCTGCTTGTCGGCGTCGACAGCCAGCACCCGGAGCCCGCGCCGGGCGATCTCGGCCGCGACCTGGAAGGCCAGCGTCGACTTGCCCACGCCACCCTTGTTCGCGGCGACGGCGAGGACCCGCATCAGGCGAGGACCCGCATCATCGGTGTGGCAGCGACGACGGAGGACCGGCCAACGAACCCCCTGGGCGCGCAAGAGAGGACATTGCAGACAACGCGCCGCATTGCTGCGACGGTGCCGACACTACCCTCCCGACGATTCGAGTGTCAACCCGACGCGGTGGGCGCCGTCCTCTCCTCGGCATTCGCTCCGGCCTGTCGCATCGAGCGCGCCACATAGACCGCGATATCGTCGACGGCCACCCGCCGGTCCGCCTCCTGCGCCGCGATCCCCTCCTCGAACATGGTGAGGCAGAAGGGGCAGGCGGTCGCCACCCGGGTCGCCTCGGTCTCCACCGCCTGGTCGAGGCGGCGATGGTTGACCCGCGGCTGGCCCTCCTCCATCCACATCCGACCGCCCCCGGCACCGCAGCACATCCCCTCGCGGCGGCTGCGCGTCATCTCCACCAGCCGCACGCCGGGGATCCGCTCCAGGATGTCGCGGGGCGGGGCGTAGACATCGTTCCACCGCCCCAGGTAGCAGGAATCGTGATACGTGACCGTCTCCTCGAGGGGATGCTCCAGGACGATCCGGCCCTCCCTGATCAGCTCGTCGATGAGCACGGTGTGGTGGACGACCTGGTAGTGACCGCCGAGGTCGGGGTACTCGTTGGCGAGCGTGTTGAAGCAGTGCGGGCAGCTGGTGACGATCCGGCGGACAGCGTGCCCGTCCAGGGCCTCGATGTTCTGCCGGGCCCGCTCCTGGAAGAGGTACTCGTTGCCGATCCGCCGCGCCGGGTCGCCGGTGCAGCGCTCCTCGGTCCCGAGGATCGCGAAGTCGACCCCGGCGGCCCGGAGGATGGCCACCAGGGAGGTGGCGATCCCGCGCGCCCGCTCGTCGTAGGCGACCGCGCAGCCGACCCAGTAGAGGTACTCCGCGTCCGGCCGCTCGGAGATCAGCGGCACGCCCAGCCCGGCCGCCCAGTCGGCTCGGCTCTGCTGGGAGATGCCGTAGGGGTTGGCCACGTTCTCGATGGCACGCAGCGCGGTCTCCGCCTGGCGGGGCATCCGCGACTTGTCGAGCACGAGGTGGCGGCGCATCTCCACGATCTTGGGCACGTGCTCGATGAAGACCGGGCACTGGTCCATGCACGCGCCGCAGGTGGTGCAGGCCCAGAGGGTCTCCTCGTCGATGGTGCCGCCGATCAGGGGGCGCTCTCCGCCGGCGGCCTCCACCGCTTCGGCGACCCGCTCCGGGCTGAGCCACGAGGGCTGGAAGCTCCCGGGGAGGTCGTGACGGGTACCGCGACCGCCCCCCCCGGTCGCCCACATCACCGCCCCGTCCCCGGCCGGCGCCCCGCCGGCGCCGCCGCCCTGGACGACGTGGGCGCTGTGCCGGGTGGCGGCGTAGCCGCCCTGGAGCCGCTCGTGCGCGGAGTCGCGCAGGTCGGTGATCAGCGTCTTGGGTGAGAGCACCTTGCCGGTGAGGTAGGCGGGACAGTGCGACTGGCAGCGGCCGCACTCGGTGCACGTGTAGAGGTCGAGCACGTCCTTCCACGAGAGGTGCTCGAGGGCCCCGGCGCCGAAGTGCTGATCGCGCTCGTCGGCGGCCGACATCACCGCCTCGATGTCGATGGGACGCAGCCGTCCCCGAGGCCGGCGGTCGCTGAGGACCACGTTGAGGGGCGCGGTGACGATGTGCAGATGCTTGCTGTATCCGAGGTAGACGAGGAAGCCGAAGACGAGCAGGAGGTGCGCCCAGAAGAACACGCCGTGGAGGGCGAGCAGCGCCTGGCTGGTGCTGCCCAGCGGTGTGAAGAGATGGCTGAGCGCCGCGGCAAACGGCCGGTCGGCGCCGAGCGCCTCCGGGGAGCGCTGGGCGATGAGGGTGGCGTAGTCGAGCTCGAGGCAGAGGATGAGCGTCGCGATCCAGGCGAGGATGAGCAGCGCGTCGCGCCGGTGGCTGCCGCGGAAGCGGATCGGCCTGACCACCAGCCGGTTGACCAGGGCGAGCAGCACCCCGGTGAGGACCAGCACGCAGAAGACGTCCTGGAGGTGGGCGAGGGCGGGCGCGACGACGGGGATGGTGTCGAGCCGCACCCCGACCACCAGAGCCTCGACGATCGCCTGAGCGACGGCGGTGAGCAGCACCGCGAAGCCCCAGAAGATGAGGGCGTGGAGGAGGCCCGCGTAGGGCCAGCGGAGCAGGCGGCCCTGGCCGAGGACCTGGGTGAGGAAGGCGCGCGCGCGGCCGCGGAGGTCGCCGTCGCGGCGTTCGGGGCGCCGAGATTGGCGCATCAACTGGAACAGCCGGCGCCACCTCAGCCCAGTGAGCGTGAACGCGGTCAGGGCCAGCGCCACCATCGCGATGGGAGAGACGACTGCGACGATCATTGGAGCTCGCGGCATCGCCGCGGTCGGGTGGCGCCCGGCCTCACCGGCCGCGCCAGGTGGGTGGGCGCTTCTCCAGGAAGGCGGTGAGGCCCTCGCGGGCGTCCTCGCTGGCCAGCAGCCGGAGGAACTCCTCCTGCTCACGGCGGAGCCCGGCGTCGAGGGTCCCGTCGAGGCCGCGGTGCACCGCCCGCTTGATGGCGGCGACGGCGAGCGGAGGACGCTCGCCGAGGACCCCGGCGAGGGCCAGCGCCTCGGAGTGGAGGCGGTCGGCCGGGACCACGCGGGTGACCAGGCCCCACTCCAGGGCCCGGGCCGAGCCGATCGGCTCGCCGGTCAGGAGCATCTCGAGGGCGGGCCCCCGGCCCACCAGCCGGGGCAGGCGCTGGGTCCCGCCCCAGCCGGGGATGATCCCGAGCTTGATCTCGGGCTGGCCGAAGCGGGCCCCCTCGGCGCAGATCCGGAGGTCGCAGGCCAGCGCGATCTCGCAGCCGCCGCCGTAGGCGATGCCGTTGACGGCGGCGACCACCGGCAGACGCGAGCCCTCCAGCCTCCGGGTCACCTCGACGGAGGCGCCGACGTCGGCGGCGCCGCCCGGGAACTCGGTGAGGTCGGCCCCCGCCGAGAAGTAGCGCTCGCCGTCCCCGGTGACGACCACCGCCCGGCATTCTGGATCGGCCTCCGCCCGGGTGAGCGCGTCCAGGATCCCGGCGGCGACGGCCCGGCTGACGGCGTTGACCGGGGGGTGGGAGATCACGACGAGGGCGACGGCCCCCTCGCGCTCGCTGCGGACCGCGTCCTTGGTCTCGGCCATCTCCTGGCACGCTACCCCACCGTGGGGTCGTGCGGGGGCCTCTCCCCCGCTCAGGCTCCGGTGGGGAGGAAGCGCCAGCTCTGGCCCGCCCCGACGAGCTGGTCGGCGGGGAGGCGCGGGGGCAGGTCGCCCGGGCGCCCGAGCCACATCCCCTGGCCGAGCTCGACCCCCATGGCGATCATCTGACCCGCCGCGTAGTCGTTCTCGATGCCCTCCGCGATGACTGCGGCGCCGCTCACCTGGGCAAAGGCGACGGCGGCGCGGATGGCGGCGCGGGAGCTGGAGTGGGCGCCGGTCATGGTCAGGCTGCGGGCGATCTTGATGTACTCGGGGCGGGCCGCCGCCAGCAGCTCCAGGGTGGAGTGACCCTCCCCGACGTCGTCGACGGCGAAGCGGAAGCCCTGATCGCGGTAGGCCGCGAGCACGGTGCGCACCCGCTCCAGGTCGGAGATCAGCTCGCGCTCGGTGATCTCGAGCACCACGCGGTCGGCCGAGGCGCCCGCCGCGTCGAGGACCATGAGCATCTGGTCGACGCCGTGGACGGGGTCGAGGAGGGGGACGGCGCTGACGTTGAGGAAGAGCGTCCAGTCCCCGGGGACGGGCCAGGGGACGGCCGCGATCGCGAGCCGCCGGCAGAGCCAGTCGATGTCTCGGATCCGCCCGGTGCGGTGCGCCTCGGCGAAGAGCTCCTCGACGCTGTCGGCGGCGCCGAAGCCCCGCGGCCGGGCCAGCGCCTCGTGGCCGACGACGGCGCCGTCGCCGAGCCGCACGATGGGCTGGAACAGGATGGTGAGATCTCGTTGGGCCAGCGCCTCGTCGATCCGCGTCGACCACTCCGAGCGGTGGGCGGCGAGACCGCCGCGGCGGCTGCGAGGGGCGCCGACCACCCGGTCTCGCCCGGAGCGCTTGGCCTGGTAGAGGTGAGCGTCAGCGAGGTCGAGAACGTCGTGGGGGTCCGATCCGGCCGGGCCCGTCGACCAACCGACGCTGATGCTGACCTGCCCGTAGGGCACGGAGATCGCCTTCACCGCCGCGCGCACCCGCTCGGCCGCACGGGCCGCGTCGCGGGCGGTGACGTCGGACATCAGCACCGAGAACTCGTCACCGCCGGTGCGCGCGACCAGGTCCCAGCCGCGCAGGACGGCCACCAGGGTGGACGCCACCGCGCGCAGCGCGACGTCGCCGGCCTCGTGGCCGAACTCGTCGTTGATCCGCTTCAGGTTGTCGAGGTCGGCGGCGAGGATGGCGAAGCGCCGGCGGGGAATCGTGGAGAGGAGGCGGTCGAACTCCCGCCGGTTGCGAATCCCGGTGAGGGGGTCGGTGGCGGCAACCTCGGCCAGCCGGGCGACGCTCTCCTCCAGGGCCGCCTCCGCCCGGCGGCGCTGGGTGAACTGGACCATCTGGTCCGCGATGTTGCTCACGCTCTCCTGGACGTCGGCGGACGGACCGCGTCCATCCCGACCGAAGAACTCGAAGAGGGCGAGGACCTGGCCCTCGCGCAGGACCGGGAAGACCACGGTGGGGGACGGGTCGGGGAGGGGTGCTCTCCCGTTCGCCGCCGGGTGGTCGCCGGCCCCGACCTCGGCCCGTGACCAGGCGCAGGAGCGGGTGAGCCCGACCCCCCCGGGCGCAGCCAGCTGCAGCTCGCCGCGGTCCATCTCCAGGGCCTCGCCGATGGCCGCGAGCAGCTGGCCGCCGGCATCCGCCAGTGAGCTGGCGTCTGTGAGGATGCGGGTGACGGCGAACTGCATGGTGCGCAGGGCCTCGGCGCGCCGGCGGGCGGTGAGGTCGCTCACCACGACGACCACGAGGTCTCGATCGGCCCACCGGGTCGGGTTGAGGGCGATGTCGGCCGGGAAGCTGCTGCCGTCCGCCCGCTGGACGCTGAAGGCGGGCGCGGTCGTGCCGGTGGGACGGTGCGACGGCCTGGCCGCGAAACGGCGGCGGTGCCGGACGTGAGCCGCCTTCAGGGCCGGCGGCACCAGCACCTCCACCGGGGCGCCGACCAGCTCGGGGCCGGCATGCCCGGTCATGGCGAGGAGTCGGTCGTTGACGAAGAGGATGCGACCGCGAGCGTCGACCAGGAGCACGCCGTCCGGCATGCCCTGGACGAGCGTGAGCGCGTCCGCGTCGATCGTCAGACCGGCGTCGTGCGGACCGCCCCGATGTGATCCAAGGTCGTCGGCGAGCACGGCCAATCCTCTGGTGTCCGGGTTCCCGCTCAGGGAACGTCCCTCCGCCTGGTGTGAGCCATCCGAGCGTAGCCGTGGCCGGCCGGCTCGCCGCGAGCCGTTGCCCGCTCGTGACCCAGGTTCGACAGGGGGTCGGTACGGGGGGCCGGGAGATCGCGGCGGAGGGGGGCGGCGCCATCATGGACGCCATGTCCGAGCCGCCCGCACCGCCACCGCTGCCGCCCCGGGTCGGGCCGGAGCGCCTCCGCGACCTCGACGCCACCGCGCTCGAGGCCGAGGCTGCCCGCCTCGGCGAGGCGGAGAGGGCGACCCGGACGATGATGGCCCCGTACGATCGCCAGCTCCGCGAGATCCGTCTCCGGCAGGAGGAGATGGCCACCGAGCGGCGGCGCCGGGAGCGGACCGAGCGCCACGCCGCCCGGGTCTCGGTGCGCGCGGCGGCGGGTACCGCCGGGCTGCCCGCCCTCGACGACGCCCTGGTCGCGGAACCCTCACCGCTCCCCGAGGAGCGCCCACTGGCGGCCCTGCGGGCCTTCCTCGCGAGCGGCGGCGAGGTCGGGTTCGGGTACCCGAGCCGCCCCGGCACGCTCAGCTTCACCGACGGCCGCCAGATTCGCAGCGCCTCGACCTGGGGCGAGGCGCGGCACCTCTACCGCGACGGCTGGGAGCCCGGCGCCCCGGGAGGCGCCGGGGTGCGCGGCGTCCGCGTCCACCTCGCCGGCACCCGGGTCGAGCGGGTGGTCGGCGCGCACGAGGTGCTCGTCGAGCTGGCCGGCACCGCCCCGGGCGCGCCCCGCCACGCCCCCTGAGCGCGCGGGCGAGACCGCGACCGGGTGGTCCCCTCAGCGCGCCGGGCGGCGGCGCCGGGTGGCGACGATGCCGGCGGCGCCCGCGAGGATCAGGACCGCGGCGATCGGCGGGACCTCGGCGGGGAGTCCCGCGCCGCTCTCGGGCACCGGCACCGCGCTGACGTGCACCGCGAGCACCTCGGTGGTCCCGGTCCACGGCGACCCCGCATCGAGGCCGGCGCTGCCCGGGCCCGCCCGGCCGACCAGGTCGGAGTCGAGGATCGCCGACCCGGGCACGGTGTGGTGGGCGGCCGGCTCGGGCGCGCTCAGGGTGGCGGTGACGTCGTCGGTGCCCACCGGCAGGGCCGAGGTTGAGCAGCTGGCCGTCCCATCGGACGCCGCCACCGCGCTGCAGAGTGTCGTGGACCCCACCGTGAAGGTCTCGGTGCCCTCCGTCGAGGTGGTCAGGATGGCACCGGAGTGTCCTCCGGCGGCGCTCAGCAGCCCGAAGGGGACATCGGCGGTCAGGGTGATGGAATCTCCGGCGGTGAGCGTCAGGGTCGGCGCCGTCATCCAGTAGACGGTCGCGAAACCATCAGCGGAGTCCGGCTCCCCGGCACCCTGCAGCGTGGTGCCGGCCGAGCCGGCGGCCATGTAACCGCTGCCCCCGCCGCCGCCGGTGCCGTCGTTGTCGCCGTCGTCGCCGCCACCGCCACCGCCGTAGTAGCCGGCGCCCCCGCCGCCACCACCGTGATCGCCGGAGCCACCGCCGCCGGTGGTGGCTCCCGCGGTCCCGACGTCAGCCCCCTTGCCTCCGCCCGCACCCGGGCCGCTCGAGGTGCCCCCACCTCCGCCGGGCTCACTCTCCGCAGCGCTTCCGGACGATCCGGTGGAGCCGCCCCCGTCACCGCCAGCGGTCGAGAGGTCGTCCTGGCTGCCGGCTCCGCCGCCGCCGCCGCCGGCGACGAGGGCCGGGGTCGTGGCGGTGCCGATGAAGATCTCGGTGGAGCCTCCGCCCCCACCGCCGGCGTAGCCACCGTCCGGGTTGCTGGAACCGGCTCCCCCGCCGTTGTACCCGGCGGCCCCGGCACCGGAGTCGGGGTCATAGGGGTCGGTGATGGTGGGCTCGCTCGCATCCCCGCCAGCCCCGCCGGCCACGACCTCCAGGGTGGAGCCCGGCGTCGTCGAGAGCGCGGCGACGGTCAGGCCACCGAAGCCGCCGGAGACCGTGGACCCGTCTTCGTCATATCCCGCGCCCCCACCGGCGCCGAACAGCTCCGCGGTGACACCCACGACGCCGGTGGGGACGGTGAACGCCTGCGCCGATCCTCTCTCCGTGAAGGTCGCGCATCCGCCGGAGGCGCACGCCAACCGCGCACCCGCCGGTGCTGCTGTGGCGATCAGCAGGCCGGCGGCGGCAAGGGGGGCGGCGAGGAGGGGGCGAACGAGTCGCATGGGGGTGTCTCCTGTCGCCGGATGCTCCGCGCGACCCGCACGTCTGCGCCGGCGGTGACTGCGCGAGAGCATACAGGCGCCGGCCACCCGATCACCGGCCGGGCGGGCGAGGGCTGGGGGTGCCGGGTCAGCGCGCGGAGCGGCGGCGCCTCGTGGTCAGGATCCCCGCACCACCCGCGAGGAGCAGGATCACGGCGACCGGCGGCACCCCGGCGGGGATCCCCGCGCCGCTCGCCGGCACCGGGACCGCGCTGACGGTGACCGCCAGCACCTCGGTGGTCCCGGACCACGGGCCGCCGGTCGCGTCCAGCCTGACGCTCTCACCCGACGCACGGCCCGCGAGGTGGGAGGCCAGGAACACCGAGCCTCCGACGGTGAAGCTCGCAAGCGCCAGCTCGGCCAGGGTGGCGGTGACCTCGTCGCTCCCGACCGGCAGGGCCGAGGTGGTGCAGCTGGCCAGCCCATCCACCACCGCGACCGCGCTGCAGAGGACGGTCGACCCCACCGTGAAGGTCTCGGTGCTCCCCTCCGGCAGCGTGCTGGGAAGGTACGCGGTGATGGTCACCGACCCGCCGGCCGTCGTGCTGAGCGTGGTCGCCGCTGCCCAGTAGATGGTCGCGCTCCCGTCGGTGGAGCCCTCCGCCCCCTCGCCCACCAGGCTCTCGCCCGTGGAGCCGGCCGCCAGGTAGCCGCTGCCGCCGCCACCACCGCTGCCGTTCGACGCATACGACTCGCCGCCGCCGCCGCCGCCGAAGTAGCCACCGCCGCCACCACCACCGTCCCCGCTGGCGGCGCCACCCACGCTCCCGGTTCCCGGATTGCCGCTGGCGATGCCCTCAAGGCAGTCGTCGGGTGGCGAGACGACCCCGGCCGCGCCCGGTCCCGACTGCGTACCCCCCCCTCCGCCGGTGGTGCAGTCCGGATTGCCACCGGTGCCACCGGTCCCACCGCCGCCGTCGCCACCGCCGGGCGCGTAGCCGTCGCCTCCGGCGGCTCCACCGCCGCCTCCGGCCACCACCGCCCGGTCGGCGGTGGGGCAGTCGAGCGAGGTGGCGCACGACCCGCTGCGGATGTCCGTCGCCCCACCACCGCCGCCGCCGCCGGCGCCGGTCTCGCCGTCGTAGGAGCCATCACCACCGCCGTTGTAGCCGCCGGAGCCGGACGACTCGCTGCTGCCGTCACCGCCCGCCCCGCCGACCGTCACCTCGAGCGTCGAGCCCGGGGTGGTGGCGAGGGTCGCCACGACCCAACCCCCGGTGGCTCCCCCGGTGAGGGCCTCGTCGGCGGCGTCATAGCCCTGACCCCCGCCGGCGCCGGAGAGCTCGGCGGTGACCCCGACCACGCCGCTGGGCACCACCAGCGCCTGCGGAGACCCGGTCGCGCCGAAGCTCGCCGAGCTGGACGGGATCGCGCCGGCCGGCACGGCGGTCGCGAGGGCGAGCGCCGCCAGGGCGACGGGGAACACGGGCATGACGTGGCGAAGTCGCATCGGGAGCCTCCAGGCGCCGGGATCTCCGGCCGATCCTACGTGACCGCGCCGGCGGCGTCGGGTCGCAGCATACTCAAGCGTTCCAAGGCTGTCACCCCCGGCGGCGAGGGGCTCGGCCAGGTTGGTCCGGCGTCAGCCGGAGGGACGGGTCCGCCTCCTGGCCGTGATCGTCGCTCCGCCCCCGAGCAGCGGGGCACCCAGGCGATGCCGAGCCCGGCGCCCCTCCAGAGCCTGCCCGGTCGGCGCGGTCCGCGCATGATGGCCTCCCAGCGGCGGTCGCAGCTCTCCCGAGATTCAGAACCCGACGACGCGGCGCCAGCGCGACTATCCGGTAGCCGAGTGGCGACTGTCAAGTCATGTGAACGAGGTCGCGAGACGCGGCCGTCGAGGGAGCTGCTCCGATCTCAGCCCGGTGGCACGCCCAGGCCGCCGGGTGCCCCGGCGCCCCGACTCGCCAGCCGGCGCAGGGCCACGTCGCGGATCTCGGCGAGCACCACCGCCGGAGGCCGGCTGGCGTCGACGCGCACGATCCGCTCCGGGTTGGCCGCGGCCAGCTCGGCGAAGCCCTCCTGGACGGCGAGGTGGAAGCTGTCGGCGGCGGACTCGAAGCGGTCGAGGGGGAGCTGCTGCGATCGCTGCCGCTCCTCGGCGGTCTGCCGGGGCAGCTCAAGCAGGAAGGTGAGATCGGGCCACACCTCGCGGCAGGCCTCGCTGTGCAGCCAGTGCAGGGCTCGGCGGGGAAGCCCTCGGCCGGCTCCCTGGTAGGCGAGGGTGGAGTCCGCGTAGCGGTCGGCGATCACCACCGCCCCGCTCGCCAGCGCCGGCAGGATCCGCTCGTCGAGCAGCTGGACCCGGCCGGCGGTGAACAGCAGGGCCTCGGTCCAGGGGTCGACCGGGACCTGGTGGTGCTGGAGCAGGTAGCCGCGCACCAGGTCGCCGAGCTGCGTGTCCCCGGGCCGGAGCGTCACGACGTCGTGGCCGGCGCGGCTCAGCTCACCGGCGAGGGCCGCCCCCTGGGTGCTCTTGCCGGCGCCGTCGATCCCCTCCAGCGAGATGAAGAATCCCGGCCACGACGACACGGGGTGGGAGTATGAGCCGCGCGCCCCGGGTCAGGCGTCCGCGGGGCCGAGGATCACCAGGTGCCGGTGCGGTTCCTCACCCTGGCTGCGGGCGACCATCTCGTGCTCCTCGACCAATTGGTGCTGCAGGCGCCGGACGTAGGCGTTCTGCGGCGACAGCTCCACCTCGGCACCGAGCTGCCGGGCCCGATCGATCCCCTCCCGTGCCTCCTGGAGGGCCGAGTCGGTGGGATCGGCAGCCTCCACCCCGTAGACGCGGGCCAGGGCGCCCTTGATCTGGGAGACGGTGTTGCTGCGCAGCACCTCGATGGGGATCCCCGACGACTCCGCCACCCGCACCGGCGAGTCCTTGCGGCGGTAGTAGTTCTTGAGGGTGAGGACGATGTCCGAGTCCTCGACGTGGTGCTGGATGCGCACCGGCAGGTGCAGCTCGCGCACCGACTGCTCGAGGTAGCTGCGCGAGACCCCGTAGGGGAAGATCGAGAGCGGCTGGGCGAGACGGGAGGAGCCGTTGCCGGAGCGGTCGCCGGGCTCGCGCCGGCCCCGCGCCTGGTTGGCGATGTACTGCTCGACGTCGAAGCCGCGGTGGCGTCGATCGCGCTCCCGTCCGCGCCGGCCCCCGCCGAACGGCGGCGGCTCGAAGGCGCCAGGGGCTCCGCCGGTCTCGATCCGGCTGATGATCTGACCCAACTCGCCGCGCATCCGGATCTGGGGCGGCTTGAACTGCCCGCGCAGGGCCTCGTCGACGGTCTCGTCGACCGGCATGTGCACCGCGACCCGGTCCCGCTCCTGGATCTCGACGAGGACGTCGAAGGTGGGGGGGGCCTTGCGCTCCAGGACCGACTTCTGGGTGCCGCGGCGGCGCGCCTCCTCGTCGGAGAGGGTCACGGTCTGGATGCCTCCGAGCAGGTCGTTGAGGGTCGGGTTGACCAGCAGGTTGTCGAGGGTCAGCCCGTGCGCCGTTCCCACCAGCTGCACACCCCGCTCGGCGATGGTCCGGGCGGCGGCCGCCTCCAGCTCGGTACCGATCTCGTCGATGACGATCACCTGCGGCATGTGGTTCTCCACCGCCTCGATCATCACCGCGTGCTGCTTGGTGGGGGTCTGCACCTGCATCCGGCGCGAGCGGCCGATGCCGGGGTGGGGGATGTCACCGTCGCCGCCGATCTCGTTGGAGGTGTCGACGATCACCACCCGCTTGCCCTCGTCGTCGCTGAGCACCCGGGCGCACTCGCGGAGCATGGTCGTCTTGCCGATCCCGGGGGCGCCCAGCAGCAGGATGGAACGGCCCTGGATGACGATGTCCTTGATGATGTCGATGGTCCCGGTCACCGCCCGCCCCACCCGGCAGGTGAGGCCGACGATGGTGCCGGCGCGATTGCGAATCGCGCTGATGCGGTGCAGGGTGCGCTCGATGCCGGCGCGGTTGTCGTCGCCGAAGTCGCCCACCCGCTCCACCACGTACTCGATGTCGACGTGCGTCACCGGGGTGCGGTCGAGGATGACCTCGCCGTCGACGAAGCGGGCCTCGGGCTCGCGTCCCAGGTCGAGGACCACCTCGAGCAGGTCGCCGCGGCGGGCCGCCGCGGCCTGGGTGGCGGAGGCGACCCGCGGGGGGAGCGCCTCGAAGAGGAGGGCCAGCTCCTCGCGCCAGCCGGCGCCGTACGGCGCTAGGGGAGCGGCGATCGCTCGCTCCTCCGACTGAGGACCCGGAGGCTCGGGGAGCCGTCGGCGGGGACCGTCTGAGCCAGGTGGGCGTGCACCAGCACCGGCTTCTTGCGCGCCGGGACGGTGCGCAGCCGCACCTTGGTTGCGAGGTCGCGGACCAGCAGCACCTGGGTGCCGTAGATGGCGAAGCCGTGCTTCTGCAGGCCGCGGATCAGCTCCGAGTTGTAGTGGCGGAGCACCGAGGAGACCGGCCCGGGGGGGAGCTCGCGGAGCGCCCCGTCGATCACCGCCTCACGGAGGCGCGGGTTGTGCCCGTCGCACATCAGGGAGAGCAGCGTAGGCCGCGTCGCCGACGCCGGCCTGACCGCGGCCCAGGCCACCACCCCGGGGTTCTCGGCCACGAAGTGGCGGACCTCGTCGCGCCCGACCCGGGTCATGGCGCCCTCGGCGAAGCCGGCCTGCCAGGCCTTGAGCGACGCGCCCTCGAGGCTCGCCACGTGCGAGGGCGTGGTGCGCAGGTAGAGGAGGTAGATGGCGGCCACGTCCTCCGGACGGGCGGGCCGGAGGCTGACGCCGTGGGCGGCCGCCTCGCTGACGGGCGCGTCGTCGCTGTAGAGGATCTGCTCGGTCGCCAGCTGCACGAACCCCTGCTCCAGGAAGGTGCCGACCAGCGGATGGTCGACGGGAAGCCGGACCACGAAACGGTGGATGCCGTGCTCCAACGCGTGGTTGGTGAGGTGGGTGAGCAGCTGGGCGCGGGCGAAGTGTCCGCTGGCGGTCGCCGCCACGCAGAGGTTGAGGATCTGCAGCGTGCCGGCTCGGTCACCCGAGGATTGGGCCTGGATGAAGCCGACGATGCCCTCTCGGGTCTCGGCCACGAAGAGGGTGTCGCCCGCAGCTCCGACATTGAAGGGGACCAGCGACGAGACCGTCTTGCTGAGCGCGTACCAGAGGCGGAGCAGGGTCGCCTGGGGCACCGGGTGGTCGGGCGAGAGCTGGAGAGCCTGCTCGTCGCCGCTGCCGGCCTCGCTGTAGAGCTGCTCGATGCGGGCGAGGTCGCGGAAGGAGGCGGGGCGGATGTTCACGCCGCGCTGTCCTCGGAAGGGAGGGCGGCCTCCCCCACGCCCTCCAGGAAGAGGCGGTGGAGGCGGAGGTCCCCGGTCATCTCGGGGTGGAAGGTGAAGCTGAGATGCCGGCCCTGGCGGATCGCGACCGGACGGCCCTCGACGCTGGCCAGCACCTCGACCCCCGGGCCGCAGCTCTCGATGACCGGAGCCCGGATGAAGACCGCCCGGAAGGGGTCGGGGCCGGTCGCGGGGACGTCGAGGTCGCACTCGAAGGACTCGAGCTGGCGGCCGTAGCCGTTGCGGCGGGTGCGCAGGTCCAGGGTGCCGAGGGCCAGCTGGTCGGCCGTGCCGTCGAGGATCTCGCGGCTGAGCAGGATGGTGCCGGCGCAGGTGGAGAAGCTCGGCATGCCGTCGGCGAGCCGGCGCCGCAGCGGGGCCTCCAGGCCGAAGGCACGGATCAGCCGGCTCATGGTGGTCGACTCCCCCCCGGGGAGGGCGAGGGCGTGGACCCCGAGGAGCTCGTCGGCGCTCCGCACCGGCACGGCCCCGGCCCCCGAGCGCCGGAAGGCGACGAGATGCTCGCGAACGTCCCCCTGGAGAGCGAGCACGCCTATGCGCAGGATGGCTTCAGGTCCCCCGGACACGCGAGCCACCCCAGGGGGATGGCACCGGCAGCATCTCGGTCACTCCGGCCAGTGTACCCAAGGCCGGGGGCGCTGTCGCCCGCCCCGGCCTTCCCACGCCGCCTCCGCCCCTCACCAGCCGCGAGTGGCGAGCAGCTCTTCCTTGGGGAGGGAGGCCACATCCAGGCCGCGCATCGGCTTGCCCAGGCCCGCGCTGACCTCGGCGATCACCTCCGGCTTATCGTAGTAGGTGGTGGCGGCCACGATCGCCTTGGCGTAGCCGAGCGGATCGTCGCTCTTGAAGATGCCGCTGCCCACGAAGTTGCCGTCGGCGCCGAGCTGCATCATCAGGGCGGCGTCGGCCGGGGTGGCGATGCCGCCCGCAGAGAAGTTGACCACCGGGAGCCTGCCGGTCTCGGCGACCTCGGCGACCAGCTCGTAGGGCGCTCCGAGGCGCTTGGCCTCGGCCATCAGCTCGTCGTGGCGCATCGCCTGCAGCTGGCGGATGCCGCCGAGGACGGCGCGCATGTGGCGGACCGCCTCCACCACGTTGCCGGTGCCCGCCTCCCCCTTGGTCCGGACCATCGCCGCCCCCTCGCCGATCCGGCGCAGCGCCTCGCCGAGGTCTCGGGCGCCGCAGACGAAGGGCACGCTGAAGGCCCACTTGTCGATGTGGTGCTCCTCGTCGGCGGGGGTGAGCACCTCGGACTCGTCGACGTAGTCGATGCCCAGGGCCTGCAGGACCTGGGCCTCCACGAAGTGGCCGATCCGGGCCTTGGCCATCACCGGGATGGTCACCGCGGCCATGATCCCCTTGATCAGGGAGACGTCGCTCATCCGGGCGACACCGCCCTCGCGGCGGATGTCGGCGGGGACCCGCTCCAGGGCCATCACCGCGACCGCGCCGGCCTCCTCGGCGACCTTGGCCTGCTCCGCGGTGACCACGTCCATGATCACTCCGCCCTTGAGCATCTCGGCCAGGCCGCGCTTGACCCGCAGCCCCCCCCGGTGCTCTCCGTTGGGAACGGGTGCGTCGGTGCCGTCAGCGCTCATCTCAGGTCGTCCGTCTTGGTGCGGTTGGTCGCAATTCGACCCCATTCTAGGCGTCCCCGCCAGCCCCGCCGCCGAGGCGGGCGGGCACCCCGGGAACGCGGCGGCGGCGGCGGACGGCTGTGTCAGCATTGGACGGCGGCGCGGAGGCGCCGTGGCAGGCACAGGGGAGACGCAATGAGCAACGCGACCATCGAGCGGCCGGCGACGGCCAGCGGCACCTTCTCCCTGGGTGGACAGCTGGTCGTGCACCGCCTCGGCTTCGGCGCGATGCAGCTCACTGGCCCGGGGATCTGGGGGGAGCCCGCCGACCGGGACGAGGCGGTACGGGTGCTCCGCCGCGCGGTCGACCTGGGCGTCGACCTCGTCGACACCGCCGACTCCTATGGCCCGTACGTGAGCGAGGAGCTGGTCCGCACCGCGCTGCGCCCCTACCCGGACCACCT
Organism: uncultured Chloroflexia bacterium; assembly: GCA_963803165.1. GTDB lineage: Bacteria > Chloroflexota > Dormibacteria > Aeolococcales > Aeolococcaceae > Changshengia. The sequence goes on along the minus strand of CAWDLK010000006.1, from coordinate 23,934 downwards.
GGTGATCGCGACCAAGGCGGGGCTGGTGCGCACCGGCCCGGGCCAGTGGCACCCGGTCGGCCGTCCCGAGTACCTCCGCCAGGAGTGCGAGATGAGCCTGCGCCGATTGGGCCTGGAGCAGATCCCGCTCTTCCAGCTGCACCGGGTCGACCCCCAGGTCCCGCTCGAGGAGCAGGTCGGCGTCCTGCGCGCCCTCCAGGACGAGGGGAAGATCCGGCTCATCGGCCTCTCCAACGTCAGCGTCGACCAGATCAAGGCCGCCCGGGTAGCGGCACCCATCGCCACCGTCCAGAACCGCTACAACCTGGTGGACCGCAGCTCCGAGGAGGTGCTCGACCACTGCGAGCGCGAGCGCATCGGCTTCCTCCCCTGGTACCCGCTGGCGACCGGCGACCTGGCCCGGCCGGACGGGCTCCTGACCGCCCTCGGCGAGAGGCTGGGCACCAGCCCGGCCCAGCTCGCCCTGGCCTGGCTCCTGCACCGCTCGCCGGTGATGCTGCCCATCCCGGGGACCTCGACGGTGGCCCACCTGGAGGAGAACGTCGAGGCGGCGCTGATCGGCCTCACCGACGACCAGATGGAGCAGCTGGGCAAGCTCAGCTGAGCTCGGGCGCTGGGGGCGACTGCCTCCGGAGCACTTCGAGGAAGGCGCGCATCCAGGCGGGGTGATCGGGCCAGGCGCGTGCGGACACCAGCAGGCCGTCCACCACGCCGGCCGCGTCCACGAACTCGGCGCCGGCGGCGCGCACGTCGGGTGCCAGGGCCGGGTAGGCGGCGGTGCGCCGGCCCGCGAGGACCCCGGCGGCGGCGAGGATCAGCGGTGCGTGGCAGATCTCGGCCACCGGCTTCGAGGCGCTGAAGAAGTGCCGGACGATCCGGAGCACGTCCGGATCGTTGCGGATGTACTCGGGGGCCCGGCCCCCGGGGATGACCAGCGCCGCGTACTCGGCGGGATCCACCTCGGCGAAGGCGAGGTCGGCGGGCCAGGCGTAGCCGGGCCTCTCGGTGTAGGTGTCGAAGCCCTCGACCTGATCGTGGATGACGAACTGCAGGCGCTTGCGAGTGGGTCCCGCGATGTGGACCGTGTAGCCCTCCTCGAGCAGCCGCTGGTACGGGTACATCACCTCCAGCGACTCGGCCGCGTCGCCGGCCAGGATCAGGACCTTGGGCATCGCCCGCGCCTCCACGGCGGCCCGCCCCGGGGCAGGGCTCGCCGGCCAGCCGGCTCCACCCTAGTGGGCGCTCGCCGCGCCGGTCAAGCCGCGGCCGGCCGCCCGGCCCGCGCTGGTGGTCCAGGCTGCCAGAGCCCCGCTGCTATCATGCCGACGATCGGGAAGTAGCTCAGCCAGGTTAGAGTGCACGGTTCGGGACCGTGAGGTCGCGAGTTCGAATCTCGCCTTCCCGACGTGTCGCCGGCGCGCCAGGCGCCGCGAGTGCCGGCACCGGCGGTCCAGCAGGGAGATTCCCCCCTGGGGTAGGCTGGCCCCTCGTCCCGTCCGGCGCCGCCGTGACCAGAACCCGCAGACCCGGGGAGAGGCTCAATGCTCGCATTCACGCCCTTCGGAACCAAGGAGATCATCGTCTACGTGGTGGTGATCGTGGTCATCATCCTGGCCGTGGTCTGGTTCATGAGCCGCGGCAGGACCAAGACCTGATCACCGCGGGCGGGCGGGGCGCCTCGCCGGCGCTCGCCGCCACGCCGTGACCCGCCGTCGAGGCGCGGTCGCGGGTTCGGACGCACCGGTCCGAGCGGAGCCGTCCCATCGGGGAGCGGCCTCCGCCGGCCGGGGCGTGTCACTCTAGGAGGGTGGAAGAGAGGACCGGAGCTCGGATCGAGACGGTCCTCGTGCTCGGCGGCGGCGGTGGCCGCGGAGCGGCTCAGCTGGGGATCCTGCGCGCCCTGGCCGAGCGCGGGCTCGAGCCGGATGCCTGCGTGGGGACGAGCGTCGGCGCCCTCAACGCGGCGGTGGTGGCCAGCCGGCCCCTCACCGAGGCGCTCGACATGCTCGAGCAGATCTGGGCCAGCCCCCAGACCCGGGCCGTCTTCCGAGCGCGCCCGCTGCGGATGGTGCTGAACCGCGTCCGACGGCACCCGTGGCTGCGCAGCGACGACGCGGTCGGCGAGCTGGTGGACTTCGCCACCGCTATGACCGGCATCGAAAGCTTCGAGGAGCTGCGCCGCCCGCTCGAGATCATCGTCACCGACCTGCTCACCGGTGAGCCGGTGGTGATCTCGCAGGGGCCGCTGCGCGACCCGCTGCGAGCCTCCTGCGCCATACCGTTCGTCTTCCAGCCCGTGCGTCTCGGCGACCGGTCCTACGTGGACGGCGGCGTGACCGACAACTGCAGCCTCTCCACCGCGGTGCGGATGGGCCCCTCGCGGATCATCGCCGTGGACCTCACCGCCGAGCTGGCGATGCCGGCCCTGCGCCGCCTCTCGGACGTCTTCCAGCGGGTCACCTCGGTGGCGCTCCACGCCCGGCTGCTGGCCGACTTCGACCGCTTCAGCAGGCACCTGCCGGTGACCCTGATCTGCCCTCGCATCCCCAACCCCCTGCGGGTGGCGGACTTCTCCAAGGTGCGCGAGGCGGCACGCACGGCCATGGAGTTGCTCCTCCAGACCATCGGCCTGGCTGACGGGCGGCTCGCCCCGGGCCTCTTCTACCTCCCCCTCTCGATGGAAGGGAGCCCCGCCGCCGGCTGAGCGGCGCTCGGAGGGGCGGCTCGACGAACCGGTGTTCGTTGTCTGGTAGCATGCCCCCATGCCCAGAGCCCAGGGCGCCTTCGACATCGATCGCTTCGACAGCGCAGAGCCCCACGACCACCGCGACGGGGTGACCCTCACGCGCGCCCACATCACCAAGACCTTCCACGGCGACCTGGAGGGGGGCAGCGAGACCGATATCATCATGGTGCACACCGAGATCCCGGCCGCCTATGCGGGCATCGAGCGCTTCGAGGGCACGGTGCATGGGCGCAGCGGCGGATTCGTCCTCCGTCACGGCGCCGGCAGCCGGTCCGGCTCCCCCTGGATGACCTGGCAGATCGTCGAGACCAGCGGCACGGGGGAGCTGGCGGGGATCCGCGGCGACGGCCAGATCGTCGTGGGCCCGGGCGGCGAGCACACCTACACCCTGGACTACGAGCTCTAGGCGTCCCGGCCGGAGCGGGCGGCGTGGGCAGCTCCCCTGTCGTCGCCCAGCCCGGCGCTTATCCTTGTGGTGTCCGCCGGCGCCGCCACCTCTGGGCCCCTCCCCAGGTGTCGATCGTCATGGCGGGCGCACCAGGCCCCCGTAGCTCAGTGGATAGAGCAGAGGTTTCCTAAACCTTGTGCGCTGGTTCGATTCCGGCCGGGGGTATGTTGCATCCCTTCGCAGACGCATCCTGACCGTCGTCCATCCAGCGAGACGAGGAGCCCGATCCCAGGGGGCGCGTCGCGTCCCGGGGCGAGACGACTTGTCCTTCTACACCTCCAGGACACGCGTACACTCCGGCCGAGGGTGGAACCGGACGCTGGGCGCGGTCGCGTCCAGGGCTGCGCACCGGCCCCGCCCCGGGTGATCCGAGGAGGCGACGGCGAGACGGGACAGCGTGGTACGGCCGAGAGAGTGGGGCTTGCCGGCTCGGTGCCGATGGAGGCCGAGAGGTGACCGCGGTTTGCGTCCGCCGCACTGGGCTACCTCTTGTGCTCGCCGGCCTCGCGGCGGTGGGCTTGTGCGGTTGCGGAGCCCAATACCTGCAGCAGGGGGGCGGCTCGATCTCCATCGCGCAGAGCGGAACGCATCCCTTTCTCCTCGTCATGAAGGCGTGTGGGAATGGCGTGGCGACCACGTGCGCGCTGGATCTGACCAACGGGAGCACCCAGGTCGTCATCACCGCGCTCCCCCCGGACGGGCAGGCCATCCACCTGAGCGCCGGCACCTGGACCGCAGTGTCGGGGACGATGCCGAGGCAGAAGGTGCCGCCGGCCGGCTACTGCCGCGACTCGGAAGAGATCGGGGTGTTCTGCGTTACCGGCAAGGGGGAGTGGTCCCTCGTGGTCTGGCCAGCCGGCGGCTGAGCCTCCTCCGAGGCACCCGGTGAGCCGTCCCGCGCACAATCGGCGCCCGTGAGCCTCGAGGTCCGTCCCGCCATCGCCGCCGATCTCCCCGCGCTGCTCGACCTTTACGAGCAGCTCGCCGAGGGGTTCGGCTCGGGTCCGGAGCTCACCCTGACCGAGGCGGAATCCATCTTCTCGGGCATCGCGGCGGACCCCGACCGCACCCTGCTGGTCGCGACCGTGAACGGCGAGGTCGCCGGCACCGTCGACCTGCTCCTGGTCCGGCCCAGCCTCACCCACGGCGGACGGCCGTGGGCGGCGGTCGAGAACGTCGTGACCGGCCGCCGCTTCCGCCGCCAGGGAGTGGGCCGGGCCCTCATGGAAGAGGCTGCCCGGCGCTCTCGCGAGGCCAGCTGCCACCGGCTCCAACTGCTGTCCCGCGTTCAGCGCACCGAGGCGCACACCTTTTACCGGGCGATCGGCATGGAGCCCAGCGCCCAGGGGTTTCGCCTCTACTTCGATTGACCCTGAATCGTCACCCGCGCAACGCGATGACCTGCGAGAATCTTCACCCTCCCTCACCTCGTATTAGAGCGAAGCTGGTCGCTCCCCAGGAGGTCCCCGGGCCATGGCCACTGACGAGAAGCAGCGCATCCTCGACTGGTGCAGCGCGGATAGCGGCGTTCGGTGTGTTGGAGAGGAGGGTGACCCCGGCGCCGAATTCACACTCGTGCTCGAGGCCGCGGGCTCCGAGCTCACCGCCACCCTCCCGATCGGGGCGGATCGGCTCGTCCTCCGCAACCGGGTCGACCTGGCCCAGGCGGCCCAGCCCGTGCCCGGCGATCTCGCTGACCAGCTGGCCGACCTCGAGGACCGGCGCCCCGGGCCGGTCACGGCCGACCTCGACGCCGGGTCGGAGCTGGTGGAGGTCGCCTCGTGGGTGGTGCTCGACGGCCTGACCAAGCACAGCTTCCTGACCGCGGTGAGCGATGTCGTCCGCACCCGGCGCGCGGTGCGCCGTCTGGCCGGGCTGCCGGCCGACGAGCCGGCGGCCAGCCCGGCCCTCGCCGACCTGGCGGGGGTGGCAGCCCCCGGACCTGATCAGAGCGGCGAGACGCCGGAGCAGGCCGCCCTGGCCGTCTCGGGCATGCCGGCGGGCACGAGCAGCTCCGCGACCGCCGACGCTCCGGCGGCTGGGACGAGCGCCCCCGCGCCCTGGGAGTGGCCGCCGGTGTCCGAGCATCCCACGTTCCCGGCCGCCGAGCCGGCCACGGAGCCTCAGCCGGAGGAACCGGCCTCCGACGCCTTCGCGTTCCGGGCGGAGGAGCGGACGCCCGCCCCCGCCCCATGGTCGTCGCCGGAGGCCACCGTCTTCGAACCGGTGGCGACGCCGGCCCAGGCCGTCCCCGAGCCGGCCCTCGGGTTCGAGGTCGCGCCGGGCCCGGAGCCGGGGTTCGCGCAGCAGCCGGCACCCATGCCCTCCCCGGCGCCGGCGCAGCCCTGGACCCCCAGCCACCGGGTGCCGCCCCAGGGAATGCAGGCATGGGCCGCACCCGACCCCACGGGCGCGGTGGTGGCCACTCTCGGCGGTCACCTTCCGGTCCAGGTCACCGAGGTGCGCGGGGCCTGGGCGCACATCCTCTGCTCCAACGGCTGGACCGGCTGGGTGGACGACCGCCTGCTTGTAGTCGGGGCGTGAGCCTCACTCGGACGGCGACGGGGCAGAGCCCCGAGGCGGGCGCGGCGGCGGTGGGCGAGCGTGCCCCACGGCTCAGGGCGGGGTGACCGTCCCATGGAAGTCAAGGCCGAGGTGATCGGGAGCCTCTGGCGGGTCGTCGCCGAGGTGGGGCAGCGGGTCGAGGAGGACGAGACCATCCTGGTCCTGGAGTCCATGAAGATGGAGATCCCGGTGACCAGCCCCATCTCCGGCACCGTCACCGCCATCCTGGCCAGCCCGGGCGAGGTGGTCCAGGAGGGACAGACGGTCGCCATCGTCGAGTAGCAGGAGAACGCCGGCCCGCTGCGGCCCGCCCAGAATGGGCGCGGTGGAGACCGTGACGCCCCGCGACGCCGACCCCGCCGTCCCGGCACGGGAAGCGCGGTTCGCGGCCCTCCGGCGCACCACCGTCTTCCGCACCGTCACGGCCTACGTCTCGAGCCAGAGCGGCAGCCACGCATCGGGCCTCGCCTTCAACGCGGTGATGGCGATGTTCCCGATGATCATCGCCACCCTGGCCCTGATCGGGCTGGTGGTGAGCGGCCCGGGGATCCAGAGCCGGGCCCAGACCGCCATCCTGCGGGCGTTCCCGGGCCGAACCGGGGAGGAGCTGAGCGCGGTGATCACCCAGGACCTGCATCACTACGCGGGCCTGCTGGGCATCGTGGGACTGCTCGGGCTGCTCTGGGCCGGCACCAACTTCTTCTCGTCGCTGGAGTTCTGCCTCAGCCGGATCTTCGGGATCGGTCAGCGCGGCTTCCTGCGCCAGCGGGCCATGGGCGCGGTGATGATCCTGGGACTGACCGCGAGCCTCCTGGTCGCGGTGGGGGCCAACACGCTGGTGGGACTGGTCCCGGTCATGTCCGGGCTGGGCCCCGTCACCGGCTTCGTGGCCATGGCGCTGCTGAGCCTGGCGATCTTCCGGCTCGTCCCCAACCGGACGTTCCGGATCGCCGCACTCTGGCCGGGTGCGATGGTGGCAGGCGTCCTCATCGAGGCCGTCACCCTGCTCTTCCCTCTCTTCGCCAAGCTCGCCCACGGCTTCGACACCTACGGGCAGAGCCTGGCGCTCTTCTTCCTGCTCGCAACCTGGCTCAGCCTCCTCTCCCAATTCCTCCTCATCGGCGCCGTCTGGAACCGGGTGCGGCTCGGCGACGCCTTCACCAGCTCCGGGCTGCTCGCGTCGAGGGCCGCCCCGGCAACCGTCGCCGCGCCGAGCCCCGGCGACGCCGTCGGAAGGCGGGCGGCGGCCGCGGAGGGCGAGAGCATCACGGACGAGGTGGCCCGGAGCACCCACGCCGCACGCCGGCGGTCGCGCCGTCCGGAGGCGGCTTCCCGGCCGTGACCACGGGCTACGACACGCAGCGTGTGACCACGGCCGACAACGTCGGCATCTCCTTCCGGGTCGCGGGCCTGGCCACGCGCATCGCGGCCGCCCTGCTCGACGGCCTCATCCTCGCCTGCATCCTGGTGGTCGCCACCCTGCTCATCTTCGCCATCGCCGATGCGGCGGCGGGAGGCGGCGGTGGGAATGCCTCGCTGGTCGTCTTCAGCCTCGCCTCGTACCTGCTCGCGGCCGCCTGGGTGCTGATCGTCGTCCTGTACTTCACGGTGGGTCAGGCGGTGAGCGCGGGCCGGACCCCGGGCAAGGCGGCGATGGGCCTGCGGGTGATCCGCGTCGACGGCGCGGCGGCGAGCCTCGGCGAGTACTTCCTGCGCAGCATCGCCCTGGTCGTCGACGTCGTCGTGGGAGTGGGCCCGGTGCTGATGTTCTTCCACCCCCAGTCGCGGCGTCTCGGCGACCTCCTCGCCGGCACCGTGGTGGTGCGGGAGCGGACCCCGGTGACCCTGCAGGCGGCGACGGCGATGGCGCCCGTCTACCTGCGCAGCCTCGACCCCGGCCCCCCCATCGACGGCCTCAGCCACCTCGGAGAGCACGAGCTGGCGGCGGTCCGCACCTTCCTCGGCCGCACCGGGCTCCGGCCGGGGCAGCGGACCGAGCTGGCGGCGCGACTGGCCGGTCCCCTGCTCGAGCGGATGGAGATCCCGCCGGGCGCCCCCGAGCGGATGTGGCCGCCGGAGCTCCTCCTCGAGCGCCTCTACGTCCAGCTGGCGCCGCGCCTCGGCGCCTGGGGGCAGGTCCCCGTGCTGCGGCTCGACCCCCGCGGCGGATGGGGGTGGCCGCCCCCGGTGGCGCCATGAGCCTGGAGATGTTCACCGCCACACGTCGGGCACGCTGGGCGGAGCTGGAGTCCCGCACCGCGGCGCTCACCGGCAGCCGCCTGCGCGGCCTGCGGGCCGCCGACGTCGAGCGCTTCGCGATCCTCTACCGGCGAGCCGCCAGCGACCTCGCCATCGCCCGGCGCGACTATCCGGACCAGCCGATCGCCGAGTACCTCAACTCCCTCTGCGGGCGCGCGCACGTGCTGCTCAACCGGGGATCACCGCCGCGCTGGCGCCACGGGCTGAGCTTCTTCGCGACTGGAGCCCCACGCGCCTTCCGGGCCAATGCCGGTTACTTCCTGGCCTCGCTCGGTTGCCTCCTCAGCGGGACGGCGGCGGGCTGGCTGGCCTACGCCCTGCGGCCCGACCTCCGCGGGCTGCTGGTGCCGGACTCCCTCTTCGCCGAGATGGCCCAGGGGAGTCCGGGGATCGGTGTGCCCCAGCCCTTCCTGGCCGCCCCCAGCATCTTTCTCCACAACATCGAGGTGGCGGTGGTCGTCTTCGCCCTCGGCCTCTGCCTGGGGCTCCCAACCGTGCTGCTCGTCTTCCTTCAGGGCTGGAGCCTGGGCACCCTGGGCGCGGCGGTGCACACCGGCGGCTACGACTACGCCTTCTGGTCCCTGATCGCCGCCCACGGGGTGCTGGAGCTGAGCGTCATCGTCACCGCCGGCGCCGCGGGGCTGCGCCTCGGCGACGCGCTGCTGCGGCCCGGGCTGCGCAGCCGGGGCGACGCCCTCGCCCGCGCCGGCCGTGAGGTGGTCGGTCTGGCGGTCGCCACCATGCTGCTGCTGGTCGTCGCCGGGACCCTGGAGGCGTTCGTCTCGCCGAGCGCCCTGCCGGGCGGTGCCAAGATCGCCATCGGGCTCGGCGTCGGGGCCTGCTTCTACGCATGGCTGCTGCTGGCCGGACGCGGGCGGCCAGGCGTCCCCGTCCTCGTCCTGGACGCCGCTCCCGGGGCGGGACGCGGCGGCGAGACACCCCTCACCAGCCGCGCCTGAAGGGGCGGCGGGCGGGAGCGCGCCGGGGCCTCGCGTAGACTGGCTCACATGGAGGTCGTGCGCATCCGCCCCCGCGGCTACTGCCATGGGGTGGTGGAGGCGATCCGGCTGGCCAAGCAGGTCGGCGCCGAGAAGCGCGGCCAGCCCGTGACCATGCTCGGCTACCTGGTCCACAACGAGCACGCCACCCAGGAGCTGGAGGAGGCGGGGGTCCGCCTGGTGGCCGAATCCGACCGGATGAAGGGGCTGGCCCAGATCACCGAGGGCACGGTCATCTTCACCGCCCACGGCATCTCGCCCCAGGTGGTGGACGCCGCCCGCGAGCGCGGGCTGGAGATCGTGGACGCCACCTGCAGCGACGTCACCCGCACCCACGACCTGGTCCGCGAGCTGGCGGGGCAGGGCTACCAGGTGGTCTACATCGGCAAGCGGGGCCACCCTGAGCCGGACGGGGTGATGGGCGTGGCGCCCTCCCAGACCACCCTGATCGAATCCATCGAGGAGGCCGACGCCCTGACCTTCCCGCCCGGCACACGCCTCGCGGTGACCTGCCAGACCACCCTCTCGATGTGGGACACCCAGTCGATCATCGACCGCCTCGTCGAGCGGTTCCCCGAGATCGAGGTCCACAACGAGATCTGCCGCGCCACCCAGGAGCGGCAGGAGGCGGCGGTGCTCGCCGCCGACGACGTCGAGTGCGTGGTGGTGGTGGGGAGCCGGCGGAGCAGCAACAGCAGGCGGCTGGCCCAGGTGGTCGAGGAGATGGGGCACAAGCCGGCCTTCCTGGTCGACAACGCCGGCGAGCTGCGCCCGGAGTGGTTCGCGGGCGTGCACCGGGTGGGGGTGACCTCGGGGGCGTCCACGCCCACCCATCTCACCCGCCAGGTGGTCGCCGCGCTGGAGGCGATGCCCGACCAGGCCGCCGGCTGAGCTGGGGCCGGTCGCCCGGCCGCGACGAGCGGCGCCGCGTCCGGCTACAGCTTGACCACGACGCGTCCGGCCGCCGGGGAGCGTCCTAACCTGCGCCCCATGGATTTCGGCCGCCGCCGCCTTCCCGTCCGCCTCCAGGCGGCACGGGGGATCGCCTGGTGTCAGGCGATCGTCCTGGTGCTGATCGCCCTCTCCGCCCTGGGCATCATGGCCGTCGGGGGGGCTAGCTTCGTCCTCTCGGGGATCGCCTCCCACACCACCATCACCGGGGCCGCCGTCGCGACCTTCGCCTTCCTCTACCTCGCCGCCGCGGTGGCGGTGGTGGCCGTGGAGCGCGAGGTGGTCTCCCGGGGCGACCGGGCGCTGCTGGCCCTGGTCGCCACCGAGGTCGTGCTCAGCGTCTACATGATCGTCTTCGTCGACGCCGCCCCCGGGGGATGGGTCTTCGGGCCCATCGCCGGCGCCGCGATCATCGCCCTCCACGGCTCCGCGCGCCCCCGGCACCGCTCCTCTCCCGCGGGCGGCGTCACCCCGCCGCCCCCCTCCGCGCCGGGGCGCGCGCCCGGCGGTGCCGGCCCGGACGCGGCGTCCCCACCCCATCTATAGTCGCGAGGAAGCGGCGGCCCCCGGCGGACCCCGGACCGGATCACCAGCAAGGGAGCGACTGTGATGCAACGACCGCCAGTTCCCGGATCGGTCACCCTGGGCCGAGTCCTGCTGATCGTCGAGGCCGCGCTCTGGCTGCTCGGGGGGCTCGCCATCGCCGCGGTCGGCGTGCTCTTTCTCACCGCCGGGGCGGCGATCAACAACCGCCTCGCCCAGATCGGCTACACCGGGAGCAACGTGGTCTCGACGGCGGCGGGAGCCGTCGGCGGGACCGTGATCGCCTTCGCGGTGGTGATCTTCGTGCTCGCCGTCGTGGGCATCTGGGCGGGCGCGGCCATGGGCCGGCTGAGCACGGGACCGCGGGTGACCGCGCTGGTCCTCTCCACCCTGGGCCTGATCCTCGGCATCCTCAGCGCCGTGAGCGGGGCGCGCACCGTGACCGCGAACGGCGCCACCGTCCACGGCAGCGCCATCCCCGGGATCGTGCTCATCGTCGTCAACGCCCTGATCATCTGGGCCCTCGGCTTCAGCGGCAGCGCCCGGGCGGCGTTCCGCTCCCTGCCGCCGCCCGCCTACCCGATGGGCCCCGGATACGGTCCGCCCCCGGGTTACCCGCCGGCCTACGGACAGCCGCCGGCCCCCTTCGGGGGGGCGAGCGTGCCCTTCGGCCAGCCCCTGCCGCCCGGCGGTCAGACGGGGGACTTCCCGTCTCCGCCCCCGCCCCCCCCACCGCTCCAGGACCCCGGCGGAGGGTACCCGCCACCGCCGCCCGCGCCCGAGTAGGGCGGGGAGGCAGCCCGCGGCTCAGAGGCGGGAGCGGCGCTTCAGCTCCAGGTAGCGGTTGACCAGGCGCGGGGAGAGCGTCCGGGCGTCGGCGTCGAGGGTCTCGACGCCGCTGCGCCGGAGCAGCGCGAGGGTCTGCTCGCGGTCGGCGACCAGCCCGGTCGCGACCGCTCTCGCGTACGTCGACGCGGCGTCGGAGGGCCGGGCCCGCGCCGTGTCCTCCAGGGCGGGGTCCCGCACGGTCACGACCAGGGGCAGGTGCCGCCGCCCCAGCCGGGCGCACTGCCGCACCAGGGCCTCCCCCTGGTCGGGGTCGAGCACGTCGGTGAAGATCACGATCAGCGCTCGCCGCCTCTGCCAGCGGCTCAGCTCGGCGAGCGCCTCGTCGTAGTCGGCCTCGACCTCGCCAGCGCGGAGCGGCCGCACCGCGTCGAGGAACCGCCGCATCTGGAGCCGTCCGGGACGTGCGGGGAGGGTGACCGACACCTGGTCGGCGAAGGCGAAGAGGCCGACCCGGTCGCCGGTCGCCAGCGCCACGTGGATGAGCAGGAGGGCGGCGTTGATGGCGTGGTCGAGCTTGGTCAGCTCCCCGGCGCCCACCCCCATCAGCCGGCCGTGGTCGAGGCAGACGATGACTGGCTGGGCCCGTTCGGGGATCAGCTCGCTCGCCATCAGGCGGCCGGTGCGCGCGGTCGCCTTCCAGTTGATGGCGCGCTGCGGGTCGTCGGGGACCGCCTCCCGGATCCGCTCGAACTCGCTGCCCTCGCCGGGGCGGCGCTGGGTCCGCACCCCCAGCTCGGCGAGCTGGCCGCGCCGGGCAAGCGCCTCGTAGACGCGGATCGCGGCGAGGTCGGCGTCGACCCGGACCGTCTCCCCCTCGCCGACCGACGACTGGCGCAGCCCGAGGCGCCAGGGGCCGGGGCAGCGGACCACGGTGGACCCGAAGCGCTCCTCGCCGCGGCCGGCGGGGGTCACCGTGTAGTCGAGGGTGCCGGGGATGCCGAGGCGGCCCACCGCGCCCTCCGACGCGAAGCGTGGGGGGAGCTCGTCGCGCACCAGGGCGGGGAGGCGGCGGCTCGGCGGCCGCACCAGGATGCGGACGGTCACCGGGTTGGGCCGGCCCACGGAGAGGATCTCCTCGTGCTCCCGGCTGGCGGAGAGGCGGTCCGCGCCGGGGGCACGGCGGGAGTCGGTGAGGACGGCGAGGGCGGCGAGCGCGAAGACGGCGACGCCGGGTATCAGCAGACCCGGGTAGGCCACGCTGGCCCCGAGGGGCACCAGCGCGAGGACGAGGACGGCCGCCCCCCACCGGGTCATCGCGGGATCGGAACGCGGTTGACCGCCCGCTCCACCGCCGAAGCCTCTCCGATCCCCTGGATCTCCGCCTCCGGGCGTCGCATCAGCCGATGCCGGAGCGCCGGGACGCAGATGTCCTTGACGTCCTCGGGAGCGACGTAGTCCCGGCCCCGCAGGGCCGCCATCGCCTTGCCCCCCTGGAGCAGGGCGATCGCCCCGCGCGGGCTGGCGCCCAGGGTGAGGTCGGGGCTCGCGCGGGTGGCGGCGACGATCTGGCCGATGTACGCGACGATCGCGTCGCTGACCGTGATCGCTGCGATCTCGGCGCGCGCGGCCGCCAGCGCCGCCTGGGTCACCACCGGGGCGATCCCGGCCGCCGCCAGGTCGTGGGGGTCGAAGCCCCGGTCGAAGCGGCGCAGCATCTCGGCCTCGGCGTCCGCGGGTGGGATGGGGACCTCGAGCTTGAGGAAGAAGCGGTCGAGCTGCGCCTCCGGGAGCGGGTAGGTCCCCTCGTACTCCACCGGGTTCTGGGTGGCCACCACCAGGAAGCCGTCCCCCAGCGGCATGGTCCTGCCGTCGCTGGTGACCTGGCGCTCCTCCATCGCCTCGAGGAGCGCCGCCTGGGTCTTGGCGGGTGCTCGGTTGATCTCGTCGGCGAGCAGGGTGTCGGTGAAGATCGGCCCGGGGCGGAACTCGAAGGTCCCGCTGCCGGGCCGGTAGACGCTGGTGCCGATGATGTCCGAGGGGAGCAGGTCGGGAGTGAACTGCACCCTGGTGAAGCGCGCGTCCATGGCCGCGGCGAGGCAGCGGGCCATCAGCGTCTTGGCGGTACCGGGCACGCCCTCGAGAAGGACGTGACCGCGGTTCAGGACGGCGAGGAGCAGCCCGTCGATCACCTGCTGCTGGCCGACCACGGCGCGACCGATGGTCGCGTGCAGCGAGGCGCGGAGGTCGGCGGCGGCGGACATCGGTGGGCATTGTCGCAGGCGTGCGGAGCCAGGGCCTCCCCCTCAGCGGATCTCCGCCGCCCCCCACTCGGTCTCGAGCGCGTCGACACGGCGGGCCAGCCCGAGCAGCTCGTCCTCGCCGGGCCGGCCGGCGGCCAGCCGCCTGGCCGCGTCGAGGACCGCGGCCGCGGCACCGGCCCTCTCCTCGCCGAACCCGGTGAGCGCGGCGACGAAGTCGGGGTCGGGCAGCCGCGGTTCGACCCCCGTCGCCCGGCCCACCCGGAGCTTGAGCTCGTCCGCGTAGCGTGCCGCCAGCGCCCCCCGCTCACGGCTGCGCGCGAGTAGGTGCCCCACCGCCGTGATGTGCTCGACGACGCTCGGCACTCGCGCCGGGTCCTCCCGGGGCTGGGGGCTCCCCAGCCGCCGGCCGCTGGTCGCCAGGTGGACCAGGAGGACGGCCACGGCGAGCAGGGCGGCCGCGAGCAGGGGGCCCTGGACGACGGCGGTGAGGCCCTGGTCGGTGGCCCCGGCCGGGCCGAGGTGATGAACCTCGTCGAAGCCGACCCGGGGGCCCCGCGCACCCTGGAGCAGCCCGAGCAGGAAGGCCGCCGAGTTGCCGCGGCGGAGGCCGTCGTTGCTCAGCGGGTACTCGCTGCCGAGGAGGTAGAGACGGCCGGCACCGACCCGGAGCGCGGCGGCGACCGGCTCCGCCGCATCGCCCAGCAGGGGCACCAGGCCGCCTCCACCACCCGAGAACGACCACACTGCGCCGGACGGTGAGGCACCCGGCGCCACCAGGGGCACGCTGGTGACGGCGCTGCTGCCCGGGAAGGGCTGGGCGGGTGCGGCGCCGCTGAGCTCGGAGGCGAACGCCCCGATGCCGAGCGGCTGGAGCACCGCGGCGACCGCGGTGGGGTCGGAGACCGCCACGATCGCGCTGCCGCCGCCGTCCAGGAAACGGGTGAGGGCGGCGGCGTCGGAGGCGGTGAAGGCGTACTCGCCCAGCGGCGCGGCGCAGATCAGCACGTCGGTCTGGCCGAGGTCGAACTCGGAGTAGATGCGGTGGACGCTCTCCCCGGCGGAGGGGAGCCAGTCGTAGAGGGCGAGGGTCCCAGCCCGTCCGTTGGCGGTGCTGGAGGGGTCCTGGTCGGAGCTGGGGGCGGGGGCGAGGGCGGCGACCGCCACCAGGACGGCGAGCACCGCCACCAAGATCGCGACCGGGGTCAGTGCGCTGCGCCTCATGACGGTGGACGGCCGGCTCCGGAGAGGGCGCGGATCGCCCGGCAGTGGCCCTGGACCTCCTCCCATCCCCGAACGTCGACGGGAGCGTCGGAGTACCAGGCCCGGTCGAAGCCGGCGGCTGCCGGGGCCAGCCGGGCTGCCAGCTCCGGATCGCCGCGTGCGTGGGCGAGCAGCTCCGGCGTCGTCCACGCCGGCTGCACCGCCAGCCGGCCGCGCCGGACCAGGCTCACCAGGGCGCTGCGGAAGGCGTGGCGGATGGCCACGCGGAAGTCGCCCGCCTCCGAGGCCGCCAGGGCCCGGACCCACTCCGCCTCGGCGTCGGCCTCGGCGGGGAGGGCGGCGGGGGCGGCACGCTGCTCCCGGCCCGAGGCCATCACCTGGCGGACGCGCCAGGCTGCGAACCCGGCCACGAGCGCGAGCAGGAGTGCGGCGATGGCCCCTGCGCCCAGCGGACCGAGGGTGTTGACCGCCCCGCTCACGAAGCTGCCGATCGCGTCGAGCAGCTGCTGCGCCCAGTTGGGCGAGGCCGGCTGGTCGAGATGGGCGAAGGCCGGGGAGCCGTACACCCCGGTGAGCGCCTGCCGTTCGGCGCCGCTGACCCCGCCGCACCCGGAGCCGTGGGGGAGCTGGAGGGCCGCGACGGTGGCGCCGAGGAGCCGCTCGGCGCCGGCCGGGTCGCCGCTCCAGAGGTCGGCGATCACCGGGTCGAGGGCCGCGGACGCCCCGTCCGAGAGGGCCAGCGCCTCGAGCCGCTCGGCTGCCGCCGCAATGGAACCGCCCGCCTCCAGCTGGTCGCGCACCTGGACCAGCTGGGTGACGTACGCGCCGCTGCAGCCCGACGCCGCCACCGGGACGGTGGCACAGAGCACCCCGGCCCCGGCGGCGAGGAGGGGGACCAGCAGAAGGCGACGGCGCAGTCTGGCGATCACGGCTCAGAGCGACTGGGCGAGCATCTCGATGTCGAAGGCCTCGCGGCGGATCCGGATGTCGTAGTAGATCAGGGTGAGCAGGATCAGGAGGAAGGGGGCCGTGATGATGTCGATGACGCCCGTCGTGACCAGCTGCACCGATGCCTGCGTGATGACGGGGGCGGCGCTGATGAAGATGCCGGCGAGCCCGCTGAGGATGCCGCTCAGGACCGCGCTCGCCACGTTGATGACCAGGTAACCCAGCACGATCCGCCAGAACGAGCCCGTGGTCAGCTGCCAGCTGCGCCGCAACGCGGCGGCCGGGGAGCGGTGCTCCAGCACCACGGCCTGGATCCCCAGGCTCATCTTGATGAAGACGAAGATGGCATAAACAACCCAGCCGAGGGAGAGCACGACCAGCAGGCCCGCGCCCGCGTACCCGCCGACCAGCACAGCGAGGGCGACGGCCAGCGCCAGCGGACCGACCCCCACGGCCAGCTCGAGCAGGACGTAGCCGATCAGGCCGCGGACCCGGCGCAGCGCGGTCCCCAGCCCCGCTCCCACGCTGGTGGAGCGGTCCAGGTACTCGTCCCCGACCACCCGGATCACCGCGCCCTGGGCCAGGGGCAGGAGCAGGATGTAGAAGCCGAGGGTGATGGCGAAGACCACGAGCGCGGCGGCGACGAGGCTGCCCAGGTCGCTCTGGAGGGCGGCCGGGCTCAGCGTCTGGCTCTCGGAGGAGATGGTGAGGATCGTCGCCAGCGGCGAGCGCTCACCGAAGAACTGCACCGCGAGGTAGGGCAGCTCGAAGACGGCCATGATCGCGAGGATCGGCAGGAACCGGCGCCGGTAGACGGTGAACGTCGAGTCGAGCAGCTCACCGAACGACTGCGCCCGGAACCGGCCCGACCCCGTGACCGGCGGTGCCCATGCCCAGGTGGGGACCCCGCCGGGCGGGCCGAAGCCGGGAGGCGGGCCGTAGCCAGGGGGCGAGCCGTAGCCGGGGGGCGGACCGTAACCGGGCGGCACACCGTAGCCGGGGGGAGGGCCGTAGCCGGGAGGCGGTCCGTAGCCGGGAGGCGGTCCGTAGCCCGGCGGCGGGCCGTAACCGGGCGGCGGGCCGTAGCCGGGGGGCGGGCCGTAACCGGGGGGCGGGCCGTAACCGGGGGGCGGGCCGTAACCCGGCGGCGGGCCGGTGCCCGCGGGCGGCGGCGCCGGGTCGCCGGGATCGGCCATCGGCCCATTGTGGGATACGCGCGTGGGACCCGGCCGGGAGGCGCCGTCCTGTTGCAGTCGACGAGCCGGACCCGGGTCAGCTGACCGGCGGTCCCTCCGGGGGCTCCGCCCGCTCCGGCGCGACCGGCCGGCGCCGCAGGGCGAGGGCCTGGAGGACGCGCTTCACCCCTGCGTTGTCGACGACCATCCGGGGGCGCCGCCTGCGGTCGCGCCGGCGGTTGCGCGCGCGTTCGCGGTCGTCGAGAGAGTCGGGGTCGTCACGGGCGGCCATGATCCGACTGTATCGCGAAGCCGGCGGCCCGGCTCGGCGAGGCCGCTGCGCGCCGAGCGACCGTGAGGCTCTAGGTCGCCGCCAGGTGGAGGCGATGGCTGCGCCGGCCCATGATCGCGCGCACCCCGATGGTCGCCACCACCGCGGTCACCGCGGCGGCGCCTCCGATCACCGCGACGCCGCGGCCGTCGAGCCGCTCCCAGAGATGGCGGCGGGTCGCCAGGGCAGCCTCCAGCCGCGCCATCGTCTCGGTGTAGATGCGTTCGCGGTCGGCGGGCGTGAGGGAGTTCGCGCGGTACGCCTCACCGATCTCCGCGGCCAGCTCGACCAGTCCGCGGAGCGGGGACGCGAGATCCTCCACGCTGGCGCCGATCCGCTGGCGGTTGAGCGCGGCATCGAGCCGCTCGACGTCGTCGATCATGCCCGGCCCTCGGTGTGCTCCGGCGGGAGGATGGTGGACTGCGGCCAGCGCGGCTCCGCTCCGGGTCCCGCTCCCCGGCGGGCGTTCTCGCTGGGCAGGGGCGCTCCGAACCGCTTGCGCAGGGTGGTCAGCGCCCGGAAGGTGAGCAGCTTCACCGCCCCCTCGCTGCGCCCCATGATCTCGGCGATCTCACGATTGTGCATCTCGCCGGCGAAGCGCAGTGCCACCGCCTGGCGCTGGTCGTCGGGCAGCGCACGGACCGCGGCCCGGACCTCCGCGGCGCGGTCCCGCCTCTCGACCTCCTCCAGCGGCGACGCATCGCCGCTCGCCACCCCCGGGCCGAGCTCGATCCAACCCGGCCGGCGCCGCTGGCGGGCGACCAGGTTGGAGGCGACGCGGTAGAGCCAGGACGAGTAGGGGACGCCGCGCCATTCGAAGCGCGGCAGCTCCTCAAGTCCCTTGGCGAAGGTGGCGGCGGTCACGTCCTCGGCGAGCTCCCGGTCCCTGGTGAGGGTGTAGGTGTAGGCGAAGATCTGATCCACGTAGCGTTCGTAGAGCGGCGCGAACGCCGCCCGGTCCCGCTGCGCGGCCAGGATCAGCTGGCGCTCCTCCTCGAGCTCGGCGTCGGTGCGGCGTGCGATATCAGCGCCTCCCTCGCTGAGGAGCCACCCAGCAGAAGCCGAGTGCTCCACACCCGTTACGGAAGGGGTGCGCGGGTCCGCCGGCGACGACGACGCTCGGCGGACGCGG
Source organism: uncultured Chloroflexia bacterium (assembly GCA_963803165.1). GTDB lineage: Bacteria > Chloroflexota > Dormibacteria > Aeolococcales > Aeolococcaceae > Changshengia. Next base: position 5,567 of record CAWDLK010000006.1, on the reverse strand, counting down.
CGCCATCACCTCCTCCCGGCTCACCCCCGGACCAGTCCAAGCCGGCGGCCGGCGTCGGCGAAGGCTTCCAGTGCCCGATCCAGCTCCTCGGGGCTGTGGGTGGCGGTGACGATGGTGCGGACCCGGGCCCTGCCGCGCGGCACGGTCGGGAAGCCGATCCCCTGGGCAAAGACGCCGCGCTCCATGAGCAGGTCGGAGAGCTGCATGGCCACCGGCGCCTCGCCGCACATCACGGGGGTGATCGGGGTCTCGCTGGTGCCGGTGTCGAAACCCAGCGCCGAGAGTCCCCGCTTGAAGCGGCGGGTGTTGTCCCAGAGCCGCTCGATCAGCTCGGGCTCCGAGTTCGAGCACGTCGAGGGCGGCGGTGCAGGCGAGCGCCACTGCGGGGGGATGGCTGGAGGAGAAGAGGAACGGGCGGGCCCGGTGGATCAGATGGTCGCGCACCGTCTGGCTGGCCGCGACGTAGCCCCCGACCACGCCCACGGCCTTGGAGAGGGTGCCGATGTTGAGCGCCACCCGCCCGTGCAGCCCGAAGTGGTCGGTGGTCCCCCGGCCGTGCTCGCCGAGCACGCCGGTGGCGTGGGCGTCGTCGACCATCACCGCCGCGCCGTGATGCTCGGCGCGCTCCACCAGCCCGGGCAGGGGGGCGATGTCCCCATCCATCGAGAACACGCCGTCGGTGACCAGGAGGATGCGCCGGTACCCCTTGGCCTGCGCCTCGGCGAGGGCGCGCTCGGCGTCGTCGAGGTCGCAGTGCTCGTAGAGGATCCGCTCGGCCCTGGTGAGCCGGATGCCGTCGATGATGGAGGCGTGGTTGAGCTTGTCGCTCACCACCACGTCGCCCTCCTCGAGCAGGGCTCCGAGCACGCCGACGTTGACCGTGTACCCGCTCTGGAAGCTGAGCGCCGCCTCGGTCCTCTTGAACTCGGCGATCCGTGCCTCGAGCTGCTCGTGCACCGACTGGGTGCCGGCGATGGTGCGCACCGCTCCGGTGCCGGCGCCCCACTGGCGAGCCCCCTCGACGAAGGCCTCGATCAGGCGGGGATGGGTGTTGAGGCCGAGGTAGTTGTTGCTGCTCAGGTTGATCAGCCGCCTGCCGGCGATGGTGACCTCGTGCCCCTGCGGGAACTCGAGCACCCGGAGCGGCCGGAAGAGGCCCTCCTCGCGGAGCCGGTCGAGGTCCTGGGCGAGCGACCGGTCGAGCGCCTCGACGGCCTCGGACCGGTGGGGGAGCGCGGTCATGGGGTGAGGGACACCTTGCCACAGCGCCCCGACTTGATGAGCCGGATCGCCTCCTCGATGTCGGCCATCGCGAAGTGGTGGGTGATCAGCGCCGCCGCGTCGATGGCACCGCTGCGCAGGTGGGCGGAGGTCTCCTCCCAGGTGGCGTAGAGGCGGCGACCGGTCACCCCGAAGAGGGTCACCCCGCGCATCACCACGTCCGGGGAGAGATCGAGCGTGGTGGGCGCGTCGCCGATGCCGAGCAGCGAGACCCAGCCACCGGAGCGGACCACGCGGGTGGCGGCGACCACCGCCACCGGCGCGCCGCTCATCTCCAGGGCGCAGTCCACCGCACCACCGGCGGCACGGCGGACCTCCGCCTCAGCGCTCCCCGGCCCGGCCTCCACCAGGGCGTCGGCACCCATCCGCCCGGCGAGCTCCAGCCGGTACCGGTTGGGCTCGACCGCGACGACCCGCGCCGCCCCCCGCGCCTTGGCCACCGCCACCGCGGCGCAGCCGATCGGGCCGCAGCCGAAGACGGCGACGGTCGCCCCCGCCATCTCCCCGTAGGAGCAGGCGTGGACCGCGTTGCCGAACGGCTCCATGGCCGCGGCCACCTCGGGGGTGGTCTCGGGACCCACCGGCCAGGCGTTCTCGGCGGGGACGGCGACCAGCCCGGCGAAGCCGCCGTCGGCGTCGACCCCGATGATCCGGGTGTGGGCGCAGACGTGAAAGTCGCCGCGGAGACACTCGGGGCAGCGGTGGCAGACGAGGTGGGATTCGACCGCCACCCGGTCGCCCACCCGCGCCCGGCCCTCCGCCCCCGGGCCGAGCGCCACCACCTCGCCGCAGATCTCGTGGCCCATGACCCGGGGCAGGTGGACCCGCGCCTGGGCCCAGGGGTTCCAGTCGAAGAGGTGGATGTCGGTCCCACAGATCGAGGCGGCGGCCACCCGGAGCAGCACCTCGCCGGGACCGGCGGTGGGTTCGTCCACGTCGCTGATGGAGATGCCGGGACGGGGGGACGTCTTGATGACAGCTCGCACGGAGGACCGATTATGGATCGCGGACGGGAGGAGACCCCCGAGGCACCCGGGGCGCGGTGGCGACCCGCTGGGCCAGGGCGCCGAAGTGGAGCAGGGCGGTGGGGACCAGCAGGGGCAGGCCGACCACCAGGTTGACGACGACGACCGGCCCGCCCGCCACCTTGACCAGCATGCAGACGAGGAGCACGAGCCCGGTGAGGATGGTGTTGTAGCGACCCCACCGGGTGCGCACCAGCTCGGGACGGCGGCGCAGCAGGAAGACCGCGGGGGTGAGCAGGAGAGGGCCGAGGTAGCGCACCAGGATCAGCGCGGCCAGCCACCAGGTGAAGATGCCGAGGGCGATGTTGCCGACCGCGGCCACGCTGAAGTAGAGGGCGTCGGTGCCCGGGTCGATCGCCTTGCCGAGCTGGGTCACCGGCCCGAAGCGGCGGGCGACCCAGCCGTCCACGGCGTCGAGCATCCCCACCGAGCCGCCCACGAAGATCCAGAGCAGCAGCCCGAGCCGGTCCGGCAGCGACCAGGTGGTGCAGAGCAGGAGGGAGGGACAGAGCCAGGCCCGGAGCGCGGAGAGCCCGTTGGGCACGCCGTAGGCGTCGACGGCGGTCCCGTCGGGATGGACCAGCATGGCCGCCCCGCCGGCCATGACCAGCGCCACCGCCAGCCAGACCGCGAGGGTGGCGAGCCCGGCGGTGAGCTCGCCCCCGCCGTGGAGGTGGGCGACGGCGAGGCTGAAGGCCTCGCTGGTGGCGAGCCCGAGGGCGGCCCAGGCGAGCAGCGAGCGGCGCAGCCTCGAGCTGCCCCGCAGCCGGGCCACCGACTCCGCCATCAGGCCGGCGAAGCCCGAGGCCCGCGCGCCGGCCGCCGCGGGCTCCCCTATTGGATCACCAGGCAGCTGATGGTCTTGAAGACGCCGTCGGCCGCCTGGACCTTCTCGACGATCAGCTTGCCGATGGCCGCGATGTCCGCCGCCTGCACCTCGGCGATCACGTCGTACTCGCCGGTGATGGCGTCGGCCTTGACGATCCCGTCCTGACCCTGAAGCTTCCTGGCCACCTCCAGCGCCTTGCCGGCGGTGGCACCGATGAGGACGTAGGCGCGGACCATCTGCTTCCTCCCTTCGCGAACTGCGCGGCGAATGTACCACGGTGCCTCGGCCCCCTCCGAGGCGGTGCGCCGCCGCCCACCCTCGCCGCCTCGCGGCCTTCGTACCATGGGATCGTGCCCTGGAGCTGGCTCACCCGGATGCTGCTGGCCCTCGTCGCTCGGCGAGCCGTCCGTCCCCGGCCGGGAGGCGGTCCCGCCGTCGACGCCCAGGCGATCCGATCCAGGGTGGCGTCGGTGCGGGAGCCGGCGGCGATCGCCGGCCGTTTCGTGGCCGTCGCCCTCCTCGCCTGCCTCTTCGCCGGGCTGCTCGCCGCCGGGACCCCGGCGCTGGTGCTGGGCCCGAGCTGGCTCGGCTGGACCGCCTTCGGGGTCGCCCTGCTCGTGGCGCTCGCGGCGGTGCCCCTGGTCGGCGGCCTCCGGCGGGCGCTGCGGGCGCGCCGCCTGCGCCTTCGCGATCGCGCGCTGGGCCGGGAGCTGGACGGCACCCGACCCGTCTAGCTGCCGCAGGGTCCCCGTCGCGGAGCCCACAATCTCGGGCCATGGCGAGCAGCCGGCGCGGCCATCTCCCCACCATCGCCGCAGTGGTGGGGGCGATCGGCGGGCCCATCGCCATCACCGCGCTGCTCAGCCTGCCCGGTCCGGGGACGGCACGCGACTACGTGTTCGTCTACGTCGCCCTGGTGGCGGTGCTCGGGACCCTCAGCGGTTTGCGCTCCGCCCTCGCCGGCGCCGCGCTCAGCTTCCTGCTCGTCGACTACTTCTTCGTACCCCCCTTTCACACGCTGACCATCGCCGACGCCCGCGACCTGGTCGACCTGGTGGTGTTCGTCACCGTCGCCGCCGTCGCCGGAGGCGTGGGCTCGGGGCGCCGCCGCTCCCAGATCGAGGCGGAGGGGCTGGCGGCCCGGCTGCGCCACACCAACGCCGAGATGGAGCGGCTGGAGCGGGAGCAGGCGGAGGCCGCTGCGGTGGCGGTGCGGCTGGCCCAGACCGAGCAGCAGGTGCGGGTGCTGGAGGCATCGGATCGGCTGCGCACCGACCTGCTCGCCAACGTCTCCCACGAGCTGCGGACCCCGCTCGCCAGCATCCTCACCGGCGCCACCGACCTGCTCGAGCGCCCCCATCTCGCCAGCTCGGTGCGCGCCGAGATGGACTCCATCATCGGCGAGGCCCGCCGCCTGGAGCGTCTCGTCTCCGACCTTCTCGACATGGCCAGGATCGAGGCCCACGCCCTCACCCTCGACGCGGTGGAGATCGACCTCGGAGAGGCGCTGGAGGCGGCCTCCGGACGGCTCCGACTCGCCTCGCCCCAACGTCCAGTCGAGCTCCACCTTCCGCCGGACGGGCTGGAGGTGCTGGCCGACTGGGACCGGCTCGGCCAGATCCTCGACAACCTCCTCCAGAACGCCGACCGTCACGGCCCCGCGGGGACTCCCCTCACGGTCACGGCGGCGCCGGGCAAGCGCTCGATGGTCGTGGTGCGGGTAATCGACCGCGGGCCCGGGGTGCCCGCTGATCAGCGCGAGCTGATCTTCGAGCGGTTTGTCCGGGGCGTGACCGAGGGCGGCGCCGGCGAGGGTGTCGCGGGGCCGGCAGCGGGCGGCACCGGCCTGGGGCTGGCGATCGTGCGGGGCCTGGTCGAGGCCCACGCCGGCCGGGTGTGGATCGAGGATCCGGAGACCGGCGAGGGGGCGCGGTTCGCCTTCACCCTCCCCGCCGCCTGACCCCGCCGACCTCAGTCGCCGGCGGCGACCACGTGCACGTCGACGTTGGCCACCAGCCGGATCAGGCTGCGGAGGGTCCGGGAGCTGCTGTTCCGGGTGCTCCGCATCACCAGGATCTCGGTGATCCGGTGGCCGCGAGCGTACTCGGCGACGGTGGTGGCGACGTCGCGGCCGTCGATGGTCACGAAGTCGCCGGCCAGCTGGTGGGTGAGGGTGGCGTAGCCTCCGAGCAGGCGCTTCTCCTCGTCGCTCCGCGGCTTCCGCCGCACCGAGACCGCCGTGAGGGCGTCGTCGCGCCGCACGGCGTGCGCGGCGGCTCGGCGGATGACCGCCTCCTGACCGGGGCGGGGTGGGACCAGGACCAGCACCCGGGGCCGCGCCTCCCACGGCTCCTGGATCCGGGCCGTGCTCATGTAGGCGACCAGGCGGCGGTCACAGTGCTCCGCCACCCGGCGCAGCGCCAGCTCGCGGA
>CAWDLK010000005.1:0-36828 GCA_963803165.1 uncultured Chloroflexia bacterium | reverse complement strand
GACCCCGAAACCGACCACCCCGAAGCCCACCGCGGCGATCGCCCGGCGCAGCCGGGCCCCGATCCGGACCCCCATGCTGAGGAAGGACATCGCGCTGCTGTAGAGGTTGATGGCGTTGGCCGAGATGGCGCCCACGCAGATGGCGAGCGGGGCGATCACCACCAGCACCTCGGGCAATGGCTTGACGAACTGGCTGGTGGGGATGGCGCTGATCCCCCACCGGGTCCCCGCCACGGTCGCCAGCGCGGCACCGGCGACCTCCAGCAGCCCGCAGGTGACGAGCAGCCCGAGCCCGGCGGAGAGCGCCACCCGCACCGGGCTGGCCTGCCGGGGCAGATAGCGGCTGTAGTCGGAGGCGTAGGGGTTCCAGCTCGCGGCGTAGGCGAAGGCGAAGAAGACCGCGATCATGAACGCCCCCACCGGACCGCCCCCGGCGGCGGCCGCGGCAGCGTCGAAGCCGGTGCCGGGCCGGGCGTGCAGGAAGATCACCACGCAGCAGGCGCTGAAGACCACCGCCAGGAAGGGGAAGACCCAGCGCTCGATGGCGTGGATGAAGTTGTATCCCGCGAAGGCGACGAGGATCTCCACCAGGACGACGATGGCCAGGGCCGGCACCAGCGCCGGAACGGGCAGCCCCACCGCGGCACAGAAGGTGTGCAGGGCGAAGGCGCCGCTCACGCTGTTCACGGCCACCCAGCCGGCCCCCGCGGTCAGGACCTGGAGCCCTGCCGGAAGCAGGTTGCCGAAGAAGCCGAACCCGGCCCGGCTCTCCACCATCTGCGCGACGCCGAGCCGCGGTCCCATCACCGAGAGCAGCCCCTGGAAGAGCGACCCGAGGGCGGTGCCGAGGAGCAGGGCGACGGCGGTCGGCCAGAAGCCGCCGCCGAAGAGGACGACGGGGAGGACGCCGACGTAGACGGTGGCGAACTCCAGGTTGGGCGAGGCCCACATCCAGAAGAGGTGCAGCGGCCGCCCGTGCCGTTCGGATGGGGGGATGTATTCGATCCCACCGGGCTCCACGGCTGCGATCCGCTCCCCGTAGACACCCTCCCGGACCGGGATGCCGAGCAGCGAGGGGACGTCCAGCTCCGCGACCTCGGCCAGCACGCTCACGCCGGGGTCCCCGCCGCCCTCGCCGCCAGCGCCGCGTCGACCACCGCGCGGAGCCCGGGGAGCTCGCTCACGGCGCGGATCACCGCCACCCCGGCGGCCCCGGCGGCGATGCAGGACGCGGCGTTGGTCGAGTCGACGCCGCCGATGGCGACCACCGGGAGGCGGACGGCCCGGCAGATGTCGGCCAGGCCGTCGAGGCCGATGGCCGGGCCTGCGTCGGGCTTGCTCGGTGTCATCCAGACCGCGCCGGCTCCCACGTACACCGCCCCCTCCGCCTGCGCGCGCCGCGCCTCCTCCACACCGCCGGCGGAGCGACCAAAGGCGATCCCCGCCCGGCGGGCGGCCTCCGCCCCGCGGTCGCCCTGGCCCAGATGGACCGTGCAGCCCAGCTCCACGGCGGCGTCGACATCGTCGTTCATGACGATCATGGCCAGATCGTGCAGGTCGGCGATCACCGCGCGCCCCACCCGCACCCGCTCGGCGGTGGTCACACCCTTGAGCCGCAGCTGGACCACCGACGCGCCGTGGCGCGCGGCCCAGCCGGCGGCGGCGGCGTCGGCGACGATGGCGTGGAGGATCACCGCGCCGGGGCCGGGGGGTCGAGCTCGATGCGGGCCTCGGCGTCGAGGCCGCCCGGGTCCAGGGCGGCCACGCAGTCGTAGAGGTTGACGTGGAAGCTGCCCGGGCCGTGCGCGCCCGCCGCGGCGTGCTCGGCGGCGACGCCGAACGCGGCCAGTGCCTCGGTCGCGGCGCGGAGCGGGTCCTCGCGGTTGACCGCGGCGAAGCAAGCGCAGAGCGCGGTGGCCATGCAGCCGGTCCCGGTCACCTGGCCGAGCAGGGCCACGCCGTTGCTCACCCTGGTGCTCCCACCCGGCCCGGCAACGTGGTCCACGGCGCCGGTGACCGCCACCGTGCAGCCCAGCGCCGCTGCCGCGGCCGCCGCCAGCGCGGCGGGCTCGCCGGCGGCGACGGAATCGACGCCCCGGATCTCCGCGCTCTCACCGATCAGGGCCGCGACCTCGGCGGCATTGCCGCGCACGATCGCGACCGCGACCTCGGCGAGGATCCGCCGCGCCGCCTCGGTGCGCATCCGGGTGGCCCCGGCCCCCACCGGATCGAGGACCACGGGGGCGCCGTGACGGTTGGCCGCGCGGCCGGCCAGCAGCATCGCCTCCACCCACTCCGGCGAGAGGGTTCCGATGTTGAGCACCAGCGCGCCGGCGAACCCGGCCATCTCCTCGACCTCGTCCAGGGCGTGGGCCATCACCGGCGACGCGCCCAGCGCGAGGGTGATGTTGGCGGTCTCGTTCATGACCACGTAGTTGGTGATCTGATGCACCAGCGGCCGGGTGTGGCGGATCGCGGTCAGCGAGGCGGCGGGGGAGAAGCGCGCGGCCACCGGCATCACCTCCGTGTGGCGGCCGGGCCGGCCGCGTGGAGGACGTTGACCGGCCCGTCGCCGCGACCGATCTCGACCAGCCCGTGAGCCACGGCGTCGGCCGCCACGCGGGCGGCGACCCGGGCGGCGGTGACCAGGTCGTCGCCCAGGGCGAGCCGGGCGCAGAGCGTCGCCGAGTGGGTGCAGCCCGCGCCGTGGGTTGCCGCGTTGGGATGGCGGGCCACCGCGATCTCGTGGTGCTCGCGGCCGTCGAAGAGGTGGTCGACGGCGGGGTCCCCGTGACCTCCGGTGACCAGCACCGCCGGCGCGCCCATGGCGTGGAGCCGCTCCGCCAGCTCGCGGCGGCTGCCCCGGTGGCCGGTCAGCGCCTCGGCCTCGGGGAGGTTGGGGGTGATCACCGTGGCCCGGGGAAGAGGCGCCGGACCAGCGTCGACACGGCGTCCTCCCGGAGCAGCACCGCTCCCGACGATGCCACCATCACCGGGTCGACGACCAGCGGGAAGCTCGTCCGCTCGAGCCAGGCGGCCACGGCCTCGATGATCGGCGTCGAGAAGAGCATCCCGGTCTTGGCCGCGTCGACCCCGATGTCCTCGGCGACGGCGTCGAGCTGCGCGGTGATGAAGCCGGCGGGCAGCTCGTGGATCGCCCGCACCCCCACCGTGCTCTGGGCGGTCAGGGCGACGATGGCCGACATCCCGTGGCAGCCGGCGGCGGCGAACGCCTTGAGGTCGGCCTGGATCCCCGCGCCACCTCCGGAATCCGAGGTGGCGATGGTCAGACATCGCGCCACTGGCATCGCTGCCCTCCCTACGCTGGCATTACCCAGATCAGGTTCTCGGGTGTGATCTCAGCCATCGGGCACCCCGGGACGCCGCTGAGCGTATCACCCGCCGCCCGGCGCGGGAGGGGCGCGTCCCAGGGGCGGGGTCAGGGGACCGCCGGTGGGGTCGTGCCGACCCTCAGGCGCGGCCGCCCTGGGGCGCGCCGGCTGGCAGCGGGAGCGCCGCGGCCCCGGGGACGCGACGCGACTCTCGGAGCTCGAGGCCGCCCGCCACCAGCACCAGGGTCACCGCGAATGGCGTCAACGACACCGGGGTCACGTGGAGCGGCGAGATGTCGGGAAGCAGGACGAGGGCCGGCAGCGCCAGCGCTGCGACGGCCGGCCCGGAGACCCGCCGCCAGAACCAGGCGCCGGCGGCGACCACCAGGACCACCGCGACCGCCCCCACCGGCGGTGCCCCGACGAAGCAGGCGATGAGCGCGAGCGAGCCGATCACCCCCCCCTCGAGCCACGCCGGGTCCAGCCGGCGACCGCCCTCGCCGATGACGGCGGCCAGCAGCGGGAGCAGCAGGACGTCGTCGTTGGAGTGGGCGTACGGGGTGCATGCCAGCCACAGCGCCACGCCGACCAGGGGGACGAGCTGCCGGCGATCGGCGGAGCGGGCGCGGAGCGCGGGCCGGCGGACGCTGGCGACGGCCAGGCAGAGGACTCCGGCGACGCCCAGCAGCGCGATGCCGTCGCCGATCAGGGCTCCCTGCGGCAGGTGGACAAGCAGCCCGGGGATGCCGGTGAGGTCCGGCTGCACCGCGGTCACGCTGCCGCCGAAGCTGAGCAGGTGGCCGAAGAACGACCCCGCATGGGGGACCGCGACGAAGCCGGCAACGGTCCCCGCCACCAGGACGCTCCCGGCCGAGAGCGCGAAGCGCCGCACCCGCGGCACGTCGTCGATCCAGCTGGTGGCGAGCAGCAGCGGCAGCGGCCAGAGGACGTGCGGCTTCAGCAGCACCGCCGCCATGCAGAGACCGCTCAGCCAGGGACGGTCGCGCCGCATCAGCACCAGCCCGCCCACGGTGGCCCCGAGGAGGAGCAGGTCGAGCTGGCCGAGGAGAGCGCCGGCGAGGAGCGGCCAGCAGCAGAGAGCGCCCACCACCCACGGGGCCGTCCGGGACCAGCCGAGCTCGCCGAGCCACACCCGCAGGCTGGCTCCCGCCACCGCCACGCCGAGGGCGGTGAAGGTCGCGTAGCTCCACCAGTACGGGAGCCAGCTGAAGGCGCGGAGGAGGAGGCCGACGATGGGCAGGTCGACGAAGTCGCCGGCCGACGACGGGGCGGCCGGGTAGTGCTGCGCCAGCTGCTCGGCCGCGTGCAGGGTCGCGGGGTCATAGGGGTTGCCCCCGTGGGCGATGACCTGGGCCGCCGCATAGAAGACCCGCCAGTCCTCGGCCAGACCGTCCGGCGCGGGCGGGAGCATGTGCACCACGGCGAAGACCGCGAATCCTGCGCATACGACGAGAAGGCCGCAGAACAGCAACCGTCGGGACATGGCAGACGCGATCATAGGGGCGGTCCGGCACGCCGGAGCTCGGGTCACGGCACCGTTGCCGCCGCTCGTTGCCGGCGCGGCAGGAACGACGGGCGCGGAGGGGCGGACGTGCGTCCGCCATCCTCCGGGCCTAGCATCGTCCGATGCGGATCCGGCTGGCCCAGACGGCGGATGGCCCGGCGGTGCACGCCATCTACGCGCCGGTCGTCGAGACCACCGCCATCTCCTTCGAGGCCATCCCGCCGACGCCGGCCGAGATGGCCCGGCGCATCGCCTCCCATCGGGAGGCTCACCCCTGGCTGGTCGCCGAGCGCGATCACGAGGTGGTGGGCTACGCCTACGCCGGGCCCTTCGCGGCTCGCGCTGGCTACTCCTGGTCGGTGGAGACGAGCGTGTACGTGGCGGAGGTGGCCCGCGGCCGCGGCGTCGGGACCGCCGTGTACCGGGCTCTCCTGCGCCTTCTGGTCGCCCAGGGATACCACCAGGCGATGGCGGGGATCGCGCTGCCCAACCCCGCGAGCGTGCGGCTCCACGAGGCGCATGGATACGCGCAGGTGGCGCTGTATCGAGCCGCGGGATGGAAGCTCGGAGCCTGGCAAGACGTCGGCTGGTGGCAGCGGTCCCTGCGGGCCGCGGGGGCGGTGCCGGCTCCGCCCCTCCCCCTCTCCCGGCTCGGGCCTGAGACCCTCGCCGCAGCGCTCGACGCCGACGCCTCCGCTCCCGTCTGACCCAGCCACCGCTCCGGCGGTCAGCCGGGGACCGGGCCGACGATCGGCTGGTACCGCCAGCCGGCTCCGCCGTCGGTGGTGGCCCACAGTCCCGCCGCGTTGAAGGTCCATCCGTGCAGCGCGTCCGCGAAGGTGAGCCCCTCGCCTCCGCCGGCATTGCTCCACCCGGCGCTCGCGGGCAGCGCCGCCGGCGACCAGGTGACGCCGTCATCATGCGAGACCAGGTCGTCCTCGCGGTCGTTGACCATCCACGCGGCGCCGCCGCCGGGGACGGCGAGCGCGATCGGGGCGCCCGCGCTGCCGATCCTCCCGACGTCCGCGAGAGGTGGCGACAGCGACGAGCAGTACTCGCGACTCTGCAGCACCCACCGACTCCCGCCGTCCCCCGACGCCCACACCTCCTGGGGTGCCGGCCAAACCCCCATGTCGGCACAGGCCAGCAGCAGATCGTCGGGGGACGACGCCGCGAGGCTCATGCGACCGAACGACGAGCACGGCAGCGGCAGGGTCGCCCACGACCGTCCCCCGTCGTCGGTCGTCGCGAGGCCGGGCTCCGACTGGTTGTCGTCGAGCAGCCACACGCTCCCGTCCGACCGCACCAGCTCCGGTCCTGCCAGGCTGGTGTTGCTGATGGGCACCCCGCTCACCGCCGCCGGAAGCGGAGCCAGCTCGGTCCACGGGCCGCCACCCACCGGTGACGACACCAGCGTCAGCGGACAGGAAGCCGCGGCCCCCGGTGCGCACGCCGTCAGCGCCCACACGCTCGGACCGTCGACCGCCATCTCGACCACCTGGCCGCCCACGTCAGCCGGCTGCCAGCTCGCCCCGCCGTCGTGCGTCGCCGCCAGCACCGCGTCACCGCCGGAGTCGGTTCCCCAGACCCAGGCGTCCTGGCTCGACGCGGCCGCGACCTGGAGCTCGGCGTCCGCCGGGTTCGGGTCCGCCGGTGAGGCGACCATCGCCCAGGCGGCTCCGCCGTCGGTGGTGCGCGCCACCCCGATCTCGCATTCCTGCTGCGCGTCGCAGGCCCGCCCGAGGACCCAACCGTCCACCGTCGTCGGGAAGCTGATCGATCCGGGCACCACGTACTCGATCGTGGACGGGCTCGTCCAGGGCGCCGGAGCCGGCGTGGCCTGAGCCGGCTGCCCGGTCGGGGTGGGCAGCGGAATACCGGTGGCCGCGACGGTCGCTGATCCCGCCGCCGGGTGCGGACCGCCGCAGGCGCCGAGACCGAGCCCGGCGGTGCCGCTGGCGAGAGAGACGATCGCGGCGGCGGCCCGCATCCGCCATCTGGAGGCGGTCTCAGCGGCGTGCCGGGATTCGCTGCTCACACCGAGTGGTACGGCCCCGCATCCCGAAAGGTTGCGGCGGAGGTCCCCTCATGTCACCGGCTCCTGCTCCGCGGAGGCCGGTTCGCGCGCCTCCCTCCCCGGTGCCGCTGCTCCCGGCTCGGGTCGGGTGGCGAGGTACGAGCCGGCCAGGACCAGGGCGAAGCCGAGCACCGCACCGAGCCTCAGCGGCTCACCGAGGATGGTCACCCCGAGCAGCAGCGCCACCGCGGGGTTGAAGTAGGTGATCACCGTCGCCCGTATAGGGCCGATCTCGGCGATGAGGGCAAAGAAGAGCACGAAGGCGAGAGCGGTGCAGACCACACCCAGGCCGGCCGCGGAGGCCAGCTCCCGGGCGCCGGGATGGCTCCCGGCCAGCTGCGCGATGCCGAGCGGCGCGTAGACCAGGGCGCTGAAGGTCAGGGACGCCGCCACCACCGCCACCGGCGGGAGCCGGGACAGCTTGCGGGAGATGATCATCGGACCGATCGCGTAGCCGACCGTGCACAGCCCGATCTCCCCGACGGCACCGAGGTCACGGACGGAGACGTCCAGGCCCAGCAGCACCGCCACTCCTGCCAGCCCGACCGCCAGTCCCGCCAGGCGGCGGCCGCGCAGCCGGTGCTCGCTGCGCGTGGCCCAGGCGAGCACCGAGGCGACCAGTGGAACGGCGGCGATCAGGAGGCCGCTCAACGAGCTGGAGAGCCTGGTCTCGGCGCTCGACAGGAGGTACCACGGCACCGCCAGCTCGGCGACGGTGTAGGCGATCACCCACCTCCAGGCGGGGAGCACCGCTCGCACCTCCCGGCGGGCGACCGCCACCGGGAGGAGCAGGAGGGCGCCGATCCCGGTCCGCAGGAAGACCAGCGTCGCCGGGGTCATCCCGGAGACGGCGATCTTGATGAGCAGGTAGGGGATGCCCCAGATGACGCACATGGCGGCGAAGAGGACGAGCGCCCGCCGGCTCACCGGTTCACGCCACCTCCCGCTCGCGATCCGCGCGGAGCGCCCGCCGTGTCACCGCTCCGCCAGCATGTCGCCGACCAGGCCCGTCCAGCCGGTCTGGTGGGAGGCACCGAGGCCCGCGCCGGTGTCTCCGTGGAAGTACTCGTGAAAGGGCAGCAGGTCGTGCCAGGCGGGGTCGCGCTGGAAGAGGTCGCGGTCGCCGAACACCGGTCGCCGGCCGCCGGCATCGGCGAACACCGCGACGAGCCGCGCGCAGATCTCGTCGGCGACCGCGCCGAGGTGGAGGAGGCGTCCCGAGCCGGTGGGGAACTCCACCCGGAAGTCGTCGCCGAGATAGGCGTGGAAGCGGCGTAGCCCCTGGACCACGAGGTGGTTGACCGGGAACCACACCGGACCCCGCCAGTTGGAGTTGCCCCCGAAGAGGGCGGTGCGCGACTCCGCCGGCTCGTAGTCGACGCGTGCCTCCCGGCCATCGGGGAACCCGAGCACGAAGGGGTGCTGCGCGTGGAAGCGGGACACCGAGCGCAGGCCGTGCGGGCTGAGGAACTCCTGCTCGTCGAGCACGTAGGCGAGGATCCGGCGCAGCTTGTCGGGGTGGACGATGGAGAGCAGCTGGCGGTCACGGTGGCCGCGCACGTGGCAGTGGCCCACCACGCCCTGCACCTCCGGTCGGTTGTGCGTGTACCACGACATCCGCGCCCGGAAGTCGTCGAGCCGGGCGAGCACGTCGGGTTCCAGCACGGTCACCGCCATCAGCGGCACCAGCCCGACCATGGAGCGCACCCGGAGCGGGGTCAGGGTCCCGTCGTCGCCGTGGATGGTGTCGTAGTAGAAGCCGTCACCCTCGTCCCACAGACCCTGGTCGTTCATCGCCACCGCGATCAGGGTGAAGTGCTCGAAGAACTTGGTGGCGACGTCCTCGTAGGTGTCGTCGTGGGCGGCGAGGGTGAGCGCGATCTCCAGCAGACCCAGGCAGTACATGGCCATCCAGGCGGTGCCGTCCGACTGCTCGAGCCTCCCCGCCACGGGCGGCGGCGCGGAGCGGTCGAAGGGGCCGATGTTGTCCAGCCCCAGGAATCCCCCCGAGAAGACGTTGCGTCCCTCGGCGTCCTTGCGGTTGACCCACCAGGTGAAGTTGATGATCAGCTTGTGGAAGACGCGCTCCAGGAAGTCGAAATCACGGTCGCCCGCGATCTCGAAGACCTGCAGCGCCGCCCAGGCATGCACCGGGGGGTTGACGTCGGAGAAGTCCCATTCGTAGGCCGGGAGCTGGCCGTTGGGGTGCATGTACCACTCCCGGCAGATCAGGATCAGCTGGCTCTTGGCCAGCTCGGAGTCGACGTGCGCCAGCGCCACGCAGTGGAAGGCCAGGTCCCAGGCCGCGTACCACGGGTACTCCCACTTGTCGGGCATGGAGATGACGTCGCGGTTGTCGAGGTGCCGCCAGTCGTGGTTGCGGCCCTCGCGGTGAGCCTCGGGAGGTGCCGGGAAGGCGGGGTCGCCGTCCAGCCAGCGCCCGACGTCGTAGTGGTAGTACTGCTTGCCCCAGAGCATCCCGCTGAAGGCCTGGCGCATCACCGACGCCTCGTCGGCGCTGCGGCCGGGCGGGGTCAGCGCCGCGTAGAACTCGTCCGCCTCGCGGCGGCGCAGCTGCATCAGCCCGCTGAACTCCTGGTCGAGGTCCCCGGGCAGCTTGGTCTCGTGAAGGCGCATCCGGAGCGAGGCCGTGCCGCCCCCCGCGATGCTGAGGGGGTACCAGAGCGCCGCCTTGGTGCCGCGCCGTCCCGGGTGCACGGTCGGCGCCCCGGAGACCACGTGGTCGTTGATCCCGTCCTTCGGATAGTCGGGCCCGGGCGTGCCCCACAGCCGCAGCGCGTTGGTGTCGTTGTCACACACGAGGGGTGTCGCTCCCGGCGAGGCGTCGAGGCGGCGGCGCCCCAGCTGCTCGTGGGTGGCGCGCAGGCTGGTCCCCTCCACGCTGATCTCGGGACGATGGTGGTCGCCGCTCCACGACCAGGTGTTGCGGAACCAGAGGGTGGGGAGCAGGTGGAGGATCGCCTGGTCGGGACCGTGGTTGCGCACCGAGACCTCGACGAGCAGGTCCTCCTGAGCCGCCTTGGCGTAGTCGACGGTGATCTCGAAGTACCGGCCGTCGTCGAAGATGCCGGTGTCGACCAGCTCGTATTCGGGGTCGAGACGGCCCCGCCGGGCGTTCTCCTCGATCAGCTGCTCGTAGGGGAAGCGGCGCTGGGGGTACATGTACCTCCAGCGCATCCACGAGTGGCTGGGGGTCGAGTCCAGGTACCACCAGTACTCCTTGGCGTCCTCGCCGTGGTTGCCCTGGTGGCCGTCGAGGCCGAAGATCCGCTCCTTGAGAAACGGGTCCACGCCGTTCCAGAAGGCGAAGGCCAGGCAGAGGGTCTGGCGGTCGTCGCAGACTCCGCCGAGCCCGTCCTCGTTCCAGCGGTAAGCGCGCGAGCGCGCATGGTCGAAGGGGAAGAACCGCCAGGCGTCCGCATCGGCGCTGTAGTCCTCGCGGACGGTGCCCCAGGCGCGCTCGCTGAGGTAGGGGCCCCAGTGCCGCCACGGGGCCCGCCCCCGGGGCACCTCCAGGAGGCGTCTCCCCTCGGCGGTGCCGGCGGCGGGGTGCGCGGTCGCCCGCGCTTCGGGGCGGACGGGGTCTGCCAAGGTCCGCCGATTGTCTCAGCGAGCCCGCTTCGGCCGCTGGCGGCTCCCGGTCACGACCGCCCCCTCCGCCTGCTCCCCGGCCGTCCGCCTCTGGCACCATCGGGGTGATGACGGTCCAGCTCGGCGACGGGTATCTCTCGCGCAACGCCGCGGGACTGGCGCGCCTCCGCGCCCTCGGGTCCCGGGTCGCCGCCGGCGACCTGCAGCCGCAGCTGAGCGCCGGATGGACGGTGGGCGCCGTCCTCGCCCACCTCGCCTTCTGGGACCGCCTGGTCCTGGCCCGCTGGGACCGCTACGACCGCGAGGGCGTCATCGAGGACCTTCCGGATGCCGCCACGGACCTGATCAACGCGGCCGGGCTGCCCCTCTGGCGGACGCTGACCGACGGCCAGGCGGTCGCGGAGGCCCTGGACGCCGCCGGGCGGATCTGCGACAGGATCGCGTCCCTGAGCCCGGCCGCGGTGGCCCTGGCGCTCGCCACCGAACGGGTGCGGATGCTCGACCGGACCCTCCACTGGACGCCGCACCTCGACGAGATCGCGCCGCCCGGCCGGTGAGGCCGCGCCCGGATCGGACGGTCAGGTGCCGCGATCGAGCTTGCGGAGAAAGAGGAAGACCGAGGTGAACCGGCGACGCCGGTGCTCGAGGACGATGGCCGGGTAGTCGGTGACGCCCCGCCGTGCCTCCAGCAGCGCGTCGGAGAGCGGCTTGACCCGAGCGACCGTCGCCGGGCTGATACCGAAGTCGACGGGCTCCACCGGCGTGAGGTCCGGGCAGCCATGGGCCAGCTCGTCGATCTCCGAGGGGGTGAAGAGGGCGAGGCCGCGGCCCCGGTGGCCGGCGACACCGTTGACCACGCACTCCGTCGCGACGGCGACCAGCCCCCCCGGGCGGACCACGCGGGCCATCTCCCCCAGTCCCCGCCGCGCCGCCGGCAGGCCGCCGAAATGCTCGATGGAGCTGAGCGAGAAGGCGGCATCGAAGGTGGCGTCCTCGTGGCGCAGGTCGAGCCCGTCCATCCACTGCACCACCAGCCGGTCGCGCCGGTAGGGGATGCGGGCGAAGCGGTCGGGATCCGCCAGCATCGCGGCGTCGCCCTCGAGGCCGCGGAACCGGCCGCCGCCGTAGATGTCGGTGGCGAACACCCAGCGCACCCGGTTGGTCAGCTCGTAGACGGGCTCCTCGTGGCCGGCGCCGACGGAGAGCACCAGGCCGTCGCTGCGCAGCGCCCCGAGCTGCTCCAGCCCGCACAGCAGCTGGGCGAACTCCCAGTGCTTGCGGTGCTCCATGCCGGAGGGGAAGTCCGGCGCGGGGGCGGCGAGGTACGGGAGGATGCGCCGGATCACCGCGACCCGCCGCGGGTCGCGCCAGTCCTCCAGCTCGCAGAGCTTGTTGAGGCACACGGGACGGCCGAGGTCGACCGGCTCGGGGTCGCGGACGGTCACCGCCACCGTGCCGCGGTCCGGCGGCGGAGGCGGGACCGGCCGGCGCGCGGCCATCCGCAGGCGCAACTCGGCCGCCTCGCCCGCCAGGGATCCCGCCCACCTGCGCATCGGCGCTGTCATCGGCGCAGGGTCAGGAGTGGGCCGGTACCGCCGTGGCCGTCTGCGCCTCGCTCAGCTCCCACAGCCGGCGGGCGGAGGCCATGTCGCGGGCCGCGGGGCTGGGCGTCACGCGCTTCCGGTTGGCGTAGTACACCCCGCCCTCGGAGGGCGCCTCCGCCGAGTCGGCGAGCCAGACCAGCGTGTCGGCTCCCCGCTCCGGGCTGCGCGCGAAGGGCCGGGCGACGGTCATGCCGAAGGCCATCAGGGGGCCGTTGTTGCGGTTGAATCCGGTGGCCACGAAACCGGGGTGGAGGCAGGTGGCGGTCACCCCGCTCCCCTCGAGGCGGCGCGCCAGCTCGGCGGTGAAGAGGATGTTGGCCAGCTTGGTCTCGCCGTAGCGGCCGAATCCCCGGTACCCCCTCACCGCGTCCACGTCGTCGAACGGGATCCTCGCCCCGCGGTGGGCACCCGAGGCGGTGGTGATGATGCGGGCGGGCGCGCTCGCCCGGATGCGGTCGAGGAGCAGGGTGGTGAGCAGGAAGGGGGCGAGGTGGTTCACCGCCCAGCTCAGCTCCCGGCCGTCCTCGGTCAGCCGGCGGGACGAGTTGATGGCTCCGGCGTTGTTGATCAGCACGTCGATCCTCGGGTGCCGGGCCAGGATCTCCTGGGCCAGCCGCCGGATCGACGCCTGGGAGCCGAGATCCGCGCTCAGCACCTCGACCTCGGTGCCGGTGCCGCCCGCCGCCACGATCCGGTCGGTGGCCGCCGCGGCCCTGGCCTCGCTGCGGGCCACGATGCTGAGCCGCGCGCCGCGGCGGGCCAGCTCCCGCGCGGCGGCGAGCCCGATGCCCCCGGTCGCGCCGGTGATGATCACGCGCTTGCCGGCGACCCCGGCCCACTCCTGCATGCCCGTCTCCCATGATCCGGCGAGGAAGGGGCTGAGCCTACGCCCTTCGCCGGGCCGCTCAGGGGGTGAGCGTGACCTTGATCGCCCCGTGGCGCTGGGGCCGGGTGGCGATGCGGAAGCCGCGGCGCCAGTCGGCGAGGGGAAGGGTGTGGGTGAGCCACTCCCGCCAGGCGATGCCGCCGCCGGCGAGCATGGCCAGCGCGGTGTCGAGGTCGGGGCGGCGGTAGCCGTTGGATCCCACCACCGCGACCTCCTTGAAGTAGGTGAGCGTCGCCTGGCTGCGGCGGGCGCGTCCCACGCCCACCCGGACCACGGTGCCCCCGCGACGGACGAGGGCCAGGGAGAGCTCGGCGGTGGAGGCGCTGCCGACCGCGTCGACCACCGCGGCCGCCCCGCCCACCACCAGCCACGGGATGCCGCGCCAGGGGTGGGTCAGCCGGCCCCCGGTGGCCTCCGCGACGTGCCGCAGCGCCGCCTCCGGCCGGTGGGGGATCGGCTCCGCTCCGAGGGCGGCCACCAGCGGGCGCTGGTACCGCCAGGCCGTGCCGACCAGGACCCGGCGAGCGCCCAGGCGGGCGAGCGAGGCGGTCACGGCCAGGCCCACGGTGCCGGCGCCGATGACCACCACCACCCCGTCCGCCGCGCGGCCGCCGGCTGCGAGGGCTCGCTCGGCGGCGTGGGCGCCGACCGCCAGGGGATCGGCGAGCACGCCCGCCCGGGGCTCCAGCCCGTCCGGCAGCCGGTGCAGCTGGGCGGGGTGGGCGACCATCCGGCTTCCCATCCCCCCGGGCAGGCCCCGGATGTTCCCGGTGTGGATGCCGGTGCCGGAGACGCCCGGGACGGGCTCGCCCTGGTGAGCGCAGAGTGGCGGGAGTCCGGCGGCGCACTCCGGGCAGGGCGGGAGTCCTCGCGCCGCGCAGCCCAGCCAGGGGTTGACGACCACGGTCTCGTCGACCTCGAAGCCCGACCCGGCGGGATCGACGACCCGGGCCACCACCTCGTGGCCCATCACGTGGGGAAAGGAGACGAGACCGGAGAGCGGGTTGTCCCAGTCCGCCTGGAGCGTGGCCTCGGTGACGTCGCTCCCGCACACCCCGGTGAACCGCGGCTCCAGGGTGAGCCATTCCGGGCCCGGGGGCGCCGGGTCGGGGAGGTGGCGGAGCCGCAGCGGGCCGGGACCGCTCAGAGCCCACAGCGGGTCGAGTCGGCTCAGGCCCCCGGCCACCGCGAGCCGCTGCGGCCGGGGGTCGAAGACCAGGCCGATCACCGGCGGAGCCCCGGGTGGAGAAGCTGCACGCCGCGAACGGTACGCGCAGCGCCGGCGGGTCGGCGCGGGAGCAGGTCGGCTACGCGTTGACCGTGTGGGGGGCGATCTGGCGCGCCCTCTCCAGGTGCCGGCGGATCTCGAGGAGGGCGGCGATCCCCTCGCCGACGGCGGCCCCGAGCTGCTTGGTCGAACCCGCCCGCACGTCGCCGGCGCAGAAGACGCCGGGGAGGGAGGTGGCGAAGCCGTCGGCGCTCACGAAGCCCCACCGGTCCAGCTCCAGCGTGCCCTCGAGGAACCCGGTGTTGGGGTCGAGGCCGATGAAGACGAAGGCGCCCTGCGGATGCCAGCGGAGCTCCTCGCCGCTCTGGCGGTCGCGGGCGACGACCTCCTCGAGCTTGGGATGGCCGCGCAGCTCCACCACCTCGGTGTTGGTGTGGACGGTGAACCGCGGATCGGAGCGCACCTTGTCCTGGAGCAGCTTCGAGGCCTTGAGCTCGGGGCCGAACTCGACGATCCGGATGCGGTCCGCGAACTGGCGGAGGAACATCCCCTCCTCGAGCCCCGAGTTCCCGCCACCGATCACCAGCAGCTCCTCGGACCCCCTGTAGAAGGGGCCGTCGCAGGTCGCGCAGAAGTGGACCCCGGAGCCGATCAGGTCGGCCTCGCCGGGGACGCCGAGCCGCCGGTACGAGGAGCCGGTCGCCACCAGCACCGCCTCGGCGCAGACCCGCTGGCCGCCGGAGAGGCGCAGCACCGTGTCGTCGCCGTCCCGCTCGAGGCGTTCGACGGACACCGCCGCGAGCATCTCCACCCCGTAGCGCCGGGCCTGGGCGACGAAGCGCTCCGCCAGCTCGGCGCCCCCGATGCCCTCGGGGAACCCCGGGTAGTTGTCGACCCGCTCGGTGACCCCCGCCTGCCCTCCCAGGGCGCTGCGGTCGACGACCAGGGCCGTGATGCCCTCGCGGGCGGCGTAGATCGCGGCGGCCAGCCCGGCGGGTCCCCCGCCCACGATGGCGAGGTCGTAGGCGGCCCGGTCCGCCTCCAGCTTGAGGCCCAGGCGCCGGGCCAGATCGCCGTCCGACGGCTCCAGGAGATGGTCCCCCTCCTCGAAGACGATGGTGGGGATGGTCCGCCCGCCCTGCTGCAGCGCCTCGACGCGGCGGAGCCCCTCCGGGTCCGCGTCGATGTCCACCCACCGGAAGGGGATGCGGTGCTCGGCGAGGAACTTCTTGGACCGCTTGCAGTCGGGGCACCACGGAGCCCCGTAGACGGTGATCCCGGCCATCGTCACTCCCCCTGAGTTCGAACCAGCTCAGCCCTCCCACAGTGTGCACCAGGGGGCGCTCGCCCCCGGCCGAGGGCACCCGCCCGAGCCCCCACGCGGCACCGCGCCGAGCCGCCGCGGCGGGCGGTCCGATTGCAGTCGTGACGGCCGGATGCCACTGCTGTCGGAGGGACCGGGAGGGGGCCGGACGGGCCCGGGTGGGGGCGGTGGTGGGGCCACGCGATTGCCCCGCAACAGGCCCCGGCGACTGCAGACGGCCGGGAACCTCCGGCGGCTGGGGAAGGCCCGGCGCGGCCACCTCCGTCACCGGAGGGGACCCAGCGTCAACCCCCGTCACCGACTCTCGTCAGGACGTGTCCATCTTTTCACACCCCCCATGCCATGATGCCGCCGTCGAATGGCCCCGCCCAGCGCCGCCGTAAGTGGCGACTGGGAAGCGCCGCCCCGGGGAAACCGTCAAAGTGATCATCCCGCCCAATCCGCGGATCTCGCCACTCGGGGGGAGGGGTACCTGAGATGGCGGCCGCGACTGCGCCCAGCGCCACGGTGGGCGACCTCGCCCTGCTGATCCCGGTCGGCGGCGACACCTATGCCGTCCCCCTGGCCGACGTGCGCGAGGTCGTGGTCGGGCCCCGCCTGACCCACCTGCCCACGGCGCCTCCGGTGGTGCGCGGGATCTTCAACCTCCGCGGGGACATCGTCCCCCTCCTCGACACCGCCCTCCTGCTCGGTCTGCACCCGGTCGTCGAGGAGCCCTACGCGGTGCTGGTCGAGACCGGTCACGGCGTGGCGGGACTGGTGGCCACGGGGATGCCGGCGACCGTGCGCCTGAACGAGTCGGTGGGTCACTCCGACCTCGAGGGGACCACCGAGACCTACCTGATCGACGCGACGCGCCTGGCCGTCGGCCTCGACCTCCCCGCGCTCCTCAGCCCGGCACGGCTCTCGCAGTGACCCCTCCTGAGCCGCTCTCCGAAGGAGACTTCCAGCGGCTGTTCGCAACCGAGGCGGAGGGCCGGCTCGACAGCCTCGTCGACGAGCTGCTGGAGCTCGAGCGGGGCGGGTCCGATCCCGAGCTGCTGGCCTCCCTCTTCCGCGAGGCGCACACCATCAAGGGCGGCGCCGCGGTGGTGGGGATGGACCACGTCGCCCGGGTCGCCCACGCCCTGGAGGACCTCCTCGAGGAGGTGCGGCAGGATCGCCGGGGGGTCGACGCCCCCCTCATCGACGCGGTGCTGGCCGGGGTGGACGCGATCCGCACGCTCATCCCGCTCGCGGTCGCGGGTGAGGACCACGGGCAGGCGGCGGCCGACGCCGAGCGGAGGCTGCGCATCGCCCTGGGCGGAGACGCGGCCGCCGGCGACGAGGCCGAGGCGGGGGCCGCCGTCCCACCCCCCACCGCCGCTCCGGACGGCGCGGCGGCGGAGAGCGCGACGCCGCGTGCTG
Source organism: uncultured Chloroflexia bacterium (assembly GCA_963803165.1). GTDB lineage: Bacteria > Chloroflexota > Dormibacteria > Aeolococcales > Aeolococcaceae > Changshengia. The sequence goes on along the minus strand of CAWDLK010000005.1, from coordinate 19,833 downwards.
AGGCGCCGGCGCCGGCACTCTCCCCCGCCTCGGCCACCCCGGCCGGCTCGGAGAGCGGCGCCGGCCACGAGGAGGCCGCCGGGTCCGGCAACCGCCCGACGGACGAGGGCCACGCCGCGGGCGACGGCGCCGGGGCTCACGTCGAGCCGGCGCGCCCCTCCGCGACCGAGATGCTCCAGGTCCCGGTCCACCGGATCGACGACCTGGTGCGGCTGATCGGCGAGGCTTCGGCCGCGACCCTGCGCCTGGGGAGCGCCCTGCTGGAGCGCCTGGAGCGGGACCCCTCCGGTCTCGCCGAGTACCGCGACCTGGTCCGCTCCCTCAACGAGCTGCAGGAGCTGGCCCTCCACGCCCGGATGATCCCGGTCATGTCGTTGGCGCCCCGGCTGCGCCGGGCGGTGCGCGACCTGGCCCATGAGACCGGCAAGGAGGTGCGCTTCGAGACCCGGGGCGAGGACGCGGAGATCGACCGGGGTGTGCTCGAACGCCTGGCCGATCCCCTCCTCCACCTGGTGCGCAACGCCGTCGACCACGGCATCGAGACGCCGGACGAGCGGCGTCTTCAGGGCAAGCCCGTCGAGGGGACGATCCGGCTGCACGCCATGCAGCTCGGCTCGGAGGTGGTCATCGCCGTCAGCGACGACGGCCGGGGCATCGACGTCGGCCGGGTGCGCGAGACGGCGGGCCGCACCGACAGCAGCGCCCTGGAGATGGACGACGAGGCCGCTCTCTACCTCATCTTCCGTTCCGGCCTCAGCACCGCGACCCGGGTCACCCGTCTCTCCGGCCGCGGCGTCGGGCTCGACGCCGTGCGGGCCAGCCTCAACGCGGTGCGGGGACGGATCGAGGTCCGATCCGACCCCGGGCTGGGCACCGAGTTCCGGATCGCGGTCCCCATCACCATGGCCACCCTGCGCTGCCTGGTCGTCAAGTCGGCCGGTCAGCCCTTCGCGATCCCCCTGCACTCGGTGCGGGCGGTGCTCCCGCCCCAGCCGTCCGCGCTGGTGGGGGGCCGTCCGATGACCATGGTGGACGGGCGGCCCGTGCCGATCAGCAGCCTGGCCTCCGTGCTCGGCACCGGCAACGGGACCGATGGCCCGGCGGTGGTGGTGGCGGGGCTCACCCGCAGCCACGCCTTCACCATCGACGACCTCGTCGACCAGCGCGACGTCGTGGTCAAGGGGCTGGGCGAGCTCGTGCCCCGCCTGCCCGCGGTGGCCGGCGCCGGCGTCCAGCCCGACGGCAGCATCCTGCTGGTTCTCGAAGCGGCCGGCCTGATCGAGCGCGCTCGCCGCATGGAGACGGGCGACCGCTCGCTGGAGGCCGCCGAGGGCAACGGATCGGCTGCCCCGGCGGTCCGGCCGGCCCCCTCGATCCTGGTGGTGGACGACGCGCTCACGGTCCGGGAGCTGCAGCGCTCGATCTTCGAGAACGCCGGCTACCGGGTGACGGTCGCGACCGATGGCGAGGAGGCGCTCCGCGAGATCTCCACCCAGCGACCCGACCTGGTGCTCACCGACGTCCAGATGCCGCGGATGGACGGCTTCCAGCTCACCGAGGCGATCCGGGGTCAGCCCGCGCTGGCCTCGCTCCCGGTGATCATCCTCACCTCCCGGGGCAGTGACGAGGACCGCCGCCGTGGCCTCGAGTGCGGGGCCGACGGCTACATCGTCAAGAGCGGATTCGACCAGTCGGCGCTCCTCTCCGCCGTGGAGCGGCTGCTGGGGGCGGAGCGATGAGCCGCGCCGTCACCGCGCGCGTCGGCATCCCGGCCCACCCGGAGCCGGGGTTGCCCGGGAGACGGCCGTGCCCGTGAAGGACACCCTCAGGGTGCTCGTCGTGACCGACCAGACCGGCACGTGGAAGGCCCAGATGCTCCGCTCCGTGGAGGCCGACCGCGACGCCAGCGTGGTCGGGAACGTCCCGCCCTCCGAGGTCGTCACCTCTCTCGGCCAGGATCATCCCGACATCGTGAGCCTGGACATGACCGGCCTCGAGGACAGCGGGCAGGCGGCGCGCCTCGTCCGCGATATCCTCGACGTCGCCTCCGTACCCATCCTCCTCCTCGTCCCCGCCGGTCAGCGCCGGGATGTCTCGATGGCGGCGGTGGTGGCCGGAGCCGCCGAGGTCATGACCTCGCCCGCGCGCTGGGACCTCCCGGCGGGAGCGGAGCTGCGCAAGCGGCTGCAGGCCCTGGGCCGCCTCTCGGTCCGGCGCCGCGAGCGTCTGCGGCGTCCGCCCGTCCGCGAATCACCCCCCGCCAGCGGCGCCCACCGGCGCGGTCCCGAGGCGGTGGTCGGGATCGCCGCCTCCACCGGGGGCCCTCCCGCGCTGGCTCGTGTCCTGGCCGGGCTGGCCGGGCTGGGGCGGCCGGTGATCGTCGTCCAGCACCTGCAGTCGGGCTTCGTCGACGGCTTCCTCGCCTGGATGCGCCGCGAATCGGCCCTGCCGGTGGAGCTGGCGGTGGACGGCGCCCCGCTCAAGCCCGGGGTGGTGCTGGTGGCGCCGCCGGGGCTGCACGCCTCGATCCGGCGCGGCCGCCGGCTCTCCCTGGGGGACGAGCCGGTCACCCTGCACCGCCCGTCCGCCGACGTCCTCTTCCACAGCATGGCCGAGCAGTGCGGGTACGCGGGGATCGGGGTGGTCCTCACCGGGATGGGCGACGACGGCGCGGCCGGCCTGCTCGCGCTGCGCCGCCGCGGGGGGGTCACGGTCGCCCAGGACGAGGCGACGTCGGCCGTCTACGGGATGCCCCGGGCGGCCCGCGACAACGGCGGCGCGGCTCGCGTGCTGCCCCTCGAGGAGATCGCCGATGCCATCCTCCTCGCCGCCGACGCGATGGTGCCGGCATGACCAGCGAGATCCTGCTCGACACCGCCCGGGAGGTCGTGGAGCGCAGCGTCGGGCTGCGCCTGGATCCTGCCCAGCGTCACCGCCTCGACTACTGGCTGCACCACGCCGCCGTGGAGCGCGGCCTGCCGGACTCCGACATCGTCGCGGAGATCGCCGCCGAGGGACCGGCACTGCAGGCGGTTCTCGACGAGCTCACCGTCCAGGAGACCTCCTTCTTCCGCGACCCAGCTCAGTTCGCGGCCTTCCGCAGTGACGTCGTGCCCAGTCTGCGCACCCCGATCACGGTGTGGAGCGCCGGCTGCGCCGGGGGTCACGAGCCCTACAGCATCGCCATGGTGCTCGCCGAGAGCGGCTTCGAGAGGTGGCGGGTGGTGGCCACCGACATCTCCTCGCGAGCCCTCCGCCAGGCGGAGGCGGCGCGATACGACGAGCGCCGGCTCGCCGGGCTCGGCGAGAAGGAGCGCAGCCGCTACCTGCGCCGCGCCGGCGACCAGTGGGAGGTGGTACCGGCGCTGCGGTCGAGGGTGTCGGTGCTCCGGCACAACCTCATCCGCGATCCCGCGCCCGAGCAGGTGGCGGGCGCGTCGGTGGTCTTCTGCCGCAACGTCCTCATCTACTTCGACCGCGTCGACGTCCTGGCCGCCCTCGACCGCATCGCGGCGACGATGGACCCCCGGGGGTGGGTGTTCCTCGGCTACTCCGAGTCCCTCTGGCAGGTGACCGAGCGGTTCCACCTGGTCAGGGTCGGTGATGCCTTCGCCTACCGGCAGCCGGAGGTGGCGCCGATCGGAGCTGACGGCCAGCCCCAGCCCGCCGTCGAGGCCCGGGCCGCCCGTCGCAGCGGGTCCCACGCGGCCCGGCCGCCGCATGCGCGGGTCGCACCGGCCGAGGGGCGCCGGGGCGGTGCCGCCGCGCCGGCCTCGACCCGGTCGCCGCGCGCCTCCCGGCCCCCGGCCCCGGCCGTGCCGGCCCCCGGGCGCGCCCTCGCGGAGCCCTCGCGCCGGTCGGGTGGGGGCGCCGACCCGTCCATCTCGTCGCTGCTCGCCGAGGGCGAGGCCGGCCTCGAAGCCGGCGACGCGGCGGTCGCGATCGGGGCGCTGCGCAAGGTGGTCTACCTGGACCCCGACCAGGCCATCGCTCACTTCCAGCTGGGTCTCGCCTTCGAGATGCAGGGCGACGAGGGGCAGGCCCGGCGGGCCTTCAGCGGCGCTCGCGGCGCTCTCCGGCGCAGCACAGCGGCCGCCGAGGCGGCCCTCGAGGGTTACGCGATCGGCGAGCTGATCCGGCTCATCGAACGGCGCCTGACCAGGATCCCGGCGCCATGAGGACGCTCGTCCACTTCGCGACCGAGACCGGCGAATGGGCGGTTCCCATCGAGAGGGTCCAGGAGGTGCGCCTGGCCGAGGGGATCGCTCAACTGCCCGTCCCCAAACCCGGCATCGCAGGTGTGCTCCGGCGCGGGGAGGAGGTCCTCACCGTCCTCTCCCTGCTCGGTGAGGCGGCCGGGAACATCCTGGTCCTCGACGGTGGCGGCGAGCGCTACGGGCTGCTGGTGGCGAGCGCCATCGGCATCCTCCGCGTCGAGGAGGAGGTGATCACCGCGCCGCCGGCCGGTCAGGAGGACACGGTGGTCTCCGGGGTGATCCGGGCCGCGGACGACCGGATGGTCCTGCTCCTCGACGCTGACGAGCTGGCCAAGGTGCTGCAGTGAACGGCACCATCCTGGTCGCCGACGACTCGATGGTGGTCCGCGCCGTGCTCCGACGCCAGCTCGAGTCGGACGGCCACACCGTGGTCGAGGCCGTTGACGGCGAGGAGGCGATCACCGCCTGCCGGGAGTACCGCCCCGACGTGATCCTCCTCGATGTCGAGATGCCGGTGCTCGATGGGCACGCCACCCTCGAGCGGCTCAAGGCGGACCCCGACCTCCGCGACATCCCGGTGGTCTTCCTCACCGGCAGGGTCGACACCGCCGACGTGGTCACCGGGCTCCGCCTCGGTGCCCACGACTACCTGCGCAAGCCGTTCGAAGCCAACGAGCTGGTGGCACGGGTCAGCGCAGCACTGAGGACCAAGTCGCTGCAGGACGAGCTGCGGGCCCGCAACGCCGAGCTGGACCGCGTCTCGCGCATCGACATGCTCACCGGGATCTTCAACCGCCGCCACCTCGACGAGCACCTGCGACGGGTGATCAGCTCGGCCCGCCGCCACGGCCGCACCGTCGGTGTGCTGCTGGTCGACATCGACCATTTCAAGGACGTCAACGACCGCTACGGCCACCTCGCCGGCGACGCGGTGCTCATCGAGGTGGCCCGCCGCCTCCAGGCGGCGATCCGGACCGAGGACGCCCTCGGCCGGTGGGGGGGCGAGGAGTTCATCGCCGTGCTCACCGACACCCCGGCGGACTCGATCGGCGTGCTCGCCGAGCGGATGCGCAGAGCCATCGCCAGCGCCCCCTTCATCGTCGAGGGCGGGATCGAGATCACCGTCACGGTGAGCGTCGGTCACACCGACGGGACCGACGACGCCGAGATCCTGGTGCACCGCGCCGACGATGCCCTCTACGCCGCCAAGGGAGGGGGACGGAACCAGGTCGCCGCGGCCTGAGCCGGCCGCCCGCGCGGCCCTCCGCCGCCTCATGAATTCGCAAGGTGGGCGGCGGTGTAATGGGCCTCGCAATCGACCTTCCACCTCCCCTCCGGTGGTGCCGGCCGCCGCGGCGGCCGGCGCCACTCCCCCCGGCGGAGCCGGGGCCGGGCGGTGGCTCGCGAGGTGCTCGCCGTCATCCGGGCGAAAGGATGGTCTGCGCAGGATCATGGCGTGCGGAGCGCGGCCGCCGAGTGGATCTCGGGGCCCCCTCGAGGTGTGATGTCCGGTGAGTGAGCGGCTGGTGGTGAGCGAGGTCCGCACGCGGGGCCCGGCTGCGGGACACTGAGGCCATGCGCATCCTGGTTGCCGAGGACGACCCGGGACTCCGGGCGGTCCTGATCCAGGGCCTGGAGGACAAGGGCTACCAGGTCGACGCGGTCGGGCGTGGTGAGGACGCCATCGACCAGCTCAAGTTCTACGACTACGACGTCGCCGTCATCGACTGGCGGATGCCGGGTGGGGCGGGCATCGACGTGGTGCGCTGGGCACGGCGCAACGAACGGCCCACGGCGATCCTGATGCTGACCGCCCGGGACACCCCCCCGGACCGGGTCGAGGGCCTCGACGCCGGCGCCGACGACTACCTGGTCAAGCCCTTCGACTTCGCCGAGCTGCTGGCGCGGATCCGGGCCCTGCAGCGCCGACCCCGCGGGGTGGACGCTCCGGTGGTCACCCGGGGCGGGCTGGCCCTGGACCCCGTCCGCCGCGAGGTGTCGGCGCTCGGACGGCCGGTCAACCTCACCACCACTGAGTACAACATCCTCGAGCTGCTGATGCGACGCTCGCCGGCCGTCGTCGATCGCAAGGCGATCGCCGAGCACGGTTGGCGCGACGAGACCGACGCGCTGGGCTCCAACGCCATCGACGTCCAGCTCAGCCGCCTCCGGGCCAAGCTGCCCTCCGCCGGGATACGCATCGTCACCGTGCGCGGCGCGGGGTACCGGCTGGAGGAGGCGGATCAATGAGCGCCCCGTCCCGGTCCCGGCTCCGCCGTGCGCTCGACCGGATCGGTCGCGCCGACCCACCGGCCGGCGGGTCCGGCGAGAGGTGGCGGGAGACCCCACCGCGCGTCCGGCGCGCCGCCATGCGCGTGGCCCTGGTGAGCACCGCCATCGTCGCCGCCGTGTACCTGGTCATCTCGCTGGTGGTGGTGGTGATCGTCACCGCGCGGCTGACCGGCGACGTCGACGCGCAGGTGGCGAGCACGCTGGCCCGGACCACCGGGTCCGGCACCCCCGGGCCGGCGCAGCCGCTGCACGACGAGGCGCAGTCCCAGTTCATCTGGCTGATCGACACCGCGGGGAACGAGTACAGCTACGTCCCGGGCGTCCAGGCGTTCGCCAGCGGCTCGTCGGTGCCCACGCTTCCCACTTCCGACCAGGGGGTCACCGCCTCCCAGACCGTGTCGATCGGCGGCGCGTCGTACCGCGCCGCCGGGGTCTCCTTCCCCAACTCTCCGGCCATCGTCACCACCGTCTACAACCCCCAGACCCAGGTCACCGTCGAGGTTCGATTCAACCTGGCCCGGGTGGTCGTGGCACAGTCGCTGAGCAGCGTCACCACGGCGCAGACGAACCTCATCCTCGCCGAGAGCATCGTCGGGCCGCTGCTGCTCATCGCCGTCTTCCTCGGAGCCCTGACCGTGGGCCGCCGGGTGGCCGCACCGATCGAGCTGGCCAGGGTCCGCCAGATGGAGTTCACGGCGGACGCCTCCCACGAGCTGCGCACACCGCTCTCGGTGATCGAGGCTCAGACCTCGCTCGCCCTCGCCGAACCGCGTGACCCCGCGTGGTACCGCGCCGCCTTCCAGCGGGTCCAGGGGGAGAGCGGGCGGATGCGCCGCCTCGTCGAGGACCTCCTCTGGCTGGCGCGCTTCGACAGCACCCGTGAGCGGGTCCAGGCCGAGCACGTCGACGTCGCCGTCCTGGCCCAGGTCGCGGCCGACCGATTCACCGCCGTCGCGGAGTCCCGGGAGATCCGGCTCTCGGTGCACACGGCGCCGGAACCGCTGGTGGTGCACGCTCCGCCCGAATGGCTCGACCGGCTTCTCGGCGTGCTCCTCGACAACGCCTGCAAGTACGCGCCCGAGGGCGGCAGCATCGACGTCTCGGTGTGGGCCGACGGCAACCGGATCCGCCTGGCGGTGCACGACTCCGGTCCGGGCATCCCCGCCGCGGAGAGGCCGCGCATCTTCGACCGCTTCCGCCGCGCCACCGACCGGCCCGGCGGGGCCGGCCTCGGCCTCGCGATCGCCAACTCCGTGGTCGTCGCCACCGGTGGCCAGTGGCAGATCGGCGACTCGCCCGCCGGGGGCGCCAGCATGGCGGTGAGCTGGCCGCGGTCGCTCGCTGGCGCACCGCGACCCGCCGAGCGCGCGCCCCAGCCGGCGCCGCCCCCGCCCCTGGAGCCGCCCCAGCCTCCGCCCGGAGGGGATCCCCAGCCGTCGGGCTGATATCACCTCCGCGCCGGGTGGGTGGACGTGGCAGACTTGTACGCCGTCAGATGACCACATCAGACACCGAGCCGTCGCCGTCGGGGGTCGCGCCCCTCTGGCTCACCGAGATCACCGGCAGCCGGCTCGTGGACCGCGCTGGAGAGACCCTGGGGCGCGTCGAGGACGTCATCGTTCGCCTGGGCGCGGACGGTTACCCACCGGTGAGCGGCCTGGTCGGGCGGCTGGCGGGACGCCACCTCTTCATCCCCAGCGACCGGACCGGGGAGATCACGCGCCGGCGCGTCCAGCTCAGCGGCGAGACGCTCAGCCTGCTCCGCTTCGAGCGCCGCCAGGGTGAGGTGCTGCTCCGCAGCGACGTGCTGGGGCGTCGCGTCATCAGCGTGGAGACGGGCCGGCTGATCATCGCCACCGACATCCGGCTCACCGCCGGGCGCGGCGGCTGGCGGGTGGCGGGCGTCGACTCCGGGGTCCGCGGGGCGCGCCGCCTGCTCCCACCGCCCTTCAACGCCCGCCGCCACGACCAGCGCTACTTCGTCGACTGGTTGCAGATCGAGCCCTTCGTGGGCCACGTCCCCACCTCGCGGCTGCTCATGCCGCTGCGCCGGCTGCGCCGGCTCCATCCCGCCGAGATCGCCGACATCGTCGAGCGCGCCTCGCACGAGGAGGGGGAGGAGATCATCACCGCGGTCCACGCGGACCCGGAGCTGGAGGCGGACGTCTTCGAGGAGCTCAACGCCGAGCATCAGGTGGAGTTCCTGCGCTCCCGCTCCGACGCGGAGGCGGCCTCCGTCCTCGCCGAGATGGGGGCCGACGACGCCGCCGACCTCATCACCGAGCTGGACCAGGAGCGGCGGGCGCCGATCCTCGCCCTCCTCCCCGCGGCCAAGCAGGCCAAGGTGCGGGCCCTGCTCAGCTACAGCCCGGAGAGCGCCGGAGGGCTGATGAGCCCGGACTTCGTGGCGGTGGCGGAGGCGGCGACGGTGACCGAGGCCCTGGCCGCGATCCGCGCCGCCGACCTCTCGCCGCAGGTGCTCGCCGACGTGTTCGTCACCGACGCCTCCGGCCGCCTGGTGGGCGCCGTGCCCCTGGTGAGCCTGATCCAGGCGCGGGGCAACGGCGGGGTCGCCAAGCTCGTGCAGCGCGGCGACACCGCTCTGGAGCTGGGCGACGACCTCCCCGAGGTAGCCCGGCTGATGACCGACTTCAACCTCAGCGTGGCCCCCGTGGTCGACGACGGCCGGCGCATCGTCGGCGTCATCTCCGTCGACGACGTCCTCGAGGCGATGCTGCCCGACTCCTGGCGCCGTCGGTCCCAGGCCGACCACGGCTGACGTCGCACCCGGCGGTCGCTGACCGCGGCGCTTCCGTCCGGGGCGCCCGGCTGGCCCTGTTAGACTTGCGCCCGCAGTCCAGAGCCAGAGGTGCCCATGGAAGACGGCGATAGTAGGCGGCCCGGGACGCCGGCGCCATCCTCGGGTGGTGCGCGGCGCGCCGGCGTCATGGAGCACGCCCGCACAGGGGTCTGAGTCCGTCGTGACCTCCTGAGCGGGCGGATCCGCTCGGTTGTGCTGCCCGTCCGGCAGCGGGAGGTCCGGCTTGGTCGACGAGAGGCACCGGAGCCCGGGGAGCGGGCGCAGCACGGCGGTCCTCGACGACGCCCACGTCGGCGACATCCGGGGTGCCTTCGGGACCATCGCCGAGCAGGAGCGGGGCGAGCGCCGGACCTGGCGGCGGCGGCTGCTCGCCCTGGCGGTGATCATGGGGCCCGGGCTCATCGTCATGGTCGGCGACAACGACGCCGGCGGGGTGGCGACCTACGCCCAGGCAGGCCAGAACTACGGGACCAGCCTGCTCTGGGTGCTGGTCCTGCTGGTCCCGGTGCTGATCGTCAACCAGGAGATGGTGGTCCGCCTCGGCGCGGTCACCGGCGTCGGCCACGGCCGGCTCATCTTCGAGCGCTTCGGCAAGTTCTGGGGATGGTTCTCGGTGGGCGACCTCTTCCTGCTCAACTTCCTCACCATCACCACCGAGTTCATCGGCATCGGACTGGGCGCCGCCTACCTCGGGGTCAGCGTCTACATCGCCGTGCCGCTGGGTGCGCTCCTCCTGATCGGCATCACGGTGACGGGCAGGTTCTCGACCTGGGAGCGGCTCATGTTCGTGATCCTGGCCGGCAACGTCCTGGTCATACCCCTCCTGGTGCTGGCTCACCCCAGTGCGGGCCCGGTGCTCAGCGGGCTGCTGATCCCGGGCATCCAGGGGGGGCTGACCTCCAACGGGGCGCTCCTCATCGTCGCCATCGTGGGGACCACGGTGGCGCCGTGGCAGCTCTTCTTCCAGCAGTCGAACGTCGTCGACAAGCGGATCACCCCGCGCTGGATCGCCTACGAGCGCACCGACACCATCGTCGGGGCCTTCGTCGTCGTCATCGGTGCCGCCGCCATCATGATCACCACCGCCACGGCCTTCCACGGCACCGCGCTCGCCGGTCAGTTCCACGACGCCCAGAGCGTGGCCCAGGGGCTGGCCCACCACCTCGGCCGCGCCGTCGGCGTCATCTTCGCGGTGGTGCTGCTGGACGCCTCGGTGATCGGCGCCAGCGCGGTCACCCTGGCGACCTCGTACGCCTTCGGGGACGTCTTCGGCATCCGCCACTCCCTGCACCGGTCCTGGCGCGACGCCAAGCTCTTCTACGCGGTCTTCACCGGCGTGGTGGTGGCGGCGGCGGGCATAGTGCTCATCCCCTCGGCGCCGCTGGGCCTGATCACCACCGCGGTGCAGGCCCTGGCTGGGACCCTGCTGCCCGAGGCGAGCCTCTTTCTCCTCCTCCTCTGCAACGACCCGGCCGTGCTCGGCCCCTGGGTCAACCGTCCCTGGCTCAACGTCCTCGCCACGCTGATCCTCGCCACCCTGGTCATCCTCTCTCTGATCCTGGTGGTCTCCACGATCTTCCCCGACATCGACATCACCGTGCTGCTGATCGTCTGTGGGGGAGCGCTCGTCGCCGGCCTGGCCGTGATCGGCCTGCTGACCCGGGGCGGCGAGCGCCCGCAGGTGACCGAGCGCCAGCGGGAGGAGCGGTCCATCTGGCGGATGCCACCGATCGCCCTGCTCACCCGTCCGCTGCCCTCGCGCGCCCGGACCATCGGGATGTCGGCGATGGCCGGCTACCTCGGCGTGGCGATGCTGATGCTGCTGGTCAAGGCCATCGAGCTCGGCGTCGGTCACTGAGCGGCGGGCTCACGGGGCCCCCTCCTCTGTGAGAATGGCGCACGTGGCCGCACCTCACCGAGACACCCACCCGCGTCTGGACCCCCTCGACCTCTACGCCGTCGACGACCTGCTGGGCGCCGACGAGAGGCTGCTCCAGCAGACCGTCCGCTCCTTCGTCCGCAGCCGCGTCCTGCCCGTGATCGGTGAGCACTTCGAGGCGGGCAGCTTCCCCCGCGAGCTGGTGGGCGAGCTCGCCGAGCTCGGCCTTCTGGGCATGCACCTGGAGGGTTACGGGTGCGCCGGCGCCTCTGCGGTCGCCTACGGGGTGGCCTGCGAGGAGCTGGAGGCGGGGGACAGCGGCATCCGCTCCTTCGTCTCGGTGCAGGGGTCGCTGGCGATGCACCCGATCCGCCGCTTCGGCAGCGAGGAGCAGCGGCGGCGATGGCTCCCCGAGATGGCGGCGGGGAGGGCCATCGGCTGCTTCGGCCTGACCGAGCCCGACGCCGGGAGCGACCCCGCCGCCATGCGCACCCGGGCGCGGCGCGACGGCGGAGACTGGGTCGTCTCGGGGGCCAAGGCGTGGATCACCAACGGCTCGATCGCCGACGTGGCGGTGGTCTGGGCGCAGAGCGAGGGAGGCGTCCGCGGCTTCCTGGTCGAGCGCGGGACCCCCGGCTTCTCGGCCCACGACATCGAGGGCAAGCTCTCGCTGCGCGCCTCGGTGACCTCCGAGCTGGTGCTGGACGAGGTGAGGCTCCCGGACGCCTCCGTCCTGCCCGAGGCCCACGGGCTGAGCGGACCCCTGGCCTGCCTCGATGAGGCCCGCTACGGCATCTGCTGGGGGGTGCTGGGGGCCGCTCGAGCCTGCCTCGAGGCGGCGATCGAGTACGCCAAGACGCGCCAGGCGTTCGGCCGGCCCATCGCCGGCTTCCAGCTCACCCAGGCCAAGCTCGCCGAGATGGCCACCCGCCTGGTCCAGGGCCGGCTGGTCGCCCATCGCCTCGGGACCCTGAAGGACGCCGGTCGCCTCCACCCGGTCCAGGTGGCCCTCGCCAAGCGGGCCAACACGCGGATCGCCCTCGACATCGCGCGCACGGCGCGGACCATCCTCGGTGCCAACGGGATCAGCCTCGAGTACCCGGTGGCCCGGCACATGGCCAACCTCGAGGCGGTGCTGACCTACGAGGGGACCGAGGAGATCCACACCCTCATCCTCGGCAGGGCGATCACCGGTGAGGACGCCTTCAGCTGACCCGCACCCGACCGCCCCAGTGACTGCGCCGCCACCGTGCGGTAACGATGTCCCCCCGCGGGAGTGGCCCGCGCGCCCGATCTCGACAATCTCGGGCTGAGATCCCCATGAGCTTCTGGTTCGGCGTCCTGGAAGGCCTCGGCCTGGAGGTCGTCCTGGTCGGACTGGCCGGTTTCATCGCGTTCCGGGTGGGGTGCGCCCTGCTGCCGGACGCCTCCGATGCCCTGGAGCGCCTCGCCGTCGCCGGCATGGTCGCGCTCGTCGGCTGGGTGGCGCTGCTCCAGATCCTGGGACTGATCGGTGTCCTCTGGCTTCCGGTGGTGATCGCCGCTCTCGCACTCCTGGCCGGGGCGAGCCTGCGCTTCCTTCCCTCGCCGGCACCGCTGCGCCGGGGGGTGTCGCGGGTGCCCTGGGGGGTTGTGGCGGCGGCCGTCCCCTTCGTCGTGCTCGCGGTGGTGGAGGTGCTGTGGAGCCCGCCGGGCCCCAACAGCTACGACAGCCTGCACTACCAGATCGGCAACGCCGCCCACCTTCTCGACGGCGGCAGCATTCGCGGTCTCCCCTTCGCCCAGCCCGGCGAGAACACGGGCACCGAGCCCGGCAACGGCAGCCTGCTCCTGCTCGCCGTCATGCTCCCGTTCCACAACGCGAGCCTGGTCAGCCTTCCGAACCTCCTCTGCGCGGGCCTCCTGATCGCGGTCAGCGCGATGCTCGCTCGTGAGCTGGGAGGGACGGCGTGGGCGGGAGCGGCCGGTGGGCTGGTGGCCGTCACCACCGTGTGCTTCTTCGAGACCCAGATCCGCTCCGCGTACGTCGACGCGGTCAGCCTCCTCGGTCTGATGTCGGCGATGACGTTCGGCCTGCGGTCCGCGCGAACCGGCCGGCGCGCGGCCCTGCTCCTGTCGGGCCTGAGCCTGGGCCTCGCCCTCGGAGCCAAGGAGGCCTACCTCCCGCCGGGAGTGGTGGTGGCCGCCGCGGTGCTCTGGGCACACCGCGCCCGGCTGGGTCCGCGCTCGGCGCTCGGCTTCATCGCCGCGGCAGGGTGCCTGTCGCTCTCCTGGTACGTCCGCAACTGGGTGGTCGCCGGCGACCCCATCTTTCCGCAGACGGTCCAGCTTGGCTCCACCGTCGTCTTTGCCGGTCTCCGCGGCAGCGCCGCCGCCTTCGCCGGGCACGATCAAAGTCTGGTCGCCGCCCTGATCGGCGGAGGGGCCGCGGCGGCCGGCTGGCCGGGGTTTGCCGTCGTCAACTTCGGAGCCTCGCTGGTGGCGCTCCTCGCCTGCCCAGTGCTGGCGGCGCGATGCCGTGGACGCGTGCGCCTGGTCGCGCTCACCGCGTGCGGCTGCGCCATCACCTACGCGCTCACCCCGTTCACCGGATCGTCGGTGGGCACCCAGCTCAACGCGGAGATGCGCTTCCTCCTCCCGGCCGTGGCCCTCGCGACCGTGACGCTGGCCGCGGCGCTCCCGGGCTACTGGTGCCGGCTGGGCGCGGTGGCGGCGCTGGCGGCCAACGCCGTCTTCCTCGCGGTCGTCGAATCGCGAGACGGCTTCCTCGGCCTCCCCATCCCGCTGGTCGCGGCCGCGGGTGTGGCCGGCGTCGCGGCCGCTCTGCGCTGGAGGGGGGCGTTGACGAGGGCGGCGAGGGCGCCCACGGTCCGGAGGGCCGCCGTCCTGGCGCTCGCGGTGCTGTCCGTGCTCGCCACCGCGCACCTCCAGCCGCCCAGCGCCGGCACCCCGCTGGCGCGGGCTCTCCAGGGGGCCGGCAACCCAGGCGGGCCGGTGGTGGTGATGGACGTCGGCGACGTGGCGGTGCTCCTGGGTCCGCGCCTCGACGTCGACGTCGTCGCGGCGGGGGAGGGGCCGGTGGGAGCCGAGCGACCCCTGCGCAGTGCCGGCCAGCTCAGCCGGCGGATCGAGGCTCTCCATCCCGCCGCGGTGGTGGTCGGCTCGGGGCTGGCGTTCAACGTGGTGCCGGGCGGTTGGTCTCCTCCCTCCTCCTGGCGCCGGCTGGGGAGCGAGGACGGCGCGATCGTGTACGAGCCCTGACGGCCGGCAATCGCGGTCTCGGTGGCGCCCCGCGTATGCTCAGAAGCTGCATGGAGCAGCGCGTCCTCGGCCGCACCGGCATCAGCGTCAGCGAGTTGTGCCTCGGGGCCATGATGTTCGGCGCCTGGGGCAACCCCGACCAGGAGGAGGGGATCCGGATCATCCACCGGGCCCTGGACGCCGGCGTCACCTTCATCGACACCGCCGACGTCTACTCGCACGGCGAGTTGGAGGAGATCGTGGGCCGGGCCCTCGCCGGACGGCGGGACCAGGTGGTCCTCGCCACCAAGGTGCACAGCCCGATGGCGGACGACCCCAACTCCCGGGGCAACTCCCGCCGCTGGATCATCCGCGAGTGCGAGGCCAGCCTCCGCCGGCTGCAGACCGACTGGATCGACCTCTACCAGATCCACCGCCCGGACCCCAGCTGCGATGTCGACGAGACCCTGGGGGCGCTCACCGACCTGGTCCGGGCGGGCAAGGTCCGGGCCATCGGCAGCTCCACCTTCCCCGCCTCACAGATCGTCGAGGCCCAGTGGGTGGCCGAGCGTCGCGGCCGGGAGCGGTTCCTCTGCGAGCAGCCGCCCTACTCGATGCTGGTCCGGGGCGTCGAGGCCGAGGTCCTCCCCGTCTGCCAGCGCTACGGCATGGGGGTGATCCCCTGGAGCCCCCTGGCGGGCGGCTTCCTCGCCGGCGGTTACCGGCGCGGCCAGGCGGCGCCGGCCAGCACCCGCTCGGTCCGGCTTCCCCACCGCTACGACCTCTCGCTCCCCGTCAACCTGCGCAAGCTGGAGGCCGCCGACGCCCTGGGCCGGCTCGCGGACGAGGCCGGCCTCAGCCTCATCCACCTCGCCATCGCCTTCGTGCTCCGCCACCCGGCGGTGACCGCCGCGATCATCGGGCCGCGCACCATGGAGCACCTGGAGAGCCAGCTCGGCGCGGCCGAGGTGGTCCTCGACCAGGCCACCCTCGACCGCATCGACGAGATCGTGCCCCCCGGCACCAACCTCAACCCGGCCGACGCCGGCTGGGCTCCGCCCGAGATCAGCGACAGCCGGCTGCGCCGCCGCTGATCCGCGGTCGCGTCACGCGATGGCACGCGAGAACCTCCTGGCCCCGATCGCGACGCCGACCACCGCCAGAGCGGCCATGATCGCCAGCCCCTTGACCACGTCGATGGATCCGCCGTTGCCGTTGAAGACGTCGCGAGCCGCGGTCACCGCGTAGGAGAGCGGGTTGACGTTGGCGATGGCCTGCAGCCACTGCGGCGCGAGCTGCAGCGGGAGCAGCACGCCGCTCAGAAGCAGCAGCGGCAGCGAGAGCGTGAAGACGAGCGGCGCGTACGAATTCTCGTCCTTGAGGGCGAGCGCGGCCGCGTAGGCGAGCGATGACATCCCCAGCCCGATGAGGGCGACCAGACCCAGCATCACCAGCACGCCGATCCAGGTCGGCTTGAGCCCGAAGGGGATGGCCAGCGCCAGCAGGATGATCGACTGGATGATGAGGGTGAGCAGGTCGCGGCCGGCCCGGCCGAGCAGCAGGGCGAGGCGGCTCACCGGGGTGACCCGGAAGCGCTCGATCACCCCCGAGCGCAGCTCGTCGATGAGGCCGAAGCCGACCCCGCTCGCGCCGAAGAGGCCGAGCTGGATCAGCAGCCCGGGGACGAAGACGTTGTAGGCACCGCCGGGCGGGAATCCCGGGATGCGGACCAAGGACTTGAGCAGGGGGGCGAAGAGGAGCAGGTAGAGCACCGGCTGGATGACGCCGATGATCACCCAGGCCGGGTTGCCGATGAAGATCTGGAAGTAGCGGACGAACATCAGCCAGGTGTCGCGCAGCAGCTTCACGATCGGTTCTCCAGGTGGGGCGGTGCGCCGGTCATGCCGCCGTCTCGCGGAGCGAGCGGCCGGTCTGGCGGAAGAAGACGTCGTCCAGGCTGGGCCGGTGGAGGGAGAGGGTCGACAGCGTGATCCCCGCCCCGTCCAGGAGCCGGATGATCTGGGGGGTCGCGGTCTCGCCGCGGTCGACGTAGAGGCGGAGTGCCCCGTCCTCCTCGGTGAGCTCGCGGATGAACGGCTGCCCCTCGAGGATGGCGCGGGCCGGCGCGGTGGGACCATCGGTCCCCACCAGGACGATGTCACCGGCGACCTGCCGCTTCAGCTCCTCGGGGGTGCCCTCGGCGACGATCTTGCCGTGGTCGATGATGGCGATGCGGTCGCAGAGCGCGTCGGCCTCCTCGAGATAGTGGGTGGTGAGGAAGACGGTGGTGCCGGATTCGCGCAGCCGGCGGACCTCGTCCCACATCCGGGCCCGGCTCTGGGGGTCGAGCCCGGTGGTCGGCTCGTCGAGGAAGAGGAGCTGGGGGAGGTGCATCAGCCCGATGCCCACGTCGAGGCGGCGCTTCTGGCCGCCGGAGTAGGTCCTGGTCTTGCGGTCGCCGCAGTCGGCGAGCTCCAGGGTCTCGAGCAGCTCGGCGGCACGCGTGCGCGCATCGGCGGTGCTCATGCCGTACAGGCAGCCCTGCATGACCAGCTCCCGGCGTCCGGTGACCTCCGCGTAGCTGCTCCCCTCCTGGCTGACGTAGCCGATCCGCTCGCGCACCCGGCCGGGCTCGCGGAGCAGGTCGCAGCCGGCAACGGTCGCCCGGCCGCTGGTGACCGGGAGCAGGGTGGAGAGCATCCGGAGCGTCGTCGTCTTGCCGGCGCCGTTGGGGCCGAGGAAGCCGAAGGTCTGGCCTCCCTCGACGTCGAGGTCGACGCCGGCGACCGCCTCGACGGTGGAGCGCCGGCCCCGGAAGGTGCGGCGCAGCTGTCGGGTGTGGATCATCGGTGGGTCTCTCCTTGTGCGGTGGCGCGGGGCGGCTGGAGGGTGGGGTCGGGCTCCGGCCCTCCGTGGCGCCTCCGCCGGGTGAGCTCATGATCGTGGACGGTCTCGAAATGGGCGCGCAGGCTCTCCTCGTCCCAGGTGAGGCGGCCGGAGCGCATGTCCTCCAGGAGGGAGGTGACCCACCGCAGCTCGGCCTCCCGCAGCGCCCGCTCGTGCTCGTCCTCGAGCAGGACGACCCGCGGCAGGCGCATCTCCTGGGCGAAGGCGGCGGACGCCTCCCCGCGGGCGGCGAGCTCGGCCCTCAGCTCGACGACGCGGTGGGAGAGGGCGTCGACGGCGCGATCCAGGGGCAGGTAGGCGAGCAACCCCACTGCGGCGGTGAAGACCAGATGCTCGCGGGCCGGGCGCTCCAGGACGTCCTGGAGCCAGTCCTCGAGCGCCTCGTCCCCCTCGGGGGTGATCCGGTAGACGGTCCGCTCCGGCCGCCGCCCCTCCCGGGTGGTCTCGACCGGCTCGATCCACCCGGCCGCCTGGAGCTCCTCGATGGCCCGGTAGAGGGCGCGGGTCCTGCCCTCGGCGTAGTCCTTGTGCCGCTCGTGCATCAGCCGCTGCATCTCGTAGGGGTGGAGCGGGCATTCGCGGAGCAGGGCGAGGGCGGTCAGGGCGATCATCCCATGCGGCGAACTCTGGATGCGCTGCGACATATTGCGCTATGCACTATAGCGCATGGCACGCAAGCATGGCAAGCCGCCGCCGGCGTGCCGGCTCCGCCGTGCGCTGCGGCCTAGACTTGCCCGGCCATGGATCTCAACTCCGCCAGCCGTCAGGCCATCGCGGCGGTGCGGAGCTGGGAGTCCGGCTGGCCGGCCGTCCCTCCCCACCCCGCGGTGGAGGTGAGCCAGGAGCGGGTGACCGAGGTGCTCGGGGAGCTGGGCCGGCGGCTCCAGGACAACTACCCCTTCTTCCATCCCAGCTACGCCGGCCAGATGCTCAAGCCGCCCCATCCGGCCGCGGCCGCCGCCTACCTGATGGCGATGCTCGTCAACCCCAACAACCACGCCCTCGACGGCGGGCCGGCGACGGCGGCCCTGGAGCGCGAGGCGGTGGCCGCCCTCGCCGCCATGTTCCACTACCCCGCCGACTTCCTCGGGCACCTCACCTCGAGCGGGACGATCGCCAACCTGGAGGCGCTCTTCGTCGCCCGCGAGCTGAGGCCGGACGCCGCCATCGCAGTCGGCGAGGAGGCCCACTACACTCACGAGCGGATGTGCCGGCTGCTCGGCGTGCGGACCGTCCGGGTGCCCGCCGATGCGCGGGGGCGCATGGACCTCGAGGCACTGGAGCACGTGCTCCGCACCGACACCATCGGCACGGCCGTGCTCACCGCCGGGACCACCGGGCTGGGAGCGGTCGACCCCATCGACGAGGCGCTCGCCCTCCGCGAGCGCTACGGCGTGAGGCTCCACGTGGACGCCGCCTACGGCGGCTTCCACGCCATCCCCGCGTGGTCCGGGTCAGCCGACGTCCCGGCGGCGCCGTACCGCGCCATCGCGGAGTGCGACTCGGTGGTGGTCGACCCCCACAAGCACGGCCTCCAGCCCTACGGCTGCGGCTGCGTGCTCTTCCGCGACCCCGCGGTGGGCCGCTTCTACCAGCACGACTCGCCGTACACCTACTTCACCTCCTCCGAGCTCCACCTCGGCGAGATCAGCCTGGAGTGCTCCCGGGCGGGGGCCGCGGCCGCCGCGCTGTGGACCACTCTCCAGCTCTTCCCCCTCACCGACCAGGGGCTGGGCGCGATCCTCGCCGCCTGCCGGCGGGCGGCCACACGCCTGGCCGGCCTGATTCGAGACGCGGACAACCTGCGCCTGTACCAGGAGCCCGAGCTGGACATCGTCGCGTACTTCCCGTTCCACGAGGGCATGTCGGCAGCCGACGTCGACGCCGCGAGCGAGAGCCTCTTCGAGCGGGGCATGGCCGCCGAGGAACCGGTGTACCTCAGCGTGGTGCGGGTGGGGGGCGCGAGCCTCCGCCGGCGCCACCCCGACATCGAGACGGACGAGGGCCAGGTGCGGGTGCTGCGCAGCGTGCTCATGAAGCCGGAGCACGAGGACTTCGTAGCGGTCATCGCCGAGCAGTTGAGTCGCCTTGTGGTTTGAGAGCGCCACGCTGGCATCGACGCGGCGCCGTCAAGCGGTCAGCGCAACGAGTTCTGACATCTTCTCATGGGGAGTGCGGTAGGCGAGAGTTTGCCGAGGATGAGTGTTAAGACTTCGCTGGATGCGACGCAGCTCGCCGGGGGTCACAGCCGAGAGGTCGCTGCGCTTCGGCAAGTACTGGCGCAAGAGACCGTTCGTGTTCTCGTTGCTTCCGCGCTGCCATGGCGAGTGCGGATCGCAGAAGTAGATGGGAATGTGCGTTGCTAGGGTGAAGCTTGCGTGTGTGGCCATCTCCGCGCCCTGATCCCAGGTGATGCTCCGGCGCAGTTCAAGCGGCAAGGTGCGGATCGCCCGTCGCATCGCCTCCTCGACGGCCAA
>CAWDLK010000004.1:0-532030 GCA_963803165.1 uncultured Chloroflexia bacterium | reverse complement strand
GCGTCCTCGGCCGCACCGGCATCAGCGTCAGCGAGTTGTGCCTCGGGGCCATGATGTTCGGCGCCTGGGGCAACACCGACCAGGAGGAGGGCATCCGGATCATCCACCGGGCCCTGGACGCCGGCATCAACTTCATCGACACCGCCGACGTCTACTCGCACGGCGAGTCGGAGGAGATCGTGGGCAAGGCCCTCGCCGGACGGCGGGACCACGTGGTCCTCGCCACCAAGGTGCACAGCCCGATGGCGGACGACCCCAACTACCGGGGCAACTCCCGCCGCTGGATCATCCGCGAGTGCGAGGCCAGCCTCCGCCGGCTGCAGACCGACTGCATCGACCTCTACCAGATCCACCGCCCGGACCCCAGCTGCGATGTCGACGAGACCCTGGGGGCGCTCACCGACCTGGTCCGCGCGGGCAAGGTCCGGGCCATCGGCAGCTCCACCTTCCCCGCCTCAGAGATCGTCGAGGCCCAGTGGGTGGCCGAGCGTCGCGGCCGGGAGCGGTTCCTCTGCGAGCAGCCGCCCTACTCGATGCTGGTCCGGGGCGTCGAGGCCGAGGTCCTCCCCGTCTGCCAGCGCTACGGCATGGGGGTGATCCCCTGGAGCCCCCTGGCGGGCGGCTTCCTCGCCGGCGGTTACCGGCGCGGCCAGGCGGCGCCGGCCAGCACCCGCTCGGTCCGGCTTCCCCACCGCTACGACCTCTCGCTCCCCGTCAACCTGCGCAAGCTGGAGGCCGCCGACGCCCTGGGCCGGCTCGCGGACGAGGCCGGCCTCAGCCTCATCCACCTCGCCATCGCCTTCGTGCTCCGCCACCCGGCGGTGACCGCCGCGATCATCGGGCCGCGCACCATGGAGCACCTGGAGAGCCAGCTCGGCGCGGCCGAGGTGGTCCTCGACCAGGCCACCCTCGACCGCATCGACGAGATCGTGCCCCCCGGCACCAACCTCAACCCGGCCGACGCCGGCTGGGCTCCGCCCGAGATCAGCGACAGCCGGCTGCGCCGCCGCTGATCCGCGGTCGCGTCACGCGATGGCACGCGAGAACCTCCTGGCCCCGATCGCGACGCCGACCACCGCCAGAGCGGCCATGATCGCCAGCCCCTTGACCACGTCGATGGATCCGCCGTTGCCGTTGAAGACGTCGCGAGCCGCGGTCACCGCGTAGGAGAGCGGGTTGACGTTGGCGATGGCCTGCAGCCACTGCGGCGCGAGCTGCAGCGGGAGCAGCACGCCGCTCAGAAGCAGCAGCGGCAGCGAGAGCGTGAAGACGAGCGGCGCGTACGAATTCTCGTCCTTGAGGGCGAGCGCGGCCGCGTAGGCGAGCGATGACATCCCCAGCCCGATGAGGGCGACCAGACCCAGCATCACCAGCACGCCGATCCAGGTCGGCTTGAGCCCGAAGGGGATGGCCAGCGCCAGCAGGATGATCGACTGGATGATGAGGGTGAGCAGGTCGCGGCCGGCCCGGCCGAGCAGCAGGGCGAGGCGGCTCACCGGGGTGACCCGGAAGCGCTCGATCACCCCCGAGCGCAGCTCGTCGATGAGGCCGAAGCCGACCCCGCTCGCGCCGAAGAGGCCGAGCTGGATCAGCAGCCCGGGGACGAAGACGTTGTAGGCACCGCCGGGCGGGAATCCCGGGATGCGGACCAAGGACTTGAGCAGGGGGGCGAAGAGGAGCAGGTAGAGCACCGGCTGGATGACGCCGATGATCACCCAGGCCGGGTTGCCGATGAAGATCTGGAAGTAGCGGACGAACATCAGCCAGGTGTCGCGCAGCAGCTTCACGATCGGTTCTCCAGGTGGGGCGGTGCGCCGGTCATGCCGCCGTCTCGCGGAGCGAGCGGCCGGTCTGGCGGAAGAAGACGTCGTCCAGGCTGGGCCGGTGGAGGGAGAGGGTCGACAGCGTGATCCCCGCCCCGTCCAGGAGCCGGATGATCTGGGGGGTCGCGGTCTCGCCGCGGTCGACGTAGAGGCGGAGTGCCCCGTCCTCCTCGGTGAGCTCGCGGATGAACGGCTGCCCCTCGAGGATGGCGCGGGCCGGCGCGGTGGGACCATCGGTCCCCACCAGGACGATGTCACCGGCGACCTGCCGCTTCAGCTCCTCGGGGGTGCCCTCGGCGACGATCTTGCCGTGGTCGATGATGGCGATGCGGTCGCAGAGCGCGTCGGCCTCCTCGAGATAGTGGGTGGTGAGGAAGACGGTGGTGCCGGATTCGCGCAGCCGGCGGACCTCGTCCCACATCCGGGCCCGGCTCTGGGGGTCGAGCCCGGTGGTCGGCTCGTCGAGGAAGAGGAGCTGGGGGAGGTGCATCAGCCCGATGCCCACGTCGAGGCGGCGCTTCTGGCCGCCGGAGTAGGTCCTGGTCTTGCGGTCGCCGCAGTCGGCGAGCTCCAGGGTCTCGAGCAGCTCGGCGGCACGCGTGCGCGCATCGGCGGTGCTCATGCCGTACAGGCAGCCCTGCATGACCAGCTCCCGGCGTCCGGTGACCTCCGCGTAGCTGCTCCCCTCCTGGCTGACGTAGCCGATCCGCTCGCGCACCCGGCCGGGCTCGCGGAGCAGGTCGCAGCCGGCAACGGTCGCCTGGCCGCTGGTGACCGGGAGCAGGGTGGAGAGCATCCGGAGCGTCGTCGTCTTGCCGGCGCCGTTGGGGCCGAGGAAGCCGAAGGTCTGGCCTCCCTCGACGTCGAGGTCGACGCCGGCGACCGCCTCGACGGTGGAGCGCCGGCCCCGGAAGGTGCGGCGCAGCTGTCGGGTGTGGATCATCGGTGGGTCTCTCCTTGTGCGGTGGCGCGGGGCGGCTGGAGGGTGGGGTCGGGCTCCGGCCCTCCGTGGCGCCTTCGCCGGGTGATCTCATGATCGTGGACGGTCTCGAAATGGGCGCGCAGGCTCTCCTCGTCCCAGGTGAGGCGGCCGGAGCGCATGTCCTCCAGGAGGGAGGTGACCCACCGCAGCTCGGCCTCCCGCAGCGCCCGCTCGTGCTCGTCCTCGAGCAGGACCACCCGCGGCAGGCGCATCTCCTGGGCGAAGGCGGCGGACGCCTCCCCGCGGGCGGCGAGCTCGGCCCTCAGCTCGACGACCCGGTGGGAGAGGGCGTCGACGGCGCGATCCAGGGGCAGGTAGGCGAGCAACCCCACTGCGGCGGTGAAGACCAGATGCTCGCGGGCCGGGCGCTCCAGGACGTCCTGGAGCCAGTCCTCGAGCGCCTCGTCCCCCTCGGGGGTGATCCGGTAGACGGTCCGCTCCGGCCGCCGCCCCTCCCGGGTGGTCTCGACCGGCTCGATCCACCCGGCCGCCTGGAGCTCCTCGATGGCCCGGTAGAGGGCGCGGGTCCTGCCCTCGGCGTAGTCCTTGTGCCGCTCGTGCATCAGCCGCTGCATCTCGTAGGGGTGGAGCGGGCATTCGCGGAGCAGGGCGAGGGCGGTCAGCGCGATCATCCCATGCGGCGAACTCTGGATGCGCTGCGACATATTGCGACATGCACTATAGCGCATGGCACGAAAGCATGGCAAGCCGCCGCCGGCGTGCCGGCTCCGCCGTGCGCTGCGGCCTAGACTTGCCCGGCCATGGATCTCGACTCCGCCAGCCGTCAGGCCATCGCGGCGGTGCGGAGCTGGGAGTCCGGCTGGCCGGCCGTCCCTCCCCACCCCGCGGTGGAGGTGAGCCAGGAGCGGGTGACCGAGGTGCTCGGGGAGCTGGGCCGGCGGCTCCAGGACAACTACCCCTTCTTCCATCCCAGCTACGCCGGCCAGATGCTCAAGCCGCCCCATCCGGCCGCGGCCGCCGCCTACCTGATGGCGATGCTCGTCAACCCCAACAACCACGCCCTCGACGGCGGGCCGGCGACGGCGGCCCTGGAGCGCGAGGCGGTGGCCGCCCTCGCCGCCATGTTCCACTACCCCGCCGACTTCCTCGGGCACCTCACCTCGAGCGGGACGATCGCCAACCTGGAGGCGCTCTTCGTCGCCCGCGAGCTGAGGCCGGACGCCGCCATCGCAGTCGGCGAGGAGGCCCACTACACTCACGAGCGGATGTGCCGGCTGCTCGGCGTGCGGACCGTCCGGGTGCCCGCCGATGCGCGGGGGCGCATGGACCTCGAGGCACTGGAGCACGTGCTCCGCACCGACACCATCGGCACGGCCGTGCTCACCGCCGGGACCACCGGGCTGGGAGCGGTCGACCCCATCGACGAGGCGCTCGCCCTCCGCGAGCGCTACGGCGTGAGGCTCCACGTGGACGCCGCCTACGGCGGCTTCCACGCCATCTCCGCGTGGTCCGGGTCAGCCGACGTCCCGGCGGCGCCGTACCGCGCCATCGCGGAGTGCGACTCGGTGGTGGTCGACCCCCACAAGCACGGCCTCCAACCCTACGGCTGCGGCTGCGTGCTCTTCCGCGACCCCGCGGTGGGCCGCTTCTACCAGCACGACTTGCCGTACACCTACTTCACCTCCTCCGAGCTCCACCTCGGCGAGATCAGCCTGGAGTGCTCCCGGGCGGGGGCCGCGGCCGCCGCGCTGTGGACCACTCTCCAGCTCTTCCCCCTCACCGACCAGGGGCTGGGCGCGATCCTCGCCGCCTGCCGGCGGGCGGCCACACGACTGGCCGGCCTGATTCGAGACGCGGACAACCTGCGCCTGTACCAGGACCCCGAGCTGGACATCGTCGCGTACTTCCCGTTGCACGAGGGCATGTCGGCAGACGACGTCGACGCCGCGAGCGAGAGCCTCTTCGAGCGGGGCATGGCCGCCGAGGAACCGCTGTACCTCAGCGTGGTGCGGGTGGGGGGCGCGAGCCTCCGCCGGCGCCACCCCGACATCGGGACGGACGAGGGCCAGGTGCGGGTGCTGCGCAGCGTGCTCATGAAGCCGGAGCACGAGGACTTCGTAGCGGTCATCGCCGAGCAGTTGAGTCGCCTTGTGGTTTGAGAGCGCCACGCTGGCATCGACGCGGCGCCGTCAAGCGGTCAGCGCAACGAGTTCTGACATCTTCTCATGGGGAGTGCGGTAGGCGAGAGTCTGCCGAGGACGAGTGTTAAGACTTCGCTGGATGCGACGCAGCTCGCCGGGGGTCACAGCCGAGAGGTCGCTGCGCTTCGGCAAGTACTGGCGCAAGAGACCGTTCGTGTTCTCGTTGCTTCCGCGCTGCCATGGCGAGTGCGGATCGCAGAAGTAGATGGGAATGTGCGTTGCTAGGGTGAAGCTTGCGTGTGTGGCCATCTCCGCGCCCTGATCCCAGGTGATGCTCCGGCGCAGTTCAAGCGGCAAGGTGCGGATCGCCCGTCGCATCGCCTCCTCGACGGCCGACTCCTGGGCAGCGGTCGCGTCAGCCCACCGGAAGGCGCGCGCGGGAGGCGGCGGTCACGACACGCCAACCACACCCCGCTCGGTGCCGGAGTTCACCGTAACAGGCCGTCGGCCACGATCGCCAGCAGCGGGCGCACGGCCGGCGGGTCGAGCTTCCCCTGATCGGCAACGGTGGCAACGCCCATCACTAGGCGGCAGATATCGGCGGAGTCCGCGCCACCCCGGAGCGCGCCGCCGGCTCTCAGGCAGTCGATCACCTGGGCGTTGGCCTCGATGAGCACCTGATATTTGCCCTGGAGGGGTGAACCGGGGTCGTCCATCGCCGCGATCAACCGGCCGGGAAAGCCCGCATGCTGGCGGATGTGGGCGACGACGTCTGCGAACCAGGTTACCAGCACCTCTGAGGGTGGCTGCGAGCTGGCGACGGCTCTTTCTGCAGCCGCCTGGATGCGTTCGATCCAGTTCTTCGTCACCGCTTCGAGTAGGTCCTCGCGCCGAGGGAAGTGCCGGTAGAGGGTGCCGGGACCGACTCCGGCGCGCCTTGCCACCTCGTTGAGCGAGGCTTCCGTCCCCTGCTCGGCCACCACCTGGGTTGCGACCTCGACGATGCGGTCGTACTTGCGTTGGGCGTCGGCTCGCACGGCATGCTCCTTGACAAAGTGGAGAGCCTCTCCGTATAGTCACTAGCTAAGCGGAGAGCCTCTCCGATCATCCTACTCGAATGAACAGGAGTACTCAACCATGATCGTCGTCACCGCCCCGACCGGCCACATCGGCAGCCAGGTCCTGTCGAACCTGCTGCAGCACGATGAGGCCGTACGTGTCATCGTCCGCGACCCGAATCGCCTGCCGGCGGAGGTGCGGGACCGAGTGGAGGTCGTCGCCGGCTCTCACAGGGACCGCGA
The DNA here is from genome assembly GCA_963803165.1 of uncultured Chloroflexia bacterium. Lineage (GTDB taxonomy): Bacteria > Chloroflexota > Dormibacteria > Aeolococcales > Aeolococcaceae > Changshengia. The sequence continues at coordinate 525,822 of CAWDLK010000004.1, read as the reverse complement.
TGTTGTAGGTCGCGCCTTCGAGGGCGCCGATTCCGTGTTCTGGCTCGTGCCGGCGGACCCGACAGCGCAAAGTGTCTACGACGCCTATGTCAGCTTCAGCATCCCTGCCGCCGACGCGATCGTGCGCCTCGGTGTCTCGCGCGTCGTGACCGTCTCGGCGCTCGGACGCGGCCAGCAGCGGTATGCAGGCCACGTGTCCGCATCGCTGGCGATGGAGGACCTGCTCCGGAGCACCGGCGTGCATCTCCGCGCGCTCACCATGCCCTCGTTCATGGACAACATGCTGTACGAGGTGCAGTCGATCAAGAACGACGGCGTGATCCGCAGCACGATTCCCGAGAATCTCAAGGCGCCGTCGGTGGCGACCCGCGACATCGCTGCCGTCGCGTCGCGGCTCCTTCTCGACCACACGTGGACCGGGCAGGACAGCCTCGGTGTCCTCGGTCCGGAAGACCTCTCACCCAACGACATGGCCGCCATCCTTACCGACGTGCTGGGCATGCCGATCCGGTTGGAGGAAGGAAGTCGCGAGCAGGCCAAGCAGGGCTTCGTCAGCTTCGGCTACTCGGAGGCGATGGCACAAAGCATGATCGACATGGACATCGCCAAGGAGCACGGTCTGGACAACGGGCTCGAGCGCACCCCGGAGAACACGACCCCCATCAGCTTTCGGCAGTGGGCGGAAGAGGTCCTCAAGCCTGCACTGGCCGTTCGGTAGAATCCAGATGCGAGGGGGGTCGGTTTCGAGCCGACCCCTCTTCGCATCTCGGGTCGACCGGATCCGCGAACGGAAGGCCACGAACGACGCCGGCCTCGCCTCCGCCCGAGCTCGGGGTCGGGTGGGCGGTCGACCATTCACGATGACCCCTACGAAGGTGCGCACCGCGATGGCCGCCATGGGAAACCCGGAGACGAACGTCGGAGAACTCTGCGGCGAGCTCGGAATCTCCCGACAGACCCTCTACCGACACGTCTCACCCAGCGGCGAGATCCGGGCTGACGGCACACGAGTCCTCAATCGCAACGTGGCGACAGGTCCGGCGCGAAGAACGCCATGACGGAGAGTCTTGAGGGACACGGGCCACGGCGAGAGGGCGGGCGCTAGGCGGCTGGTCCATTGATTAGGCGAGCGCATAGTAGATGGCGAATTGAGAAGCAGTATCTGCCTCTGCAATGAGCCTGCAAGACCCGGTCCGCCTCTGGCGCTAGGAGGTCGCTGGGATAGACAGGTATCCGGCCCTCCCGGAGGCAGCGACGGCGGGCCCTGGGCCTGACGAGGGACTTAGAACGCGCTCCTACGCTCGCCTGTCGAGACCTAGCACCGCGTCGAGCAGGCCGGGAAGGCGCTTGTCAAGGTCGGGCCGGAGCGAGACGAAGCATCGGGTCCCCTCGGGTCGAACTCCAAACCACACCGGCATCGCGGAGCGTCTTCATGTGATGACTCAACGTCGATTGACCGACGCTGACGTCGAAGTCGGCTTGGACGTGCTCGAGTCGGTCGCTCAGCACCTCGATGATGCTCATTCGGATCGGGTCACCTAGGGCGGCCAGCACGGTAGTCAGGTTGATCGACTCCGCCGGAGGATGGTGGACGTGGCGCACCTTGCCATTATAGCGATCAGCGACGATGATCGATGATCTGGTAGTATCGGGCGATGGACAATCTGTCGGGTCTGCGAGCTGTCGTCTGTCAGCGGTCGGGCAAATGCGGCCACCCGTGGTGAGGTCAAAACCGGCCACCTGAGGTAGCTCCAAACGCGTCATCCTCCTCCGTTCACGGAGGAGGTGATCTTGGGGAACTACCTGAAAGTGGTTGACAGGCAACGGATTCAGGCCCTGCTGGAGCTGGGCTGGGGGTACCGGCGCATCGAGCGGGAGACGGGGGTGCGCCGCGAGACGGTGGCGCGGTACGACCGATCGCGTCAATCAAATGCGGCCAACCCGACCACCGGCTCCCCCGAAAGCGTTGCGGGACAAGGGGTGACGGGCGGGCAAAACCGGCCAAACCCGACCACCGGCCCGCCCAGCCTGTGCGATCCGTACCGGCCGGTGATCGAGGAGAAGCTGCGCCGCGGGCTGACCGCTGTGCGCATCTGGCAGGACCTCGGTGACGACCACGGCTTCAGCGGTGGGTACGAGTCCGTCAAGCGGTTCGTGCGCCGGGAGCGCGGCCGGCGGCCCGAGGTTGCGGACGTCCTGGAGCACCCGCCGGGCAAGGAGGCACAGGTCGACTTCTTCAAGAGCCCGGCGCCGGTGCTCAACCCGACCACGGGGAAGTGGGGGCGGCCCTGGATCTTCCGGATGACCCTGTGCTGCTCGCGCCACGGGTACGAGGAGCCGATGTGGCGGCAGCGCCTCGACGACTTCGTCCGGGCCCACGAGAACGCCTTCGCCGAGTTCGGCGGGGTGACCGAGGTCGTCCGCCTCGACAACACCAAGGCGGGGGTGACGCGGGCCTGCCTCTACGACCCCGACCTCAACGACGTGTACGCCGCCTTCGCCGCCCACTGCGGCTTCACCCCGCTGCCCATCCGCCCCTACCACCCCGAGGAGAACGGGGTCCAGGAGCGCAGCGGCGGGTACGTGAAGAGCAACGGGCTCAAGGGCCGGCGCTTCGACAGCCTCGACGCCATGGCGAGGCACCTGCGGCACTGGAACCAGACGGTCGCCCAGCTGCGCATCCACGGGACCACCCGTCGCCAGGTGCTCCAGCACTTCCTCGAGGTGGAGAAGCCGGCGCTCCGGCCCCTGCCCGGCGAGCGGTTCTCCCTGTTCAGCGTCGGGACCCGCACCGTTCATGACGACGGTCACGTCGAGGTCATGGCGGCGTTCTATTCGGTGCCGCACACCCTGGTGGGCCGCGAGGTGCGCGTCCACTGGGATGACCACCTGGTCCGCGTCTACCTCGAGGGCGTGGCGATCGCCGTGCACACCCGGATCGAGGCAGGCTGTTGGTCGACGCGGCCGGAGCATCGACCGACGCACAAGCCGGCCCGCCAAGAGGCGTACGAGCAGGTCCAGCTGGCGCGGCTCGCGAAGATCGGTCCGCAGGCGCTGGCCTGGGCCCAGGAGGCGGTGAAGGAGCGGGATGTCCGCGCCTACCGGCTGCTACAGGGCGTGATCCGGCTCACGCGTGCCCACCCCAAGGAGCGCGTCGACTGGGCCTGCGGCGTGGCCCTGGAGCGGCGTGCCTTCCGCTACCAGACCCTCAAGCGGCTCGCCGAGGAGGCGTCGGCGCGAGCCCAGGCCCCGCAGCTCCGTCAGCGCCACGAGGTGATCCGCGATCTCTCGGAGTACCGGATGCTGGTCACAGCGCCTCAACCGGGGCCCACGCACCAAACCCCTGCCGCTGTGCGGGCCGCTGCGGCCCGCGATGACCCACCCACGACCTCCGACACCTGGGAGACGACGCCATGAAGCCCGACCTCGACAGCCGCCTTCGCCACCTGCGCCTCTCCGGCATGGCCGCCACCCTGCCGGTGCGCAACCAGGAGGCGGTCCACCACAACCTCGCCCACCTCGACTTCCTCGACCTGCTGGTCGAGGACGAGCTCAACCGTCGTCGCGATCGGCTGCTGGAACGGCGCATCAAGCAGGCCGGGCTGCCCCAGATGAAGACGCTCGACGACTTCGACTGGTCCTTCAACCCCGAGCTGCCCAAGGCGCTGATCGTCGACCTCGCCACCGGCCGCTTCGTCAGCGAGCACGCCGGCGTGCTGTTCATCGGCCCGCCCGGGGTCGGGAAGAGCCATATCTGCCTGAGCCTGGCGCTCGGCGCCATCCACGACGGCCACACCGTCCACTACCGCTCGGCGTTCGACCTCGCCGAGGACCTCTCGGAGGCGGCCGCCCTGGGGACCCGGCGTGAGCTGATCCACAAGCTCACTCGGGTCGGGCTCGTCGTCATCGAAGACCTGGGCATGCGCCGCCTGCCCCCGACGGCCGCCGAAGACCTGCTGGAGATCCTCACCCGCCGCTACGAGCTGGGGGCGACGGTGATCAGCTCCAACAGACCTCTGGATGACTGGGGGCAGATCCTCGGTGACACCGCCGCCGCCGGAGCGATGCTGGACCGCTTCCTCCACCACGCCGAGGTCATCCAGCTCAAGGGGCGCAGCTTCCGCATGCACGACCGCCAGCGCCGCCGCTCAGCACCAAGCGACTTGACCTCGGAGGCCGACTGACCGCATCATCGCCGTGCTACCTCAGGTGGCCGGTTTTGACCCGACCGCGGGTGGCCGCTTTTGCCTGACCGGTGACACTGTCGTCACCGGCGGGACGCAAGGCATCGGCGCCGCCACGACGCGCCGCCTGTTCGCGGCGGGTGTCGATGTGGTGGTGGTGGCGCGCCAGGAGCCGCCGCCGTCGAGCCCGGGGCGATTCATCCGAGCGGACGTGTCGACCGCAGAGGGCGTGTCGAACCTCGCTCGGGCAGCGTTGGATCTTCTCGGCGGTGTCGACGTGGTGATCTCGAACGTCGGCGGCCAGACCCATTCCCCTGAGGGATCGGCCGGCCTGAGTGACGAGGACTGGGCTCGGGATATCGACACGAACCTCATGTCCGCCGTGCGGCTTGACCGCGCCCTCGTCCCCACGATGGTCGAACAGGGCGGAGGTGTGATTGTCCACCTGACGTCCAACGCGTGGCGGATGCCACGCGCAACATCGCTCGCGTACACGGCGGCGAAGGCCGCCCTGACCGCCTACAGCAAGGGACTGGCCAGTGAACTGGGACCGAAGGGCATCCGGGTCAACACGGTGTGTCCCGGGCTCATCCACACCGATGCGCTTGATCGCCGGCTCAAGGCCACCGCCGAGCGGACAGGAGCCGACACCACCGCCATTCTCGAAGAGACCATTGGCAACTTCGGCGTGCCGCTCCAGCGGGCAGGCACCCCTGACGAGGTCGCCGAGCTCATCGCATTCCTCGTCTCGCCGGCCGCCAGCTATGTCACCGGGAGTCAGTTCGTCATCGACGGGGGTCTCTTTCCTTCGTTATGAGCGCCGCTATGGCGACCGACATACTATGGTGGTCGCCATACGCCGGAGTTCGGCGATGCCCTCTACCAAATCAAGCCATCTGCGTCCTGACGAGCCATCTTAGCGACGGGCGCGGCCAGCCTGGTTGCGGCTTCACTTCGACCAGCCCGCGCAAACCTCATAGGAGGAACTGATTTGACCACATCGCCATATGGCGAAGGCACGCTTCCCAAGGGGGTCCGCTCGCGCATGATCCATGGGGTCAATGGCCTCGATGTCCATATTCTCGAGGCCGGTTCCGAAAGCCCCGGCCGGCCGCTCGCGCTGCTTCTGCACGGCTTTCCGGACTTGGCTTATGGCTGGCGACACCTGATCCCAATCCTGGCTGACGCCGGATACCATGTCGTGGCGCCCGACCAGCGGGGTTCTGGTCGCACCACCGGTTGGTTGAACGGCTATGACGCCCCTCTAGAGCCCTTCAGCCTCTTGAATATGACGCGCGACGCCCTCGGATTGGTTTCGGCATTGGGGTATCGGCGTACGGCGATGCTCGTCGGGCACGACCTCGGCTCGCCCATAGCGGCCTATTGTGCGCTAGCCCGACCGGACGTCTTTACCTCGGTGGTGCTGATGAGCGCACCGTTCCCCGGTCCGCCGGCGCTTCCGTTCAACACCGCGGACAGCGAGGTGTCGGCGGTTCAACCGAACACTGAAAATCAGGCTTTAGCGGCCGCGCTGGCGGCGCTCGATCCGCCCAGAGAATTGTATCAACAATACTTGAGCACACGGGAGGCGAACGATGACATGTGGCGCCCCCCTCAAGGCTTACATGCGTTTCTTCGTGCATTCTTCTACGTCAAGAGCGCTGACTGGCAGGGAAATGAGCCGCATCCGTTGAAGGCGCGAACCGCCAAAGAACTTGCACAAATGCCCACCTATTACGTCATGGATCTCGGCAAGACGATGCCCCAGACCGTCGCTCCATTCCAACCTTCCGCCGCCGAGGTCTTGGCCAGCAAATGGCTCACCGAGCCGGAACTTGGAGTGTACACGGAGGAGTATGGCCGCACTGGGTTTCAAGGCGCCCTGCAGGCTTATCGCGTCTATTCCGATCCTGGCCTAACCGCTGAGTTGCACCTGTTTTCGGGCAAGACGATCGATGTCCCGTCGCTCTTCATCGGCGGGAAGAGCGATTGGGGCACCTATTCGGCACCGGGCGCGGTCGATCTTATGAGGACGAAGGCGGCGACGAGGATGGGTGACATCGAGCTGATCGACGGTGCCGGTCACTGGATCCAACAGGAGCAGCCGGTTCGGCTCAGCACGCTCCTGCTCGCCTTCATCAAGGAGGTGGGTGGGGCGGATCACACCCGCGGTTAGCAGGGTGTTGATTTTCGAGGCTGAGGGAAGTGGGGTCAGTTTGAGAAAGAGAGCCCCTTGGCGGCAAGGGCGAGACGTATCTGCTCAATGGCCTTGGGTCCCATGCCATGTCGCCGACCGATCTCGGCTTCGGTGAGCTCCGTGAACTGCTCGAGGCGCGAGTAGCCCGCTGCGGCAAGCGCTCGACGCGCCGATGCTGCCAGGCTTGCGGGCAAATCTGGGTCGCTCTGCGGCATCGCGATCAACCCTCCATTGGGTGCGTCCGAGTGCCTGACTGAAGATGGCGATGGGACGTCGGGCACGCCCCATGATGCCATCTTGGCGTCGGGATCCTTGTCGGCTTGACCTGACCCCCCGGAACTGGTCCACGTGATATGAGGGTTCCACCACGGCCGACCTGGCCAGGAGGAACCATGAAGGGCAGGAAGCACACACCAGAGCAGATCGTCCGGAAGCTGCGGGAAGGGGAGCGGATGATCGCCGAGGGGAAGGGCCTGGGCGAGGTCGCCAAGGCGCTCGAGATCAGCGACTACACCTACGTGCGCTGGCGCAACCAGTACGGGGGGCTGAAGGCGGATGACGCCAAGGAGCTGCGCCGGCTGAAGGACGAGAACGGCCGGCTGAAGCGGGTGGCGGCCGATCTGACCCTGGACAACGCCATGCTCCGGGAGGCGGCACGGGGAAACTCCTGAGCCCGGCCCGCCGCCGGGACGCCGTCCGCCGCGTGTGCGAGCGGCTCGGGGTCTCGGAGCGCAGGGCGTGTCGGGCGCTGGGACAGCACCGGACGACCCAACGCCGGCCCGCGCGGCCGGTCCTGGCGCCGGAGGAACAGCTCCGCCGGCGGATGCGTCAGCTGGGGCGTGCGCAGCCCCGGTACGGGTATCGGCGGATCTGGGCACTGCTGCGCGAGGAGGGCTGGAGGGTGAACCGCAAGCGGGTGCAGCGCATCTGGCGGGAGGAGGGACTGCGAGTTCCGGCACAGGCGCCCAAGCGGCGGCGGCTGGGGACGAGCACGGTGCCGGCCGATCGGCTCCGGGCGGAGCGGCCCAACCACGTCTGGGCTCTGGACTTCATCTTCGACGCGACCTCGGACGGACGGCCCCTGAAGGCCCTGTCGATGTGCGACGAGTTCACCCGCGAGAACCTGGCCCGGCGGATCGGCCGCTCGATCACCGCCGACGGTGTCGTCGACGCCCTCGACGAGGCCTACGCGCAGCGAGGCGCCCCGGAGTTCATCCGCTGCGACAACGGCCCTGAGCTGGTGGCCGCGGCGATCCGGGACTGGTGCCGTTTCCTGGGCACGGGGACCGCCTACATCGAGCCGGGGAGCCCCTGGCAGAACCCCTACGTGGAGAGCTTCAACGGCAAGCTGCGCGACGAGCTGTTCGCCCGCGAGGTCTTCGACTCGGTGATGGAGGCCAGGATCCTCTTCGACGACTGGGGCGACGGCTACAACCGATATCGGCCCCACAGCTCGCTCGGCTACCTGTCTCCCGCCGCCTTCGCCGCAGCGTGGAACTCGCGAAAGCCGATCTCCAACCAGCTACCATCAGCCACGGCGGCCACTCCCGGTGGCTGTCTCACCATCTCGGATCCCTCATAGAGGGTGGACCAGCGAACGGGGTCCGGTCAGCCCCAGCTGACGCATCCGCCGGCGGAGCTGTTCCTCCGGGGCCAGCACCGGCCGCGGTGACCGGCGCTGGGTGGTCCGATGCTGTCCCAGTGCCCGGCACGCCCTGCGCTCCGAGACCCCGAGCCGCTCACGCACGCGGCGGACGGTGTCCCGACGGCGGGCCGGGCTTATGAGTTTCCCTGGGCTGCCTCCCGCAGGATGGCGTTGTCCAGGGTCAGGTCGGCGACCACCCGCTTGAGCCGGACGTTCTCGTCCTTCAGCCGGCGCAGCTCCTTGGCGTCATTCGCCTTCAGGCCCCCGTACTGCTGGCGCCAGCGCAGGTAGGTGTAGTCGCTGATCTCGAGCGCCTTGGCTGCCTCCGCCAAGCTCTTCCCCTCGGCGATCAGCCGCTCCCCCTCACGCAGCTTCCGGACGATCTGCTCCGGCGTGTGCTTCCTGCCCTTCATGGTTCCTCCTGGCCGGGTTGGCCGTGGTGGAACCCACATACCACGTGGACCAGTTCCGGGGGGTCAGGTCACCACCTCCGAGCTTGGGCCTGAGGGCCTGGCCACCTCGAGTGTCCTGAGCTCCGCCGGCGCGCTCGGCCGGGCCGAGCTACCCCGCCGGCGTCTGGGCGCCCAGCACCGGTGCGGCCGTGAAGCTGGCGGAGACGGTGAAGGTGGCACCCATCCCGGGGATCGGTATCGACACCGCAATCGGGACCGAGACGATGGCCTCCACCTCCCCGGTCCCCGGCGGGCTGACGCATGTGGTCGACCCCACGACCCTGCTGAAGTCGTCCCCGGCACTGCCGCATGCGCTGGCGAAGGAGGGGAGGAGTGTCGCACTGCCGCTCTCCGCCGCGACGTAGTCCACCTGGCTCGCGCCCGCGAGGGCGGCCTGCTCAGCCGCGTCCTGGAGGCGCACGTGGGCTTCGTACAGCTCGGAGAGGTCGACCGCGATGGTGATCATCCCGACGATCAGGAAGACCATCGAGAAGGCGAACATGATGAGGATCTGGCCTCCCGCTCCGCCCCTCGCGCGTCGCTTCAGCATTGGTTCGGGTTCGCGGAGTTGGCCGGCAGTGGGTTCTCGCAGCGCCGGTACCTGGGGGGATACGCCTCCGCGGTCGCACTCAGCCGGACGTCCCAGAACCAGAGCAGGCTCACGGGAGTTTGAGAGAAGTCGACGGTGGCCTGGGCGGTGCAGGTCACCGGTTCGGGGAAGCCCTCGCTGTTGTCCACGATCTCCCCGCTGAGGTACGGACCCGTGCAGGAGATCGGCGCGGTGACGGTGAGGTACGGGTGCTCGCCCCCTGAAGGGTTGAGCGTGTGTGTGAAGGCGTAGAGGGCCTCGCTCTGGCTGTCTGCGGAGTCGCCCAGTGGAGGCACCAGGGCGCTCTGCGCGGCGAGGTCGACCGCGGTCTGGAACTCGTTCTCCGCGCGCAGCTCCAGCATCATGCCCACGAAGCAGAAGACGATGGCGAGCATGATCCAGAGGACCAGCGCCATCTCCAGGGCGGCCTGAGCCCGCTGCCGTCTGCGCCGACCGCGCCGGGCCCTCATGGCGCGTAGGTGCCGATGTCGACCGACGCCGACTCACTGACGGGAAGTCCCCATCCCCGCCAGTTGAGCGGCCCCAGTCCGGGGGGGACGAAGGAGACCGCGTACCCCGCGACCGTCACGGTGACATGGCCGGCGCCGTCATCGATCGCGCAGACGACCACGTGACCGACTCCGTCATAGCCCGAACGGAGGCCATTGAAGTAATCCGCAACCTGGTCGGCGGTGGGGCACTGGGTGGGCCCCATCTCGGCGCGCAGATCCGCCAGGCGGGGGCCGTACCAGTCGTCAACACTGGTGCCGAGCAGCGGGGGTTGCAGAATCGGGAGGATGTCCGCGTAGACGTCGCCCAGCGCGGGCGTTGGGCTCGTGGCGGATCCCAGTGCCGACAGCGCCACGCCGACACCCTGCTCGACCGCGGCGTCCGCGGCATCGATCTCGATGGTCCAGATCCAGGAGTCCATGACCGCCAGCAGCATGGTCAGGAAGAGCAGAAAGACGAGCGAGAACTCCACGGTGGACTGGCCACGCCCCCGACCCGCCGTCCGCGCCACCCCCTCCGTCATCGTCAGGCCACCGGTATCGCTCGGACCTGGTAGACCGGCTTGGGGGGCAGCGGCGTGTCCATGAGGGCGTCGGCGTAGGTCGTCGAGCAGCTCGTCACCGCGGCGGCCTCGGTACCCTGATCGGTGTCGGCCAGACCGCCGTCCGTGGTCACGCAGCGGTAGTGGGCGCTCCCCTCCGCGTCGACCCAGCCGACGAAGGCAGTGACCACCACGTCCTGGCTGGCCGACACCGTCGCCCCGACCGCCGGCACGTTCCCCTCCCCGCTGACCTGCTTGTAGTAGTGACTGACACAGCTCCCCGGGCCTGAGCCGGAGGCCGGCATGTCCTCGCCGGTCCCGTCTCCGAAGCTCCAGTGGACCGTCGAGGAGGGGGCGACGTCGAGGTAGTAGGAGTAGACGATCGATTCTCCGTTGGAGTCGGGCGGGCCGAGGACGTTCTCCACCTTGGCGTCGAACGGTGGACTCACCGGCTGCGGGCTGACCCAGAAGCACGTGGGGGCAAACACGACATAGTCGTCCGGGGCCGACGTCTGGACCTGGCCGGCCGCGGCGCCGAGCGAGTTCGAGCGCCTCCTGCTCGGTGGGCGGGGCCCAAGTGGGCACGACCTCGGACGTCTCCGAGGGCGGGTTGGAGCTGTCCTGCTGGAGCGTGAAGGTGGCGATGAGCTCCGGGCCCTGGCAGAGGTGGGCGCCGCTGGCGGTCGTATACCAGCTTCCCGGGAGGTCGGTCGAGATCTGAACGCTGACGATCTCGTTCGCGAGGCCGGCCGTTATCATGCCGCCGTCAGCCAGCCCCGAACCCAGCCGGGCGCCTGGCGGGGCGGGGCCGTATGCGGAGGCCGAAGCCCAGTCCGCGCCCAGCACGTCCTCGGAGTTGCTCGCGTCGCCGATCACACTCCCGTAAAGGAAGTAATCGGGCCGGGCGACGATGGTGGCACCGATCGTGCCCGTCCAGAACGCTATCGGAGAGACGTCCACCAGCCCCACCTGCGACAGGCTGGACGACTCCCGGAATGTCTCGCTCAGGACCTGGGCCTGCTCGTAGGGGATGTCCACGCTGCAGGCGCCGACGTAGTTGACGGTGCCGTCGGTGTTGGCGCCCTGCGTGTAGGCCCCGTCCCGGGAGTTCGTCGCCGGGGTCCGGCAGTACAGGATCAGGTCGCCGTTGGCATCGACGCTGCCCGGCTGCGGCGGCTCACCGATCGCCAGGCTGAGGCCGGCGGCAGGCGCGCAGTTTTGGTGTTGGACCTGAGTCGCCCCCACCGCTGGAGGGCTGAGGCCGGACTTGGCAAGGCCACCAGCCACAGGGCGATGCAGACAGCAGAGGTAGTGAGGAACCGGTAGTTCATCCGTCTTCAGTCACCCGCTGGATCAGAGCATCGGCGGTCGTGTCGCCGCCTTGGACCCAACTTGCCTCGTAGATCAACTGCAGTCCAAGGGCGGAGTTGCTCTCAACGGTAGTCACGTCCACCTCCCAAGGCTCCTCGCCGGACGCGATCGGATATGTAGTCGTCGCGCCGCCTGCTGCTGTCCACGTGCTCGAACAGGGACCTATCGAGGCCCCCACGTACGCAATTCCGGCGGAATCTGAGCGGGTTCCGGTGAGATCGGACATCTGCTGGCCGGTAACCGGAACCGCGTACACCTTCCCTAGGTACTCGCAGGCCCGCGTATCGACGATACTTCCGCCAGCACGAACAAATGGCACTGCCTTGTTCGTCCCGCCGTCGAGGAGGTACTGCATGAAGCCAGCCTGTCCGTGTTGCTGTGCCCACTCCATGAGCGTCCAGAACATCTCATCCTCGGTCACCCACGTCTGGAATGCGGCGTCGCTCAACTCTCCGTTGGTGAGGTTCTCGGTCTGCACGGGTGGTGGATCGGGGACGATCTCGGAGCAGGCCGGCACCATGCTCGCCCCCATCTGGAGCCATGCCGACTGGACCGTGGTGAGGCTGTCCGGCCGCGGTCCCTGCCCCGCGAGGTAGGCCGCCGCCCCGGGGATGGTCGAGTCCTGGGCACCGCAGTAGGAGGTGGTGCCCGATCCTCCCGGCGGGTTGGCGCTCGCTCCCAGGGAGGCCGGCGTGCTGGAGGCGCTCGACGCGTGGGACGGTGACTGCTTCACTGCGGCCTGGGTGCCACCACAGCCTGCGGCCAGGCAGGCCAGCACGGTCAGGGTCGCCAACCACCGAGGCGAACGAGCCGATCGGGGTCGAATCCCGGAGCCAGGCGAGCAGGGGAGAGAGGTGATCACGGTCCTGCCTTCCCACGACGCGGACGATGCGGTCGGCAGTGTAGCCACCGGGCGCGTCTCCCCGCTAGTGACTATGCGCGTGTCCGCGCCGTCTATTCCAGTTGATGCGCCGCGGCTTCGAACTGGGGCCATCCGACTGCCCTCCGCCCGCCTCCTGACCTGAGGACGATCGTCGGGGCAGGGGGCGGACCGCGGACGGACAACGCCGCGACGGGCCCGCGAGGAACCTCTCGGCTGCCCGGCAGGCCCCCCGGCTACCTCCCCGCCGGCAGGTGGTAGGCCAGGAAGGCCTTGGTCTGCTCCCAGGCCTGGGCGGCGGCCTGGGGGCGGGAGAACATCGCCGAGTCGTGGTTGTCGAAGGCGTGGCCGGCCGCGGGGTGGAGGTGCAGCTCGACGCCGCGCCGGCCGGCAAAGGCGTGGGCCACCGCCTGGCGCTGCTCGTGGCTGATGTAGGTGTCCTCCTCCCCGAAGTGGAAGAGGATGGGGCACCTCACGTCCTGAGCGCGGTCGAGGGCCCCGGGGATCGCCGACCCGTAGTAGCAGACCGCGACCGCCGGGTCGGAGGCGGCCGCGACCATGTAGGCGATGCCGCCGCCGAGGCAGAATCCGATCACCCCCACCGGGCGCCCCCCCACCTCGGGGAGCGCGCGGAGGTGCTCCAGCGCCGCCACCGCGTCGTCGGCCGCCTGGGGGACGTCGAGGCGCTGCATCGCCTGGAAGGCGCGCGGCAGGCTCTCGGGGAGGTGCTCGTCGAGCACCAGGTCGGGCTCGAGCCGCGAGTACAGCTCGGGTGCCAGCGCCACGTAGCCGAGGCCGGCCAGCCGGTCGCACACGCCCCGGACGTACCCGGTGAGGCCGAATATCTCCTGCGCCACCACGAGCCCCGGTCCTGAGCCGCTCTCGGGCAGGGCGAGCCAGCCGCCGAACGCGTGGCCGTCGTGGCCCCGGATGGGCTCCTCCCGCGACCGGATCATCCGGAGAGCGTAGCCGGTCAGCCGGTGTTCTGGAGGCCCGCGGCGATGCCGTTGACGCTGCGCAGGATCGCCTCCAGGAGGGCGGGGCGCTGCGGGTCGGCCGCGTCCAGGGCCCGGTAGCGGGCCAGCATCTGGGCCTGGAGGACCGAGAGGGGGTCGATGTAGGGATCGCGCAGCCGGAGCGTCTCCTGGAGGAGCGGCTGGTCCGCGAGCAGGCTCTCCTTGCAGGTCACCTGGACCATCGCCTGGAGCGTCCGCCCGTGCTCGGCGCTCACCTCCGCCCACATCCGCTCGCGCAGGCCCGCATCGCAGACGAGCTCGAAGTAGCGGCTCGCCACCCCCAGGTCGGTCTTGGCGAGGGTCATCTCCAGGTTGCCCACCAGGGCGCGGAAGAAGGGCCAGCGCCCGTACATCTCGTGGAGCAGCTCCCAGCGCGCCGCCCCCGGCGGGGGCAGCGGAGCGTCGACCGCGCTGGGGGGTGGTGCGTCGTGGTCGTCCTCGCCGTCGACGTCGGTGCCCTCGGCGAAGGCCACCAGCGAGCCGCCCACCCCGTACCAGGTGGGCAGCATCATCCGGGTCTGGTTCCAGGCGAACACCCAGGGGATGGCGCGCAGGTCGGCGATGCGCCTCGACTCGCCCCGGCTCACCGGACGGGAGCCGATGTTGAGCTGACCCAGCTCGCCGATCGGGGTCACCTCGGCGAAGAAGCGCTCGAATTCATCCGTGTACACGAAGCCCCGGTAGCGCCGGTAGCTGTCGGCCGCGATGCGGGCCATCGCCGCCTCCCACACCGCCTCCCGGTCGGAGGGGAGCGGGCCCTGCAGCGAGCTGGCCTCCCACACCGCCGCCGCCACCAGCTCGAGGTGGTTCTGGGCGACCTCGGACCGCGAGTAGCGGTAGTGGAGGATCTCGCCCTGCTCGGTGAGCCGCACCCGGCCGCGGACCGCTCCCGGCGGCTGGGAGAGGAGCGCCTCGTGGGTGGGGCCGCCGCCTCTCGACACCGTCCCGCCCCGGCCGTGGAAGAGGCGGAGCCGGACGCCCGCCTCGTCGCAGACCGCCGCGAGCTGGCGGTGGGCCATGTAGAGGGACCACTGCGCCGCCAGGTAGCCGCCGTCCTTGCTGCTGTCGCTGTAGCCGAGCATCACCTCCTGCAGGTTGCCGCGGGCGCGCACCTGCTGGGCGTACTCGGGCTGGTCGAGCAGGCGGCGGAGCACCCGCGGCGCGGCGCGCAGGCCGGCGATGGTCTCCATCAGGGGCACCAGGTCGAAACGGCTGGTGTGTACCCCGCCGAACGACCAGGAGACGAGACCGACCAGCGACGCCAGCCACAGCCCCGCCATCACCTCGACGGGTGAATGGGTCATGGAGATCACCACCGCGTCGGTGGAGCGCGGCGAGATCGCGCGCTGGGCGCGGCCCATCTCCACCAGCGTCTCGAGGAGGTCGCGGTCGTCGGGGTCGAGCGTCAGGGTGCCGATGTGCGGCCCGCGCTGGCGCATGGCCTCGGCCAGCAGCGCGACTGCCGCCTGCTCGTCGAGCGCTTCGAGGCCTCCCTCCGTCTGGCCGCACTGGCGGAGGATCGCCGAAGCCACGTCGCGCAGCCGCGAGCTGTGGAAGCGGACGTCGATCGAGTAGCCGTGGAAGTCGAAGGCCGCGACCTGCCGGCGCAGGTCGAGCAGGGCGCCGTCGGCGAAGAGGTCCCCGCGCTGACGGCGCAGGGCGGCGTCGACCAGGTCGAGGTCCCCGAGCAGCTCGGGAGCCGTGGTGTAGGGGAGCTCGGCGGGCTCGCCCTGGAGCTGGGCCAGCGAGGCCTCCAGCCGCCGGTGGATCAGGGTCAGCTTGCGCCGGTACGGCTCGCTCCGGTTCTGGTCTCCGAGGTCGTGCGACGCCTCGGGCATGCGCTCCTCGTCCGCCTCGATGGAAGCGGCCAGCTCTGGGTCCGCGCCCGTCCAGCGGGTGGACTGGCTGTAGCGGATCGAGAGGTCGAGGACGCTGTCGCGATAGCGGGCGAGCACCATCTGCTTCTGGGCCCGGAGCGCGTCGCGTAGGGTCTCGGCTCGGGCGTGCGGGTTGCCGTCCTGGTCGCCCCCCACCCAGGAGCCGAGGCGCAGGAAGGGGTGGAAGGGAGGCGGCTGCCCGCCGAAGACCTCGACCCAGCGGCGGTCCAGCTCGGCGTGGACGGCGGGGACGGCGTCCATGAGCAGGGCGAGGTGGAAGCGGATGTCGCGCGCCTCGTCGAGCACCGTCGGGCGCACCGTGCGCAGCTCCTCGGTCTGCCAGAGCAGCTCCATGTGCCGGCGCATCGAGGCGACTCGGGCGGCATGGCGCGGCGAGCCCGGCGGCGGGCCGTCGAGGGCGTCGAGGGCCATGGCCACGCCGTTGACGTGATCGAGCACCGAGCGGCGCACCGCCTCGGTCGGGTGGGCGGTCACCACCGGCATGACATCCAGCCCGTCGAGGGCCTCCAGCAGCCGTTCCCGGCCGCCCTCGACGTGGGTGGCCCGGGTGAAGAGGTCGTGGAAGGTCCCCGGCGAGGCCGAGCCCCCGGCCGGGATGGCCTGGATCCCCCGGATCACCTGGACCCGGTGCTCCAGCTCGGCGACGTTGACCAGCTGGAAGTAGAGGGAGAAGGCGCGGATCAGCCGGGTGGCGGTGCCGACGTCGATCTCGGCGAGCTGGCGGTCCAGGGCCCGGCTGACGCTCTCGTCGTGGCGCTCCCGGAGCTGCTTGGTCTTGGCCCGGACCTCCTCCTCGAGATCGAGCAGGGGGACGCCCTCCTGGTGGACGAGGGTCTCGCCGAGGAGGGTGCCGACCAGCCGGACGTTGCGGCGGAGGCGTCGATCGACCTCGTTCTCGGCCGGGACGTCGGGGCGCGGCGGTTCGCTGTGATCGGGCACCCGTACAGCATGCCGTCTCGCCGGGCCGGCGCGGCGGAGACCGGGGCCGGCAGGTCGCGCCGCGCCCGGGCCGGGCGCTCCGCAGCAGAACGGCTGGTATCGTCCGGACGGTTCGCGCACTCGCCGGGTCCCCGGGAAGCTGGGGGCGAGCCGGCCGGTGTGAGCCTCCACCGACCCCGTCGACCGAGCCGCCATGGACATCGCCACTCGCCGCCTGCACAGCCAGCGCCTCGCCGGTGATCCGCTCGATGGAGCGGCCGGGGTGGTGGGCTGGCTCGGCGCGGTGCAGGCGCAGGACTACCCGGCGGCGGCCTGGGCGGTCGGGCTGCGGACCCGCGACGCCACCGCGGCCGACGTCGACCGCCTCGTCGACGAGGGCGCCATCCTCCGCACCCACGTGCTCCGCCCCACCTGGCACCTCGTCCTCCCGGCGGACATCCGCTGGCTCCTCGCGCTCACCGGGCCGCGGGTCCGGGCCGGCATCTCCGGCCGGCTGCGGCGCCTCGAGCTGACCGGGGAGGTGGTCACCCGTGCCGAGGCCCTCATGACCGGCGCGCTCAGCGGGGGTCGGCGCCTGACCCGGGCCCAGCTCGGGGACATCCTGCAGTCGTCGGGCGTCGCCCCGGACGGGCAGCGGCTGCCCCACCTCCTCCTCGCCGCGGAGCTGGACGCGCTGATCGTCAGCGGTCCACGGCGCGGCCGGGACTTCACCTACATGCTCCTCGACGAGCGCGTGCCGGCGGCGCCCTCCCTGGGCCGGGAGGAGGCCCTGAGCCGGCTCGCCGATCGCTACTTCCGGAGCCGCGGGCCGGCCGAGCTGGCGGACTTCGCCTGGTGGGCGGGGCTGACCCAGGCCGACGCACGCAGCGGCGTCGCGGGGGCGGGCGAGAGCCTCGCCTCCGAGGCCATCGGGGGGAGGCGGCACTGGCTGGACGCCGGCGCCCCGCCCCGCTCGGTCCGTCGGACGCTCGCGCACCTGCTCCCCAACTTCGACGAGCTCACCGTCGCGTACCGTGATCGCTCCGCGATCGAGCACCCGGATGGCCGCTTCGATCCCGCCCTCTTCGCCTTCGGCAGCGTCCTCGGCAACGTGCTGGTGGTCGGCGGACGGGTCCGCGGCGCCTGGCGCCGCGTCCTCACCGCTCGCACGCTGCGTGTCGAGGTTCGCCTGCTCGGTCCGCTCACTCCGGCCGAGCGGGCGGCCGTGACCCGCGCCGCCGGACGAATGGGGCACTTCCACGACCGGCGCGTCGAGCTGAGCTGGGAGGGGTGAGGCGAGGGGAGAGGGCGGAGGCCGGGAACGAGCGGGCAGTCTGCGACGCCTCGGGAGCCCCTGTCCTCGGCACGGACCATCGTCCGGAGAACTGGCACCCCTCCCCCGCCTGCGCGGGGGGGGATGCGACCACCATCATCGCACAGACCCGGTTCGGGCGCAAGGTCTGAGGTCACCGGGTGCAGCGGACCTCCGCCTTGGGCGGCCCGCCCAAGGACGTCGGACCGGATGATAAGCCAAGGCTCGCTCCGAGACCTCGTGGGAGCCCAGTCCTGTACCGAACGCCCAAGGGAGTGGGCTGCTCGGGGGGCCGGCACCGCCCGCCCCGGGGAGGGGACTGAGGTCCTCGGTTGCCCGAGGGCCCCAGCCCCTCCCGTCCGGCCCGTGCCCAGGAGCTGCCGGGCGCGGGCTTGGGGTGCGCTTGACTACGAGACGGCCGGTGTCCCCCCCGCCTCGGCCGGCTCCGCCGCCGCCTCCGCGGGGACGCTCCGGAAGGAGAGCAGGTAGTAGAGGACTCCGGCGACCACGATGCCGATCAGCCAGCTCAGGTCACCGCCCCCGGTGGCGTTGGAGATCGGACCCTGGTACGCCGGGTAGTAGTAGAGGGCGTCGATCCACATCATCGCCGCGAACATGCCGGCGGCGAGGGCGAGAAGGGCCTTCCAGTTGAAGCCTCCGTCACGCCAGTACAGGCCGCCGCGAGGGGCGACCAGGGAGGCTCGGTGGTACTTGCCCCGGCGGAGCAGGTAGTCCACGGTCATGATCGCGAACCAGGCGCCCAGCCAGACCACGATGTAGTCGAGGAACTCGGAGAGGTCGGTGCCGACCTTCCCCTGGAAGATGACCAGGCCGGTGATCGCGCCGCTCACCACGGTGTCGATGAGGATGCAGCCCCAGCGCTTGATCGGGATGCCGATCGCCTGCAGGGTCACCCCCGACGAGTACATGTCGAGGGTGTTGATCGAGAAGAGCTGGAGGATGGCGACGATCATGAAGGGCCAGAAGAACCAGTCGGCGTGCGCCGCGAAGGCCGACGGGATGCCCACGACCTCGAGGGAGCCGACGTTGGTGCTCACCAGGTAGGCGGCGACGCCGAGCAGCTCGAGGAGGATGGAGGGGATGGCCGGCCCCAGGGTGGCCGCCCAGAAGGTCTTGGCCTTGCTGGTCTCCCTGGGCAGGTAGCGGGAGTAGTCGGCCGCGTTCTCGGTCCAGCCCAGCCCGCCGGTGGAGACGATCAGGACCAGAGCGGTGGTCCACAGCCACCAGCTGGTGCCGGTCTGCAGGCCGGACCAGTGCACGTTGGGCAGCACCAGGATGGCCATGATCACGAAGATGGCGATGAAGACGAAGGAGAGGTAGCGCAGCACCGTCTTGATGGTGGCGTGCCCCAGGAAGGGGACCACGAACTGCACCACCACGGCGGCGACGATGATGACCACCTTGGCGGCCGTGTCGATGCTGCTGACCCCCGCCTTGGCGAGCATCGCCTCGACGACCAGCACGACCAGAACCAGCCCGAGAACCTCGAACCCGACCTGGGTGATCCAGTTGAAGGCGGAGGGCACCCGGTTGCCGTTCTTACCGAACGGGGCCCGGCTGATCATGAAGGCGGTGGTGCCCGTCTCGGGGCCGGCGAGGCTCGCGAAGCCGAGGAACATGTACACCACGTTCCCGATCAGGATCGCCGCCACCGCCTGCCACAGGGAGAGCCCGAAGCTGCAGATCAGGGCGCCGTAGAAGAGGAACTCGACGTTCCAGACTGCACCGGACCACAGCCAGAACAGACCCCACGGGCCCATCTTCCGATCCGAATCGGGGATCAGGTCGATGCCCCGCTGCTCGAGCTGGAAGGGGACGTAGGCTTCCGAGGCCTCCACGACCTCGGCTGTCGCGCTCATGGTCGAGCCACCGATGCATGAGGTGCGGCGGGTTGAATGGCCACTGGCTGAGCCTCCCCTATGAGCAGGTTGACGTGTGCTGTCGACTCCGTGCTGGCGCGCGCGAGGGGGCAGCCAGTCTCCTGCCCTCCCGGCCGTGGCGGAAGTGTGACGCGGCCGGGGACCCTCCTGCTAGGGGCGTGAGTCACCGGTCGGGAGCCGCCGCAGGGACGAGGTCGAGGATGGTGTGCGGGACCGTCACCAGGGTGTCGGCGAGGTCCCCGGCGAGGTCCCGGCGGATGCCACGGAGTGCCGCCCGGCTCGAGCGCGATGGTGTCGCCGGCGCGGCCCGCGTTCCCGTGCACCAGGGTGATCGCCGCGGCTCCCTCCGCCGCGTCGCCGGCGGCGAGGATCACCCACCGGGCCACCGCCCGGAGACGCTGCACGCCCGCGGCGGTCTCAGGTCGCCGCCGCCGCCGCGTCCCGCCCCGCCACCCGCTGCTCGGTGAGCCAGCGGGGCGCTCCGACCAGCACCCGGTGACCCCCGACGCTCCCATAGCCCGGTCTTTTGCTGGGTCCGGCACCGGTCCGCCGGGACCGTTGTCCCCCCGGCCGAGGACCAATGGCCCGGTCCCGCCTGGGACTTGTAGTACAATCCTACATAATGACAACTCCGGATGGAGGGCGGATCATGCTGGCACACACCACGGGGGAGTTCCACGGAGCTCCCTGGGAGCTCAGGTCCGGGCGCACCTGCCGCGCCTGCGGCTCGCCGATCGGCGCCCGCGACGGCTTCGGCCTCAGCGAGGGCATCTGCCGTGCATGCCGTGGCGAGATGGTGGGAGGGACCGGCCAGGCCTCGATCTGGCTTGCCCGCGGCGGGCGCCTCGCCCTGCGCGCCGCCACCGTGGTGGGGGAGGGGGCCTCCCGCTCCATCGCCGCGCTGCGCCGCGCCGCCTAACCCTCCGGGGCCGGGCTCGAGCTCTCCGCGGGGCGCGCGCCCCGGCTGACCAGCCAGGCCGTGGCCGCCTCCAGGTGGCGGCGCACCAGCCCCTCGGTGGCCGCCGGCTTGCCCGCCCCGACGGCGTGGAGCACCTCGGCGTGCTCCGCGGCCAGCTCCTCGACGGTGGCGTATTCGGTCTCCATGAGCTGCGCCAGGGAGAGCCTGATCTCCGCGGCGATGTCCCGGTGCACGGCGGCCAGCCGGCGGTTTCCCGCACCCTCGACGAGGGCGCGGTGAAAGGCGAGGTCGGCCTCGACCAGGTCGCGTCGTGGCGACGCGTCGGTGAGCTGGCGCTCCGCGGCCAGGGCGGCCCGCGCCGCCTCGGGCACCGACCGGCGCGCCGTCAGGCTGCGACCCGCCTGGACCTCGATCGCCGCGCGCAGCTCGTAGACCTCGGCCAGGTCCTCGGACGTCAGCACCCGGACGAACACACCCCGGTTGCGCGACTTGACCAGCAGCCCCCGCCGGGCCAGCCCGTCGAAGGCGGCCCTCAGCGTGTTCCGGCCGACGTCGTACTGGCGGGCCAGCTCGATCTCGCGCAGGTGCTCCCCGGGCTGGAACTCGCCATCCAGGGTGCGCCGCTCCAGGTCGTCCTCCAGCGCCTGGACGGTCGAAACCGTCCCCAACCGGCGGAGCACAGTTGCCACGGTGTCGTATTGTTTTACAATCGCGCTTCCTCCGCAAGGTGCTGCTTCTCCTCGGCCCCGGCGGCGGGGTCGGTTGCCTCGCCGTCGGGGAGGCCCCCGGAAGGCGGCGAGCACCGGGAATCCCGCGCCGAGGGTCCGCGGACCGACCGAGTAGCATGCGGTCGCCCCACCATGTTCAGCACTGTGCGGACCGAGCCAGGATGAGCGGCGCGGCCCGTGGTCGCGGGCGGCGGGCCTCGCGCGTCGCCCGCTGGAACCGCCGCCGCGGCCCCGGGGCGGCGGAGCGGGGCGGAGCCCCGCGGGGGCGCCTGCTCGCCGTCCTGGTGGTGGTCGCCTTCGTTGCCTGGCTGGTCCTGCCCGTGCCCGCGCTCAGCGCCACCGTTCCCCGTCCCGGTACCCGCCCGGTGGCGGAGGCGGATCTCCCCTGGCTGTCGACCGCGGACGACCGGATCGTCGACTCGTCCGGCCGCGACGTCCTCCTCCACGGATTCGATGACGACGCGCTGCTCGAATCGACGGTCGCCCCCGCCCCGCTCGACGCCACCGATGCAACCCTCATGGAGAGCTCCGGCTTCGACGTGGTCCGGCTGCCGATCGCCTGGTCGCTCCTCGAGCCCGAGCGTGGGGTGTTCAGCACCGCCTACCTCGACCGCATCGCCAGCGCGGTCGCGCTGCTCAACGCCCACCACCTCTACGTGGTGCTGGACATGCACTTCCTGGGCTGGAGCCCGGCGTTCGGAGGCTCGGGGGCACCGGCATGGGCGACCCTCTCCTGGGTGCCCGACATCCGCTGGGGGCCGATGCCCTCGGTGACCCGCCTGCTCTCCCCCGCCATCAACGCCTCGACCGCCTACTTCTGGCTGAGCTCCGACTGGCAGACGCAGTACCTCCGCACCTGGCAGTTCGTGGCCACGCGCTTCCGCAGCGACAGCGGGGTCGCCGGCTACGACATCGTCAACGAGCCGCACGCCTTCCCCCTCCTGCCCCTCCGCTTCGACAAGGACGAACTCTTCCCCTTCTATGCGCGGGCCATCACCGCGATCGGGGCGGTCGACCCCAACCACCTCTTCATCATCGAGAGCGACGCCCTCGGCGACCTCCCCACCAGCGTGGTGCCGATCTCCGCCCCCGACCTCGTCTACTCCCCCCACATCTACACCGGCGTGCTCTTCCCCCCCGCCTTCGACGGCAGCCCCCAGGCGCTGGACACCCACGTCGCCACCGAGGCCTCGGAGGCGGGCCAGGTGCCGGCGGCGATGTGGGTGGGGGAGTTCGGCATCGACACGACCAGCCAGGACGCGTCGGCGTGGATCACCGACGCGCTGGCCGCCTTCGCCGACCACGGCGCCGGATGGGCGTGGTGGCAGTGGCGGGCGGACGGTGACTGGAGCGTGCGCAACAGCGCCGGGACGACCATGAACACCACCCTGCTCCGCGACCTCGCCCAGCCCTACCTGGCCGCCGCGCCGCGCGGGGTCTCGGCGAGCCAGGCCAGCGGGGTGAGCGGCAGGCTGGTGGTCACCGTCGCCGCCCGCCACGCCGCGGGCGCGATCGTCGTGGCCTGGTCCGCCTACACGCTGGGAGCGCCCGTGGTCAGCACCACCTGCGGGGCCGCGTCCGGCTGGGACCAGGCCTCGGCCCGCCTCACCCTGACCGTCCCCGGAGGCGAGGGATGTGAGATCCAGCTGAGCAGGACGTGATCGCGATGCTCCCCTCCGGCCTGCGCTAGAGTAGGTGCCACTGTGGGCGTGGCTCGGGAGGTGGTCGGGGAGGCCGCGGACCGACGCCTCGAGGACTTCAGGCTGGCGGCAGCGCTCCGGAGGGGCTTCCGGCACGCCCAGCTGCTGATGGCCCACTCGCTCTCCGAGTACGACCTGAGCGCGCTCTCGTACCACCTGCTCTTGGAGGTGAGCGCCGCCGGCTCCCAGGGGGTCGTCCAGGGGGATCTGGCCGATCTCCTGGAGTGCCCCGATGCCCGGGTCTCGACCCTCGTCCGCGACATGGCGGAGCGAGGGCTGGTCAAGGCGGCGAGGTCGTCCCCCGACCGGCGGGTGGTGCGCATCCACGCCACCTCGCGGGGGGTCAGGCTCACCCAGGAGGCGCTCCGGCGCCAGCGCGAGGCCCTGGTCAGCCTCTCCGAGTATGCCGGCCTTCCCAGCGTCACCTCGCTGCTCCAGGCCGCGCTTCGCCTATACCTCGGCGTCGACGTCTCCCTCGAGGGCGTGGTCTCCCGGGTGATCAACGCGTCGCCGGAGCAGGAGGAGGCCTGAGACCGCTGCGGGCCAGACGTCCGTCCTGGCTCCTCGGCACCCCCGGGCGGTATGGTCCGGGGCGCCTCCGGGCCATCGATGCCGCGATCAGCTTCGCTGTCGGCCTCGACGCGCGGAGCTGAGCCCCGAATCAGACCGCTGCGCAGAGGATCGGACCGCGGAGGAGCCGGGGATGGTGAGCCGCCGCCTCCCTAGCGCTTCCTGAGC
This sequence comes from uncultured Chloroflexia bacterium, assembly GCA_963803165.1. GTDB lineage: Bacteria > Chloroflexota > Dormibacteria > Aeolococcales > Aeolococcaceae > Changshengia. The sequence goes on along the minus strand of CAWDLK010000004.1, from coordinate 502,323 downwards.
CCCGCCGCCACGCACCGCGCCGCCAGCCGCGCGTACCCGGGGGCCCGCGCGGCCAGCCACAGCGTCTCCCCCCAGCGCCGTGGATCCAGCGCGGCGAGCGCGGGGTGCGCCCACCGTGCCGACACCTCGCGCGACGGCGCGTCCAGCACCACGCGCAGACCGCCCAGCGACGCACCCGTCGGTGCGAGCAGCGCGGTCTCCATCTCCGCGCCGAGATAACCCCTCTCCGCCCAGCTCCGCCGCGCCTCGCCGACGACGAGCCGTCGCGCGGTGAGCATCGGTCCCACCACCGGCTCGCGGCCGCAGGCGCGGGCCCCGGTGACGAGCGCGTCCACCCAGCGGGGATCGCACGCGACCCGCTCGCCGTCCTCGAAGGCGACCTGGTCCGCGATCAGCACCGTGCCCGGCGCGAGCTCCGGGCTCAGGCCACCCGCCAGCCCGCAGGTGATCAGCGCCGGCATCGGCGGGGAGGGCGGCTCCCACCGTCGGAGGCCCACCCCGCAGCGCACCGACGGAACGCCGGTTCCGGCGAGCGCCCGCCGGACCGCGCGCCACTCCAGCCCGGTGGCGGCCAGCACCACCACGCCCGGACCGTCAGGCGTAGCCGTGGGCTCGGTACCAGGCCACCGCCCGGCCGGCCGCGTCCTCCACCGAGGTGGGACGGTAGCCGAGGTCGTCCTTCGCCTTGTCGATGCGCACCATCATCCGTTCGCGGCCCATGCGCACCCCCTCGAGGGGGATGCGCGGCCGCGCCCCCGGGACCAGCCGGCAGCGGGCCTCGTCGAGGAGGGCGGCGGTCAGCGCCAGCGGGTAGGGCATCCGCCACCCCGGCGGCCGGGTGCCGGCGTGGCGGGCGAAGAGCTCCATCACCTCCCCGAGGCTCAGGTTGCTGCCCCCCGCCAGGTAGCGTTCCCCCGGACGCCCCCGCTCCAGTGCCAGCACGTGGGCGCGCGCGACGTCCTCGACCGCCACCAGGTTCATGGCGCCGTCGAGGTACGCGGGGATGCGGCCGCGCATCACGTCGACGATGATCTGGCCGGTGGGCGTCGGCCGGGCGTCGCCGGGGCCGATGGGCGCGGTGGGCAGCACCGTCACCACCGGCAGGTTGGCTCGCAGCGCGGCGCGCTCCTGGCGCACCTTGGAGGCGTGATAGCCGAGGCCGGGGTGGTCCTCGGCCCAGTCGCTCTCGGTGGCCAGCCGTCCGCCGCGGAGCGGCCCCACGGTGGCGGAGCTCGAGGTCACCACCGCCTTCTCGACCCCGGCGAGACGTGCCGCCTCCAGCAGGCTGCGGGTGCCCGCCACGTTGACCGCCTCCATCTCGGCGCGGTCGCGGGGGGCGAAGGAGTAGGCCGCCGCCACGTGGACCAGGTGGCGGCAGCCGCGCAGCGCCGGCGCCAGAGCACCGCCGTCGCGCACGTCCCCGCTCACCACGGTGAGCCCGGGACGCGCCGTCAGCCGCGAGGGTGACCCGCGCACCAGTGCCTTCACGGAATACCCCGACGCGAGCAGGGCGTCGAGGACGTGGCCGCCCACGAACCCCGTGGCGCCGGTGAGGAAGACCTGATCGCTCACGTGGGTTGCTCCGCTGTCATTCCACTCACGCGATCTCCCGCTCCTCCTCCGCGGACTCGCTGCCCCCGGGATCGCGGGGTGGGGAGCTGATCCGGCCCTTCCAGCTCACGTTGGCGAGACCACCCCGGAGCGCGTCCCCGGCGGCCCGCAGCCCCTCCTTGAGCGAGGCCGAGCTGGCCGTCACCGCGGTCGGCTCGTAGCCGCAGTGGGCCATGCAGTTGGCGCAGCGTGGGTCGCGCCCGCGTCCGTAGCTCTCCCAATCGGTGGTCTCCAGCAGCTCCCGGTAGGAGGAGAGGTAGCCGTCGGCCATCAGGTAGCAGGGCTTCTGCCAGCCGAAGACCGAGTAGCAGGGGATCCCCCAGGCCGTGCACTGGAAGTCGACCTTGCCCTCCAGGAAGTCGAGGAAGAGCGGCGAGTGGTTGAGCCGCCAGTGCTTGCGGCGGCCGTCGGCGAAGGCGTCGCGGAAGAGCTTGTGGGTCTTCTCCACCTGCAGCCAGTGCTCCTGGTCGGGGGCCTTCTCGTAGGCGTAGCCGGGGGAGATCTGCATCACGTCGACCTGGAGGTCGTCGTTGAGGTAGTCGAGCACCTCGCGGATCGACTGGGCGCTGTCCATGTCGAAGAAGGTGGTGTTGGTGGTGACCCGGAAGCCGCGCCGCTTGGCCTCGCGGGCCGCCGCCACCGCCTTGTCGAAGGTGCCGCGGCGGCTCACCGACGCGTCGTGGCGCTCGCGCAGGCCGTCGATGTGGATGGAGAAGGAGAAGTAGGGGGAGGGGGTGAAGAGGTCGAGCTTCTTCTCCAGCAGCAGCGCGTTGGTGCAGAGGTAGACGTAGCGCTTGCGGGCCACCAGCGCCTCGACGATCTTGTGGATCTCCCTGTGCACCAGCGGCTCGCCGCCGGCGATGGAGACCATGGGCGCGCCGCACTCCTCGACCGCGGCCACGCACTGCTCGACGCTGAGCCGGCGGGCCAGGATGTCGTCGGGATGCTGGATCTTGCCGCAACCGACGCAGGCGAGGTTGCACTGGTAGAGGGGCTCGAGCTGGAGCACCAGGGCGTACTTCTCGTTCTTGCGGAGCCGCTGCTGCATCAGGTAGCCGCCCACCTTGATGGTCTGGCGGAGCGGGACAGCCATGGGTCAGTCCTCCTCGTCCGGGTGGGTGGCGGGGCTCTCGGAGGGCGGCCCGGCAGCCGTCCTCCCAGCGATGGCGAGATCCTTTGCCGGCTGTCCGGCACGCGCCTCGGAGGCGCGGCGCAGCGCGTTCACCTCGGCCTCGACCGTGCCCTGCGCCCAGCGGTGCAGCGCCCGGTCGAGCAGCGGTCCGAGGGGCCCGTAGCCGAAGTCGTACTCCTCACGGTGGACCAGCCAGGTCCCCTCGTCGCGCGGTGACATCCGGAAGGCGGCGCGGAAGCCGCGCAGCCGCCCCTGCTGCATGAGCAGCTCGACGTGGTCGCCGCGCACCGTGTAGCGCGCCAGGATGGCGGAGCGGAAGGGCCCGAGGTTGCCGTGGATGAGCGCCACCATGCCGTCGGGGGTGCGCTCGCGCACCTCGACCGCACCCACCTTGGTGTCCCCCCGCGTGTACGAGTCGGGGTCGAGCACGGACTCCCGCACGGTGAGGAGCGGCGCCCGCACCAGGACCCCGGCCTCGGCCACCATCATCGGGCCGCCCTCCGGGTGGCCGCCGCCGGCGGCGCGGTCCGGGTGCGCTCCCCACCGCTCCCGTTCATCGCGGCGGCCGGCTCCCGACCCGCCGCCATCCCCAGGGCCATGGTGGGGAAGAGGTGGCGATACATCCCGTAGTTGAGGTAGAAGTCGCCGGGGAAGCCGGTCCCGCTGAACTCCGGCTCTGGCCAGGTGCCGCCCATCTGCCGGTCGCGGAGGAAGCCGAGGCCGCGGCGGCAGGCGGGGTGGGCGGCGTGGCCGGCCCGCTGCAGGGCCATCACCGCCCACGCCGTCTGAGAGGCGGTGCTGACCCCGACCCCGGCGAAGCTCTCGTCCTCGTAGGAGTGGCAGGTCTCGCCCCAGCCGCCATCCCGGTTCTGCACGCGCAGCAGCCAGTCGACGGCGCGGGGAAGGTGGGGTCCGCCACACCCGAGCGCATCCAGCGCCGAGATCACGCACCAGGTGCCGTAGAGGTGGTTGACCCCCCAGCGCCCGTACCACGAGCCCCACGGCCGCTGCTCGCGGGCGAGGTAGCGGAGCCCGCCGAGGACCACCGGGTCGGCGGTCCCGCGGCCGAGCGCGGCGAGCATCTCGAGCACGTGCGCGGTGACGTCCTCGCTGGGCGGGTCGAGCATGGCGCCGAAGTCGGCGAAGGGGATGCGGTAGACGAGCTGCCGGGTGTTGTCCTTGTCGAAGGACCCCCACGCGCCGTTGCTCGACCGCATCGCCTCGGCCCAGCGCGCTCCCCGCTCCGCGGCGGCGCGTGCCTCCGGGCCCTCGCCGCCCTCGAGCAGGGCCAGCACCACGATGGCGGTGTCGTCGATGTCCGGGTAGATGTCGTTGTCGAACTCGAAGGCCCACCCCTCGCACTCGCGGAGCGGCACCTTCACCTGCCAGTCCCCGCCGGCGTGGATCTGCTCGTCGAGCATCCACGCGACCGCGGAACGGAGGGCGGGATGGGTGCGGGGCAGCCCCGCGGCGCGCAGCGCGAGCACTCCCCAGGCGGTGTCCCACACCGGGGACATGCAGGCCTGGAGCCGCCAGCCCTCGGCGTCGGAGACGGCGAAGCGCTGGTGGAGCCCGCGCAGCCCGAGCCGCATCACCGGGTGCTCGAGGGACATCCCCTGGAGGTGGAGGGCGATCAGCGAGTAGACCCAGGGCGGCTGGATCCCACCCCAGCTCCCGTCCAGCTCCTGGTGGTCGACGATCCAGTCGCTGAGCTCACGCCGGGCGCGCTCGCGTCCGGGCTGGAGGGGCAGCCGCTCGTAGAGCTTCTGCAGCTTGTCGAGCCACCAGAACACCCCGGAGCCGGGGACGCGGTGCAGCAGCTCGTCGGTGCCCGGGGCCACCAGCTCCGGGACGCCGAAGCCGAGAGAGCGCACCGGCTTGCGGCTGAGGACGACGAGCAGCGGTGCGATGGTGCCGCGGGCCCAGCAGGCGAAGTCATAGAGGTTGAGCGGCACGCGCGACGGCAGATGGACCAATTCGGGCGGCATCGAGGGCACCCCGTCCCACGGGTACTGGCCGAAGAGCGCCAGCCACAGCTTGGTGAAGACCCGCGCTCGGGCGAGCCCTCCCTGGGCCAGGATGAAGCGGCGCGCCCCCGCGAGCGGCGCGTCTGACGGCTCGCAGCCGAGCAGCCGGAGCGCGACGTAGGCCTCGATGGTCGTGCTCAGGTCGCCCGGACCGTCGAAGTAGAGGGACCAGCTCCCGTCCCGCCGCTGCTTGCCGAGGAGGTGCCGCCGGGCGCCCTCGGCGATGTCGTGGTGGTCGACGCCGAGGAAGCGGAGGAGCAGCAGGTGCTCGGCGGTCATGGTGACGTTGGTCTCCATCTCCGCCGTCCACCATCCGGCCGCGTCCTGGCGCTCCAGCAGCCAGTCGACCGCGCTCTGCAGGGCCGGGTCACGCATGGCGCGCCACCAGGCTGTCGATCAGGGTACGGGCGGCCTGACGTCCGCTGCGCACCGCGCCCTCCATGGTCGCCGGCCAGCCGGTGTCTGTCCAGCACCCGGCGAGGACCGCGTTGTCGAGAGCGGTTGCCGGGCCGGGGCGGTGCAGCCCCGGAGCGGGCACGAAGGTCGCCTCCGGGTCGCGGATGGCGACCCCGTGCAGCAGCCGGGCCCCGTCGAGCTCGGGGAGGCGGGCGCGAAGCTCGCCGTCGGCGAGGGCGACCAGGCGCTCCTCGGGCTGCAGGATGAGGTCCTCCGCGCTGCTCAGGCTGCAGCAGACGTAGCCCGGCCCCTTGGCGAAGATCCACTGCACCGGGGAGCCGATCACCGCGGCGAAGTCCAGGTCCGCGGGACCGCGGTCGTACCAGAGATGAACGTCGACGATGGGCTGGGTGACGAACCGGTCGAGGCCGGTGACCCCGAGCGCGTCGGCGCCGGCGAAGCGAAGGAGCCGGTCCGGGGGCACGGCGAGGACGGCGGCGTCGACGCCGATCTCCGCGTCTCCCGCCCGCAGGCCGCGGAGCCTCCCGCCCTCGACGACCAGCCCGGTCACCGGGGTGCGCAGCCGCACCTCGTCGCACCTCTCGGCCGCCCGCTCCGCGAAGCGGGCGAGGGGCACCGTGGCAAGCCCGATCCGCGCGGCGTCGCGATTGCCGAGCAGCGCGGTCCGGACCACCATGAGAGCGGCGGCGGCGCTCACTCGGTCGAAGGGTGCGTTGAGGGCGGGGATGAGGAAGGGCTCCCAGAAGCCCCGGCGCGCCTGCTCCCCCTGGCCGTGGCGGCTCAGCCAGTCGGCGAAGGTCCGCTCCTCCTCGTCGCGATGCCGGCGGCGGGCCGCGAGCAGCGCGCGCGGCACCTGCAGCCGGGCTCGCAGGGTGAGGGCGCGGCAGCGCAGGAAGGGGAGGGCCAGGTGCAGCGGGGCGGGAAGGCGGAGTGCGCGGAGCCGGGCGCGTCCCCGGTCGGAGAGCATCACCACGTCGAAACGCTCCTGGAGGCGGAGGTCGCCGCGCATCCCCAGCTCCTCGGTGAGCTCCAGGAAGCTGGTGTAGCAGCCGAGGATGGCGTGCTGGCCGCTGTCCATCTCGACGTCGCCGATCGGGAACGAGGTGGTCTTGCCGCCGAGCAGCCGGCTGCGCTCCAGCAGCGTCACCCGGAAGCCGTGCCGCTTCAGCTCCAGGGCGGCCGCCAGGCCCGCGAGACCGGCTCCGACCACCGCCACATGCGCGGCGGGCAGTGCGGTCACCTCGCTCGCGGTCCGGCCGCTGGCACGCCGTGGCCGGGGTGGCGCGGCCACGTCTGCGCGCGAGTGCGCTCGCGCCTCGGAGGTGCCCGCTCGCACCGGGAGCGCCGCTCCCGCCTTGCTGAGGCGCAGGCTCATCGCGCCAGCCCCGCGGTGGCGGACGCCACCCAGGAGCGCAGCATCACCTCGGCCTTCTCCCCGCTGGAGAGCCGCACCCGCTGGCGGAGCGGCAGCTCCGGGTCCGCCTCGATCCGGTCGAGGATCCCGCTGTAGATCCCGGCCATGGTGTGCACGCAGGCCCGGGCGGGGCCGGGGATGTGCCGGCAGACCTCGATCCCGGCGGCGTAGAGGCGGCGGGCGCGGGCGGCCTCGAACTCGACCAGCGAGGTCCACGCGCCATCGGGGTCACCGGCCAGCACGGCGGCGTCGGAGACGCCGAAGCGGGCCAGGTCGGCTTGGGGAAGGTACACGCGGCCCATGGAGGCGTCCTCGCGGACGTCGCGCAGGATGTTGATGAGCTGGAGCGCCGCCCCGAGCGAGTCGGCGCGCTCCAGGGCTCCGTCGCCCTGGAAGCCGAAGATGCGCACGCACATCCGGCCCACCACCCCGGCGACCAGCTGGCAGTACCCGCGCAGCTCCTCCCAGGTGGCGTAGCGGTTCTGGCGGAGGTCCATCTCCACCCCGCTCACCAGCTCCTCCAGCTCCGATGCGGGGATGCGGTGGCGGCGCACCGCGCGGGCGAGCACCTGCATGACCGGGTCGTCACCCGGGGTGCCGGCGAGGGCCGTGCGCAGCCGGCGCCGCTGCGCGGCGAGCTGGACGTCGGCGTCGGTCACCCCCGGTCCGTCGGTGGCGTCGTCGATCTGGCGGGCGAAGTCGTAGAGCGCGTAGATGGAGATCCGCTGGGTGCGGGGCAGCGCGATGAAGCCCCAGTAGAAGTTGCCCGCCTCGCGGCGCGCCATCCGCTGGCAGTAGCGCTCGGCGGCGGCGAGGGAGCCGTCCGCTCCGCCCCGGCCCGGGCAAGCGCCCTCCGCCGTGGCCGCGGCCCGCCGGCCCCCGCCCTCCGGCCCTCCCCCGGAGAGGGCGGTGGCGACCAGGCGCAGCTTGGTCGAGGTGGAGACCCGGGGCCGGCGGAGGTCGGTCCGGAAACCCTCGCGCCGGATGGCCTCGATGATCGCCTCCCCACCCCTGCGGTAGAGGCTGAGCTGGAGGCGGAGCCGTCCCGGCATGGGGAGCCGCTCCAGCTCGCGGCCCGACCCGAGCAGGCCCAGGGCCCGCTCGCACATGGCCTCCACCGCGCCGGCGAGGCCGAGACGCTCCACCTCGGATTGGATCAGATAGGTGCGCCCCTTGGCCCGGTCGACGGCGACGTCCTGGGCGAAGTTGGCCAGCTGCAGTCCGATGCAGACGTCGTCGGAGAGGGTCACCGCCCGCGGGTCGGCGACCTCGAAGAGGCGCAGCACCATCCGGCCGACCGGGGCGGCGGAGAGCATGCAGTAGGCGCGCAGCTCCTCCCAGGTGGGGTAGGCGCCGACACTCTGGTCCTGCACGTTGGCGGCGATCAGGTCGAGGAAGGGCTCGGCCGGGATCCGGAACCGGTCCACGGTGTCGGCCAGGGCGACCAGCACGGGATGGACCGGGGGCCGGCCCGCGAGCATCGCCTCGACCTCGGACCGCCACAGCTGCAGCCGCCAGAGGGCGTCGCCGCCGCTCTCGTCGCCGAGGTCGTCGGTGGTCCGGCAGTAGGCGTAGATCCGGGCCAGGTGGAGCCGGAGCGGCCGGGGCACCAGCAGAGAGGCGACCGAGAAGTTCTCGTAGTGGCGCCGTGCCATCCGCCGGCAGAGGGCGTCCGCCTCCCGCCGGCCGAGCTCCGGCCCGCCGGCGCGGACGGTGGCGCTCACGGCACGCCCGCTCCGCCTGCGGCGTGGGGTACCAGCCGGGCATCCCGGAAGAGGCTGCCGAGGTCGGGGGCGCCGGTGCAGAACATGGTGATGCGCAGCGTGTCCATGATCTCGGTCACGGCGGCGTCGAGCGCCTCCGCACCCTCCGCGGCGGCGCGCAGCATCGCCCCGGCGATGCCCGCCAGGTCGGCGCCCAGTGCGACCGCCAGGGCCACCTCGACCCCGCTCCGTATCCCCCCGCTGGCGATCACGGTCCCCTCGGGGGCGGCCTGCCGGGCCAGACGGACGGCGTCGGCGGTGGGCAGCCCCCAGTCGGCGAAGGCCGCCGCCACCCGGGCTCGCACCGGGTCGGCGATGCGGTGCCGCTCCACCTCACTCCAGGAGGTGCCCCCGGCGCCGGCCACGTCGACCGCGGCGACGCCGGCGTCGAAGAGCGCCGCCACCTGGTCCGGCGCGATGCCCCAACCGACCTCCTTGACGATCACCGGGACCCCCAGCGAGCCGCAGAGCGCCTCGATCCTCGCGAGGAGCCCGGCGAAGCACGTGTCGCCCTCGGGCTGGAGCGCCTCCTGGAGAGGGTTGAGGTGGAGGACCAGGGCGTCGGCCTCGAGCTGCTCGACGATCCGCCGGCAGGCGTCGGCGCCCACACCGAGGTTGAGCTGCACCGCGCCGAGGTTGGCGAGCAGGGGGACGTCGGGGCAGAGCTCGCGGACCGCGAAGGTGGGCAGCACCTCCGGGTGCTCGATCAGCACCCGGCACGAGCCGAGCCCCATGGCCACGCGGTGGCGCTGCGCCGCCGCGGCCAGGGTGCGGTTGATCTGCCGGGCCTGGACCGTGCCGCCGGTCATGCACGAGAAGAGCAGCGGGGCCTCCAGCCGCCGCCCCAGGAACGACGTCTCCAGGCTGACCGCGTCGAGGTCGATCTCGGGCAGGGCACGCGGGACGAATCGGTAGCGCTCGAACCCCGTGGTCACGCCCTTGGCGTGGACATCCTCCTCGAGGTTGATCCGGATGTGCTCCGCCTTCCTGTCCACGATGCCGGGCGAGTCGGCGGGAAGCGGCGAGGCGCCGCCGAATGCCACGGCTAGCCGGCGCCCACGACGCCCAGCTCTGCGTCAGCTCCGCTTCGCAGACGGTCGCGCACGCCGGTGCGCTCCCTCCGTGCGCGGCTCGGCTCCTGGATCTGGACGCCCTGGATGCCGCCTCTGGCGGATGTCACGAGGGTCTCCGGTCACCCGGTCCGGCGGGCGACGAAGCGCGCGATCGCCGCGAAGTCATCGACCCACCGGCTCTCCACCCCCGAGCTGCCCACCGCCGATATCGACGCATTGCAGGTCTGGGTCGCCGCCGCCGCGGTGGCCTCCGGCTCCCCGAGCCCGCTCAGGATCTCGCGGATCAGCTCCTCGCCATCCTCCGCGTCGGGGTCGGCGTAGAGCTCGCAGAGCTGGCGCTGCTCCGTGGAGGAGGCTCGCGAGAAGGCGCTCACCACCGGATAGGTGAGCTTGCGCCGGGCCAGGTCGGAGGTCCGACCCTTGCCCGTCTGGTCGGGGTCGCCGAAGCTGCCCAGCCAGTCGTCGCGCATCTGGAAGGTCTCGCCGAGCAGGCGGCCGGCGTTGCGGAGCTTGGTCACCGTCCGGGCGGAGGCCCCGGCCAGGATCGCCCCCATCTCCAGGCACGCCCCCAGCAGAGCCCCGGTCTTGGCCGTGATCAGCCGGACATAGGTCGCGCGGGGCGTGTCCGGCCGGCCCTCCAGGGCGAGGTCGAGGCTCTGCCCCTCGATGACCTCGAGCACCGCCTGGCTCAGGCTGCGGGCGGCGCGCATCCGCCGGTCCGCGCGCGGGCCGGGGGCCAGCAGGGCCAGGTAGGCGGTGGCGAAGAGGCCGTCGCCGGCGTTGATCCCCTGCGCCTCACCCCAGACCGCCCAGACCGTCGGACGGTGCCGCCGGGTGGCGTCGCCGTCCTGGATGTCGTCGTGGACCAGGGTGAAGTTGTGGATCAGCTCGACCGCCGCCGCGGCGGGCACCGCCCAGTCGGCCTCACCGCCGCAGGCCTCGCAGGCCCACATCGTCAGGGCGGCCCGGAACATCTTGCCGCCCCCCCCGCCGGTGGGCTCCCCCTCGGGGGACACCCAGCCGAGGTGGTAGGCGCACATCTTGCCGAGGGGAGAGCTGGTCGCGGGCAGCGCCCAGTGCAGAGCGTCCGCGACCAGGGGGAGGTGGCGGCTCAGCGACAGCGGGAGTGCCGGCGGCGCGTCGTCGGGCCCGAAGGCGCCGCGTTCGCCATCCGGCATGGCCCCCACGGCAGAGAACGGTGCATCGGCGATGACGGACATGCTTCCCCTCCACGTCCCGTGAAAGTTCTCTGATGGTAACTATCTGCCCCCCGGGCGAGCAAGCTGCCGCCCCAGGGACGCCGATCCTGACACCCCGTCAACCCGCCCACCCGATGGGCCAGCGGTGGAGGCATGGTATTCGGCGAGGCCGCCTGCCCGCTCTCGGGCATCCTGACACCGCGTGTACCATTAACCTCATGACAACCACCGGGGCTGAGGGCGGGCTCAGCCCTCAGGTGCGCGAGGTGCTGGGTGCGTACCTGGGAGCCAGCCTCCTCACCGACGGCTTCCAGGCGGACCTGTGGCGCGAGGCCCGGCTCACCCTGGCCCAGCTCGCCGTGCTCCGCGCCCTCCGCGACGCGGGCCCGCAGACCGCCGGACGCCTCGCCGACGCGGTCGGGCTCTCGGCCGCCTCGGCGACCCGGCTCTTCGACCGCCTGGAGCAGCGCGACCTGGTCCGCCGCCACCACGGGCATGACGACCGGCGCTGCGTCGAGATCCACCTGACCGCCAGGGGACGCCAGCTCGTCGGGGCGGTGAGGGTGCTCCGGGACAGCCCGCTGCGGCGTGCCGTGGAGGCGATGACCGAGACCGAGCAGCGCACCCTGGCGGCGGCGCTGCGGCGGCTCGCCGAGCAGGCCCGCCGGCTTAGCGGCTCTCCCCCGGGCCGGTCCTGTCGTGACCGTGACCCGGCGCCTGGTCCCGCTCCTGGTCGGGCTGGCCAGCGTGCTCGGGCTGGTGATGGTGATCCAGCCCTCGCGGGTGCTGGGCGCGCTGCGCGGCACCGACCTCCGCCTGGTCGGCCTCGCAGTGCTGCTCACCGTCGCCTTCTACTGCGTCCAGGGGCTGCGCTGGCACCTCCTGCTCGGCGCCGCCCAGGTCCGGATGCGCCTCCGCGAATCGGTCCTGATCAACCTCGCCGGGCAGACCGTCACCGCGGTGCTCCCGCTCGGCGACCTCACCCGGGCCCTCTTCGCCAGCGAGGCCACCGGGGCCCCCTTCGGCGCCGCCGCGGCCGCGGTCACCGTCCAGGAGCTGACCTTCACCTCGTTCCTGGTGCTGAGCGCCACCCCCGCCCTGCTGAGCATCCCCGGCGGGTGGTTGGTCAGCGCCGTCGTGCTCGGGGGCGTGGCGACCGCGCTGCTGATCCTGATCGTGCCCGGCTTCTACCGTCCGGTCCGGCGCCTCCTCGGAGCCCTCCCCCTGCTGCGCCAGGGTGCCGGCCAGGTCGACACCCTGCGCCGCGAGAGCGTCGGGCTGCTGACCCGGCCGGTGGCGATGGCGAGCAGCGTGATCGACCTCGCCCGGGTCGGGCTGGCCGCCGGCGCGCTCGAGCTCCTGCTCCGCGCCATGAACATCGACCGCGGCTGGTGGCTCGCGGTGCTGGTGGTGGCGGTCGCCTACGTGGGAGGCGCCCTGAGCTTCCTCCCCGGAGGCATCGGGGCGAACGAGGCGAGCGTGATCGGGGTGCTGGTCGGGTTCGGTGTGCCGGCCGGCCAGGCGGCGGCGGTTGCCCTGCTGGAGCGGCTCCTCCTCACCGGGGTCCCGTCCGCCATCGGGGTGCTCGCCTACGTCGCCATCCACCGCCGGCTGCACATCGGCAGCCTGGTGTCCTCGCCCCGGGCCGTCCTCAGCGCCGCCAGCGCCCCGCCCTACGAGGTCGCCGCCTGAGGTGTCGGTCTCCGGCTCGCCATCCCCACGGCGCGCCGGCTCCGCGGCGGACCCGGCCCCCGCCCCCGCCCCGCCGGGCCCTCCGCCGCCACGCCGCTTCCGCCTCACCCAGATGATCCCCATCGGGTGCGGGCTGGCGGCGATCGTGGCCCTGATCATCGCCAGCAACCCGTTCGCGCTGGGAGGGGCCATCTCCCGATTCGACCTGCTGCTGATCCCGGCGATCCTCGGGCTCTCCGCCGCCTACTACGTCCTCCAGGGGCTGCGCTGGTACTTCCTGCTCCGCGACGTCGGCTCCCGGATCGGCATCGGCGACAGCATCCTGCTCAACATCGCGGGCCAGTCGACGACGATGCTCCCGCTCGGCGAGCTGAGCCGGGCGGTGTTCGCCAGCGAGGCCTGCCCCGACCTCGAGTTCGGCGAGGTGGTCGCCACGGTGACGGTCCAGGAGCTGATCATGACCCTCATCCTCATCGTCATCGCCGTGCCCGGGGTGCTCTCCATCCACCGCGGCCTCCCGGTGCTGATCGTCGCCCTGGTCGGCATCGCCGGCGCGATGGCCATGCTGCTGGTGCCGCCGTGCTTCCACTTCGTCCACCGCCTGGTCGAGCGCACCCCGGTCCTGCGCCGCTTCACCGGCCAGGTCGACCGCCTCCGCCAGGAGACCGTCGTCCTGCTCCAGCGCCCCGAGACCCTCGGCTGGTCGGTGCTCAGCGTGGCCGGGGCGGGGGCGTCGGTCACCCTCTTCTGGCTGGTGGTCCTCGGCGTGGGCGGCGACCTCAGCTGGCCGGTCACCTCCTTTGTCCTGGCTGCCTCCTACGTCGCCGGGGCGATCAGCCTGATCCCGGGCGGGATCGGCGCCTCGGAGGCGAGCGTGATAGGGCTCCTCGTCCTGGTCGGCGTCGACCCGGCCGCGGCGACCGCCGCCGCCCTGATTCAGCGGGTCGCCGACAAGGGCTTCGCGACCCTCATGGGGTTCATCGCCTACGCCATAGCCCGGCGCCGCTTCAAGCTCAGCGGCCTCACCGCGCTGCGCCCCGGATCCGGCGCCCCGCCGGTGCCGGCGAGCATCGAGCCCGCGGGCATGGAGCCGGCGGGCGCCTGACCGGGGTCGCCCGCCCCGTGCGTGGCCCCGCGCCCAAGCGGCCGCGCCGGAGCCCTGTGGTCGGAGCACGAATCCGATCGCGCCCGGGGGGCGCTATGCTCACGCGGCACCCGATCCGTCCGCGATCAGCGCGGGCTGCGGTCGTCTGGTGCGTTCGATCTGAACTGTGTATCACCCCGGTGGGGGATACCGCTCTCGGCACCGAGGCGTAAATTGGCAACGCATGAGTTGGCACGGGGGACGGGTCGTGTCCGACGTTGGCGTGACTGCGAAGATCGCGGCGTTCGCATGTGCGGGGTCGGGTGGCGTGAGGCCTCGTCCCCCCCTGCGGCGGCCCGCGGCTCGGCACCCTCTCGCCTCCGCGGTCGGCACGGCGCGGTCCTCGGCGACCGGCAGCAGACCCTAGTCATCTTCAGACCTGAACCTCATCAAGGAGGGAGCCATGACCTCGGAACCGTCTGAGCGGGGCGGCAAAGTTCGGCGAGCGCGGGGGGCCAGATTGCCCGACCGGCTCTGGATCGTCGCGGGGCTGGCAGCCATCGGCGCCGCCGCCTGCGGCACCACCAGCGCCACCCCCACCAGCACCAACGCCGCCAACATCAACCCGACCTCCTTTAACGAGTTCGACGGTCTCGTGGCTCACCAAGAACGTCAATGCCACGGGCACGCCGCCCTCCACGCCGACCGGGACGCTGACCCTGGCCGGCTCCACCGACGTGTCGGGGATGCTCGACCCCCAGGGCGAGTACGACACCATCGGCTACTCGGTCCTCCTCACCATGGACCGGACCCTGGTCGGCTACCAGCCCTCCAGCACCTTCACCACCGCGACCTCGGTCGTGGACGACGCGGCCAGCAACGTCGCCGTCTCCAACGGTGGGAAGACCTACACCTTCACGCTCCGATCGGGGATGAGGTGGGCGGTGACCGACCCGGCCACCGGCGACCCGGTCGCCCCCGATGACGGCACGCCGGTGACGTCCCAGGACTTCGCCCTCGGCCTCGAGCGCGAGTGCGACCCGTCGCTGTCCGCCTACGGCAACCCCAGCTACTACACCGCCACCATCGAGGGGTACGCCACCTACTGCAGCGGCTTCGAGGCGCTGGCCGCGACCGCCACCCCGGCGCAGCGGGCCGCCTACATCTCGGCCAACCCGATCTCGGGCATCTCGACCCCGGACAGCCAGACCCTGGTCATCAACCTGACCAGCCCGGCGGTCGACTTCCCCAACATCATGTCGATGTTCTTCGCCGCCGCGGCACCGCCCGCGTCGCTCGACTACACGCCGCTCACGGCGGGCAACCCGATCTGGTCCGACGGCCCCTACGAGGTGCAGAGCTACGTCCCGGGGCAGAAGATCGTGCTGGTCCCGAACCCCTACTGGGGAGCGACCACGGGGAGCAACGTCACCGCCACCAGCTGGAGCCTCGACCCCATCCACCACCGCTACGTCCAGGAGATCAGCATCGATGAGACGCTGGGCTCCGACGCGGCCGCGGACGAGGTCCAGCAGGAGATCCAGGCGGGCACCCTCGACCTGGAGTGGAACACCACGGTCCCGGCGGCTTCGCTGCCCGACCTGGCCAACTACTCCAACCCGCTGTTCGGCAGCTTCCCCTCCCCGGGGATCACCAACCCGTACCTGGTCTTCAACCTCCAGGCGTCCACCCCGCTCCAGAACGTCAAGGTCCGCCAGGCTCTGGAGTACGCGATCAACAAGGTGGCGTTGGCCAAGATCTACGGAGGCACCGACTTCAACGTGCCTCTGAACCAGGTCTTCGGCCCCGGCGCCCAGGGATACATCGACGGCTACAACCCGTACCCCACCACGGGCAACCAGGGTGACGCCGCCACCTGCAAGTCGATGCTCAAGGCGGCCGGGTACGCGAGCGGGTTCACGATCACCGACTACTACCGCACCGACGGCAACCACCCCGCCATCTTCCAGGAGGTCCAGAAGGACTTCGGGGCCTGCGGAGTGACCGTCAACGGCAAGGGCATCTCCCAGGGCTACTACACCTCGTCCGGCATCCTGCAGACGTCGGCCAGCGCCCTGGCCAGCGCCGGCTGGGACATCACCGAGCCGGGCTGGGTGCCCGACTGGTACGGGCCGGCGAGCGCCCGGTCGATCCTTCCCGACCTCTTCGGGAGCAGCAACTTCCCGGGCACCAACTGGGGTGACTTCAGCAACTCGACGGTCGACAGCCTGATCACCAAGGCGGAGACCGCAACCACCCTGGCCTCCTCCACCAGCTACTGGCAGCAGGCCAACAAGGCGGTTATGGCGCAGGCCCCCTTCATTCCCTTCATGGGGCAGCTCACCAACCTGATGCACGCCTCGACCGTCCACAACGCCCTCTACAACCCCTTCTCCGCGCAGTACAACCTCGCGGATGTCTGGCTGAGCTGACACCGGCAACCAGGGTTTGGCACCTCCGCCCCGTCGGGCGGAGGTGCCGGCCCGCCGGTCCTGCGCGCTAGCCGCGGCGGCGCGTCGGTCCAATCCTGAGCCGGACCACCCTCCCTCCCGAAACACGCTATCGTGGTAATCGACGTGACCATGCCAGGAGCGAAGCGTCCCACGCCGCCGGCCACACCCCTGGTCCGATGAGCCTTCTGAGCGTCCGCGATCTGACCGTCTCCTTCCCCACCTCGGATGGCGTGGTGCATGCCGTCCGGGGCCTGTCCTTTGACGTCGAGCCGGGGCGGACGCTGGGGATCGTCGGCGAGACCGGGTCGGGGAAGAGCGTCACCGCGCTCAGCCTGCTCGGGCTGAACCCCGGAGCCGACATCAGCGGCTCCGCCGTCTTCGGGGGCCGCGACCTGCTGAGCATGAGGCCGGATGAGATCCGGCACGTCCGCGGCGCCGAGATCGCGATGATCTTCCAGGATCCGCTCTCCAGCCTCCACCCCTACTACCGGGTCGGCTGGCAGATCTCCGAGGCGATCCGCGCCCACACCAGGGTGAGCCGCGGCCAGGCGATGCGGCAGGCCGTCGAGCTGCTGCGGCTGGTGAGCATCCCGCAGCCGGAGCGCCGGGTGCAGGCCTTCCCCCACGAGCTCTCGGGAGGCATGCGCCAGCGGGCGATGATCGCCATGGCGCTGGCGCTCCGGCCCAAGCTCCTGATCGCCGACGAGCCGACCACGGCTCTGGACGCCACCGTTCAGGCGCAGCTCATGGAGCTGCTCGCCGGCATGCAGCGGGAGCTGGGCATGGCGATGATCGTCATCACCCACGATCTCGGGCTGGTGGCCACCGTGGCCGACACGGTGCTGGTCATGTACGCGGGCCGCGGCGCCGAGGGGGCGGACTTCCGCACCATCTTCCGCAGCCCCCACCATCCCTACACGCGTGGCCTGCTCGTCTCGATCCCCGGTGCGACCGGGAGCGGGGGACGCCTGGTGCCGATCGTCGGACAGCCGCCGAGCCTGATCCGGACGCCGAGCGGCTGCGCCTTCCACCCCCGCTGCCCGTTCGCCATGGACGCCTGCGTCCGCGAGCAGCCGGGGCCGGCCCCCGCGGGCGACGAGGACGGGCACTGGTCGGCCTGCTGGCTGCCGCACGACGCGGTCGGGGTCGGCGCGGACGCTGACGCCGCCCGCAAGCGCTACGTGGCGAGCCGGCGGGGACCGGCCGCTCTCCGCCTCCGCGGCGTCGCGGCGGCGGAGGCGGGGAACGCAGCCCGTGGCTGAGCGCGTGCCGTTCGCGCCCCCGCCCCCCGCCCCGGCGGTGCCGCCGGCCCACCAGCCCTCGACCGAGCCCCTGCTCCGGGTCGAGAGCGTCGTCAAGCATTTCCCGATCAAGCGGGGGATCTTCTTCAAGCGCCAGATCGGCAGCGTCCAGGCCGTGGAGAGCGTGAGCCTCGAGGTCCATCGCGGGGAGACCCTCGGGCTGGTCGGCGAGACCGGCTGCGGGAAGTCGACGCTGGCCCGCTGCATCACCAGGCTCCACCCGCTCACCTCGGGCCGGGTCGTCTTCGACGGAGTCGACATCAGCCATCTGTCGCCGCGCCGGATGCGACCCTATCGGAGCCGGATGCAGATGATCTTCCAGGACCCCTACGGCTCGCTGAACCCGCGGCGCCGGGTCGGGTCCATCATCGGTGACCCGCTCGCCATTCACGGCGTCGCCGACGGCCCCGAGCGCAAGCGCCGGGTGCAGGAGCTGATGGAGACCGTCGGCCTCAACCCCGAGCACTACAACCGGTTCCCCTCCGAGTTCTCCGGCGGGCAGCGGCAGCGCATCGGCGTGGCCCGGGCCCTGGCCCTGCGGCCGAGCCTCGTCGTCTGCGACGAGCCGGTGTCGGCCCTGGACGTCTCCGTGCAGGCCCAGATCATCAACCTGCTCGAGGACCTCCAGGGCGAGCTCGGCCTCACCTACGTCTTCATCGCCCACGATCTCGCCGTGGTGGAGCACGTCAGCGACCGGGTGGCGGTCATGTACCTGGGCAAGGTGGTCGAGCTCGCCGACACTGCCGAGCTGTTCGGGTCGCCACGCCACCCGTATACGGCGGCGCTCCTCTCGGCGTCGATGGTCGCCGACCCGGAGAAGGCCCGCGCCGCGCACCGCGTGGTCCTCTACGGCGACGTGCCGTCGCCCATCAATCCTCCCTCCGGCTGCCGTTTTCACACCCGCTGCCCCAAGGCCCAGGCCATCTGCGCGGCCGAGGAGCCGCCGCTCCAGGTGCAGCAGGGTGACCTCCCCGGCCACGTCGCCGCCTGCCACTTCCCGGTGCAGCGCGGCGAGACCCTGGTCGGTGCCACCCCCGAGTTCCATGAGACGGCCGCGGGGTTCATCGCCACCACCCCCGAGCCGGGGGCGGAGGGCGGCGGATGAGCCTGGCGCCCCTGGGAGCGACCACCGAGCTCCTCCAGGAGAGCGCGCTGGACGCGGGGGAGGGCTCCCTCGCCATCGAGGGCCGGAGCCCGCTGCGCCTCGCCATGGCCCGGCTCCGCACCGACCGGATGGCCTGGGTGGCGGCCGGGATGATCGTGCTGATGGCGTTGCTGGCGCTCGTCGCCCCCCTGGTCTCGACGCTGACCGGGCACAGCCCCTACAACCCCGACCTGATCAACGGGACCAACTCCTTCGGCCAGCCCTACGGTCCCGGCGAGGGCGGCTTTCTGCTCGGGACCGACAACCTCGGCCGCGACGTCCTGGTGCGGATCGCCTACGGGGCCCGCATCTCGCTGCTGGTCGGCGTCCTCGCCACCCTGCTCGCCACCATCGGCGGCACCGTCATCGGCCTGGTCTCCGGCTACTTCGGCGGCTGGATCGACGCCCTGCTCGCCCGGCTGATGGACGCCGTCCTCTCCTTCCCCTACGTGCTGGCCGCGATCGTCATCGCCTCCGTCTTCGGGGGGAGCCTGACCCTCACCATCGGGGTCATCGCCTTCTTCTCGTGGGCCGCCATCGGCAGGATCGTGCGCGGCCAGACCCTCTCCCAGAAGGAGAAGGAGTACGTGGAGGCCGCCCGCTCCATCGGCGCGGGCCCGTTCCGGATCATGTTCGTCGACATCCTCCCCAACCTGATCGCTCCGGTGCTGGTGCTGGGCACCCTGCTGGTCCCGGTGGCGATCGTCTTCGAGGCCACCCTGGACTACCTGGGCGTGGGGGTGGGGCCGCCGACGCCCACCTGGGGCAACATGCTGGCCGACGACCAGGGCTCGGCGGGCTTCGCCGCCTGGTGGTTCTGGGGCTTCCCCGCGATCGCGCTGCTCATCACCACGCTCGGCTTCAACCTGCTGGGGAACTCGGTGCGTGACGCTCTCGACCCGAGGACGGAGCGCATCTTCGCCACCCGCCGGAAGGCCGTCGCCCCCGGCCCGGACGGTCCCGCGGGAGGGGGCGGCGAGCTGCTCAGCGCCGACGCCGAGTTGCGATGACCCGCTTCATCATCCGCCGCGTCATCCAGGGGGTGATCACCCTCTGGGTGATCGTCAGCCTGATCTTCGTCCTCTTCTTCATGACCAACCCGGACCCGGCGCGCCTGCTCGCCGGAAAGTCGGCGACGCTGTCGCAGGTGGCGACCATCCGGGCGGCGCTCGGCCTCAACCAGCCGCTCTGGCAGCAGTACCTCGGATTCCTCGGCCGGCTGGTCCACGGCAACCTCGGGGAGTCGTACAAGCTGCACGAGCCGGTGACCACCCTGCTCGGCCAGTGGGTGCAGGTCGACATCTCCCTGGCGGTGGGCGCGGGCATCATCTGGCTCGCCCTCGGACTGAGCGTCGGCATCCTCGCCGCCCGCCGGCCGCGCAGCATCTGGGACCGCAGCGCCACGGTCTTTGTGCTGGTCGGCCTCTCCACCCCCACCTTCATCCTCGGTCTGCTGCTGCTCTTCATCTTCTTCTACATCCTGACCACCCACGGGATCACGATCTTCCCGAGCGCCGGCAACTACACACCCTTCTTCACCAGCCCCGGGCAGTGGGCCCGCGACATGCTCTTACCGTGGCTGACCCTTGCCCTGATCACGGCGGCGACGTATGCCCGGCTCTCCCGCAGCTCGCTGCTCGAGGTGCTGGGCGAGGACTACATCCGCACCGCCCGGGCCAAGGGGCTCTCCGAGCGGCGCGTCGTCTACCGCCACGCCCTGCGGGCGGCGATCACCCCCATCGTCACCCAGTTCGGCATCGACCTGGCCACGGTGCTCGGCGGCGCGATCATCACCGAGACCATCTTCGGCCTCCCCGGGCTGGGCCAGAACGTGGTCAGCGCCATCGCCAGGGAGGACCTGCCGGTCATCCAGGGCATCGTGCTGGTCGCCTCCGCGTTCATCGTGGTCGCCAACATCATCGTCGACGTCCTCTACGCGGTCGTCGACCCCCGGGTGCGGCTGACCTGAGCCGCCGGGCCTCAGGCCGCGGGCAGCGCCAGCAGGAAGGTGCTGCCCTCCCCGGGTTCGCCGCGCTCCAGGGTGAGGTCGCCGCCCATCCGCCGGGCGCAGGCGCGGCTGACGTAGAGGCCCAGCCCGGTCCCCGCCGCCCGCTCGGCGCCCGCCCCGCGCACGAAGCGCTCGAAGATGCGCTGCCGGTCGGCCTCGGGCACCCCCGGTCCGCGGTCCGCCACCCGGATCTGCACCCACCCCGGGAGGGGGTGGGCGGTGAGCGCGACGGAGGCGGGCGGATCGGAGTAGATCAGGGCGTTGTTGACAAGGTTGTCAATGATGCGCGTCACCAGGTCGGCGTCGCCCACCACCTCGGTGAGGCCGGCGGGCAGGTCGAGGGTCAGCGTCGCAGCCTCGAGCTCGAGCCGCGGCGCCATCCGGTCGCGGACGGACGCGAGCAGCGGTCCGAGGCGGATGGGCCCGCTGTCGATGCGCAGCTCGTTGCTCTCCAGCCGGGCCACGGTGAGCAGGGAGGTGGCGATCTCCTGGGCCTCGCGCGCCTTGGCCGCGATGACCCGCACCGCCTTGAGCGCCGGGGCCCCCAGGCTGCCCAGGTCGCCGGCCTCGAGCAGCGAGGCGTAGCCCTGCACCACGGTGAGCGGGGAGCGCAGCTCGTGGACGGCGATGTCGAGCAGCAGGGCGTCGGAGCTGGGCTGCTGGGCCCGCGCCGTGCGGGGCGCGGTCGCGGTCGCCGTCTCGCCGGGCGCCGGCGGCTTCCCACGGCCGGCCGCACGCGAAAGCTGAGTCCCAGCGACGGTAACATCACCCATGAGAACTATCATCATAGAGCCGCCGGACGGATGAGAGCCCGCTGACCGCGACCGGGCGGCGCGATGTCGGTGCCCGCCGAGGGGCGAAGCTCGTAGCATCAGCGAGAATGTCGAGTGGAGGCTGATCCATGCCGATCGCGCACAGCAATGCCGATGCGACCTGGTCCGGGGACCTCACCGGAGGTGGGGGGACGGTCCGACCCGGGAGCGGTGCGTTCCCCGAGCTGCCCATCTCGTGGTCGCGCCGCACCCAGCGGGAGCAGGGGGCGACCAGCCCCGAGGAGCTGATCGCCTCCGCCCATGCCGGCTGTTTCGCGATGGCCTTCTCCAACGAGCTGGCCAAGCTGGGGCATCCGCCGGAGCGGGTCGCCGTCTCCGCCAGCGTGGCCTTCGAGACCGGCCGATCCGACGGGGCCGCCATCACCGCCATCGAGCTCGTGGTCACGGCGCGGGCCCCCGGCATCGAGAGGGCGGCGTTCGAGGCCGCCGCGGAGGCGGCGCGCTCCGGCTGTCCGGTGTCCAAGGCCCTCGCCGCGGTGGAGATCCGGCTGCAGGCCTCCCTGGAAAGCGAGTAGGCCACGACCCCACGCGGCGCGCCCCCCTCCGAGCCCGGAGGAGGGCGCGCCGCCGCGCCTCACCTGGTCGGTCTCTTCATCGTCAACGCCGTCTCCCAGTACGCGGGGGCGTCGCTCGCGGTGCGCGCCTTCGCGGGGATGCCCGCACCCGGGGTCGCCTGGATCCGGGTGGTGACCGGCGCGCTGGTGCTCGGCGTGTGGCGGCGGCCCTGGCGCGAGCTGCGCCACCAGGCCCGAGGCGCTCTGCTGCTGGTGGCGGCGTTCGGGGTGGTCCTCGCCTTCATGAATCTCACCTTCTACCTCGCCATCGAGCGCCTGCCGCTGGGCACCACCGTCGCCATCGAGTTCATCGGACCGATCCTGGTGGCCGCCATCGCCGTCCGCGGGCTCCGCAACCTCGCCGCCCTGCTGGTGGCGGTGGCCGGGGTGGCCACCCTGAGCCGGATCAGCGTCTCGGGCAGCGCCCTGGGGGTCGGGCTCGCCCTCACCGCCGGGCTGCTCTGGGCGCTCTACATCGTCCTCGCCCACCAGGTGGCCCGGCGCGGTCTCGGCACCACCGGGCTGGCGGCGGCGATGGCGGTCGGGGCGGTGGCGATCGCGCCCCTGGCGGCGGCTCCCGCGTTCCAGAGCGCGGGCCACTCCAGCGCTCTCGCCCTCGCCGTCGGGGCCGGCCTGCTCTCCAGCGTCATCCCCTACGCCCTCGACCAGGTGCTCCTGCGCCGCCTCTCCCGGGGCGCCTTCGCGGTGCTGGTGAGCCTGCTGCCGGCGACGGCCACGGTGATGGGGCTGCTCGTCCTCCAGCAGGTGCCGCAGCCGCTCCAGCTGCTCGGGATCGGCCTCGTCGTCGCGGCGGTGGTCCTCCGCAGCCCGGAGGCGGACCCCGTCACCTGAGGCGGTCGTGGCTCCGGGTCAGCTCGCCTGCTGGGTGAAGAGGATGGAGAAGCTGCAGCTCTGTCCGGCGTCGGCGTAGTCGGTGTTGAAGTTGGTCCCCTTGGTGATGGCGAAGGTGTAGGTGTCGCTGCCGGCCGGTCCCGGAGCGGTCCCCGGCCAGGTGGTGGCGCCGGCGCTGTCCTTGAGTGCGGTGGCGCCCATCTGGGTGGTCAGGACGGTGGCCGCATAGTCGGTGACGCTGCTCTGGTCGGCCACGCCGAGCAGGAGGTCGGGGCAGAGGTTGCCGGTCGCCGCCGCGGGCATCTGCATGGAGAGGGTGCTCGGGAGGGACCCGGTCGAGGTGATGGTGACCGCGCCCGAGGTCAGGGTGGCCGGCGAGCTGGGCGCCACCCCGCTCACGTTGACGATCACGGCGCAGGTGTTGCCCGACTGGTTGAGCAGGGAGGTCGAGGTGACCGAGGTGCAGCTCTGGGAGCTCACCGCGTTGCTGTGGCCGAGGCTCCCGGCCGCGACGTCGTTGCCGGCGTTCTCGCTGTAGGCCTGCCAGGCGGCCATCCCGCCGAAGCCCACCAGGGCGGTACCCGCCACGGTGGCGGCGAGGACCAGCGACACCCGCAGCAAACGGGTGCGCTCGAGCCTCCGCCCGCGCCGTTCCATGATCTTCCCTTTCTCGCCCTACCGGCCGGGTAGTTCAAATGCACTAGACGTCCTGCCGAGCTTAGGGGGGCCGAACACACGGGGAGCCGGGGGGTTTGGCCACAGCCCCGTAACAGCGCATCGCGACGCCGCAAACCCGAGCGGGGCGGGCGAGAGCTCAGCCGTTCCCCCGGCGGGCCCGGTCCAGCCACGCGGCGGCCGCGTCGAAGTCGGCGTCGGCGGTGCCCCGGCGGAGCCGGGGTGCCTCGCCGTCGGCCCTCGCGTAGGAGCCGCAGAAGCGGACCTCCTCGCAGAACCGGTGCAGCGCCGCCAGGGCGTCGCCCACCCGGGCGTCCTCGATGTGGCCCTCGCAGTCGATCGAGAAGCAGTAGCGGCCGAGCCCGTGGCCAGTGGGGCGGGAACTCGATCCGGGTGAGGTTGACCCCCCGGACGGCGAACTCGGTGAGCAGCTCGAGGAGGGCGCCGGGGTGGTCGTCGGCGATGAGGGTGACCACCGTGGTCCGGTCGGCCCCGGTCGGCCGGGGCAGCGGCCGGGGGTTGACCGCCAGGACGAAGCGGGTCACCGCGTGGCGGTGGTCCCCGATGTCCGTCACCAGCTCGATCAGCCCGTATCGCTCGGCCGCGGCGGGCGAGGCGATGGCGGCGTCGACGCCCGCGGCCCCCTCCGCCAGCGCCGCGGCGGCCTCCGCGGTCGAGGGGGCGGTGTGGATCCGGGCCTCCGGGAGGTTGGCGCGCAGCCAGTGGCGGCACTGGGCGTTGGCGTGGGGGTGGGACGCCACCACCCGGATCGCGCCGAGGTCGATGCCCGGGCGGGCCAGGAGGGAGAGCCGCACCGGGACCAGCATCTCGCGGGCGATGTGGAGCGGCGTGCCGCTCGAGAATTCGTCGAGGGTCCCGCTCACCGAGCCCTCCACCGAGTTCTCGAAGGGCACCACGGCCCCCTCCACCGAGCCCTCCCGGGTGGCGGCGAAGGCGTCGGCGACGGTCTCGACGGGGACCAGGTCCGCGTCCCGGCTCTCGAGCAGGGCGCGGGCGGCGACCTCGGCGAAGGTGCCCACCGGGCCGAGGTAGGCGTAGCGGGGGCGCACCGGTCAGGTGCCCGTCGGGGTGACGATCGAGGAGTGGACCACGCGCGTGCCCACGAACACCGCCCCGATGATGACTAGGGCCAGCAGGGCGAGCCCGACGTAGCCGAGCACCAGCCCGGCGACGGCCATTCCCCGGCCGCCCTGAGCGCGATCGCGGGTCTGGACCAGGGCGATGTGGCCGAAGACGACGGCGAGGATGGATCCCACCCAGTACAGCCAGAGGATGCCCAGCACCAGCGAGGCGATGGCGAAGCCGTTGGTGGAGGAGGGCGCGGCGTACCCCGGGTACGGCTGCGGGTAGGGCGGGGGATAGGGACCGGGCCACGGGCCCTGGGGCGGTGGGGCCGGGTAGCCGCCGGGCGGGTAGGGGTAGGGGGGATACGGAGAGGGGGGGTAGGGGTAGGGCGGCGGCGCGCCGGAGGCACCCCCCGCGTAGCCCGGAGCCGCGGGGTCGCCCCCGTCCGCCGGGGACGGTGGCCATCCGGTCGACACGATCGCGTCCCTCCGGCCGGAGCCGCGGGGACACCCGCCCCGGCCGTCGCGGGTGTCCGGCCCGGCAGCCGCCGCGCCCCTGCAGAGGTTACGCCGAACCCCGACTACCGCTTGACGAATATGACCGCCAGCGAGTCCGCGTAGACCTCCCGCCACTGGGGGTCGACGGAGAGCGCCATGGTGAGTGAGGAGTTGGTGCGCTCGATGACGTAGTCGACGCGGTTCTCGGTGAGGATCCGCTGCCAGTCGGGTTGGGCGGTCTCGACGTCGCTCACCTCCTGGAGGAGCGGGTTGCCCAGCTCCGTCGCCTCCCCGTAGATGAAGACCCGGCGGTTGGCGTCGGGGTAGAAGCGCCAGATCAGGTAGCCGCCCCAGTCGTACTCGTTGAACATCCGGGTGCCGACGCTCGGATGCGCCGCCAGCCAGTCGGCCGCGCCCACCGGGAAGTTGGCCTCGGTGCTCGCCGTCTGACCGCTCAGCGTGTAGGCCGCGAAGCCCGCCGTTCCCGCGGCGACGATGACAGCGCCCATCGCGGCCAGGACCAGGAGGTCGGAGGCGCGGCGCCGGGTCCACGCCTCGAATCGATCGCGCCAGGCGATCCTCCGCTCCCACCAGCCGGCGGCCGACCAGGCCACCATCGGTGTCAGCGCGGCCGCCGCGAGCGGTGCGTTGCGGACCGCCGAGAGCGCCGCGTAGACGCCGACCAGGGTGAGCAGCGCGTCCCAGAGCCGGGGCCGGCGGAAGGCCATGGCGAAGACGACGAGGAGGAGCAGGAGCTCGAGGCCGAACTCCTCGGCCGAGTGGAAGTTGGGCGAGTGCCATTCGGCGATGAAGGTCTGCTGGACGGCGCTGGTCTGGGTCTCGATGGCGGCCAGGTAGGCGCGGATGGTGAGCGGGTTGACGAGGCCGGCGATCCCGCACCCGACCAGCACCGCCCAGAGGCGGAGCGAGCGGCGCCGGTGGGTGGGGTCGCGCGGGGAGGCCACCCAGAGCACGGTCTCGGTGAACGCGGCGAGCCCGACCACGGCGAGGCCGTAGACGAAGCCCCCGTGGAGATTGGCCCAGACCACTGTCACCAGGGGGAGGAGGTAGACGAGCCGGCTGCGGTCGCGAAGGTAGGCCTCGACCCAGTAGAGGGTCAGGCAGGTGAGCGCGAAGCTGATCATCTGGGAGCGCGGGCCCCACACCGCGACCCCGGCCCAGGCGGCGACCACCAGCAACGCCGCCGCGATCAGCGCGGGGACGCGCTCCAGGGCCATGCGGCGCCAGATGAACCAGAAGCCGGCCCAGGTGACCGCGGTGTAGGCGAGGCTGAAGGCCAGGAATCCCCCGCCGTTGAAGATCAGGTAGCCAAGCACCTCGCTGCCCCACTCCTGGTCCGCCCACGGGCGGCTGCCCACCGTGTAGCTGAAGAGCTCGTGGCTGGGAATCGCGGCGTGGTTGACGATCCAGCTGCCGGTCTGCATGTGCCACCAGAAGTCCGGATCGCCGACCCGGCGGCAGAGCACGACCAGGACCACGGTCAGGGCAGCGCCCACCACCACCCCGCCCAGGGTGGGGCGGGGCAGCCGGGCGCGCGTCCGCGGGGTGGCGAGGGGCGGAACCGGCTCCGGCGCGACGACCACGGGGTGCCACGATGACACATCCCCGCCCCGTTCATGCTCGCGCAAGGTTGCCGGGCGACGATGGGCAAAGATAAATTGGGGCTTTCCCCGACTGGGGGCACCAGGCCGCTGCGGCCGAGGCAAGGAGGTTCCGGATGGCGGCGGCGGCGGGGGGGCGGCCCGGCGAGGCGCCGGGACCGCGACGTGTCTACAGGATCCGCCGCGGGCTGTGGCTGAGCGGTCCGATGGCCCTCTTTGCCCTGCTCCGCGTGCCCGCGTTCCTGGAGCCCCACTGGTACACCGACGAGGCCGGCTACGTCACCACCGCGCGGGCCCTGGTCCAGGGGCGGGTGCTCTACTCCCAGATCTGGACCAACAAGCCGCCCCTCCACATCTGGACGGTGGCGGCGGTGATCCAGACCCTGGGGACCAGCGAGGCGGCCCTCCACGTCCTGCCGCTCCTGGCCGGTCTCGCGACCCTGGCTGCCATCGCCTATGCCGGCGACCGCCTGCTCGGGCGCCCGCGCACCGTGGTCGCGCTCCTCCTCGCCGCCATCCTGCTCGGCCTGCCCGTCTTCGACGCCGAGCTCCTCCTCCCCGAGAGCCTCATGATCGCCCCGCTCACCTGGGCGGGAGCGCTCCTGCTCACCCGGGTCGCCGCCCCCGACACCCGCCGCTGGCCACTCTGGCCGGTCGGGGTGGGGGTTCTGGTGGCCGTCGCCGTCGCCTACCAGCAGACGGCAGTCGCTGAGACCTGCGCCTTCGCTCTCATCCTGGCCCTCGCCGGCCGGGCCAGCTGGCGGCGGGTCGCCGTCTACGCGGCCTCGGTGGCCGGGGGGACCGCCCTCTGGCTGGTCCCCGCGATCGTGACCGCCGGAGCCGGCAGGGTCGGCTACGCGCTGGTCGGCTTCTGGGTCCAGTACGCCCAGGGGTTGCTGACCACCGCCGGTCAGACCTCCACCCAGGGCGGGGTCGTGCTCCGCCTGGCGCTGGGCGCCGGCGTGGCCGTCGTGGTGGTGGTCGCGGCATGGTTTCACCGCCGCGACCGCGATCCGTCCTGGGCGCTCTGGGTCTGGGCGACCGCGGCGCTGCTCGTCCCGGCGCTGGCCCGCCAGCCGTACCCCCACTACGTCGTCCCCTCGCTCGCCCCGGGGGTGCTGGCACTCAGCAGCCTGCGGCTGCGCTGGCCGGCCAGCGTCCCGCTGCCGCGCCGGGTGGCCGGAGCCGGGTTGATCGCCGCCGCCTGCGTCGCAGCGGTCGGGGCCTCCGTGGTCGGGGTGGATTGGTCCCCGGTACTCGCCCAGGGCGGTCACAGCCTCGGCTTCTACTACGGCGGCGCCCTCTCGACGCTGACGCGCGGGCAGTCGCTGACGGCGTACCAGGACCAGTTCGACTACCGGTTCCCCGAGGACAGCCAGCTCTCCGCATGGATCGCCGCCCACGGCCTCGACGGGACCTCGGCGGTGGTCTGGTCGTCGGATGTGTGGCTCTACGACGACAACCAGCTCCAGATGCTGCTGCCGACCCCCCCCATCTACAACGACGAGGCCCTCCTCGGCCTCGACGGGCAGGTGGCCCAGAAGGTCGCCCAGCTCCAGCCCGAGATCGTGGTCACCGAGTCGTCGGCCCGGCAGGCCTACCCGGACATCAACTCCGTGCTCGCCGCCGGCTACCAGGAGGTCGACCAGTCGGGATCGGAGATCCTCTGGGTGCGCGCCGACATGGTCGCCGCGGTGGAGGAGCCGACCGGCCTGGGCTGATCCGGCGGGGACCTGCCGTCCGCTCCCCGTCCCCGGCGGCGGCCACGGCTCGTGCGTGACCCGCCCCGCGTGCCATCATCCGCCGGATGAGCGGCGAAGGCGAGGTGGTGGCCGGAGAGCCGGCCGCCTCGGGCGGCGCCCCCGGACCGGATCGCCCCCGCTTCGACCTGGCGACGGTCGACCCACGGCTCCCCGGCATGGTGGCACCGGTTCGCCGCCTCGCGGTGCCGTTCGGTCTCCTGGTCCTCGCGGTGGCCGCCGCCTACGTGATGCGTTACGGCGCGCCCCGGTTCGGCTGGGTCGACTTCCGCAGCTTCTACCAGGCCGGGCTCGACGTCCGGGCCGGCCGCGATCCCTACCTCGGGGCGATCAGCTTCATCCACGCCTACGTCCCCGCGGGCAACGGGACGTACTGGACCACGGTCGCCTACGTCTACGCGCCGTTCTTCGCCCTGCTCATGGTGCCCCTCACCTTCCTCTCCCACTACGCGGCGCTCACCACCTGGGACGTGCTCAACGTCGTCCTCCTGGTGGTCGCGGTGTACGCGGCGCTCCGCGCCGCCGGGCTCCGTCCCGGCTGGGGGACGCTCCTTCTCCTCGCCGCCCTCTCGGCGGTGACCCTCCCGGTGCACCGGGAGTGGGACCTGGGCCAGACCGACGTCTTCCTGATGGCCCTGCTCTGCACCGCGCTCTGGGCCCGGTCGGCGGGCCGGGGGCTGCTCGGGGGCCTCCTCCTCGGCGCCGCCTGCGCCGTCAAGCCGGAGCTGCTGCTCCTCGCCCTGCTCCTGCTCTGGCGGCGCGACTTCCGCTTCGGGCTCGCCACCGTCGTCTCGGCCCTGGTGCTCGGCCTCGCCCCCTTCCTCCTCCTCGGCCAGCGGGCGTGGTCGAACTTCTGGACAGCCTGGGGGTTCTGGGCCAACCAGTACGTCGCCTTCGTCCACAACGAGTCGCCCAAGGGGGTGCTGGCCCGCCTCTTCACGATCAACCCGGCCGGGCACCCCCTGGTGGTCGCCCCCTCGGCGGTGACCGCCCTCTGGCTCGTGGTGGCGGTGGTGGTGGTGGGGCTGACGGTCGCGGTCACCTCCGCCCGCCCGCTCCGCCGCGACAGCCTCTCGCTCCTCGAGGTGGGCCTCGCCGTCGAGGCGATCATGCTGGTCAGCCCGCTCACCGAGCGCCCCTACTTCCTCTTCCTGCTCGTCCCGCTGCTCGGCCTCTTCTGCTGGGTGCGGGAGGTGGGGGTGACCGAGCCCTTCGCCCGGCGGGCGGCGCTCGCCGCCGTGGTGGGATGGGTGCTGCTCGCCGGCCCCGCCGAGTTCGCCGAGTACCTCTTCGACCCCGGGATCACCACGGCCTCGCACGCCGCCCCCCTCTTCGACCTGCTCGCGCCGGTGTACCTCTGGGTGACGGTCGCCGGATTCGTCCTGCAGCTCATGGTGGTCACCCGCGTCCGCGGCACCCGGGTGATGCCCGCGGTGGCCGACACGGTGCGCGGAGCCCCGGGGCTGATCCTCGACTGGCTCCGCGACGCCGCTGCCGCCCTCGGGGCCGGTCGCCGGAGGCGCTCAGCCGCGGCGTGAGGGGACGGCCGCCGATCGCGGCCGGCGCCGGGCGCTGAGCCAGGGCTCGATGCTCACCACGAGCAGCGCGACCGCCATCACGCCGGGGAAGACGACGGAGCCCGCGGTCGCGGCGGCGAGCCAGCCGAGGACGCACGCGCGCCAGAGGGCGGCGACCCAGCCGCGGCGAAACCAGAAGCCGAGGATCAGGCCGCCGGCGCCGATCGCGAGCAGCGCCGCGGCGGGGATGTGGGGCCCGGCGATGACCTCGAGAGCGACGGCTCCCACCACCCCGTACCGCCAGAGCATCCCCCAGGCGACCCCGATCGGGTCACGGCGACGCTCGGCGAGGGCCTCGGCCTGGGGGACCGCGACCGGGTCGCGCAACCCGGCGCGCCGCCGCCGCTCGCGGCGCCGTGCCGGCGAGGTGGGCGCCCTCCGCTCGACGGCGGGAGCGGGTTCCACCGACCTCCACCAGGTCGCGGTCCGGGTGTCCCTATCGATCATCGGCGCCTCCGTGCGCCCCGTGGCGGGGCGCTGCCGGCATCCGGCCCGCGCCCCTCTCGCCTACGCGAGCCCCGCCATCAGCGCGTCCCACTGCTCGCGCGACGGCCGCAGGTCCTCGATCGGAAGCGCCGCCAGGGGACGTGACGGCAGCGACTCGCGGGTGCAGAGGTCGTCGGCGTCGGGGTTGACGTAGAGCAGCCCGGTGAGGATCTCGCCGGAGTGGCGCGCCTCGAAGAGGAGGCGCATGGCCGCGATCGGGTCGCGGGCGTCGTGGTCGGGGTCGATCTTGCGGAGCAGGATGTGCGAGCCGTCGTGGAGCTCCACGTCCTGGGCCGTTCCCGGCTCGTAATCGACGGTGATCTCCTCCAGCGGGGCGATGTAGTCGGGGGTGTTGACCGGGGCGTCGTGGTCCTTGACGTAGGCGTAGCTCTTGGTGCTGCCCTCGTGGTCGTTGAAGGTGACGCAGGGGCTGATCACGTCGAGCACCGCGGTGCCGCGGTGGGCGAGCCCCGCCTGGATCAGCGGCACCAGCTGCTTGCCGTCGCCGCTGAAGCTGCGGGCGACGAAGCTGGCCCCCAGCTCGATGGCCAGCGCGCACACGTCGATCTGCTCGTACCGGTTGGCGCTGCCTCGCTTGGGCTTGCTGCCCAGGTCGGCGGTGGCCGAGAACTGGCCCTTGGTGAGGCCGTAGACGCCGTTGTCCTCGATGATGTAGGTCATGTCGAGGTTGCGCCGGATCATGTGGCAATACTGGCCCAGGCCGATGGAGGCGGTGTCGCCGTCACCGCTGATGCCGAAGACCACCAGGTCGCGGTTGGCCAGCTTGGCCCCGGTGGCGAGGGACGGCATCCGCCCGTGCGCGCCGTTGAATCCGTGAGCGTGCTCGACGAAGTAGGCCGCGGCCTTGGAGGAGCAGCCGATGCCGCTCATCTTGGCGAGCAGGTGCGGCTCGATGCCGCTCTCGTAGAGCGCCTTCACGATGTGGTTGGTGATCGAGTTGTGCCCGCAGCCGGCGCAGAGGGTGGTGTGGGCGCCCTTGTAGTCGTCGCGGGTCAGCCCCAGGCGGTTGAGCTTCTCGACGGTGACGGACATGGCTCTGGCTCCCTCAGGCGACCGGCACCCTGCCGTTCCCGGCGGGGACGGGTTTCAGCTCATCCTGCACCGACAGCTCGCCGGCGAGCACCGGCTCACTGATCGTCTCGGCGTCGATGGGGACGCCGTCGTAGTGGCGGATCGAGCGCAGCCGGTCGGCGAGCTCCCCGGGCAGCTCCTGGCGGAGCAGGCCCTCCATCTGCCCGTCTCGGTTCTGCTCCGCGACGTAGACGCGGTCGTGGCGGGCGATGAACTCGGCCACCGCGGGGTGCAGCGGCAGGCCCCGGATGCGCAGGTAGTCGGCGCTGATGCCGCGCTTGGCGAGCTGGTGCCGGGCCTCCACCACGGCGTGGTGGGTGGTGCCGTAGGCGCAGATCGCCACCCGACCGCCGGCCTCGTCGACGAGCGGTGCCGGCAGCAGGGTCCGCGCACCCTCGATCTTGCGGCGGAGCCGGTCCATGTTGGCCCGGTAGACGTCGGGGCTCTCCGTGTAGAGGGCGTTCTCGTCGTGGCCCGAGCCGCGGGTGAAGTAGGCGGCCCGGGGATCGGAGGTCCCGGGCAGGGTGCGGTAGGGGATGCCGTCCCCGTCGATGTCGCGGTAGCGGGCCCAGTCCTCGACCTGGGCGAGCCCCTCGGCGTCGAGCACCTTCCCCCGGTCGATGCCGTCCTCCGGGTAGGGGAGGGGCGGGGTCATCCACTGGTTCATCCCGAGGTCGAGGTCGCTGAGCACGAACACCGGCGTCTGCAGCCGCTCGGCGAGGTCGAAGGCCCGCTGGGCGTCCTCGTACACCTCGAGGACCGTCCCGGGCAGGAGCACCGGGTGGCGGGTGTCGCCGTGGGAGAGCGTGTGGACGAAACCGACGTCCCCCTGCATGGTCCGGGTCGGCAGCCCGGTCGAGGGTCCCACCCGCTGGATGTCGAGCACGACGGCAGGGATCTCGGCGTAGTAGCCGAGGCCGGTCAGCTCCGCCATCAGCGAGATGCCGGGTCCCGAGGTCGCGGTCATGGCCCGGGCCCCGGCCCAGCCGGCGCCCAGCACGATCCCGATGGCGGCCAGCTCGTCCTCGGCCTGGACGGCGGCGAAGCGCCTCTCGCCCGTGGAGGCGTCGCTGCGGAGGCGCTCCGCGTCGGCGATGAACGCCTCGCAGAGCGACGACGACGGCGTGATCGGATACCACGCCAGCACCGTGCAGCCGGCGACGATGCCGCCCAGAGCGGCGGCGCGGTTGCCGTCGAGGAGCACCGTGCCCCGCGTACCGTCCATCGGAGCCACCCGGAAGGGGTCGCTCTTGGCGAGGTTCTCCCGCGTGTAGTCGACCCCGATCTGGATGGCGGCGAGGTTGAGGTCCGCGGCCTTGGGCTTGGTCCGGAACTGGTCGCGCACCCCGCGCTCGACCAAGGCCGGGTCCAGCCCGATCAGCTCGGCCAGCACGCCCACGTAGATCATGTTCTGGAGGTACTTGCGCAGCTCCGGCTTGGCCTCCAGCCTCTCCCGGGCGAGGCGGGCGAAGGGCACCGGGTACCAGGAGACGTCGTCACGCGCCGCCGCGCCGATCCTGGGGAAGGTCGCCTCGTGGATCACCGCGCCGCCGGGGCGGACGTTGGCCGCGTCCCGCTCCCAGGTGGCCGGGTTGAGGGCGATCAGGATGTCCACCGTCCGCTTGCGTGCCTGGTAGCCCTC
Organism: uncultured Chloroflexia bacterium; assembly: GCA_963803165.1. Taxonomy (GTDB): domain Bacteria; phylum Chloroflexota; class Dormibacteria; order Aeolococcales; family Aeolococcaceae; genus Changshengia. The sequence continues at coordinate 469,329 of CAWDLK010000004.1, read as the reverse complement.
GGGTGTCACCCGGATGTCGTACCAGGTGGGCTGCCCTTCGATGTTGGAGGGGAAGACGTTCTTGGCCGCCACCGGGATGCCCATGTGGAAGAGGGCCTTGGTGATGACCAGGTTGGAGGACTGCGACCCCGAACCGTTGACGGTCGCGGCCTGGATGCAGAAGTCGTTGACGACGTCACCGGTCATGGGCTCTCCCGGTCTCCGTGCGGTGAGCACATGACCATCCGTCCAATCCACGAACACATGTGCACATCGCTATCATAGCGACGGACGTTCGGCGGCGGTCAAACATGCGTGCGGACCGGCCGGAGACGCCGAGCGCGGGTGCCGCTGAGGCCGCACGGAGGGACCATCCGAATGGGCTACGTCGCCGCTTCCGATCGCTACCGGTCCATCCCCTACCGCCGCTCGGGGCGGAGCGGGCTGCAGCTCCCCCTCATCTCGCTCGGCCTCTGGCAGAACTTCGGGGGCGAGCGGCCGCTCAGCGCGAGCCGCGAGGTCCTGCTCCATGCCTTCGACCGCGGGATCACCCACTTCGATCTCGCCAACAACTACGGGCCGCCCTATGGCTCGGCGGAGGAGACCTTCGGCCGGATCCTGGCCAGCGACCTCCGCCCCTACCGCGACGAGCTGGTCGTCTCCACCAAGGCCGGGTATGACATGTGGGCCGGGCCGTACGGGGAGTGGGGCTCGCGCAAGCACCTTCTGGCCAGCCTTGACCAGAGCTTGCGGCGCATGGGGCTCGACCACGTCGACATCTTCTACTCGCACCGCTTCGACCCCGCCACGCCGCTGGAGGAGACCATGGGGGCCCTCGACACCGCGGTGCGGCAGGGCAAGGCGCTGTACGCGGGCATCTCCTCCTACTCGCCGGCGCACACCGAGGCGGCCGCCGAGCTCATGGCCGGCCTGGGTACGCCGATCCTCATCCACCAGCCCTCCTACTCGATGCTCAATCGCTGGGTGGAGGGCGGCCTGCTCGACGTCCTGGAGGAGGAGGGGATCGGCTGCATCGTCTTCTCGCCGCTCGCCCAGGGGATGCTGACCGACCGCTATCTCGACGGTGTCCCCGCGGGCTCCCGGGCCCACCGAGGTGGCTCCCTGACCCGCGAGATGCTGTCCAAGGAGACCCTCGCCAAGATCCGCGGTCTCAACGAGGTGGCATCGCATCGCGGTCAGAAGCTCTCCCAGATGGCCCTGGCCTGGGCGCTTCGCGACCCCCGGGTCACCTCGGCCCTGATCGGGGTGAGCAGCGTGGCCCAGCTCGACGAGAACCTCGCCGCCCTCGACCGCCTCGACTTCTCGGCCGGGGAGCTCGAGGAGATCGACCGGTTGGCGACGGAGAGCGGCATCAACCTCTGGGCGGCGTCGAGCGAGTCCTGAGACCGTCCCGTGCCGGACGGGGCCTCAGCGCCGGTAGGTGGCGCGGAGCGTCGCCCGGGCGATGACGTGGAAGGTGAGGGTGAAGCCGACGACCGCCGGGGAGACCGCCGGGTCCAGCCCGAGGTCCTCGGTGTCCACGGCATGGACGGCGAAGATGTAGCGGTGGGGACGGTCCCCGGGCGGCGGTGCGGCGCCCCCGTAGTCGAGGGTGCCGAAGTCGTTGCGCACGTGGAAGGCGCCCTCGGGGAGGGGGATGCCGAACGCGCCGGCGGCGCGCGGCAGCTCGGTGACCGAGGCGGGCACACCCACCAGGACCCAGTGCCAGAAGCCGCTCGCGGTGGGGGCGTCGGGATCGAAGCAGGTCACCACCAGGCTGCGGGTCTCGGCCGGCTGCCCGCTCCAGCGGAGCTGAGGGCTCCGGTTGCCGCCCCCCGCGCTGTCGTGGACGTGGAGGGCGCCGAGGGGCTCGCCGTCGCGGATGTCGTCGCTGGCCAGGGAGAACGCGGGGACCGCGGGCAGCAGGTCATAGGGATCGGGGGCCACCGGTCGCACGAGTGTGGGCATCGTGCATCCCTCCTCCTGGGGACGAATGCAGACATTGTCCCTCGACGGGCGGGCCGGCGCCAGGCTAGCGGTCAGGCGTAGGCGTAGCCGTCGGGAAGCGGCCGGGGGGCGGGGGGCCCGACGTAGATCGCCGATGGGCGGATCAGCCGGTTGTTGGCCGCCTGCTCGGCGATGGCCGAGGTCCAGCCCACCGTCCGGCTGCACGCGAAGGTCGGGGTGAACATGTCCCGGGGGACGCCCACCGTGTTCATCACCACCCCGGAGTAGAACTCGACGTTGGTGTAGAGGCGCCGGCCCGGCTTGAGCTCGCTGAGGACCCGCAGCGCGGTGGCCTCGACGTGCTCGGCGAACTCCACCTGCGGACCACCGAGCTCCCGGGCCACCTCGTGGAGGAGGACCGAGCGGGGGTCGTCCGTCTTGTAGATGCGGTGGCCGAAGCCCATCAGACGGCCGCCGGCCTGAACCTCGTCGCGCAGCAGCTCCTCGGCGCGTTCCGGGGTGCCGATGGCGTCGAGCATGTCCAGTGCGCGCGAGGGCGCCCCCCCGTGGAGCGGCCCGGCGAGCGCGCCGATGGCCCCGGTGAGGGCCGAGCCCATGTCGCTGCCGGTGGAGGTGATGACCCGGGCGGTGAAGGTGCTGGAGTTGAAGCCGTGGTCCATGGTCGTGATCAGGTAGCGCTCGAGGGCGTGCGCGGCCACTGCGTCGGGGCGCTTGCCGGTCAGCATCTGGAGGTAGGCGGCGGCGTAGTGGAGATCGGGGTCGGGGTCGACCGGGTCCAGGCCCTGGTGCATGCGGTGGAGCCGCATCAGCAGCACCGGCGTCAGCGCCACCATCCGGAGCGCGTCGGCGCGCACCTGGTCGGGGGCGAGGTCGAGGGTGGGCTGCAGGTTGAGGGCGGCGGCGCACAGCGAGACCGCGGTGCGGAGCGCCCCGAGTGGCGTGTAGCCGGGCAGCCGGGCGATCACGTCCAGGGCGGGAGCGACCCCCCCGGGGAGGGCCCGGCCCGCGACCTCCTGGTCCTGGAGCCAGCGCAGCTCTCGAGGTCCGGGCAGCTCGCCGACCAGGAGCAGGTGCCAGACCTGCTCGAAGGAGCAGTGCCGGGCCAGCTCGGTGGCGTCGTAACCGCGGTAGTGGTAGAAGCCCTCCTCTCCCCGGACGTCCCCGATGCGGGTCTCCGATACCGCCACCCCCTCGAGGCCCCGAGGGGCAAGGACGGGTGCCGCCGCCTCTGCGGGCTTGACCTCCTGCGCCTCGCTCACCTGGACGATTCCCTCCATCTGCGTGGCCGTGCCTGGTCTTCGCCAACTCTACACAGTCACCGCGCTCCCATCGGAGTGGGAGGCCATCCCCGCTCTCCCGGTGTCTCGACGCGGTCACCCCGGGGCGGCGCGCGATCGGCGACGCGGGGCGGGCCGCCTCTGGGGATGCCGTCACGAGCGCGTGACGAATCGCTGAAGGGGCGGTGGCGGGTCGGAGGAGCGCTGATATGCTCCGCCCCCGGCACCGCTCCAGGGATACGGATTTTGCGCTTCACCACTCGCCTCACCCGCAAGCTCGCCGTCTCCGTCCTCGCGATCGGAGCGGTCGCCGCTGCCATGCCCCCCTCGGAGCGCGTGGCGCTGCCCCCGGTCCGGCTCGCCAACTCCTACGGCGACCAGATCAGCCAGCTCCAGTCCCAGTACGACACCCTGGGCACTCAGCTCCATTCGCTGCAGGGCAGCGAGGCGACGGCGAACGCCCAGGCCGCCGCGGTGCAGCAGCAGATCGACAGCACCCAGGCGCAGGTGGCGCAGACCCAGACTCAGATCGTCCAGCTCAACCTGGCCCTCGCCCAGACCGCCGAGGCGATCCAGGTGGATACCGTCCACCTCAACGGCGAGAAGGCGCAGCTGACCCAGGTCATGGTGGTGATCTACACGGCGGGCGGTACCGGGGTGGTGGCCGGCCTCGTGGACAGCCAGAGCATCGCGGAGCTGATGGAGAAGCTCGGCTCCGCCACCGCGATGAGCCAGAAGTTCCAGCAGCTGATCGCGGCGGTCAAGGCCGACGAGCAGCGCCTCACCGCCCTGCGCCAGACCCAGCAAGCCCAGCTCGCCCAGGCGGCGCAGGCCGAGAGCCAGCTGGAGACCCTCGAGGCCCAGCTCCAGGGGCAGGAGGCCCAGCTCAAGGCCCAGGTGGCATCGCTCGGCGCCCAGGCCGCCGGCCTGATCAACCAGCGCCAGTCCCTGCTCGACCAGATCGCCACCGTGCAGGCCGAGGAGCAGGCGGCCGCGGAGGCTGCCGCGGCGGCGGCGGCGGCGGCGGCGGCGGGCGGCGGCGGCGGTGGCAGCTGCGGGGCCGCCCTCTGCCCCTTCGCCTTCGGAGACATCCCCAACTCCTTCCCCTGGGGCCAGTGCACCTGGTACGTCGCCTCCCTGCGTGAGGTGACCTGGTGGGGCAACGCCGACGCGTGGCTGGGCAACGCCCAGGCCCAGGGCTACTCGACCGGCTCGACCCCCAAGCCCGGCTCCATCGTGGTCTGGGGCTCCGGTGGCGGTTACAGCTACTACGGCCACGTCGCCTACGTCGTCGGGGTGATCAGCTCGACGGACTTCTACGTCGACGAGGCCAACTACAACGGGCTCGGGCAGGTCGATGCCCGTCAGGTGACCACCCTCAACGACGTCGAGGGCTTCATCTACTGAGCGCGACGGAGCGAGGAGCGAGAGCCGAAGGCTTCTCGCGCCGAGCGGAGGACCGCCCAGTACACGGTACTGAGCGCGACGCGGAGGATCGCCCAGTACACGGTACTGAGCGCGACGGCCCTCCAGCGCGCAGGCCGAGGCCAGGTGGCCGCCCGGGAGTTGCGGGTGACGCACGGCCATACCGGCCCGTGACCTCCGGCTCTAGAGGTGTGACCCCCAGATAGAGGACGCTAGGTGGGAGATGGCGTCCGGTATCTCCGCCACCCCCGCGGTGCCGCCGGCGGCCCCACGGGGCCCCCGTGCCGGGGCCGGGCGCGCTCCGGTCAGCCCCGGGGCGGCGGAGCCGTCGACTCGCCGCGTGAGGGCGTCGAGGTGAACGTCCGGGCCGCGGCGCTCCGGGCCGCGGTGGCGGAGGAGACCCTCCCGGCGGAGACGGGCACCGAGCCCCGGCGCCCGCCGTCCCTGCTGCGGCGCCGCCACCTCATGCTCCTCGCCGCGGCCGGCCCCGGTCTGATGGTCATGCTCGCCGACACGGACGCCGGCAGCGTGGTCACCGCCGCCCAGTCCGGAGCCCGCTTCGGCTACCGGCTCCTCCCTCTCGAGGTCGCCCTCATCCCGATCCTGTACCTGGTCATGGAGCTGACCGTGCGGCTCGGGCTCACCACCGGGAAGGGCCACGCGCAGCTCATCAAGGAGCGCTTCGGGCGGGGCTGGGCGGCCGTCTCGGTCGGGACCCTCCTGGTCACCAGCGTCGGCGCCCTGGTCACCGAGTTCGCCGGCATCGCCGGAGTGGGAAGCATCGTCGGCGTGCCTCCGCAGTTGATCGTCCCCGGAGCGGCGGCGCTGCTGCTCCTGGTGGTCGCCTCGGGGACCTATCGACGGGTGGAGATCATCGGGCTCGGCCTCGGGCTCTTCGAGCTGGCCTTCCTGGTGGCGGCGATCCGGGCCCACCCGGACCCGGGGGCCCTGGCCGGGAGCCTGGTGTCGGGACAGCCGCTGGGCGACCCGGGCTACCTGGCCCTGGTCGCCGCCAACGTCGGAGCGGTGGTGATGCCCTGGATGATCTTCTACCAGCAGGCGGCGATCCTCGACAAGGGGATCACCGTGCGCGACATCAGGGCGGCGAGGGTGGACACCGCCATCGGCGCGGTGGTGACCCAGGTGATCATGATGGCGGTCCTCGTGGCGACCGGAGCAAGCCTCTTCCACCGCCACGCCGGGTCGCTCAACACCGTCGCCCAGATCTCGACCGCGCTCACCTCCTCGCTCGGCGCCGCCGGCGGACGGCTGGCCTTCGCCATGGGGGTGGCGGGTGCCGCGCTGGTCGCCGCCCTGGTCGTCTCCCTGGGGGCCGCCTGGGCCTTCTCCGAGGTCGCCGGCACGCCCCACAGCCTGAACCGGAGGTTCCGTCAGGCGCCGCTCTTCTACGGGGTGTTCACCGGTGCGGTGCTGCTCTCCTCGGTGCTGGTGCTGACCAGCAGCTCGCTGGTGGGCCTGGCCATCGCCGTGGAGATCCTCAACGCGCTGCTGCTTCCGATCGTGCTGGTCTTCCTGATCGTCCTCGCCTGGACCGTGCTGCCCGAGCCCTACCGCCTCCGGCTCTGGGAGCGGGTGCTCCTCGTGGCCGTGACCGCCGCCGTGATCGTCATGGGCCTGACCGTGGCGGGCACCGCCGCCGGGCTCTGAGGCACCGAATCCAACCGCCGGACAACTGCTGTCCGCCCTCGAGTCCACGATGTCCTGAGACAGCCGTCCAGCATCTCTCGAGACATCACAATGGCTGGGGAGGCAGGATTCGAACCTGCGATTGGCTGATCCAGAGTCAGCTGCCTTACCACTTGGCCACTCCCCAGCGGCGCTGGCGAGTCTAACCGCACCGGCGCCCCTCCCCGCGGCGGCGTGCCCCGCCGATGGCTGGCGCCGCGTGCATCGTGGGCGCGCCGAGGTGGCCCGGCATGGCGACGTGACGATCTGCCGCGGGCGGTCGCGCGAAGGTCGAATCCACCCCCGCGCAGGTGATGGAAGTTTGACGGCTTCATGGTGCCATCTCCAACCCGCCGGGTCCGTGCCACCCTTCACCGTGGCGGCGCACCCACGTGCGTTGGCGGCCCGGGGACGCGAGGAGGTTGGGGTGATCACGGGCACCAGGAGCCAGGCCCCGGTGGGGGTTGCGGGCACCCAGGATCGTTGGGCCTCGGTCGGACGGTCGTCCGCCTCGTGCTCCGGCACGGCCGGTCGCGAGGCCGCCCGGGAGGCGATGGCGAGGGACGACCCCGCCCTGCTCCTGGTCTTCTGCTCGCCCGAGCACCGGCTGACCGAGCTCATCGCCGGAGTCCGGGCCGAGAGCGGCGATGCGCCGCTGGTCGGCTCGACCACCGCCGGGGAGATCACGTCGAGCGGACCCTCGGAGGGCGGCGTCGTGGTCATGGCCCTCGGCGGGAAGGGCTTCTCGGTCGCGACCGGCGCCGCCACGGGCATCGGGTCGCGGCTGCGCCAGGCGGGTGCGGAGGTCGCTGGCTGCGTCGACGCCGTGAGTACCCGGAAGCACCGGATCCTGCTCCTGCTCACCGATGGCCTGGCCGGAGACCATCAGGAGATCATCCGGGGCGCCTACAGCGTCGCAGGCGCGGCCGTCCCCCTGGTGGGCGGCACGGCGGCCGACAACCTGCGCATGTCGGACACCCGCCAGATCCACGGCGGCGACGTCCTGGCCAACGCGGTGGTCGCGGCGGCGATCGGCACCGACTCCCCGCTGGGCGTCGGCGTGCGCCACAGCTGGCGGCCGTTCGGCGAGCCTCTCCTCGTCACCGGCAGCACGGAGAACCTCATCACAAGCCTCGACGACGAGCCGGCGATGGATGTCTATCTGGGCCGTCTCGAGGCCCCGAGCGAGTGCTACCGGGACCAGGCGGCGTTCACCCGCTTCGCCGTGACCCACCCGCTTGGGCTCAGCCGCCGCAGCGGCGAGCGGCTGCGGTGCGTCTTCCGGGCTGACTTCGAGAGCCGAGCCATCGCCTGCAACGCCCTGATCCCCAACGGCGCGGTGACCTGGTTCATGGAGTGCGACGCCGCCTCGGTGCTCGACGCCACGGATCGCGCCTGCGCCGACGCGATGCGCGGGCTGGAGGGCCGGCCCCCGATCGGGATGGTCGCCTTCGACTGCGTCGGTCGCAAGTGCATGCTCGGTCCGGCCGGCGCCACGGCCGAGGTGGAGCGGATGGCTCGGCACGCGCAGGGGGCGCCGGTGGCCGGCTTCTACAGCTACGGGGAGATCGCGCGGGTCCGGGGCGGCAGCGGCTTCCACAACCAGACCCTCGTCGCCCTGGCGATCTCCTGATCAGCCTCGAATGAATCGCAGGGCGGCGTCGGTCGCGTTGCGGCGTGAGGACCGCTGAGGTGCGTGCCGACTGGTGGGCCACCCATCAGCTCGTGGAGTACCTCTCCACGCTGGTGCACTCCCCCGACGAGCCCACGGCCCTCCGGGTCGGCCTCGAGAACGCGGCCGAGACCCTGGAGGCGGAGATCGCCATCCTGGTCCGGGGGGATCGGTGCGTCCTCTCGGTCGGCGTTCCGGAGCCCGTTCCGGCGGAGCTGATCGCCGTGGCCGGCAGGACCCGCTCGCGGGGGGTGGAGCTGCCCGGGCTCGGGCACTGCACCGCGGTCTCCGTCCCCCTCGCCCCCCGGGCCGCCAGCCACGTGGTCCTGGCCCGCCTCGGCGACCAGCGCTTCCTCCCCGAGGAGATCAACCTCCTGCGCGGCATGGCCGGCGCTCTCCGCATGAGCCAGGAGACGATGCAGCTGCTGGAGGCGGAGCGGCGCGCCCGGGCACTGAGCGAACGCCGGGCGGCGGAGAACGCCGCCCTCGCGACCTCGCTCCAGGAGCGTCAGCTGCTGCTCGAGCGGCTCTCCCGGATCCAGCGCTCGATCTCGCACCGGGCCCCCCTCCCCGAGGTGCTCCACGCGATCACCGCCGGCGCCGCCGAGCTGCTCGGCGACAGCGTCGCGTCGCTCCGCATCATCGATCCCGGGGATCCGTGCTCGACGGTGCAGATGTCCTCGGTGGGGCTGGCGGAGGAGGTGCGGGCCCGCGTCCACCGCCTCCCGATCAACGCAGGCTTCCTCGGAGAGGCGTTGGCCGGCAACCAGGTGGTGGCGGCCGCGCTCTCCAGCGGCGATGCCGAGGAGGTGGCATGGCTCTCCACCCTGGGCCTCGCCTGTGCGATGGCCGCCCCGGTGCATGAGGAGGGCAGGCCGGTGGGGGCCCTGGTGGTCGGCTCTCCGGACCCGGACCGGCGCTACGGGGCGGTGGAGCGCGAGGCCCTCGAGGCCTTCGCCCAGCACGCCAGCCTTGCCCTCACCGACGCCCGCACCGTCGAGGCGATGGAGCTCGCCTACCACGACGGGTTGACCGGTCTCGCGAGCCGCGCGCTCTTCGTTCAGCGCCTCGAGCAGGCCGCCGTCCGCAACCGCCGCCACGGCTGCCGCCTTGCCCTGCTCTACCTCGATGTCGACGGCTTCAAGGTGATCAACGACAGCCTCGGGCATTCGGCGGGGGACGAGCTGCTGGTCCAGATCGGGGATCGGATCCGCGCCTGCCTGCGCCGCGGTGACTTCGCCGGCCGGCTCGGCGGCGACGAGTTCGCGATCCTGATGGAGAACGCTCGCCGCCCCTCGGACGCGATCGGCCTGGCCCGGCGCCTGCTCGCCGCCCTGCAGAGCCCCTTCGTGCTCGGGGGCAAGCGGGTGCCCGCCAGCGCCAGCATCGGGGTCGCCCTCTCCAGCCCGACCGATGACGGGGCCAGCGACCTGCTCCGCAACGCCGACGTCGCCATGTACCGGGCCAAGGCCGGCGGCAAGAACCGCCACGTGCTCTTCGAGCCCCGGATGTACGCGGCCGCTCTGGCGCGCATGGAGCTCGAATCCGACCTCCTCCACTGCCTCGAGGCATCCGAGCTGCGCGTGCAGTTCCAGCCCATCGTCGACATGGAGACGTCGCGGGTGCAGGGCTTCGAGGCCCTGGTCCGCTGGCACCACCCCAGCAAGGGGCTGATCTCTCCCCTCGACTTCATCCCCGTCGCCGAGGAGATCGGGATCATCCGCGACGTGGAGCGGTGGGTGCTGCGCGAGGCGCTCGCCGGGCTGCGCTCGGTGCGATCCCAGCTGCCCGGCCGGGTGCGCCTCACGGTGAGCGTCAACCTCTCGCCCTTCTCGATCCGGGGCCGCGACCTGGTCGACGACGTCCGGGATGCCCTGACGGCCTACGACGTGGCGCCGCAGGAGCTGACCATGGAGGTGACCGAGTCCGCGCTGCTGCGGGACAACGTCACCACGGTGCGCACCCTGACGATGCTCAAGGAGATGGGGATCAGGCTCGCCATCGACGACTTCGGAGCCGGCTACTCGTCGCTCACCTACCTGACCATGTGCGACTTCGACGTCCTCAAGGTGGATCGGGCCTTCATCAAGGACATGGTGGGCGCCGGGGAGACGGCTCCCATCGCCCGCGCCATCCTGGCGATGTCGAGGATCCTGGATCTCGAGGTGATCGCCGAGGGCGTCGAGACCGTCCACCAGGCGACCCGGCTGCGGGAGATGGGCTGCCGCCTGGCCCAGGGTGACTACTACTCCCCGCCGGTGGACCTGGAGGACCTCGCCGCCCTCCTCCGTCGTGAGCGGGCCCGTGACGGCAGCCGCCGGATCCTCCGGCTGCCCCGTCCCGCGGGGATTCCCTCGGAGGGCTTCGGGGTCTCGTAGGGATGATCGGCTCGGGGCGTCTGAGGGGATTCCGCCCCTGGCCGGTGGTCCCGGGCTGCCTATACTTGAGCCGTGGATCTCGTCCAGCTGCTCCGCTCCCAGGCACGCCGGTACCGCTGCGTCCAGTGCGGGGAGAGCATGGCGGAGTGCGGCATCAACGTCATCGCCCAGCAGGGAAACCGGGCGCTGGTCCGGGTCACCTGCCCCTCGTGCAACGACGAGAACCTCCTCCAGATCATCTTCCAGACCGAGGTCGAGCCCTCCGAGGGCATGCCGGCCCCCTCCGGCGTCGACGAGGGCGGGGAGCCGGCGGCCGAGCCGATCAGCGGTGACGAGATGCTCGAGCTCCACGAGATCCTCGCCGGACACGCGGGACCGCTGACGGAGCTGCTCGTCCGCCGCTGATCGATCGCCGGCCCCGGGTCGGCGTCCGTGCCGGACTGTGAGCAGGACGTGACGCAAAGCGCACGCCCCCCTCACTCCGGGGGGTGCTACATCTGAGAGCCGAACCGCACGCCACTCCGGCCGGGTGTGGCACGGATGGAGGCCGTCATGGTCAACCTCGGAGCCGCCGCGCGGAGGATCCTCGATCGCTTCCTCTACCGCGTCATCGCCGGGGCCGTCGCCTCCGGCATCGTGGTGATGGTCGTCCTCGTCGCCGTCGTGACGGCGGTCACCGCCGGCAGCGGTCTGCCCTCCGGCTCGGTGGGGGCGGTCCGCCTCGCGGCCGTCCTGGTCGGCCTGGCCGGGGTGGTCCTGCTCGGGCTGGCCGCCGCCCTGGTCGCCTATCGTGAGACCGGCAGCATCCGGGCTCTCGGCCAGGCGGCCCGCCGCGTCGCCGGCGGCGACGTCACCGCCCGGGTCGACCCGAGCGGGGCGGCCGAGCTGCGCGAGCTCGGGGAAGCCTTCAACCTCATGGTCGACCGCCTGGGAGGGATGGTCGGCCAGGTCCGGGACGTGAGCGGCGAGCTGGCGGCCTCCGCCGCCCGCCTCTCCGAGGCCTCGACCCAGCTGGTGTCCACCACCGCCCAGCAGACCTCGGCGGCGGTCGAGACCTCGGCGAGCATGGAGGAGCTGGCCCGCACCTCGGCGCACATCGCCGAGACGGTGGAGCGGGTCGCCACCCAGGCCGCCGAGACGCGGGACAACCTCGACCGCGCCCACGAGCGGATCCTCACCTCCGGCCAGCGCACCGTCGCCCTCACCAACCGGGTGCGCGACATCAGCCGGATCCTCGGTCTCATCAACGACATCGCCGACCAGACCAACCTCCTCGCGCTCAACGCCGCCATCGAGGCGGCCCGCGCGGGCGAGGCGGGGCGCGGCTTCGCGGTGGTGGCCGACGAGGTCCGCCGGCTGGCCGACCGCTCCAAGGCGCTGGCCGCCGACATCGCCAACATCACCGAGAGCGCCGAGTCGGAGACCAGCGCCACCGTCATCGCCATGGAGGAGGGGGCCGCCCAGCTCCAGATCGGTCTGGGGCTGATGGAGCAGGTGGCCGAGGCGAGCTCCAACGTCCGGCTCGCCACCCAGCAGCAGCGTTCCGCCTCGGAGCAGGTGGTGGAGGCGATGGAGCAGGTCAGCGTGGCCAGCCGCGAGGTCTCGGCCACCGCCCAGGAGATCGCCATCGCCGCCGGCGGACAGGCGGAGATGGCCAGTGACCTCCAGGTCGTCGCCTCGGAGGGGGACCGGGCCGCGTCCGGGGCCCCCGACTTCCTCGAGATGGTCTCCGCGGCGGACCTCCCCGAGGAACCCGCCATCGAGGCGGCGGACGAGACCTCCCGCATGGTGGCCACCGGCACGCGGTGACTCCCGGTCTCCCCGCCCCCCTTCGACGGGCCGGCCGGCTCTGACCGTGGCCCGGGCTCAGCCCGGGTCGGCGGGCTCGCGGTGCGGGACGGCGGCGGCGCGCCGGGCGGGGAGCGAGCGGCGGATCCTGAAGCGGAAGACGACCAGCTCCTTGATGGCCCGCGCGATGGCCCGGGGACGGGCTCCCGAGCGGCGTCCGGCCACCCGGGGGTGGTGGGGCACGGCGACCTGGGCGATCCGCCACCCCGCGTAGCGGGCCTTGTAGTACAGCTCGGCGTTGATGAGAGCGCTCCGCGCCTCCAGGGTGACCGAGTCCAGGACCTCCCGCCGCATCAGCTTCAGGGCACAGTCGACGTCGCGGTAGGGGAGGCGGTAGAGCACCGCCACCAGCGTGTTGAAGACCCAGCTCACCACCTCGCGCGCCCGCGCGTCGCTTCGCTTCTCTCGCCAGCCGGCGGCGAGGTCGGCCCGGGCGAGGAGGGGTGCGAGCAGGGCCAGGTCCGCGACCTCGAACTGGCCGTCGGCGTCGGTGAAGGCGACGAAGTCGCCTCGCGCGACCCGCAGACCGTCGCCCACGGTGATCCCGTAGCCGCTCTTCTCCTGGTGGCGCACCACCCGCAGCGAGATCCCCAGCTGCTCGGCCAGGTCGGTGGCCAGGGCGCCGCTCCCATCGGTGCTCCCGTCGTCGACCACGACCAGGTCGAAGCTGCCGGCCAGCCCGGGCAGCACCTCGGCCACGTGGGGGAGCAGCCAGGTCAGGTTCTCGGCCTCGTTGTGGACCGGCAGGACCAGGGTCAGGCTGCTGAGGATCGGGCGGCTATCCACCGATGCCGGTCAGGGCGCTGAGCGCCGGAGCGCGTCCCGCGGAGTACACCGCGCCACCCTTCCGCCAGTCGATGATCGCCTCGATGGTCTCCCGCCGGACCCGCGAGACGTTGGCCTCGACCGTCCCGATGACGCTGTCGATCAGGGTGTCGCTGAGCTGGTGGGGCTGGAGGCCGAGGTCGAGGAGGTGCTGGTGCTTGGCGTTGTAGTAGTGCTCCTCCTTCTCCCGGCGCGGGTTGGGGACGTGGTGGATGGTGGTGGGGAGTCCGTGGGCGGTACGCGCGTGCTCGACCTTCTGGGCCAGCTCGAGGACCGAGAACTGCTCGGTGAACTGGTTGAAGACCCGGTACTCCCCGGCGGCGGGCGGGTTGAGGGCCGCCAGCTCGATGCACCGCACGGTGTCGCGGATGTCGAGGAAGCCCCGGGTCTGGCCGCCCTTGCCGTACACGGTCAGCGGCTCGCCGACGGCGGCCTCGACGATGTAGCGGTTGAGCACCGTGCCCCAGATGCCGTCGTAGTCGAAACGGGTGATGAGCTGCGGGTGCTGCCCGGTCTCGTCGGTGGTCAAGCCATAGACGACCCCCTGGTTGAGGTCGGTGGCCCGGAGATCCCAGATCCGGCAGGCGAAGTCGAGGTTGTGGCTGTCGTGCACCTTGGAGAGGTGGTAGATCGACCCCGGCTGCTTGGGGTAGAGCATCCGGTCGCGGCGGCCGTTGTGGTCGATGTCGATCCAGCCTTCCTCGATGTCGATGTTCGGGGTCCCGTACTCGCCCATGGTCCCCAGCTTGATGACGTGACAGGCAGGGGCCAGGTCACGCACGGCGAAGAGGAGATTGAGGGTGCCCACCACGTTGTTGACCTGGGTCTCGAGGCCCTGGCGAGGGCTGATCATGGAGTAGGGAGCCGAGCGCTGCTCGGCAAAGTGGACGACGGCCTCGGGCTCGGTGGTGCGGATCAGCTCCTCCACCGCCGCGGTGTCGCAGAGGTCGATCGGGCGCCAGTCGATCCTCCGGCCGCTCACCGCCTGCCAGCGGGCCAGCCGCTCCTCGACCGAGGCGATCGGGACCAGGCTGTCGGTGCCGCATTCGACGTCCCAGCGCCGCCGCACCAGGCTGTCGACTCCTACGACGTCGTGTCCGCGAGCAGAGAGGTGAAGGGCCGTCGGCCACCCCAGGTAGCCATCGGCCCCGAGGACCGCGATACGCATTGCTATCTCCCCTTGATGGCCGGGCGGTCCCCGGCAGGCATTGTCCGTGCGAGCTGGTCGGCGAAGTGCCGGTGGGTCAGGGCGAGACCCTCGGCGAGAGAAGTTTGCGGCTTCCAACCGAGCAATCGCTCGGCGCGGCCGGCGTCGAGGCAGGCGCGCGCCACCTCGCCCGCCCGGGCCGGCTGGTGGTCGGGGGTCGACGCCACTCCCGCCGAACGGATCAGACCTTCCACGATCTCCCGGACGCTGGTCTCGCGCCCCGTGCCGACGTTCAACGGCCCGTCGACGTCGCCGCGCAGCGCCGCCCGGGTGGCCGCGGCCACGTCGGCGACGTAGACGAAGTCGCGGGTCTGCGACCCGTCGCCGTAGACCACCGGCCGAAGCCCCTGCACCAGCCGCGTCGAGGAGATGGCGACGACCCCGGCCTCCCCGGTGCCGTCCTGGCGCGGCCCGTAGACGTTGCCGAAGCGCAGGGCGACGGTGCGCAGCCCCCGCTGCCGGTAGGTCCAGAGGTAGGTCTCCTCGCAGAGCTTCTCCGCTCCGTAGGCGGACCGGGGTGCGGGGGCGAGCTCCTCGGAGGCGGGGAGGCGGGCGGCGTCGCCGTACACCGCGCCACCCGAGGAGGCGATGAGGAGCGCCTCGCAGCCGGCCCGGGCGGCCGCCTCGAAGCAGGCCACCGAGCTGCCCAGCACCCGCCGCACATGGTCGCCGGGGTCGCGCAGGGCGCGGTTGACCCCGCCCTTGGCGGCGAGGTGGACGAGCGCCTGGGGATGGAAGCGGGCCAGGGCCTCGGCGGCCTCGGCGCCGCCCGCGTCCGCCTCGACCAGCTCGACGGCGGGCGGGAGGGAGACGCCGCAGGGATGGGAGAGGTCGTCGATCACCAGGACGGAGACCGAGTCGGCGACGAGGAGCTCGACCAGGTGGCTGCCGATGAAGCCGGCGCCGCCCACCACCGCGACCCGGGAGGGCGGTGACGCCAGCCCCCTCCTGGATCCACCTGCCTCGGGAGCGGCCTCCTCGGCCGTCACGTGCGGACCGGGGCGGCCACGCCCGCCTCGTCGGAGATCCGCGGCCGGCCCAGCAGCAGGATGCCGATGGCGCCGGCGATCCCCAGCGGGAGGGTCATGACCAGCCTCACCAGGACGGTGATCACCAGCGCCGCGGGGTGCCCGACCCCGCCGGCGGTCAGCAGTCCGATGGTGACCAGGTCGGCTGCCCCCAGGCCGAAGGGGAGGGTCGAGATGCTGCCGGCGACCTGGGAGATGCAGTAGGCGGCCACCGCCACGGTCACCGCCGGACCGGCCCCGACCGCCCAGGCGAGGAGCAGGATCTGGAACCCGCTGATCGCGAAGATCACGAGGGTGTAGGCGGTGAAGGCCGCGGTGAGGCGGGCGGAGGCCCCGAGGTCATGAAGTTGGAGGAGGGCTCGCAACAGCCCCGATCTCAGCCCCCGTCCCGTCGGCACCTGCTCCGGACGGGTGCCGCGGGTCAGCAGGCTGGCCCACCAGGGCAGGGCCAGGACCACCAGGCTGGCGGCCGCGAGCGCGGCGACGGCGAGGGGCGGGAGGAAGATCACGGCGGCGAGCAGGCCTCCGACCACGGCCATCTGGACGAGGGTGACCAGGCGCTCGTACAGGACGGTCGCCAGACCGGCGCTGATCGGGACCTGGTCCTGGTTCCGCCAGAGGTAGGGCCGGGAGAGGTCGCCGCTCGCCGCCGGGGTGAGCCAGCTGAGGGTCTGGCCGGCCAGGTCGACCCAGTTCATCCGCACGAAGGGGACGTGGTGGCCGAGACGGTCCAGCAGGATCTGCGAGCGCCGGGCTCGGAGCAGCGTGGTGGGGAGGTTCAGGGCGATCGCGGCGCCCGCCAGGATCCAGGAGACGTTGCCCGCCTTGCTGATGACGGACGCCGGGTCCACCTTGCGGAGCAGCGCGTAGATCACCCCCGCGCTGACGGCCAGGACGATCAGCTGGAGCCCGGCGAGGAGGAGCCGCCTCCGGGTCAGGCGGTGTGTGGGCGCCCCCCCGAGGGCCCGGGCGGCCGGGGTCGGGGCGATGGGACGGGCCGGCCGATCATCGGCGGGCGCACCCTCGCGCCCACGCCAGACCACCTCGGCCGCGGACTTCGCGGACAATAAATCTCCCATTCGTCCGTGACGAGATCAGCACGATGCTGACCCACCGAACCTTACAAGAGGCTTACCGCTTCCGGCCTGAGACCCTGCGGTGAGTCGGGCCGCCGGGTCCGCGGGGTCTCGCCCCCACCGGGCCCGGCATGGCCCACTCCCATGATCCTCCTCCCGGACCCCCGGCTGACCGGAGCGCCGGGCTCCCCGGCGGAGCCCCGGGGCGACCAAGGGGATCTCCGGGCCGTCCCGCCCCCGCCCGGTGGTGTATGAAGGAGGCCTGATGCGCCTCTTCCCCCGCACCGGCAGGCAGCCCAAGCCGCGCCCGGCGCCCCCGCTCCGCCCGGTCTGCCCCATCTGCGAGCGGCCGATGGAGCGGCGTGGCTCCACGGTGTGGATGTGCCCCGACTTCCCTCGCTGCCCGGGGGCCATCGCTGCCGACTGAGCCGCTCGGGGCCTGGCTCGGCCCCGGTCCCCGGACCGGTCTGGGTCAGTCGTCGCCCGGTGGCGTGCCCTCGACCCCACCCAGGGTCTCCATCGTTCGGCGGGCGATCGCGGCCCCGGCGGACGCCGCGGCGGTGGTGGCGGCACGTACCGCCAGCTTCTGCCAGAGCGGGCCACCCTCCTTGCGCCGCCGGGCCAGCTCCTCGCGGATCTCCTCGAGCTGGGCGGCGACGTCGTCGAGCGAGGCCACCGTGGGCGGAACGGTCTCCCTGCGGTGGTGCCTCGATCGGAGCACGGCCAGCGACACCGCGATGGCCACGGCCGCCGTCCCGATGACGGCGTAGCGCAGCCCATCCCGGCGGAGCCTCGCCTTCCAGTCGAGCTCGGCCCTGACCCGGTCGTTCAGGGCGGAGACGTGGTCGGCCAGCGCCTGCTTGCTCAGCTCCCGCTCGCGCTCTGCCTCGGCAACTCCCTGAGCCACTCCAGGTCCTCCTTGACGGTGGCGCCCACCCTGCGCCCCTCCGCGATCGTCCGCCTCACCATCCGGTAGCCGAGCCAGGCCAGCGTCGCCGCCACCACCAGGCTCAGGCCCGCGATGATGAGCCATCCCAACCAGCGATGGCCGAGGAGGCCGCCGAGGGCCTCGGCGGCGGCTCCGAGCAGGAGGACGATCACCAGGAACACGGCGAGGGCGGCGCCGGCGAGCAGCCCCACCGCGATCGCTCCACGCTTCCCGGCCGCCACGCCCTCCGCCTTGACCAGGTTCAGTTCGGCGCGGCCGGTGCGCAGCGCGTCGGCCAGGATCTCCCGGAGCAGGTCGACCAGGGAGGGGGCGGGGACCGCGGAGACGGGATCCTGGCTCGCCATCAGGAGAGCTTCTCAGACCCGACCCGGCGAGCGTCGCGACCTGCGCCGGCTCATATCTTCAGCGCCGCGACGTCGATGTCCTTGAGCGCCTCGGGAGGCGGGATGCCGTGGTCGTGAAGCGTCTTGAGCAGCGCCAGCACGTAGCGGACGCCGGTGAGGTTGACCCCGTGCTCACGGGTCAGGCTCTGGATGGTCTGGAGCTTGTAGATGTCGCGCTGGGAGAAGCGGCGGCGGTTGGTCGAGGTGCGCTGCGGCACCACCAGCCCGACGTTCTCGTACATCATCAGGGTCCGCGGGTGGGTCTCGAGGATCTCGGCGGCCACGCTGATGGTGTAGATGGGCTTGTCCAGGCCCGGCGAGCCGGGCAGCGGGCCGCTCGCGGGTCTGCCTCCGGCTACTCCTTCAGCCACTCGCTGATCCCCTCGGAGAGTGCCAGAGGCGACGTCTGCGCCTTGACCAGGAACTCCAGGGCTCCGAGCTTGAGGCCGCGGTCCACCAGGTCCTTCTCCCCGAAGTTGCTGAGGATGATCACCGGCGTCTCGGCCGTGGGCCCGTGGCTCCGCAGCTCCTGGAGGACCTCGAAGCCGTCCTTCTTGGGCAGTCGCACGTCGAGGAAGATGATGTCCGGCAGCAGCTGCTTGGCCCGTTCCAGGCCCTCGACCCCGTCGACCGCCACCTCGACCCTGTACCCGTCCAGCTCCAGCTTGGTCCGGTACATCTCGAGGGTGTCCCGGTCATCCTCGATGAGGAGGACGTCGATGACCGCGTCCTCGTCCGCCATCGCCTTCGCCTGCCCTCCTCCGTCTGGAGACGCCTCCGCCGAGCCGGAGACCCCTGGCAGTATAGCCGGGCCGAACCCGCCCCTCCGGCAGCCCACCATCGGATCTGCCGGTCGCGAATCCGACAGCGGCCAGGACCGGGCGCACCCTCCCATGAGCGGAGCGCCCTCGCGTGATCGAGCCGGACGGCGCCGCCGGGGGGATCAGATGCGGACGTGGACGATGTCGACGTCGGCGACGAAATCCGGCCGCGGGATCCGGTGGGCGTCCAGCCTCTGGAGCAGCCGGATGACATGGCGGGCCGCGTTGAGGTTGAGGCCGTGCATCCTGGTCAGCCGCTGGACGGCCCGGAGGGTGAGCAGGTCCCGCTGCGAGTAGCGCCGCCGGTTGGTGGGGGTCCGGTGCGGCACCACCAGCCCCAGGTGCTCGTACATCATCAGCGTCCGGGGATGGACCGCGAGGATCTCCGCCGCCACGCTGATCGTGTAGATGGGTTTGTCGAGGCTGAGCCGGGTCGGCTCGGGGCCCGAGGCGTGAGGCGCAGCGGCCAGGCTTGGTCACCTCTGTGCCGGGTGGCGCTGGGCGGTGGTGACCCTGGACCCCGGCGCTCCCCGCTGTCCGAATGGTAGCCGCCGATCCCGGCGGGTAGGGGGCGGCACCGATCGGGC
This sequence comes from uncultured Chloroflexia bacterium, assembly GCA_963803165.1. Taxonomy (GTDB): domain Bacteria; phylum Chloroflexota; class Dormibacteria; order Aeolococcales; family Aeolococcaceae; genus Changshengia. The sequence goes on along the minus strand of CAWDLK010000004.1, from coordinate 450,220 downwards.
CCATCCCGCCGTTCCCGCCGCGGCACCGGGCCATCGCCGGGGGCGGCTCGGTGAAAGGCCCATCGATCGTGCCACCATTACCGCCGATGTCCCCCCTCCACCGCCTGCCGCGAGAGCGGATCGGGCCGGGCTCGGCCGGTGGGTCGCTCCCCTCGCCCCGTAACCATCCCGTTCGCGGTCCCGTTGGAGCTCTGTGATGGCCGACACGCCACGACCCTCCGCGCCCAGCGGGCTCGACGACCTCGCGGTCCGGGAACGCTGGCTGCGCCAGCGGCGGGCCCGCGACTTCGCTGCGCGGCGTTCGGGGCTGATCGCCCTCTGGGTGACCGTTGCCGCGGTCGTCTCGTGGCTCTTCGTGGCCGGCTTCGCGGGCCTGGGACACTAGCGCCTCACCTCCGGGCGCGCCGCCGCGCGAGCTAGCCGATCAGCTCGCGCAGGTCCTGCAGCTGGTTGCCGATCCAGCGTGAGAGGTCGTTGCTCCGGATCGCCTCGCGCATCCGGTCCGCCCGGGCCGCCTTCTCCGGCTCCTCCATGATCAGCCCGAGCAGCAGCGCCTCGGCGGTCTCGTCGATGTCGAAGGGGTTGACCGTGAGCGCGAAGTCGCCGATCTCCTCGTGGGCGCCCGCGTTCTCGCTCAGCACCAGCACCCCGTTGCGGGTGTTGCAGAGGGGGCCCTCCTTGGCGACCAGGTTCATCCCGTCGTAGATCGGGTTGACCAGCAGCACGTCGAAGCACTTGTAGGCCGCGATCGCCTTGTGCATGTTCTCCTCGACCTCGACGCGGATCGGCGTCCAGCCTCCGCTGGAGAAGCGCCGGTTGATCCTGGCCGCCACCGAGAGGACGCTGCCCAGGTAGGAGCGGTAGTCGCCGATGTCCTGGCGGCTGGGCTGCAGGAAGGCCCAGAACTGGACCCGTCGACGGAGGTCGGTGTGCGTCTCCAGCATCCGCTCGTAGGCGAGGAACCCGCGCACGATGTTCTTGCTGAGGTCGGTGCGGTCCACCCTCAGGATCAGCTTCTCGGGCCGCCAGGACTCGATCCTGCGCTCCTCGTCCAGCACCCGGGGATCGGTCACCAGCTCGGCGAACTCGGGGATGTCGATGCTGATCGGATAGTGACGGACCCACACCGCGCGGCCCTGGTAGTAGACGGTCCCCTCCCGGAAGTCGACGCCGAGGCCCAGGTTCTCCTCGCAGGTGAGCAGGAAGTTGCGCACGTCACGGCTCGTCTGAAAGCCGACGATGTCGTTGCCCAGCAGCCCGTGGACGATCTCGTCGCGGATCGGCTTGGGCAGGATCTTCCAGTACTGGGGGGTCGGCCAGGGGATGTGGACGAAGTGCTGGAGGCGCACCTCGGGAACCCGCTCGCGCACCATCCGGGCCACCAGGTACAGCTGGTAGTCCTGGATCAGCACCAGGGGAGGACGGTCGCCCTCGGCCGCCTCGCGCACCACCCGGTCGGCGAACATCCGGTTGACCGCGACGTAGCCCTCGCGCCACGCGTGCCGGGTCGAGGCGTCCACCAGGGGCTCCCGCGCCAGGTCCCAGAGATAGTGCTGGATGAACCAGAGCAGCGGGTTGGCGATGACGTTGTAGTAGAGGTCGTAGACGGCCGGGGCGGGCTGGACGAACGCCACCCGGTAGTCGGCCCCGTCCGTGGTCCGGAGCCGCGCCGGGTCGCCGCGCGCGGCGAGCCGGCGATCCTGATCGTCACGCGCCGCCGCCACCCAGAGGGCCCCGGTCTCGGCGGCCAGCGACGCGAGGGCGGTGACCAGGCCGCCGGCCCCCTTGACGAGGCGCTCGGGCCTTCCCAGGATCGGGTCTTCCGGCTCCAGCACGAGGGGGGCCCGGTTGGCGACGACGATCGGTCGCACGTGGCGGAGCAACCGGCGGGTGTAGGGTTCGAGCGCGGGCAGTTTCGGCCTCCTTGCGGCCTGCGACCATGCTGGGCGGTTCAGAGTGCGCCAGACGCCGCGGGTGCGCTGCCGGAGACGTCACCGCGCAGTGCCGATACGACGCTAGCAGTCCGGGGCACGCTCCGGGGCGCCCAGCGCTCGCCCTCGGCGGCGGCGCCCGGCGCTCCGACACGCCGCCCGGTTAGACTCTCGCCGCCGTGTCCTTCCTCGGTCGTCTCTTCGGTTCCACGCCGCCGCCCAACGCGGTGGTCATCGCCGACGACCTGGTCGCCGGCCTGACCGCCGGGGGCGTGCCGCTGCAGACTGCCGTCGACGCCGCGCTGCGGCGGAACCTGGAGGCGGAGCGGCGTGCCGCGGAGGCGGAGAAGCGGGGCGAGAAGATCCCCTTCTGGCTGCGCCGGGAGGGGGGTGGCTCGGGGGAGATGGAGGACGCTCTCCGTGACCGGATCGCCCAGCGCCGGGCCAGCGAGGACGATCGCTGACCCACGGGCACGTGGCCGGCGTCCGACCTCGTGACCGCTGACCCCCTGCCCGATCCCCTCGGACCGCTGCGCCGCCTGGCGGTCAGCCTGGTCGGGCTGCTGGTGCTGCTCGCCTACGGCACCGCCGGCTACATGCTGATCGCGGGCTACAGCTTCCTCGACGCGCTCTTCATGACGGTGATCACGGTGAGCACAGTTGGCTTCGAGGAGGTGCACCGGCTGGACGCGGCCGGAGAGGGCTTCACCATCTCGGTGATCGCCCTGGGGGTGATCGGCTTCCTCTACACCTTCAGCGTGCTGGTCGAGCTATTGTCGAGCGGGGAGTGGCAGCACCACCGGAGGGCTCGACGGGTGCAGCACCGGCTGGATGAGACGCGGGACCACGTCATCGTCTGCGGCTACGGGCGCACCGGACGCCAGGCGGTGATCGAGCTGACCCAGTCCGGGCAGGGCTTCGTGGTGGTGGAGTCGAACCCCGACGGGCTCGCCCGGGTCGCGGAGGACCGGGTCCTGCACGTGCTCGGCGACGCCTCCAGCGACGAGATCCTGGAGCGGGCCGGCATCCGTCGCGCCCGCGCCCTCATCAGCGCCGTCGACTCCGACGAGCGCAACGTCTACATCGTGCTCACCGCGCGCTCGCTCCGGCCCGACCTCTACATCGTGGCCCGGTCGTCGCTGCCCGAACTCGGCCGAGAAGCTGCGCCGCGCCGGGGCCGACCGGGTGGTCAGCCCGTACACGCTGAGCGGCCGGCGGATGGCGGAGCTGGCGATGCAGCCCGCGGTGGTGGACACCTTCGACCTGCTGGTCGGGGGCGCGGACACGTCGATGCGGGTGGAGGAGCTGGTGGTCGGCGGAGGTGCGGTCCACCCCCTCACCGCCCTGGAGCTGCGCCGGTCGGGCGCGGTGCTGCTCGCCCTGCGCTCCGGGGACGGCGCCCTGCGCGTGGGCCCCGGCGACGACGAGGAGCTCAGCCCGGACGACATCGTGGTGGCGATGGGAACCCGCGAGCAGCTCACCGCGCTGGCCGCCGCGCTGCGCCCGGCCCCCGCCGCGCCCTGACCCGGGTCAGGCGGTCAGCGACTCCATCTCGGCCAGGGCGGCGGCGCGGCCCGGATCGCCGAAGTGCCGGCGGGCGGGCTCGAGCCGGTCGATCAGGCGGTCGGCGAGGGCGGCCTTGGCGTCCATGGGGTGGAGCGAGCCGGACGCGTAGGCTTCCCGCACCTCCGCGACCGAGTAGAAGACGACCGGGCCGCCATTCTCCGGCGTGCGGTCGACCCGCAGCTCCGCGTCTCCCAGGCCGAAGCAGAGTTGCTCGATCCAGTCCAGCACCGGGTTGAGCTCGACCTCTTCGGGCGGGCAGAAGGCGCCGCGCAGCTTGGCTCTGATCTGGTCGGGGAAGTCGTGGATGAAGACCGCGGAGCGCGGCTTCGACTTGCTCATCTTCATCGCCGCCAGCGCCTCGGCGCGATCCTCGGGGGGCACCGGCCAGCGGTCCGGCTTGAGCAGCCCGGTGAGCAGCGGGAAGTGCGCCGCCAGCGGCTTGACCGTCCTGCCGGCGGCATCGCGGAGGGGATTGATCCTCATCTTGGTGGCCACGTCCCGGGCGACCACGTGGGCCTTGCGCTGGTCCATGCCGGCCTGGGCGATGTGCACCCCGAGGGCGAAGATGTCGGCCGCCTGCATCGCCGGATAGATGAGCTTGGCGAAGTCGTGCTGCTCCCCCTCCCGGCGGCCCAGGATGGTGACGCTCCGCTGCATGCGGGCCACCGAGGTGTGCTTGGCGACCTCGATGACGGTGGCCCAGTAGTCGCGGGCAGGGTCGGCGTAGACGTCCGAGGCCAGCACCAGCCGGAGCGCCGCCGCGTCGCCGCCGACGCAGAGGAGGGAGGCGCGCATCGCCTCCCCGTAGTAGGTGAGGGCGAGCCGGCGGATGCGATCGCGGTCGCCACCCAGCTTGTCGTTGATCCAGGTGTGCCAGTCGGCGAGCAGGATGCTGCAGTCGACCCCCGCCCCCTGGAAGTCGCGGACCTTGGCCATCGCCACCAGACCGCCGCCGAGGTGCACCCGGCCGGAGATCTCGTAGCCGATGTAGTGCCGCAGCCGCTCCCCGGAGGCGAGCAGCTCGAGGAGCTCCTCCCGGGTGAGCAGCTCGGCGAGGTTGCGCTCGATCAGCGCCGCCCGGCGGGCGATGTCGGGGGCGGCGGGGGAGGGCGGGGTGGTCATGGCGGATGCGGGGTGCCGCGGCGGCTCCCGGGTACGAGACCGTAGCACCGGGGCGGTGGTCCCAGGGGCTGGACTCGAACCAGCGATACACGGTTTTACAGACCGTTGCCTTGACCAGCTTGGCTACCCTGGGATCGATCGGCAAGGATACTCAAGCCGACGCCCGGGGCCCGGGCCCCGGCCCCGGCCGGCTCCCTCCTCACCGCTGCGGGCTGCCCCTCCGGAGCTCGAGGCCGGCCGAGGCGGCCTCCGTCAGGCTGTCGTCGACGAGCACCACCGGGACCCCCTGGGCGTCGAGCAGCGAGGCCGCGATCGAGGCCCGGAAGCCGGCCTCGCAGTGGACCCAGAGGGGCCCGTGACCGCCCAGCTCCCTGACCTCGTCGAGGCGCTCGCTCAGGTCGGCGAGGGGCACGTGGCGGGCCCCGGCGACGTGCCCCGCACGCCACTCGTCGTCCCGGCGGACGTCGATGACCCGAGCGCCGGCCCGCCCCTTCCCCGCCGCCGCCAGGTCGGCGAAGCGAGCCCGGGGGTAGCTGCGCCGGCTCGCCTCCCCCGTCCACTCCTCGAACGGCCGGGCCACCTGCGCGGCCGGGCGGTCGACGCCGATCCGGGCCATGGCCCGCTGGGCGTCGGCCACGGTGACGGCATCCTCGGCCGCGAGCGTCACCGGCGTGCCCCAGGGAAGGAGCCAGCCGAGGTAGGTCGCGAACTCGCCGCCCGCCTCGAGGTTGATCCATCCCCCGGCGTGGGCGGCGGCGAACGCGGCGCGGGGGCGCAGGTCGACCACCCATTCGCCGGAGGCCAGCCGGCGGGCCAGCTCCCGCGGCCCGGCGTCCGGGGCGGGTCGCAGGTCGATCGGCTCCGGCCCTCGCCGGTTGAGCGGCCCCATGTGGGCGTAGTAGCGGGGGTGGGCGACGAAGCCGGCGACGAGCTCGCGCACGAAGGCCCCCTCGTCGAGGCGCAGCGCAGCCTGGGCCGCGCGCTCCTCGCCCAGGGTGCCGGGCTCACCGCCCGGGGTGTCGCCGGCGGCGCAGAAGCTGCCGAACCCGTGGGTCGGTCTCAGCTCGACGGTGTCGGGGAGCTCCGCCGCCAGCCGCCGGATGGACGCCCACTGGGCCCGGGAGAGCCCCTCGGTGAGGGCGTCCCCGAGCAGGTCGGTCCGTCCCGCGGTCCCGTGCAGCCACGAGCCCCCGCTGAAGAGGGCGAGTGGGCGGCCCGTCGCCGCCTCGCTCAGCACGAAGGCGAGGTGATGCTCCGTGTGCCCCGGCGTGTGCACCGCCCGCAGTCGCATCGCCCCGGTCTCGACGACGTCGCCCTCGCCCAGGCCCGTCCGCAGCCCGGCGAAGGCGACCTTCTCGGCGGCGGCGAGACCGTAGCTGGCTCCCGTCATCCGGGCCAGCTCGAGGCCCCCGCTCACGTAGTCGTTGTGCACGTGGGTGTCGAGGACCCAGCTGATGCGCGCGCCCAGGCGCCCGCAGAGGGCGAGGCACCGGTCGACATCGCGCGGGGGGTCCACCACCACGGCGACGCTGCCATCACTCGCGACGTGGCAGCGGTTCCCCAGCCCGGGGGTCTCCAGGGCGGTGACCCGGATGGGGGTGCCGGTCACGGCCGGCTCCCTGGCGGGTCGGGGAGGGGAGGGCGAGGCACCCGCCCATCCTCACATAGCTGAGCGAATCAGCACGTATTCGGCGGCGGCGCTTGCATCCGGGGGATTCATAACGTATCCTTTATTCAAGGTATCTTTATGAAAGATTCGGTTATGCGTCCGCATCCCCCCCGCCGGGCGGTCCCGGGCGCCATCGCGGCGGGCGCCTTCGATCTCTCGGTCCACTTCGAGGGGCTGGCCAACCCGACCCGGCTGGCCATCGTCGACCTGCTCGCCCGGCGCGGGGAGCTCCGGGTCTCCGAGCTGGCCGCGCTCTGCAAGGCCAGCCAGCCGCGGATCAGCTGGCACCTGCGGACCCTGCGCCATGCCCAGGTCATCACCACCCGCCGCGAGGGGAGGGAGGTGCTCTGCCGCCTCGACCGCGAGGCCATCGATCGCAACCTGAAGAGCTTCGTCCAGATCCTCGGGGCGTCCGCCGAGCGCGGAAGCGCCGCCGAGCTCCGCCATACTACCGAGGCGCCGAGCGCGCCAGTCACCGAGGGAGTCAAATGAGCAACAAGGTCCGCGTGGCCATCATCGGCGTCGGCAACTGTGCGTCCTCCCTGGTGCAGGGTGTGGAGTACTACAAGAACGCAGAGCCGGGAGAGCAGGTCCCCGGGCTGATGCACGTCGACCTGGGTGGCTACCACATCTCCGACATCGAGTTCTCGGCGGCGATCGACATTGACGTCGAGAAGGTGGGCAAGGATCTCTCCGAGGCCATCTTCAGCGGGCAGAACTGCACCGTGAAGTTCTCCGACGTCCCGACCAAGGGCGTGAAGGTGGTCCGCGGGATGACCCACGACGGCCTCGGCAAGTACCTGAAAGAGGTGATCACCAAGGCCCCCGGCTCCACCGCCGACATCGTGAGCGTGCTCAAGGACACCGGCACCGACGTGGTGGTCAACTACCTGCCAGTGGGCAGCGAGGAGGCCACCAAGTGGTACACGGAGCAGATCCTCGCCGCCGGCTGCGCCATGGTCAACTGCATGCCCGTCTTCATCGCCCGCGAGGACTACTGGCAGGAGCGCTTTCGCAAGGCCGGCGTCCCGGTGATCGGTGATGACATCAAGTCCCAGGTCGGTGCCACCATCGTGCACCGGGTGCTCACCCGCCTCTTCCAGGACCGTGGGGTGCGCATCGAGAACACCTATCAGCTCAACTTCGGCGGCAACACCGACTTCCTCAACATGCTGGAGCGCGAGCGGCTGATCAGCAAGAAGATCAGCAAGACCAACAGCGTTCGCTCCCAGCTCGACCAGAAGCTGGACGACCGCAACATCCACATCGGCCCGTCGGACTACGTGCGCTGGCTGGACGACCGCAAGTGGTGCTACATCCGCATGGAGGGCCGTTCCTTCGGCGACATCCCGCTCAACGTGGAGCTGAAGCTGGAGGTGGTCGACTCGCCGAACAGCGCCGGGATCGTCATCGACGCGGTGCGCTGCTGCAAGCTGGGCCTCGACCGCGGCCTCTCCGGGACCCTGGAGGGCCCCTCCTCCTACTTCATGAAGTCGCCGCCCCGCCAGTTCTCCGACAACCGGGCCCGGGAGCTCACCGAGGCGTTCATCGCCGGCACGGCTCCGGCCGGGGGCAACGGGCACGCCAAGCCGGCCGCCCCGAAGGCCCTGGCCACCCAGCCCGTGGCCGACCCCCGCGTCTCCTGATAGCCTGCACCCCGTAGCAGGAGCCTCCACGGGGTGGCGATGACCAGCGTCGGCCGTCAGATCGAGCGCGGCCCCGGCGGCGAGGTCCCCGCCGGGGCCGTCGCCGCCGTCCGCAAGGACGACGGATCGCTGCTTCCCTACTACGCCTACCGGGTCGCCGAGAGCCTGGTCCGGATCCTCCCCCGCCGCGCCGCCTACCGTCTGGCGGTGGCCTGCGTCGAGGTGCTCCGCCGGGCGCGCCCCGGGGCGATCCGCGGTCTCCGCTCCAACCTCGCCCACGTGCTCCCCGACCTCCCGCCCCGGGAGCTCGAGCAGGTCGTGCGCCGCAACCTGCGCGACGTGGCCAGGGCCTGGGTCGACGTGATGGCGATGCGTTTCGAGGGCGACGCCATCAGCCGCGGGATGATGGTCGAGAATCTCGATCGCTACCAGGAGGCGGCCGCCAGCGGGCGGGGCGTCGCCGTGATCTCCCTCCACCTCGGTTCCTGGGAGAAGGGGCTCGCCGCCGGCAACAGCCTCGGCTTCCCCATGGCCCTGCTCGCCGAGTACCTGCGCCCGCCGCAGCTCTTCGAGCGGGTGGTCGGCTCGCGGCGGGCCCAGGGCGTGCGCATCATCCCCATCGACATCGCCGCCATCAAGGGGGCGGACGAGGTGACCGCGCGGCGACTCGGCGCCGCCGCGATGCGCGACGTGCTGCGCATCCTCAAGAGCGGGGGGGCCATCGCCCTCGCCATGGACCGCGACCTGGTCGGCAACGGCGAGCGCTACCCCTTCTTCGGAGCCGAGGCGCCGATCCCGGTCGGCGTCGTCGACGTGGCCATGCGGGCGGGGTCGGTGATCATGCCCGTCATCCTTCCCCGGATCCCCGGCGGCGTCGGGGTGCGCATCTACCCGGAGATCGCCTACGACCGCGCCGCTCCCCGGCACGAGGAGCTGCGCCGCGTGGTGCTGGAGATCCTCGCCATCTTCGAGGCCGAGATCCGGGAGCACCCCGAGCAGTGGCACGTCCTCGACCCCATCTGGGACGAGGGCCGATGACCGACGGGCCGGCTCGGGACGGCCGCGCCGCCGGCGGCTCCATCCCCCAGGGCAGGGAGGCGGCGGGGAGATGAGGGTCTGCCTGGTCTCCCCCTATGACTTCGCCCATCCCGGGGGGGTCACCGAGCACGTCCGCCATCTCGCCGAGGAGCTGCGCCGCCGCGATCACGAGGTGACCATCCTGGCTCCCTCGAACCGGGTGGCGGACACGCGCGACATCCCCGGCTTCGTCCGCATCGGTGGCAGCGTCCCCGTGCGCGGCAACGGCTCCGTCGCCCGGATCGCCCTCTCCTTCCATCTGGTCCGCCGGGTTCGCTCCCTGCTCAACCGCGCCGACTTCGACGTCGTCCACTATCACGAGCCGCTGGTTCCCGGGCTGCCCATCACCACCCTGCGCTTCCACCGCGGCGCCAACGTGGGGACCTTCCACGCCATGGCCCGCCGCAACCTCGGCTACTACTACGGCCGCCCCTTCCTGACCCGCTACTTCCATCGCCTCCACGGGCTGATCTGCGTCAGCGAGCCGGCACGCGAGTTCATCAGCCACTACTTCGAGGGCGACTACACCATCGTCCCCAACGGCATCGACGGCGCGCGCTTCCGGCCCGACCTGCCTCCGCTGCCCGAGCTGCGCGGCGACGGCGCGACCATCCTCTTCGTCGGCAGGATGGAGCAGCGCAAGGGCCTCCCCATCCTCCTCGCCGCTTACGCGCAGCTCCGCCGCCAGCGCGCCGGCTGCCGGCTGGTGGTCGTCGGCGACGGCCCGATGCGCTGGGCCTACGAGCGGCAGTGCGAGGCGACCGGTGTGCCGGACGTCACCTTCCTCGGCCACGTGTCGATCGACGTCCTGCCCCGCGTCTACGCGAGCGCGGACGTCTTCTGCTCACCGGCGACCGGGCGCGAGAGCTTCGGCATCGTGCTCCTCGAGGCGATGGCGAGCGGGGTCCCGGTGGTCGCCTCGGCGATACCCGGCTTCAGCCAGGTGGTCGAGCCCGGCGGCGACGGGCTGCTGGTGCCGCCGGGGAAGCCGGAGGGCTTCACCCGTGCCCTCGACACGCTGATCGCCGATCCCGGGCTCCGCCGGAGCATGGCCCGGCAGGGCATGGAGAAGGCGAGGCGCTACGACTGGCGGGTGGTCGTCGACGGCATCCTCGACGTCTACCAGACGGCGCGCGAGCGCGCCCACGCCGGCCTCCCTCTGGGATCGCCCTGAGCCGAGATGTTCACGCAGCGATTCCAGGACTGGGTGCGGCGGGCGGCCCGCCGGGCGGTGACCGCCATCCACCTCCGCGGCGTGACCCCCAACGCCCTGACCCTGACCGGTCTCACCGTGACCGCCGGTGCCGCCGTCCTGATCGGCTTCGGCTGGCTGATCGCAGGCGGTCTGGTGCTGCTCTTCGCGGGGCTGTTCGACATCCTCGACGGCGCCGTCGCCCGGGCGACCAACCGGGTCCACCCCTACGGGGCCTTCCTCGACTCCACCACCGACCGCTACGCCGAGCTGGTCACCTACATCGCCCTCGTCTATCACTTCGTCTCCCGAAGCGGCGGGGAGCTCCCGGCGATGCTGGTGGTGGTGGCGCTCGGCGGCTCGCTGCTCGTCTCCTACGTTCGCGCCCGTGCCCAGTCGCTCGGTTTCAAGTGCGACGGAGGTCTGCTCGCCCGTCCGGAGAGGGTGGTGATCACGGTTGCCGGGCTGGTGGTGCCGCTGCTCCTCGTCCCGGCGCTGTGGGTGCTCGCCGTGCTCACCAACCTCACGGCCCTGCAGCGGATCAGGATGGTCTGGCAAGAGGCGCGCCGGGTCGCCCCCACCGACTCCTGAGCACCGGCGGCAGCTGCGGGGTGCCCTCCCGGCCGGAGGCGCCGCCGCGGCGCGCGCGGAGCGGCGTTAGACTGCCACGGGCGTGACCGACACCCACACCGCCCCGCCCCATCGGACCCGCCCGCTCTCGCTGATCCAGGGCCTGGCCGGCAGCAGCCGGGCGACGATCGCCGCCGATGTGGTAGCGGGGGTGACCCTCGCTGCCGTGGCCATCCCGGAGTCGATGGGCTACACCAAGATCGCCGGGATGCCGGTGATCACCGGGATCTACACCCTCGCCCTGCCGGTCATCGTCTTTGCCCTGATCGGCTCGTCGCGGCACCTCGTCGTCGGCGCCGACTCGGCGACCGCTGCCATCATGTTCGCCGCCCTGATCGGCATCGCCCGGCCGGCGAGCCCCGAGTACGTCGGTCTCGCCGGGGTGATCGCCCTGCTCGCCGCCGGCTATCTGCTGGTCGCCCGCCTGCTCCGCCTCGGCTTCCTCGCCGACTTCCTCTCCCGGACGGCCCTGGTCGGCTTCCTGAGCGGTGTCGGGGTGCAGGTGGCGCTGACCCAGCTCCCGGCGATGCTCGGCATCCACGCCAGCGGCAGCGTCGTCCACCAGGTGGCCACGGTGCTCGGCTCGCTCGGCGACGTCGTCATCCCCGCCGCCCTGCTGGCGGTGGTGGCGGTGGCGGTGATCCTGCTCCTCGACGCCGTGTCCAAGCGGATCCCGGGAACCCTCCTGGTGGTGGCCGCCTCGATCATGGTGGCCGCCGTCCTCCGGCTCGATCACCACGGGGTCGCCATCGTGGGGTCGGTGCCGGCGGGGCTCCCTCCCTTTGCCCTGCCCCAGGTGACCTGGGGCCAGGTTCCCGGGCTGGCCGGGGTCGCGGCCTCGATCTTCGTGGTGGTCCTCGCCCAGAGTGCCGCCACCGCGCGCAGCTTCGCTCAGAAGCATGAGGAGCCGCTCGCCGAGGACCGAGACCTGGTGGGGCTCGCCGTCGCCAACGTCGCCGCCGGTCTCACCGGCACCTTCTGCGTCAACGGCAGCCCGACCAAGACGGCGGTGGCCGACCAGGCGGGGGCGCGCACCCAGCTCGCCCAGCTGGTGATGGCGGCCGTGGCCCTGGTGGTGCTGGTGGCGGCCACGGCGCTGCTCCACTTCCTCCCCGATGCGACCCTGGCCGCGGTGGTCTTCGTCATCGGCATCCACCTCGTCGACGTGGGCCATCTGCGCGAGCTCTGGCGGCTGCGCCGCGACGAGCTGGCGGTCGCCGCCATCACCGCCCTGGTGGTGGTGCTGATCGGCGTCGAGCAGGGGATCGCGCTCGCGGTGGCGCTCTCCGTCCTCGACTTCGTCCGCCACGCCTACCGTCCCCGGGACACGGTGATGGTGATGGTGGAGGCGGAGGGCGGCCTCATCCCCATGCCCGCGCGGCCCGGCGTCGAGACCCTTCCCGGGGGCATCGCGTACCGCTTCGACGGGACCCTCTTCTTCGCCAACGCCGACCGCTTCCGGCAGCGCCTGCTGGCGCTGGTGGCGGCCGCGCCGGACCCGGTGAGCTGGGTGGTCCTCGACCTCTCGCCGGTCGCCGACATCGACTACAGCGCCGGCCAGGTGCTGCTCACCCTGCTTCGCGACCTCCGGACCCGCTCGGTGAGCGTCCACCTCGCCCACATCGAGGACATCCACGACCTGCTCCAGAGGTACGGCGTCGTGGACCTGGTGGGGAGCAACCACGTCCACCACGGGGTCCGCGACGCGGTGGCCGCCGCGGTCGCCCCCGACACGGCGGACTGACTCCGCCGGACCCGGATCGGGTGCGGGGCGCAAAGCTGACGGTCTGGCGGGCCGAGATGCGGGTGGCGACCCGCCGACCCGGTCAGAGGATCTGGAGGATCTCGACGAGGTTGAAGAGACCGTGCACGATCATCCCCGGGAGCAGTGACCCCGAGTATTCATAGAGGAGGGCCAGCCCGGCTCCCAGCACGGCCAGGGGTACGAAGATCACCGGCTGGAAGTGGACCAGGGCAAAGAAGCAGCCGGAGAGGATCGCCGCCGCCGGCACGTTGAGGTGGCGGCGCATCCACCCGTAGACGAAGCCTCGGAAGAACGTCTCCTCGACGATCGGGGCCACCACCGAGACCGCCGGTATGGCCAGGCCCACGAAGTGGCCGTACTCACCCTGCACCTCGGGGACCTGGCCGTTCTGGGCGGCGGGGAAGAGCATCTGGGTGAGGTCGCCGATCCCTGTGATCAGCAGGTAGGCGGCGGCCGCAGCCGGGACGGCGAGCGCGATCCACCCCAGCCGGGGCATCCGCCAGCCCAGATCGCCGACCCGCGCCCGGCGGCGGATCAGCACCAGGCCGAGGATGACCACGATCCCCAGGAGGTAGAAGACCGTCTCCAGGAAGAGGCTTCCGGCCGCCGTCTTCTCCTGCGCGCTGGCCCCCCCCAGCAGGGCGCTGCCGAAGCTCACGAGCGGCGGGGCCTCGAGGATCCCGTCGACGACCACCAGCCCGGTGAGGAAGAGGGCAAAGAAGAGGGCGACGTCGGTCCAGTCCCAGGGCACCGGCCGGCCGGGGCGGCCCCGCCCGGGGACGGGCAGGAGCAACGCGGCGGCACGCCGACCCGTCGATCCCGAGCGCATCGCAGCATTGTGGCGCGCCCCGAGCCGGGGAGCCGCCCGACCGCGGCGTGGACCGGCGGCTAGACTCTTCCGGTGGTGCTCGCCGACTTCCTCGGCAATCCGGCCGCCGTCGCCGGGCTGCGCCGTGCCCTCGAGGCCGGCGAGCTGGGCCACGCACTTCTGGTCACCGGGCCCGACCAGGTGGGGAAGACCACCCTGGTGGTGAGTCTCGCCGGGGAGCTGCTGCCGCCCGGATCCTGGCCCGGGGAGGTGGTCAGCCATCCCGATCTCTGGCTCGAGGACTCGCCGGAGGAGCGGATCTCGATCCGGCGGATGCGGGCCGGGGGCGACCCCGGTAGCCTTCAGGACTTCCTGAGCCTGCGCCCGTTCGCGGGCGGGGACCGCGTGGCGATCCTCGCCCGGGCCGACCGGCTCACCGAGGAGGCCGCCAACTCCCTCCTCAAGACCGTGGAGGAGCCTCCCGCCGGCACCCATCTCCTGCTGACCGCCCACAGCCCGGAGCGGCTCCCGGCCACCATCGTCTCCCGCTGCGCCCAGCTCCATCTCGGCCCGGTCGACACCGCTGCCGTCGAGAGCTGGCTTCGCGACCGACACGGCGTGGACGCCCCCACCGCGGAGCTGGCCGCGGAGCTGGGGGCGGGGCGTCCCGGGCGCGCCCTCCGGCTCGCCGGCGACCCGGCGGCGCTCCAGGGCGAGCTGGCGGTGCTCGACCGCTTCCTCGCCATCGCCGGCGGTGGGGCGCCGGCCGCCCTCGCGGCGGCCGCGGAGCTCGCCCCCGGCGGCGGGGGAGAGGGCCGGGAGCGCCTCCTCCTCGACCTCGCCATCTGGGCCTCGTTCGTCCGCGACGTGGCGGTGAGGGCCGCCGGCGCGCCGGAGCTGGCGCGGCTGCGCAGCCGGAGCCGCGAGTCCGAGGCGTGGGCTCGGGCGCTCGCTCCCGGAAGGGCCGGCCGGATCCTCGACCGGCTGCTGCGCGCCAGCGCCGAGGTCGCCGCCTACGCCCAGCCGATGCTCCTGTTGGAGACGCTCCTCCTCGACGCGTTCAGCGGGTTCTCCGGCACCCCCGCGCTCGCCTGATCGCGCTCCGCCCCCGCGGGCGAAGAGCCGCTCCCACCACGGCGGCGGACCCCGCCCCGGTGTTCACCGGTTGACAGTGGCGGCCGGCGCCCCTAGAGTGTGGAAACGCTCTCACCGGCGCGGCTCCTTGGAGACGGGCACTTCCCACGACCTCTGGTGCCTGATTCCCAGCCGGGGAGGGCTGAGCGGCAGACCAGCCCTCGTCGCGAAGCCCTCCCACCGGTGGGGACGCCACGTCGACGGTGTCGACGCAGGCACCGCGGAGCGGGTGCCCCGGGCCACCGGCTCGTCACGAACCGGCAACCTTCGTCGATCCCCGTCACCCATCTTCGGCATCGTGCATCGGCGCTGTCACAGGGGCCGAGAGATGATGCGGCCGTCATGGCCCGGCCGCTGAGAGCTGGGCCCGATCTCAGCCGGGGTGCGGATACGGCGACGTGGACATCCTGAAGAGGGCGAACGTTGGCTTCGACCGCCTCCGCGGTCGCTACTTCGTCCGCTACCTCGCCGGCGTCCTCGCGATCTGCGTGGTGGTGATGGGCTCGATGGTGCTGGTGCTCGCCAACATCGCCGAGGGCAGCCTGACCACGTCCACGTCAAACGGGGTCCAGGACGTGGCCCAGGAGGTCTCCAGCAAGGTCGACTCCTGGGTCGAGGATCGCGAGCGCGAGCTGACCCAGCTCGCCAACATCATCGCGGCCTCCGGCAGCACCTCGGCCCAGTCCGCCATCTCCCTGATGAGCCACTCCATCACCAACGACCCCTTCGCCGAGCTGGAGCTGGTCAATCAGCAGGGGGACGCCGTCGCCGCCACCGGGAGCGGTGGCGCGATATCCCTGGTCGGGCAGTCGTGGGTGACCCCGATCGCCGAGGGGGATCAGCCCTACGTCGGCGACCTCAGCCTCAACACCGCCGGCAACGACCTCGAATGGCTGATCGCGGTCCCGGCCATCACCAGCAACCTCCAGTTCCAGGGCGTCCTCGTCGGTGCCATCGGCCTGGAGCCCTGGACGGGGCCCGGCGGCGGGGCCAACCAGCTCGCCAGCCTGCTCTCCGGCGTCACCGGGTCCGGGGGCGCCTCGACCTCGGTCACCGCCGTCGACAGGTCTGGGACGCTGCTCTACACGACCTCGATGGGGACCCCCGCCAAGCTCACCTCGGTGCAGATGCTGGCCCGCGGCGCCGTGCGCACCAGCGTTCGCAACGTCGCCGTCACCCGGGCGCTCGGCGGCCATTCCGGCTCGGCCGAGATCACCGTCGGCGGGAGCGACACCATCACCGGGTACGCGGAGGCCGCCGACGTCCAGTGGGCGATCCTGGTCAGCGAGCCCGCCAGCCAGGCTCTGAGCGGGGTCGACGCGCTGCGCAATTCGGGATTCGTCGTCCTCGGGGTCGGGCTGGTCCTGGCGGCGCTCTTCTCCTTCTTCGTCGCCAAGCTCGAGGTGCGGCCGATCCAGGCCCTCTCCCGGGCCGCTCGCCGGGTCTCCGGGGGCGACCTCACCGCCCGCGTCTCACCCTCCGGCGCCGAGGAGGTCGCCACTCTCGGAGCGGCCTTCAACCTCATGGTCGGGCGCCTCGAGCAGATGATCGGCCGGGTCCAGAGCACCAGCACCGACCTCTCCGACTCCGCCGTCCGGCTCGCCGCGGCCTCCAATCAGCTCGCCGCCACCACGGCCCGGCAGAGCTCGAGCGCCACGGAGACGTCGGCGAGCATGGAGGAGCTGGCGCGCACCTCCCGGCAGATCGCCGACACCGTCGACGGTGTCGCCGCGCAGGCGGGGGAGACCCGCGACAAGCTGGAGCGGGCTCGCGAGGACATCCTCGCCTCCACCCAGCGGACGATGAGCCTCACCGAGCGCGTCCGTGACATCACCCGGATCCTCTCCATGATCAACGACCTCGCCGATCAGACCAACCTGCTCGCCTTCAACGCGGCCATCGAGGCCGCCCGGGCGGGGGAGGCCGGCCGCGGCTTCGCGGTGGTCGCCGACGAGGTGCGGCGGCTCGCAGATCGCTCCAAGAGCCTGGCGGCGGACATCGCGGAGATCACCAAGAACGTCCAGGTCGAGGCCAGCGCGACGGTGCTGGCCATGGACAAGGGAGCCGAGCAGCTGCAGGACGGGCTCGGCCTCATGGAGCGCGTCGCGGAGGCGAGCTCGGGCATCCAGATGGCCACCCAGCAGCAGCAGGCCGCCACCGAGCAGGTGGTGGAGGCCATGGAGCAGGTGCGGATAGCGAGCCAGCAGGTCTCGACCACCGCCCAGGAGCTGGCACTCGCGTCGGGAAGCCAGGCGACCATGGCAGTCGATCTCAAGCAGGTCTCGGCCGCGGACCCGACCGGCAACGGGCACCGCCCGCAGCCCGGGGGGGTGCCCCCCGCTCCCGGCGTCCGGTCGGCAGGAACCGGCCGTCTCGGCACCGCGCCCCCCAGGGCGCCGGAGCCGGGTGGCGCAGCGGCCCTGCGGCACCGCCCCGCGCCCGCGGCGGCCGTCGCGGTCCCTGTCGCGAACGCCCGCCCGCTCCACTGACGGCGGGAGCATGAGGGGCCGCGGTCGCGGCCGAGAGGGCGGAACCGCTTCCAAGAGATTGGCCCGACCATGGCTGTCCTGCGCGCCATCCCCCGGCGGGGTGAGTGCCGTCGCCTATCACCCGTTGGGGTGATTGACACCCCGTGAGAGCCGTCTCTAGAGTGTGGGACCGCTCCCATGAAGGATGCCCTCAGCCCCAAGGTGACCCTCGAAGCGGTGGCGCAGGCGGCCGGTGTCTCCCGCGCGACCGCGTCGCGCGTGCTCACCTCCGACCCCCGTGTGAGCCCGGACTCCCGCCGCGCCGTCGAGCGGGCGGCGAGCAAGCTCGGCTACATCCCCAACCAGGCGGGGCGCGCTCTGGCGACCGGGCGCAGCGGCGCCGTGGCGATGGTGGTCTTCGAGCCGACCACCCTCCTCTTCGGTGACCCCTTCTTCCCCCGGCTGACCCGCGGGCTCGGCGACGTCTTCACCTCGCGAGACATCCAGCTCGTCCTGCTCGCCCCGCAGTCCGCGTCCGACGTCGACCGGGTCGAGCGCTACATCGCCGCCGGCCACGTCGACGGAGCCCTGCTCGTCTCGCTGCCCAGCTCGCACCCGCTGCCGGGCCGGCTCGCGGCGCGGGGGATCCCCTTCGTGATCGGCGGTCGTCCGACCGAGGCGGACCGGTACAACCACGTTGACGTCGACAACGTCTCCGGCGCCGCGCACGCGGTCGCCCACCTCGCCTCCGGCGGGCGGCGCACGATCGCCACGGTGACCGGGCGGAAGGACGTGCCCGCCGGCCAGGACCGGCTCCGCGGCTACGAGGAGGGGCTGAGGGCCGCCGGCCTGCCCGCCGACGAGGCGCTCGTCGAGGTGGGCGACTTCACGAGTGACGGCGGGGCCCGGGCGATGCGATTCCTGCTCATCAAGCGCCCCCGGCTCGACGCCGTCTTCGTCGCCTCCGACCTCATGGCGGTGGGCGTCCTGCAGGCGCTGGCCGAGGCCGGCCGGCGCGTTCCCGACGAGGTCGCCGTGGTCGGCTACGACGACGACCCGATGGCCGCCGCCCTCCAACCACCGCTGACCAGCGTCCGTCAGCCCATCGAGGAGATGGGCAGAGAGATGGGTCGCCTGCTCCTCGACGCCATCCACTCCCCCGAGCGGCCGCCCCGCAAGGTGCTGCTCACCACCCGGCTCGAGGTCCGGATGTCATCGGCGCGCAGCACAGTCCGGATGGCGGGGGCCGGCTGACCGTGCGCCTCATCGTCCGCCGCATCGGCTTCTACCTGGTCGCCGCGTGGGTCGCGATCACGGTCAGCTTCTTCCTCCCCCGGATGGTCCCCGGCGACCCGGTCGCCGGCGCCCTGGCGAGGGCCTCGGCGGCAGGTCAGTGCGACCCCAACTGCGTCAAGGCCGTGGAGGACCAGTTCGGGCTGGTCACCAAGGCCCCCCTGATCCTCCAGTACTTCCAGTACTGGGGCAACCTCTTCCACGGCAACCTCGGCGTCTCCTACTTCGAGAGCAGCCAGCCGGTGACGACCCTCATCGGCGAGTACCTGCCCTGGACCATCGGGCTGCTGGGCGTCGCCACCGTCCTCAGCTTCCTGCTCGGCACCCTGATCGGCGTCATCCTGGGCTGGAGGCGCGGCTCGCGGCTCGACTGGGCGGTGCCGGGAGCCACCTTCTTCCAGGCCATCCCCTACTTCTTCCTGGCCATGGTCATCATCGAGCTCTTCGCCAGCATCCTCAAGTGGTTCCCGCCCCAGTACGGGTACGACATCACCACCAGCCCGGGACTCAACTGGCCCTACATCTCGAGCATCCTCGACCACTCGCTCCTGCCCGCGGGCACCGTGGTGCTCGCCTCCATCGCCGGCTTCATCCTGGGGATGCGCAACCAGATGCTCACCACCATGGACGAGGACTTCGTCCTGGTGGCCCGGGCCAAGGGCCTGCCCTCCCGGCGGGTGGTGTGGTACGCGGCGCGCAACGCCATCCTGCCGAGCGTCTCCAACTTCTCACTGGCCATCAGCCTGGTGGTGGCCGGGCAGCTGCTGGTCGAGGTGGTCTTCAACTACCCGGGGGTCGGCTACCTCCTCTTCAAGGCGGTGATCGACCACGACTATCCCCTGGTGCAGGGCGTCTTCGTGGTGATCGTCCTGGTCGTGCTCGCCGCCAACCTCATCGCCGACGTGGTCTACGCCTTCATCGACCCCCGCGCCCGGCAGGAGGCGTGAGCCGATGAGCATCGGGGCCACCACGCTCGCCACCATCGCCGCCGGCCAGGCGCCGCCACCGACGGAGCGCCGCTCCCGGGCGCTGCGCCTGCCGCGCTCGCCGAAGGTCATCGTCGGGCTCGGCATCCTGCTGGTCTTCGTGGTCATCGCCATCGTCGGCCCGATGATCGCCCCCTACGACCCCAATGCCCAGGTGCTCTCCTGGATCCACATCGTCTGCCAGCAGGGTCCCTACCAGTGCATCGGCCAGGTCGACCCGGTGACGCACCTGGTGGGGACCAACGTTCCCCTGGAGGTCCCGCTCGGCCCCTCGCCCAGCCACTGGCTGGGGACGACCCTGCTGGGGGGCGACGTCTGGTCCCAGCTGCTCGCCTCGACCCGCCCCACCCTGGTGGTCGCCTTCCTGGCCGGGCTGGCCGCCACCGCGCTCTCGGTGCTGATCGGCGTCAGCGCCGGCTATCTGGGCGGCAGCGCCGACGAGGGGCTCTCGCTCTTCTCCAACGTCTTCCTGGCCATCCCCGGGCTGCCGCTGCTCATCGTCCTGGCCAGCTACGTCCCGGGTGCCGACACCAGCGTCATCGTCATCGGCTTGATCGTCGCCCTCACCGGGTGGGCCTACGGCTCCCGCGTGCTCCGGGCCCAGACCCTCTCGCTGCGCAATCGCGACTTCGTGGAGGCCGCGCGAGTGTCGGGGGAGGGGCGGCTGCGGATCATCCTCGCCGAGGTGATGCCCAACCTGCTGCCGATCATCGCGTCGTCCTTCCTCTTCACAACCCTCTACGCCATCGGCGCCTACATCTCGCTGGCCTTCCTCGGTCTGGCCGGCGTCCCCACCTCCTCGCCGCCAGGCCCGTGGAACTGGGGCATCATGCTCCAGCAGGTTTTCGACAACAATGCCGTCAACACCGGCTACTGGTGGTGGTGGCTGCCGCCGGGAATCTGCATCGCCCTGGTGGGCACCGCCCTCGCCCTGCTCAACTTCGGCATCGACGAGTTCATCAATCCCCGCCTGCGCGCCTCGGGGCTGAGCCGCAAGGCCGCTCGCCGAGCGGGGATCAGCTTCCGCTCCAGGCTCGGGTTCACCCCGGTGGTGTCCGACCGCAGCGCCCCGATCCCGCGGGCGGCGGCGCTGGCGGGTACCGAGGACGGCTCCGGGGGTGGCCGGCGATGAGCCCGACCCCCCGTCCGGCCGCGAACCCGCGGGCCCCCGCCGGGCCCTCGCTGAGCGCCGCCGAGCCCGTGCTGGAGATCCACGACCTGAGCGTCGACTACGGTTTCGGGTCCGACGCCGTCCACGCCGTGGTGGACTGCGACGTGGTGCTGCGGCGGGGTCAGGTGCTGGGGCTGGCCGGGGAGAGCGGGAGCGGCAAGTCCACCCTGGCCATGGCGGCCATCCGCCTGCTCCGAGCCCCCGGCGTCATCACCGGCGGCGAGGTGCTCTTCCACTCGAGGTCCCTGAGCGCGGCCCGCGGGGGCGAGCCCGTCGACCTGCTGAGGGCCGACGACTCGGATCTGCGCCGGGTGCGCTGGTCGGAGATCTCGGTCGTCTTCCAGAGCGCGCTCAACGCGCTCAACCCGGTCATCACCATCGGCACCCAGTTCGACGACCTGCTCCGGGTCCACCGACCCGAGCTCTCCCCGGCGGAGAGGTGGGACAAGGGCGCCCAGCTCCTCGAGATGGTGGGGATGGCGGGGGATCGGCTGCGCAGCTACTCGCACGAGCTCTCCGGCGGGATGCGCCAGCGGGCGATGATCGCCATGGCCCTGGCCCTCGAGCCCCAGGTGATGATCCTGGACGAGCCCACCACCGCGCTCGACGTGGTGACCCAACGCGAGATCCTCGAGGAGCTGATGGGCCTGCGCGACCGGCTCGGGTTCGCCGCCCTCTTCATCACCCACGACCTCTCGCTGCTGGTCGAGCTGGCCGACGAGATCGTGGTCATGTACGCCGGCCGGTTGATGGAGAGGGCGCCGGCCGCCTCCCTCTTCCGGTCGCCCCGGGTTCCGTACACCCACGGCCTTCTCCACTGCTTCCCGCCCATGCACGGGGAGCGGCTCCCGATGGAGGGGATCCCGGGATCGCCTCCGGACCTCCGCGCCCTCCCGACCGGCTGCGCCTTCCATCCCCGCTGCCCCTGGGCCATGGAGCGCTGCCGCCAGGAGACGCCCCTTCTCGTCCGGCTCGACGGCTCCGGACGGGAGGCGGCCTGCTGGCTCCACGACGGCGAGACCAGCGTGCCGGCGGAGCTGGCCCTTCCCGACCCAGGTCGTCGCGGGTTCTCGGAAGCTCCCCGGCAGGCCCCGGCGCGGAGGGCGCTCCGATGAGCCTGTCCCTCCCGGAGATGGCGCCCGTGGCCGCCGCCACGGTCGGTCCGGTGCTCGAGGGCCGCAGCCTGACCAAGTACTTCTCCGTCAAGCGGGGTCGGGGCATGTTCTCCGGCCAGGCCCGGCTCTTCGCCGTCGACGGGGTCTCGGTCGCCCTCACTCCGGGCCGGGTGACCTCGCTGGTGGGCGAGAGCGGCTCGGGGAAGACCACCGTCGCGAGGCTGCTGGCCCGGATCATCGAGCCCGACGGCGGAGAGGTTCTCCTCGACGGGGAGCGGGTGCCCAAGGGGAGGCCGCGGAGCTACGCGCGCCAGGTCCAGATGGTCTTCCAGGACCCCTTCGCATCGCTCAACCCGGTCCACCGCGTCCGCTACCACCTCGTCCGGCCGCTCAAGATCCACGGCCTGGGGGGCGAGAGCGCGGACGACGCCGTCGCCGACATCCTCCGCCGCGTCCACCTCGAGCCGCCCGATCAGTTCAGCCCCAAGTTCCCCCACGAGCTCTCCGGCGGCC
This sequence comes from uncultured Chloroflexia bacterium, assembly GCA_963803165.1. Taxonomy (GTDB): domain Bacteria; phylum Chloroflexota; class Dormibacteria; order Aeolococcales; family Aeolococcaceae; genus Changshengia. The sequence goes on along the minus strand of CAWDLK010000004.1, from coordinate 428,134 downwards.
AGCGCCAGCGCGTGGCCATCGCCCGTGCCCTCGCCGTCCAGCCCCGGGTGCTGCTCGCCGACGAGCCGGTGTCCATGCTCGACGTCTCGATCCGCCTGGGGCTGCTCAACCTGCTCGCCGACCTGCGCGACCGGGAGCACCTCGCCATCCTCTACGTGACCCACGACATCGCCTCGGCGCGCTACCTCGCCGACACCATCTGCGTCATGTACGCGGGTCAGGTGGTGGAGACGGCCCCGAGCGCGCAGCTGACCGACCAGCCGGCCCACCCCTACACGCAGCTGCTCCTCTCCGCCGCCCCCGACCCGGACCGGGCCGAGCCCCCCAGCCTGGCCGGCAGCGGCGCCCCGCCCAGCCTGATCGCCCCGCCCAGCGGCTGCCGGTTCCATCCGCGCTGCCCGCACGCCATGGCGATCTGCAGCGCCAAGGCCCCCCCCAGCGTGACGCTCTCGGCGGGCCACGACGCCAGCTGCTGGCTTCACGTCGACCCGGGGCAGCGCCGCGCCGAGGGCGGCACGGACTCGGCGGACACCACCGACGACACCCACGCGCGGACCGCGGCCGCGTCATTCGAAAGCACCGCCTAGAGGAGGACTGAGGAGGAACGGAGCATGGGATTGCTGCTCGGGCCGCGCCGGCACCGAGGGGCGAACGGAGGCAGACCGGGCCCTCCCGGAGGGGAGAGCACCGGCCCCAGCCGGCCTCCGTGGCGCCCGACCCGTCGGCGCTTCACATCCGCAGCCCGGCCTGATCGGCCGGGCCTCATGGAGATCGTGTAACCAGATGAATCTAGGAAAGATCGCAGTAGTTGCCGCAGGGGCCGCCCTGGCAGTGGCGGCTGCGGCCTGCGGCAGCAGCTCTGGCCCCTCGTCCTCGGGCTCGTCCGCCAAGGCGGGGCCGGCGCTGTACGAGGAAGGCACGACCGGCGTGACCTTCACCCAGGACTTCGACCCGTACAACAGCACCTCGCTGGCGCACGGGATGAACATGACCACGCTGGTCTACGAGCCGCTCTACGAGATGGACGCGCTCAACCCCGCCACCTCGGGGAACCACCCCTGGCTGGCGAGCTCGTTCGCCTTCGAGAACGGTGGCTCGGAGCTGGCCATCACCGTCAAGTCGGGCATCAAGTTCAACGACGGCACCTCGATGACCCCGGCTGACGTGGCCAACACCTTCAACCTGATCAAGACCTACCCGGACGCCGACTACAGCGGTGTGCCGACCCAGAGCGCTGCCCCGTCGGTCAGCGGTCAGGTCGTCACCCTGACCTTCGCGACGCCCCAGTACACCAACCTCTGGGCGATCCTGGGCAGCACCTACATCACCCCTGCCAGCGCCTTCCCGATCGGGACCGACCCCTCCAAGACCGCCGTGGCGAACCCGGTGGGCACGGGGCCGTTCATGCTGGACAGCTTCAGCACCCAGGCCGTCAAGTTCAAGCCCAACCCGCACTACTGGGGCGGCACTCCTCCCGAGTCGGAGGTCATCGTCCCCAACGAGGCCACCAACAACGCGGCGACCGAGGCTCTCGTCAACGGCACCCTGGACTGGGCCGGTAACGACATCCCGTCCGTGGTGGCCAACTACATCGACCTGAACCCGAACACCAACCACGTCTGGTTTGCCTCGGGCAACACGGTCACCCTCGACTTCAACCTCGCCACCGGCAACGGTGGAGCCACCGGGATCGACGACGCAGCCGTTCGCCAGGCGGTGAGCCTGGGCATCGACCGCGGCGTCCTCTCCTCGATCGGAGAGTCCGGCTACGAGGCGGCGGCCACCTCCTCGGGCGGCCTCAACCCCGCGCAGCAGAAGACCTACCCGAACACGACCTACGCCAACGACCTGCCGGCCGACTCGGCGGCCACCCCGTCCACCGCTCCCTCCGGGTGGAGCGGACCGACCGTCCAGAGCGTCCTCGAAGGGGACGGCTGGACCGCGCCGGCGGGCTGGGGCACCTCCTCCGAGGCCAACTGCGATGGGACCGTCCAGGCCAACTGCTGGACCAAGGGCAGCGAGATCATCAAGTTCTCCATCTGGGACCCCGAGTCGTTCTCGGACTACTGGGCGGACGCAACCGAGATCTCCAGCCAGCTCCAGGCTGAGGGCATGGACGTCACCACGGACAACGCGTCCGGCGGTTACACGCAGTGGCAGAACGCGATGAACGCTGGGCAGTTCCAGACCGGGCTCCACTGGGGCTCGGGCGGAAACATCCCGTTCGTCCAGCTCGACAACTGGCTCGACTACGCGACCACCTGCACCGGCACTCCCGTGTCGTGCACCGGTGACTACGCGCAGTTCAACTCCCCGGCTGCCCAGGCAGCCCTGACCCAGTACGAGGGGGCCGACCCGACCACCTCGGCCGGTCAGTCGACCATCTCCACGGCGATCGCGACCCTCGAGGGGATCATGGCCGCTCAGGTCCCCTACGCTCCCGTGCTCTACGGCGCTGACTGGAACGTCTACAGCACCGCGCACTACACCGGGTGGCCGAGCGCCAGCAACCCGTACATGGACCCGTCCCCGGACGACCCGGAGCTCCCGTACATCCTGATGCACCTGGTTCCGGTGTCCTGACGGATCACCTGATCCCGCTGACCCGCCGGTCAGCGCTCGCAACTGAATAGGTCCCACCTCCTGAGGTGGGCGGGCCCGGGGCCCGGCCGGCACCGTGCCGGCCGGGTCACCGACCCGGCAGGGGACGGCGTCGCGACTCCCTCGAGCCGCGCTGCCGTCTCACGTCAATTCCGGCACGCCTTCGATTCGGTGACCGGGCACCAACCACCGCCGTCCCATCCCGTGTCCCGAGCCGTCGTGCGGGCGCAGGGCGAGACGGGTGACCTCCCGGCGGCGACGGGCTAGCGCCCACAGGAGCTGGAAGTGAGATTCGGACGCTTCGACGATGACCGCCGCGAGTACGTGGTCTCCCGTCCCGACACGCCTCTTCCCTGGATCAACTACCTGGGCCTGGAGGAGTACTTCGGGATCATCTCGAACACCGCGGGCGGTTACTCGTTCTTCCGGGACGCGCGGCTGCGCCGGCTGACGCGCTACCGGTACAACAACGCCCCCTTCGACCTGGGGGGGCGATACCTCTACCTCCGCGACGACGCCAGCGGCCGGTACTGGTCGCCCTCCTGGCAGCCCACCCAGACCGCGCTGGACGAGTACGAGTGCCGGCACGGGCTCTCCTACACGACCATCGCCTCCACCGCACACGGCATCCGCGCCGAGACGCTCTACTGCGTCCCCCTGGGCGAGACCCTCGAGGTGTGGCGGCTCCGGCTCTCCAACCTGACCGCCGAGCGGCGTCCGGTCTCGGTGTTCTCGTCGGTCGAGTTCTGCCTGTGGGACGCGCAGGAGGACATGACCAACTTCCAGCGCAACTTCTCCACCGGCGAGGTCGAGGTCGAGGGAAGCGTCATCTACCACAAGACCGAGTACCGGGAGCGGCGCAACCACTTCGCCTACTTCGCCTGCTCCGAGCCGCTGGCCGGGTTCGACACCGCGCGCGAGGAGTTCCTCGGTCCCTACCGGGGCTTCGACCGCCCCCTCGCCGTCGAGCGCGGGAGGGCGGGCAACTCGATCGCCCATGGATGGGCTCCGCACGGCTCCCATCACATCCGTGTCGAGCTCGGGCCGCGCGAGGAGCGCGAGATCGTCTTCTGCCTCGGATACTCCGAGAACCCGGTGGACGAGAAGTTCGACCCTCCGGGAAGCCAGGTGCTCAACAAGCGGGCGGTGCGGCCGGTGATCGATCGCTGGCTGCGCCCCGCCGCGGTGGAGGAGGGGCTGCGCGGCCTGCGCGAGCGCTGGGATGAGCTGCTCTCCAACCTCCAGGTCACCACCCCTGACGAGCACACCAACCGGATGGTCAACGTCTGGAACGCCTATCAGTGCATGGTCACCTTCAACCTCAGCCGTTCCACCTCCTTCTACGAGTCCGGGATCGGGCGTGGGATGGGCTTCCGGGACTCCAACCAGGATGTGCTCGGCTTCGTCCAGATGATCCCGGGGCGGGCCCGCCAGCGCATCCTCGACCTCGCCTCCACCCAGCTGTCCAGCGGCGCCACCTACCACCAGTACCAGCCGCTCACCAAGCGGGGCAACGACGACATCGGATCCGGATTCAACGACGACCCGCTCTGGCTGGTCCTCGGGGTCGGTGCCTACCTGCGTGAGACCGGCGACGACTCGATCCTGAACGAGGCGGTCCCGTACGACAACGCCGAGGGCTCCGAGGTCCCCCTCCTCGAGCATCTTCGCCGCAGCGTCGCCTACACCCTGGAGCGGCTCGGCCCCCACCGTCTGCCCCTGATCGGGCGCGCCGACTGGAACGACTGTCTCAACCTCAACTGCTTCTCGGACACTCCGGGCGAGACCTTCCAGACCACGGAGAACCGGAGTGACGGAGTCGCCGAGTCCGTCTTCATCGCCGGACAGTTCGTGCTCGCGGCCGGGGAGCTGGCCGGGATCGTCGACCGGCTGGGCCTCTCCGACGAGGCGACCCGGCTGCGCGACAGCGCGGCGGCGATGGCGGCCGCCGTCGCCGAGCACGGTTGGGACGGCGCCTGGTTCCGGCGCGCCTACGACTTCTTCGGCAACCCGGTGGGGTCTGTGGAGTGCGAGGAGGGCCAGATCTACATCGAGTCCCAGGGGATGTGCGTGATGGCCGGGATCGGCCTCGATGACGGACGAGCGCGGCAGGCTCTGGACAGCGTCCGCGAGCGCCTGCTCACCGAGCACGGGGTGATGCTGCAGCAGCCCGCCTACAGCGGCTACCGCATCGAGCTCGGCGAGATCTCCTCGTACCCGCCGGGGTACAAGGAGAATGCCGGCATCTTCTCGCACACCAACCCATGGATCATGATCGCCGAGGCCATGACGGGCGACGGTGACGGAGCCTTCGACTGCTACCGGCGAACCAACCCGTCGGCTCGCGAGGCGATCAGCGAGGTGCACCGCTGCGAGCCGTACGTCTACGCTCAGATGATCGCCGGCCGCGACGCCCCCAGCCACGGGGAGGCCAAGAACTCGTGGCTCACCGGCGCTGCGGCGTGGAACTACGTGGCCATCACCCAGTGGATCCTGGGCATCCGACCGGAGCACGACGGCCTGCGCATCGACCCGGTGATGCCGGCGGGATGGACGGGGTTCACCGCCACCCGCCGCTTCCGCGGCGCCACCTATCGCATCGCCGTCCGCAAGCCGGCCGGGACCTGCGGCCGGGTGCGGCGGCTGATCGTGGACGGTGCCGAGATCGAGGGCAACCTCCTCCCCCTCGCCCCTCCGGGCGCGGTGGTGGAGGTCGAGGCCGCCGTCTCCGCCTAGAGGCCGGCCGCGGTCCGCCTCTCGCATACTCCCCTCCATGTCCCGCCACCGGCGCGCCTCCCTCGGCTCGGACCTGGGCTATGTGCCCGGTGAGCAGCCGCCCGACGCCGCGCGGTGGATCAAGCTCAATACCAACGAGTTCCCGCTGCCCCCGTCGGCCCGCGTGGCCGCGGCGGTGGAGCGGGCGGTGGGGTCGCTCCGCCTCTATCCCGACCCCCGAGGCGAGCCGCTGCGCTCCGCGCTGGCACGCCACCATGGCGTGCAGCCGGATCAGGTGGTGCTCGGCAACGGGGCGGACCAGATCCTCGAAGGCTGCTTCCGGGCGTTCGTCGACCCCGGTGACACCGTCGTCCTCACCGGGCCCACCTACTCCCTGCTCGCCGTCCTCGCCCGGTTGAGCGGTGCCCGCGTCGAGAGCGTGGCCCTGGACGGCGAGGGTCGCCTCCCCCAGGCCCTGGCCGCCGAGCCGGGGGTGATGCGCGTCCTCTGCAACCCCAACTCCCCCACCGGGAGCTGGGCTCCGCCCGCGGACGTGGAGCGCTGCCTGGGCGGTGAGGCCGCGGCGGTGGTCGTCATCGACGAGGCGTACTGCGACTTCGCGCCCGCGTCGTGCATCCCGCTCCTCCCCGATCACGAGAGCTGGCTGGTGGTCCGCACCTTCGCCAAGAGCTACGCATTGGCGGGGCTCCGGGTCGGCTACGCGCTCGGCCATGCCGACCTGATCGCCGACCTCGCCGCCGTCCTCGAGTCCTACCCGGTCGACCGGCTGGCACTCGCTGGCGCCGCGGCGGCGCTCGCCGACGCCGGCCACCACCGCCGCATCGTCGAGATGGTCATCGGGGAGCGTGAGCGGGTGCGCGGCGCGCTACGTGGCTCCGGCTGGGAGGTGGGGGAGTCGCACGCCAACTTCGTCCTCGGCCGCCCGCCCGGCGGGGATGCCCCGGGCATCGCCGCCGAGCTCCGCGACCAGCGGATCCTGGTGCGGCACTTCCCGGACGGGGCTCAGGCCGACCGGCTCCGCATCACCATCGGCACCCCCGAGCAGAACGACGCTCTGCTGGCGGCGCTCGGGATCGAGGGCTGAGCCTCGGCGCGGCGGGTGCCGGGCTCCGCGCGGCGGCTACTGGCCGCGCCGTCCCCCGCGGCGCACCACCACCACCTGCGGCCCCGGGCGCAGGAGGAGGAGCGCGATCACCCCGAGGAGGACCGCCGGCACCAGCCACGGGCGGCGCCCGAGGAAGTCCTCGACCCGGGCCCGGGGCCCGTCCTGGCGGGGGAGGACGATCGGCCGCTCGGTGACCAGCTCGACCGTGCCGTCGACCTCGGACTCTTCGAGCGGCTCGCTCGCCGCCGCTGCCGTCGTCTCCATCGCTCTTCTCCCCAAGCGCTGCGGGCCGCGCAATCCTACTCCCCTCGCGCTGGCCCCGTGGCGAGGGCGGCGCACCTCGAAAGTTGAGTAGAATTGTCGGGATTCAAGGGTTACGACCGCCCGACCACGTGGAAAGAGGAGAGCCGCGGTGACCGAATACGCCCACCCCGAGGTCCTGGTCAGCACCGCGTGGCTGGCCGGTCACCTGGAGGATCCCGCCGTCCTGGTCCTCGAGGTGGACTGGGACCCCGCATCCGCCTACGAGTTGGGGCACATCCCGGGTGCCGCCCTGGTCGACTGGAAGCGCGACATCAACGACACCGTCCGGCGCGACATTCTCTCCCGGGAGCAGTTCGCGGGCCTCCTGGGGCGTCTCGGGGCGACCCCCCAGACCACCCTGGTGCTCTACGGCGACATGCGCAACTGGTTCGCCGCTTTCGCCTTCTGGACCTTCACGATCTACGGCCACGCCGACGTGCGGCTGCTCAACGGCGGGCGGCGCAAGTGGTTCGAGGAGGAGCGGCCGGTCAGCGAGGACGTCCCCGCCCGGCGACCCACCGTCTACACCGCGGCCGAGCCGGTCCCCGGTCTCCGCCAGTTCCTCCCCGGGGTCCGCGACATCCTCGGCCGGTCGGACCACGCCCTGGTCGACGTCCGGTCCCCCGCGGAGTACACCGGCGCCATCTCGGCCCCACCCGAGTACCAGAACGAGGGCGCCCAGCGCAGCGGTCACATCCCCGGGGCGGCCAACATCCCCTGGGCTCAGGCGATCCAGGACGACGACACCTTCAAGCCCGTCGAGCAGCTCCGCGAGCTCTACCAGGGCAAGGGGGTGACCCCCGACAAGAGCATCGTCACCTACTGCCGGATCGGCGAGCGGTCGTCGCACACCTGGTTCGTCCTCACCTACCTGCTCGGCTACCCGCGGGTGGCCAACTACGACGGCTCGTGGAGCGAGTGGGGCAACTCGGTGGGGGTGCCGGTGGAGAAGGCCGAGGCGCCCGCGCCAACCCCCGCGTGACCTGGACGTAGACTCCGACGGTATGGAGCCGCGGCGTCTCGATCTCACCTCCGCGGAGGACGGGTGCGGGGACAGCGCCCTGGGCCGGGTCCGCCGCGCCTACGCGACCCTCGCCCCCGGCGCCGGCCTGGAGGTGGTGACCGGGGTGGCCGAGCACGTCTTCGGCATCGAGGCGTGGAGCCGGAGGGTCGGCGGCGAGCTGGTCGAGGAGAGCCGGGAGCCGGGACGCACGCGGCTCCTCCTCCGGCGCCCGGCCGGCTGAGCCGGGCCCGGCGGTGGCCAACCCGGGCGACGCCACCTCCCGCGGGCGCACCTCCCGTCACGCTGGTGGCGGCACCGGCCGGAGCGGAGCGCGCCCCGCCGCGCATCTCCCCCCCGGATTCCTGCTCGGCACCGCCAGCGCCGCCCACCAGGTGGAGGGCGGTCTCTGGAACGACTGGATGCGGATGGAGCGGGAGGAACCCTGGCGGATCAGGGACGGGGGCTCGGCGGCGGTGGCCATCGACCACTACCACCGCTACCGCGAGGACCTCGAGATGCTCGCCCGGATGGGTCACACCGCCCAGCGCTTCTCGGTGGAGTGGGCGCGGGTCGAGCCCGAGCCCGGTCGCTTCGACGCCGAGGCGCTCCGCCACTACGCCGGCGTCGTCGCCGGCTGCCGGGAGCTGGGGATGGAACCGGTGGTCACCCTCCATCACTTCACCCTGCCGGTGTGGCTCGCCGATCGTGGGGGAGTGCTCGACCCTGAGGCTCCTCGCCTCTTCGCCCGCTACGCGGCCGCCTGCGCCGAGGCCCTCGGGGAGGGCGTGCGCTGGTGGATCACCATCAACGAGCCGAACGTGCTCATGGCCCTGGCGTACGCCGAGGGGCAGTGGCCGCCCCACCGTCGCTCCCCGGCCCTGGCCCTGGGTGCGGGGGCGGGAATGCTCCGGATGCATGCGGCGGCGGCGGCCGCCCTCCATCGGGCGGGACGCGCCCGCGGCCGGCCGGCCATGGTCTCGATTGCCCACCACGAGCGCCCGTTCCGCCCCCGGCCGGGCTCGCCGGCCGCCCGGTTGACCGCCTGGGCTCCCGACCTTCTCTTCAACCGCTGGTTCCTCGCCTGCTGCGTGCATGGACGCGTCCTGCCCCCCGGCGGCACCGGCCAGCCGGTGGCCGGGCTGCGCGGCTCCCTCGATTACCTGGGGCTCAACTACTACACCGAGGAGCGGGTGCGCTTCGACGCGCGGGCCGTCTCACGTCTCTTCGTCGCCCCCGATCCGGAACCGTCCGCGCCGCGCAGCAGCCTGGGCTGGAGCATCGACGCGGCCGGGCTCCGCCGGACCCTGGTCAGGCTGGACCGCGAGCTCGGGCTGCCCCTGATGGTGACCGAGAACGGGGTCGCGGACGAGGCCGACGAGCTTCGCCCGGGCTTCCTCGCCGACCACCTCCGGGCCGTCGTCGAGGCCGTCGCCGAGGGTGCCGACGTGCGTGGCTACCTCTGCTGGACCGGTTTCGACAACTTCGAGTGGCTGGAGGGGTACGGCGCGAAGTTCGGTTTGATCGCGGTGGATCGGGCCACCCTGGAGCGGCGCCCCAAGCCGAGCGCCGAGGTCTTTGCCCGCATCTGCCGGACCGGGGTGATCCCCCCGGCTCCCGCCGGAGCGGTCGGGGCCGTCGCTCCTCGGCCCCGCCGCCCTGATCTGAGCTAACGGGTGGCGGCGATCGCCTGCAGCACCGCGGGCTCCCCTTCCAGCTCGCGGCTCGGGGGGGTGACCGACTCGGGCCTGCCGAAGAGGAACCCCTGGGCCCGGTTGACGCCCAGCCGCATCAGCTCGGCTGCGACGCTCAGCTGCTCGATGCCCTCGGCCACCACGTCGGCGCCGATCTGCTCGGCGAGGGCGATGCACTCGTAGATGAGCGCCCTGGGCTCGGCGTCGAAGCAGCGCTCCACGACGCCGGCGTCGATCTTGATGACGTCCGGGCGGGTCGCGTAGAGGAGATCGACACCGACCCCGGGTCGACCGGTGTCGTCGATGCCGATCTTGAAGCCCGCCCGACGGTAGACGTCGATGCGAGCGGTGAGCTGGCCGAGGTTGGTGAACCGGTCGGCGTCGGCGATCTCCAGCACCACGTTTGCCGGAGGTCGGCCGATCCAGCGGAGCAGGCTGCGCATCTGCTCGACGTCCTCGTCGACGTCGGAGACCGCGGAGAGGTCGATGTTGAGGTAGAGCTGAGCGTCGCTGCGAATGCCCTCGGCCCCGCGCACCACGGCGCGCCGGCAGATCCAGTCCAGCTCGTTGGTGACCCCCAGCCGCTGCGCGGTGGCGAAGAACTCCTCGACGCTGTCGGCCCCGTCGAGGTTGACGGGCCGGGAGAGTCCCTCGTAGGCGACGATGTGCGCGTCGGGGAGGGTGACGATCGGCTGGTAGACGGGGTGGATCTGCTGCGAGGCGAGCGTCCGGCTGAGCAGGGTGGTCCAGCCCCGGCCGGGGGCGGCGGCCGGGCGGCCGGTGATCGAACCGGCAACCCGGTTGCGTCCCTCGCGCTTGGCGCGGCCGAGCGCCTCGTCAGCACGAGCCCATACCGTGGCCGGGTCCTCGCCGGCGGCGCCCACCGCCCAACCGACGCTGACCCGAGCCGGGAACGCTCCGCCGACCAGCTCGGACACCGCGGCGCGCATGCGCTCGGCGACGCTGCCCACCACGGCGGTGGCGGCACCGACGGTGAGGATGGCGAACTCGTCGTCGCCGCTCCGGCCGATGACGTCGTTCTCTCGGGTCGATGCCTGGAGGGCGCGGGCCACGGAGCGCAGGGCGTCGTCGCCCGCCTCCCGTCCCAGCGCGCTGTTGATCTGGTCGAGCTGGTCGACGTCGACCGAGATGATCGCGAAGGAGTCGCGGACCTCCTGGCAGCGGCGCTCGAACCCGGCGCGGCCGATCAGCCCGGTCAGCTCGTCGGTCGGCTCGGCTCGCGCGGCGGCGATCCCGCGCGCACGCACCAGGTTGGAGACGGCCAGGGTGGCGATGCCACTCAGACCGGCCACCAGGGTGACCTCCGAGTCTCGGAACGCCCGGTCCTCTCGCTCCACCAGGATCAGGGCGCGGATGGCGGTGCCGGCGCGGACGGGGCTCGCGATGCGGCGCGGTGCCGGCCCCGCCTCGCCGAGGGTGTGGTCCCCGGCGACCGCGGCCAGGATGAGGGGATCGGAGCGCAGGAGACTGCTCTCCCCGACGGCGGAGCCGGCAGCTGCGCCGTGCTCGCTGGCGACCGTCATCGTGTCGCGCTCGATCCTGTACACCCGGGCGGTCACCGGGGATGTGGTGCGGGTCGTGAGGAGGTCGACCACCGCCTCGCCGACGGCGGACATCACCGAGTCGACGTCGCCCGCGGAGCTGACCCGGGTCATCGCCTCGAGGATCCGGTCCAGCCGGTCTCCCCGGCGGGGTTCCCGGGGGCTGCCGCTCCGACCGAGCCGGCCCAGCTGACCCATGGCGCGCCGCGACGGACGGCGGGGCGCGGCCAGGGACACGAGGGGACGGGGGAGCGAGAGGGAGGCGGCGAGGGCCAGGGCCAGCGCGGCAGCGAGGGTGGTCAGCGTGCCCCCGGCGGCCACCGGACCGCGACCGCCGGTGAGGAGGCCGGCGGCCGCGACGACCGCGACCGCCAGGAGGAGGGGGACCGCCCTGGCGCGCCCTGATCTGTCGAGGCGCGCACAGGGCGGGGAGAGTGGGGGTCGGAGGAGGGTGGGTGGGGAGGTGCTCATCGTCTCGTCGGTGATGGCCGTGGGAGATGACCTGATTCTCGCGGGCGGCCGGGTGTCGACCAAGAGCAACGGGCGTCAAAGTCCGCTAGTGCACCTGCACCCGTTTGGTGCGATCCCACCGTCGCGGCCGGCCGGTTAGCGTCCCGGCGCCGCCCCGTCCGGGCGCCGCCATGTGGCTCCGGGAGTCGCTGCCGGTGGTCGGGGAGCCGGATGGCCGCCCGGACACATCTTTGTGCGGAGAGCCCTGCAGGCAGCCCCCCAAGCACGCCGTCTGGGGCTGGACGGCTGGACATCGGGGGTTGCTCTCCGATATCCTCATGCGCAGCGTACGAAACCGAGAGCTGCGGACTCCCGCCGCGGCCGCCCGAGGTGCCCATGCCCTCCCCCCGCCCCCGCGCCGAGGTCCCCGACGTCGTCGCCGCCGCCCGGGCCGCCGGCATCCGCCACCTGGATCTCCAGTTCACCGACGTCACCGGGTCGGTCAAGACGGTGACCATCCCCGCCGACCAGCTGGGATCCGCGCTCGAGCACGGGGTCTGGTTCGACGGCTCGTCGGTGGAATCGGTCGCCCGCACCGCCGAGTCGGACATGTACCTGGTGCCCGATCCGGCGACGTTCACGGTGCTTCCCTGGGCCCAGGCGCCGACGGGGCGGATCATCTGCTGGGTCACCACGCCCGAGGGCGAGGCCTTTCCCGGTGACCCGCGGGGGGCGCTGCGTCGCGCGGTCGAGCGGGCCGCCTCGCTCGGCTACGCCTACCGGGTCGGTCCCGAGATCGAGTTCTATCTCCTCGAGCGCGACGAGCACGGCCGCCCGGTGCCGCCGCCACACGACCGCGGCGGCTACTTCGACTACGCCACCGACGCGAGCGTGGCGGTCCGTCAGACGATGTCGGAGCAGCTCGGAGCCATGGGGCTGGAGGTCAACACCCTGCATCACGAGGTTGCCGGCGGTCAGCACGAGATCGACGTGAGCGCCCAGGAGGCCCTCAAGGCCGCCGACGACGTGGTGACCTTCCGCTACGCCCTCAAGGCGATCGCCCAGCAGCACGGGTTGACCGCCACCTTCATGCCCAAGCCGTTCTACGGGCAGCCGGGGAGCGGCATGCACTGCCACCAGTCCCTGACCCGCTCCGGGGGCGGCAACGCCTTCGCGGGGGATGACGACTACGGGCTGAGCGACGTCGCCAAGCACTTCATCGCCGGCCAGCTCCACCATGCGTCCGGGATGTGCCTGGTGCTGTCGCCCCTCATCAACTCCTACAAGCGCCTGGTGCGCGGGTTCGAGGCGCCCGTCTTCGTCTCGTGGGCGCGGACCAACCGCGGCGCCCTGGTCCGCGTCCCCCACGTCGGCCGGCCCGAGGTGACCCGGGTCGAGCTGCGCAGCCCCGACCCGTCCTGCAACCCGTATCTGGCCTTCGCGGTGATGCTCCGCTGCGGGCTGGACGGCATCGAGCGCCGCCTCCCCCTGCCCCCCCCGGTCGAGGAGTCCCTCTACGGCTTCGACGACGTCGAGCTGGAGCGCCGCAACGTCGGCCTCCTCCCCGACAACCTCAAGGACGCCATGACCGCCCTGGAGGCCGACGAGGTGGTGCTCGACGCCCTCGGCGACACCCTCGCCGAGCGCTTCCTCGAGGTGAAGCTGCTGGAATGGAAGGAGTACCGCGCCCAGGTCACCCCGTGGGAGCAGGAGCAGTACCTGGAGCGAGCCTGATGATCGGCGCAGACGTCGGCGCGCTTCGCGGGGCCCCGGCCCCATGATCACCGTCAAGGACGTCTGGCGTGGCGCCCTCCCCGCCGGCACCGAGCTGCTCGCCGGCCAGGCCGGCCTGGAACGACAGGTCGACTGGGCCACCTCGCTGCGCACCCGCCCGCCCGCCTTCGAGGCGATCAAGGGCGGCGAGATCGCCTTCATCGCGGTGCGCTCGATCAAGCTCCTCGACGAGCGGCTCGACCTCACCCGGGTGCTCGAGAGCTTCGCGGAGAAGGGCGGGGTGGCCGCGGCGGTGGTCGGGGAGGTGCTCGCGCCCTCGGTCGAGCTGGCCGACCGTCTCATGCTCCCGCTCCTCCGCCTGCCCGATCAGTCGCACATCGCCGACGTGCAGCAGGCGACCACGCGGTTCATCCTCGACCAGCGCACCGCGCTTCACGATCGCGCCCAGGAGCTGCAGACCGAGCTGATGGAGCTGGCGCTCAACGGCGCCGGACCGGCGGGAATCGTCGAACGGCTGGCCGCGCTGCTCGATCTCCCCACCGCCTGGCAGGACGAGTCGGGCAAGCTGCGCCACGCCGCGGGGATCATCCCTGCTTCCGTCGGCGACCAGCCCTGGACGGTGGAGATGGCGGCGGTCCGGCGCTTTGCGGACTCCTCGGTGGTGCTGGCCGCCAACCCGCCGGTCCGGGAGTTCGGGGTGGGGGCCGCCGGCCTGGCCCGGGTGGTGGCACCCATCCCCCTGCGCGACGGCATCGGTGGCTTCGTCTCCGTGCTCGGGGTGGAGGGCAGCCTGGGCCAGCTGGCCCGCCTCGGCTGCGCCCGGGCGGCCTCCGCGTGCGCCATCGAGCTGGATCGCGAGCGCGCCGTGCTCGCCGCCCGCGACGATCTCGAGGGGGAGTTCGCCACCGCCCTTCTCACCGGGGCCTACAGCTCCGAGGCGTCCATGATGGAGCGGGCCCGGCGCGTCGGGGCGTCACTCGACGACGAGTGCGTGGTCCTGGTGGTGCGGCCCTCCTCCCGCACCAGCGGCCCCGACCCCCAGGGGTGGCCCGAGAGCGGGGTCCGCTCCGCCCAGCGCTGGGCCCAGCTCCGCGCCCTCCCCGTCCTCGCCGCCGGCCACCAGGGCGCGGTGGTGGTGATCACCGCAGCCGCGGTCAGCGACGTGCGCCGCACGGCCGGGGAGCTCGCCGCCGCCTGCCGCTCGGCCGCGGGGGACGTCCCGGTGGCGGTGGGCATCGGCCGGCCCAAGCAGGGGCTGGGCGGCATCCGCACCTCTCATCGCGAGGCCGAGCAGGCCCTCGGCATGGGTCTCCGTCTCGACGGGACCGCCAGCGTGGTGAGCTTCACCGACCTCGGCCTCCATCGCCTCCTCTACTCGATGGCGCAGCACCCCGAGCTGCACGACTTCTACCGCGACAGCATCGGTCTCCTGCTCGCCTACGACGAGAAGGGAGGTGGCGACCTCCTGCGCACGCTCGACGCCTTCTTCCACTGCCACGGCTCGCCCACCGAGACGGCGCAGCGGCTCCGGCTGCATCGCAACACCGTCCTCTACCGCCTCCGGCGCATCGAGGAGGTGGGCCGGCTCCGTCTCAACGATCCCGACACCCGGCTCAACCTGCAACTCTGCCTGCGGATTCGCGACGTGCTCCAGGCAGCCGGCTGACCGGCGCGCGACCGGGTTCGGCTCTGAGGTCCCGGTGCGCCTCGCTGTGCTTGTCGTACAAGTGACCTTCGGCGCCTTCGTGCGTCGGGACCGGTGCGCTCCCTGACCCCGGTGCGCTAGGGTCTCGGCCCGCAGGATCGGACCAGGCACGGAGATCTTCCCTTGCGCCCACTCTCGCGCGCCCGCGCCGGCACCGGTCTCGGCCTTGTCGCCGCCAGCCTCCCTCTGGTGGCCCGCGCCGCCGGCCCGAGCGCCGGTCAGCAGGCGGGGGTCGCCGTCGACACCCTCTGGGTGATCTTCGCGGCGGCGCTGGTCCTCTTCATGCAGGCCGGCTTCGCCATGCTCGAGGTCGGCTTCACCCGGATGAAGAACGTCGGCACGGTGGTGGCGAAGATCGTGGTCAACCTCGCCATCAGCTCGATCATGTACTGGGCGATCGGCTTTGCCCTCGCCTTCGGTGCGGGCAGCGGTTTCCTCGCCCACCTCATCGGCGGTGGCGGCGCCGCCGGCTTCTTTCCCTCCTTCACGCCCGGTTCCCACCTGGACCTCCCCGCGCTGCACGGCTCCGACGTCCCGGCGGCGGCGAAGTTCTTCTTCGAGTTCGTCTTCTGCGCCATCTCCCTGGCGATCGTCTGGGGGACGATGCTGGAGCGGACCAAGTTCGTCGTCTACATCCTCTTCGCCATCCCCTTCGCCGGTGTCATCTACCCGCTGATCAGCCACTGGGTGTGGGGCGGCGGCTGGCTGGGGGCGGGCCTCGGCGTCCAGGACTTCGCCGGCTCGGGGGTGGTTCACCTCACCGGCGCCACCGCCGGCTTCGCCGGGCTGCTCCTGCTCGGGCCCCGCATCGGGAAGTACGGCGCCGACCGCCGTCCCAACGCCATCCCCGGCCACAGCATGCCGCTCGCGCAGCTCGGGGTGCTGATCCTCTGGTTCGGTTGGATGGGCTTCAACCCCGGCTCCACCCTGCAGGCTCTCAACCTGCACTTCGCCGACGTCGTGGTGGTCACCAACCTCGCCGCCGCCGCCGGGGCCCTCGCCGCGATGGTGGTCATCTACCTGCGCCAGAGGAGCCTCGACGTCGGGATGATCGGCAACGGGGCGATCGCGGGCCTGGCCGCCATCACCGCCCCCTCCGGGTACGTCCAGCCGTGGGCCGCACTGATCATCGGAGCCATCGCCGGGGTGATCGTGGTCTTCGGCGTCCTGCTCATCGATCGCTTCCTCGACGACCCCGTGGGCGCGCTCTCGGCTCACGGGCTCGCCTGCGTCTGGGGGCTGCTCTCCTGCGGTCTCTTCGCCGACCCGGTGCTGGCCCGGTTCAACGGCGTCGGCCGGGGTGGGCTGGTGTACACCGGCAACTTCGCCCAGCTGGGTGCCCAGGCCGTGGCCGTCGTCTCCATCTTCGCCACCGTCTTCTGCCTCTCCTTCGGCCTCTTCTGGATCATCAGGAGGACGGTGGGGCTGCGTGTCGTCGAGCGGCACGAGATCGACGGCCTCGACATCAGCGAGCACGGGATGTGGGGCTACCCGGAGAGCTTCATGCCGGTGCCCGGAGGCGCGTACATTCACCCCGACGCCATTGCCGGGGCGGTCCGGCAGCCTGCCGCGGCGTCAGCTGGGGAGACGACACGATGAGGAAGGTGGAGGCCATCATCCGGCCGGACCGGCTCCAGGCGGTCCAGGACGCCCTCGACGCCCTGGGGTCGTCAGGGGTCACGGTCAGCGAGGTGCTGGGCTGCGGGAAGCAGCGCGGCTACACCGAGATGTACCGGGGGACGCGGGTCAACATCTCCCTGCAGCGCAAGGTCAAGGTCGAGGCGGTGGTGACCGACGACCGGGTCGAGGCGGTGGTGGAGGCGATCGTCGGGGCCGCCCGCACCGGCGAGATCGGCGACGGCAAGATCTTCATCCTCCCGGTCGAGGAGGCGGTGCGGATCAGGACGGGCGAGCGAGGCGACCAGACCATCCGGCACCTCGAGCCCGAGCACTGGGGCCACTGACCGGCCACGTCTCGGGGGCCGAGGCGCCCGTCCGGCGGAGCCGTCTCCCGCCGGACGCTGGCCGGGCGGCCGCGCCCAACTGACGCTCGCACGTCCTTGTGCTTGCCGCACATAGGTCCTTCGGCTCCCCGTCGATAGGATCGCGAGAACTACTCATCAGCGTCCGGACCGGACGGCACGGGGAGGTCCTCATCGCATGCTGCTGGCACAACTCGTCCCGGATCCAAGCTGGCTGAACTCCGGGGACAACGCGTGGCAGATCACCGCCGCGACCCTGGTCGGGATCATGAGCGTCCCGGGGCTGGCGATCCTCTACGCGGGGATCATGAAGCGGAAGTGGGCCGTCAACTCGGCGATGATGGTCCTCTACGCGTTCTCCATGACGCTGATCGTCTGGACGCTGTTCGCGTACAACATGAGCTTCGGGCACCCCGGCATCCTCAACGTGGTCGGCAAGCCGGCGACGGTGCTGAGCGCCAACAGCCTGGAGCAGCAGGCCCAGATCCCCCTGCTCAACGGGCTGTTGCCGCCGCTCCGGTTCCCGCTCAGCACGATGGTCTACTTCCAGTTCGTCTTCGCGGCCATCACCGTGATCATCCTGGGGGGCTCCCTGCTGGGCCGGATCAGCTTCAAGGCCTGGGCCCTGCTGGTCCCGCTCTGGATCACCCTGGTGTACTCGGTGGGCGCCTTCAGCCTCTGGGGCGGGGGCTGGCTCTCCCAGATGGGGGCGGTGGACTTCTCGGGAGGCTACGTGATCCACGTGGCCGCGGCGGTCTCGGGTTTCACCGCGGCGGCGGTGATCGGGCCGCGGCTGCTGCGCGACCGGCAGCACACCTCGCCGAGCAACCTGATCATGGCGGTGGCCGGGGGCGGGCTGCTCTGGCTGGGCTGGAGCGGCTTCAACGGCGGTGACCCCTACTTCGCCAACGCCGACGCGGCGGCCGCCGTCCTCAACACCCACCTCTGCACGGCGACGGCGCTGCTGACCTGGGTGATGTGGGACGCCATCCGCTTCCGGAAGGTGAGCGTCGCCGGGTCCATCAACGGCATGGTGGCGGGGCTGGTGGCGATCACCCCGGCGGCCGGTTTCATCGACGGCTACGCGGCGCTCGTGCTGGGGGTGCTGGCCGGGACCCTGCCCTGGGTGACGATCAACCTCGCCCCCCGCTTCGGGCTCTTCCGCCGGGTGGACGACACCCTGGGGGTGATCCACACCCACGGTGTGGCCGGGGCCCTGGGCGGCCTCTTCACCGGGATCATGGCCGACCCCAACATGATCGAGTACTACCACCCGAACTCGGCCATCACCGGGCTCTGGTACGGCAACCCGCACCAGCTCCTGGTCCAGTTCTACGCGCTGCTCTTCATCATCGGCTACGACGTCGTCGCCACCTTCATCATCGTCAAGCTGATCGGCCTGGTGGTGCCCCTCCGCGCGCCCGACGCGCACCTGGAGGTCGGCGACCAGCTGATCCACGGCGAGGTGTCCGTGGACCTGGAGCCCTACCCCGGAGCGCCGCACCTGCCGGCGCCGGCAGCGTCGACGGCATGAGCCGTCGTCACCCGCAGATGTCGACCTGACCTTGCGGGGGCGTGCGGGGACAGCCCGCGCACGCCCCCCACCGCATCCCTCGGAGAGCCCCAGTGGAGGCGCCAACCATGACCGGTCGCTCATCGCAGAGGTCCGCCACCCATCTCGCCGACGCGTTCAAGGACACCGCCGCCGGCCTGGCGGGAAGTCTCTGCGACGCCTGCCAGCCCCTGCTGCCCGTGCTCCAGGGGCGCAGCCTTCGGGTCGACGAGCTGAGCACCGCCTCCGGGCTCGAACGGCAGAGCCCGATGGCGGCGACGATCATGGCGCTGGCTCCGGCGGTGGCAGCCGCCGGGGTCGGCGTCTCGGCCGTCCCCGGGATGGCAGGGGACGAGGCGAATCGAATGGTGGACGTGGCCGAGAGCGTCGTGGGGGTGGGGCTGGACGCGCTCGATGCGCTGGAGAGCGCCGGCGCGGAGGAGGCGGTGGCATTCGCCCACCGCCTCGCCCACACCACCCACCTGGCGACCGAGCTCGCCGTGGGCGTGCCGTCGGTCGCTTCGGCCACGGCGACCGGCTACCCGCCCCGGGCTCCCGCCCTCTGGCCCATGCTGCTCGACTCCCTGAGCACACGCATCCGGGTCAAGCAGCACTGGAAGGATGGGCCGGGGCTGGCCGCCTGGCTGCACCGGGTCCAGGCCGCCTCGGCGTGCCGCGACGCCGCGGCGCACGGCATGAGGGCACATGCCCTCGTGATCGCCACCCGGACCGCCTCCTCGAGGGAGCGCCTGATCCGGTGCCTCACCTTCGCGAGCCTCTACTGCGGGTTCGCCATGCTCGAGCACCCCCCGTGGGCACCCGCCCGAGGTGCCGTGCGTGTGGAGGCCACCGTGGCCGAGCGGCGCCCGGTGCCCGTGCAGCTGAGGGCGAGGCCGGCCTACCCGTTCTCTCCTGAGGGACGGGGCGCGATCGCGGTCTGAGGGCAGCGCTGCCCCGCCCACCCCATGGGCCCCCCGTCCCCGTGCCGGGCGGGGGGCCTTCCCCGCCGCGGATGCGCCGACCCGGCGGGCCCGGTGTCCCAGGACCGGCCGGTCCACCCGCCGGAGCCGGCCGATCAGGGTGCGCTCCGGCCTTTGGTAGAATGCGGCCGGGATGACCTACATCGTCACCGAGACCTGCGTCGACCTGAAGGACAAGTCGTGCATCGAGGTCTGTCCCGTCGACTGCATTCACGAGACGGACGACGACCGGATGGTCTTCATCGACCCGGACGAGTGCATCGATTGCGGCGCATGCGTCGACCCCTGTCCCGTCGACGCCATCTTCGCCGAGGAGGACGTCCCCGCCGCCCAGGTCGCCTTCGTCGATATCAACAAGCTGTACTTCAAGGACAAGGCGGCGGCTCGGGCCCGGCTGGACGAGGTCAAGCCTCCGGCCTGAAACCCCCAGGCGCTGGTGCCGCCCGTCTCCGGGAGCGGGCTCGCCCGCGATCCCCTTGTGCGCGGTGAGCTCTGTGCATTCCTCGCAAATCCTCGGGCAACTTCTTGTGCGTCTCGCACAAACTCCCGGGAGTGCCTCTCGTCCTGACCGTCCATGGCAGATCAGCCCTGGAAGTCGCTAGGCTCACGCCGATGTGATAGCGGCGGCCCTGCCCGCGGGGCCATGCCGGCGGTCAGCCGTTGCAAGGGGAAGTGGATGGCAATCGACGAGAGAGCAGCAGCCGGGAGCACCCCGAAGGACGTCATCAAGAAGGCCAAAGAGGCCGGCATCAAGATCGTCGACCTGCGATTCACCGACCTCCCCGGGACCTGGCAGCACTTCAGCGTCCCCGTGGGCGAGCTGAACGAGGCTCTCTTCGAGGAGGGGATCGGATTCGACGGCTCGTCGATCCGCGGCTTCCAGAAGATCCACGAGAGCGACATGCTCCTCTTCCCCGACCCGGGACGAGCCTTCATCGACCCCTGCCTCGAGGTCCCCACCCTGGCTTTGGTCTGCGACATCCGCGATCCGCTCACCCGGCAGCCGTACTCGCGTGACCCCCGCTTCGTCGCCCGCAAGGCCGAGGCCCACCTCGCCAAGTCCGGGGTCGCCGACCTCTCCTACTGGGGCCCGGAGGTCGAGTTCTACATCTTCAACTCCGTGCGCTTCGACCAGAACGCGCACGAGGGCTACTACTTCGTCGACTCCGACGAGGGGATCTGGAACAGCGGCAGCGACATGGGCACCAACCTGGGCTTCCGGCCCCGGCACAAGGAGGGCTACTTCCCGGTGCCGCCGACCGACCAGCTCCAGGACCTGCGCAGCCGGATCGTGCTGGCCATGATCGAGGCGGGGATCGACATCGAGGTCCACCACCAC
This sequence comes from uncultured Chloroflexia bacterium, assembly GCA_963803165.1. Classification (GTDB taxonomy): domain Bacteria; phylum Chloroflexota; class Dormibacteria; order Aeolococcales; family Aeolococcaceae; genus Changshengia. Next base: position 407,391 of record CAWDLK010000004.1, on the reverse strand, counting down.
GAGGTCGGCACCGCCGGGCAGACCGAGATCGACATGCGCTTCGGCCCCCTTGTCGAGATGGCCGACAACGTGCTCCTCTACAAGTACATCGTGCGCAACGTCTGCGTCCAGCACGGCTACACGGCGACCTTCATGCCCAAGCCGCTCTTCGGTGACAACGGCAGCGGCATGCACACTCACCAGTCCCTCTGGAAGGGCGGCGTGCCTCTCTTCTACGACAAGGCCGGCTACGCGCTGTTCAGCGACCTCGGACGCTGGTACATCGGCGGCCTGCTCAAGCACGCTCCCGCGATCCTCGCCTTCGCGGCGCCGACCACCAACTCCTATCGCCGCCTGGTCCCCGGTTACGAGGCGCCGATCAAGCTCGCCTACAGCGCGCGCAACCGCAGTGCCTGCGTCCGCATCCCCACCTACAGCGATTCGCCCAAGGCCCGACGCCTGGAGTTCCGTTCTCCCGACCCGACCTGCAACCCGTACCTGGCCTTCAGCGCCATGCTGATGGCGGGGCTCGACGGCGTCGCCAACAAGATCGAGCCGCCGGCTCCGGTCGAGGCCGACCTCTACGAGCTCGAGGGCGAGGAGGCGGAGCGGGTCAAGGACCTGCCCGGTTCCCTTCCCGAGGTCCTGGACGCGTTGGAGGAGGACCACGACTTCCTGCTCAAGGGTGACGTCTTCACCCCCGACGTGATCGACACCTACATCGCCTACAAGCGCGAGCGCGAGGTCGATCCGGTGGCCCTCCGGCCGCACCCCTACGAGTTCTTCCTGTACTACGACGCGTGACGGGGTGAGGAGCGAGAGCTGCGGCTCTCGCTCCGGGCGTAGGAGCGCGGCGTGCCGCCTTCGGTACGACGCCTGAACGGAGCGAGGCCGGGCACGCCGTGGGCGTGCCCGGGCCTGCGCCCGGCCGAGCCGAGCGATCGCGCCGTATGGCGCCGCGATGTGACGCCGCGATCGGGCCGCTTCCCAACCCTGCCCTCAGACGATGCGGCAGGGGATGTCGGCGTCCTCGTCGATGTGGTAGCTGGCACAGATCCGGTGGTACCCGTCGGCGACCGTGAGCGGGACGTCGGCGGAGAGCCTCCCGCGCACCAGCAGGATCGGTGAGAGGAGCTGCCCGGCGTCGACCTTGCCGAGGTCCTTCTTGACGTGGACGTTGTCGGGCGGCAGCAGCTCCAGGCGACTCGCCCGCAGCAGATCCTTGGCCTTGCGCTGGGTGACGGGTGCCGTGCGCAGGGCGGCGACCGTGCTGGCCGCCTGGGCACCGTCCATGATCAGGCTCAGGTAGTCGGCGGCAGCCGGGTAGTCGTGGTCGTCCGGCTCGCTCTTCCAGTGCTCCTTGCTGGCCATGGCACGTCTCCTCTCGCGGTGATGCGGTGGAGCGCGCCGGCGACGTCGTGGGGGTGTGGCCCGCCCGGCCGCCGGCGGCGGCGACCCCGCGCCACTGTACAGCCGGGCCGGCGGTGGCGGACCGGGCACGCGAAACCGGGGCCGGCCCGAGGGCCGGCGGCCCTCGCGCGACGCGGCACCGGGGTGGCCGCGGCGGCGCGACCTCAGGCCACGCCGATCCCTTGGGGCAGGTACGCTGGCTGATGGAGGAGGGCTCGGGTGGCGGAGATCCGGCAGGCCAGCATCTCCAGGATCTCGTCGAGCCGCTCGGTCAGCTCCGGGGGCAGCTCGATGGGGTGATTGTCGATCTCCCGCAGAAGTGCAGAGAGGCGCAGCGCCTTCTGATCGATCTTCGCAACGGTCTCCTGCGGGTTGCCGACCGCTGCTGCTACCTGGCTCGGCTCCATACGTCGACCTCCGTGCTGCCGGCCAAACGGTGGTCCGACCCTCACGTCGCACCACCACCAAGCCTAGGTGCCCGGTATGGGGGATGTCCAGGGCTCTTGGTCTCCCCCGGATGGGGTCGACCGGGCCGGCTCGCCGGCCCTCCACTCGGGTGCTCGTCGGCCCTCTCCGATCGTCGGGAAGGGCGGTGCTACACTCGCCGCGGGCCTGCCCGGACCGGCGCGGGTGGCGGAACCGGTAGACGCGCGGGACTTAGGATCCCGTGGGGTGACCCGTCCGAGTTCAACTCTCGGCCCGCGCACGGGGAGGGACCGTCCATCGCAGGCACCGCCCCCGTGGCCCCGGGCTGGCGGGCCCATGACATCTGAGGAGACCATGTGACCACCGCGACCTCCGAGCTCTCCGTCTTCGTCGAGCGCAAGCCGGGCTGGATGGTCGAGCTGACCGTCGAGGCTCCGGCCGCGGAGCTGGATCGGGCCCTCGCGGAGGCCGGCAGCCGGCTCGGAGCCCGCCTCCGGATCCCCGGCTTCCGCCCGGGGAAGGCACCGGCGGTGCTGGTCGAGCGGTCGGTCGGTTGGGAGGCGCTCCGCGACGCGGCCGCCGAGGAGTTGATCCCCCGCCTCTACGCCCGGGCGGTCGAGCAGGAGTCCCTCGATCCGGTCGGCGACCCCTCGGTGAAGGTGGAGGCGGTGGAGCGCGGGCAGCCGGTGAAGTTCACGGCTGAGGTCGCGGTCCGCCCGGTCGTCGACCTCGGCGACTACCTGACCCTGCGGGTCGATCACCCCGCCACCCAGGTCGGCGACGGAGACGTGGAGGCGGCGCTGGAGCACGTGCGACGCCACTTCTCCGACCTGCAGGAGGTGAGCCGGCCGGCGCAGGCCGGTGACGTGCTGCGCTGCGTCCTGATCATGCGCCGCGGCGAGGAGGTGCTCTCCGGAGGCGAGGAGCGCGACCTCGAGCTGGATCGCGAGAGCCTCGTCCCCGGCCTGGTCGACGCCCTGCTCGGGCTCGAGCCCGGCGCCGAACGGCGCTTCCCCCTCACCCTGCCCGATGACTACCAGCAGGAGGAGCTGCGCGGCGTGACCGTCGAGGCGGACGCCCGCGTCATCGCGGTTCGCGAGCGGCTCCTCCCGCCCCTCGATGACGCGCTGGCCCAGCGCGACGGCAGCGGAGCGACGCTCGAGGAGATGCGCACGCAGTATCGGGTCCGGCTGGTCGAGGCGGCAGCCGCCGACGACGACGAGCGATTCCACTCCGACGTCCTCAAGGCCCTGGCCCAGCGGGTCAAGGTGGACCTTCCCGCCCCCCTGGTCGAGCGGGAGATCGACCGTGAGCTGGCGGCCATGGAGGTGCGGCTCGCGGAGCTGGGGCTCCGTTTCGACCGCTACCTGGAGTACACCGGCGGCAGTCTCGAGAAGCTGCGCCAGGAGCGACGGCCGAGGGCCGTCGAGAACGTCCGGCTCGAGCTGGCGCTGAGCGCGCTGGCCGCCGCCGAGCAGCTCGACGTGGACGAGATGCAGGTCGAACGCGAGGTCGCGAGGGTCGGCGCCGGCCGCCGGCTCTCCGCCGCGGACCGCCGCCGCCTGCACGCCGCCGCGCACGCCGACCTTCTCCGGCGTGCCGCCGCCGAGCGCGCCTACGAGATCGCGTCAGGAGGCGGGTGAGCCGGTTCGGAGCGAGCCCGCCGCGCGGGTCAGCCGAAGCGCAGCGCGGCGGACGGGCGGTAGAAGCGGACCCGGCACCTCTCGCAGCGGAAGACCAGACGCAGGCCGAGGCGGCCGATGACCCCGGAGTTGCGGTCGTCGCACACGGGGCATCGGGCCCGCTCCTCGGCGAGCTCACCCGGCACCCTGCGCAGAGGCAGTTCGACAGGCTTGTACTTGCGGGCCATGGCCGATCGACCTCCCACCAAACGTCTCAGCCAGGCCTGTCACTATACATGATACCGTCGCTATCAGCAATACCCGCCCGCCGCAACCCCCGCAGGCCTTCCCGCGGATGTTCGAGGGGCTCGCCGCGGATCGCTGAGGAGGCCGCCCCGGCACCCGTGCGCGCCCGCAGGGCACGACGGCAGCCCGTGGGTATACTGGCCTGGCAATGACCCTCATCCCCTACGTGATCGAGACCACCAACCGCGGTGAGCGCGGGATGGACATCTACTCCCGCCTGCTCAAGGACCGGATCATCTTCATCGGCACCCCCATCGACGACCAGGTGGCCAACGTGGTCATGGCCCAGCTGCTCTTCCTGGCCGGCGAGGATCCCGAGAAGGACATCTGGCTGTACATCAACTCGCCCGGCGGCTCGGTCTACGCGGGGCTGGCGATCTACGACACCATGCAGTACGTCGAGCCCCGCGTGGGCACCATCTGCATGGGCATAGCCGCCTCGATGGCGGCGGTGCTCCTCGCCGGCGGCGCCCCCAACCTCCGCTACGCGCTGCCCAACACCCGGATCCTCATCCACCAGCCCAGCGGCGGCTTCAGCGGCCAGGCGGCGGACATCCAGATCCACGCCCAGGAGATCCTGCGCATCCGCCGGCGCCTGGACGAGATCCTCGCCCATCACACCGGCAAGTCGATCGAGGTCGTCAACCGCGACCAGGACCGCGACTTCTTCATGAGCGCGGACGAGGCCAAGGCCTACGGGTTGATCGACGAGATCATCCAGGCCCGGCCCAAGAGCAGCGGTGACGGATCCTCGCCGCGAGGGGCCAGCGTCAACGGCGGCGCCGCGCCCCGCGGCGACACCGCCGGCGGCCCGGCGGCCGGAGGCGGCGCTGCCGCGCGCTGAGAGCGCGCGATGCCGGTGACCTGATGACCGACCGCGAGGATCGGCGCCGACACACCCGATGCTCCTTCTGCGGCAAGGGGCAGGAGCAGGTTCGCAAGCTGGTTGCCGGCCCCGGGGTCTACATCTGCGACCAGTGCATCGACCTCTGCCAGGAGGTCCTCGAAGAGGACAACCGCTCCACCTCGCAGAAGCGGGTCAAGTCGGGGATGATGCCGACCCCGCAGGTGATCATGGCCTCCCTGGACCAGCACGTGGTTGGCCAGGAGCACGCCAAGAAGGTCCTCTCCGTCGCCGTCTACAACCACTTCCGGCGGATCGCCAACAGCAAGGCCAACAGCGACATCGAGCTCCAGAAGTCCAATGTCCTCCTGGTCGGTCCCACCGGCTGTGGCAAGACCCTGCTGGCCCAGACCCTGGCCAAGATCATCGACGTCCCCTTCAGCATCGCCGACGCCACCAGCCTCACCGAGGCGGGCTACGTCGGAGAGGACGTCGAGAACATCCTGCTCCGGCTCATCCAGGCGGCGGACTTCGACATCGCCCGGGCCGAGCGCGGCATCATCTACATCGACGAGATCGACAAGATCGCCCGCAAGGCCGACAACCCGTCGATCACCCGCGACGTGAGCGGCGAGGGCGTGCAGCAGGCGCTGCTCAAGATCCTCGAGGGGACGGTGGCCAACGTGCCTCCGCAGGGCGGCCGCAAGCACCCGCACCAGGACTTCATCCAGATCAACACCACCAACATCCTCTTCGTCTGCGGGGGCGCCTTCGACGGGCTGGAGAAGATCATCGAGCATCGCACCGGGCGCCGCGCCATCGGCTTCACCAGCGAGCCGCTCAAGAAGGGCCGGACCAAGGAGTCGACCAAGCTGCTCCGCGAGCTGCAGCCGGAGGACCTCCTCAAGTACGGGCTCATCCCCGAGTTCGTCGGTAGGCTGCCCATCGTGGTCACCCTCGACTACCTCGACGAGGACGACGTGGTCCGCATCCTCACCGAGCCCAAGAACGCCTTCGTCAAGCAGTACCAGAAGTTCTTTGCCCTCGACGACGTGGAGCTGGCCTTCCACGAGGGGGCGCTGCGCGCGATCGCCAAACGGGCGCTGGCCCGGGGCACCGGCGCCCGCGGTCTCAAGTCGATCATCGAGGACGTGCTGCTCAACAGCATGTTCGAGGTCCCCAGCCGTCCCGACATCAAGCGCTGCGTCATCACCGAGCAATCGATCAACGACGGCGTCGAACCGCTCCTGCTGACCGAGGAGCCGCGTCACGCCGAGGCCGAGGCGGGTACCGAGGCGGTCGCCGACAAGACCGCCTGAGGGCGGGGTTCCGGATGTCCGGGCCGGCCGCCGGTCGGCCCCGGAGCGGGGCCCGTATACTTCGGGCCACCCATGGAACCGAAGTTCGAGCCGGCGGAGGTCGAGGGGCGCTGGCGTCTCCGCTGGGAGGAGTTGGGCGTGGGCCGGGCGGATGCCCGATCGCAGCGGCCCGCCTTCACCATCGCCCTGCCCCCGCCCAACATCACCGCCCCGCTGCACATGGGCCACGCCATGGGCGGATCGATCCAGGACATCCTGGCGCGCCACCGGCGGATGACCGGCGCCGAGGTCGAGTGGTGCCCTGGCACCGACCACGCGGCGATCGCCACCAACGCCGTGATCGAGCGCCAGCTGATCGCCGAGGGCACCAGCCGCGAGGCCATCGGCCGGGTGGCCTTTCAGGCCAGGGTCGACGCCTGGTACGCGGAGTGTGGTGGGCGCATCTACGAGCAGATGCGGCGGCTCGGCTTCACCTGCGACTGGTCGCGCTCGCGCTTCACCCTCGACGAGGCGTATGTCCGGTCGATCCGCACCGTCTTCAAGACCCTCTTCGACGAGGGGCTGATCTACCGCGGCCCGCGGATCGTCAACTGGTGCCCCCACGACCGCAGCGCCATCAGCGACGAGGAGGTCGAGTGGGTCGAGCACGAGGACACGCTCATCCGTCTCCGCTACCCGGTCGAGGGTGGCGGCGAGGTGGTGGTGGCCACGGTGCGCCCCGAGACCATGCTCGGCGACGCGGCGGTGGCGGTGAACCCGGAGGACCCGCGCCACCGTCACCTGGTGGGCGGCCACGTGGTGCTCCCGCTCACCGGCCGGCGCGTCCCCATCGTGGCGGATCCGGCCGTGGAGATCGGGTTCGGCACCGGTGCTCTCAAGGTCACGCCCGGCCACGACCCGACCGATTACGAGATCGGGGTCCGGCATGGCCTGGCGGTGATCAATGTCATCGCCCTCGACGGCACCCTCGACGTGCCCGACCTCCCCCGCTTCCACGGCCTCTCGGTCGAGGCCGCTCGCCGTGAGGTCACCGCGGCGCTCCGCGAGCAGGGGGTGGTGGTCGGCGAGGAGCCCTACGTCCACGAGGTCAGCCACTGCGACCGCTGCCACCACGTCATCGAACCGCTGGTCAGCGAGCAGTGGTGGGTGAGGATGGAGACCCTCGCCGCGCCCGCCATCGCCGCCGTGGAGGGCGGCGAGGTGGCCTTCCACCCCGAACGCTATCGGGAGCAGTACCTGACCTGGATGCGCAGCATCCGCGACTGGTGCATCAGCCGCCAGATCTGGCTCGGCCACGCCATTCCGGTCAGCACCTGCGCGAGCGGGCACCGCTTCGCCTGGGTGGACCCCCCGCAGAGCTGCCCCACCTGTGGCAGCGATCAGCTGGAGCACGATCCCGACGTCCTCGACACCTGGTTCTCCAGCGCCCTCTGGCCGTTCGCCATCTTCGGCTGGCCCGAGCAGACCGAGGACCTCCAGCGCTTCTACCCGACCCAGGTCCTGGTGACGGCGCGGGAGATCATCAACCTCTGGGTGGCCAGGATGATCATGTCCGGCCTGCGCTTCGCCGGTGGCAAGCCGTTCAGCGACGTGATCATCACCTCGACCATCATGGCCCGCGACGGGACGCGCATGTCCAAGTCGCGGGGCAACGCGGTCGATCCCCTCGACATCATGGAGCTCTACGGCGCCGACGCCGTCCGCGCCTGGGCCGGGGCGGTGGGCACGAGCGGGCAGGACATCCGCTATGACGCGGATCGGGTGGCGAGCTACCAGCGCTTCGCCAACAAGCTCTGGAACGTCACCCGGCTGCTGGTCACGGCGCTCGGGGACGGCGACCGGATCACCGCTCCCCCGCTGCCGGTCCCAGCCTCGGCGCTCCTCGCCGAGGACCGCTGGATGCTCGGGCGGCTCGCCGAGGCGGTGGCCACCGTCGACCAGGCCCTGGCCCAGTACCGGTTCCACGACGCCATGGAACGCTTGTACAGCGTGATCTGGCAGGATTTCTGCTCCGAGTACATGGAGATCGTGAAGGTGCGCTTGCGCGACGGCGACGGAGAGGGGAAGGAGGCGGCGGCCGCGACCGCCGTGACCGTCCTCGACTCCATGCTCCGGCTGCTCCATCCGTTCATGCCCTTCGTCACCGAGGAGTGCGCCCAGCGGCTGCCCGAGCCCGTCCCGACCCTCCAGCAGCGCTCCTGGCCGGCCGCCCTCCCCGGGTGGGGCGACCCGGAGGGTGCCGGGGAGCGCGGGGCTGTCGACGAGCTGCTGGAGCTCGCTGGCCGTCTCCGCGCCCGGCGCCAGGAGGCCGGCATCAGCGCCGCGGATCGAACCCGCCACCCGGTGGCGGTGCGGGGCGGCGACCCCTCCCTCTCCATGCCGGACCGCCGCCGCATCCTCGAAGCCCTCGTCCCGGTGCGGGTCGTGGATCTCGGCGAGGCCGGGGGGACCCAGCTGGTGATCGCCGGCAGCCTCGAGGCCGAGCTGCACCTGGGCAGCGGGGGGGAGGAGGGCCTGCGCCGGCAGCTTGCCGAGGTCGAGCGCCAGGCCGATCGGCTCCGGACCCAGCTCGCCAACCCCGGGTTCCGGGAACGTGCGCCGGCCGAGGTGGTGGAGGGCGCGCGCGCACGGCTGCGCGAGGCGGAGCTCCAGGCCGAGACCCTCCGCCGCCGGCTGGGGGACGCAGCGTGACGCTCCTCGCCTTCAGCGGGACCACCCTCCTCGTTCTCGGCATCGTCCTGCTCGTCCTCTACGTCGCGCTGCTCGCGGTCGGGGTGGCCTTCAACGTGGTGCGCGACGCCCGGCGGCGCTCGCCCTCAATCCTCTTCGCGATCTTCGCCTTCCTGCTCGCCTTCGTCCCCCCCTTCCTGGGGGCCCTGATCTACCTGGTCATACGCCCTCCACGGACGCTGGACGAGGAGCGCGCCATCGCGCTCGAGCAGCAGGTGCTCGCCGAGCCGCCCTCCGACGAGCCGGAGACGCGTCCCTGCCCGACCTGCGGGCGTGACATCGAGCAGGACTTCGTCATCTGTCCGTACTGCCGCACCCAGTTCGCGCGCCGGTGCGCCAAGTGCGAGCGGAGGCTGCGCCTGGGCTGGCCCGTCTGCCCGTACTGTGCAGCGGAGGTCGGCGCTCACCCCCTGCCTCCGGCTCCCCCCAGGTCCGCCGCACCCCACTAGTGCGCGCGCTCCGGGACGTCGACGGGGAACCTCGCGCGTGCTGAGCGCCGGGAACCGGCCGGTGCTGATCCCCGGCCTCCTCCTCGCCGGAGCCCTGCTCGCCTACCTGCTTCCCGCTCCCTGGCGAACGACCCGGCGGCTGGGCGCCGCCGTGGTCCTCCTGCTCGCCGGGTGGGCAGCGCTCAGCATCGCGCCCCTCACCTCGACCGGGCCGGTGGTCAGCTCCTTCGGCATGGCCATCCCCGGGGTGCCCCTGGCGCTGCGGGCCGACTCGACGGGGCTCACCGTGCTGGTGATGGCCCTGGCGGCCGCGCTCTTCGCTCTCGGCGCGGCCGACCGGCGACCCGGGGAGGAGGCCGCCCTGCTGCTCACCGCCGCGGGCACCGCGCTGGCCGCCCTCGCCGGCAACGTCGTCCTCCTCTTCGCCGGTGCCGAGGTCGCGAGCCTCGGCGGGCTTCTCCTGGTCACCGCCGGCCGGGGCCGGGTGAGCCCGGGTGCGATCACCGCCTTCATCATCCAGCACGTCTTCAGCCTCGGGCTGCTGGTCGCCGCCGTCGAGCTGACCGTGGCCACCGGGACCAGCAATCCGTACGCGGTCCCCGCCAGCGCGGTGGGCCTCTACGTCGTCCTGCCCTGGGGCCTGGCCGGGGCGGGGCGCCTGCTGGCGGCCGGGTGGTGGCCAGGAGCGGCGGGAGGGCGTCCGACCCGGAGCTGGCTCGCCATCGGAGCGGTCCCCTGCGCCGCCGCCATCCTGCTGCGCCTCGACGCGGCCACCGGAGGTTCCGGCGATCCCGGCTTCACCGCCATCCTCGCCGCCTTCGGGGCGGCCGCCGCCCTCTGGGGAGCGTTCTCGGCCTGGCGGTGGAAGCATGAGTCGCGCCGGGCGGGCAGAGCACTTCTCGGCGCCTCCGCCGGGACCCTCGTCGCGGTGGCCGCCCTACCCGACGGGGCGGGCGCGTTCGCGGCCGGCCTGGTGGCCCTCGAGCTGGCCCTGCTGGCGGCCCCGGCGTGGAGCCAGCCGGCCCGCCCCGACCGGCGCGGTCGCGCCCTGGCCGCCATCGCTCTGGCGGCGGCCGGCGGCCTCCCGATCGGATTCGGGGCGAGCGCGGCCGTCCTCGAGCTCGGCGCCGCCGCGGCGATGGGGCGCGCCTACACGCCCCTCCTGCTGGCTCTCGGCCTGGCCGCCGTGGTGGCCGGCGCCGGCGGGCTGATCGCCGCCCGGCAGGCGCTCGGCTCCGCGGCCACCGCGGACGCTCCGCCGGTGCCGTCCCACCCGCGCGGACGAGCGGTGCTGTGGCGACCCGACGCGGTCCTCGCCCTCGTCGCCGGGGCGGCCGCGGCGGTGCTGCCGGGGGTGGTGAGCGCCACGGTGCTCAGCCCCCTGGTGGGGAGCTCCGCCCCCACCGCGATCGACGCCGCCACCCTGCGCGGCCCGGGCGGCGGATGGCCCGGCGGCTACCTCAGCCTCTCACTCCTCGTTGTTCTCATCGGGGTCGCGTGCGCCGGGCTGGTCCTGGGGCGACCCCTGCCACGCCCGGCTCACGGCGAGATGGGCCCTCGGCCGCGCCCCGCCTGGGTCGCGCTGCTGGCCCCTCGCCGTGCCCTCGGACCCATTCTCCATGCCCTCGGCCGCGCGCTCACCCGGACCGACGCCTGGCTGGTGGGCCAGCCCGGGCTGGTCTTCGTCGTGGTCGTCGCCCTCGCCGCCCTCGTCCTCTTCCATTACCTATGAACCAGCCGCTCCTCGACGTCATCGCCTTCGCCGTCGGCGCCATCGCGGTGATGGTGGACCGCCGCCGGGCGGTGGCGGCTGCCTGCGTCGCCGTGGCCCTCGGGCTCTCCCCGGCGGCGGCCATCTACGGCGGAGGCTGGGCGGCCGTGGTGGTCCTCGGGGCCGGCGCCCTCGGCGGCGTCGCCGGTCCGCTGGCCGGTCTGCTCGCCGGTCGCCGGGCCCCCCGCCCCGGTCTCGATCCTCTCCAGGCGGTGGGGGCGAGCCGTGAAGGGCTCTTCGGCCCGCGCAGCGTCCGTGTCGCCGCCGCCATGGTCGCCCTGGTGGCCGCCTCATGGATCAGCTTCAACGTACCCGTGGGCTCGGTGGCGGTCGTCAAGGGCGCCCTCTTTCCGGTCGCGTTCGTCTTCACCTGCGGCGTGCTCCGGACCCTCCTGGGCCGGAACCTCACCGACATCGCCGTCGGCCTGGCCGTGGTCTCCCTGGCGGCGGGAGTCGCCTGGCTGCTGCGGGGAGGTGGCGGCCCCCTTCCGGACGCCGTGGGGGTGATCGCCATCGCCCCCGCGGTCTCGGCGATCGAGGGCTGGCTGGGGGTCCGGCACCGGCGGCCCGCAACGGTGCCGGGGTCGTGAACGCTGCGTGGCTCGCCGTGGCCTGGGCGGTCGTCGGGGTCGCCGCCGGCCTCGCCCCGGCCCGGCTGCGCCGGCCCATCGCCCTGGTGGCGCCGCTGCTCCTCGCGGGCCTCACCCTCGTGGCCGCGCCCGGCGCGGCCCGCCTGGACCCGCTGGGGGGCGGGCGGCTCGACCTCTCCCGCGAGGGCGGCGGCCTGCTCGCGGCGGGAGCGCTGGCCCTCTGGCTCTGCCTGCTCCTCTCGGAGCGCGTCGACGGTCGGGAGCTGATGGCGGTCGGGACGGTCGGGGGGGCGCTCGTGCTCCTCCTCTCCACCGGTTCCGCGCTCCTCTTCGGGGTGGCCGCCCTGCTCGCCGTGGCCGCCCTCGCCCTGCGCTGGGTGACCGCCGCGCCGACTCGCGCCACCCTCGCCGCGGGGAGGGTGGCCGGCTCGGGGGCGGCCGCCCTGGTCGCCGCCAGCCTCCTGCTGCCCTCGGTCTCCCCGAACCAGGAGCCGGGAGTGGTCGCCGGGCTCCTGGCCGTCGGCGTCATCGCGCTCGCGGCGGTGGCGCCGCTCGGCGGGTGGGCCGCGCGTGCCGCCACCGAGCTGCGGTCCTCGGACTTCGCAACCTGGCTGCTGATGCTCGCCCCGGCCATCCTTCTCAGCGCCTTCGCCATCCCCGCCGCCCTTCCCCTCGTGGCCGGCCTCGTCTTCGAGCACACCCTCCTCGCCTGCGGGCTGGTCAGCGCTCTCTGGGCCGGGGTGCAGACCCTCCGTGGCAGCCCCGCCTCGCGCTATGGACGGCTGGCCCTCGCCGACATGAGCCTGGTGGCGGCCGCCATCGGGACCGGCGAGCCCACCGCCCTCGGCGGCGGGGTGGTGCTCATCCTCACCCACCTGGTGGTGGCTCCCCTCCTCCTCCAGGCTCAGCGGCCCGGGCTCGGGCCACCCCGCCGGCTGGCCTGGCTGGCTCTCTGCGGGTTGCCTCCCTCCCCGGGCTTCTGGGGGCGGTTCCTGGTGCTCGAGGCGTGCGCCGCCTTCGGCGCGGCGGCCGGGGCCGCGTGCCTGGTCGCCGGCGGTCTGATGACCGTCGCCGCGGTCCTCGCCGTCGCCCGAGGGCAGCCGGACGACGGTGCGCCGGCGCCCCACCACCGCGTCGCCGCCGCCTGGATCGTGGTGGGTCTCGCGCTCGCCGTCGGCCTGCTCCCGATGGGGGCGGCCCACCTCGTCTTCGGGTCCGGCGTATGAACCCGCTGGCTCTCCTCAGCGCCATCGCCGCTCTGGCGTTCTTCCCCGGGGTCGCCTACGCGAGCGTCGTGGCGCTGGCGGTCGCCGGTGCGGGCCGCCTGCCTGCCGGTCTCGGTCCGGCCCGGCTCGACGAGCTGGTGGCCGCCGTCGGCGTCACCGCCGCGTGCGGCCTCCTGGCGTTCCCGAGCTCGCCCATCTTCGGCCTGCCGACCGGCGTCAGCCTGCCCGTGGTCGTCGTCGCCCTGGCCGCCGGGGTGGCCTGGGGCAGCACGGAGAGATGGCCCTGGCACCGGGCGGTGGCCGCGGCGACGGCCCTGGTGCCACTGCTCGCGCTGGCCGCGGTGGCGAGGACGCTGGACCTGCCCACCCTGGCGGCCGCCGGCGGTCAGGTCGCGGCCGCCCGCCCCTGGGCGATCGTCGCCGTCCTGGTCGGGCTGCCCGCCGTGGTGCGCCCCTTCGACCCGCACACCGCGCGGGTGGGCCGTGCGGCGCTGGTCGCCGCGGTCGGGCTCCTCTGCTTCTCGCTGGTCGCCTTCGCCTCGTTGAGCGGGCTGTCCGCCATCGCGGTGGCCGGCCTCTGCGCCGCCGCCACCGTGGCCTACGCCGGCCTGCTCGGCGCTGTCCGGCGGCTGCCGGCGCCCGCCGGTCCCGCCCTCGGCCTCCTTGCCGCCATCCCCGCCGCGGTCGCCGTCGCCATCGCGCTCTGGTGAGCCGGCTGCTGGACCTGCGTCTCCAGGGCCCATAATTGGCGCAATCAGCGCAATCGCCAGCATCGCGAACTGCGTGGACCCCGCGCGATGGTACGATCGGTAACAGGTGGGGTCGTACGCGGGGGAGAGGACCGAGACATCACGCACGTGGGTGAGGGGCGCATGACCGACCCAGACCAGCATCTACCCGGCACTCGGGTGGCGTCCCCGCTGCAGCACGGCGGTCCCCGCCGGCCGGGCGCGCCCACGGTGCGCATCGTCCTCGCTTCCTCCAGCCCGCGCCGGCGTGAGCTGCTCACGCGGGCAGGGATCCGCTTCGCGGTGCTCGAGCCGCCCCCCGATCCACCGCTCCCCCTCGGCATGTGCGCTGACCTCGGCTGCCAGCTGATCGCCCGCCAGAAGGCGGTCGTGGTCGCGGCCCGGGTCGAGCCGGGCAGCTTCGTGGTGGCGGCCGACACCGTCGTGGTGGGGCCTCACGGGCCGCTCGGCAAGCCCGGCACCCCCGAGGTCGCGCTCCGGATGCTCGCGGAGCTGCGCGGCCGGCGTCACACCGTCCTCACCGGGATCTGCGTGCTGCACACGGGCACCGACCGCGAGGCACTCTCCGTCTCGCGCTCCCTGGTCAAGATGCGGGATTTCTCCGACCAGGAGCTGATCACCTACGTCGCCAGCGGCGAGCCACTCGACAAGGCGGGCGCCTACGGGGTGCAGGGCGGAGGCGGTGATCTGGTCGAGGCCGTGAGCGGGCGGGTGGACACGGTGGTCGGGCTCGACGTGGCCCTCACCCTGCGCCTCCTCGCCGAGGCGGGCTTCCCGGACCCGCTGCCGCGAGCCACCGACGTCCCCCTGACGCCGCCCCGACGCGAACGCCGTCCGCTCGCGCCGATGCGGGCCGCCCAGAGGGCGTGAGCCGCCCCGGCATGGCCCCGGCGCCCCCCGAGGGGGCCGGTCGGGCGAGCAGGCTCGTCGCCGTCGTGATGGCCGTGCCGCTCCTGCTCGGATCGGTGGTCGCGGCCGGCTGCGGTGGGGGCCCGACCTCGCTCAGCGTCGCCCTCTGCTCCGGCTCGGGCCCGCTGCCCTGCCCCGCGGGTGCGGTCGTCTCCGGTGCCGTCGCCGCCGGCCAGACGCTCGACCTCGAGATCAGCGTCACCGACACCGGGGCGGCGGGGACATCCGGGCTGACCGTGGTCGCCGACCTCCCCGCCGACTTCCGCTACAGCGACACCGGGGCATTGGGCGGCAGCGCGGTGCGCACCAGCCCGGTCGAGGCCCAGGGCAACAGCCAGGACCCCACCTGGGGGGTCTGGGAGCTGAGCGGCCACGGCGATGACGTGGTCATCCCCTTCGTCGCCCTCGCCGGGGGCGACCCGGGCTCCTACACGATCTCCGCCAGCGCCTCCGGCTCCAGCACCGGCAGCACCCAGAGCAACCCCTTCGCCGTCAAGCTGGACGCTGCCCCCCAGCTCTCCGCCAGCGTGTCGGTGACCCCCGGTCAGGCCGTCGCGGGGCAGGACGTCACCTACACGGTGACCGTCCTCAACAGCGGCAGCGGCCCCGCCGGCCAGGTCAGCGTCCTGGTCACCCTGCCGCCCGTCTTCGCCTTCGACGGAGGGATCCAGATCCAGGGCAACTCCGGCCGGAGCGGCGGCACGGATCCGGTGGAGGGCTCGGAGCTCGCCTTCTTCAACGGCTTCGAGATCCCGGCGCAGAGCGGCGGCACGCCCGGCCAGCTCAAGCTGCAGTTCAACGCCCAGGTGATCCCCGGGTCAGGAGCCGAGGGCACCTACCCGGTCGGCGCCCAGGTGCTGGGCGACAACGGCCTCGAGCGTGTCGACATCGCCGAGACCGCTCCGGTCACGGTCAGCTGAGCGGCGGGTCGGCGGAGACCCGGCCCCGATCAGCCGCCGTGGTCAGGTCAGGACTGGGTCGCGCAGCGCCGCCGCCAGCACCTCGCGAGCCTGGGCGGCGATGCCGTCCGCGTCCAGCCCCAGCTCGGTGAGCAGGAGCGCCTGGCCCCCGTGCTCGACGAAGCGGTCGGGGATGCCCAGGCGCCGCACCGGAACCGCCACTCCCGCGTCGCAGAGCAGCTCGGCGACGGCGCTCCCGAAGCCGCCCACCCGCGTGCCGTCCTCGACCGTGACCACGGCCCGGTGGGCGGCGGCCACGTCGGCGAGATGCGGGTCCAGCGGCTTCACGAAGCGGGCGTCCACCACGGTGGCGCTGATCCCCTCGGCCTGGAGCCGCTGGGCCGCGTCCAGGGCCACCCGAACCATCTTGCCCACCGCCAGCACGGCGATGTCGGTGCCCTCCCGACGGGTGACCGAGCGGCCGATGGTGATCGGCTCGAGCGGAGCCGTCGCCAGGGCGGGGGCGGAGCCCCGCGGGTAGCGGAAGGCGAAGGGGCCGTCGTGGGCCAGGGCCGTGGCCAGCATCCGGCGCATCTCGTCGGGGGAGCTCGGCGCCGCCACCACCAGGTTGGGGATGCAGCGCAGGTAGGCGAGGTCGAGCATGCCGTGGTGCGACGGCCCGTCGTCGCCGGTGATGCCGGCGCGGTCGATGACGAAGGTCACCGGCAGGCGGTGCAGGCAGGCGTCGCAGGTGACCTGGTCGAAGGCCCGCTGCAGGAACGACGAGTAGATGCAGACCACCGGCCGGAGCCCCTTCATGGCCAGGCCGCTGGCGAAGGCCACCGCGTGCTGCTCCGCGATCCCGACGTCGAAGAAACGGTCCGGGAAGCGCTCGGCGAACTCGAGCAGGCCGGTCGAGGAGGCCATCGCCGCGGTGATGGCGACGATCCGCGAGTCCTCCTCGGCGGCCTCCAGCAGAGCCTCGCCGAAGAGATCGGTCCAGGACGCGGCCTTGGCCGCAAAGCTGCCGTCCTCGGGATTGAAGGTCGAGACCCCGTGGTATTTGTCGACTTCGTCCTGAACTGCGGGGGCGTAGCCGTTGCCCTTGTTGGTGACCACGTGGATGACCACCGGGCCTCGGTACGCCGCGGCGTCGCGCAGCGCCCGCTCCAGGGCGGGGATGTCGTGGCCGTCGATGGGGCCGCCGTACTTGAGGCCGAGGGTCTCGAAGATCGAGGTGGTGGAGACCAGCTGCTTGAGCGACTCCTTGACCCGCTTGGCGGCCTGGTATGCCGAGTCGCCGACCAGGGGCAGATGGCGGAGGGTGCGCCCGGTCGCGTCCTTGGCGGCCTCGTAGGTCGGCGAGAGCCGGAGCTGACCGAGGTTCTCGGCGATGCCGCCGATGGTGGGGGCGTAGGAGCGTCCGTTGTCGTTGAGGATGATGATCAGCTCGGGGCGGAGGTGTCCGATGTTGTTGAGCGCCTCGTAGGCCATCCCGCCGGTGAGGGCGCCGTCACCGACCACGCAGACCACCTTGCCGGGCTCGCCGGTGAGCTGGCGGGCGCTGGCCAGGGCCAGCGCGTAGCTGAGCCCGGTGGAGGCGTGGGAGTTCTCGACGATGTCGTGCTCGGACTCGGCGCGGTTGGGATATCCCGACAGCCCGCCCCGCTGGCGCAGGTGGTCGAAGGCGGCCAGGCGACCGGTCAGCATCTTGTGGACGTAGGCCTGGTGTCCGGTGTCGAACACGAGGGCGTCGCGGGGCGAGTGGAACACCCGGTGGATGGCGACGGTGAGCTCGACCACCCCCAGGTTGGGCCCCAGGTGGCCCCCGGTGCGCGAGACCGCGGCGACCAGGAACTCCCGGATCTCGCCGCAGAGGCGGCCCAGATCCTGGGGACCGAGACCGCGCAGGTCGTCGGGGCAGGTGATCTCGTCCAGCAGCATCTCCCGTCCAGTGTATTCGCTCCGGTCGCCCCCTCCCAGCGGTCCCGGGTGCCCGGGCGGGCATCATACCGGGCGATGGCGACCCCCGACCCCCGCAGCCTCCTGCTCGCCGCCGCCGACGACCCCGCGTCCGACGTGGCGGAGGCGGCCCTCTGGATGGCCGCCGAGGACTTGCCCGCGGTCGACCCGGATCGCTGGCTCTGCCTCCTCGACGACCTGGCCCGGGAGCTGCGTGGCGGCGCGGGGAGCGGGCCGTCGGTCGCCCTCGCCACCCTGCTCCGGGCCCGTCTCAACCTCCGCGGGGCCGGTGGCGGCGATCCGCGCACCCACTACCTCAACTCGGTTCTGGAGCGTGGGGTGGGCACTCCCATCGCCTGTGGCGTGATCTGGATGGCGGTCGGCCGGCGGGCGGGGATCCGGGTGGAGGGCATCGCCCTCCCGGGCCACTTCGCGGTGCGGGTCGAGGGGCTGGTGGTCGACGCCTACTCCGGGGAGCCCCTGGACGACGAGGACCTCCGGCGCGCCGCCGGACCCCACCTGGGGCGCGAGCCCGAGGAGGTCGAGCCCGCCTGGCTGGAGCCGGCCTCGCCCCGCCGCATCCTGGCCCGGATGTCCCGCAACCTCCGGGGCTGCTACGCGAGCCTCGAGAGCTGGCCGCTGGCGCTGCGGGCCGCCGACCGCTGCGTCGACCTGCTCCCCGGCGAGCCCGCCGAGCGCCGCGACCGTGGCCTCCTCCTCTGGCAGATGGGGCGGCCTCAGGGGGCGCTCCGCGACCTCGGCGACTACCTGGCCTCCGCGCCCGCCGACGCGCCCGACCGGGCCCATGTCACCGAGGTGATGGGGAGACTCCGCTCGCTCCTCAACTGAGGCGCCGAGCGCTCCGCTCCGGACGCGGTGATGCGGCTCGTAGAGTCGCTCTGAAGGACGTCGGCACGTGAGGAGCCTGCGGATGGCTGAGACGAGGGCACTGCCCGACTTCGACCTGCAGCTGGGCGGGGGCGGGCGCCTCCGGCGCGACGACCTCGCCGGGCGCCGGACCCTGCTCTACTTCTACCCCAAGGACGACACCCCAGGCTGCACCGTCGAGGGGCAGGAGTTCACCCAGCTCCGTCCCGAGTTCGAGCGGGCGGGGGTGGCCGTCTACGGGGTCTCGCCGGACAGCGCCGAGAGTCACGATCGCTTCCGTGCCAAGTGCGAGCTGGGCGTGACTCTCATCAGCGACCCCGACCGCACCCTCATCGACAGCTTCGGGCTCTGGGTCACCAAGTCGCTGTACGGCCGCACCTACATGGGCGTCGAGCGTTCCACCGTGCTCATCGGCCCCGATGGCAGGGTGGAACGCGAATGGCGCGCGGTCAAGCCGCAGGGGCACGCGAGCGAGGTCCTCGCAGCCCTCCAGGACGGCCCGGACCGGGCCTGAGACACCCTGGCGCCGCCCCAGCGCGCGGGTGGACGCACCCGCCTCGACGACCTCCTCCGCAAGCGGGTGATCTTCGTCGCCGGCAAGGGGGGGACGGGCAAGACGACCATCGCCGCGGCCCTGGCGCTGGTCGCCGCCCGCCGCGGCATCCGGGTGCTCGCCGTCGAGGTCGACGCCAAGGGGGACCTCGCCGAGGCCCTGGGCCATCCCCCGGTCGGGTTCCGCCCGGTGGTCGTCCAGCGCAACCTCTCGGTGCTCGCCCTGCACGCCGAGGACTCCTTCCAGGAGTACCTGGCGATCTTCTTCAAGGTCCCCCGATTCACCCGCCTCACCCCGCTGGCGGGCGTCTTCGACTTCGTCGCCACCGGCGTCCCCGGCCCGCGGGACATGCTGATGATCGGCAAGATCGCCCACGAGGAGCGCCGCCGGGAGGCCGACGGCCGGCCGGTGTGGGACCTGATCGTCGTCGACGCGACCTCCAGCGGCGAGGTGCTGCCGCAGCTCACCGCGGCCCGCTCGATGCGCCGCCTGGTGCGCGGGGGCATGCTCCGCTCTCAGGTCGACTTCGTCGACGCCATGGTCACCGACCATCGCAAGACCGCCCTCTGCATCACCGCCCTCCCGGAGGAGATGCCGGTCGCCGAGGCGCTGCAGCTCCACGACGAGGTGGTGGAGCGCACCGACATCGGGCTCGGCCCCTGCTTCCTCAACCGCTGCCTCGCCTCCCTCGCGACGCCCCGGCAGCGGCAGCTGGTGGAGCTGCTGGCGACGCCGGTCGGCGCCCGGTCGGCGGCCGCGGTCCTCGGCGAGGGGGTGGAGGGGCTGGTCGCCGGCCTCCGGCTCGCCGACTCCGTGAGCCGGCTCGCTCAGCCCTTCGCCCGCCGGCTCGCCGCCGGGCTCTCGGTGCCCGTGCTGACCATCCCGCTGGTCGCCGCCCGGCCGGGGCTGGCGACCACCCGGGTGGTGGCGGCCGCACTGGAGGGGGGGACGTGACCCGCGCCGCCGCAGCGCCGGGGCCGGAGCCCCGGCTGGTCGAGCGCCTGGGCGGCCTCGAGGTGATCGTCTGCTGCGGTAGCGGCGGGGTGGGCAAGACCACCGTGAGCGCCGCGCTGGCGGCGGCCCTGGCCGCCACCGCCGACCGGCGGGTGATGGTGCTCACCGTCGACCCGGCCCGGCGTCTGGCCGGCGCGCTGGGCATGACCGGTCTCGGCGCCGACCCCGTCGAGGTGCCCGCCTCCCGGTTGCGCGACGCCGGGCTCGTCCTGCGGGGGCGGCTGGTCGCCGCCATGCTCGATCAGAAGTCGGTCTGGGACCGGATGGTCGAGCGCTACTCCCCCAGCCGCCAGGTCGCGCGCCGCATCCTCCAGAACCGCTTCTACCAGGGCATCAGCGACGCCTTCGCGGGCAGCCACGAGTACGCGGCGATGGAGGCCCTCTACGAGCTCCACGAGGAGGGCGAGTACGACTGTCTGATCGTCGACACGCCGCCCTCGCGGAGCGCCCTGGACTTCCTGGAGGCGCCCGAGCGGATGGCGGACTTCGTGGGAGCGCGGCTGCTCTCCTGGCTGGCGCCCCCGTCGCGCCTCGGCTTCCACGCCATGAACCTCGCCGCCGCCCCGCTCCTGCACATCGCCGACCGGCTGCTGGGGAGCGAGATGCTCGGCGAGCTGGGCGACTTCGTGAGCGACCTCCAGACCCTCTACGGGGGCGTCCAGCAGCGGGCCCGCGCGGTGGGCCGCCTGCTGCGCAGCCGCAGGGTCGGGTTCGTCGTGGTCACCACCCTGGAGCCCCCCGCCTTCGCCGAGGCTCAGCACTTCGCCTCCGAGCTCCGGGAGATGTCCATGCCGCTCCGCGCGCTGGTGGTCAACCGGGTCCTCCCCGGGTTCCTCACCGATGAGGCCGCGGGCCGTGCCGCCGACGTCCTTGCCGACGATCGTCGCGGTGCCCGGGACCTGGGGCGCGCCCTCGGCGTCCCCGTCGACGCCGCCTCCGCCGCGGCCCTGGGCCGCTCCTACCGGCTGCTCTCCGACCTCGCCCGGCGGGATGCGCGGCAGCTGGGGCGGCTCGGGCCCCTCGCCGACGTCCCCTCCGTCGAGGTGCCCCTGATCACCGCTGCGGTCAGCGCCCTCGAGGGCCTGGTGAAGGTGGCCGCGGCGCTCTGACCGGCGGCCCCGGGAGGGGGAGCATCGCCGTCTCCGTCGGGTCCGCGCTGCCCAGGTCGATGATCGCGGTGGTCTCCGGAGCCCCCATCCCGACCAGGGTGGCGGCCAGGCCCGGGTCGCTGGTGGTGACCACCAGCTGATTGGTTGTCGACAGCTGCGTCAAGAACTCGAGAAGTCCGCGGCGGCGTCCCGGATCCGCCGAGGCGAGCGGCTCGTCGAGGAGCAGGGGGATGGACTCGCCGGCGTCGCCGAGCACCTCGCAGAGGGCGAGGCGGAGCAGCAGCGCCACCTGGTCGCGGGTGCCATGGGAGACGAGGTCCAGGGCCACCAGCTGGTCACGATCGGCGGAGGCCAGGGCGACGGCGAAGTGCTCCATGTCCACGTTGGCCTCGGCGTAGCGGTCGCCGGTGAGCAGGGCCAGGCGCCCCGAGATCGATGCGGCCAGGCGGGGGGCCAGCCGCTCGTGGACATCGCGGCCGGCGGCCTCGATCATGGCGATCGCCCGCTGCAGAGCCGCCTGCTGGTGGAGCGCGCGGTCCCGGGCGGCGGTCACGGTGAGCCGCTCGTCCTCGAGGTCGGGGAGGGAGGGGAGCGTGCCGGTGAGCCCTTCGAGGCGCGCCCCCAGACGCTGGACCTCGGCGACGCCGGCGTCGGCGCGCTCGCGGGCCTCCGCTGCGGCTCGCTCCAGGCCCGCCAGGCCGGCCAGGTCGCGGGGCACGCGCGTCGCGGCGTCGGGATCCCCGCCGAGGCGGAGGAGCTCGGCGGCCAGCTCGGCCCGCTGGCGCTCCAGGGCGTCGAGGTCGGAGCCGCCGAGCCGCTGGCGCCGGCCGGCCTCGGCGAGCCCGGCGGCGAGACGGTCGTGCTCGCGGCGGTGGGCGCAGGCCTCACGGAACGCGGCCACCGCGGCGAGCGGGGGAAGGCCGGGGTCGATGCCGGCCGCCGCGGTGGCGGTCCGGATGCGCCGCTCCACCGCGAGAGCCGCCGCGCCACTCCGATCCGCCTCGTCGCCGAGCTCGGCGAGCTGTGCCTGCCGCTCCGCGAGTCCGGCGTCCTCCGCCTCCAGCTCCCGCCGCCGCGCGGTCACCCGCGCCGCCTCGTCGACCGTCCCGAGGGCCACCGCCGCCGTCTCCAGAAGGAGCTCGGGCCGGCATCCAGCCGGAGGTCGCGGGGGTGCGTCCAGCCCGGCCTCGCGGGCCAGCGCCAGGCAGCTCTCGACCGCCGCCTCCAACTCCGCGCGGGCTCGCTCCAGCTCCGCTCGATGAACCTCGACGACCTCGGCCTGCCGCTGGCGCTCCCGGTGGAGGCTGTGGGCCGTCGGCAGGCTGGCCCCGAGCCGGCCCAGGCCCTCGGAGCTCAGGTCGAGACCCGGCACGCGACCCGTCAGCTCGCGCCGGGCCCTCGATGCCCGCCGGGAGCTGAGCACGGCTCCGCCCGCGAGGGCGGCGAGGGCGATGAGGCACCCGACCAGGAGCGCGGTGGCCGGCCCGCTCCGGCCGGTCGCGGCGAGGCCTGCGACGCTGGCGGCTCCGGCCACGGCGACGGCGGCAAGGGCTCCGGTGGCGCCGCGAGCGCGCGCTCCCCATCTCCGCGCCAACCCGGCGAGTCCCGCCACGTCCTCCAGGTCGCTGGGATCGATGGCCCCCAGGCCGGTGACGGCGATCTCCCGGCGCAGCGCCTCCTCGCGAGCGCCGGCGGCCAGCCCCTCGTCGCGATGGGCGATCGCGGCGGAGACCTCGACCCGGCGTCGCAGGCGCTCCGCCGCCCCCGCCGCCGAGGGTCCGACCGGCGGCGTCTCCGGCAGGGCGCGCAGGCCCGCGACGATCTCGGAGCGGCGGCGGCTCACGCCGTCCAGGGGCTCGGCGGCGGCCTCCCAGCGGGCCCGGGACTCGGCGGCGGCCCGGGTCACCTGGTGCAGCTCTCCCCCGAGCGCAATGACGGCCGCCTCGTGCTCGACGGGAAAGGCGGAGTACTCCCGCTCCGCCTCGAGAGCCTGGGCCAGGCCGCCCGCCTCCTCGGCGGTCGCCCTCAGCTCCGCCTCCTGGGCGCCCAGCTGACCGATCCGGCCCGCGATCCAGGCCCGCTGCGCCACCAGCGCCGCCTCGCCGGCGAGATCCGCCTCGCTCTCCAGGCTGCGCAGCCGCTCCTCGTCACCGGCGAAGGAGGCCACCCGGTGCTCGGCGGCCTCGATCTCGGCCTCGAGCCGGCGCGCCTGGCCGGTGGCGACCCCCAGGGGGCTGGTGCTGCGCCGCTCCGTGCCCACTCGCTCCAGGGCGTCGCCCAGGCGCTGCAGCGCGTCGGCGGCGGTGCTGCCCTCCGCCCCGGCATCGACCAGCCTCTCGAGCGCCTCGCGGAGGCGGCCGGCCTGCTGCGGCGCCGCCTCGGGAGCCCCGAGGAGGAGGCCCTCGTCGCCCAGCCAGGCTGCGGCGCAGAACACCCCCTCGTCGATCCCCAGGTGGAAGCGGCCCGGGCACACCGTCCTCCCCAGCCGGAACTGCTGGGTCACGTCGGCACCGCCCATCTCCTGGACCTGAGCCTGCACCCGGTCGCGGTCGAAGGTCTGGGCCACGCGCAGACGGCGCCCACCGTCCAGCCGGTAGGTGAGGGTCAGGCCGAAGCGTCCTGGCGCCCAGGGGAGCCACCGGGCCCAGTCGCTGCGCTCGCGGGGCCGGCCCGGCCCGCCCGCCTCCAGGCCGTAGAGGGCGGCCCGGATGGCCCGGTGCAGGGTCGACTTGCCGGACTCGTTCGGACCGAGGACGACGGTGACCCGCTCCCCGAAGTCGAAGCGCCGCTGCCGCAGGCGCCCGAAGCCGGTGACCTCCAGCCGCTCCAGCCTCACCGGAGCCCGACGTCGCTGCCCGCGAACGCCTCCAGGCCGTATCGGAGCGCATCACTGATCACCGAGGCCGCCTCGGCGCCCTCGGTGGCGGCCAGCGCCTCCAGCGCCACCCGGACGAAGGCGCCCCGCGTCGTGCGCTCCTCGGCCAGCGCCTCCAGGTCGGTCGCCGGCGCGGTCAGGTCGCGGATGCGGACGGCGGCGATGCCGGTGGCGTCCCGGACCGCGCTCTCGCAATCGAAGAGGTCCACTCCGAGGTGTGGGGGCACCGCCCCGACCATGTCCACCCGCAGGGTGGTCCGCTCCAGGGGCCGGCCGGCGGTGGCGGCGAGCACCTCGGCGCTGATCCGGTCCACCGTGGCGGTGACGCTGGTGACGCCGTCCAGGTTGCACTCGACGATGCCGGCGTGCCACCGGTTGGTCTCCAGGCCGGTGCAGCGCACCTCGCCCCGGCTGCCGATCTCCACCACCACGGGGCCGCGCGGCTCGCTCTCGTCGAAGGCGAGCGGCTCCGGGCTGCCCGGGTAGACGAGCCCGGTGCCCAGGTCGATCCGGCGGGCGTGGTAGTGCCCGCAGAGGGCGAGGGTGTAGCCGCGCTCCCGGATCTCGGCGGCTGCGAACGGGCCGTGGACCCCCTTGCCGGCCGGGCGGCTGCCGGTCTCGGCGCCGTGGAAGAGGGCGAGATGGATGCCGTCCCGGGCCCGGGTGCGGTGCCCGCCCGTCTCCCCTCTCGGCCCGACCTCCAGGGGGTTGCCGGTCCAGGCGGGCTCCTGGTGGCCGAGCCCCCAGACGGTGAGGCCGTCGGCCAGCTCGAAGGGTTCCAGCCGCGAGCCGCGGAAGACGTGGACGTTGGCCGGCCAGCGTGCGCGCAGATAGAGGCTCCCCGGAACCAGCGGGTCGTGGTTGCCGGGCGCGAGCAGGACCCGCATCGGCGCCCAGGCGGCGAAGGTCTCGATCAGGAGCTGGGCGGTCTCGACTCCCGCCCGTTCGTGCTCGAAGAGGTCACCGGCGATGGTCACGGCGTCGCAGCCGTGCTCCCGGGCGGCCTCGCCGGCGCGGCGCAGCGCCTCGCGCAGCCCCTGGCGGCGGCGTCGCGCCAGCTCCCCGTGGCAGCCCATCTGGGCGAAGGGGCGATCGAGGTGCAGGTCGGCCAGGTGGAGGAGCCGGTAGGTCATGATGGCGCGAACGTCAGTTCGCGATTGACCCTACCAGGGGCGACGTCCCGGGTCAACTCGCCGCCGGGCGGCCGGCGGTGGCCTCAGGCGCGGAACTCGGGCCGCCGCTCGGGGCCGGCCTGGCGGAGGGCCTCGCCGACGCCCGCCGCGTCGAGGTCGGCGGCGTAGACCGGAGTGCCCGGCTGCTGGCGCCACGACTCGTCGATGCCGCCCGCGTCCACCGGGTCGAAGCCCAGCTCGTCGACCAGGCCCATGACGACCGCCTTGGGCCCCGGCTCGTCGCCGGCCACCGGCAGGGCGATCCGGCCGGGCGTCCCCGCCGGCCGTCCCAGCTCCATCAGGTGCTGGGCCTGGATGTTGTTGAACGCCTTGACCACCGGCCGGCCCAGCCGCTCGCCGACCCAGCGGCTTTCCGTCATACCTGTCTCGATCTCCTCGATCCGCCCGTCACGTCGCGGGTAGTAGTTGCCGGTGTCGACGATCGGCGCCCCGGGTGCGGCGCCGTCGAGGATGCCGGCAGGCAGCAGGGGGATCACCCGCTCCGGGATGGTCACGATCACCAGCTCGGCGCCCTCAGCGGCCACCGAGGCGAGCGCGGGGGTGGCGCCGGTCTCCTCGGCGAGCTCCTCGAGCGTCTGCGGACCGCGCGAGTTGGCGACCACGACCTCGTGGCCCAGGGCGGCGAGCCGCCGGGTGAGAGTGGCGCCGATGTTGCCGGCGCCGATGATGCCGATCCTCAACGCTGCCTCAGGATCTCCAGGGCGCTGTCCGCGTGCAGGTTCATGCGGGTCCCGCTCTTGATGACCTCGACCACCCGGCGATCCTGGCCGATCACGAAGGTCCAGCGCTTCACCGGGACGATGCCGAAGCGGGTGTTGACCCCGAACTGCCGGGCGACCTTCCCGGTCGCGTCCGAGAGGAGGGGCATGCCCAGGGAGTGGCGCTCGTCGAACTGGAGCTGCTTGGCCACGCTGTCGCGGCTGATCCCGATCCGCTGCCCGCCGGCGGCCGCGAACTCCCCGGCCAGGTCGCGGAAGTGGCAGCTCTCCCGGGTGCAGCCCGCGGTCATCGCAGCCGGGTAGAAGAAGAGGACGACCGGGCCCTCGGCCAGGAACTCGGAGAGGCGGCGCGGCGTGCCGGTCTGGTCCTCGAGCTCGAAGTCATCGACCAGGTCGCCCTTCTCCACGAGATCCAATCTAGCAGGGGGGACTCGTCGCGCGAGCCCGACCGACCCGGCCCCGGGAGCCCGGCTCGACCCGCCGGGTCCGCTCCGTTCCGCGACCGATATTTCGTCACGAAATGTTCGTGACGAAATATCTCGCCTCTCTCATACGGCCTCGCCATCGCCCGGCGGCCCGGCCCCGGGGGCCGGCGGGAGCAGGAGGTCCACGGCCTCCGCGAGGCTGGCGACCACGGGGACGCCCGCGCTCGCCAGCGCCTCGGACGAGTGCAGGCCGCGGCCGCCGTCGAGGAGGACGCACTCGAGCCCGGCGCCCCCGGCGGCCACGGCGTCGTCCACGGTGTCGCCGATCATCACGGTGCGGGCCGGCACCGCCCCGAGCCGCTCCCGATGGGTGACCAGGTGCTCCAGCTTGGCCCCGCCGCGCACAGCCCCGCGCAGCCCGTCGATGCGGACGAAGTAGTCGCAGAGGCCGTGTCCCTCCACCGCGGCCAGCAGGAGCTCCTCCGGAAGCATCGAGCAGAGAGACTGCGTCCAGCCTCGCCCCCGGACCCGGTCGAGGGCCTCCACCGCGCCCGCCGTCAGGCGGCACGCCTCGGCGAGGACCCGGTAGCGGTCGTGGAAGGCGTGGTCGAGCCGGACCCACTCGTCGGCGGCGATCGGCCTTCCCGCGAGTCGCTCGTAGAAGAGAGGGATGGGGCGCGTGAAGCTGCGCCGGTAGACCTCCTCGGAGACGGTGACGGCGACGCCGGCCTCGTCGAAGGCCGCCGAGGTCGCCGCCATCACCGCCCGCGCGTCATCCAGGAGGGTGCCGTTCCAGTCCCAGATGAGGTGGCCCGCGGGGCCGGGGAGCACCGGTCCGCCGTCCCCTGCGCTCATCCCGCGGATCCTACGGGGCCAGGCCGTACCGGGGCCGCGGCCGGAGCCGAGCGGTTCAGTCGCCCACGTTGCGATACCGCTCCGCGCGGCGCCGCAGCAGCTCGTCGACCGGGACGGGCTCCAGGACGGCGAGGTGCCGGAGCAGGGCGCCGCGCAGGGCGCCGGCCACCACCTGCGGGTGAGCGTGGGCGCCGGGGGCAGGCTCCGGGATCAGCTCGTCGACCAGACCGAGCTGGTAGGCGGTGCCAACCCACGGCCGCTGGGCGGCGGCGGCACGGGCCTTCTGGGCGGCATCGCGATAGAGGATCGCCGCCACCGTCTCGGGAGGGGCGACGCAGTAGACGGCGTTCTCCAGGGCGAGCACCGCGTCCGCGATACCCAGGGCCAGGGCGCCGCCCGAGCCGCCCTCGGAGAGCACGCAGGAGATGATCGGCGTGCGCAGCTGGAGCAGCGTCAGCAGCGAGTTGGCGATCGCCCACGCCTGCCCCCGCTCCTCGGCGCCGACACCGGGGGCCGCCGCCGGGGTGTCGACCAGGCAGATCACCGGGAGCCCGAACTTCTCGGCCAGGCGCATCAGGCGGATGGCCTTGCGATATCCCTCGGGGTGGGGCATGCCGAAGTTGTGGATCGCCCGTGAGGCGGCGTCGTTCCCCTTCTCCTGCCCGACCACCATGACCCAGACGTCCTCCTCGGGCGTGGCCCCGGAGCCGCCCAGCTGGGCGGGCCCGCCGATCACGGCCCGGTCGTCGCCGAAGAGCCGGTCCCCTCGCAGCTCGGTGAAGTCGTGGAATAGGCTCCTGATCAGGTGCAGCGCGCGGGGGCGGCCGGGGTGACGGGCCAGCTCGACCGCAGCGAACGCCTGGCGCTCGCGGTCCGCCGTGGAGAGGGTGTCGGCGACGGCGGGCCCCGCCTCGGGGGCGGCACGCCCGTCGGCGGCCGGGCCCGCGGCGCGCCGCGGCGCCCCGGCGGAGAGGACGCGCGGGTCGGTGCCCTCCTGGACGGCCGCGGAGAGCCGATCAGCGCCGTCGCTGCGTCCGGCCGTGGTCAGCGCCAGGAGGAGGCGCGCGACCAGCTCGCGGAGCTCGCGCCGGTCCACCACCTGGTCGACCATCCCGTGGCTGAGCAGGAACTCGGCGGTCTGGAAGCCCTCGGGAAGGGCCTCGTGGGCCGCCTGCTCGATGACCCGGCCGCCGGCGAAGCCGATGCGCGCCCCGGGCTCGGCGAGGATGACATCGGCCTGGACCGCGAAGGACGCGGTGACCCCACCGAAGCAGGGGTCGGCCAGCACCGAGATGTAGGGGAGACCGGCGCCGGCCACCATGCTCACCCCGGCGGTGCAGCGGGCCATCTGGGCCAGCGAGGCGATCCCCTCCTGCATCCGGGCTCCCCCGCTGCTCGCGACGGCGATCAGGGCTCTCCGCTCGACCACCGCCAGCTCGCAGCCCCGGGCGAACAGCTCGCCCGCCGCCGATCCGAGCGAACCGCCGAGGAAGCCGAAGTCCATGCAGGCGAGGACCACCGGCGTTCCGCCGACAGTCGCCCGGGCGATCAGGAAGGCCTCGCTCAGCCCCGTCCTCTCTCGCGCCTCGGCGACCCGGGCGGGGTAGGGGCGTCCGTCGTCGAAGCCGAGCGGGTCGCGGTCGGGGAGCTGGATATCGAGCAGCTCGAGGCTCTCGGGATCCGCGAGCTGGGCGGCGCGGGCCGCTGCGGGGACCTGCCCGTGATGGCCGCACCAGGGGCAGACGCGCAGCGCGCCCTCGTACCGCTCCAGGACGAAGCGGCGCCCGCAGCCCTTGCAGGCGACGCTGCCGGAGCGGGCGACCGGACGCAGTCTCGGCCCGGGTGCGGGCAGAGGCCGCTCGCGGGGAGGCCCCGGAGCGGTGAAGCGTCCCAGCATCACTCCCCGTTCCACTCCCAGGCGATGGCGCCCCAGGTGGCGCCCGCGCCGAAGGCGGCCGCGACCATCCGGTCGCCCGGCCTGAAGCGTCCCTGGGCGGCGGCGCCGGCCAGGGCGAGGGGGATCGAGGCGGAGCTCGTGTTGCCGGTCTCGGAGACGTTCACCACCACCCGCTCCATCGGAAGGCCCAGTCGCTGGGCGGAAGCCTCGATGATGCGCTGATTGGCCTGGTGAGGTACGAAGTGGTCGATGCTCGCCAGCTCCCAGCCGGCGTCGGCGCAGACCCCGGCGGTCACCTCGCAGAAGCGCTCGACGGCCATCCGGAAGGTGCCCTTGCCGGCCATCCGCAGGCGGTCGGGGCTGGAGGCGTCCTCGGGCTTCGGTCCGTAGTAGATGAGGTGGCCCTTGCTGCCGTCCGCGCCCCAGCGCCGGCCCACGATGCCCCCCTCGGCCACCGCGCCGATCACCGCCGCCCCGGCACCGTCGCCGAAGAGGACGCAGGTGCCGCGATCCTCGAAGTCGACGAGCGAGGTCATCAACTCGGCGGCCACCAGGAGGACGCGGTCCGCCACGCCGCTCCGGATCAGCCCTTCGGAGACGATCAGCCCGTAGGTGAAGCCGCTGCAGGCCGCGTTCACGTCAAACGCCGGTATCGCTCCCAGGCCCAGCTTGCGCTGGATCAGGCAGGCGGTCGAGGGGAAGAGCGTGTCCGGGGTCACCGTCGTCACCACCAGGGCGTCGACGTCCGGCCAGCCCGCCTGCTCGAGAGCGCGCCGCGCCGCCTTGGCCCCCATCTCCGAGGTCGTCTCGCCCGCCACGGCGCGGTGGCGGAGGCGGATGCCGGTCCGCTCCATGATCCAGGCGTCCGAGGTGTCGACCATCGCCTCGAGGTCGGCGTTGGAGAGGAGCCCGTCGGGCAGGTGGGCGGCGACCGACAGGATGCCGGCTCGGCGCTCCCGCGTGGCGGCGCCGGTCGCTGCCAGGGCGGCGGGCAGGGTGGCCATCTCGTGCCCAGAAGCGCGGACCGGACGCCCTGGTTACGGGCAACGACGCCGCGAACGACCCGCCCGTCCCCAACGGTTCGCACGCCCTGTTAGCCTTTCCACCTAGCCCTGCGCCTGACCCGATTGGAGCGAGCCTCACCAGCAGGCCCCCGCCCCGGAGGTGAGGCCTGCGGGCACCACCGCGTTTGCCCGGGCAGCGCCGGGTGGAGGGCACGACCGTCAGCGCCTGGACCCAGGTGGAGGTCTACGCCACCTTCATGAAGCTGACCGGCGAGGTCGAGGTGGCCGGCACCGACCGCCTCAGTGACGTCGTCAACCACGCCGACCACTACCTCTCCCTCCGCAACACACGGTCGGAGCCGCTCTCGGTCAACTACCCGGTGCTGAGCCGCGTCGAGCCGCGCACCACCATCGCCAAGTCGGCCGTGATCCTGATCTGCCCGCTCGACGAGGAGCCCGAGAGCGACCACGCGCCGGGGACGCGCCGCCGCAAGATCGTTCACCAGGCGGTCTTCAACAGCATCGCCTTCTCGCTGGTCGGCGACATCCACGTGGACCCGGGCGAGACCCTGCTGCAGCACATCGAAGCTCACCCGCAGGACTTCCTCTCCCTGACCAACGTCTCGGCGCTCTGGGTCACCGCCATCTCCAGCGAGACCAGCACCGTGCAGCACCGGTTCGGCCTGCTCAACCCGGCCGCGATCCTCAGCTTCTCGGAGCGCTGACGATGCGGAGGCTCAGCGCAGCTCCTGGATGCGGATCAGGTTGCCGGCGGGATCGCGGACGGCGCAGTCGCGGACCCCGTACGGCTGCTCGGTCGGCTCCTGGACGACCTCGGCGCCGCTCGCCTCCAGCCGCTCGAAGGTGGCACCCAGGTCCTTGGTGGCCATGAGGATCCAGCCGTAGGTGCCCTTCGCCATCATCTCGGCGATGGTGCGGCGCTCGTCGTCGGTGATGCCGGGGTCGGCGGCCGGCGGTGCCAGCAGGATGGACGTGCTGGGCTGGCCGGCGGGGCCGACGGTGATCCAGCGCAGCCGGCCGTGTCCGACGTCGCTGCGGACCTCGAAGCCGAGGGTGTCGCGATAGAAGGCCAGGGAGGCGTCCGGGTCGTCGTGCGGGAGGAAGCTCGCGTGAATGGAGATGTCCATGGCGGCTACGCTACCTGCGGCTGGGCGCCCGGCGCTTCTCGATTCCTGACCGGTCTGGTCACCTGCTTGGCCACGCAGGCGGGCAGCCCCGCCGTCCCGCCCGCGGCCTGGCGCCGGTAGGCGCTCGGGGGCATGCCGACCAGCTCGGTGAAGCGAGTGCTGAAGGTGCCCAGCGACGAGCAGCCGACCGCGAAGCAGACCTCGGTGACGCTGAGGTCGCCGCGGCGCAGCAGCGCCATGGCACGCTCGACTCGCCGCGTCATCAGGTAGCCGTACGGCGGCTCGCCGTAGGCGAGCCGGAACTCGCGGCTCAGGTGCCCGGCCGACATGTGCGCGCCGCGGGCGAGCGCCTCGACATCCAGCGGCTCCGCGTACTCCCGGTCGATCCGGTCGCGGACGCGGCGCAGCCGCGCCAGGTCGCGGAGGCAATCCGCCGTCGCAGGTCTGCCGTGCATCTCCGAGATCGTGCCACACCGCGCCGGAGGTGTCGAGCGCCGCCCGTGCCTCACCCGTCTCAGGCGCCGGCGTAGGCCGCGAGGTGTTCCCCGGTGAGGGTGGAGCGGGCGGCCACGAGGTCGGCGGGCGTGCCCTCGAAGACGATCCGGCCGCCGTCGTGGCCGGCGCCGGGACCGAGGTCGATGATCCAGTCGGCGTGCGCCATGACCGCCTGGTGGTGGGAGATGACGATGGCCGACTTGCCGGAGTTGACGAGCCGGTCGAGCAGGCCGAGCAGCTGCTCGACGTCGGCGAGGTGCAGGCCGGTGGTCGGCTCGTCGAGGACGTAGATACGGCCCTTCTCGGCCATGCGGGCGGCCAGCTTGAGCCGCTGCCGCTCGCCGCCGGAGAGCGTGGTGAGGGGCTGGCCCAGGCTGACGTAGCCGAGCCCGACGTCGGCGAGCCGCTCGAGGAGGGCGTGCGCGGCCGGCGTGCGCGCCTCGCCGGCGCTGAAGAACTTCTCGGCTTCGGTCACCGACATCGCGAGCACCTCGCTGATGTCGCGGCCGCCGAGGTGGTGCTCCAGCACCGATGCCTGGAATCGCTTCCCCTCGCACTCCTCACAGGTGACGGCGACCCCGGCCATCATCGCGAGGTCGGTGTAGACGACCCCGCTGCCGCCGCAGTTGGGGCAGGCGCCCTCGGAGTTGGCGCTGAACAGCGCCGGCTTCACGCCGTTGGCCTTCGCGAACGCCGCGCGGATGGGGTCGAGCAACCCGGAGTAGGTGGCCGGGTTGCTCCGTCGTGAGCCGTGGATCGCGCCCTGGTCGATCGACACCACGCCGGCGCCGGCGGGGATGGAGCCGTGAACCAGCGAGCTCTTGCCCGAACCGGCGACGCCGGTGACGACGACGAGCACCCCGAGCGGGATGTCGACGTCGACATCGCGAAGGTTGTGCGCCGTCGCGCCGCGGATCTGCAGCGTGCCGGTGGGCGTCCGCACCGTCGACCTCAGGGCGGCGCGGTCGTCGAGATGGCGGCCGGTGATGGTGGCGCTGGCCCGCAGCCCTGCGACCGAGCCCTCGAAGCAGACGGTGCCGCCCGCCGCCCCGGCGCCGGGGCCGAGGTCGACCACATGGTCGGCGATGGCGATCGTCTCCGGCTTGTGCTCCACGACGAGCACCGTGTTGCCCTTGTCTCGCAGGCGCAGCAGCAGGCCGTTCATCCGCTGGATGTCATGGGGATGCAGGCCGATGGTGGGCTCGTCGAAGACGTACGTGATGTCGGTGAGCGAGGAGCCGAGGTGGCCGATCATCTTGACCCGCTGTGCCTCGCCGCCCGACAGCGTGCCCGACGGCCGGTCGAGCGAGAGGTAGCCAAGCCCGATCTCCACGAACGATTCGAGAGTCCGCCGCAGCGTGGCGAGCAGCGGTGCCACCGACGGCTCGTCGACGCCGCCGGCCCACTCGGCCAGGTCACTGATCTGCATCGCGCACGCCTCGGCGATGTTGATCCCCCTGATCCGTGAGGAGAGGGCGGCCTCACTGAGCCGGGTGCCCGCGCAGTCGGGGCAGGTGGTGAAGGTGACCGCACGCTCCACGAAGGCGCGGACGTGCGGTTGCAGCGCGTCGACGTCCTTGGAGAGGAACGACTTCTGGATTCTCGGGATCAGGCCCTCGTAGGTCAGGTTGATGCCGTCGACCTTGATCCGGGTCGCCTCCTTGTGGAGCAGGTCGTGGAGCTCTCTCTTGGTGTAGCTCCGGATCGGCTTGTCCGGGTCGAGGAAGCCGCAGCCCAGGAAGATGCGGCCGTACCAGCCGTCGACGCTGTAGCCCGGGATGATCAGCGCGCCCTCTCTGAGCGACCTGCCGGCGTCGTACAGCTGGGAGAGGTCGAAGTCGGTGACCGAGCCCCGGCCCTCGCAGCGCGGGCACATGCCGCCCGCACGTGTGAAGCTCTTGGTCACGGTCCGGGCGGAGGCGCGCTCGACGGTGATCGCGCCGCTGGCCCGGATCGAGGGGGTGTTGAAGGAGAATGCGTTGGGCGGGCCGATGTGCGGTCGCCCGAGCCGGCTGTAGAGGATGCGCAGCATGGCGTTCGCATCGGTGGCGGTGCCGACCGTGGAGCGGGGGTTGGCGCCCAGCCGCTCCTGGTCGACGATGATCGCGGTGGTCAACCCCTCGAGCACGTCGACCTCCGGCCGGTCCAGGGTGGGCATGAAGCCCTGCACGAAGGCGCTGTAGGTCTCGTTGATCAGCCGCTGCGACTCCGCGGCGATCGTGTCGAACACCAGCGAGCTCTTGCCCGAGCCGGAGACGCCCGTGAACACGGTCAGGCGGCGCTTGGGGATCTCGACGCTGATGTCCTTGAGGTTGTTCTCGCGTGCGCCGTGCACGCGGATCACATCATGGCCGGGTGCGACAGGCGCCACGGAGGGCAGGGTGTCCTTCATCCGATCAGGCTCTTCGAACCGCCGCCGCGAACCTCAGCCGCCGCCCTGCTCACGAGGGCGCCGGTCCGTGCACGGTCCGGTCCATCGCGGTGTTGCTCCTCACCGGTCCTGGATCAGCCCCAGCACGTTGCCGTCGGGGTCTGTGAAGGTGGCGACCAGGCGGCCACCGCCGACGTCGTGGGCGGCCTCCCGGAGGGCCGCACCGGCGGCGGTCACCTCGGCCAGCTTCGCCTCGATGTCCGAGACGTGCCAGAAGGCGACCGGCGAGGTCATGCCCTGACCTCCGCCTCCCGGCACCAGCCCGATCTGCTGACCGGCGGCCTCGTAGCCGACGTAGAAGGGCGCGTCGGACGTGGGCGGCGCGCCGAGGAGCGCGGTGTACACGGGCTTGGCCCTCTCCAGGTCGGACACGGGATGCAGCACCGTCTTGATTCCCTGGGTGGAAGCGGGGGAAGAGTCGGTCATGGTCACTCCTCAGGTCGTGGTCGCGATGTCCATGACGGTCACTCTATCCACGGCTCGGCGAACGATGCTTCTCGATTCCTGATCGGTGGGGTCATCTGTCGCGGGCGGAGCGTCTCATCGCTCCGCCGCCCCGGAGGGCGGCAGCAGGTGCACCTCGCCGGCCAGCAGCCGCACGCGCACGCCTCCCGCATCCACCAGCAGCGCGCCGTCATCGTCGATGCCAGCCGCGGTGCCCTCGACCACCGACGCCCCGACCTCCGCCCGGATCGGCTCGCCGAGGCCCGCCGCCCGTGATGTCCAGTCGGAGCGGATGCGGGGGAGCCCGCCCGCCTCCACCTCGGCGAGCCGGCGTCCCAACTCCGTCAGGAGGGTGGCGAGGACCGCGTCCCAGCCGAACCGCGCGCCGGCGAGGCGGTCCAGGCTGACCCCCGGGACGTCCGGGGGGAATTCGGCGACGGAGAGGTTGACCCCCACCCCGAGGATGACCCCGCCTCCGGGCTCGACCTCGGCGAGGATCCCGGCCAGCTTGCCTCCCCCGGCCAGCACGTCGTTGGGCCACTTCAGACGGCAGGCGACGCCGGCCAGCTCCTCGAGCGTGTCGGCGAGCGCCAGGCCCGCCATCAGCGGCACCGCGGCGGCGACCGGGTCCCGCCGGCGGAGCAGCAGGCTCGTCAGCAGGGCGGTGCCCGGCGGAGCCAGCCAGCGGCGCCCCGACCGCCCCCGACCGGCGGTCTGCTCGGCGGCCACGCAGCAGAAGCCCTCCGAGGCTCCCGCTCCCGCCGCCGCGCGCACCACGTCCTGGGTGCTCGCGGTCCGGGCCAGCCGGCGCAGCTCGAATCGGGGGAAGACGGCGGCCCCCGCCCTCCTCACCCGAGCCTCGGCGTCGCCCCCCGCCGCGCCGCTCACCGCGAGCGCCTCAGGGGCCATCTGTGGTCCCTAGACCCTTGACCGGGGCGGGATTTCATGCCTAGCATTCTGCGGGCTCTCAGGTTCACACAACGTGCCTACGCACCCTTCAGGAGGGGGAGCGCTTGCTGATACAGGACACCTGCCTGACCATCAGCGCACTCAAGGAGCGCGCCGAGGCCGAGCGCGACGCCAGGTATGCGCGCCGCAAGAAGATCCGGGCCATCGACCAGCTGATCGACGAGTTCGAGATGCTCAACCTCGCCGAGGAGGTCGACATCCCCGGGGAGTTGAAGCACCGGGCCAGCCGGTTGATCGTCGGCGCCTCGCACCCGCTGATCAAGCGGGCCGGGGACGAGATCCCCATCGCGGACTGGATGGAGGCCCTCTATGACCTCCAGGACACGCTGATGCTCCCCAGCGAGGACGAGGTCGACTAGCGGGCGAGATCAGCACGGCCCGGATCGAGGGCACGGGCCAGCGCCCGGGCCGCCGCGGCCGGTTCCTTCGCTCCCATCACCGCGCCCATGACGGCAACCCCCGCGGCGCCCGCGGCGTGGCAGCCGGCGGCGCTGGTCGCGTCGATCCCGCCCAGGGCGTACACCGGCAGGGCGGGAACGCCCGCGACCAGCTCGGCGAGCCGGGCCAGCCCCAGGGCCGGCCCGTAGCCGGGCTTGGACCGGCTGGGTAGGACAGGGGAGAGGGTGGCGTACGCGGAACCCTCCTCCCGCGCGCGGGCCAGGGAGGCGGCGTCGTGGCACGAGCGCCCGGTCCGGAGCCGCGGGGACGCGGTCGGCCGGGGGTCCGCCGCCGCGAGGTGCACCCAGCCCGACCCCAGCCGCTCGGCGAGGGCCGGGTCCGAGCTCACGATGAGGATGCCGCCGGCCGGCCGGAGGACGGCGCCGACGGCCTCGGCCTGCCGCAGTCGCTCGCCGGCCGGGAGGTCCTTCTCGCGGAGCACGAACGCCCGGGCCCCTCCGCTCACCGCCTCCGCCACCGTCTCGGCCAGGGTGCGACCCCGGTGTTCGCAGGCGCGCCGGTCGGTGAGCACGAGCAGAGGGGGGAGCGGGGTCACCCCTCGCCCGGGGAGAGGTCGGCCAGGCCGGCGTCGCTGGTCGACGCCCGAGCGTGGAAGCGCCGGGGGATCCGGCCGGCGAGGTGGGCCAGCCGGCCCGCCTCGATCGCCCGCCGCATGGCGGTGGCCATCCGCTCCGGGTCGTGCGCCCGGGTCACCGCCGAGGCGAGCAGGACGCCGTCACAGCCCAGCTCCATGGCCAGCGCGGCATCAGAGGCGGTGCCCACCCCGGCGTCGAGGATCACCGGGACGCCCGCCTGCTCCGCGATCAGGGAGATGCTGTGGGGGTTGCGGATGCCCAGGCCGCTCCCGATCGGCGCCCCCAGCGGCATCACCGTGGCACAGCCCACCTGCTCCAGGCGGCGGGCCAGGACGGGGTCGTCGCCGCAGTAGGGGAGGACGGTGAAGCCGTCGGCGACGAGCTTCTCGGCGGCGTCGAGGAGCTCCACCGGGTCGGGGAGCAGGGTGCGGTCGTCGCCGATCACCTCCAGCTTGATCCACGACGTCTCGAACGCTTCACGGGCCAACCTGGCGGTGAGCACCGCGTCCCGGCTGGTGTAGCAACCGGCGGTGTTGGGCAGCATCCGGACCGCGGCCCGGCGCAGCACGTCGGCGACGGCCCCGCCGACGCTCGCCTCCACCCGGCGGAGCGCCACCGTGGCCAGCTCCGCGCCGGAGGCGCGGAGCGCCCGCTCCAGCGCGTCGAGGGAGGCGGCACCGCCGGTCCCGAGGATCAGCCGGGAGCCGAAGTGCGTCCCGGCGATGACCAGGGGATCGTCGCCGAGGCCCTGGGTGAGCGGGCCCTCCTCCACCTGGGGCACCCCTCAGCCCCCCTGTGCCGCCGCCAGCACCTCGACGCGGTCGCCCTCGCCGAGGCGGGTCGTCGTCCAGCGGCTCCGGACCACGACCTCCTGGTTCACCGCCACCGCCAGCCCCCGGGGGCTCCGTCCCAGCGTGCCCACCAGCTCGGCGACGGTCGTTCCCGCGGGGAGGCGCCGCGAGGCGCCGTTGACGAGCACCTCCAAGCCGCCTCCGTCCACCGGCGGCTGGCTCACGCGACGGCCGCCGGGGCGGCGAAACGATCGGGTGTGAAGGGAGCAGCCACCGGGTCCACGTCGTCACCGGCGAGCAGCGCCGCGATCACCCGCCCGGTCAGCGGCGTGAGCAGCACGCCGTTGCGGTGGTGGCCGGTGGCCACCAGCAGACCCTCCAACCCGCTGCGGCCCAGCATCGGGGCGTTGTCGGGGCTGCCCGGCCGGAGCCCCGCCCGGCTCTCGGTGAGCACCGCCTCGGTGATCCCGGGGGCCACCCGGTAGGCGTCGCGGAGCAGCTGGAAGACGCCGCCGGCGGTGACCTCGGTGTCGAATCCGCGCTCCTCGGACGTGGCACCGAGGACGACCTCGCCGTCCGATCGGGGGACGAGATACCCGGGTGAG
This sequence comes from uncultured Chloroflexia bacterium, assembly GCA_963803165.1. Taxonomy (GTDB): domain Bacteria; phylum Chloroflexota; class Dormibacteria; order Aeolococcales; family Aeolococcaceae; genus Changshengia. Next base: position 369,751 of record CAWDLK010000004.1, on the reverse strand, counting down.
CCCTGGGCCAGCCAGCGGATGGTGCCGTTGAAGAGAGGGGGCTCGAGGGGGACGCGCAGACGCAGCACCTGCCCCTTGACGGGGCGCACCGGCGGGCGGGCGTGGCGGGGGATCCCGGCCACCTCTCCCGACCAGCAGCCGGCGGCGAGGACGACGGCGGGAGCGGGGAGGGGGCGGCCGTCGTCGAGGATCACCCCCTCGACCCGGTCGGCGGCCACCAGCAGCTCGGCCACCCGCTGCCGGAGCCGAGTGGCCCGGTTCTCGACGGCGACGGTCAGGGCGCGGAGCAGGCGGCGGTTGTCGACCTGGTGATCCCCGGGGATGTGAATCCCGCCGGCCACCGCCGGGCTGAGCATCGGCTCCAGCTCGCGGCACGCCCGGCCGCCCAGGCGCTCGACCGGCTGCCCGAGGCCCCGCTGCAGCCCGGCGACGTCGTCGAGCACGCGCATGTCGTCGGCATCGAGCCCGACCATCAGCGTCCCGCAGCGCCGGTATCCGCAGGCGACGTCCGTCTCCGCCTCCAGCTCGGCGATGAAGGCGGGATAGGCGGCCGCGCCGGCGACGTTGAGCCGGGTCAGGGCATCCTCGCCGAAGTGCGCCTCGCTGACGGGTGCCAGCATCCCGGCCGCCGCCCACGACGCGCCCTCTCCCGGATGGGGGTCGACGACGGTGACGCGCAGGCCGCGCACGCTCGCCCGCCAGGCGATGGCGAGCCCGATCAGACCCCCGCCGATGACCAGCGCGTCGGGCCTCTCGTGCATCAGGCCATTATCCGGGCGCCGCGGGCCGAGCCGTGGCTCCGGTCCGAGCGCCGGGCCCGGTCAGCCCCAGCGGATGGTTGCCCTCTCCCGCCAGAGGTCGAGCACCCGCCGATCCCCCTCCACCCGCACCCTCCCGCCGAGCTCCCGCCGGTTCCAGAGCAGGAGGTAGAGGTCGCTCGCCGCGCCGCTCGCGGTGCAATCCGCGTCGCCGGCGCCGGACGCGACCACCCGCCGCTCCGGCTCGATCCGGATGGTCCACGCATCCCCGGTGTCGGTCGCCTGGATGCCGAGGCGCACCGCCGGGTTCGCGACCAGCCGCCCGGTGGGGCGGCTGAGGAAGCCGTTGAGCAGCTCGTCGATCCCGTCGGCGGCGAGGTCGGGCGGGCACGCGCTGCCCCGGCCCGCCGCCGCCTCGGCGTCCACGCGGTGAATGGCGGTCTCGTGAGCCTGACGCCGCGCCCAGAAGGCGAGCGGCGACGGCGCGGCCAGGAAGGTCCAGCAGGCGAGGTCGGGGCTGGACGCCGCAAGCGCCGCCACCAGCGCAGCGTGGCCGGAATGGAACCAGGGGGCCAGCTCGCTGCCGTCCACCCGGGTGAAGAAGCGCGCCTCCTCCTCCGCGGTGGTCTCTCGTGCGCGCCCGGTGACCACGTACGACGTCGCCCAGCGATGCACGCCGCCCAGGTGCTGCACCAGGTCCCGGACCCGCCAACCCGGGCAGGTCGGCACCTCGGCCTCCAACCCGGCTGCCTCCGCCGCCGCGGCGAAGCGCTCGCCCTCCTCCCGCAGGTGGGCGATGTGCTCGACGATCTCCACGGCGTCCCCGCTCCGGCTAGGCGACCGCCCGGCTGGCCCGCCGCCCCTCCGGGCCGATGCCCCAGGTGATGATGCGCAGCGGGTGGATGCGGATCACCTCCCGGCTGAAATACGGCTCCGGGGGCGGCTGATCGGTGAGCGCCTCGGCCGTGCCGCGGATCTCGATGCCGCGCACGACCCAGGGCGACACCGAGGCCAGGTCGTCGACCACGAAGGCCACCTCGCCGTTGGCGGCCACGTTGTGGAACTTGCGGGTGTTGCCCATGTCCCGGCCCCGGATGTCGATGACGCCTGCGTCCGCGTCGACCCGGTAGCCGACCGGGCTGTTCTGGAGCGTTCCGCGCGGGTCCAGAGTGGCCAGGCGTCCCAGCCGCTGGCCGCGGAGGTACTCGAGCTCGAAGTCGGTGAACACCACGGCAGGCGGCCCTCGATCCGGATCGGCACCGCCGGCATCGCGCGATGCCGGGATCGGCCCCATCCTATCGTGGCCGTCTCCGGCCTGGCGGACCGGACGCCCGCCGGCGCCGGGGCCCCTGGCTCGGCGGACCCCCGGCCCCCGGGGGCGTTCGTATACTCGAAGCCTCGATGAGCGAGGTCAGCCCGCCGAACCCGGACCTGGACGCCGTCACCGCGTCCCTCCACCTCGACGCCGCGGACATCGCGATCTACTTCCAGGTCTTCTGCGCCAAGCTGCTGAGCGCCGTCCCGGGGGCGGTCGAGGTCCAGCGCGAGGGCGGCCTGTTCAAGAAGGAGCACCCGGTCCGCAAGATCACGGTGCGGGTGGGCGAGGACATGTTCGAGGCCGAGATGGCCCGGGGCGCGATCGTGTGCCGGCATGCTCACGCCGTCCGCGGTATCGTTCTCCGCTCCGAGGAGATGGGCTTCGAGCCCTGGCGGCGTGCGTTGGTCCAGGTCCTGGGCGCCCAGGCTCAGGTCAGCGCCGACGCCCTGGCGGGTCTGCGCTCCGAGGTCACCTGAGCTCCCCCCACCGCCGGTCCACCCCACAGGAGGCGCGCCCCGTCATGACCCAGCAGGAGGATCCCCCTCAGCCGGTCGCGTCCCCGCCGGCACCGCTCGAGGGTCTGCCCAAGGACGCGCTGCGCCGCCTCGCCGAGCTGCAGGGCAAGGATGCCCTCTTCACCAGCGACCTCTCCGTCAACGAGTTCCTCCTGGTCAAGGAGGCTGGCTTCCACCCGCGCGGGCTGGTGGTCGGCAGCAGCATCTACCACATCGGCCTGACCGTGAAGAACTGGTCCTCGAGCAGTGAGATCCAGACCCTGACCCAGGCGATGTACGCGGCGCGCGAGCTGGCCATGAGCCGGATGGAGGAGGAGGCCGCGGTGCTGGGCGCCGACGGCGTGGTCGGGGTCCGTCTCGATGTCGGTTTCTACGAGTGGGGCAGGGGGACGGCCGAGTTCCTCGCGCTGGGGACGGCGGTCAGCGCCGAGGATGGCGGGAACTGGAAGACGCCCGAGGGCAAGCCGTTCACCTCCGACCTCTCCGGGCAGGACTTCTGGACGCTGCTCCAGGCCGGCCACGCCCCGCTGGGGCTGGTGATGGGCACCTGCGTCTACCACGTCGCCCACCAGGGGATGTTCCAGGCGATGGGCAACATCGGGCAGAACAAGGAGATGCCCAACTTCACCCAGGCCCTCTACGAGGCGCGCGAGCTGGCCATGGAGCGGATGCAGGACGAGGCCAAGAAGGTCGGCGCCGAGGGCATCGTCGGGGTGCAGATCCAGGAGAAGTCCCACGTCTGGGGCAGCCACACCATCGAGTTCTTCGCCATGGGGACCGCGGTGCGCAAGCTGCCCGACCGCGAGATCGCCACACCGCGCATGGTCCTCTCCCTGGACCGCTGATGACCGACGAGGCCGCCGCCCAGCAGCGCCAGCAGGCGAGCATCGCCTCCCTCGAGCGGGGTGGGCTGCCGCTGGCCGCCCAGGAGCGCATCGACGAGATCCGCGAGGGCAGGTCCGCCTGGACCAGCGACCTCTCGGTGGCCGAGATGACGGCCATCGCCCACGCGGGCTTCGAGCCGGTGGGCATGGTGATGGGCTCCAGCGTCTGCCGGATCGCCGCCCAGTGGGGCTACGCCACCGTCTACGGCCTGGGCGGGTCGACCGCCGGCGGCAGGGTGCGCACCTACCCGTGCCCGCATGGCTTCTACGGCTACGGCGTGGGCAGCGAGCACCGCACCGGGTACAACTGGGAGCACAGCTACTACGAGGCCGGCATCACCGAGACCCGCAACCTCGCGCTCCGCCGCATCCTCGAGGAGGCGCGCGGCGTGGGCGCGCACGGCGTGGTCGGTGTCCGGATCATGAGGCGCCATCTGGAGGGGGTCGGCAACTCCCTGGAGTTCACCTGCATCGGCACCGCCATCCGGCGCCGGGGCGGCCCCCAGCTGCGGGTTCCCTTCATGTCGCATCTCGACGGCGTCGCCTTCAGCAAGCTGCTCCACGGCGGCTACGTCCCGGTCGCTCTGGTGATGGGCATCGGGGCCCTGGAGATCGACCCCGGGTGCGGCACCGAATGGCAGCTGCGCTCCTGGTCGAACTCGCGCATCCAGCAGATCAGCGACGGCATCGAGGAGGCGCGGATGCTCGGCATCAACCACCTCGAGAGCGAGATCGCCACCGTCGACGCCGACGGTGCGGTCGGGGTCTCGACGGACCTCGCCACCTACGAGCTGGGCGGCGAGTCGATGCTGGTCGAGCTCTTCCTGCTCGGCACCGCGGTGCGCCGCTACGCCAAGGAGCCGCTCGACGAGCCGCCCCTCCCCATCATGAGGCTGCGCTGATGACGGTCGTCCCCCACCCGCGCGCCGACGCGGCGCTGGCCTGCCTGGCCGGGCACGGCGGCGACCGCCAGGGCGGCCGCAGCTTCAGCAGCGACCTCTCCGTCGACGAGGCCGTGCTGCTCAAGGAGATCGGCTACGAGCCGCGCGGCCTGGTGGTCGGCAGCGCCGTCTACCACCTCGGCATCCAGTACTCGAACTGGAACACCAACCAGGAGATGACCGAGCTCACCCAGGCGATGTACCAGGCCCGCCAGGAGGCGCTCACGGCGATGGAGCGGCACGCCCAGCAGGTGGGCGGGCAGGGGGTCGTCGGTCTCAAGCTGGAGGTCCAGATGCACTCCGGCGGGCACCCGCTGGCGGAGTTCGTCGCCATGGGCACCGCCGTCGCCAACCCCGGGGTGCACAGCGGCGGCATCTGGGTCAGCGACCTCTCCGGTCAGGACCTCTACCTGCTGATCCGGGCGGGGTACCAGCCGGTGGGTCTCGCCTTCGGCGCCTGCGTGTACCACGTCGCCCACCAGGGGATGGCCCAGTGGCTCGGCCAGCAGAACCAGAACGTCGAGCTGGGCAACTACACCTCGGCCCTCTACGAGGCCCGGGAGCTGGCCATGACCCGGATGCAGCAGGAGGCGCAGCGAGCCCGCGCCCAGGGGATCGTCGCCATGCGCATCGACCAGCGCTCCCACATGTGGGGGAGCCACGTCATCGAGTTCTTGGCGATCGGCACCTCGGTGCGCCTGGTGGCCGCCCAGCACCGGCCGATCTCGCCGGAGCTGACGGTGAGCCTCGACGACGAGCCCGAGCAGCCGGCCACGCCGACGCCCGCCGCGGGGGACGCGGCCGAGGGCTGAGACCGGGAGGGGCCGTGCCCGGGGCGGCGCCGGGTCAGGCGGGGGTGCCCGCCGCGGGCTGGAGCCCCTCCGGGTTGAGGATCCCCGCCACCTCGTCGAGGGACATGTCGTCGCTGGGCAGGATGATGTCGCTCTTGGCGACGTCGCCGCCGCCGAGGACCACGCCCTTGGCCTTGACGAACGCGATGACGTCGCGCAGCACCGCGTGGTAGTCGCCGTCGTCGTGCTCCTGCACCGCGGCCACCAGGCGGCGGTCGAAGGCGTCGAGGTCGGGACGCAGGGAGGCGTCGAGCCGGAACTGGTCGTCGCCGTGGATGCGAACCACGATCCCCTGGGGGGCGAGGGCGGGAGTGGCGGCGGGCGCCGGCGCGGGCAGTGCCGCCTGCTGCTTCATGGCGGCGAGCTTCGCCTGCACCGAGCTGTCCACCACGGTGGCGTTGATCTGGTCCTCCAGGGTGGTGGTGCCACCGGTGAGCAGCGGGCTGTCCAGGGTGCCGCTCTCCAGGAGGGCGTCGACGGCGTCGGCGTGGGCCTGGGTGCGGGCGATCTTGTCCTGGGCGCGCTGCATCATCATCGCCGCATCGCTGGTGTGCTCGCCGATCCCCGCGAGGGTGTCCCCGGCGGCGCCGGTCGCCTTGGAGGCCTCGTAGGAGGCCTTGAGCGTCTCCCGCTGGGTGGCGAACGCCTGCACCTTGGCCTGGTACTTCTGGATCGCCAGCTGCAGCTTCTCGACCTGGGCCTTGAGGGTCGCGATCTGGGGGTCGAGGGCCTGGCGCTGCTGGGTGAGCACCTCGGCCTGGGTCAGCGCCTGCGTCGCCAGGTCCTCCTTGCCGGCTGTCACCGCCTGGCGGGCGGCGTCGTTCAGCTTGGCGATCCGGTCGTCCATGGTCTTGGCCTGGTTCTCGACCCGCTTCTCGCCGGTGGAGGCCTCCACCAGGGCGGTCCGAAGCTTCTGCTGCTGCTCCAGGAGCTGCTGGTAGGAGAGGTCGATCGCCTGGGAGGGATCCTCCATCTTGTCGAGGGCGGCGTTCGACTTCTGCTGGACGATGTTGCTGAAGCGCCGGAACACGCTCATGGGGTCTCCTTCGGGTGGCAGCCGGGCTGCGGGGACGCAGCGAATTCTATGCACTGGGTGACGGCGGCCGGGAGATCGGCCTGCGCCTCCGGCGAGCCCGCCGGATTGGGGGTGGCGCGGATCAGCGGAGCCCGAGGGACTGGGCGGCGGCGGCGCCCGCCTGCGCCGGGGTCAGGACGCCGGTCGAGACCAGGCGGCCGAGGACGTAGGACTGCCGCACCCGGGCCGCCGCGAGGTGGGTGTGGGGGTCGAGCAGGCTGGGCGCCTGAGGGAGGCCGGCGAGCAGCGAGGCCTGTCCCCAGCTCAGCCGGCCGGGGGGCAGCCCGAAGTACCCCTCGCTGGCGGCGAGCACCCCGTAGTAGCCGTGGCCGAAGTAGAGGGCGCTCAGGTACATGCTGAGGACCGCCGTCTTGGTGTAATGGCCGTTGAGCTTGAGGGCGAGCGCGACCTGGCCCACCCGGTCGGCGATCCCGGTCCGGCCGTTCGTGTAGACCACCTTGGCGAGCTGCTCGGTGATGGTGCTGCCGCCCTCGTCCACTCCGGTGACCCATCCCCAGAGGGCGCGGACCAGTCCCGCCACGTCGACGCCCGGGTTGGCGTAGAAGCCGGCGTCCTCGGCGGCCACGACCGCCTGGGAGACGCGCCAGGACGGCTCGGCCATCACCGGGACGGTGCCGTGGGCGCGGTCGATGGCGGTGACCAGGGCGGGCGCTCCCGCCACGTCCGGGGTGGCCACCTCGATGCCGGCCACGACCGCGCCGCCCGCGACGAGCAGCACGAGCAGGCCGGAGAGCGCGGCACGCGGCCAGCGCCGCCGGCGGGGGGTGGGCGGCCCAGCGCTCTCGGGCGGGTCGCCGGCCGGCCGCGGCGCGGGGAGCGGCGGACCTCCCGCCGCCCCCTCGGTCGGCTCGGGCTCCGGCGTGGTGGGCGGGTCCAGGATGGGTGTCTCGAGCACTCTGCTGTGGGAACGGGCGGGGCGGGCGACCGGCTACGGACGGGCGCCCTCTCGGGGGCGCTGCCCATGGGGAGATTGTCGCCCGGCGATCCTTGCGGAAGGCCATCGGCGCCGCCGGGAGCGAGCCGCGCACGGGGCCCGCCCACCCCGGACGCGGCACGGCGCTACAGTGCCGCCAGCGATCGCCGCCGCCGCGCTGTGAGGAGCCGTCCCATGGAGCTCATCTCGGTCACCATCGACAAACCGGACGAGGTCAACCTCATCCTCGGGCAGAGCCACTTCATCAAGACCGTGGAGGACCTGCACGAGGCGCTGGTGGGGGCCGTCCCCGACGTCAAGTTCGGGCTCGCCTTCTGCGAGGCGTCGGGGCCGGCGCTGGTCCGCTGGAGCGGCACCGACGACGCGCTGATCGACCTCGCCCGCCGCACCATGATGGAGCTGGGCGCGGGCCACGCCTTCCTGATCCTGCTCCGCAACGCCTTTCCGATCAACGTCCTGTCGGCGGTGCGCGCGGTGCCCGAGGTCTGCTCCGTCTACTGCGCCACCGCCAACCCGGTGGAGGTCATCGTCGCCGCGACCGACCGCGGCCGGGCCATCCTGGGGGTGGTCGACGGGGTGCGCAGCCGGGGGATCGAGAGCGACGGCGACGTCGCCGAGCGCAAGGCCATGCTCCGTCGCTTCGGCTACAAGGCCGGCTGACGGGGGCGGGTCCGAGGGAGGCGCCGGAGGTCGCCCTCCGGTGCTCAGCCGGGGGCGGGGGCCAGCCGCTCGGCGAGGTAGCGGAGGGCCACGGGGTAGCGGTACTCGATGGACATGTGTCCGCCGTCGAAGAGCTCGAATCGGACGTCGGTCACCCCGATCTCCGCGAGGGCTCGGCGGAAGGCCTCCCCGCCGAGCTCGAGGTACCACTCGTCGGTCCGGCCGCCGTCGATGAAGATGGCCCGCAGCGAGCGGAGCGCCTCGGCGTGACCGGGGACCATCCGGACCGGGTCCCAGGCCAGCCAGCGGTCCCACACCTCGGGGATCAGCATCCCGGTCGCGGTGTCGAAGGGGAGATGGACGGTGCCGTCGGGGTCGGCAGAGTACGCGGCGGCCATCGCCCAGGCGTTGACCAGCTCGCCGTCCCCGTCCCGGGTCATCGCCGTCCGGGAGCGGAAGTCCTCCCAGAACCGCTGGTACGAGCCCTCGTAGTGGTCGCGGAGGACCCGGGCGCATCTGCGGAAGTCGGGGAGGTAGCAGTTCTCGAAGACGGCATCCCCGGCGTGGTCGGCCATCCCCGAGAAGAGGTCGGGACGGAGCATGCAGGTGACCATCGCCCCGTAACCGCCGCTCGACTTGCCGGCGATGCCGCGGTGGGCGGCGGCGGCCAGGGTGCGGTAGTGGGCGTCGACCCAGGGGACGACCTCCTCGCAGAGGTGGGTGTGGTACCGGCCGATCGCCGGCGAGTCGAGGAACTGGCTGCCCCCCAGGGAGGTCCAGCAGTCGACGAAGACCACCAGCGCCGCCGGCGGGGCGTCCTCGCCGCTGAACAGCGCGTCGCAGAGCTCGGTGGCGTTCTGCCGGAAGGCGCTGCGGTTGCTCCACATGTCGAGCTGACCGGTGAACCCCTGGATCGCGTAGATCGAGGGGTAGCGGCGGGCGGTCTGCTCGTCGTAGCCGGGGGGGAGGTAGACCCGGATCGGACGCACCCAGGGATCGCCCAGCGGGTTGCCGCGCAGGACCGCGCTCTCGATGGCGGACTCCTCGAACCGCCCGCGGTGGGCGTGCCGCCAGGGGGCGCCCTGGGTGGGCGTCGGGTCGGGGCCGGGTTCGCGATCGGGCATCGTCATCCCTCGCAGGGTGTGGACCAGGTTGGGCCCATCGATCCTACGCGGCGCGGCCCGCCGCCAGGATCCCCCGGGGGCCGCGCTCAGGCGGCGGTGCGACGGGGGGTGCGGCGCCGGCGCCCGTACGACCCCGCGGGACGGCGGGCAGGGCCGGTCCTGATCGGGTGGCGAGGCGGGAAGCTCGGAGTCGCGCCCGCCGCCTCGGCCAGGTAGAGCCATTCGCCGCGCTGGAGGAGCGGCTCGGAGTCCAGCCGGCGCAGCCGCGGCGCGCCCCCGTGCTGCAGCTTCTGCCACTGCTCGGCATCGGCGGTGGAGAGCAGGGTGACGGCCCGGCCGGACGCGCCGTTGCGCGCGGTCCTGCCGATGCGGTGGGTGAGCCACTGGGCGGTCTCGGGAAGCTCGTAGTTGACGACCAGCCCGACGTGGGGGACGTCGAGACCGCGCGCGGCGACGTTGGTGGCCACCAGCACGTCGACCTCGCCGTCGCGGAAGCTGCCGATGGACCGCTCCCGGGCGTTCTGGGAGAGGTTGCCCTGCAGCTCGGCGACGCGGAGCTGGAGCGTGGTCAGCCTGCGGCTCAGCTTCTTGGCGCCGTGCTTGGTCCGGGTGAACACGATGGTCCCGGATCCCGCCGGCTGCTGCCGCAGGAGGGTGACCAGGGCCTCGAGGCGCAGCTCGTCGGCGACGTCGAGGATGCCGTGCTCCAAGCTGGGCTCCTCGTCGGCGGCGACGCGCACGCGCCGCGGCTCGCGGAGGTGACGGTCGATCATCCGCTGCACCCAGTCCGGCATGGTCGCCGAGGCGAGCACCGTCTGGCGTCCCGCGCCGGGCACGCACATGCCGATGATGCGCTCCACCTCGCGGGCGAAGCCGGCGTCGAGCATCTCGTCCGCCTCGTCGAGGACGAGGTACTCGACCGCGGCGAAGGAGAGCCGCCCCTGGCCGACCAGGTCGAGGATGCGTCCGGGACAGCCGACCACGATGTCGGGGCCGCCGGCGAGGGCCTGGTACTGGGTCCCGTAGCCGACGCCGCCGTAGAGGACGGCGACGCGCAGGGCGCGATCGAGGCCCGCGATCACCGACGCGACCTGCAGGGAGAGCTCCCGGGTGGGACCGACGACCAGGGCGCGCGGCCCCCCGGGCCGGTGGCCGCGGAGCCGCTCGATCAGGGGGAGGGCAAAGGCCAGGGTCTTCCCGGAGCCGGTGGGCGCCTCGATGACCGTGTCGTGGCCGGCGAGGAGGAGGGGAAGGGCCTGGTGCTGCACCTCGTTGGGGGTGTCGATGCCCTGCCGGGTGAGGGGTTCGAGGGTGCGCGGACGCACTCCGAGTTCAGTGAACGATGCCATGGGGTCTCCGGACGCGAGCCACTCCGGCCGTGAACCGGCGGCTGGACCGCGCTGGGTCCCTCTCGGGGGTGGGAAGCGTTCTTGATGACCCCGCCGGAAGCGGGGGAGAGGGCTCGCCAAGATGCCGTCGACGTGGTCGACTGAGCCCACGGTAACAGAAGCCCGCGCCGCGGCGGGCCTCGTCACCCGGCCGATGCCGGCTGGTGATGGCTGGGCCGGGTCCGCGGGCTCAGCTCCGCGGAGTGGACGGCTCCTGGGTCGGCGGCTCACCGCGATCGGGTCCGGCCGCCCCTCCGGGCTCGGCGATGGCGGCCATGGGTGCCCTCGCGACCGGCCCGGCGGTGCCGGCCCCGCCGGAGCCCTGACGGCCGCCGTGCCCGGGGACGCCGAGCTGGGGGGAGAGGCGCGTGTCGATCTTGATCCGTGGCACCCAGGCGTCCCGCCGCGCCGTCTGGCTGGTCACGACCGGAGGCAGGTCGCCGCGCACCACCTGGGCCAGGGTGACCGCGTCGAGCACGTCGCGAATGTAGGACCTCACCGCCACCCAGACGTTGCGCAGCGCCTCCGTGTGCCCGGTGTAGGCGAGCTGGTCGGGACGGTAGTCGCCCACCCGGGCCAGCGGCCCGTCGATGACCCGGATGACGTCGCCCAGGGTGATGGTGTCGGGATCTCGCGCCAGCTCGAATCCGCCTCCGACCCCCCGGTGGCTCACCACGAGGCCCTCCTCCTTGAGCTCGGCGAGAATGTTGTGGAGGAACGTGAGGGGGATGTTCTGGGACTCGCCGATGTGCTCGGCGCTGACCGGGCCCGGCCCGTGGGCCGCCAGCTCGATGGACGCTCGCACGGCGTAGTCCGCCTTCACCGAGACACGCATGTCGCCCATTGTGAGCGTCGCGGGCAGCCCGAGCCGTGCCCGGGAGGCTCCCTGGGCTCGTGGGGCCTCGAGCGGGGCATCCGGCCACACGCCGAGGCGGTCGGGACGAGCGGAGGTGGTGTGACCCGCGCCGCCACTGACCAACGACGCGCGACGGGATGTCAGAGCGGTCGAGTTCGAGATCGGCGATCCGTTACCAATTCGCGTCGTGGATGGCCGAAATGGCAAGCGCGGCAACCGATATATCTTCGGGGTGACCTTCAGGACAGTCCGAGTCGGCATGGCGCTCCTCACCGGTCTGGTGGCGGCGGCGCTGACCGTGAGCAGCACCAGCATTGCGGCGATGCAGCACCAGTCATCGGCCGGCCCCGCCAACCATGTGACCCTCCACACGTCATCGCGCCAGGACGCGTCGAGCTCCGTCGAGGGTGCCACCTCCGTCACCCTCAGCCCGAGCGCGAGCGCATCGCCATCGGCGACGCCGGCGCCGAGCGCCGTCGCAGTGTCGGGTGCCGGTGGGTCGGCACCGGTGGTGCCGTCGAGCATCTCCCATCCTCGGCTCCCCTCGGTCCCCGCGTTTCCGAGCAGCCCGTCGAGCAGCGCCCCGAGCACCACCCCGTCCAGTCCCACCTCGGCTCCGACCACCGCACCGTCGCCGACCGCATCGGCGGGTTCGAGCCCCTCGGCCTCGGCGTCGCCGTCTCCCTCGCCGTCCCCCACGCCGGCCCCGACCGCGCCTCCCTCGTCAACCCCGACGCCGTCCCCGCAGGCGCAGGCCGTGGCCGCGTGGTCGCCGGGCTGGCGTGAGACCACCAGCTTCCTGGCCGGTTACGTGGTCGGCGGCGGGCCCTTCACCTACATCACCTCGACCTTCAACGTCCCGACGATCACGGCGAGCACGGCGCAGACCACCGACATCGCGATCTGGGACGGCTTCCAGAACAGCGCGGGCTCTCAGATCCTGCAGGCCGGAGTTGCCGCCGGAAGCTACGACCTCGTCGGCGGCGCCTACTACTGGTACGCCTGGTACTACGACTCCACCAACGGCAACCCGGTCGAGGGCATCCCGGTGGCCGTGAACGCCGGCGACACCGTGTCGGTCACCCTCTACCAGGTGTCCGGCCAGACCTGGGCCATCGAGTTCACCAACGACACCACCGGCCGGTCGAGCACGACCGACCAGACCTGGACCCAGACCAGCAGCACCGCGGAGTGGGACGTCGAATCTCCGCCCACCTCGCCGACCGCCTCCGATCTGACCAGCTACAGCGGCGCGGTGAGCTTCCGGGGCATGGCCCTCATCGGCACCCAGACCGGCGCCGGGGAGTGGCTGATGAGCCAGCCCGACGGGCAGAGCGCCACCCCCTCGGCGCTCACCTCGAGCGGCTTCAGCATCACCGACGCGTAGTCGCGAGCGCGGCCCCGGGCCGGACGGCCACCACGTAGAAGCGACGCGTCTCGACCTCGACGCCCGGATAGGGATCGCGCTCCACGACACGCTCGACGGTGAGCGCGTCGTGGAACGCCGCGGTGATCTCCTCCGGCTCGTAGAAGTGGAAGTCGAGGTCCACCGGCTGTCCCCAGAGCTCTTCCACACGGCGGACCTCCGAGCCGCGATGGAAGCCGCCCAGGAACACCCCCTGCGGGGCCAGCACCCGCCGGACCTCCGCGGCCACCGCGGCGATCTCCTCGCGCTCGAGATGGATCAGGGAGTACATCGCCACCACGCCGCCGAGTGAGCCATCGGGGAAGGCGAGCGAGCGCATGTCCCCCACCTCGAAGCTCAGGCCGGGATTGAGACGCCGTGCCTCCCCGATCATCCCCGGCGAGAGGTCGACACCGCACACCTCGGCACCACGGTCGGCGAGGTGGCGCGCGACGTGCCCCGGACCGCAGCCGAGGTCGCAGATCGGCCCGGGCGAGCGCCGGGCCACCTCGTCGAGCAGCGCGCGGTCGATGGGCTTCCCATCCAGCTCGTCGAAGATGTGCGCGCAGTACTCGGCGGCGAGCCGGTCGTAGCTGGAGCGGACGGTGTCCCTCATCGTGGCCGGGCTCCCTCAGATGCAGTCGTTGGGGATGTCCGCGTCCACGGTCTGTCCGGCCCGCACCGTGACCTCGATCCACCGGGGAGCGTTAGCCAGGCCGGCCTGGCGACCGACCACCACGTACGCTCCGGGCCTCAGCGCGAAGGTGTAGGTGGCGTCGAGGCCGACCTGCTGGCTGGCGACGACCTGGGTGGGGAGGACGGTGGACCAGGATCCCGGGCCCGTGCTGCGCCGGCCCACCTCTCCGCGCAGGACGGTGACGGTGCCGGGCGCGTACCGCGGCTCGTGGGCGATGGCGAGCGCCGAGCACGGCTGGATCCCCCCGCTGACCACCCCCGTGGTCGGGCCCGAGCAGGCGGACGCTGAGGCCATCAGCAGGACGGCGGCGAGCGCGACCCTCATGCCGGGGCAACGCTACGCTCTCCGGCCGCGCGGCGCTGACGCCGCCGCGGGCGGGGAGGCCGGCCAGCCGCGCACCCCTGGAGCTCCGGCCTCTGCTGTAATGCCCAGCGTGGGCCAGGCCGGCGATCCGGGGCGGGGTGGGGTGGCCGCCACGCGCGTCCCCCTGCGGGTGATCGCTCGGGAGTGGACCAGGATCGGATGCATCGGGTTCGGCGGTCCTCCGACCCACATCGCGCTGCTCCGGCGGCTCTGCGTCACCGACCGCGGCTGGCTCGACGCGAGCGACTTCGAGGACGGGACCGCGGCCACCAACCTCCTCCCCGGTCCGGCCTCGACCCAGCTCTCCATCCTCTGCGCCTGGCGTCTGCGCGGCGCGCTGGGCGCGGTGATCGGCGGTCTCTGCTTCATCGTGCCCGGGCTGGTCCTCATCCTCGCTCTGGCCGCGCTCTTCCTGGCCAGCCATCCGCCGGAGGCGGTCCGGGGGGCGGCCGCCGGAGCCGGGGCGGCCGTCGCCGCGGTGGCCCTCAACGCGGCGCTCGGTCTGGTGCCGGCCAGCTGGAGGCGTGCGGGAGCCGGGCGCGGCCCGCGGAGCCGCTGGGCTGTCTACGCGGTCTGCGGGGCGTCGGCCGCGGCGACCGTCGGTCCCTTCCTCGTGCTCGTGCTGCTCGCCGCCGGTCTGGTCGAGATCGTCGCCCGGGGCGGCGGGGAGCGGCCCGCGGCGACGCTGCACGGAGTGGCCGTGATCCCGCTGCTCGCCGTCGCGGCGGTGGGCGGGCTGGGGGCGCTGGCATGGGAGGCCTTCAAGGTCGGCGCCCTCTCCTACGGCGGAGGCTTCGTGATCATCCCGCTGATGCAGACCGACGTCGTCCACACCTACCACTGGATGAGCGGCGCCCAGTTCCTCAACGCCGTCGCCCTGGGCCAGATCACGCCGGGTCCGGTGGTCCAGACCGTGGCCGTGGTCGGCTACGCCGCCGCGGGGCTGGGCGGCGGGCTGCTCGCCGCGCTGATCGCCTTCGCCCCCTCCTTCGCCTTCGTCCTCCTGGGGGGACCGCACTTCGACCGCCTGCGCGGCAGCCGCGCGGTGCGGGCATTCCTGGGTGGGGCGGGGCCCGCGTCCATCGGGGCGATCGCCGGCTCGGCGCTGCCCCTCGGGCTCGCCCTCGGCCACCTCTGGCAGGTCGGCGTCCTCGGGGCGGCGCTGATCTGGATGCTCGCCCTGCGCCGCAACGTGGTGGTGGGGCTGGTGGTCGCGGCCCTGGTGGGCGTCGGGGTGTCGCTGCTCGGGGTACCGGTGGGCGCTTAGCCGCCCCGGCATCAGCCGATGCGGGTGATGCAGGCACCGACCAGGGTCGCGGTCTGCTGGTCGATCGCTCGGGCCCGGGTCGCTGACGTCGTCGGGCCTAGTCGATCCGCCCCGATCTAGCGGTCCGAACAGGCGTACAGGCTACGAACGGGCAGCGTCGTGAGCCTCCCGAAGTTTGGTGATAATCGCGGCGTTTCGCCGGTATAATATCCTCATGATTCCAATCGTCAGTGCGCTGGAGGCGCTTTCTCAGACCCTCGAGGCTCGCGGCCTGCGCTACGAGCTCGTGGCCGTGGGCGGTACCAGCCTTCTGCTCCTTGGTCTCATCGACCGCCCCACCCGTGACCTGGATGTAGTCGCCACGGTGGAGGCCGGCAGGTACCACCCGCTTCCGGATCTGCCATCTCCCCTGGCCGAGGCTGTCCGTGATGTCGGTGAGGTCATGGGCATCGGTCCGAATTGGCTCAACTCGGGGCCGGCCGGGCTGCTGGACTTCGGCCTCCCGGAGGGGTTCGCTGAGCGAGCCGAGATCCGCCGCTATGGGGCGCTCACGCTCCATCTCGCCAGTCGGGTCGACCAGATTGCCCTGAAGCTCTGTGCGGCCGCCGACCAGGGCATGACCAGCAAGCACATGGCGGACCTTCGCAGCCTGACGCCGACCGCGGGCGAGCTACTGACGGCGGCGCGCTGGACGCGAACTCATGACCCCTCCCCGGGTTTCGCCCAAGAGCTACGGGTGGTCCTGCGGGCCCTGGGGGTCCATGGCGATGTCGAGCTATAAGGACGAAGTGCACCGCCTCGTCCTGGGGACGCTGTGGAGCCTGTGGGCGGAGCTGGGACTCAGCGGCTGGGAACGCTGGCACTCGGAGACCGCTGTCGACCTCGAAGCACTCATTCTGGCGACGGCGCGAGGAGGGAAGTCGGACCCGCGTCTTCTCGAGGAGAGCCTGGACTGGTGCGTCTCAAATGGGCGGATCGCGTCGGCGATCCGGCTTAAGCACCTCGTCGGCTCGGCTGACGTTGCAATCAAGCACGCCTTCGGGCGGTTCGCCGCCACGGTGAACGCGCACGCTCCGCTGAGCTGGCCGTCATACGCGGAGCCCGCGTCGAGCTTCACAAGAACCGGCCGTTCGACGCCGCCCGATCTGAGTTGCACTTCACTCGTCCAGCTGCGTCTGCGCGCGCTGTGGGGCGTGAATTCCCGCGCGGAGCTGCTGCGGGTCATGCTGCCCGAGCAGGGCCGCTTCATGGGCGTGACCGAGATCGCGCTGGCGGCAGGGTACGGTAAGGACGCGGTCTCGGATGCCCTCGACAACCTCCACCGTGGGGGCCTCCTCGCGCGTGTCGGGCAGACCAATCAGCACCAGTATCGACTCCTCCGGGAGGATGAGCTCCTGGCGTTGGTTGGACCGTTGCCGTCTCGAGTTGTCGACTGGGTGCTCGTGCTGCCGGTCATGGTCGGAATGCTGGAAGCTGCCGACGTCCCGGAGCTGCCGATTCTCGCGCGCGCGAGCGAGCTCTTCCGCCGGTATCGGGAGTGGCAACCGTCGCTTGCCAGGATGGGGATGACATCCTGGCCCCAGGCCGTTGGTGAGAAGGCTCCGGCGGCGTTTGAGGGATGGTCGCTGACGGCGCTCCGGCATTGGGCAGGACAGGAACCGCTGTGAACGACGCGCGGGATCTGACCAGAGCGACGGCCATCGACCTCCTCGCCCCTGAGGCGGATGCGCTGGTCGGGGAGCGGTACCGGCACACGGACACCTCGTGATCAGGGGTAATGCGGGGAGCCTCGCCTCCATGATCGAGGCGAAGAACCTCACGGGTGACGAGCTCGTCGCGCGAGCTGCCCGTTGTCGCCCTCGACGTGCACGTGGCGCCGAACACGAGGTCAGCGTCGCCTCAGGTACCTCGCGGCCTGCATGCCGCCGAGTCCGATGGCGAGTTCCGGGATTCCCCACGCCACTTGGGAGACGCCCTGGGGATCTGAGTGGTGGGCGAAGACAGAGAGGAGAGCGAATATCAACTCTGAGGCGCCTGCGTAGACCACCACTATGGACACGACCAGCACGAGTGTCGAAAGAGTCCGTCGACCCACCCGCACTCTTCCCTTGCTGGCCTGGTCCCTAGCTCGGTCCGGGCCCCACGCCAGTCTCATCGATCCCACGCCAACCGCGAAGAGCGCGAGGCCACACACCACCCCCCCCCATCCCACGGGAAAGCCGTACACATCGCCTTCTGCCACAGAGAAGATGGAGGTCAGGAGCCAGAACAGCCCCGCGAACCCCAGAACCACCGAGGCAGCCATCAGCAGCCCGATGAAGCCACCTCTGGCCACTCTAGACATGGGCTTCTTCGAATGGGCGATGTCTCTCGCCGCGTGCTGCAGGAGGGAACGGAGCATGGGTTCATCGATTTCCGACCTCGGCTTACTCATTACCCACTTCCTCGTAGGTGGCTCCGAGCAAGCCCCGGAGCCGGTGGCGGCTCTCACGCAACTGGTTCTCTACGGTCTTCGCTGAGCAACCCAGCGTGGCGGCGACAGCCTCGGTGCTCTGGTCCTCGAAGTAGGCAAGTACGGTGCATGTGCGCATCCTCGGAGGAAGGCGCCGCAGGGCCCGCACGACGTCGATGGACTGGCGGTCCCAGGCGTCGCCCGGGACGTCCACGCCAACGAGATGGAGACGCGCTAACTCACTGCGTAACCGTGTCCGCTGTCGCGAGGCCAAGCGGACAGCGACAGTCCTCAACCACGGCCAGACAGGGTCGCGAAGATAACCAGCCTCCCTCCGCTCACGCTGCAGTGCCTCTGCGAAGACCGACTGGGCGAGGTCCTCCCCGGCTGTTCGGCCTCCGACGAGCAGGGTGCAGAGGGCGAGGAGGTGATCCAGCTCCGCTTCATAGATAGCCTGGACCCGTTTCTGGGTAGCATCCAGCCCCGGCTCAGAGCGATGCAGCCTCAAGTACATTCAGCGGATACGGGGTGCACATCTTCCACATCATCTTATTGCCACGAGTATCCGGCAAACCCCCAGTGTCTTGTGCCGGCGACCGGCGCCTGGCAGGGCTGCGGAACGCCGGCGTGCGAGACATCGAGGCCTGGTCTGCCATCGGCCGGGGGAGATTGCCCGGCTCGGACGGGCCGCCGGCATCGATCTGCTCCTCTGCGCGCAGCGACCCGTCGCCGAGGCCGTGCCCGGCCAACTCAAGGACAACCCGGCAGGCACCGCGGTGTTCCGCGTCCGGTCCGAGGTCAAACCCGGCGCGCCGCCTCTATCCCGAAGGCGACGCTGAGGTCAGAACCTGGAGCCGACGGGGAGATTCGAACTCCCGGCCAGCGGTTTACGAAACCGCTGCTCTACCACTGAGCTACGTCGGCGCGGAGCGCGGGGGGACGCGGCGGGCCCACCCGGGTGCGCCATTATCCCAGTTCAGTGAAGACCCGACGCCCCCGGCTTCGCGCCGCCTGTCCGGGATGACCGCCGAGGCCCTGGCCCACCTCGCCGCCACCGACGGCTTCGAGGTCGCCTTCGACGACGAGGGCCCGGCCCCGGAGGACCCGCTCCTGCGCGTGTACGGAGGACCGCTGGGGGTGCGCCTCGACCGCCCCCGCCTCCTCGCCAACTTCGTGGCCACCGCCGACGGGGTCACCGCCTTCGGCGGGGGGAGCGGCGAGGGCGCGATGGCCATCAGCCTCCACAGCCCGGCGGACCGTTTCGTCATGGCGATGCTCCGCTGTGCCGCCGACTGCGTCCTGATCGGGGCCGGCACCCTCCGCGACGACCCCCACCACCAATGGACCCCGGGCACGCCCCTGCCGGAGCTGGGCGACGAGCTGGCCGCCCACCGGCTCCGCCTCACCGGGACCGCGGAGCCTCCGGCGCTCGCGGTGGTGAGCGGGAGCGGTGTCCTCCCCGCCGAGCACCCGGCCCTGACCGGACCCCAGGCCGACGTCCTGGTGATCACCAGCCCGGAGGGGGCGGGCCGGCTGCCGTCGATGCACCCGCGGGTCCGGGTCGCGGTCACCGGCGAGGGCGAGGGGGGCGGCATCCCCGCCCGCGCCATCGTCGCCGCGGCGCGCTCGGGCCTGGGCGCCTCCACCCTCCTCTGCGAGGGCGGTCCCCGGCTCTTCGCGCAGCTGCTCTCGGCTGGCCTCGTGGACGAGCTCTTCCTGACGATCTCCCCACAGCTCGCCGGCCGGTCCGGTCCGGCTCCCCGGCCCGGGCTGGTCTCGGGAGCCGCCTTCGCCCCCGGCGACGCCCCCCGGCTCCGGGTCCGCTCGCTGAGGCGATCGGGCGACCACCTCTTTGTCCGCTACGCGGTCGGGAGGGCCTCCTCGGGTTAGGGCAGGCCCGGCCCGGCGCTTGCCGTCCGCGGCGAGGCGAGGGCCTCGGCCCGGAGCGGCAGGGCCGCCATCACCGGTCGCGGCAGCGCCACCGGACGGGGCGCCGCCGGCTGCTCCTGCGCCGGCACGGGCTCGTCGCCACCCAGCAGCAGGCCCTGGCGGCGGCGCAGGTGACGGCGCACCCAGAACCAGGCAGTGAAGCCGGCGAGGGTGATCACCCCCTTGTCGGCGGCCCGCATGATCAGGACACCCGCCACCGCGGCCGAGCCCCCCACCCCCTGGGTCTGGAGCAGGGCGATGGCGGTGCTCTCGAAGCCACCCACCCCCGCCCCCGGGCTGGTGGCCGCCCCGGTGAGGTAGGCGGCGCCGTAGATGAAGGTGGTGGTCACCCAGGGTACGGGCACGCCGCTCGTGCCTCGCACCACCAACCAGAAGAGGGTCAGCTCGAAGAGGGCTCCGAGCACGCTCAGGGTGAGCCAGAGCCAGGTCCCCGGCCGGCGCAGCAGCCGCACCGTCTGGAGGTGGAGCACCTCGAGCTGGGACGTGGCCCGGCGCGCGACGGGGATGCGGCGGACGAGGCGGAGCACGGCCTGGAAGACGGGGTGGATGGTGAGGATCGCGAGGATGGCCAGGATGCCGGCGAGGGAGACGGCGATCCCCGATATCCCGGCCGCGTAGGCGAGCGCCCCGGGGATGGCGACAGCCACGATCACGGTGGTGTAGAGCAGCTCCTGGACGGTCACCGCGGCGATGCTGGTGCCGAGCGGGGCGCCGGTGGCCTCGCTGACCATCTCGGCTCGCGCCAGCTCCCCGAAGGGCAGCAGGCCGAAGGCCTCACCGGCCACGCTGAACAGCACCGACGAGCGGGGGGTGATCGCCACCCCCTCACTGCGCAGCAGCTGGTGATAGCGCATCCCTTTGGCGAGGTAGAAGCAGACGGTGAGCCCGAGCGCGGCGGGCACCATGAGCAGGGGGAACCGCGCGATGTCCTGCCCCAGCTGACCGGGGTTGAGGATGAGGATCAGGGCCACCAGGATGCCGACGGTCACCCCGATCTGGACGACGATGCGCACGCGGTGGGCGCGGCTCATCGGGACATGGTGAGGCGGGAGCGAGGCCTGCGGGGGTGGCGCGGCCGGTTCGTCACCGATCCGGTTCTACGCCCTCTGCACCGCCGGCGTCGTCGCTGATCTCGTCGGCGCGGAGGGGCAGAGCGGCGTAGCCGACCACCCCCGGGCCGGTGTGGGTGCCGATGATCGGGTCGAGGGCGACGATCTCGCAGCGGGCGACGTCCGAGACCGCGCGCAGGCGTGCCTCGAGGTCGACGGCGAGCTCGGCCGCCTCGGCGTGGAAGACCAGCGTCCAGAGGGGTCCCGGGAGCTCACGGGCCGTCTTCTCCATCGCCGAGAGGATCCCCGACGAGGTCCGGGCCAGGGCGACGCGCCCGGTCTGGCCGTTGCTCAGCCGGAAGACCGGGCGCACGTGGAGGCTGTCCGAGATCCCGGCCAGGAGGCTGTTGACCCGGCCGCTGCGGGCGACGAACTCGAGCGTCTCGAGAGCACCGAACATCCGGACCTCCCGGATCGCCTCCTCAGTGCGCGCCAGCACCTCGGGGAACTCGGCCCCGCGGGCGCACAGCCGGGCGGCGACGCGGGTGATCAGCCCGAGGCCGGCGGCGGCGGTGCCGGTGTCGATGACGGTGACGCGCTCCCGTCCCTCCTCCTCGGCGAGCATCCGGGCCGCCAGCCGGGCGCTGTCGTCCATCCCGCTCCAGCCCGCCGGGATGGTCAGGCAGAGGATCCGCTCGGCCGGGGAACGGCGAAAGGCCTCGAGGAACTCTCCGGGCGGCGACGTCGACGTCTCCGGTGTCGCCCCGTCCCGCAGCTGCGCATAGAAGAGGTGCAGCTCCTCGTCGCTCCGGGCGTTGATCTCCTGGTCACCGATCCGCACCGGGAGGTCGACCACGCTCACCGTGGAGCTCAGCTCCGGAGGCACCAGGGCGCCGCTGCCGGTGACCAGCGCGCAGGGCAGGCGGGGGGCACCCGGGGCGGGCTCGGCCGGCGCTGTGGTGATGACCTCCACGGTCAGCGCTCGCCCACCGGCAGCACTACGCGCTCCGGCCGGGTACGGAATGGTCCACATCCACCTCTGGACTGGTCGCGGGCGCGGCCGCGACCGGCGACCTCTGCCGGTGGCAGGCCAGGCCCCATCGGGAAGCTGCTGACTGAGATGATAGTCACGGCTCGTGGATGCGGTTCGCCCCGGCGGATCGGTGGAGGGATCATGGACGCCCGCTGGACTCTGGTCACGTTCTGCGCGGCCGGATACCTGGTCGGGAGCCTCCCGGTAGGGTACTGGGCGACGCGATGGAGGCGGCTCGGGCTCGACATCCGGGGCTATGGCTCTGGCAATGTGGGGACCGCCAACATCTATCGCCACGCCGGCTTCGGGCTCGCGGCGGTGGTCGGACCCATCCAGTTCTGCCAGGGGCTGCTCCCCGTCCTGCTCGCCCGCTACGTGGGCGACGTCACCGCCACCGGCCTGGTCCTGGTCGCCATCGCCGCGGTCGTGGGCAACGGCTGGTCGGTCTTCCTCGGCTTCGACGGCGGTCGCGGCGTGGCCGTGTCCACCGGGGTGATCGCCGGGATGAACCTCATCGTCCTGGCCCTGCTCCTCGCCTGCTTCGGGGTCGGGGCCCTGCGCCACCACATCGCCGAGGGGGTGCTGGTCGGATTCATCGTGCTGCCCCCGGCGGCCGTGGTCATGGCCCTCACCCCGCTCCGGACCGGGTTTGCCCTACCGGTCGGCCTCGCGGTGCTCCTCGTCCTCGTCCTCGCCCGCCGGCTCGCGGGCGTGGTGGGGGACGTCAACCACTTCGGCGGAGCGCGTCACGTCATCCTCGACCGGATCCTCCACGACCGCCGCCCCGGACGGCCGCTGGTCGGGCACCGCACCGACCCCTGAAGCACGGGCGGCCGGCCGGTCTCCTACCCCTCGTCGCTCCAGACGGGGTTGAACGGGTACCACTGGTCAGGGGCCAGCGCCATCAGCGCTTCCAGCCGGTCGGCGAGCCGCTGTGTCATCTCGGCGACGGTGCCGGTCGGCACCGGCGGCTCGACCAGGATGCGGTAGTGGTGACCGTCGCGATAGCCGGCCACCGGCAGCAGCGGGCAGCCACTGTGCAGGGCGATTGTCGCCGGTCCGGTGCTGAAGAGAACCGGGCCCCCGCGGAACTGCACCTCGACGGTGGAGCCGCCCTCCGGGATGTCGGCGAGGAGGGCCACGAAACGCCCTCGGTGAAGCGCGTGGAGGAGGCCGCGCGCCGCCCGCCCGGGAGTGAAGAGCTCCAGCCCCCGGCGCTCTCTCGCCCAGAAGATCAGCCGGTTCAAGGACGCCGGCTGGAACTCGCGCATCACCGTGGTCAGGGCCAGCCCGTGGGAGAGCGCCATGGTCGCGGCCATGTCCCAGTTGCCGAAGTGCGCTAGGCCGAAGACGCCGGCGCCGTGCTCCTGCCGCGCCCGCGCGACGTGCTCCCAACCGTCGAGCGGGTGGAGACGCTGGACGGTCTCCGTCCGCAGCCCGTGGGCCCACACCAGGTCGACGCAGGTGCGGTAGTACTCGCGGTAGGAGGCGCGGGCACGGCGCAGGGAGGCCTTCGCCGAGAGGCTGGGATCGGCCCGGCGGTGCCGGGCGGCGCAGCGGGCGATGCGCCGGGGACGGGCCCAGCAGCCGATCGCGGCGACGGCGTCGGAGGCGAGGTATCGCCGCCACCCGAGCAGCTGCGCGGTGCGCGCCATCCCGCCCCAGAACGCCCGGAGTGGGAGTGACGGCCGGGACTGGCTCGGGATCGGGGCGACCCCGAAGTAGGCGACCCGGGCACTGGACCGGAGCCCCGGCGGCCCTCCGGGCTCCTGGTCGCTCAGCGGGGCGTGGTCGCCCGCTCTCGTCTCGATGGCATCTCCGCCTGTCAGCGCCTCCAGAGGATTGGATCATAGCGGCGAGGGGCACTGGCCCCAGCCACCGCGGCCGGCGTAGGCTAGCCGCGGGGGAGTTCACTTCGGCGAGTCGGCTCGGCTCGGGTGCGGCGGAGGGCACGACCGTGGCGATGCGTGTGGCGTGGTTCGGTCATGCCGGCGGCCGCCGGCTCGACGGGCTGACCGACTACAGCGCCCAGACCGTCGGGGCTCTGGTCGGCACCGGGTGTGAGGTGCGCTTCTTCCATCACGACCTGGACGGCGACCGCACCCCGGTGCCCGACTCCCTCGCCCTGGAGGGGGTCCGGTTCAAGACGGTGACCCTCCCCGCGCCCCGCACCCTCAACCGGATCGAGCGCGCCCTGACCGAGTTCCACCCCGACGTCGTCCACTGCTCCCTGAGCGTCTCCCTCCTCGACGGCGCGGTCGCCCGCGTGGCGCGCGGCCTCGGCGCCGCGACGGTCGTGACCTGTCACCTCCCCTATGCCCCCGAGCAGAGCGCGCGGGGCCGGGTGATGCGCGGCCTGTATCAGTACCACGGCCCCCGGCTTCGGGAGTACGACCGCTGCATCGCCCTCTGCGGGGAGCAGCGCGACCTGCTGGTTCGTGCGGGGCTCCGCCCGGAGCGGATCGTGGTGATGCCCAACGCGGTCGACACCCGGCGCTTCAGCCCCGGGCCCAGCCCCCTGCACCAGACCCTGGGCGCGGCGCTGGTGGTCGCCTACCTCGGCCGCCTCGACCCCGAGAAGCGGGTCGAGGAGCTGGTCCGGTCGTTCCTCGACCGTCGATGGCCGGACGACCACCTCCTCGTCATCGCCGGGAGCGGCAGTCAGGAGAAGAGGCTGCGCCGGCTGGCCGAGGACGCCCCGCAGGTGCGGGTCCTGGGGGTGGTCAGCGACGAAGACCGTCTCGACCTGCTCCGCGGCGCCGACATCTTCGTCCTCCCCTCGACCGCCGAGGGGCTCTCGAAGTCGCTCCTCGAGGCGATGGCGGCGGGCTGCCCGATCATCGCCACCGGTGCGGGCGAGCACGGGCCGGTGCTGGACCGGGCCGGGGTGGTCATCCCCGTGTACCCCCTGGAGCCCGGCCTCGGAGAGGCGCTCGAGCGGCTGCGCGGCGACCCGGCCACCCGGCGCCGGCTCGGGGAGGCCGCCCGGCAGCGGGTCGTCGACGACCACAGCCTGGACCGCTACCTCGCCGATCTCCTCCGCCTCTACGCCGAAACGATCGAGGCCGGACGCGAGGTCGCCGGCCCGGCGCTGGCGGTCGGGGGCGGCGGCGGCTCGGGGCGGGACTGAGGCTCGGGCGGATCAGCGCCGGGCGGGGGGACCCCCGGCGCCGCGGCCGGTCGGGGGCGCGCCGTCACCGCCGAGGGGGAGATGGGCCCGGAGGGTGGTGCCCGCCCGGGGGACCGATCGCACCTCGAGGTCGCCCCCCGACTCGCGGGCCAGGTCATGGATCAGGGTGAGGCCGAGGTGCCCCGCCTCCACCCGGAGGTCACGGGTCTCGTCGGAGAAGCCGATGCCGTCGTCGGCGATCTCCAGGTCGAGATGGCCGTCGCCGGCGCTCACCTCCATCCGGACATGGTGGGCGCCGGCGTGCTGGTCGACGTTGCGCAGCGCCTCCTGGGCGATCCGGTAGGCGGCGGTGAGCGCGGTGCCGCGGACCCCCTCGGCCTCTCCTGCGACCCCGATGCTCACCTCGATCCCCTCTGCCCGGAGCGGATCGGCAAGCTCGGCGAGGGCGGAGCTGATGCCGATCTCCTGGAGGTCGGGGGGGGCGATCTCGTGGAGCAGCGTGCGCAGCTCCTCGATCGCCTCGGCGGTGGCGTCGGCGGCGCGCTGCATGGTGATCAGGGCGCTCTCGCCCTGATCCGCTCGCCGTCGCAGCCCCAGGGCGACCGCTGCCAGGTCCTGGACCACGCCGTCGTGGAGGTTGCGGGCGATCCGGCGGCGCTCCGCGTCGGATGCCTCCAACGCCTGGCGGAGGAGCGTCTCGCGCTCCCGGGTGTGTGCCTCCCGCTGGAGCCGGGCGGCCCGGGTGCGGGCGGAGAGCACGAGCAGGGACATCTGGAGAAGCAGCACCGGGACGAGCAGGAGGAGGAATCCGTCGCCGCCCTCCCGGGCCACCAGCACCACGCCGCCGAAACCGGTGATCCCCGCCCCCAGGTGGTAGGGGAGGACCGAGGCGGCGTTCTGGGCGACGTAGCGCAGCACCTGGAGGTCGGGCTGGGTGAGCCTCTGGACCAGCGCGATCAGCCAGATGTTGACCAGCCAGCAGACCAGCCCGGCGGCGAGGCCGCCGACGAGGCCGGGCCCCAGGGTGGTGCCGCCCCCCGTGATGGCGTGGAAGACGGCCCACGCCGTCAGGTCGCTGAGGAACTGGTCGGAGGCGTTGAAGATGTTCTTGAACCAGTGCCCCCCGAACCGAAGCTTGGCGCCCGCGAACTCGCTGGCGACCGCCACCAGCGCTCCGAGCGGTCCGGCGGCGAAGGTCAGGCCGAGATGGGCAAAGATCGAGGCCGACCAGTGGCTGGCCGTCCCCGAGAGGGCGCGGACCGACGTCGCGGAGAGCACGAAGGTGGCGCAGGCCCCGAGGGCGAGGAGCGCGGGGTCGGCGGACTGCCGCACCGTCAGCGCGGCGGCGGCCACCGCAGCGGCGGCCAGCGCCGTGACGTAGGCGACCAGGGCCGGCGAGTAGGTGAGCGGGCCGGATCGGGTCTCCGGCGGCAGGCGGGGGATGCGGGCGGCGAGGCGACGGTACCAGCGCGGACTCCTCCCCGCGCCGGTGCGGACCGATGTCGCTGTCACGGGTCGCCCCGCCTGGCCGGACCCGACGTCAGGCCGGCGGTCTCGGAACCGCTACGACCCTGGCCTCCTGCGCGCCGTCCTCGCGGTCGATCTGGACGAGCCCCAGACGGAGCGCCTTGGTGACGGCCTCGAGCTTGGAGTGGGTGGCGAGCTTCGAGTTGATCTGGGAGAGCTTGTTGCGCAGGGTGGCGTGGCTCATGAAGAGCTGCTGCTCGATGGCGGGGTTGTCCCATCCCTGGGCCAGCAGCTGGAGCACCTCGAGCTCGCGCGGGTTGAGATCGTCGCCGTAGCCCTGGCGGGCGCCGCCGGTCGGCCCGATCAGCTTGGCGACCATGGCCGGCGAGATGGCGATGTTGCCCACCATCGCTCCCCGGATGGCGCTGGGCAGATGGTCGAGGCTCTCGGACTTGCTGATGAAGCCGCTGCACCCGGCGGCGAGGGCTTCGTCCAGGACCTGCCGATCCTCCACGGCGCTGACCACGATCACCCAGGTCCGCGGATGCTCCTCGCGGATGTAGCGGGCGGCCACGATGCCGTCGCCGTCGGGGAGGTGGTAGTCCATGAGCACGACGTCGACGTGCTTGCGGCGGAGGAACTCGCGGGCGTCGTCGAGGCGCTGGGAGATTCCATCCACCCGGATGTCCGGCTCGTCGCGAAGCCCGTGGGCCAGGGCCTCGGCGAACATCTTGTGATCCTCGACGATCAGCACCCGGATCAGGGGGTTGGCAGAGAGCCGCAGCTCGGGGCCCACATCAGAATCGGTCATCCCAGCACGCAGAGGATATGCCTCGGAGGGGCGAAAGAGGCGCGCAGCGGCCCAAACGGTGCGCTGCGCCGACATCTCGCCGTCGGCGCGCGACCTCAGGCCGACAAGGTGTTCCACAGCTCGGACGTGGCGCGCCGCTCCGGCGCGAGGGCGGTCGGAGGGCGGTCGAGGGCGGCTTCGACCGCCTCGGGCACGGTCGCGGTGGCTCGTCGAGGTCTGGCCCAGCCGGCGGCGAGCACGGCCGTCCCGGCCAGCCAGGCGAGCAGGAGGGTGGGCATCCAGCCGAGCCGCGGGGCCGCGAGGGTGGCGAGCAGCCCTCCGGCGAGCATCCCCGCGTAGCCGAAGAGCCAGACCGCCCCGTTGACCTGGCCCAACCGGTGGGCGGTCACGGTCCGTGCCAGCTCGGTGGCCGCGAGGATCTCGTACGGTGCCGAGGCGAGGCCGCTGAGCCCGGCCAGCGCGAGGTCGATCCAGGCCACCCTGACCAGGACGAAGGCGCCGAGCGGGACCAGCTCGCCGAGGGTGAGCAGCGCGAGGCTCCGCGAGCCCAGACCGCGACGTCTCGTCCCGAGCAGGGCGAGGGCGCCGACGACGTTGCCCGCGCCCACCGCGGCGTAGACGCAGCCGGCGGCGGCCGGGCTGCCGAGACGCTCCGACGCCACTGCCGGGAGCACCGCCTGGAGGCAGGTGATGGTGCCGAAGATGCCGAGCTGGGCAAGGGCGAGCTGGCGCAGGAATGGCTGCCGGAGCACCATCCCCAGTCCATCCCAGGCGTGTCCGCGCTCAGCGGGCCCGGCTTCCACGGCAGGGCGCACTCCCTGCAGACCGGCGAGAAGGCCGGCCAGGGCGAGGAAGCTCACGGCATCGGCGCCGACCAACCAGCCCGCCGAGCCGGTCCCCAGCCCACCGAGCAGGGCGGCCGCGACCCCGGGCCCGATGATCACCGCCGCCGAGTTGACGGTCCCCACCGCCGCGTTGAGCCTGGCCACCCGGGAGGCGGGGACGAGACGCGGGATCGCCGCCTGGCCGACCGGCTGCGCCGCCCCGCCCGCCGCCTGGCTCAGGGCGAGCAGTGCCAGGACCAGCGGCACCATCTCGGCGCCCAGGGCCACGGCGAGCGCACCGGTGACGACGGCCCGGCCGAGGTTGAGGGCCACCAGGGTCGGGATCGGCCCGCGGCGGTCGGCGAGATGACCGCCGATCAGCGACCCGACCGGCCGCGGGCCCACCCGGAAGAGGATCGCCAGGGCCGGCGCGGTCAGGCTGCGGGTGAGCGTGTAGAGGGCGACGGCGACCGCCACCGTGGTCAGCCAGTCTCCGCCGTCCGAGATGGCGCGACCGACGACGAAGCGCACGGCCGGTCCGGATCGCATCCGGTGCCCGCCAGCCGGACCTGCCGGCCGAAGAGCGAATGCAGTCGACATGTTCACGAGGATCCGTTTCGCTCCGGTTGCCCTCGCGGGCTCAACGCCGGGCCGATCGAGGAAACGCGACCCGGTCTCCCGCCGAGGGGGCGGATGGGCGGGCGCCGGATGTAGGTCGCCCTGCGGCGCCCGCCCGAAGGGGATGAGGAATTTCCTGTTGGGGTCAGTCCCAGCTGTTGATCACGCCGCATTCCTCCGTGTGCTCGACACCCGGCGGTGCGGGACCCTGTCCCGAGGTCCGCCACTTCGTCTGCAACCTCTCGGTCTGCGCGGCCATCGTGCTTTTCGGGCCCTCGCGTCGCCTAGACGCGGATGTCCCTCATCGGGCACACGAATGCACTCGATTTCACCGACGTCTGTCGGTGGCTGTCAGCCGGCGTCCCCGGCCGGGTGCATCTGCATCCCCCCGCGCAGGCATCTGCACTACGCCGAGGCTGTGTGGGACCTCGATAGCCGCAGAGCCGCGAGCGGCGATGGAGGAGGCGGGATCCGCGGCGGGGTCAGCCCAGCCGGCCCACGACCTCGCTGATGGACTCGGCCACTGCGCCGACCAGCACCTCCGCCTCGCCGTCGCTCAGGATGAGCGGGGGATTGAGGACCACCGTGTCGGCGAGCGGACGGACCACCACCCCTCGCTCGCGTGCCGCCAGGATCACCCGCCGCCCCACCCGCAGCTCGGCGGCGAAGGGTGAGCGCCCGCGGCGCAGCTCGATCCCGGTCATCACCCCACGGCGGCGGATCTCGAACACCCCGGGCAGGGGCGCGACGCGCTCGGCGAGCAGCCGCCCCAGGGTGGCCGCCAGCCGCCGGGCCGACCCCAGGGTGCCCTCCTCGTCGAAGAGGCGCAGGGACGCGCGGGCGACCGCGCAGGCCACCGGGTTGCCGGTGTAGGTGTGCCCGTAGTAGAGGGTGCGGTGCTCGGTGTGCGTCCCGGTGAAGCGGTCGAAGACCTCCTCGGTGACCAGCACCGCCGAGAGCGGGAGATAGCCGCCGCTCAGCCCCTTGCCCAGGCAGAGGATGTCGGGCTGCACCGCGGCGCCGGCGACGGCGAAGAGGTCTCCGGTCCGGCCGAAGCCGGTGGCCACCTCGTCGGCGATGAGCAGGGCGCCGTGACGCCGGGCGAGGCCCGCCGCCTTACGGAGCCAGCCGTCACTGTGGGTGAGCATCCCCGACGCCGCCTGGACCCGGGGCTCGACGATCAGGGCGGCCACCCGGTCCCCCTGCCGCTCGAGGAGGCCGGCCAGGGCTCGGAGCGAGGCCGCCTCGTCCAGGTGGGGGCTGGGGATGGTGCGGGCGGCGAAGAGGATGGGGTCGAGGCCGGTGTGGAACGGCTCGCTGCGGCCCACGCTCACCGCCCCGGCGGTGTCGCCGTGGTAGGCGTCGCCGAGGGCGACGAAGTCGGTCCGCTCCGGGTGGCCGCCGTGCCGCTGCGCGAGCAGGGCGATCCGGAGCGCGGCCTCGACCGCCGCCGCCCCCGCCTCGCAGTAGAAGACGCGTTCGAGCCCCTCCGGGGCGACCGCGGCCAGCTCCTCGGCGAGCAGGGCGCCGGGCGCATGGGTCTGGCCGAGGAAGGTGCTGTGGGCGATCCGGCCCAGCTGCTCTCGCGCGGCGCGGTCCAGGGCCGGGTGGGCGTGGCCGTGGACGGTGCACCAGAGGCTGCTGATCCCGTCGAGGTAGCGCCGGCCGGCCTCGTCGACCAGCCAGCAGCCCTCGCCCGAGCGGATGACGAGCGGGGACTCCTGCCGCCACTCACTGGTCTGCGTGAAGGGGTGCCAGGCGTGGCGGCGGTCGGCCGCCACCACCCTGGCGGTCGCATCGGGCCGCGGCGCGAGCAGCGCCGCGAGGTCGAGGGCATCCCCGGCGTCGGCCAGGGCCGCCAGGTCGGTCACGTCGCCGAGGTGGGGCACGACGCCCAGCACCGGGGTGCCGCACTGCGCGGCGATCCGGGCGGCGTTCTCCGCCACCAGCTCCGGGTCCTGGTCGCCCTCGGCGTCGACCAGCACCACCCCGAGCAGGCGCAGCCCGGCTCCCCGGGCCGCCTCGACGGTGAGCGCGGTGTGGTTGATCGTCCCCAGCCCGGGCAGGGCGGCGATGACGACCTCCACGTCGAGGCGGCGCAGCAGGTCGCGGACCGTGCGGCGCGGGGTGAGCGGGACCAGCAGGCCCCCGACACCCTCGACCAGGAGCAGGTCGCACTCGGCCGCGCGCGCCTCCACGGTGCGGGCGAGGGCCTCGAGGTCCAGCTCCCGCCCCTCCGCAGCCGCGGCCGCGAGCGGTGAGCGGGGCAGGACGAAGGTCTCCAGCACGGCGCGATCGCTCCCGCCGGAGGCGATGCGGAGCAGCTCCGCATCCTCTCCGTCCTCGCCCGGCGGCACCCCCGTCGCCACCGCCTTCACCGCCTTGCAGTCCATCCCGTGGCGTCGCAGAGCCGAGCAGAGGGCGGCGGTGAGGACGGTCTTGCCCACGCCCGTCCCGGTCCCGGTGACGGCGACGATCCTGCCCATCACCCGGCGAGCAGGGATCGCAACGTCGACGCGACCCCCTCGATTTCCGCCTCGGTGTGGAGGGCGCTCGCCACCAGCCGCAACCGGCTGGTTCCGGGCGGCACCGTCGGTGGACGCACCCCCTGGACCAGGTAGCCGCGCTCCCAGAGCCCGGCGTCGAGCCTCATGGTCACCTCCGGGTCGCCCACCACGACGGCGACGATGGGGGAGTCGGGGTGCGCCCCCGGGGCGGCCGCGTCGCCGATCCGGGCCCGGAGCAGCCGCCCGTTGGCCTGGACGCGGACGACGCGCTCCGGCTCCGCGGCCAGGACCCGCAGGGCCGCCGCGGCGGCGGCGACCGTCGGGTGTGGGGGAGCGGTGGAGAAGATCAGGGCGCGGCCACGCTGCAGGAGCAGCTGGTGCAGGGGTGCGGAGCCGCAGACCGCGGCTCCGGCCGCTCCCAGGGCCTTGGAGAACGTGACCACCCGGACCACGTGGTCGCCGGCCACGCCCTGCTCGACGGCGAGGCCGCGCCCGCCCGGTCCGGTGGTGCCCAGGGCGTGGGCCTCGTCGACGACCAGCCACGCGCCGTGCCGCCGGGCCAGGCGGTCCAGGCCCGCGAGGTCGGCGGCGTCGCCGTCCATGGAGAAGAGCGAGTTGGTGACCACGATCGGCCGCCCCGCGGCACCCCGCAGCCTCCGTTCGAGGTCGGCGAGGTCGCGGTGGCCGTACACCTCGACCCGCGCCCGCGACGCGCGGCAGCCGTCGATCAGGGAGGCGTGGTTGGCGGCGTCGCTCAGGATGGTGGCGTCCGGGCCGCCCAGCGCCTCGAGGACGGCGACGTTGGCGGCGTACCCGCTGGGCGCGACGGTGGCGGTCGCGGCGCCGAGGAAATCCGCCAGGGCCTCCTCGAGGCCGGCGATCGCCCGGTGGCAGCCGGAGAGATGGCGCGACCCGGTGGCACCCACCCCCTCGGTGAGCGCCGCTCGGGAGGCGGCCTCGCGCACCGCGGGGTGGGTGGCGAGGCCGAGATAGTCGTTGGAGCTGAAGACGACCACCGCCCTGCCGTCGACGATGCAGCGAGGCGCGCTGCCGCCCTCGCGCTGGCGCAGCCGGCGGAGCAGCCCGGCCCGCTCCTCGGCGCGCAGGGTCTGTTCGGCCCAGCTGAGCGGCGAGGGGGGCGCGGGCATGGTGGTCACGCCGCGCGCTCCACCCAGGTCCCCCAGCCGGCGGTGGTCGTCCCCAGTCCCACCCGGACCCGGGGGAGCTGCCAGAGCGCGGTGCTGTAGTCGGTATCGGTGGGGTCGTCGAGATCCTGCAGCCCACCCACGTAGCCGTAGCCGCGGAGGGTCGAGAAGAGCGGCTGCTCCAGGGTGCTGTCGGAGAACTGGCTCGGCCCCGGCCAGAGACCGCTGTAGGCGATGAACTGGATGGGCTGACCGCCGACCAGGCTCTCCAGGGTGGTCTTGCTCTGGTCCGTGACCACCTGGAGCTGCTGGGCGGTCGCCAGTCCGTTCCAGAGGGCGACGTTGTCCTTGAGGGTGTGGTCCCCGACCGAGAAGCCGGTGCTGGCCAGCTCGCGGATCTCGGCCGCGGTCATGTACTGCTGGGGGCCGTAGACGCCGCCGATCAGGGCGGTGCAGGGGAAGAAGACCGCGGTGAACCCGTACTCGCGAAGGATCGGCGCCGCGTTGGTCCACTGGCTCAGCCGGCCGTCGTCGAAGGTGACCACGAACGAATGCGGCGGCAGGGGCAGCCCGTAGAGGAGAGCGTCGGCCAGGTGCGGCAGCGAGATGCTGGCGGCGCCGATCGAGTGCGCGTAGGCCATCTCCGCCTGGAACTGGCTGGTCAGCGTCGTCAGCCCCACGTCGATCTCCCAGCCGTAGGTGTTGCCCCCGTAGGCGCTCCTCTGGGGCTGCTGGTTCTCGACCAGGTGGTACATGAAGAGGGGGACGTCGACCTGGCGGGGCGCCACGGTGGCCGGGACGATCACCGGCGCGTCCATCGAGGCGGGGCCCTCACCCACCACCTGGGCCAGACCGGTGGCGGCGTCGTATTCCACCGAGATCTGGGTCATCGAGAAGAGCGCCGCCACCCCCGGCGGGTTGAGCGCTCCGGGGTTGGCGAAGGTCACCTGCACCGGGAACCGCCAGGTGTCGGAGACGGAGACGGCGGGGCTCTCGGGGTCGTACCAGGTGACCCCCTCGGTGGGCGGGCCGAGGTCGATGGAGGTGATGGCGGCGCCCGAGAACTTGGCCTGCAGCATGGCGGTCCGCGCGCTCTGCCCTGGCCACAGTGCCTGAGCCTCTGGAGCCAGCTCGCTCCACTGGGCGTCGAAGGCGCCGCTGACGATCTGGGCGGCGAAGGCATCGGTGGCGGCCGTCACGGTCCGGGTCGCCGACGGGGTCGCCGGGATGGCGGTGGGCGGCGGGGCGGTCGCCGTGGCCGCCGGTCCCGGCCGGTGGGTC
Organism: uncultured Chloroflexia bacterium; assembly: GCA_963803165.1. GTDB lineage: Bacteria > Chloroflexota > Dormibacteria > Aeolococcales > Aeolococcaceae > Changshengia. The sequence goes on along the minus strand of CAWDLK010000004.1, from coordinate 336,427 downwards.
GCCGGCGCGGTCACCGGAGCGGCGGCACAGCCGGCGAGCAGCAGCGCCACGGCTGCCACGGGGCCCGGGAAGCGGGTCACGAACTTACGCTAGCAGGACCGGGAGCCGACCCGCCGGGCACCTGCGCGGGAGCCGGCGCGGGGTGGCCGGCTCGCCGGGCGTGGACGCGGCGACGCGGTACTCTGTGCCGCCAATGGAGAGCCCGGCGTCCCCTCCCTCCCCCGCCCCCAGGATCGACCGCCTCGACCTGCCCGCCCTCGACGCCAAGTGGCAGCGGATCTGGGCGGAGCGGCAGACCTACCGCGCCGACATGGAGGGTGCCCGACCCTTCTACTGCCTCATGATGTTCCCCTACCCCTCGGCGGAGAAGCTGCACATCGGCAACGCCTACGCCTTCACCGGAGCGGACATCTACGGCCGCTACCGGCGCCAGAAGGGGGACGACGTCTTCGAGCCGCTGGGCTTCGACGCCTTCGGGATCCACTCCGAGAATTACGCGCTCAAGGTCGGTGAGCACCCGGCCACCCTGACCGCCCGCAACGTCGAGTACTTCCGGGAGCAGCAGCTCAAGAAGCTCGGCCTCGGTGTCGATTGGTCGCACGAGGTCGACACCACCAGCCCCGCCTACTATCGCTGGACCCAGTGGGTCTTCCTCCAGCTCTTCAAAGCCGGGCTCGCCGAGCATCGCGAGGGCCCGGTCAACTGGTGCCCGTCCTGCCTCACCGTGCTGGCCGATGAGCAGGTGCTGAGCGGGCACTGCGAGCGCTGCGGCACCGCCGTGGAGACCCGCTTCCTCAAGCAGTGGTTCATCCGGACCACCCGCTACGCGCAGGAGATGCTCGACGCCCTGGACGGGCTGGACTGGAGCGAGCGGACCAAGCTGGCGCAGCGCAACTGGATCGGGCGCAGCGAGGGCGCCCTCATCGACTTCAGGCTCAAGGGCTGCGCCCGCGACCAGGTCACCGTCTTCACCACCCGGCCCGACACTCTCTTCGGTGCCACCTTCCTGGTCATCGGGGCGGATCACCCCCAGCTCGACGCGTTCGTCGCTGCCGACCGCCGCACCGCCGTGGAGGAGTGGCGGGCTGCGCTGCCCGGGCCCGACGTGGAGCCGGACTTCTCGGTGGGCATCGACCTCGGCACTCGCGCCGTGCACCCGCTCACCGGCGAGGAGATGCCGGTCTGGGCCGCGCCCTACGTCCTCGGCGGCTACGGCACCGGGGCGATCATGGCCGTGCCCGGGCACGACGAGCGGGACTGGCAGTTTGCCCGGGCGCACGGGCTGCCGCATCGTCGAGGTGATCGGCGGTGGCGATGTCGCGGCCGGGGCGTGGACCGGGGAGGGGCCGATGGTCAACTCCGGCCCCCTCGACGGCACGCCGTCGGTCGAGGGCAGGCGCAGGGTGGTGGAGCTGCTCGAGGCGCGCGGCGTGGGCCGTGGCCACGTGCAGTTCCGGCTGCGCGACTGGATCATCTCGCGCCAGCGGTACTGGGGACCGCCGCTGCCCATCATCCACTGCCCGGTGCACGGCCCGGTCGGCGTTCCCGAGTCCGACCTGCCGGTGCTCCTCCCCGAGGTGAAGGACTTCCGCCCGCTGGGCACCGGGGTCTCCCCACTCGCCCAGGTCGAGGCGTGGGTCAACGTCCCCTGCCCGGTCTGCGGCGAGCCCTCCCGGCGGGAGACCGACGTCAACGACAACTTCCTCGACTCCGGGTGGTACTTCATGCGCTACCCGTCGACGGACTTCGACGATCGTGCCCTCGACCCGGAGCGGACCCGGCACTGGCTGCCCGTGGACATGTACATCGGCGGCAACGAGCACGCCGTGCTCCACCTCATGTACGCGCGCTTCCTCATGCGCGCCCTCCACGAGATGGGCCACGTGCCCACGCCGGAGCCCTTCGTGCGCTTCCGAGCGCACGGTCTGCTTACCTTCTCGGGCGGCAAGATGTCGAAGAGCAAGGGCAACGTCGTCAACCCCGACGCCTACATGGCAAGGCACGGCGCCGACGCCCTCCGTCTCCATCTGATGTTCCTGGGCCCCTTCCTCGAGGGCGGGGAGTGGAACGAGCGCGGGATGCTCGGCCAGAGCCGCTTCCTGGAGCGGGTGTGGCGCTGCGTGCAGCTGGCCGCCGCCGACGAGGCCGGGGACACCGATCGGGAGCGGCGCCGCCACCGGACCATCGCCGCCGTCGAGACCGCCATCGAGTCCCTCCACTACAACAGCGCGATCGCGGCGCTCCACGAGCTGGCCCGGGCGATGGACGACGAGGCGCGCGAGGGCACGGCGCGGCGGATCGACGCGCGCACCCTGGTGCAGCTGCTCGCTCCCTTTGCCCCCCACATCACCGAGGAGCTCTGGGCGCGGCTCGGTGAGAGGGGCTCGGTGCACCGGGCGCCATGGCCGGAGCACGATCCGGCGCTGGGCGCCGAGACCCGGGTGACCGTCGCCGTGCAGGTGAACGGGCGGCTGCGGGCGACCTTCGAGTGCCCCGCGGGGACCCCCGCCGGGGAGCTCGAACGCCTCGCCCTGGCCCAGCCCCGCATCGTCGAGCTGCTGGGCGGGAGCCGGCCCCGCAAGGTGGTCGCCGTTCCCGACCGCATCGTCAGCCTGGTGGTCTGAGGGTCCGCTCCGCCGGTCTCGTCGCAACCCTCCACGACCGGCGGGGGGCGGCTATGATGCGCCCATGATCCTGGGTGATCCCACCACCGGGATTGGATGCGGATGACCCTCCCCACGTGGCTGATTGGGCGCATTTGCGGTAGGCCTTCCGATACGTTTTATCTCTCAGCATCGACGAGATTGGCAGCGGGCACGGGGCGGATCGAGGACGGCTCCTCGGGGGTCTACCGACCGAGATTGGTAGGCATTGGGATAGGGGATCGGCAATGAAAGCGCGCAGCCCGAGCTACCCCGGGATCGACCTGGCGACGGCGCTCGATCGGGCGCGGTCGATCTACGAGCACGAGGGGAGGGAGGCGGGAGCCGTCGACAGCCTCTACGGCGACTGGGGTCTCAAGCCACGGAGTGGGGCCGGCGGCGTCGTCCTGGCGGCCCTCAAGAAGTTCGGCCTCATGATCGACGAGGGGGCCGGGGCGACGCGGCGGGCCCGGCTGACGGATCTGGCCCTGGAGATCCTGCTCGACGACACGGGCTCCGCGGCCCGGGACGCGGACATCCAGAGTGCCGCCCTCCTGCCGGAGATCCACCAGGAGGTCTGGAGGAAGTACGGCGGCGAGCCGCCCGCCGACGCCCGACTGCGTCTCTGGCTGATTCGGGATCGCGGCTTTACCCCGAGTGGCTCGGACGATTTTATCGGCCAGGTGAAGCGGACCTTCGCGTTTGCGGGCCTCACCTCACCTGATAGGGTTGGCGGCGGCGGATCGGATGCTGCGACGGAGGATCACAGGGGTATGTCGGCACGGAGCACACGGAAGCTGTCAGGCCGGGGAGGATCCGTCGAACCGGTGAGCCGAGGTGCCGAGCGCCCGTCGCCGTCGCGCTCGGTGCTGCTCCCCCTCGGGGTGGGCTGGGCGACGCTGGAAGCCCCCTTCCCGCTGACCGAGGAGGTGTGGGCGCTGATGATCGCGGAGCTCAACGCGATGAAGCCCGGCCTGGTCGCGGAACCCACGCAGGAGCCCACGGGGGAGCCCCGGGGAGTGCCCCGCTGGGAGGGTGTCGCCGGGGGCTGAGGCGCCCGCCCCGGTCAGCAGCTGCCCGGATAGGCCGTGCAGCTGGCGGTGTTGCCCGCCGAGATGACCAGGGGCAGGAAGATCACCGCGAGCACCAGGGAGATCACGCCGAGGGCCAGTCCGACGCGCGCGAGACCGCTGCCCTGCGCAGCGGGGCTGCCGGCTCGGGCCAGGCTCACGGCGCCGAAGACTATCGCCAGGGTGGCGACCACGAAGTCGAGCCCCATCAGCGTGTTCACCCCCGAGACACCGCTGTAGGTCTGGGCGCCGATCACCGACACCTTGTAGAAGAACCAGTAGACCGTCGGGATGATCGCCATCGCGAACCCGACGATGCCGAGGATCCCGGAGGCAGTCCCCATCCCTCCGGTCGATCGGGGAGGAGGGGCGAGGCCGGGCGCCATCCAGTAGGGCGGGGGATACGGGTAGGGCGCCGGGTAGGGGGGATGCCCCGGGGGCGGAGGCTGCGGCGGCCGGGGCTGGGGCTGGGGAGGACGCGGACCTCCGGCCGGGTCGTCGTTGGAGGTCATGACGCCAGCCAGCCTAGCAGCCGGCGCCGTAGCAGGAGTTCAGGGTCGCGTAGATGAAGACCCACATGGCGATGCTGATCGCCAGAGTGACCACGCCGAGGACCACTCCCGCGACGGCCATCCCCTTGCCGGCGCCGCCGCGGCGGTCGGCGCTGGAGATGCCGAGGGTGCCGAAGACGATGGCCAGGACGGCGAACACGAAGTCGAAGATCGGGAGCCAGGAGAGCACCACCCCGACCAGGCCGAGCACCATCGAGGTGAGGGCCACGCCGTTTCCCGTCTGCTGGTAGGGGAAGGGCTGGTCGTACGGCGGTGGGCCACCGTAGGGATACGCGGGCTGGGCGTACCCGTAGGGGGCCGGCGGGCCCTGGGAGTCGGGCACGGGCGGCGGCGGGTCCCCGGTGGGGTCCGGGACTGCGGGGTTGTCGGAGCCGCCCATCGTCTCTCCCGAGCACCGGCAGCGACCCGGGCGGAGCCCGGGTGCGGGGATTATGCGCCGATGCGGGGAGGCCGTCCAAGGCCGCTCGGGCATCTGGTATCCTGCCTCCGCAGCACGGGTCGCCGTGCTCATCGGCCTGTCCGTCGATGGGCCTCTTCCGCGTCGCGGGCGCGGAGGATCCATGATCATGTCAGCTGTTGCCACCGAGCGATGAACGCACCAGACAAATCGGGCGCCTCCCGGCGCGATGCGGAGCCTCCGGCCATGTACGCCGTCGTGCGGCACGGCGGGCATCAGTACCGCGTCTCGCCGGGTGACCGGCTCGTGGTCGATCGTCTCCACTCCGAGATCGGAGCGGTGGTCGGGCTGGCGCCGGTGCTGCTCCTCTCCGACGCCGATGGCGTTGCGGTCGACGCGGCGAGCCTGGAGGGGGTGCGCGTCGCCGCCACGGTCGCCGCGCATCGCCGTGGCCCCAAGATCCGGGTCTTCACCTTCAAGCCCAAGAAACGGCACCGCCGGACCCTGGGGTTCCGCGCCGAGCTGACCGAGCTGGTGGTGGACCGGTTCGTCGCGAGTGGCGAGCCGCTCCCCGAGGCCGTGGAGCTGGAGAGGCCGCCGGTGGCGGAGTTCCCAGCCGTGCCCCGGGCTGCCGAGGAAGCCGTCGCGGAGCCCGAGCCCCCGGTTCGTCGCCGGCGGCGTGCCGCCGGTTCGGCCCCCGCGGCGGGGGACGCGGTCGAGGCTCCCGCCATCACCGAGGCCCCCGCGGAGGTCAGCCCTCCTGTCGAGGCCGAGGTGGCCACGCCGCGGCCTGTGCGGCGCACCCGGAAGCCGGCCGCGGCCGCCGAGGGGCAGGCGGCGGAGCCCCAGCAGCCGGCTCCTTCGTCCGCCGCCCCGGCCACCCGGAAGCGACGGGTCGGGCGCACCGGCGGGGAGCCGGAGGCGGGAGAGTAGAGATGGCTCACAAGAAAGGTGGGGGCAGCTCCCGCAACGGCCGGGACTCCAACTCCAAGCGACTGGGCGTCAAGCGCGGCGACGGTTCCCTGGTGCTCGCCGGCACCATCCTGGTGCGGCAGAGGGGGACGCGGATCGTCGCCGGCGACAAGGTCGGGGTGGGCCGTGACCACACCCTCTTTGCCCTCGCCAGCGGCCTCGTCGCCTACGACCACGAGGGCGGCGACCGCACCCGCGCCCGCGTGGTGGCGCTGCCGGTGCTGCACGTGGCGGCGGAGGTGGGCACGTCCAGGGAGGCCGACGAGGCGGTCGCCCCCGCCGCGGCCAAGGCCGGCCGTGGTGCGTCGCGCGCGACCGAGGCCGCCGGGGCGGCTGGCTGACGCCTCGGCATCGCGCCGAGGCTCGGGTCGCGGCTGAGCGGGGCGTGAACCGTGTTCCTCGATGAGGTGACCCTCGAGGTCGTCGCCGGCGCCGGCGGGCGCGGCGCGGTCAGCTTTCGTCGCGAGAAGTACGTGCCCCGGGGGGGCCCCGACGGTGGTGACGGGGGGCGCGGAGGGAGCGTGGTGCTCACCGTCGAACCCTCGGAGAGCAGCCTCGGCCGCTACCGCGAACGCCGCCGCTTCCGCGCTCCCGACGGGCGCCCGGGCGGCGGTACCCAGCGATCGGGAGCCGACGGAGCCGACCTGGTGCTGCCCGTGCCCGCCGGCACCGTGGTCACGGACGCCGAGGATGGAGAGGTGATCGGCGACCTCGCGCGCCCTGGCGAGCGGCTCGTGGTGGCCGCCGGAGGCCGGGGCGGCCGCGGCAACGTCCACTTCGCGAGCGCCGCCCGGCAGGCCCCCCGCGTCGGGGAGCTGGGCGATCCGGGCGGGGGCAGGCGCATCCGGCTGGAGCTCAAGCTGATCGCCGACGTCGGCCTGGTCGGGCTGCCCAACGCCGGCAAGTCGACGCTGCTGGCCGCGCTCACCGGGGCCCGGCCCAAGGTCGCCGCCTACCCCTTCACCACCCTCCACCCCAATCTCGGCGTCGCCGAGCTGGAGGGTGGGCGGACCCTGATCCTCGCCGATGTGCCCGGCCTCATCGAGGGCGCCCACCTCGGAGCTGGATTGGGCACCGAGTTCCTCCGTCACCTGGAGCGCACCAGGGTGCTCATCCACGTCGTCGACTGCGCCGCCGGGGCCGCGGAGGCGAGGGGAGCCCTCCGGCAGGTCGAGGGGGAGCTCCGCGCCTTCAGCCTCCAGCTCGCGGCCCGGCCCACGCTCCTGGCCCTCAACAAGGTCGACCTGGCCGGAGGGGCGGCGGCCGCGGCCGAGCTGGCCGCCGAGCTGCCCCGCGCTCATTCGATCAGCGCCGCCGGCCGGATCGGCACCCAGGCCCTGCTGGTGGCGGCGGCGGAGCTCGCCGCCGAGGCGAGGCGCGCGGCCGCCGTGACGTCGCCCGAGCCGGATCCGGCCACGGGGGGAGGGCATCGCGTCTATCGCCATGTTCCCAGCCCGCCGGCGGCGCCTCCGCACGTCGAGCGGGAGCCGGACGGTGCCTACCGCGTCAGCGGCGCGACGATCGAGCGACTCGTCGAGCGCACCGACCTCGACGAGGATGAGGCGGTCGCGATCCTGCAGCGGAGGATGGCCGCGGCCGGTGTCGACGCGGCTCTCGCGGCAGCCGGCTGCCGCGACGGCGACACCGTCCGCATCGGCTCGGCGGAGTTCTCCTATCGCGCTGATCCGGCGGTGCCCCCGCCCCGGACTGCGCGCCGGGCGCGCTGATGCCGGTCTCGCGGGTCGCCGTCTTCGGCGGCACCTTCGATCCCTTCCACCTGGGTCACCTGGCGGTCGCCGAGCAGGCCCGGGACGGCGTCCTCGCCGACGAGACCTGGGTGGTGCCGGCCGGGCTCCCGCCCCTCCACGGGACGGTGGTCGCGAGTTCCGCCGACAGGCTGGCGATGTGCCGCGCCGGGGTGGAGGGCCGGCCGCGGATCGCCATCCTCGACCTGGAGCTGCGGCGCGACGGGCCCTCCTACACGGTGGACACCATGCGCGACCTCGCCGCGGCTGAGCCTGCGACCCAGCTCTGGGTGGTGCTGGGAGCCGACGCCGCCCGCCAGACCCCGAGCTGGCACGACTTCGAGGAGCTTCTGAGCCGCTACCACTTCGTCCTCGTCAACCGGGCGGGCGAGGCCCCCATCCACCACCCGGAGGCGATCGGCCTGGGCTTTCACCCCGAGCGCACCCGGGTGGTGGGCATCGACTCCCCGGACGTCTCCGCGACCGAGATCCGCCGCCGGGTGCTCGCCGGGGAGCCCTTGGAGGGCCTGGTGAGCCCCGCGGTCGCCGCCATCATCGCGGAGCGTGGGCTCTATCGCTGAGCCCGCCCGCCCGTCGCCTGCCCGGGAGCGTCGCCCGCCGGACCCGCGTCCGGTCCGTGACCGCACCGATGTCATAATCGATTGCCGATGACGCCCGAGGAGCTGGTGGAGGTGGTCAGCGCCGCCGCCGCCGACAAGAAGGCGCGCGACATCGTCACCATCGACCTGCGCGGCAGGACCACCATCGCCGACTTCTTCGTGGTCTGCGAGGGGGACACCGACCGGCAGGTTCGGGCCATTGTTGACAGTATCGAGGAGGCGTGCCGAGCGGCCGGCGTCCGTCCCCTCCACGTCGCCGGGTTGCGGGATGCTTCCTGGGCGTGCGCCGACTTCGACTCGGTGATCGCCCACGTGTTCCTGCCCGGGGAGCGGGTCTTCTACGACCTCGAGGGGCTGTGGACGTCGACCCGGGCCCAGGTCGGCTGATCGAGGTCGTCGCCCCGGGTCAAGCGCCGGAGGCGAGCGGTCCCGGGTTGGCGAGGAACTGGGCAAAGTTGACCACGGCGAAGAGCATGGCCAGCGCGCCCACCGCGATGATCGTGATCAGCGCCGCCTTCTGCCAGGTGGCCAGGTCGTTGCCGCCGATCGCGCGCACCGGGGGTATGACCAGGCCGATCAGGGCTCCGGCCGCGAAGCCGCCCAGGTGGGCGTAGTTGTTGATCAGGCTGGAGAAGGTGAAGCCGATGATCACGGTGAACACCAGGGAGAGGAGCACCCACTGGCGCAGCGTCTGGGCCAGGCCGGCGGGGACGTTCCGTCCCTGGACGCGGCCGAGGACCAGGACCAGGCCGAGCAGCCCCATCAGGCCGCCCGAGGCGCCCACGAACTCGTAGCTGGAGCCCGGGAGGCCAAGGGTGTAGGCGAGCGCGCTGACCGCGCTGGCGGCGAATGCCGCGCCGACGAAGGTCGCCAGCATCGTGATCCGCCCGTACATGGGCTCGACGATGCGGCCCAGGATGACCGTCGAGTAGCAGTTGACCAGCAGGTGGAGGGAGAGGTACGAGGTGATACCGGTGCCGCTCCCGAAGAGGCCGGGCACGTGGAGGAACGCGGTGCTCAGGAATCGCCACCAGTCGCTGCCGTTCTGACCCAGGAAGCTCAGCCCCAGCCCGATGCCGCCGACCCCGAGGTAGCCGTTCTCGTACTGGTTGTACACGGTGTTCTCGATGAGGAACACCACCACGAACGTCGCCACCAGGGCGTAGGTGAGGCGCGGGGTGGCGACCAGGGCGCGCCGCACCGGAGCCACGTAGCCGCCGTGGACCGCCTCGCGCTCGGCGAGGTCGACGGCCGCCAGGGTCGGTGCCTCGGTGCCGCTCCGCAGCGCTCGTGCCGCCGCCCTGATCTCACCCACACCGGGGAGGCCCGGCACCGGAGGCAGCAGGGCGGCGGCCTCGCCCCGGTCGACGTCCGCCCAGATCACGCTCACCTGGACGGCGGGATGGGCGGGCGGGGGCAGCTGGGCGCCCACCGGCGACAGGGCCACCAGCAGGATGTCGCACCGGGCTGCCGGCTGGAGGCGGAGCCGGGCGTCGCCCCAGCGGAGCGCCGCCCCGATGCGGCGGTGAAGGTCGGCGACCTGCGCGGCGGGGTCCTCCGGCGGCTGGAAGAAGCCGACCAGGGCGGCACGGGGGCCGGTCCAGGACGCCGCCACCAGCTCGTAGTCCGATGAGCCCATCTCCCCCAGCCGGCTGTCGCGGGGGTCGCCGAGGCGCAGGCGGTACCGGGTCACCAGGCCCATGGCGACGGCGCGCGCCAGGGCTGGTGGCTGGAGCGGGAGCGCCTCCTCCCCCGGGGCGGTGGTCTCGGCCATTCAGGGCAGTCTATCTGCGCGAGGGGTCCATCCCCGGCGGGACCATTGCGGCGGATCGCGGCGGACCCGGCGCTCGCCGCTCTCCACGGGCAGGAGGGCCCGCCGCGCGCTATCGTCCACCCGCGATGAGTCGCAGCCGGTCGACCCGACGCGCCCTCCGATGAGCCCGGACCAGCGTCTGACCCTCGGTGCCCTCTACCACGAGATGCGCGCAGGCATTGGCGACACCGGCCGCGTGCGGGTGGCCGTGGAGTTCCAGCAGCGCAACCTCGCGCTGGGCGACGGGGGCACCGCCGTCGAACCGGCCAGCCTCGTCCTCGAGACCCTGGTGGAGTACGAGGAGAGGGCGCTCGACCGCGCCCAGGTGGCCCTCTACGGGTCCGGCCCGCCGAAGCGGTTCATGGTGGCTCGGCTGGGCGACGGGTACGCGTACAGCCTCGACCGGGGTGAGCGCTGGGGGCCGCTGGCGGGCCACCCCCGCATCTTCGACCTGGGGGAGTTCGAGGCCCAGCTGGGGCAGATCGCAGTGCAGGACGCGACCATCGATGTCGTGGACGGCTCCGAGGCGGACCGGCCCGCTTCCGCCGAGGGGCCGCTCGGGGAGCCCGCGGTGATCGCCGAGCGCTGCGTCGACGCCCTCGACGTGAGCCTCGACCGGGACGCGTTCCTGCGCCTGCTCCACGTGTTCTCCGCCGACGTCGACGACGACGCCGAGGCGCCTCTGCTCCATGCCTACTCGGTGAGCCTCGAGGCCGCCGACGACGTCGCCCTACACTACTGGTGGTCGCTCCACGACGAGGTCTCCGCCCCCGCGCTCCCCCTCAAGGTCCGCTGCGCCGTCTCGATCAGGGTCACCGCCCTCGGCGAGGCGGAGCCGGCCTCGGTCCGGATCGACCCGGCCCTGCCCGTGCTCGCGGACCTCGACGGGGTCTGGGCGGCCGTCCACCGGGGCGCATCCGAGGCCGGGGACGAGAGCGAGATCCCTCCCGGCGGCTGACTCAGGGTGTGGGCAGGACCTCGGCGGTCGGGGTCTCCACCGGGGCGGACGGGGTCGGGGTCGGGCTGGGCTGCGGCTGCGAGAAGGGCACATTCGACGCCGTGGGCGGCTGGGCGCAGTCCGGGTCGCAGATGGGGCCGCCGTTGCCGAGCGCGCTGTCCGGGCCGGTGCCGGGCAGGTACCAGGCGCCGCCGGCCTCGTACACGTCGGACGGCTGGGCGTACGAGACCACGGGAGTGCCGGCGGTCACCCCCTCCATGTACGTGTGCCAGATCGGCGCCGCCCCGGTGATACCGCTGGTCACACCGCGGCTCAGGCCGAACTGGGCGCTCTCGCCCACCGGGTCACCCACCCAGACGGCGGTGAGCACGTTGGGCGTCCAGCCGACCGTCCAGTTGTCGAAGTTGTTGTAGCCGGACCCGCTGGTACCCGTCTTGGCGCTGACCGGGCGGCCGGGGAGGCTGAGCAGCGGGGTCTCGTAGAACTCAGGCTGCCGGAAGGCGTTGACGCTGAGGGTCTCGTCCATGATGTAGGCGACGTTCTCCGGCACCACCCGCTGGGCGTTGGCGTCGGGGTTGTACTTGAAGACCAGAGCGCCGTCGCTGGCCACCGTGATGTGATCGACCGGCGCCGGGGAGTGGTGGATCCCCAGGTCGGCGATGGTCGCCGCCCCGTCGGCGAGGTCGAGCGGGCTGACCGGGAAGGTCCCCAGGGTGAAGGAGTACTCGGTGGAGGCCGGGAAGTTGGCTCCCTGGAGCAGGGCGACCCCGGCGTCGACGGCGAGGTTGGCGACCGGAAGGACCCCAGCCGTGTACTCGGCCCTCACGGCGGGAAGGTTGAGCGAGTTGCCCAGGCAGTACTCGAGCTCGCAGTACCCCAGGCCGGAGGTCGGTCCCTCGTAGTCCTTGGGGATCCAGCCGTCCAGGTTCATGGTCTCGTCGGAGATCTGGGTGGTCATGGTGTACTGCCGCGTCGCGATCAGGTCGGTGTAGGTGAAGAGCTTCATGGTGGAGCCCGGCTGGCGCTCGCCGATCGCCATGTCGTCCTGGCCGAAGAGCGTGCTGTCGTAGTTGGCGCTGCCGGTCATGGCCATGATCGCCCCGGTCTGGGGATCCAGGCTCACCAGGGCGCCGTCGCCGCCGCCCTGCTGCACGAACCACTGGGGGTTGGAGTTGATGACGCTGGCCACGGTCTGGTCGGCGAGCGCCTGGTCGGTCAGGTTGAGGGTGGTGTAGATGTCATAGCCGCCCGGGCTGGTGAACGAGTTCCCCTGGAACAGCTCGGGAAGGTAGTCCTGGGTGAGGTAGGTCAGGAAGCTGGTGGTGTTGGCCCCGTTGATGATGGTCGGTGGCGCGAACTGCTCCCATGTGTAATAGGTGAGCTTCTCCGCGAGCGCCGTGTTGGCCTGGGCCTGGGTGATGCTGCCCATGGTCACCATGGCCTGCAGGACCGCGCTCTGGCGCTGCTTGGCGGCCGCCGGGTTGAGGTTCGGGTTGTACGCCGAGGGCGCCTGGGGGAGGCCGGCGAGCATCGCCGACTGGGCGAGATCCAGCTTGCTGGCCGGCACGTGGAAGTAGATCTCCGCCGCCGTCTCGATGCCGATGGCCTGGTTCCCATAGGGGATCCGGTTCAGGTACATCTCCAGGATCTGGTCCTTGGAGAAGTCGTCCACCAGCTCGGCCCCCAGGATGATCTCCTTGATCTTGTAGGCAAGGCTGCCGTTGTCCTGCAGGAAGCTGATCTTGGCGAGCTGCTCGGGGATGGTCGACGCGCCGCCGGCGGGGACGTGGCGGAGGTAGCCCCAGCCGGCCTCGAGGATGCGGGGCAGGTCCAGGGAGCTCTCGGTGTAGAAGTGGCGATCCTCGACGTCGACGGTCGCCTCCTGCAGGTAATTGGAGATCTCGTCGAGCGGGGCGTGGAGATGGAACGAGCCGGACGGGTGGAGGATGGCGATGAGGGTGTTGTCCGACGCGTAGACGTTGGTGTCGATGGCGGGCTCCATCCCGGCCACCGTGGCCGCGTCGGGGATCTGCCCGAGGAAGACGTTGTACCCGGTGTAGATGGTGGCCGCGAGCCCGGCGCCCGCGGTGCAGAGGAGGGCGAGGGCGAGCAGGCCGATGCGCACCACCGGCCGGCGGGGTCGCGGCGCCTTGCGGCGGCGGCCGAGGACGAGATCGCGGCGCGCCCGGCGGCGGGCGGCGGGGGCGAGGTCCTCAGCGGGCGTCCTGCCCCCCGCCGCGGCGACGCCGTTGGCGCCGCCGCGAGCCCGAGCCATGCCGGAGCGCACCCTGCGGGGCCGGGGCCTGTCGGGGGGGGTGGTGGGCACGACCTGATGGGACTCCCGTGAGGTGGCGCGGCCAGGGCTGGGCCTTCTCCTGGGAGAACGGCCCGCGGCCGTCCAGGTTACGCGCCGTTGAGGAAGGCGGCGAGGATGTAGAGGCCGATCACCATCACCACGACCAGGTCGCCGAACCAGATCAGGCCTTCGCTCTCCTCGATCCAGAAGGGGCCGACCCGCCGCCGGCCCCGGGCGCCCTCGTCCAGGGGGATGACCCGCATGCCCGGAAGGTATCACGACCGGGCCGTGACCGTCTCGTCACATCACGGTCGGGCCCTGCCCCGGTCGCCGAATTGGACCGCCCGGAGCCCCCCGGAGATCTCGGACGCGGATCTGTGTCAGGTCGATGACAGATCCCCGGCCGTGACCGGACCCGCCGAGGTGGCGATGACACAATCGGCCGAGAAATGGCCGTCCAAGCGCTCCCCGTCGCGCCGGCCCCGATCGCGCTCCCGCCGATGCCGCGCACCGCGGAGGAGACGGGCCTTCCCTTCAGCTTCGTCTGCGATCTGGTCCTGAAGGTCCTCTACTTCAACGGCAGCATGCTGGGTGGCGACGTCGCCCGGCACGTCTGCATTCCCTTCCCCTTCGTGGAGACCACCCTCAAGTTCCTGGCCGACGAGGGGTACTGCGCCTCGGCCGGGGTCCGGGCCGCCGTGCTCGCCGACGAGGAGTCGATCAACGCGGGGATGCAGTTCACCATCACCACCCCGGGCCGGCAGCGCGCCCGCGAGCTGCTCGACATCAACCAGTACGCCGGGCCGGCACCGGTGCCCATCGGCGACTACAACGCCATGGCCGCCCGCCAGGCCGAGGTGGGCATCGCCGTGAACCGCGAGCGGCTCCACGAAGTCTTCGGCCACCTGGTGCTGAGCCAGCAGGTGCTCGACCACCTGGGGCCCGCCCTCTCCGCCCGCCACGCCTGCTTCCTGTACGGCCCCTCGGGCAACGGCAAGACCAGCATCGCCGACGCCAGCGCACGGGTGATGGGACCGCCGGTCTTCATCCCCCGCGCCCTCTACGTCCACGGCGAGGTCATCCGCTTCTACGACCCCATCTACCACACTCCGATCGACCGCAAGCTGCCCCCTCACGACACCCGCTGGCAGCTCGCCGAGAGGCCCTCGGTCAAGGCCGGCGGCGAGCTCACCCCGCGGATGCTGGAGCTCGGCTTCGACGCCACCCTCGGCTTCTACGAGGCCTCCCTCCAGCTCAAGGCCAACGGCGGGCTGCTGCTCGTCGACGACTTCGGCCGGCAGCAGAAGATGTCGCCCCGCGACCTGCTCAACCGCCTCATCGTCCCGCTGGAGAACGGGGTCGACTACGTCAACATCGCCCGTGCCGGCACCAGCGTCGCGGTGCCCTTCACCTGCCTCCTGATGCTGAGCACCAACCTCGAGCCCCACAACCTGATGGACGAGGCCTTCCTGCGCCGGGTCCGTTTCAAGGTGCACGTCCCCGATCCCACCCGTGAGGAGTTCGCCGAGATCTGGCGGCGGGTCTGTGCCGCCCAGGACATCCCCTATCGGGAGGAGGTCATCGCCGACCTCGTGGCCCGCCACTACGTCGCCCAGGGGCGGGCCTTCCACGGGTCGCACCCACGTGATCTCCTGAACCACGTCATCCACCTCTGCCGCTACCTGGGCCGCCAGCCCGAGCTCACCCCCCAGCTGCTCGACGAGGCCTGCGAGACCTACTTCGTCGACGAGGCCGCCGAGGAGAGCTGAGCCGAGGTCCCCAGGGGTCGCGGCGCCGGTACACTGGGGCGCCCAGGGGCCGGTAGCTCAGCTGGGAGAGCGCTGCCCTCGCACGGCAGAGGTCCGGGGTTCGAAGTCCCCGCCGGTCCACTTCCCTTCTTTCTCAACGATTTCTCGCCGAGCGACCCCTACCTTCGACGCGGAACGACCCCAACCTTCGCGTTCTTGGGTTAAGCAGCCCGGCTCGGATCCAGCTGGGCCCTCACGGCTCACCCTCCCTGACGGCTGCGTGCCCTTTGCGCTCGGCATTGACCAGACGCTACGCGGCTGACGGCCTCCAGGGTGTGAGAGGGTCAGACTGTTCAAATGGCCCGCACTGGAGGACGCACGCCCACAGCCGCACTGCATCACTTGACCGCGGACCTCTCAGGCTTCGGTCTGGTCTCGCCGTTCTACAGGGGTCGGAACGCTCAAAACCGGGCCACGCACACGAAGGCGACCCCCCACCAGCCGAAGAGAAGAGACCAGCCCACCGACCCCATGAACACGAGAGCGATGAGAATCTGACCCAGCGCTGCGGCGTGGCTGCGCCACGTTGGGGGTAGGGCAGCCACCCTCCTCAGCCAGCGGTAGCCGCGGAAGGAGGCGATGAAGCTCGGGATCAGGAGCAGCGCGTCGACGATGAAGGCGATTGGGACGGGGGATACCCACCAGCCTGCGGTGCACCCTTCGTTCGGCGATGCGATGAGGGCGATCTCAACCAACGGGACCCCGGCGATGGCCATGCAGAGGACTGCCTGGGCGACCAGAGCGCGCGGCCCGTCCACAATCCGGCGCCGCCATCCGGTCCCTGCATCATTTCGAGCGCTCCGCATGTCCGCAGGGTAGGCTGGCGCGAGGCCACCGCCCTGATCGGACACAGGCTTAAGGGATGCACGTGACCCATCCGCGACCGACACCTGCCGGGGACCACCTGCCACCTGCTGTTGATGACCGTTGACGGAGCATCTCGCACCTCGGCGCGAGGGAGCGCGGCTATCCCCGGTGTGGCGTAGTTCCGATCGGCCAGGAGGAGGAACTGTACGGTGACGTCGGCCACGGTTATGGCATTGACGCTCGCACCTCGGCCGAGCGACGGAGTGGGGGAGAGCCTTGATGAGTGGACTGAAACGTGCGGTCATCCCGGAGAGCCGCATGCTCCGATCTCCGCAAGGCTGTATTCGACACGCCCAAGACTTGCACACCCAAGTCACCTTGTGGGGACCGAATCAGCCGACAAGGATCCCGACGCCAAGATGGCATCATGGGGCGTGCCCGACGTCCCATGGCCACCTTCAGTCAGGCGCTCGGACGCACCCAATGGAGGGTTGATCGCGATGCCGCAGGGCGACCTAGATTTGCCCGCAAGCCTGGCGGCACCGGCGCGTCGAGCGCTTGCCGCAGCGGGCTATTCGCGCCTCGAGCAGTTCACGGAGCTCACCGAAGCTGAGATCGGTCGGTTACATGGCATGGGACCCAAGGCCATTGAGCAGATACGTCTCGCTCTTGCCGCCAAGGGGCTCTCCTTCTCAAACTGACCCCAGTTCCGTCAGCCTCGAAAATCAACACAGACCGGCCACCTCCTGGCACGCTTGCGGCAGCCGAGAAACGCACGCTCATCGATTTGGCCGGCCGGATCCCCGCGAACGTCGTCGCAACCAAGGACGGCGGCGCATGGACGTGTCGCATGTGCAGCACCTCAGCATGCGGTCGTCAACGCGGGCTTTGCCCAGCCGCAAAAGCCGCGACCAAGCGGTTCGGTGCGGCCGCCACCGGCCTCGCTGAGCCATCGTGAGGTGCACGCTCGCACAAACCATCGACGGATGCCCCGCTGAGGCGGGCAACGTACTTCTGCCAGGCCGGATCCTAGGGGGTTGGGGCGTCGACCGCCCCCGCCACGACGTGCCGATCTGCTCGAAGTCGAAGACGCGGAGGGGCCCACGCTGGCCCCTCGCATCTCCACCTGCCACATGCTGGGCCTGCGAACCCGCCGCGGGACCCGCATCCCGCTGCGGGCCCCGGGTGAGCCGCCCCCTCACGTCACGCGTCGGCGGGTGCGCGGCCGGTGACCGGCCGGCGGAGCACGAGGATGAGCACGCCGCCCACGGCCACGTGCATGAGGGCAAGGCTGGTCCGGGCAGCGGCGGTCGTGGCGAGGCCCAGGGGGAGGCCCAGCGAGATCAGCGTCCCGATGGCGGCGATGCGGGTCCAGAGTTGAGCGGGGCGAGCGCTTCGTCGCTCGAGCACGGCGAGCAGGCCCCACCCGGCGAGAGAGCCCAGCAGGCTGGCTCCGACGACATACGCGAGCCCGACGGCCTGAGCCGGCCCGCTGCCGAAGCGGATGAGCAGTTGGACGCCGAGCAGGGGCACGGACACGACCCATACCGCCAGGGCGGCGACGACCGCTCCGCCGACGGCGATGGCTCGGGTCATGGTCGGGTGAGTGCGGGCGGGCGCGGGCTGAAGGCGGACGGTGGTGGCGACACTCATGGCTGGGCTCCCTGTGACCTGGTGGTGATCCCCCGTCCGCAAGTGGAGCGGGGGAGCTAGACTGGTTAGGCGCTGAAAGGTTCAGGGCCTAATATTAGGCAGCTAAGTATCTGGGAGTCAAGGTGGCGTGAACTACGATCAGGCGGACGCCCTCAACGAGGCCCTCCGCGCCGTCGGCATCCGACATCGGGCCCTCTGCATCGCGGCCCTGGCCCCCCTGGGCATCCACCCCGGGCACAAGCTGCTTCTCCTCGAGCTGGAGCGAGCCGGGCCGTGCACCCAGGTCCAGCTCGCCGGCGCGAGCGGCTATGAACCCCCGACGATCACCCTGAGCGTCCGCCAGCTCGAGGCTGCCGGTCACGTCGCCCGCCACCCTTCCCCCATCGACGGGCGGGCCACCATCGTCGCGCTCACCGACCAGGGGCGGGCTCTGATCCCGAAGGTGAAGATCGCCTGGCGGAAGGCGGCCCAGCAGGCTGTGGCCGGCCTCACCTCGACCTCGGTGGAGGAGCTGGCCCGGGTCCTTGATGACCTGGCGTCCAGCCTCGCCTCCACCGAGCCGACGCCCACGGATACTCCCCACTACCCGGCGCGGAACCGGGCTCGGACTGCCCTGCGGTCCGGGCCGGAGGATCTCTCGGTTCGTCGGTGAGAAGACTCGCCGCGGTGCTGCGTTCTACCCCCGTCGCAATGTCGCCCGGCGTTTCCTTCGCATAGGAACAGGTCGATCGGCCCCTTGGCGGCTCCCGCGAGTTCAGATTTGCGCCACTGCCCTCGCACGGCAGAGGTCCGGGGTTCGAGTCCCCGCCGGTCCAGTGCTTCCCCACGCGGCGGGCTGCGCGGGGGCCCCTCTCAATCTGACAGGGGCTCGCCGCCCCTCGCCGGCGCGGAGAGCCGGGCTCGGCTCACCCCGCCTTGTGGGCGGGTCGCCGGGAATTCTCGCTGGGTGCCGGTGTCAGACGGAGGGTCGACGGCGCCGGTTCCACCAGCGGCTTACTTCGCGGGCTGCGCACTCCGGTCCCGGAACCATGCGGTCAATTCCATACTTGGCC
Source organism: uncultured Chloroflexia bacterium (assembly GCA_963803165.1). Lineage (GTDB taxonomy): Bacteria > Chloroflexota > Dormibacteria > Aeolococcales > Aeolococcaceae > Changshengia. The sequence goes on along the minus strand of CAWDLK010000004.1, from coordinate 318,022 downwards.
GTGTGAGCGCCGCCTCGGGATTCGCGACCATCACCGTGCCCTGGTACATCGGGGAGCTTCTCCCCACGTTCGTGATCGGGCACGCCCCGCGGCTCGCCGCGGAACCCCCCGATGGCACGACGGTGCAGCGCGTCACCGCGGTGCTCGGCGTGCTCGCGGCCTGGGTGGCCGACCACGTCCCGGCCCTGATCCAGGCTCCGGACTGCATGGCACCGCTAGGCGTCGTCGCCGGGTTGCAGCGCGCCGGCATCGAGCCGGACGTCGTATGGCTCGACGCCCACGGGGACTTCAACACCTGGGAGACGACTCCCTCGGGCTACCTCGGCGGGATGCCGCTGGCCATGCTGGTCGGCCGGGGGGACCAGGCCATCATCGACGGCCTGGGAATCGACCCGATCCCGGAGGAGCGGGTGGTCCTCGCAGGGGCTCGCGACCTCGATCTCGGTGAGGAGGAGGCGCTCAAAGGATCAGCAATCCGCCGGGTCGCCCTGGCCGAGCTGAGCCGGGTGGTGCGGCCCGGCCGGCCCCTCTACGTCCACCTCGACGTCGACGTCGTCGCACCGACGGAGATGCCGGGGTTGCTCTATCCAGCGCTCGGCGGTCCCCGTCTGGCCGAGGTCAGCGAGGCGTTGCGCGACCTGATGGTGGCCGCTCCCAATCTGGTCGCGATCTGGGTGGCCCACACCTATGGCCAGCGGGCGGAGACGACGGCCGAGGCTCGCCGTCTCACCGCCACGTTGGTGGCGGCCCTGGCCCCTCTCACTAGCGTCGCTGCTCTCGACGGCCTACGGAGCCGGTCGATTGAGTCATAGAAGCGGTCCCCTCGCCTCAGCTCTTGAGGATGTTGGCATCGTCTTCGTCTTGAGACCTTCGCGAGAGCCGGAGTGGCAATCACTGGCGCACGGTGGCCGCGATCTGTCAGAGCTCGAGTACTTGGCGCAGTCCCTCGTCGATCTCGCGAACGAGCGGGAGTGGCAGCCGACCTACGCGGGTGTCGAGGTCGTCCTTGTCAAGGGTTAGTAATTGGGTGAGGTTCACTACGGAGTCGCGGTCGAGTCCAGCTGTGCCCTTGCGTATTTGTACGTTGCCCGGGATCCCTGCCCATCTCAGGTTCGATGTCAGGGCCACCACCGACACGGTCCGGATGTCAGATGCGTTCAGATGGTCAGCGGAGACGACTACCACAGGTCTTCGCAGTGCTGGGGCGGAACCGCGTGGAGGTCCGAGATCGGCCCACCAGATCTCACTGCGCCGGATCACCATTCAACGCGCGCCAGGGACCGCTGAGCCGCCTCACGGGTGAAGCCATCAGGTGCGGTGTCGACCCCTGCGACCACGAGGTTGATCTGCGCGAGGAGGTCCTCATCGGACCTTTCGGCGCCAACCAGGCGCTCCAAGGCTTCTGCGTACAGCTGGCTTCGGCGGAGCCCGCGCCGCCGCGCCAGGCGCTCGGCAGCCCGGAAGAGGGGATCGGGAATCGAAACCGCCGTCTTCATGGGCAGAGTATAACTCTTTCCTACCGGGCTCCGATCGCGGGCCCAGACGCGCAAAGCCGAATGACGAGAGGCGGCCGCGCACGGCCTGCTGCGCCGCTCTCGATCCTTACCGAGATCTTGTGTGCGTGATCGTTCGGCGCTACCATACAACCAGATGGTTGTAGATCAGGTATCCGACACCGGCGTCGACCGCATCTTTCACGCTCTTGCTGACGGCACCCGGCGCGACATCCTCGCCCTCGCCGTCGGGGGCAGGTACAGCGTGTCGGGCTTGGCAAAGCGCTACCCGATGAGCTTCGCCGCCGTGCAAAAGCACGTCGCCGTGCTCGAAGGTGCCGGGCTCATCACAAAGGAGCAGCGAGGGCGCGAGCGGCTCGTGCACACCGACGTCGACATCGTCCACACGGCCCGGATGGTCCTGAACGGCATCGAGGAGCTGTGGCGGGCGCGGGTGGACCGGATCGACGACCTTCTGGCAACCGAGAAGCGAACCACTGGAGGCAGGCGATGAGCGTTACCAGCGTCGAGAAGGACCCCGAATCTCTGACCATGACGGTCACGGCGGACCTCGATGCCACCGTCGAACGGGCGTGGCAGCTATGGGCCGACCCCCGCCAGTTCGAGCGGTGGTGGGGTCCCCCGGGCTATCCGACGACCGTGGTCGACCACGACCTGCGGGCCGGAGGGCGGATCACCTTCTTCATGGCCGGGCCCGAGGGTGAGCGCCACGACAGCACGTGGGAGATCGTCGCCGCCGACCCGCCCCGTTACCTCGAGCTGCGGGACGCCGACGTCGACGACGACGGCCGCCCCAACGACGGGAACGGAGCTCTTGTCAAGACTTGTGGAAAAGCCTTCCAGCAAGTCGGTGAGATGAGCTATGCGGCAGCGCCCTCCTGAGACGGTTGACGTTGGAGTTTGCCGTCGACGAAGCGGTCGCCGGCGAGCAGGAGCGACAGCTGGTTGCGGCCGTTGATCGCCCGCCAGTTGGTGCTCAGCCGCATCACCAACTTGAAGACCAGGTAGAGGGCGTTCTCCCGGACCCGCATCCGCCGGGCGGCGTTGGTGCGTAGCCGCACGCCGGAGAAGACGGACTCGATCGGGTTGCTGGTGCGCAGGTGGAGCCAATGCTCCTCCGGGAAGTCGTAGAAGGTGACGAAGTCCTCCCAGTCGCGCTCGAGGCACTCGGCGGCCTGGTCCTGGCCCTTGGCCCGGAGCTCCACGCAGTAGGCGGCGCGCAGCCGGGCACAGTCCGCCCGGGTCGGCGCCTCGTAGATGGCGCGGAGCCGACCGCGGGCCTCACCATGCAGGCGCCGGGGCAGCTTGTCGAGCAGATTCAGGGCGCGATGATTCCAGCAGCGCTGGCGGCGGGTCGTCGGGTAGACGTCGTCGAGAGCGGCCCAGAGCCCCAGGGCCCCGTCCGCGACGGCCACCAGCGGCGCCTCGGCGAGACCGCGGTCGCGCAACCCCCGGAGCACCTGGGCCCACGAGGCGGTGCTCTCCCGGTAGCCCTCCTCCATGGCCAGCAGCTCCTTGTGGCCGTCGGCGCGGACGCCGATGACGATGAGCATGGCGGTCTTCTCCTTCTCCAACCCGGCCTTGAGGTAGAGACCGTCGGCGAAGATGTAAACGTAGCGCTCAGTCAGCGGCCGGCCCCGCCAGAGCCGGTACTCGTCATCCCACTCCTGCTTGAGACGCAGGATGCTGGTCGGCGAGAGCGCCGCCGTCGCCCCGACCAGCTCGCGGAAGACGGGCTCGAAGTCGCCGGTGGCCAGGCCCTCGAGGTAGAGGCGGGCGAGCAGCCGGCCCTGGGTCCGGGAACGCCGCTCCCACCGACCGACAACCTCGGAGCGGAAGGGCTCGACCCCATCCGGAAGATCGCGGACCCGGGGCTGGCGGATCTCCACCGCCCCCATACCCACCCCGACGCTCCGGGCCGGGAGGTGGCCGTTGCGATAGCCGCGGAAGTCACTGCCTCGCTGGTAGCGGGCCCGACCCAGGAACTCGTCCACCTCGGCGCTGAGAGCGGCATGGAGCATTCGCTGGGCGCCCTCCCGGACCAACTGCTCGATCAGGTCGTCGGGGGCGGGGACAGGTGCACTCGGCGGCAGAACTTGGTACCGTGCAGACACGGCGTGGCCTCCAGGTCGACCCGCTGGTAACGGGTCGCTCGTTGTTGGTAGCAACCTGGAAGGCTACGCCGTCCTCGTTCCCAGCTTCGCCGGGTCCTCAGCGGCTATTTCCACAAGTCCTGAAGTTAGCTCACGGGAACGCGATGACGGCATTCATGATCACCATCGACGAGCGCGATGGCGGAGGCGCGGTGATGGCGATCCGCACCCACTTCGACTCGCTGGCGGGCATGGAGAAGGTGCTTGCAACGGGGGTTGAAGAAGGCATGCGCATGGTCTTCTTGCAAATCGACGCGGTCCTAGCCGGCGCGCCTGCGTGAAGGGCTGACACGGTGGCCGGGCGGGAACCCGGCCGCCGTGTCGGGTGCACTCCGCACAGGAAACAGGTGTTTCGGCCGGTTGAGGGTTCACGCGAATTCAAATTTGCACCACTGCCCTCGCACGGCAGGTCAAGTCCCATCACGTGGTGTGAATTGCGTGGAGCTCTCGCAACGTCGATGAGCTAAGCGGCGAAGCCCTCCGTGAGCGGGTTGGTGAGCAGCGGAGGGCTGTCGGGGTGGAGCAGCCGGGCCATGCTGTGCTGGCTGAAGAGGCGACGATCGTCCTGCCATTCATCGTGCTGGTCCTGGACGACGGCGGTGGCGAGGCGCAGCAGGCTCGCGGTGTTGGGGAAGATGCCCACCACCTTGGCTCGGCGATCGATCTCGGCGTTCAGCCGCTCGATGGCGTTGGTGCTGGAGATGGAGCGCCAGTGATCGGCCGGGAAGGTCATGTAGGCGAGCACGTCGGCCTCGGCCTTGCGGAGCAGCTCCGCCGCCTTGGAGAAGCGGGGCTCCAGCAGCTGCAGGGCGTGGCTCACCGCCTCGTGGGCGGTCTCGGCGGTGGGCTGGCTGAAGATGGTCCGGGTCAGCGCCAGCACGGCTGGGGCGTGGGACGCGGGCACCGCTGCGCCGATGTTGCGGAGGAAGTGGACGCGGCAGCGCTGCCAGGTGGCCCCGGTGAAGCACTGCGCCAGGGCGCTGCGCAGGCCCTCGTGGGCATCGGAGATGACCAGCTGGACCCCGCCCAGGCCGCGGCGGATCAGGCTGCGACAGAACTCCAGCCAGAAGGCCTCGGTCTCGGCCGCCCCGGACATCAGGCCCAGCACGCTCTTCTCGCCGGTCTCCCGGACCCCCACCGCGATCACCGTGGCCTGGCTGACGATCCGGCCCGCCTGACGGACCTTGTGGTGGGTGGCGTCGAACCAGACATACGGATAGGCAGCGTCATCGAGGGGCCGCTCCCGGAAGGCGGCCAGCTCCTCGTCGAGGAGGGCGCAGATCCGGCTCACCTCGCTCTTGCTGACCTGACAGCCGCCCAGCGCCTCCATGAGGGCGTCGACCTTGCGGGTGCTGACCCCCTGCACGTACGCCTCCTGGATCACCGCCAGCAGGGCCCGGTCGATGCGCCGGCGGGGCTCGAGCAGGGTCGGAAAGAAGCTGCCCACCCGCAGCTTGGGGATCTGGAGCTCGAGGCGGCCGACGCCGGAGTCCAGCGGCTTGGGGCGGTGGCCGTTGCGGTGGGTCGCCCGATCGGCGGCGCGCTCGTACGGGTCGGCCCCGATCACCACGCTGGCCTCGATCTCGATGAGGCGCTGGATGCCGTGCTCGAGGATGAGGCGCAACTGGTCCCGGTCGGCGGTGGCGAGTTGGTCGAAGAGTTCCTGGTCTGTCATCCTGGGGTGGGCCATTCGTGGATCTCCTTGAAGGTTGAGCACTCCAAAGAGAACCCCACGGTGGCCTTCTCTGTCTACCCGGTCAGCCCGGCAGAGAAGGCCTCAATTCCCACCACGGTATGGGACGTAACTGCACGGCAGAGGTCCGGGGTTCGAATCCCCGCCGGTCCACCACCTTGTGTTGTCAACGGTTTCTCGCCGGGCGACCTCTACCTTCGACGCGAGATGGCCCTTACCTTCGCATTCTGGGATGAGCCGCCCGGCCCCGGATCCAGCTGGGCCCTCACGGTTCACCCTCCCTGACGGCTGCGTGCCTTGCGGGCTCGGCATTCACCAGACGTTACGCGGCCGACGGCCTCCAGGATGTGAGAGGGTCAGAATGGTCAAATTGCCCACACACGACCTCGCGTCGGTTGGCGGTGGCTCGGCGGAGGGGTGAGAGTCGCCCCCTGGCACTTGGTAGCGCGTTTGATATGATGCGCTACATGACGGCGCCGCTTTCTATCCGCTTCGACGCTCAGCGCACGTCCTAGCCCGGGGGAACGCCCTCCGGGAGCCCCAGCTTCTCGACGCCTCGCATCTCAGCAGGAGGTGTCGGCGGTCCAGCGATCCACCACGGTCGCAGCCCCACGCGGGGTGGACTCCGCACCGGGAACTGGTCGATCGGCCTGAGCCCCGCCTCACCAACGTGAAAGGGCGCCCCGGAGGGCGCCCTTCTCGCGAGGCGCGACGGTCGCGCCTAGCTGGCCCGCCGTTGCCAGCGGGTCTTCTTGAGCATCTTCTTGTGCTTGTGCTTGCGCATCTTCTTGCGCCGCTTCTTGATGACCGAGCCCACGGGAGCCTCTCCATGCCGGGGCAGGCTGCCTGCCCGACTGCCACGGTGATTGATCCTGATGTCAGCGGGGGCCGACTATACCCCCTCGGCGGGATCGCGCGGGGTGCCGGCTCTCAGCCGGGGGTGGGGGCGTCCGCCCCGGGCTCTGGGTGGTCGAGGGCCTCGCGCAGCCGTCGGGCGGTGATCTCCAGGTGCTCGGGGAGGACCTTGACGTCCGCGAGCACGGGCATGAAGTTGGTGTCGCTGTCCCACCGGGGCACCACGTGGAGGTGGAGGTGGTCCACGCTCGCCCCCGCCGCCGCCCCCAGGTTGAGGCCGACGTTGAACCCTCCGGGCCGCATCACCTCGGAGATCGCGGCCAGCGCCCGCTGGGTCGCCTCCAGCAGGGCCATGCCCTCCTCGGAGGTCAGCTCGCGGAGGTCGACCGCGTGGCGCCGAGGAGCCACCATCACGTGTCCGCTGCTGTACGGGAAGCGGTTGAGGAGGGTGACGGTCCGCTCCGCCCGCTCGATCACCAGGCTGTCCGAGCCCTCCGTTCCCGCGGCGGCGCAGATGAAGCACTCCTCGGGCGCCGGGGTGTCGCCGCTCACGTAGGCCATCCGCCAGGGGGCCCAGAGCTGTCGCATCTGCGGGACGTTACCCGATGCCCCGGGGGTGGCGCGGCGGCGCGACCGCCCCGCTCAGCTCGGTGAGGGCGGCGAAGGCCTCGTCTGGACCTGGTGATCCTGGTCGTCGTGGCGGCGATCGCCGCGCTCATCCCCGCGGTGCGGTCGGTGCAGCTCCGGATCCTCGACGCCATCTGGGGCGCGTAGGGCACGCTGCGCCGTCCCGCCCGGAGCGGCCGGACGGGAGGGTGGATGCCCCTGACTCCCCTCCTCTCACGACCGTGTGACACCGTTGACCGAGCCGGTGGTGCAGATCCGACAGGCGGGCGGAGTTCACGGGCCGGCGCGCACGCCGTTACGAGGCTGTGGCCGGATGGACGACCGGCCTGTGCCAACGACCCCCCTAGCCTGCAGGGTGCCGTCTAGTGCATTTGAACTATCTGGTCGGAGAGACCGCGGGCGGCGGAGGACCTCAGGATTATGGGAACGAGCCGCAAGGCGGGGCGATCACTGCGCGTCGCGCTGGTGCTGGGCGCCGTGGTCGCCAGCACCGGCCTGGTCGGCTGGGGTGGCCTGGCCGCCTGGAACGCCTACACCGAGAACGCCGGCAACAGCGTGGCCGCGGGGACCCTCGCCCACTCCAACGGCTCGAGCTGCGTCTCCCTGCTGGGGACCATCCCGACCACCACCGGCACGGGCTGGTGCGCCGCGGCGGTCACCATCTCGGGCGTGGACCCGGCCAACTGGACCGGTACCAACGGCACCATCAAGATCGCCAACACCGGCTCGCTCAAGACCACCTTCACGCTCAGCATGGGCACCGGAGGCCAGGCTCCCACCGGGGGGCTCTGCGCCGACGTCACCCTCAAGGTGACCGACCTCAACACGGTGGCACCGGACACGGGCACGGTGTGGGTCACCACCGCCCTCAACGGCACGTTCACGGCCGCCCCCCTCTACAGCAACGCCGCCACCCCGAGCCTCAGCTGGACCGGGGGCGGCACCGCCGGCTCCGGGACCGGGGCGACGGCCGACACCTTCACCGTAGCGGTGGCGCCCGGCGGCGGCTTCGTCAACGACTCCGCGGACGCGGGCACCAGCTGCAGCTTCGGGCTCCTCTTCAGCCAGACGGCCGCCTGAGCGGGGGTCGGCACGCCGGCCCGGTCGCATCAATGACGGCCCCTGGTGGAGACGGGGAGGATCGAACTCCCGACCTCTTGCATGCCATCTAGGTTCCCTGATTATTTGGCGATGGCATAGGTATGCCTGAGTTCAAAGACAGCGCTTGCTTCCAGACTAGAAGCCATCCGTCCATCTGACTACCGCCTGGCGAATTGGTTCCGAAGGTGCCGGTGTGGCCAGCCGCCCCACCTACCAGCTACCGTCTCCGGCCATGCCAGCCCTCCCCCGCGTCACCGGCCGCGACGTCGTCCGGGCGCTCGGCCGGCTGGGCTGGGTGGTCGTGGCTCAGCGGGGGTCGCATGCCCAGCTCCGGCACCCAACGCGGGGCGGCCGCGTCACCGTGCCCCTCCACGCCGGAGAGACGCTCGGGCCCCGGCTGGTCGCCTCGATCCTGGCCCAGGCCGGTCTGACCGCCGATGAGCTCCGCGAGGTCCTGTGAGACGATGAGAGCGATGCGCACCTACACCATCGTGGTCGAGCCCGAGGAGACCGGCGGCTTCATGGTCTCCGTGCCCGCCCTTCCCGGCTGCTTCACCCAGGGCCGCTCCCTTGAGGAGTGCCGAGAGCGCGCGGCTGAGGCGATCGCCGTGCACATCGCCGGCCTCGAGGCAGACGGGGAGCCGGTCCCCGACGAGGTGGGCGCCCCGCAGCTCCTGAGGGTCACCGTGGCCGCCTGAGCGGCTGTATCGGCGACGCTGGCGGGCCGCGGGACGGACGCCGTCCCGCCGTCACCGCGGGCCTCAAAGACCGCGGGGGCGGCGGGGTGGTTGCCCGCCCCTGTGGTACGGTCGGCTCACCACCGGCCTCGTCGATACGGACCAAGCCGGTGGGGCGCGGGACGGGTAACACCGCGCCCTCAAAATACATGGCTGAACTCGGGCCTGATCTCAGGGAGGACCGAGTACCCCGGTATTGAGAGGGTCCCTGTGGTGTGCCAATAGGAAGGCGCCTGGGCAGGCTCCCGTTCACCAATGGCAACCCGAACTGTCACGCGGCCTGCCGACCGCGACCAACGGGCGCTCCTGTTTCCTCACCCCGCATCATCGACTTCTGTCACCGATCAGGCAAATGCGGCCACTCGTGATCAGGTGAAAACCGGCCACCCGAGGAGCACGGTCATGGTGATGTCAGCTGGCCTCCTGGGTCAAGTCCTTCGATGAGCGTCGCTGCTGCCGGTCGTGCATCCGATAGCTCTTGCCCTGGAGCTGGACGACGTCGGCGTGGTGGAGGAAGCGGTCGAGCATGGCACCGGTGGCGGCAGTGTCACCGAGCAGCTGGCCCCAGTCTTCGATCGGTCGGTTGGAGCTGACCACGGTGGCGCCGACCTCGTAACGGCGGGTGAAGACCTCGAGGAGATCCTCGGCCGCGGTCGCCGGCAAGCGGCGCATCCCCAGATCCTCGATGACCAGCAGGTCGGCACGGGTGAGCCGGTGCATCAGCTCCTTGCGGGTGCCCAGCGCCGCCGCTTCGGAGAGGTCCTCGGCGAGGTCGAAGGTGGAGCGGTAGAGGACGGTGTGCCCGGCGTGGATGGCGGCCAGGGCCAGGCTCAGGCAGATGTGGCTCTTGCCCACCCCGGGTGGACCGATGAGAAGGACGCCGCCCCGTTCGGTGACGAAGCGGGCCGTGGCCAGGTCGACGATCAGCGCCTTGGGCAGACCGGGGTTGAAGCTCCAGTCGAAGTTGTCCAGGGTCTTCATCTGGGGGAGCCCCGCCTGGGCGATGCGGCGGGCCAGCAGCCGATCGCGACGGCGATTGAGCTCGTCCTCGACGAGCAGGTCGAGGAAGTCGACGTAGGCCAGGCTGTTGCTGATCGCCTCCTGGTTGCGCACCGGCAGCATCTGGGCCATGCCGGTGAGGCGGAGGTGGCGCAGGCGGGTGTCGAGGTCGGGCTGCATGGTCCTTCTCCCCAGGTCTGAGTGGTCGCGGGCCGGAGCTTGCGAGGCTCCTGGGCCCGCACAGCGCCGCCGGTTCGGCGGGGTCGGCGAGGTTGCCGCGGTCACGTCAGCACCGCGGCGTAATCGGCCAGGTCGCGGATCAGCTCATGGCGCTGGAGCAGGCTGGCCGTCGGTGCCCGGGCGGCGGCGGCCTCGACGATGCGGCGCAGCGCCTGGTAACGGAAGCAGCGCCGCTCCAGGGCCACCCCGCAGGCCCAGTCCACCCGCTCCCGCGGATGCCGCCGGGTCAAGGCGACCACCCCCTGGAGCAGCCGGTAGGAGCGGACCTCGCGCTCCACCACCGCCTCCTGTGCCCAGGCCAGGGCCCGCTCCCCGATGCGCTCGATCTTGGCCAGTAGGGCGGCTTCGTAGGCGCTCTGCCGGGCGGGCTTGTGGGGCGGGCGATGCTCGGGCCGGGTCCACCACGATCCCGCCGGCCCCCGGCTGTGCACCGCCACTGCCTGGCCGTCCAGGTAGATCCGCACCAGGTGCTCGTCCCAGTGGACCTTCACGCTCCGCCCCACCAGGTGATGGGGCACCGAGTAGAAGGCCGCCCCCACCTCGATGTGGCCGTCGGGATGGACGCTCCGCGTGCCCACCTCGAAGAGGGCGAAACGCTCGGCCGGCAACCGTCGCAGCGCCGGCCGCTCGACCGCCAGGAAGTGGGCGATGACCTGCTGGCGGGTGGTGCCGTGGATGCGCAGCTGGGCCACCGTCCGGTTCCAGTGCTGGAGATGAGCGTTCAGAGCCTCCAGGCTGTCGAAGCGGCGACCCTTCAGCCCGTTGCTCTTGACGTAGCCGCCACTCCGCTCCTCGATCCCGTTCTCCTGCGGGTGCCGCGGCCGGCTGGGCAGCGGGACGAAGCCCCAATGCTCAGCGAAGGCGGCGTAGAGCTCGCTGACGTCGGGGTCGTACAGGCAGGCCCGGACGACCGCCGCCTTGAGGTTGTCGTGGCGGACCACCTCGGGCACCCCGCCGAAGCCGAGGAAGGCGTGCTCATGGGCACGCAGGAAGCCGCGCCGGTCCTGGCGCCACAGCCCCTCCTCGTACCCGTGTCGGCTGCAGCTCAGCGTCATCCGGAAGATCCAGGGTCGCCGCCACTTCCCGGTCATCGGGTCCAGCGCCAGCGCCGGGCTTTGGAAGTAGTCCACCTGGGCCTCCTTCCCCGGCGGGTGCTCCATGACGTCCGCGACCTCGGGCCGACGGCCCCGGAGCCCCCGCACGAATCGCTGCACCGAGAGGTATCCGTAGGCGAAGCCGTGCTCCTCGCAGAGGTCCTGCCAGATCCGCTGAGCGGTCAGGCCCCGCTCCACCCCGGCCTCGATCACCGTTCGGAACGGCTCGCAGGCGCTGGCCGGCCCCGGCCCCGACCCGGCGATCGGGTTTGGCCGCTTTTCCTCCCCGAGAAACCCAGCAGCGCCAGCCTCATCCCCGGAGCCGGCGATCGGGTTGGCCGGTTTTGCCGACCGCCTCCGGTCGTATCCCGAGATCGTCTCCCGCCGGATCCCGGTCTCCTTCTCGATCCGCCGGTAACTCCAGCCCAGATCGAGCAAGGCCAGAACTCGTTGTCTGTCAGGCACCTTCAGGTAGTTCCCCACGTCCACCTCCGTCGTTTCCGACGGAGTGTGGCGGGCTTCGGAGCTACCTCAGGTGGCCGGTTTTGACCCGATCATCCCTGGCCGGTTTTGCCTGATCGCCGACATCGACTTCCTCGGCGTAGCGAGTGAACCTTATCTGAAAGTGTTGCGCTGACTCGCCTCGAGAGGCTACAATCGAACATTAGCTCGTAATTTGAATATGGCATGGCAGCCTCTGGTTGCCTCTACCGACGAGTAAATGTCTGACTGAGGGGTGACACGATGGTGAGACAGAAGAGTTCCCCGGCCGAAGGCGGTGTCGCCGACAAGAGCCCAGATGCGATCCGGACGTTAGCGGAGAGGAAGGGCAAGGCGCGGCTCTCTCAGGAGGACGTACCTAGCTACTCGCTGGAGCAAGCCCTTCGCGTCGGCAGGGCGATCGCTGACAACTATGCGTACAAGCCGACTAGGCCGGTGAACGTGGCTGGCGCTATGGGTATGACCCACACGTCTGGCCCGTTCCGGTCCATCAGCGGCGCGTCCGTCGCTTACGGGCTAACCACCAGCGCCGCGCAGGCACCCGAGATAGGCATTACGCCGCTTGGCATGCGGATACTGCGTCCGACCACGATAGGCGACGATGACGCGGCGAAGCGGGAGGCACTGCTAAGGCCACGCGTGGTGGGCGAGTTCCTTAGGGAGTACGACGGGGCGGCGCTCCCCCCTGAGGCGATCGCCAAGAACGTGCTTGCCGCCAAGGGAGTCCCGTCTGAGCGACTCGACGGAGTCCTAGAGCTTATCCTTGAAGGGGCCAAGGCAGTTGGGTTCATTCGTGAGTGGCCCGGCGGCAGGCGTACGGTGGACGTCGCAGGGCCGCTGCCGACGGAAGGGCCGAGCAGCGACTTGACCGAGGGACCTGCGTTGGTCGCGCCAGCCGGGACTCCGGTTCGAGCGCCCGCGCCGCAGCCAGCTCCTATCGCATTTAGCCCGGGCATCAACATCCACATCGAGATCCACATTGCCGCCGACGCGTCAGCCGAGACCGTCGAAGAGATCTTCAGGAACATGCGGCGGTACGTCCTGAGCGGCGATCAGGTCGACGATGGCGCGACAAGGGAGTGATCGCTTCGATCCTGATCTGCTGCGTCGCCTTCGGGAATTCCAGGTTCGGATGCGACAGCCAGGGCACCGTGTCGAGCCAGTTGTGCCTTCCCGTGGGCCGCTTTCCGGACGCGAGTTAGCGATCCTCGCTCGCCTTCGGCGGGTGTCGCTCTCGCTGGCAGACTCAATGGAGCAGGCGCTCCGCGACCTCAATGACCACACTAGGCTCAGCTACATGGGGCCCGCTGGTGAAGTCCGAGAGGTATTGAGGGCGGCGGTCCAGTTGAGGGCGCCGGACGATGAGGTCCGTCAGCAGCCCTGGTACGTTGGCATCGAGCAAGGAAATCGGCATAACCCCAGCCAAGCGGAGAGGATGCGTTACGCGGTTCAACAGCGCGGCGGCAGCAGGGAGCAGGTCCAGGATATGGATGGGCTAATCGATGCGTTGATAGCCCAGATCGGCCGTCGCACCTACACGGTGGGTAGTGGTGCATTCCACGCCGGCGCGGACAGGGAGGCAGTCTGGAAGCTTACGGGTTGGATCTGGGCACTGCTTGACGAGGTGCTTCCGGCGTAGCACCGGATCTGTGGGAGGCAACCTCGACGAGGGTCAATCTAGACCCGCGGCCAGACGTCCAGAGCTGACCCCTCCACATGGCCACCTGCTAGGCGCTGGTACATCTTGACCGCCTGGGTCTCGGTCAGTGAGGTCAGGTAATCCGCTGCTGCACGGAGCCGACGTTGCTCCTCGCTGAGAACTGCCTTCGCATCGATATCCTGCTCCATCGTCTCCAGTGACTGACGCAACTGGACGGGCAATCGAGCTAATTCGCGCTGGTCCCTCTGCGCTTTGGTCGCCCACGCGCTCAGAAGCTCGAAAAGGGTCCTGACCAGCTTCCGTTCACCTTGCTGAAGCGTAGCGAGTGAGGGCTTGTTGATCACGTAGTGCCAGATGAGTTGTTTGAGGACCTCGATCTCGTCGCGCTGATCCTGATCGGCAGCAAGCTTGCCACGGGCATCGAGCTGAACCGAATCGATGAAACGGGTGATGAGTGCTGACGCGAGGTTGTGCATCGCGGCGTGGTCGTCACGCCGTCCCTGGTATGAATCTATCGGGAGGAATCGCTCCTTGAGCAGTCGCTCGAAGGCCTTGCCGCACCTATCCGTATCCACGCCGTGGGTCGACAGCCACCCCGCAGCAGACGAAAGGAAGCGCATAGCCTCTCTGCTGTCATTAACTAGTCGATCCAGCGGGACGAGCCCCGCGCGGTAGAAGTCTTGCACATCGTGGACGGCGTAAGCTATGTCGTCGGCCCAATCTACGATGAAGGCCTCCACGCTCTTGTCGTCCACCTCAGCTTCCGGGTAAGCAAACCTGAAGTCTTCCTCTTCGGTGTCGTAGACGGACCACTTACCGTCGCTTGCCCGTGGGCTCGCGTGCAGCCATGGATACTTCAGCGTGGCCCTCAGCACCGCGCGCGACAGGTTGAGCGCGGAAGACTCACGGTGAGTTGTTCGGATGGATAGCTTGTTGACTATTCTAAATGTCTGTGCGTTCCCCTCGAAACTGTCCGACAGAAGGGGCGGTAGGATCTCCTGGAGTTCGGATTCGGCGACGTGACCGAAGGGAGGATGCCCGAGGTCGTGTGCCAGGGCCCCGGCCTCCACGGCATCGGGGTCGATTCCACCGGCTTGGGTCACACGATCAAGATGCCCCTTGCGCTCAGCTTCCCCGAGGGTCTTCTCCGCTAACCGGCGGCCGATTTGGGCAACCTTGAGGGAGTGCGTCAGGCGGGTGTGGACCAGCAGGGTTTCCGACGCTGCGACAACCTGGGTAACGCCGCCTAGACGGCGGAAGGCTCCGCAATACAGAATCCGATCACGGTCACGCTGTGCGGGAGTGCGGTAGTCGAGCGGTTCTGGGCGGCGCCGCGCCTTGCGGTCGGCGCTAGGTGATGCGCCCGCGGCGCCGCTTGGTGGAGGCGAGTGCGTCGTTGCGATATCGAGGGCTACGGTGCTGGTGCGATGACCAACGAGCTGTCTTTGTCGACGCGGACTCGTCGCTCGTGGAGGAGGGCCCAATACGCCTTCTGCACCGTCGACGCATCCAGATCGCTCTGCCCCTGGGAGACTCGCTCGATCACCTCTGCGGGAGAGAGCCGGGTGCCCTCGTGCACGTGATCGAGGATTGCCCTCTCTGCCTCCGCTAGGCGTCTACGCGTTGCCTCGAAGTCATCCCGCTCGTCGCTGATGGGTTCAATCGACAGCATCGCTTCGTATCCTTTAGAGTGGGCTGCCGCCGGGTCTCGGCTGACTTGCATGAGATGCGCATGGTAGCCCGTGGAGCGTTCTCTTGCTGGTGCGTTGGCCGTATTCAGTACAGACTGTATCGTAGTACATATGTTCGATGCGGTCAAGGTCGATTATGGCCGCGCCGGGCGGCGCAACCGCAGTGCAACGTACCACCCGGCGGTTGACCCGGACGTACCTAGTCGCACGACTTTTGCATGATCGCACCAGTCCCGTCGCACCTCCCGGCGGCTCCGGCCAGGCCAGCCCCCACCGGCGTCGAAGACCCGACATGTTGTGTTCGTCGTCCATGTGACCCACTAGATACTGCGGTTCCCCCACATCTCTGTCAAGAGGACCTCGGCACCACAGCCGCCCGAGCCCAGCTATCGAGAAACCTATCCCGGGTGGCAGTGCCGCACGTGGCGCGAGCGACGTGATGGCTGTTCACCGTCCGCTCCCCCCCCATCAGAGCGCGTATAAGAGCGTCGTGCGTGTCACCCACGGTCAGGTGCTCGTACACCTCGTGGATCATCCGCAGGCCGCTGTGTCCGACGATCTTGGCGACGTCGGTCTCCCGCATCCCCTGCAGAGCGCACCATGTGATGAACGAGTGCCGGAAGAGGTGCGGGTAGACCCGCCGGTTGAGCACGTCCAGGCCGAGGTCCCGGGTGAGCTGCTCCGCCCCGCTCTTGGTGAGCGGCTCGTACTCCATGGTGCCGCGCCCCCGGCGGGTGCCCAGGAAGAGGTTGGGGTAGACGCTCGGCCGCCGGGTCCGCTTGACGTAGCGGTCCAGCCGGCCGGCAAGGCCGGGGGCGATCGGGACGAGCCGCTCCTTCTCGCCCTTGCCCCGGACCTTGAGGTACCAGCGCCGGCCGGGCTCCTGGCGGATGTCGTCGGGAACGAGCCCGAGGAGCTCGCTGACCCGCAGGCCGGTGTCGGCGAGGACCCGGATGACCAGCTTGTCCCGCTCGTTCTGTGCCGCGTCCTCCAGTCGGGTGATCTCCTCCCGGGAGAGCACCTCGAGGACGCGGTGCGGCAGGCGCGGCCGCTGGGCCCGGGCGCTGGTTGCCTCGCCCCGCTTGGTCAGCCAGCCCAGGAAGCCGTTGATGGTCCGGGCGTAGGTGTCGACGCTCTGCTTGGCCAGTGGCCGCCCTGAGCGTGACCCTGTGCCGTCCAGGAGCCCGCTGACGAGGGCGTTGAGGTGCGGGGCATTGAGCTCCGATGGTCCTGTCACGCTGTGTGCCTCGCAGTAGGGGAGGAGGACGTCCTGGAGGGCGTAGCCGTAGATGCCGACCGTGTGGCGGCTGACCCCGCCGGCACGCTTCTCGTCGACGTACTCGCCGACCCATGTTTGCCACAGCGAGGCAGGTGGGACCACGGTCAGGGGCTTGGCCATCACGGACCTCCAGCTGCGCAACTCGCACTGGAGAGAGTTCTACTCGCTCACAGCGCCAAAGTACACGATTGCTCTCCACTAGAGAGCTTACATGTTGCGAAAGGAGCCGAAAATGGCCTCGGCCCGAAACGACTCAGAACCGGAAAACCCTTTGTTCTCAACGGTTTTGTGCCCCTTGGTGGAGACGGGGAGGATCGAACTCCCGACCTCTTGCATGCCATGCAAGCGCTCTCCCAGCTGAGCTACGTCCCCGGGGGAAGCACATGGTACTGCGCTCTCCCGGCCGGCTGGGTGCCGCGCGCCAGGATGGGTGCAGTCTCGGTCAGGCTCCCTCGAGCTCCTTCGAGCCACCCCAGGATTGCAATCCCCCCTGCCCCTGCGGGCCGACTATGATCGACGAGAGCGCGACGGCCGGGCCGGATGGTCGATCCAGACGGGACGGACGTGGGCGTCCGATGGGATGAGGGTATTTGCAATGGCTATTTCCTCGGAAGAGGAGGAGAGCCAGACGTTGGTGCGCGACCGTCTGGACCCAGGCCCCGGCGGGCGCCGGGTGGCTTCCGCCTCCCACGTCGATGGCGAATCGCCGGTGGTGCGTGCTGCGGAGCGTCTCGTCCAGCGCATCGAGACGCTGGTCCAGGAGATCACTCGCCTCCGGGCCGACAACGACGATCTCCGCCACCAGATCCACGACGCGCTGGCGATGTTCGAGCGCGCGTCGTCCGTGGCCGGCGAGACGCGCTCGCGGCGCCGGGGCGCGGCCACCGAGGCCGCCGTGGCGGCCCCCGGCCGGCGGCGGAAGCCGCGCGGACGGCTGGCGAAGGGGCGGGCGACCCCGCCCGAGGTCACCACCGAGGTCGTGCGGGCGGTCATCGCCAAGCTCGGTCAGGGAACGGCCGCGGAGATCGCCTCCGAGATCACCAGGGCCGGGGTGAAGGTATCCGGGCGGGCCGTCCGCTTCCTGGCGGAGCGGGCGGGAGCCGAGACCTTCCGGGGCGACGACGGTCAGCGACGCTACCGCCTCCACGTCGGCTGATCCGGGACCTCGCGCCGTGAGCGCCGCCGCCCGGAGCGCGGCTCCTCACCCGCGACCCGGTGCCGGCTCCGCCGAGCTGCTCCTGGTTCACGGCGACGACCGCCACCGGGTCGACGAGGCGGTGCGGGCCTGGCGCCTGCAGGCTGCGGAGGCCCAGCTCGGCGTCGAGGTGGTCGACGCCCCCGCTCCACTCGAGCGGATCCGCTCGTCCCTCGCCGAGACCCCTCTCATCGACCCCCGGCGCTACCTTCTGATCCGCGACCCGCCCCAGCTCGCGGGCGGACGCCGTTCGGGCGACGCGGGGCGGGCCCTGGCCGAGGCGCTCGAGCTGCGCGCGCCGAGCACCTCGGTGTGTCTGGTCGCCCACCAGACGGTGCCGGCCAGCCACCCGGTGGTCGCCGCGGTGACCCGGCTCGGCGGCGAGGTTCGCGCCTGCAACCTCCTCCGCGCCCGGGACGCGCGGGAGTGGGCGGAGAGAGCTGCTGCGGATCGGGGCGTGCAGCTCCGCCCGGGAGGCCTCGACCACCTGCTGAGCGTCGCGGGCTCGGACCTCGGCGTGGTGGCCACCGAGCTGGACAAGCTGCGCGCCTACTCGGGTGGCGAGCCGGTCGAGGCGGAGACGGTGCGGCGGGTGGTCGGCGGCGCCGAGGCTCTCGAGGTGTGGAGCGTGCTCGAGAGGCTCCTCGGTCCCCAGCCGGGCAGGGGCGCAGCGGCCGCCGCCGAGCTCGTCGACGAGGGGCGTTCCACCCAGCACCTCATCGCGACCCTCGCCGGTCAGCTGGGCGAGCTGCGCCGGGCCCAGTCGCTGCTCGCCGCGGGCGGCTCGACGGCGCGGCTGGCGACCCAGCTGCGCATCCCCGAGTGGCGCGCCGAGCGGCTGAGCCGGCAGGCCCGGGCCGTCCCCCCGGGGGTCGTCGAGGGCTGGCTCCACCAGCTCCAGGCGATCGACGCCGGGATCAAGGCCGGCGAGGCCGACGACCGCCAGGCGATGGGGCGCTTCACCCTCGGCGCCGCTCGGGCGGTGGCCCGTGCCCGTGGCGGCTGAGCGGCGGCCGGGCGGTCGGGGCTAGGAGTCGCCCTTGGACCGGCGCGAGGATCCGGTCGGCTTCGAGCCGACGCCTGGCTTGGCGGCTGCGGGCTTGGCGGCTGCGGGCTTGGCGGCGGACTTGGTGGCCGCCGCCGCGGTCTTGGCGGCTGACTTGGTGGAGGTGGCCGCAGTCTTCGCGGCCGCCTTCGCGGTGCCGCCGGTCGCAGCGGCGCCCGAGGCCACCCTGGTGGTCCGTCCCTTGGCGCCGCCGGTGGCCGCCGCCCGGGTGGCCGCCCTCTCGGCCTCGCTGCCACCCGTGGCGGTGAGCCGCGCCGCCATCGCCATGATCCGCGACTTGCGGCGGGCGACGTTGTTCCGGTGAAGGATCCCCTTCTCCGCGGCCTTGTCGAGCTCCTTGACCGCGGCTCGCAGCTCCTCCTCGACCCCGCCGAGCTGGCCGCTCACCAGCGAGCGGCGCACCCGGCTGATCCGGGTCCGCACGGCGGAGCGGACGATGCGGTTCCGAACGCGCTTGCGCTCGTTGGAGCGGATGCGCTTCTTCGCGGAACGAGAGTTGGCCACGCTGACACCTGGTGACTGTTGATGGAAGAGCTGGGCGCGCCCCCCGACGAACGCCCGGGAGCCTGGAGTATAGCAATCACCCGCTCATGATCTACGCGCCCGCCTACGCCAAGCTCAATCTCGCCCTCAGCGTGGTCGGGCGGCGGCCCGACGGCCGTCACGACCTCCGCTCGGTGGTGGTGCGCCTCGACTGGCACGACCTGCTCGGAGTGGCACTGATCCCGGCCGAGGCGGGACCCCCCCTCGCTCTCGCCGTCTCCGGTCCGGCCGCCGCCGAGGTCCCGGAGGCCGACAACCTGGTCCTGCGCGCCGCCCGGGCGGTCCTCGACCGCCATCCCGGTCAGGCCGTCCGCCTCGCCCTGGAGAAGCGGCTCCCCGCCGCCGCCGGGCTGGGCGGTGGCTCCGCCGATGCCGGGACCGTGCTCCGGCTGCTCGGCGGGGTGGGAGCGGCGGCCCCGGATCCTGACCTCCTCCGCCTCGCCGACGGGCTGGGCAGTGACGTTCCGGCCGGCCTGTTCGGAGGCGGCCTCCTGGTGGGCGGTGCCGGTGAGCGCCTCGAGCCGCTCACCCACCCTCCCCTCCACCTCGCCGTCGCCGTCGCCGGGCGCAGCGGCACAGGCGCCACCTTCGCCGCCCTCACGCCCGCTGAATGGCGTGGCCCGGAGCGCCCCGAGGCCCTGGCGCGCCTGCTCCGCGCCGGCGCGGCCGCGGACCCCGCCCTCTGCGGCTCCGACCTCGAGCCCGCGGCGAGCCGGGCCCACCCGCAGCTGGCGGCCGGGATCGATCGTCTCCGCGCCGCCATGCCGGAGACGGCCTGGCACCTGACCGGCAGCGGCGGGGCGCTCTTCGCCCTGGCCGCGAGCGAGGTCGAGGCGTCCTCGATCGCCGCGAGCGCCCGCCGCCTGGGCTTCCCGGCGCGCGCCTGCCGGACGGTCGCCGCCTGAGCCCCCGGGCCGCCCGGCGCCGGGGTGCTCGCTCCTAGTCGGCGACGGGGACCGGGTCCGGCTCCGGCTCCGGCTCGGCCACCTCCTCGGTGTCGCTGGCGAGCCGCCGGGATGCCTCCCCGCGAAGGCTGAAGGCGATGACGAGGCCGATGCCGCAGAGCAGGAGCGCCGCCGCCGCGCTGGCGAGCGTCTCGGCCTCCGACGGCCACACCTGGCTGCCGCTCGCCTCGCTCTCCGGGAAGAGCATCAGGCTGGTGACCACCACCCCGATCGCGGCACAGACGATCACCGCCAGCGCGACGGACACCGCCGTGACCGAGGTCCGGGCCCGGAGCAGGTGGGTGTACCCCGCCTCGGCTTCGCCATCCCCGCCCTCGGCGGTCTCCCCCTCGGCCCCGCCTCCGGCCACGGAGGGGCCCCAGCGCCGCAGCTGCCACCAGGCGATGGCGAGCGCGGCCAGTGGGAAGACGGTGAAGTAGGGCGACGCCCAGTCGGAGGCGTAGTAGGCGGTGACCTCGACCAGATGCTCCTGCGGGGTGGCGCCCGCCTCGATGATGCCGGCGGCGACGTAGGCCACCACCATGAGGAGGAGTGCCGCCAGCAGGCACCACCCGAGGATCTCCTGGAGTTCCCATCGGGGCGCCCGCGCTCGGGTTAAGGTGGTCTCCGGGTCGTTCCGGTCGTCATCCACGGCAGGCGCTCCTCAAGTTGACCCGGGCGGTGTGCTGCCGCATGTTCACAGGTGCGAGGGGCGGGACGCAATCTCCGGGCACCCGGTGGCGGCTCGGCCGAGATCCGGCCTCCACCGCCCCCGGCGCCCACCTCCCTACAATCCGGTCTCGTGGCCGAGGCTGACCGTGCCCTCCCCCCGCCGGCCCGGCATCGTCCGCGCCGATCGCCGCCGACGTGACGTGGCGCCGCCGGTGGCTCCGGGTGTGAGCGGCTCATGACCCTGCTCCGCCCCGCCGACCAGGACATCGTGGTGGTGGGGGCGACCGGCGACCTCGCGGCCCGCAAGCTCCTGCCCGCCCTCTACAACCTCGAGATCGAGGGCCTCCTGCCCGCGGGGGGGAACGTGATCGGGGTGGCCCCCTTCGACTGGAGCGACGAGCGGTTCCGGGCCCACGCCGCGGACGCGATCCGGAGCCACTCCCGCAGCCGGTTCGACGCCCGCCGCTTCGCGGCCTTCGCGGCCCGCCTCCGCTTCGTCCCGGTGGGCCCCGACGGCGACCTCCGGCCGCTGCGGGCCGCGGCGGAGCGTCCCGAGCGGCTCCTCTATCTCGCCGTGCCCGCGTCCGCCTTCACCACCCTGGCCCGCAGCCTCGGTGCCGCCGGGCTCGCGGCAGGGACCAAGCTGGTCATCGAGAAGCCCTTCGGCCACGACGTCGGCTCCGCCACCCAGCTCAACGCGGTCCTCCACGAGATCCTTCCCGAGGAGCGCATCTACCGGATCGACCACTACCTCGGCAAGGAGACCGTCCAGAACCTCCTGGTCTTCCGCTTCGGGAACTCCGTCTTCGAGCGGGTGTGGAATCGGGACATGGTGGCGCGGGTCGAGATCACCGTCGCGGAATCCCTCGGGGTGGAGCAGCGCGGTGGCTTCTACGAGGAGACCGGCGCGGTCCGCGACATCGTCCAGAACCACATGTTCCAGCTGCTCGCAGTGACCGCCATGGAGCCGCCGATCTCCTTCGCCGCGGAGGCCATCCGCAACGAGAAGGTCAAGGTCCTGGACGCCCTCCACCCGGTGGACCCCGGCGACGTGGTCCGGGGCCAGTACGAGGCCGGCAGCATCGACGGCGAGCCGGTGCCCGGCTACCGCCAGGAGGAGGGGGTGGCCCCCGGCTCCGAGGTGGAGACCTTCGCCGCGCTGCGCCTCCACATCGACTCCTGGCGGTGGGCGGGCGTGCCCTTCCTGCTCCGCACCGGCAAGCGCCTCGCGGTCCGCGACACCCGCGTGGTGCTGAGCTTCCGGGAGGCCCCGCTCCACCTCTTCCGAGCCGTGGGCCTGCACAGCCTCGACAGCAACCGCCTGGTCATCCGGGTCCAGCCCGACGAGGGCATCTCGCTCACCTTCGTCGCCAAGCGTCCCGGTCCCGAGGTGACAACCCAGCTGGTGGGGATGGATTTCACCTACGAGGGCTCCTTCAAGGCGAGCACCCCGGAGGCCTACGAGCGGCTCCTCCATGACGCCCTGAGCGGCGACCACACCCTCTTCATCCGCGAGGACGAGGTGGAACGGGGCTGGCAGGTGGTGCAGCCGGTGCTCGACCGGCCTCCTCCGGTCCGGATGTACGCGGCGGGGAGCTGGGGGCCGGCGGCCGCCAACCGGATCGCGCGTCCCGGCCATTGGCACGACGGCCCGACGGGCGATCCCCGCGGCGTCGCCGCGCGGCGCCCATGACGACATCGGGAGAGACCATGACGGCACGCCTCGTCGGGATCGACCTCGGCGGCACCAGCATCCGCGCCGCGCTGGCCACCGGCCCCACCACCTACGCCCAGCGGGTGGTCCGGCGTGCCACGCCCGCGAAGGCCGGTCCCGCCGCGGTGATGTCCGCCTGTGCCGCGGCGGCGCGGGACGCGGCCGGGGGCACCCCCGACGGCATCGCCATCGGCATCCCCGGGCCGCTCGACCCCGAGCGCGGCGTGGTCTTCGCCGCCCCCCACCTCCCCGGCTTCGAGGACCTCCCCGCCCGGGAGATGCTCGCCTCCGCCGCCGGCTGCCCGGTGGCCATCCACAACGACTCCAACCTCGCCGGCTACGCGGAGTGGGCGGCGGGCATGGGCCGGGGATCCCGGACCTTCGTCTTCGTGATCGTGGGCACCGGCATCGGCGGGGCGGTGATCATCGATGGCAGCCTCCTGGTCGGGACCGCCGGGACCGCTGCCGAGGTGGGCCACGTCCCCTGCAGCCCCGACGGGCCCAAGTGCGGCCAGGGCCACACCGGTTGCCTGGAGGGGGTCGCCTCGGGTACCGGCATCGCCAACCGCGCGGCCGCCGCGCTCGCCGCTGGCGAGGACTCGCGGCTGCGCGGGGTGAGCCCGCTCGACGCCTCGGCGATCGCCGACGCGGCGCGCGCCGGTGACGCCCTCGCCGCCCGCGTCTACGCCGAGGCGGGCCGGGCCCTGGGCCGCTCCTTCGGGGCGCTGGTCAACATCCTGGGGCCGGATGCCATCGCCCTCGGCGGCGGGGTGGGCAGCCACGCCGACCTGCTCCACGAGCCCCTCCGCGCCGCCATGGCGGAGATCGCCTTCCACACGCCGCTCCGGCACTGCCGGGTGGGGCAGGCCGAGCTGGGGAGCAACGCGGGGCTGGTCGGGGCCGTCGCCTGGGCGGTGCGGAGCTTCGGCCAGGGCTGAGGCCGCCACCACCCTCGTCCCCGGCTCCTGAGCTCCTCAGCCGGGGCCGGGCCGCTCCCTCTGCATCGCCGCCACCACGGACCTGTGACGCCGGTATGCGACCGAAGCCCACAGGCCACCCCGCAGAGTGGAGCGGTCGCGTCCATCGGTGTGTCGACAGGAGGTGCAGCCGGGCCACTCGAAAGGAGGTGGTGCCCCGTGAACGGATCCCCCCCCACTCCCCCCCGACGAAGTCAGCGTCGTCACCAGGAAGGGCAGGGAATGGTGGAGTACGGACTCATCCTCGTCCTCATCGCCGTCGTGGCCATCATCGGACTGACCGTCTTCGGCCAGACGACCAACAACCTCTACTCCAACGTCGCCAACCTTCTGGGCACCTGACCACCTTCACACCGAGCGCAGCGAGGGAGCCGCGGCGATGGCCGCGGCTCCTTTCATCTCCGCGTGGCGCCGGGCCTCGGGCTGACGGGACGGCGCCTCAGGCGGCGGGCGGGAGGTGGCGCCGGTCGATCTGCTTGCTGGCCGCCTGGGGATTGCCCCAGGTCACGCTGCCGTTGGGCCAGACCATCGCCGTCGTGCGCGGCGGCCGCTCGGCGTGGATCTCCCCGCCGGCGATGTAGACGGGCCGGTGGAGGCGGAGCGCCTCCTCTTTGGCGCGCTGGAACAGTTCGATGTCGGTACGTGCCGACGCCTGCTTCACCAATGTAGTCAACGTGGGGCTCTCCGTTCGGGCACTCACCGGCCCGGTTGCTCCGTCAACTATATCACGGGTTGCGAGGCATCTTCGTTCATCTCTGCTCCCTCTCCCGATCTCGGCGGAGGGGCCTTCGGCTCCCGGCGACTGCGGGCGAGGATGGCGGCCAGGCGGCGCGCCATGGGCAGCGCCTCCAGCTTCTCCCGGGAGACCGGCAGAGCCAGGGACCAGTTGGGGCTCGCCCCGCTGCTCCCCGGCCGGTTCGGTCGCTCCCGGACCTGGGCCACGTCCTCCAGGGTGGCGGCGACCAGGGCGCAGCGCGAGGCGGCCAGGCGCCGGTGGGCGTGGACGATCGCGGCCGCCACATCGGCGTCCGCCCCGGGGCCGCCATCCCGGCGCAGACGCTCGACCAGGGCCCGGTTGGCGGCGGCGTCGGCGGGCAGGCCGATCCGCCGCTGGGCCTCCAGGTCGCTGCCGTCCCAGAGCCCGGCGACGGTGGGCAGGTCGTGGGTGGTCACCGCGGCCATCGCCTGGCGCGGCCACCGCGACGGGGGGCGATCCTCGAAGAGGAGCACCACGTAGCTGAGCAGCCCCCGCCGGCGCAGCCGCGCGCGCAGCCCGGCCGGCACCGTGCCCAGGTCCTCGCCGATCACCGTCGCCTCCTGGCGCACCGACTCCAGGGCGACGATCCCGAGCAGGTCGTCGACCGGGTAGCGGACGTAGCCGCCCTCGGCCGGCCCCCCGCCGGCCGGGATCCACCAGAGGCGCTGCAGCCCCATCACGTGGTCGATGCGCAGGCCGCCGCCGTGGCGGAGATTGGCCCGCAGGGTCTCGATGAAGGGGGCGTAGCCGGCCGCCCGCAGCTTCCAGGGGTCGAAGGCGGGGATGCGCCAGTCCTGGCCGAGGGCGTTGAAGCCGTCAGGGGGGGCTCCGACCGACACCCCGGGCGCCATCAGCTCCTGCCAGAGCCAGGCGTCGGCGCCTCCCGGGTGGACACCGACGGCGAGGTCGCGGATCAGCGGGAGCGCAGCGCCGACGTCGTCCATCTGACGGTCCAATTCGAGCTGCACCCAGGCGTGGAACCGGACCCGCTCCGACAGCTCCGCCGCCGCGGCGCCGAGGGCCGTCGGATCGCGCCGCGCCAGCGGGCGCGGCCAACCCCGCCAGTCCCTCCCATGCCGCTCGGCGAGTGCGCAGAAGAGACCGAAGTCGTGGAGCCGCGGCCGGTGGAGGAGCGCCGCGTCCAGGTCACCCCGGATCGCCCGGGCGTGGAAGGAGCGCTCCAGGGCTGCCATCTTGAGGGCGGCCACCCGGTCCCGGTCGATCCGGCGCTCCCCATTGAGCCCCCGGGCGGCGGCGGCCAGGTCGGGCGACGTCCCGCCTTCCGGGTGGTGGCCGGGACGCAGGCAGAGGGGGTCGAGGAAGAGGCGGCTGGTCGGGAAGTAGGGGCTGGGCTCGATGGGGAGGAGCGGCAGCCCCGCGTGCAGCGGGTTCACGAGCAGCGTCGAGGCGCCGAGGCCAGCGGCCCAGCGGCCCAGGGCGGCGAGGTCGACGAGGTCTCCGATGCCCCAGCTCTCCGCCGAGCGGACCGCGTAGAGCTGCACCGCGAAGCCGAAGCCGCCCCATCCGGCGGGGAGGTGGCATCGGGGCGGGGTGACCACCAGGGGACGGCTCCAGCCTCCGCGGTGCAGCCGGTGATACCCGAGTGGGAGGTCCGCGGGGAGGTGATCGCCGCAGGCCCGGGCGGTCCCGTCCTCGAGCTCCACCTCGGCGTGCCCGCGTCCCGGCACCCGCTCGTCGCGGCCGAGCGCGACCGGCGCCCCCCGCACCACCACCAGGGGACCGTCCTCGGGGTCGGGGCGCGGGCGGTCGGCGCCGAGGGCGGCGAGCAGGGCGCGGCGGGTCGCTGCGGAGGCCGAATGACGGCGGCCGTCGGTGTCGACGTGGGCGGCCACCAGGCCCCAGTCCCTCGGGCTCGGCACGGTCATGCGCACGTATCATCGCCGCGCGACGGTGCGGTCAGACGGTATGGTTGGCGGCCACGGGCGGCCGCGACCGGGTGCCGCCTCCCACGGAGCCTTCCCAGCTGCACTCGTCCGACGTGGCCCAGTCCTCGGCGCCGGAAGTTCCCATGGATGCCCCTCCTCCGGGACGGACCCCGGCCCGGGCGCCCGCCGCCCGCGAGGCGTGGCCCGGCCAGCACTACCCGCTCGGTGCCCACTGGGACGGCCGAGGCACCAACTTCGCGCTCTTCAGCGCCAACGCCGAGCGGGTCGAGCTGGTTCTGGTCAACCTTGACGGGAGCACTCGCGACGTCTGCGAGCTGACCGACAGGACC
Organism: uncultured Chloroflexia bacterium; assembly: GCA_963803165.1. Taxonomy (GTDB): domain Bacteria; phylum Chloroflexota; class Dormibacteria; order Aeolococcales; family Aeolococcaceae; genus Changshengia. Next base: position 291,774 of record CAWDLK010000004.1, on the reverse strand, counting down.
GACCTCACCTGGCACGGCTACCTGCCCGGGGTCGGTCCCGGCACCGTCTACGGGTACCGGGTCCACGGTCCCTACGACCCCGCCGCAGGCCGGCGCTTCAACCCCGGCAAGCTGCTGATCGACCCCTACGCGCGCGCCCTCACCGGCCAGGTGTCGTGGGGCCCCGAGGTCTTCGGCTACGAGTGGAACCGGCGCATGACCGACGACATCCGGAGCGAGCTCGACTCCGCCGGCCACGTGCCCCTCTCGGTGGTGGTCGACGACAGCTTCAACTGGGGCGGCACCCGCCCTCCGCGCACCCCGTGGGCCGACACCGTGGTCTACGAGGCCCACGTCAAGGGCTTCACGATGCGCCACCCGCGCGTGCCCGAGCGCCACCGCGGCACCTACGCGGGGCTCGCCCATCCGGCGGCCGTCGAGCACCTCCGGTCGCTGGGGGTCACCGCGGTCGAGCTGATGCCCGTCCATGCCTTCGTCGAACTCGGCGCGCCTCCATGAGCTCGGGCTGCGCAACTACTGGGGCTACGACACCATCGGCTACTTCGCCCCCGAGGGCCGCTACTCCTCGTCGGGGGACCGCGGCGGCCAGGTCGTCGAGTTCAAGGAGATGGTGCGGACGCTTCACGAGGCGGGGCTCGAGGTTCTCCTCGACGTGGTCTACAACCACACCGGCGAGGCCAACCACCTCGGTCCCACCCTCTCCTTCCGGGGCATCGACAACGAGGCCTACTACTATCTCGACCCCAACGACCGGCGCCGCTACTGGGACGTGACCGGCACCGGCAACACCCTCAACGCCGGAGCCCCGCAGACGCTCCGCCTGATCACCGACTCCCTGCGCTACTGGGTCACCGAGATGCACGTCGACGGCTTCCGCTTCGACCTCGCCTCGGTGCTGGCCCGCCAGTTCTACGAGGTCAACCGGCTGGCCGCCTTCTTCGACATCATCCACCAGGACCCGGTGCTGGCCGAGGTCAAGCTGATCGCCGAACCCTGGGACATCGGTCCGGGCGGCTACCAGGTCGGCAACTTCCCGGTGGGCTGGGCGGAGTGGAACGGCAAGTATCGCGACACGGTGCGCGACTACTGGCGGGGCGCCGAGCTGGGGGTGTCGGGGCTCGCCTACCGCCTGACCGGGAGCAGCGACCTCTACGCCGACGATGGCCGCAGCCCGAGCGCCAGCGTCAACTTCGTGACCGCCCACGACGGCTTCACCCTCCGCGATCTGGTCTCCTACGAGCACAAGCGCAACCAGTCGAACGGCGAGGACAGCCGGGACGGCAGCGACGACAACCGCTCCTGGAACTGCGGCGCGGAGGGGGAGACCTCGGATCCCGAGGTGGTCGAGCTGAGGCGCCGCCAGCAGCGCAACTTCCTGGCCACCCTGCTGATCTCCCAGGGATGCCCGATGATCCTCTCGGGCGACGAGCTGGGCCGCACCCAGGGGGGCAACAACAACGGCTACTGCCAGGACAACGAGACCTCATGGCTCGACTGGGCGGCGGCCGACGCCGAGCTGCTCGCCTTCAGCCACCGGCTGATCGAGCTCCGTGCCCGGCATCCCGGACTGCGCCGCCGCCACTTCTTCACCGGCAAGGTGGTGGGACGGGGACGCAAGGATGTGCGCTGGCTGCGCAGCGACGGCGAGGAGATGACCGACCCGGACTGGGGGGGGCACGAGCGCCAGTCGCTGGCGATGGTCCTGGACGGCGGGCTGATCCCCGAGCGGACCGCGACCGGGAAGCGGATCACCGACGACACCCTGGCGGTGCTCCTCCACTCGTCCGGCGACCCCTGCGGCTGGAGCCTGCCGCCGGGGACCTGGGAGGTCGTGCTGGACACCGCCCACCCCGACGAGGCGCCGGGTGCGCGGACCGTCCGCACCCCGGAGCGTCTCCAGGTCGAGGGGCGCTCGCTCCTCGTCCTGCGCCTGGCCGGGCCGCCCCCGCCGGCGGTCGAGCCGGGCGCCTCGACCGGCAGCTGAGCCGAGGACCGGACGCCCGGGTCCTGCGCGGGCCGGCCGGTCACCGCATCATTGTCCGGCTGTGCTTCTGGCCTCTCTGACCGGGTTCGCCTCGGGCTTCGTCCAGCATTGGGGCTACCTCGCCGTCTTTCTGATCGCCGGGCTGGAGAGCCTCTGCCTGCCCTTCCTCCCCGGTGAGACGGCGCTGCTCACGGCCGCGGTCCTGGCGCCCAAGCTCCACCTGGCCATCGCCGGGGTGATCGCCGCCGCGGCCGCGGGTCCCATCGTCGGGGGCAGCATCAGCTATGCCATCGGGTGGTGGGGTGGCTATCACCTGCTGGTCCGCCACGGCGAGCGCTTCGGCGCCGGCCAGTCGCGGGTCAAGGTTGCCCATTACCTCTTCCAGCGCCGCGGCGGAGCGGTCGTCCTCCTCGGTCGCTTCGTCCTCGTCCTGCGCAGCTTCGCCGGCCTCTTCGCGGGAGCGACACGGATGTCCCCCCTTCCCTTCCTCGCCTTCAACGCCGCCGGAAGCGTGATCTGGGCGACCGGCTACGGGCTCGCCGCCTACACGGTCGGGGAGTCGGTCCAGAACCTCAGCGGGTGGCTGACCCTCGGCTTCGGCCTCGTGGCCGTGCTGGTGCTGGCGGCCGCCGCGTGGCTGCTCCACCGCCAGAGCCGGGGGCTGGAGGCCCGCGCCGCAGCCGCCTATCCCGATCCGCTGCCCGGCTATCCGGGAGGCCCTCCCCTCTGAGCGAGGCCGGGTCGGATGCCGAGTCGGTCTGGCCGCCCACACCCCGCCCGTGCTCCATTGACATCGGGGTCGGGTGACCCCTAGGGTGTGCGCTTGACCGGCTCATCGTCGGCCCGCGGAGACGAGAGGAGGCGAGTCCATGCCCGGCGTCGTGCCCTTCACCAGCAATGTCGACGACCTCTCCACCCAGGAGGGGTACCAGTTCGAGTTCCGCTGCATGCGCTGCAACAACGGCTACCGCTCCTCGTTCCACCGCTCCCTCTTCGGCTTCGGTGGCAGGGTCGCGGCCATCGGCGGCGGGCTGCTCGGCGGGTCGATCGGCGGCGACGTCGAGAGCGCCGGCTGGAACTCGAGCATGCTCATGTCCGGGACCGGCAGCCCGGCCAAGGACAAGGAGCTGGCCAAGGCGGCGCAGGAGGTCCACGACCGCTTCTACCAGTGCAACCGCTGCGGCAAGTGGGTGTGCCGCGAGGTCTGCTGGAACAACGACCGGGGGCTCTGCGTCGACTGCGCTCCGAAGCTGGGCGAGGAGATGGCCTACATGCAGGCGCAGGCCCAGCGCAACCAGCTGGAGGAGAAGATCCAGGCCCAGGACCTCACCCAGGGGGTCAACTACACCGACCAGGCGACCGGCCTCTGCCCCTCGTGTCACCAGGAGTCGGGGGGCGGCAAGTTCTGCCAGCACTGCGGGGCGGCGATGGCCGCGGCCCCCGCCGCCACCAAGCGCTTCTGCGGCAACTGCGGGGCCGAGCTGGTCGGCGGGATCAAGTTCTGCGGCGAGTGCGGCACCCCGGCGCCGTGAGCGCCGGCGGCTGAGCCGCGACGATGCACTTCAGGATCAGCGACGCCAGCGGTCAGGTGGTCGACGAGGGGGACGGCACGGTGGCCGTCGACGGGAAGTCCCTCACCGTCTCCCCGCAGCTCGGCCAGCCGCTGCGGATGGCCCCCGAGCAGATCACCGAGGTCAGCGAGCCGGCGCCATTCGTGGTGCGCATCCGCCTCAGCGACGGCAGCGCCGTGGAGCTCTCCCAGCTCGGCGCCCTGCGCAGCCAGATCCTCGCCCAGATCGGGGACATCCGGGTCGCCGACTCCCGTGCCGGCCTGGTGACCATCGGCTTCGGGGAGAGCCAGCGCTTCCACGGGGCGGTGGACGACGTCGAGGCCGACATCAGCCTCTACGACGACGGGATGGTGGCGATCCCGGTCAGCGGACCGCCCGTCCAGGTGCCCTACGCGCTCATCGAGGACGTCAGCACCGACCCCTCCGGGTACCGGATCAGCATCTCCATGGGAGATGCGGGGAGCTTCGTCGTCCAGCGTCTCGCCCAGGTGACCTCCCAGTTCCTCACCCTGCTCCGGCAGCGGGCGACCGACGCCCGGGGACGCTCCGGTGCCTTCCTCCAGGCGCTGCTTCCGGGGCTGGGCCCGCTCGCCCAGCGCCAGCTCGCGGGTGACCTCCGGGACGGGGTGGCGGCGGCCAAGGCGGCCCTCGACGGCATCGACCCCAAGGTGTGGCCCGCGCTGCTGGCCGCCGCCGCCCTCCCCGAGCGGGCGGCGGGGGCGGCGCTGATCCAGTCGCTGGGGGACCCGGCGCTCGGCTTCCACCAGGTCGCCTCGGTGGAGGTGGAGGCTCAGGGGACCACCCACTTCGCTGAGGCGGAGGCGGTGCAGAGCACCGGGCCGGGCCGCGGTCAGGGCACCAACTTCGGCCAGATCGAGCAGGGGATGGGCATGCTGATGACGGAGCGCTTCATGGGGGTCCCCACCCCGGGGTCCGGAGGCGGCGGAGGTCTCATCGGCGGTGCTCCCGGGGGCGCTCCGCTGATCGGCGGGCCTCCCGAGGGCGGGGCCGGGATGGGCATGGGCATGGGCATGGGCACGGGGATGGGCATGGGCTTCGGTGCACCCTACGGCGCCCTCGGCGGCATGCTCGCCATGCGGATGATGCGGGGCGGTGGCGCCTGGTCGCGGGGCGGCCAGACCCAGGCGCAGTCGATGTTCCGGGTCCCCGAGGCGCCGCCCGACGCCACCCCGCAGACGGCGGCCCACACCGACCTCGACGCCCTCACCGTCGGCGGCGAGCAGCCCACCATCGTCGCCGTGCTGCTCGCGCGCACGGCGTCGGGCACCTTCGTGTACGAGTCGCTCAACGTCGAGGACCACGCCACCTACGTCTTCCGCGACCCCTCGCTCACGCTCGCCCAGCTCAACCTGGCCCTGATGCTCATCGGCTTCCACATCGAGGTGCTCGCCGGAGACTTCTCAGGCCTGGCCTCACGCTACGCGGTGGCCGTCCAGCGCCTCCCCCATCTCGCGCGGCTGGCCTCCGCCTTCCGGGGGCGAGCCATCCACGACGCCGGGTGGGAGGGCCAGCTCCGCCAGCTCCTCGGTTGAGCCCGGTGTCGGCCCCCGACGTCATTCCCAACCGCGGGCGGCGGTGATCGTGCGGCAGGATGCGGAGCCGACGAAGTACGATGCCCACCCGGCCATGGTCGCTCTCGCACGTCTGCCCCTCGGACGCCTTCCGACCGACATGACCGTTGAGGTCGCGCCGGTCCCTCTCCGGCGTCGGCCCGGCGCGCCCCATACCGACGCCGACCACCGTTGACCCGGCGATCGCGATCCACCCCGCCCGCGCCGCAGCCGCTACGGCATGCCGTTCCGGATGGCATCCCCGCCGCCGCTGACACCGCACCTGCCGACGCCGCGCCCGCCGCCGCCGCCATCACAGCCCCCGGGCCGGCAGCGGAGCGCGCCGACGCCCCGCTGCCGCCCACCGCGCGCATCGGCACGCGCGCGCTGAGGAACACCCTTCTCATCCTGGTCGCCCGCGCCGTCTCGCGGATCATCGCGCTGGTGACCGTCGTCCTCATCGGGCACGTGCTCGGTGACGCGCGCTTCGGGGAGCTGCAGACCGCGGTCACCTACGGCCTGATGGCAACCGTGGTGGCCGATTTCGGGCTGACCAGCCTCTATCTCCGCGAGGGTGCGCGTCGCCCCGACAGCATCTCTCACATGCTCGGCTTCGCCATGTCGATGCGCGTGTTCTTCACCGCGGTGGCGGGGCCGCTGCTGCTGGCCGGGCTGTGGTTCGCGGGGATCCAGTCACTGTGGCTGCCGTCCTTCGCCATCGTCCTCCTCGGCGGCTATCTCATGCTGCTGCGCGGCACGCTCTACGCCCTGCAGCGTCTCAATTTCGAGATCGTCGAGATCGTGCCGGAGAGCCTGCTCCTGCTCGGCCTGGTGATCCTGGGCGCGTACATGCACGCGGGCACCGCGTATTTCCTCTGGACCTACGCCGCGAGCTACGCCGTCGCCATGGTCTATTTCGTGATCGTGTTGCTGACCAGGGGCTTCGCGCGGTTCAGCTGGAACCTCGACAGGAGCATGGTGAAGCCGTGGCTCCGGATGGGGCTGCCGCTGGCGATCACCTACGCGTTCACCACCGTCTACTTCAAGCTCGACGTGCCCATCCTGCAGCACTTCCGCTCCTACGCTGAGGTGGGCTGGTACACGCTGGCCTACAAGCCGTTCGAGGCGCTGCTCTTCATCCCGGTCACGCTCCGCAGCGTGATCTTCCCCATCATGTCGATCTACAAGCGCGTCGCGCAGCACCGGGTGATACCCACCGCGGAGCGTTTCTTCAAGGGCCTCGCCATGATCGGGTTTCCCATCACCGTCGGTCTGTTTCTGCTCAGCTCCCAGTTCAACAGTCTGCTCGAGCTGTATCCTCAGTCGGCTCCCGCGTTGCACATCCTGTCGTTGGCGGTGTTCTTCGCCTTCATCGACAACACCTTCGCGGCCACCTTCAACGCCGTTGACCGGCAGACGACCTTCGCCTACATCGCCCTGAGCGGGCTGGGGATCAACCTCGTGCTCAACCTCATCCTGATCCCCATGTACGGCTACATTGCGGCCAGCTGGACGACGGTGATCACCGAGATCGCGCTGGTGGCGATCGGCTGGACGGTGCTGCGCGCCCAGGTGGGGGCGCTCCGCGTGGTGCGCGCCACCTGGCGGATCTATCCCGCCGGCCTGGTGATGGGTGCCTTCATCCTGCTGGTCCACCCGGAGGGGCGGGTCGACCTCCTCCTGGTGACCGGGGCCTCGGCGGTAATCTACGCGGTGTGCATCGTGCTGTTCCGCGCTCTCGACGCGGACGAATGGGCGGCGCTGCGCTCCATCGTGCGCGAGAGGTTCGCCGGGTGAGCCCAGGTGCGCTCGCCGGGGACGACGGCGGGAAGCCCGGCTCCCGGGGGCGAGAGCTGGGGCTCGTGCGCCGGTGAGAGACGCCACCCCGGCGGAGATCGATCGCTGGGACGAGCTGGTGACGGCCAATCCCGACGGGGGCCACGTGCTGCAGTCGCGTGCCTGGGGCGAGTTCAAGCGCGGGCGGGGATGGGAGCCCCACTATCGGATCGCCGAGAACGGGCCGGATCGGCTCGCGATCCTGTTCCTGCGCCGGCACATCCCGGGGCTCGGCAACCTCTGGTACTCGCCACGCGGGCCGGGTGTGGCCGATCCCAACCAGCTCGGACCGCTGGCGGACGACCTCCGCTCGCTCCGCTCCGCCTTCCTGGTCAAGATCGACCCGGAGCTGGAGGCCGCCGCCGACACCTCGGCCTGGCCGCGGGCGGGGATCCTGAAGGCGCCCACCGAGGTGCAGCCCAGCATCGCCACCATCCTCGTCGATCTGCGGCCCTCGGAGGAGCAGATCATCGGATCGTTCAAGCCCAAGTGCCGGTACAACATCCGGCTGGCGGCCCGGCATGGGGTTGAGGTGAGGCGGGCACCGGTTGACGAGCAGACGGTGGACGTCATGTACCGGCTGATGGGTGCCACCCAGCGGCGCGCCCGATTCATCCTCCGTCCACGCGACTACTTCGCCTCCTACTGGCGCCTTCAGCACGCGGCCGGCAACGGCGATCTCTTCTTCGCCTCTCACGGCGAGGAGGTGCTGGCCGGCTGCTTCGTCACCCACTTCGGGCGCAAGGCCTGGTACAAGGACGGCGGTTCGAGCCGAAGCCATCACGAGCTGATGGCTCCCTACCTGCTCCAGTGGGAGGTGATGCGCTGGCTGCGCGGCCGGGGCGTCCACACCTACGATCTGGTCGCGGTGCCGCGCCCCGCCGACATGTCACCCGACCATCCCTTCGCGGGGCTCTACCGCTTCAAGTCGGGGTTCAACGAGCGCGTCACCGAGTTCGTCGGTGCGTGGGACCTGCCACTGGGGCAGCGACGCTATCGACTGTGGAACGCCGTCGGGGAGCGGGCGGCGTGCCAGTGGTCATACCGCGTCCACCATGACCTCTTCTACTGACCCCGGAGCCGTCCCGGGAGCCGATGACGGGGAGGCCTGGGACCGCGCGCTCCTCGAGCTCGACGGCCACTTCCTTCAGAGCGCCGCGTGGCTGCGTGTGCAGCGCGCCCTCGGTTACGACGTCCTGCGCGGAGAGGGGGACGGCTGGCAGTGGGCGGGCGCGATCCGGAGAGGCCGGTTCCCGCGCTACCTGTACATCCCGTACGGGCCGGCGAGCCGGGCCCGAACCGGGCTGGCGCTGGCCGACGCGGCCCGTGCCGCCGCCGCCGCGCGGCTCGACTTCGTGCGCGTGGAGCCGACCGGCGAGGACGCGCCTGCCGCGCTGCGGGAGCGGGGCGCTCGCCCCACGCGCGGGATCCAGCCGCGATTCACGTGGGTGCTCGACATCGGCACCAGCATCGACACCCTGCGCCACGGGATGGCGGCCGGCCACCGAGGCCCGATCAACGCGGCACCGCGACGCGGCATCTCGGTGCGGTCGTCCACTGATCCTGCGAGCGTCGAGATCTTCCTCGAGCTGGAGCGCCGGGCGGCAGCGCGCGCCGGCTTCCGGGGCCAGACCGCCGGCTATCACCGCGTCATCGCCGAGGTCCTGATGCCACTGGGGTGCGCGTCGCTCTACGTCGCCGAGACCGCTGGATCGCCGGTCGCCGCGTCGATCTGCTTCGACTTCGGCCGGACCCGCTACTACGCGCACGCCGCATCGGACCCCGACCTGGGCCGCAGGCTCGGCGCCGGCCCTCCCCTGGTCTGGCAGATGATCCTCGACGCCCGCGAGCGCGGCGCCACCACCTTCGACTTCTGGGGCGTGGTCGCCGACGACGACCGGGCCCATCCGTGGGCGGGCTTCAGCCAGTTCAAGAAGGGCTTCGGCGGGCGCCTGCTGGAGCGTCCGGGCACCTGGGACATGCCCCTCCGAAGGCTCCGCTACGGCCTCTATGCCGCGATCCGGCATGGGCGCTGACCGGCCACGGGATGGCGGGCACCGGCGCGGCGCCGCCCCGGTCGTGCCCGCTCGCCGGGCCCGGAGGCGACCCCGCCGGCGGCTCTATGATGGCCACCGTGCATGATGCGCTCGCGGAGGTGAGAGGATGAAGATCGTCGACGCCAAGGTCATCGTGACCTCCCCGGGCCGCAACTTCGTGACCCTCAAGATCACCACGGACGAGGGCATCACCGGCGTCGGCGACGCGACTCTCAACGGCCGCGAGCTGGCCGTCGCCAGCTACCTCACCGACCACGTCTGCCCGCTCCTCATGGGCCGGGACGCGGCCCGCATCGAGGACACCTGGCAGTACCTCTACAAGGGCGGCTACTGGCGTCGCGGTCCGGTCACCATGACGGCCATCGCGGCCGTCGACACCGCGCTCTGGGACATCAAGGGCAAGGCCGCCGGCCTCCCCGTCTACCAGCTCCTCGGCGGCAGGAGCCGTGACGGGGTCACCGTGTACGGGCACGCCAACGGCGCGACCATCCCCGAGGTGGTCGACGAGGTCGCCCGCTTCCTGGACCTCGGCTATCGCGCGGTCCGGGTGCAGGTCGGGATCCAGGGGATCAGCACCATCTACGGGGTGAGCACCGACAGCGCCCATCACGAGTTCGGGGTACGTGCCGACCGCGGAGACGTCGGACTGGTCGACGGCGCGCTACCTGCACCAGATCCCGGCCCTCTTCGACGCGGTGCGGGGACGGTTCGGCTTCGACTTCGCCCTGCTCCACGACGCCCACCACCGGCTGACGCCGATCGAGGCCGCCCGGTTGGGCCGGCGGGTCGAGGAGTATCAGCTCTTCTGGCTCGAGGACCTGGTCCCGGCGGAGCTGCAGGAGGGGTTCCGCATCATCCGCCAGCACACCACCACGCCGCTGGCGGTGGGGGAGGTGTTCAACTCCATCTGGGACTGCCAGCAGCTGATCACCGAGCAGCTCATCGACTACATCCGCGCCGACGTCGTCCACGCCGGCGGCATCTCCCACCTGCGCCGCATCTTCCAGCTCGGCGAGCTCTACCACGTCCGCAGCGGCTCGCACGGAGCCAACGACCTCTCCCCGGTCTGCCTCGCGGCCGCGCTCCACATCGACCTCGCCATCCCCAACTTCGGGATCCAGGAGTACATGCGCCACAGCGCCGAGACCGACGAGGTCTTCCCCCATGCCTACCGCTTCGAGAACGGCTACCTGCACCCCGGCGAGGAGCCCGGGCTGGGGGTGGACATCGACGAGAAGCTGGCGGCCCGCTACCCGTACGAGCGTGCCTACCTGCCCATCAACCGGCTGGTCGACGGCACCGTCCACAGCTGGTGACCAGGATCGCCCTCGACCCGGACCGGCTGCTGCCGGCGGAGCCGTCCCTGCGCGCCGTGGCCCGCCGTCTCTACGACGAGGTGCGCGCGCTGCCGATCATCTCGCCCCACGGTCACGTCGACCCGCTGCTCCTGCTCGAGGACCGGGCCTTCGACAACCCCGCGGCGCTCTTCGTCGGCCCTGACCACTACGTGACCCGGCTGCTCCACGCCCAGGGGGTGGCGCTCGCGGACCTCGGCATCCCGCGGAGCGACGGGAGCGGCAGCGTGGCCGACCCGCGCCAGGTCTGGCGGCTGCTCTGCGCGCACTGGGACGCGTTCCGGGGGACGCCGTCCCGGTACTGGCTGGAGGCTGCCCTGGTCGAGGTCTTCGACCTGCCGGTCCGCCCCTCCGCGGCCGACGCCGACCTGATCTACGAGCATCTGGTCGAGCGCTTCGCGCTCCCCCAGTACCGACCGCGTGCCCTCTTCGAGCGCTTCGGGGTGGAGGTCCTGGCCACCACCGACGATCCCTGCAGCGACCTCTCCGCCCACCGCCGCCTGGCCGAGGACCCCACCTGGCGCGGCCGGGTGGTGCCGACCTTCCGGCCCGACGTCTACCTCGATCCCACCCGCTCGGGATGGGCCGAGCGGATGGGCGAGCTGGGGAGGGTGGCCGCCTGCGATACCACCGGCTACCCGGGGTTCATCGAGGCCCTGGAGAAGCGTCGCGCCCACTTCAAGCAGCACGGGGCCACCGCGACCGATCTCGGACCTCCCGACGCCGGGGCCGAGCCGCTCTCCCCCGCGGAGGCCGCACGCATCTACTCGGCCGCCCTGCGCGGCGCGGCCGGTGACGCCGAGCGGGTGGCGTTCCGGCGTCACATGCTCTGCGAGATGGCGCGCATGTCCTGCGAGGACGGCCTGGTGATGCAGCTGCACCCCGGGGTGCTGCGCGACCATCACCCGCCGACCCTGCGGGACTTCGGTCCCGACCGGGGAGCCGACATCCCGGTCGCGATCGAGTTCACCCGCGCCCTGCGCCCCCTGCTCGAGCTGTACGGGGCGCACCCGGGCTTCCGGATGGTCATCTTCACCCTCGACGAGAGCACCTGGTCACGCGAGCTGGCGCCGCTCGCCGGCTTCTACCCCTCCGTGTACCTCGGCGCGCCCTGGTGGTTCCTCGACACCCCCGACGCCATGCTCCGCTTCCGCGCGGCGGTCACCGACACCGCGGGGTTCGCCAAGACCTCCGGTTTCGTCGACGACACCCGGGCCTTCTGCTCGATCCCGGTCCGCCACGACGCGGCGCGCCGGGTGGACTGCGCCTTCCTGAGCCGCCTGGTGTCCGAGCACCGGCTCGACGAGGCGGAGGCGATCGACACCGCCCGGGACCTCGCCTACCGGCTGCCCCGCGTGGTCTTCCGGCTGTGACCCGGCTGAGCCGCCAGGGCTGGCCTCCGGCGGGCCCGCCCCGGCCGGTTCAGATCATCCATCTCGGCCTGGGCGCCTTCCACCGCGCCCACCAGGCCTGGTACACCGAGCACGCCGCCGATCCCGCGACCTGGGGGATCGCGGCGTTCACCGGCCGCAGCCCCGCTGCCGCGGCGGTGCTCGGCGCCCAGGACGGCCTCTTCACCCTGGTCGAGCGCGGCCCCGACCGCGACCGGATGGAGGTGGTCACCAGCATCAGCGCCGCCCACGACGGCGCCGACGCCCGCGCCTGGACAGCCCGGCTGGCGGCGGCGGAGCTCGCCCTGGTCACCCTCACCGTCACCGAGGCGGGATACCACCTGGACGCCGGGGGGCACCTGGACCTCGGCGCCCCCGACGTGGACGCCGACGTGGCGCTGCTCCGCGAGGCCTCCGATCCCTCGGCCGCCGCCGCCCGCACCATGCCCGGGCGGCTCGCCCGCGGCCTGGCCGCACGCCGGGCGGCCGGCGGGGGTCCGCTGGCCGTGGTCCCCTGCGACAACCTCATGGGCAACGGCGCCGCTGCCCGCACCTCGGTCCTCGAGATGTGCGAGGCGGCCGACCCGGCGCTGACGGCCTGGGTGGAGACCAGCGTCGCCTTCGTCTCCACCGTCGTCGACCGGATCACCCCCGCCACCTCGCCCACGGACCTCGCCCTGGTCGAGGAGGAGATCGGTCGGCAGGATCTGGCCGCGGTGGTGACCGAGCCCTTCAGCGAATGGGTCCTCTGCGGCGAGTTCCCGGCCGGGAGGCCGGGTTGGGAGGCCGCCGGCGCCCGCCTGGTCGCCGACGAGACACCGTTCGCGGAACGGAAGCTGTGGCTTCTGAACGGCGGGCACTCCCTGCTCGCCTACGCGGGCTCCGTCCTGGGCCACGCCACCGTCGCCGCCGCCGTCGGCGATCCGCTCTGCCGGGCGTGGCTGGAGGAGTGGTGGGACGCGGCGACCCCCGCCCTGCGGCTCCCGGCCGCCGAGGTGACCGCCTACCGCGCCGCCCTGATCGCGCGCTGGAGCAACCCCCGGATCAGCCACGCTCTCCGCCTCATCGCGCGGGACGGCTCGTTCAAGCTCGCCCAGCGGGTGGTCCCCGTGATCCGCCGCCTGCGGGAGGCCGGGCAGCCGGCCCCGGTGGCCGCGGGCCGCGTTCTCGGCGCCTGGCTCACCCACCTGCGCGGCCGGGGTGCCGAGCTGAGCGACCCCCGGGCCGCCGAGATCGTCCCCCTCGCCGCGGGGGAGCGCCGTTCGGCGGCACGCGCGGTCCTCGACGTCCTCGACCCCGGGCTGGGTGCCGAGGGCGCGCTGGTCAGCCGGGTGGCCGAGGCCTGCCGCGAGCTCGAGGGCATCGCCGGCTGATCGGCTCCGGGGGCGAGGGGCGCTGGAGCGTGGCTCAGCGGCATCGGTCGGTGACGGCCCTGCTATAACCGCGGCGGCGACGGGGTCAGCCTCATCTCGATTCGCGTCCCGCCCGTCCCGGGCGCGGGAGATGGCGATCTCGGCTTCGAGCGACAGCTGGCTGCTCCTCCACGGGACCCCGCTGACCCCGGCGGTCTGGGCCGAGGTCGCCCCCCGGCTGCGCGACGGCGGCGACGTCGTCTGTCCCGATCTCTCGGGTCACCGCGAGCCCGCCCCCGGCGTGGGCAGCGTCCAGGCGGCGCTGGCCCGCCGCGCGCTCGCGTCGCCGACCCTGGGATCCGGCGGGCTGCACGTGGTCGGTCACTCCTTCGGCGGCCAGGTCGCGCTCGAGGTCGCCCTGCTGGTCCCGGACCGGCTGCGCAGCCTCACCATCCTGTGCAGCCGTGACACCCCGTACCCCGCCTTCGCGGCGGCGGCCGCGTCACTGCGCCGCGGTGACCCGGTGGACGTCGAGGCGGCGCTCCGACGCTGGTTCCGCCCCGAGGAGCTGGCGTCCGGCGCGGCAATCGTCCAGAGCGCTCGCCGGTGCCTGCGCGACGCGGACCGCGACGCCTGGGCCTGCGACCTGGAGGCCATCGCCGCCTACGACCGCTCCGGGGCGGTGTCGGGCATCTCCGCTCCGGCCACCCTGCTCGCCGCCGAGCTGGACCCGGTCTCGACCCCGGCGGCGATGGCCGGGCTCGCCGCCCGCCTGCCTCGGGCGCGGCTGCGCCTGCTCCCGGGGGCCGCCCACATGTCGGTGTTCATCGACCCGGCAGGACTGGCGGAGGTCATTCGCGGGGCAGCCCGCCCCGAGCCCTGAGCCTTCGGGTGGAGGAGGAGCGTCGCTCGCCCGCGGGTCGGCTGCGGTGGTCGACGATGACGACGGCCGACCGTCAGGCGGCGTTGACGGGGTGAGCCGAGCCGGGGCTGGGGAGGAAGGATTCGAACCTTCGAGTGGCGGATCCAAAGTCCGCTGCCTTACCACTTGGCTACTCCCCAGTGGCTGCAGCGATCGTAGCCAGCCGGCGGCCGCCGCGGAGCATCGCCGCGCTCGGAGATCGCCGGCGCGGCTCAGACCTGGAGGTGGACCCGCGGGATGTGCAGCCGCATGCAGCCGGGCCGGCCCGCGGCGGGGCGGCGGCACCCGCAGCTCCGGCGGACGCTCGTGAGCCGGTCCCTGCGGGTCATCCGGCTCTCGCGAGACCGGGGGCCGGGGCGGCGCTGCGAGGCACTCTGATCGGCCACTGGCCGGATCATACAGAGGCGGCACCTCTCCAGAGGCGGCTCCATCCTGCGGCCGGGGCGTTCGGGGACGGGTCCCCGGCCGAGAGGCGGCGGAGCACCCCGTATACTCGGGCGCAGATGGCAGATGCACCGCGCGCGGTGATCCTCGCCGCAGGGCAGGGCACCCGGATGAGGAGCGCCCGCCCCAAGGTCCTCCATCCCCTCGCCGGCCGACCGATGATCCTCCACATCGTCGACACGGCGGCCACGGCCACGGGGAGCAGGCCCGTGGTCGTGCTCAGCCCCGGCCAGCCGGCGGTGCGCGAGGCCATCGAGGACGTCGCCGAGGCGGTGGTCCAGCCCCGGCCGCGGGGCACCGGCGACGCCCTGCGGAGCCTGCCCGCCCCCCTCCGGGACGACGGCCCGGTGGTGGTCCTCTACGGCGACCTCCCCCTGCTCCGCGCCGAGACGATCCGCAGCCTGATCCGCACCCAGGCGGCGACCGGCGCGGCCTGCGTGCTGCTCACCGTCGTCCCCGACCGTCCCGCCGGGCTCGGCCGGGTGGTCCGCGACGCCTCCGGGAGGGTGGTGCGCATCGTCGAGGAGCGCGACCTCGCTCCCGGTGAGCAGGTCCCCGCGGAATGCAACGCCGGTGTCTACGTCTTCTCGGGCCGCCGCCTCTGGCCGGTCCTGGAACGGCTCTCCGAGGACAACGCCCAGGGCGAGCGCTACCTCACCGATGCGGTCGGGCTGCTGGCTCCCGAGGTGGAGGCGGTGCTCGCCACCGACCCCGAGGAGGCGATGGGCGTCAACGACCGCCACCAGCTCGCCGCCGCCGAGGCGGTGCTGCGACGGCGCATCCTGGAAGGGCTGATGCTCGACGGGGTGACCGTCGAGGATCCCGCCACCACCTACGTCGACGTCCTGGTGCGGGTGGGTCCCGACACCGTGCTCCGACCCATGACCGTGCTCCGCGGCGAGACCGTCATCGGCCGCGACTGCGAGATCGGGCCGATGGCCCAGATCCGTGACACGCTGATCGGCGACCGGGTCCGCATCGGCGCCTCGGTGGTCGACGAGGCCGAGATCGGAGACGGCGTCGAGATCGGTCATTTCAACCGTGTGCGGCCCGGCACCGTGCTGGGATCGGGGGTATCTTTGGGAACGCATGCCGAGGTCAAGAACAGCAGGGTGGGGGCGGGAAGCCGCATCAATCACTTCTCCTGCGTCCTGGACAGCGATGTCGGCAGCGATGTGAATATCGGGGCCGGGACCGTCACCTGCAACTACGACGGTGCCGAGAAGCACCGGACCGCCATCGGGGACGGGGCCTTCATCGGCAGCAACAGCAGCCTCGTCGCTCCGCTCCGTGTCGGCCGCGGCGCCTACGTCGCGGCCGCCAGCGCGGTCACCAAGGACGTGCCCGACGGTGCCCTGGCGGTCGGCCGGTCGCGCCAGCGCAACGTCGAGGGCTGGCATCCGAGGGCGCGATCGGAGGGCCCCGGGGATGAGTGACACCAATCCCTACGGGGATCTGATGCTGCTCTCCGGGACCGGCAACCGGGAGCTGAGCGAGAAGATCGCGCGGGAGATCGACCTCCCCCTCGCCCCCATGGACATCACCCGCTTCGCGGACGGGGAGTTCGACGTCAAGATCCACGAGTTGGTTCGCGGCCACGACGTCTTCCTGATCCAGCCCACCTGCCCGCCGGTGAGCGACAACCTGATCCAGCTGTTTGTCACCCTGGACGCGCTGCGACGCGCCTCGGCGGCCCGGATCACCGCCGTCATCCCTTACTACGGGTATCAGCGCAAGGAGAAGAAGTCCGCCCCCCGGGACCCCATCTCCGCCAAGCTGATGGCCAACATCATCGAGCTGGCCGGAGCCAGCCGGGTGATCGCCGTCGACCTCCACGCCGAGGCCATCCAGGGGTTCTTCGACATCCCCGTCGACGCCCTGACCGCCACCAAGATCCTCGCCCGCCGGGTCCGCGAGCGCCACGGCAACAGCGTAGTGGTGGTCTCCCCCGACACCGGCGGGGCGCTGCGCGCGCGCACCCTCGGCCGCATCCTCGACGCCCCCATCGCCATCATCGACAAGCGCCGTCCCCGGGACGACGCGGTGGAGGTCGTCCACGTCATCGGTGACGTGGCCGGCAAGCACGCGGTCATCGTCGACGACCTGATCTCGACCGGAGGCACGCTGGTCAGCGCCAGCGAGGCGCTGCGCAGCAAGGGCGCGATCGGCGTCGACGTGATCGTCACCCACGGGCTGCTCACACCGGGCTCGCTGGAGCGGCTCCACCAGGCACCCATCGACGAGATCTGCATCACCGACACCATCCCCGTCAGCGACGAGGGGCGCGCCGCCGGAGACCACCCCAAGCTCCGGGTGCTCTCGGTGGCGCCGCTGATCGCCGAGGCGATCGTGCGCGTCCACGAGGGGAGGAGCGTCAGCGAGCTGTTCCGATGAGTAGCTCAGCCTCGACCGGTGCGCGCCGCCCCGCCGACCCTCCCCCGGACGGGGAGCCGGCGCCGGGGCGGCCATCCTGGGCTGACGCCCGCTCCCCGCGGCCATGATCTGGCTCGCGATCCTGCTCGCCGTCGGCCTGGTCCTCGCCGGCTTCGCCGCCGCCGCGGAGACGGCGATGACCTCGGTCTCGCGGCTGCGCATGCGCACCCTGGCCGAGGACGGCAACCGTCGTGCGGCGCGGGTGGTCCATCTCCACAACGACCCCAACGGCTACCTCTCGACCATCCTCTCCATCAACACCGTCGCCGTCATCGTGGCCTCGACGGCGACCGCGCTGATCGCCTCGGGTCAGACCCACGGCCTGCTCCAGGCGCTGGTCACCGTCGCCCTCTCGATCTTCGTCCTGGTCTTCTGCGAGATCGCCCCCAAGTCGCTGGCGCTCCGCTTCAACGAGCGGCTGGCGCTGCGCCTGGCCGCGCCCGTGCAGCTGCTCACCCGGGTGCTGAGCCCGCTGGTGGCGGCCCTGACCCTGGTGGCCCGCCTGCTCCTCCGCCTGGCCACCCGCGGCCGCTCCACGCCGGGGCCGTTCGTCACCGAGGACGAGCTCAAGCTCATCCTCGCCATGGGCGAGCGCGAGGGCGTGGTCGAGCAGGAGGAGCGCCAGATGATCGACGGCATCCTGGAGATGACCGACAAGGCGGTCCACGAGGTCATGGTGCCCCGGGTCGACGTCGTCGGGATCGAGGCGTCGCACACTCTGAGCGACCTGATCACCCTCATCGTCGACCACGGCCACTCCCGGATCCCCCTCTACGAGACCAGCCTCGACAACGTGGTCGGGGTGATCTACGCCAAGGACCTGCTGCGCCACGGTGTCCGCAGCGGGGATCCGCGGCCGCTCAGCGCGCTCGCCCGCGAACCGTACTTCACCCCCGAGAGCAAGCACGTCGGCGAGCTGCTCCGCGAGATGCAGGAGCGCAAGGTGCACATCGCCGTCGTGGTCGACGAGCACGGCGGCACCGCCGGGATCGTCACCTTCGAGGACCTCATCGAGGAGATCGTCGGCCCGATACGGGACGAGTACGACGTCGCCGAGCAGGAGGACGTCCAATTCGTGAGCGACCGCGAGGTCGTGGTCAGCGCTCGCTTCCCGGTCGACGACGTGGCCGAGCTGCTCCATCTCGACATCGGTGAGACCGACGCCGACTCCATCGGCGGGCTGGTCTACGAGCGACTAGGGGAGATCCCCAAGGCGGGGGCGGCGCTGGCCCTGGGGACCGCGACCCTCACCGTCGAGCAGGTGCGCCGGCAGAGCATCCAGACGGTCCGGATCGTCAACCCCGAGCCCTTCCTCGTCGACCGCGACGGCGCCAAGCGCCCCCCCGCGGCCGACGGCTCGCATCCGACCGCCGATCAGGCGCCCTGAGGGCCGCGGGCGGCACGCTGAGATGGCCGGGAGCTTCACCGACGAGGGGATCGTGCTCCGCCGGGTCAACTACGGCGAGGCCGACCGCATCCTCACCGTGCTCACCCGCGAGCATGGCAAGCTGGGTGTGATCGTCCGCGGGGTGCGCCGGCCGGGGAGCCGGATGGCCGCCCAGACCGACCTCTTCGAGCGCAGCCGCATGCAGCTCGCCGAAGGCCGGGGGGAGCTGCTGGTGCTCGCCCAGGCCCAGCGCGCCTCGGGGCCCCCGGCCGGGATCGCCGGCGACTCGCGCCGGGCGGCGTGCGCCGCCGTGGTCGCCGAGCTCACCGATCGGGTGCTCGAGGGGCACCATCCCGACGCCGAGGTCTTCGTCCTGGTCGCGGCGGCGCTGGACGAGCTGAGCCAGCCGCACCACGACCCTCGCCGGGCGCTGGTGTGGTTCGCCCGCCAGATGATCGACCGTCTCGGCTACGCGCCCGAGCTGCAGCGCTGCGTCTCCTGCTCCGGTCGCCTCGAGGAGGCGGCGGCGGCCTTCAGCGCCGCCGGCGGTGGCCTGCTCTGCCCGGCCTGCCGTCCCGGCGACCCGGCGGCGATCGACTGCCCGGTGCGCGTGATCAAGGTGCTCCGGGTGGCGGCCGCCGGCGACGATGCCACCTGGGCCCGGCTGCGCCTCGACGTCGAGGCCCTGGCCACCCTGGAGGCGATCATCGAGGCGGAGCTGGAGCACCATCTCGACCGCCGGCTCCGGTCGTGGGAGGTCCTCCGCGCCCTGGAAAGGTGAGGGCGGATACACTTGCCGCCCGTGACCGCCGCATCCGACGACCACACCGCCACGTCCCCTCCGGACGCGCCTCCCGCGGATCTGCTGGAGCGACTGGTGTCGCTGGGCAAGCAGCGGGGCTTCTTCTTCCCCTCCAGCGAGATCTACGGGGGCATCAACGCGCTCTACGACTACGGTCCCCTGGGGACGCGGCTGCGGCGCAACATCCGCAACCGCTGGTGGCGCTCCATGGTGGAGCTGCGCGACGACATCGAGGGCATCGAGACCTCGGTGATCATGAACCCCCAGGTCTGGGTCGCCAGCGGTCATGTCGCCGGTTTCAGCGACCCGCTGGTCGACTGCACCGGCAGCTGCCGCCGGCGCTGGCGTGCCGATCACCTGGCGGCGGAGCGGATTGCCCGCGGCAAGGACCCGGAGGTGCAGGGCTGCCCCGAGTGCGGAGGCACGCTGACCGCGCCGCGCCAGTTCAACCTGATGTTCCGCACCTTCCTCGGCCCCGTGGAGGACAGCTCCGCCCAGGTCTACCTCCGGCCCGAGACGGCGCAGGGCATGTTCGTCGACTTCAAGCCGGTGCTGACCAGCACCCGGCAGCGGATCCCCTTCGGCATCGCGCAGAACGGCAAGTCCTTCCGCAACGAGATCTCGCCGGGCAACTCGATCTTCCGGACCCGGGAGTTCGAGCAGATGGAGATGGAGTTCTTCTGCGAGCCGGGCACCGACGACCACTGGTTCGAGCACTGGCGCGCCGAGCGCTTCCGCTGGTACGTCGAGGAGCTGGGGGTGCGCCGGTCGCGACTCCGGCTGCGCGACCACGAGAAGGAGGAGCTGGCCCACTACGCCAAGGCAGCCACCGACGTGGAGTACCTCTATCCCTTCGGCTGGGGGGAGCTGGAGGGCATCGCCAACCGCACCGACTTCGACCTCTCGGCCCACCAGAGGGCGAGCGGGGTCGACCTCAGCTACCTCGACCCGGTGACCGGGCGGAGCTTCGTCCCCTACGTCATCGAGCCGGCGGCGGGCGTGGACCGGATCATGCTGACCCTGCTGATCGACGCCCACGACGAGGAGACCGTGCGCGGTGAGACCCGCACCGTGCTGCGCTTCCACCCCGACGTCGCCCCGGTGCAGGTGGCGGTGCTGCCCCTCTCCAAGAAGGAGGAGCTGACGGTGCCGGCCCGCCGGCTCGAGCACCGGCTGCGGCCGCACTTCGCCACCGACTACGACGAGACGCAGTCGATCGGGCGCCGCTACCGGCGCCAGGACGAGATCGGCACCCCGCTCGCGGTCACCTTCGACTTCGACAGCCTCCAGGACGACGCGGTCACCATCCGCGAGCGGGATACGATGACCCAGGTGCGGGTTCCCATCTCCGGCCTCGAGGAGGCCCTCCGCGACCAGCTCGTCATCTTCCGGCAGCGCACCGCCGAGCGCGCCGGCCCGGGTGCCTGAGACCGCCATGGACGGGACGCGTGCCGCCTTCCTCGCCGCCGCCGGCGTGGCCCGGGACGTCGCCGGCCACCCGGGGGTCACGCTCCGCTGGGAGGAGCCGAGCGCCCTCGCCGAGATGACGGTCGGGGCCCTCGTCGCCCACCTGGCGCGGGCGGTGACCAACGTCGACCGCCTGCTCAACGCACCCGAGCCGGCCGGGGAGGAGCCGCGCTCCGCGGCCGCCTACTTCGTCCCCGTCGGACCCGACCGGGACGCCGAGATCAACGTCCGGGTCCGCGCCACCTCCGCCGAGGAGGCGGTGGTCGGCCACCGCGCGGTGATGGGCCAGATGGATCGTGCCCTCGAGCGGCTCCGGGCCCGGCTGGAGGGGGAGCCGGAAGGGCGGCTGGTGAAGGCCCGGGACGAGGTGCTGGGCCTCGACGACTACCTGAGGACACGCCTGATCGAGATCGCCCTCCACACCGACGATCTCTGCGTCAGCCTGGGCCGGGAGACGCCCGCGCTTCCCGGGATCGGGGTCGCGATCGAGGCGCTGGTCGAGGTGGCCGCCCTGCGTCACGGCGAGCTGGCTGTCCTCCGGGCCCTGGCCCGCCGGGAGCGGGATCCCGATCAGGTCCTCCGGGTCATCTGAGCACCGTCCCGGGGGTGCCGCCCGCCCCCGGCGAGGGAGGGGCCCGGCGCACCCGGTCTCCCCGCCCGGCTTCACCGCCTGGGCCGCCGATCCCGCCCCTCCCGTTCAGAGGTGGCAGGCGCCCCCGCCCCGCTTCTCGAAGTACTGCTGGTGGTAGTCCTCCGCCTCCCAGAAGCGGGGGGCGTCGGTGATCTCGGTGACGATGGGACGCCGGAAGCGGCCCTCCTCGCCGAGGCGCCGCCGGATCCGCTCCGCCGCCTCGCGCTGTCCCGCGTCGTGGACGAAGATCGCCGAGCGGTACTGGTCGCCGACGTCCGGCCCCTGGCGGTTGAGCTGGGTGGGGTCGTGGACGTCGACCAGGAAGCTGGTGACCAGCTGGTCGTAGCTGATCCGGGCCGGGTCGTACACCACCTCCACGGTCTCGGCGTGGCCGGTGGTGTGCGAGCACACCTCCGAATAGGTGGGATGGTCGGTGCGGCCCCCGGCGTAGCCGACCCGGGTCGCGACCACCCCGCGAAGGCGGCGGAAGGCGTCCTCCACCCCCCAGAAGCAGCCCCCGGCGAAGGTGGCGGTCTCCAGGGTCTCCGCGGCCGGGGGCGTCGCCTCCGGGACCAATGGGGTGACGAGGTCAGGGCTGGGGGAGGTGATGTCCATGGCCCCATTGTCCTACGAGGAGCGGTGTGGCGGCCTCCGGTCGGGGACGGGGGCGGTCGCCCCCCGCGCCGGTGCTACCCTCGGTCCGCCCTGCCTCCAGCGACCATCGAGAGGACCGAACATGCCCGTGACCACGAAGCCCAGAGCCACCCGTCGGGCAACCAAGTGGGTGTACCTCTTCGAAGAGGGCAACGCCCAGATGCGCGACCTGCTCGGCGGCAAGGGTGCCGGGGTCGCCGAGATGACCCGCGCCGGACTGCCCGTGCCGCCCGGCTTCACCATCACGACCCAGGCCTGCAACGCCTTCTACGACCGCAAGGAGCAGTTCCCCGAGGGGATGTGGGAGCAGGTGCTGAAGGCCCTCAAGACCCTGGAGCGCCAGACCGCCAAGGGCTTCGGCGACGCCGACAACCCGCTCCTCGTGTCGGTCCGCAGCGGCGCCAAGTTCTCGATGCCCGGGATGATGGACACGGTCCTCAACCTCGGCCTCAACGAGACCACGCTCAAGGGGCTGGCCAAGCTCACCGGTGACGAGCGCTTCGCGCTCGACTCCTATCGCCGGTTCATCCAGCTGTTCAGCAAGATCGTGCTCGACGTTCCCGGGGAGCTCTTCGAGCACGCCCTGGACGCCGCCAAGCAGAAGCATGGGGCGGCCAGCGACGCCGAGCTGAGCCCGGCCGCGCTGCGCGAGCTGATCGTGTCCTACCGGGAGATCGTCCGCAGGGAGAGCCACGGCCAGGAGTTCCCCGAGGCGCCGCTCGAGCAGCTGCGCGCCGCCATCGGCGCCGTGTTCGGCTCCTGGAACGGCAAGCGCGCGGTCGACTACCGCAACTTCAACAAGATCCCCCACGACCTCGGCACCGCGGTCAACGTCCAGTCGATGGTCTTCGGCAACATGGGCGACGACTCGGGCACCGGGGTCGCCTTCACCCGCGACCCGGCCACCGGGGAGAAGGCGCTCTACGGCGAGTACCTGACCAACGCTCAGGGCGAGGACGTGGTCGCCGGCATCCGCACCCCCAAGCCGATCGCCGCCATGGCCAAGGAGCTGCCCCAGGTGTACCGGCAGTTCGAGGCCATCGCCAAGAAGCTGGAGAAGCATTACCGCGACGTGCAGGACATGGAGTTCACCATCGAGCGCGGCAAGCTCTACATGCTCCAGACCCGCACCGGCAAGCGCACCGCGGAGGCGGCGGTGAAGATCGCCGTCGAGATGGTGGGCGAGCGGCTCATCTCCCGCCAGGAGGCGGTGCTGCGGGTGGAGCCGGCCCAGGTCGACCAGCTGCTCCACACCCGGATCGACCCCAGCGCCAAGGTCGAGGTGCTGGCCACCGGCCTCGCCGCGTCACCGGGCGCGGCCTACGGCAAGGCGGTCTTCGACGCCGACCGCGCCGAGGAGATGGCCAAGGCCGGCGAGAAGGTGATCATGGTCCGGATCGAGACCAACCCGGACGACGTCCACGGGATGATCGCCGCCCAGGGCGTGCTCACCTCACGGGGTGGACGCACCTCCCACGCCGCGGTGGTCGCCCGGGGCATGGGCAAGCCCTGCGTCGCCGGCGCCGAGGCTGTCCTCGTCGACCTGCAGAACCGTCTCTTCACGGCGGGCGGGAAGACGGTCCGCGAGGGTGAGGAGTTCACCATCGACGGCTCCACCGGCCGGGTCATCGCCGGCAAGGTCCCGACCATCCAGCCCGAGCTGAGCGGCGACCTCGAGCAGGTGCTGCGCTGGGCCGACGAGTTCCGGCGGCTCCAGGTGTGGGCCAACGGCGACTACCCCCGCGACGCCGAGCTGGCTCGCCGTTTCGGCGCCCAGGGCATCGGGCTCTGCCGCACCGAGCACATGTTCATGGAGCAGGAGCGCCTGCCGCACGTGCAGGCGATGATCCTCTCCACCACCAGCGAGGAGCGGCGCCGCCACCTCGCCAAGCTGCTCCCCTTCCAGCGCGGCGACTTCTACGGGATCCTCAAGGCGATGGCCGGCCTGCCGGTGGTGATCCGTCTCATCGACCCGCCGCTGCACGAGTTCCTGCCCTCCTTCGAGGACCTGCTCGTCGAGGTGACCCGGGCCGAGGCCAAGGGCGAGCCCAAGGAGAGCTACCGGGACAAGGTGGAGATGCTCGCGGCGGTGCGCAAGCTGCGCGAGCAGAACCCGATGCTCGGTCTGCGCGGCTGCCGGCTCGGCCTGCTCTTCCCCGAGATCATCGAGATGCAGGTGCGGGCGATCATCGAGGCGGCGGTTCAGCTGACCCGGGAGGGCGTCGACGTCCATCCCGAGATCATGATCCCGCTGGTCGGCACCCTCGAGGAGCTGCGCCGGACCAAGGGCTACCTGCAGAAGACCGTGGACCAGGTGCTCGCCGAGGCCAAGCTCGAGATCCACTACAAGTTCGGCACCATGATCGAGCTGCCCCGGGCGGCGCTCACCGCCGGGGAGATCGCCGAGGACGCCGAGTTCTTCTCCTTCGGCACCAACGACCTCACCCAGACCACCTTCGGCTTCTCCCGGGACGACGCCGAGGCGACGATCATCCTGCCCTACGTCGAGCAGAAGATCCTGCCTCGCAACCCCTTCGAGACCCTGGACCGGGGCGGGGTGGGCCGGCTCATGAACATCGCGGTGATCGAGGGCCGCCAGACCCGCCCCGACCTCATCGTGGGGATCTGCGGCGAGCACGGCGGCGACCCGGACTCGATCGCGATCTGCGAGAAGCTCAACCTCAACTACGTCTCGTGCTCCCCCTACCGGGTGCCGGTGGCGCGGCTGGCGGCCGCCCACGCGCGGCTGGCGGCTCGGGAAGCCGATCGCTGACACCTCTCCGCCGGCTCCGGCCGGCGCCGGTGGCCCGGAGGCGCTCGGCGCCTCCGGGCCCCACCCATCCGCCGGGGCCAGCCGCCCCGGCCGCGCTATCCTCGCGGGGCATGACCGAGCGAGTCCGCATCCACAAGGTCGGCACCCGCGACGGGCGCCCGAACAACCTCGACGACGGGCACGTGGTCGAGGGGGACGAGCTCGCCGAGCCCACCCCGGGGCAGCCCTATGCCATCCGGCGTTCGGTGATCGAGCACCAGGACGCGCCCGAGGTGTTCGCCACCTCCCCGGTCCGAGCGGTGATCACCGAGAAGAACGGCTCGATCGTGGTGCTCACCGACAACTCGCGCTACCGGGTCGAGGTCGTCGGCCGCTGATCCGGAGTGAGCACTGACGCCGTCGCCGAGATCAAAGCGCGACTGGACATCCTCGATGTCATCGGCGCCCACGTCTCCCTGCACCGCTCCGGCACCCAGCACACCGGCCTCTGCCCGTTCCACGCGGAGAAGACGCCGAGCTTCTCGGTCAGCCAGGCCAAGCAGAGCTGGTACTGCCACGGCTGCCACGAGGGCGGCGACGTCTTCACCTTCGTCGAGAAGATCGAGGGCGTCGACTTCCCCCGTGCGCTCGAGCTGCTCGCCGAGCGTGCCGGGGTGGAGCTGGAGCGCAGCCCCCGGGCGGGCGCTCGGAGCGCCGGCCGGCGCCGCTCGCTGGAGCTGAACGACCGGGCCGCCAAGTTCTACGAGTACGTGCTCTGGAGCCTCCCTGCGGGCGCGCCGGGGCGGCGCCTGCTGGCCGAGCGCGGGGTCGAGGATGCCCTGGCGCGGCGCTTCCGGGTCGGCTTCGCTCCCGGGGGCGCGGCCGGCAACGCCCTGGTCCGCTACCTGGTGGGCAAGGGGGGGGCCGCCCTCCCCGAGATCGTGGACGCGGGACTGGCGGGCCGCGGTGGCCGCGACCTCTTCCGCAACCGCCTCGTCTTCCCGATCGCCGACGACCGCGGGCAGGTGCTGGGCTTCGGGGCGCGGGCCCTCGGCGACGACAAGCCCAAGTACCTCAACACCCCGGAGACCGGCGTCTATCACAAGTCCATGGCCCTCTTCGGGCTGGACCAGGCCCGCCCCGCCCTCCGCGAGCGCCGCGTGGCCGTGGTCGTCGAGGGCTACTTCGACGTGCTGGCCGCCCACACCGCGGGTGTCGACGCGGTGGTCGCCTCGAGTGGCACCGCCCTGACCCGGGAGCAGGTGCGCATCCTGGCCCGGCATGCCGATCAGGTCGTGCTCTGCTTCGACGGCGACGAGGCGGGCCGGAGGGCGGCCGATGCCGCGGTCGACCTCTGCGCCGCCGAGAAGCTCAAGGCCCGGATCGCGGTGATGCCCCCGCCGTTCAAGGACCCGGACGAGATGGTCCGCACCGACCCCGCCGGCTTTGCGGCGATCGTCGGCGGGGCGGAGCCCGAGTGGCACGTCCTGCTCCGCTGGAGGACGGCCGGGGTCGGCGTGGGGGTCGACGAGCGCCGGCGGGCGGCCGAGAGCGTGGCGGCGCTGCTCCGCCGCATCCCCGACGAGGGCACGCGCGAGCTCTACGCCGGTGAGGGGGCCCAGATGCTGGAGGTGCGCGCGTCCTCGCTGGTGGCCTCGGCGCTCACCCAGGAACGTGCCGCCGGCCTGACCCGGACCCGTCCCCCGGCGGGTGCCCCGCCCCCCTCCGCGACCCCGACCGAGGCGGCGGCCCCCGGTTTCGACGAGGGGGATGCGGGGCATCCTCCGCCGTCATGGGAGGAGTTCCTGGCCACCTACGCCGTCCAGCGACCCGATCTGGCGCGGGTCATGGTCGACGAGATGGGCCTCGACCCGGATGATCTGGAGAGCCCGGCCGTTCGGCACATCCTCGAGGCGGCCGCGGCGGTCCCGAACGGTGCCACGCTCTTCCTGGACGCCCTCGAGCCCTTCGACAGGAGGATGGCGGCGAGGCTCACCAGCAGGGATCTCCCGGAGCTGGGCCCCGACCCCGTCGCCCTCGAGCGCGCCATGGCCGACTGCGTCGAGAAGGTCCGGCTCACCGCGCTTCGGCGGCGCGCCCGCCGCGACACCGACGCGTTGCTCGCCGTTCCCGGCGATCTGGACCCCGAACGGGACGAGCGGGTGGCGGCGCGGCTCCGCGAGCTCCACGCGGAGGAGCGCCGGCCTCCGGGATGATGCCCGAGGCGGCACGGACCCCTGCCCACCCGTCAAGCTGCCAGGACGCCGGGCCGTTGATACTCTGAGGGGGTGGGGGTCGCGTCCCCGCTGGGACGGGGCGGCAGCCCCAGGGTCCGGGGCGTAACGGAGGCCTGATGGCAACCAAGACCAAGGCGGCCAGGAAACCGGTGGTCAAGAAGCCGGTGGCGAAGAAGCCGGCAAAGGGGGCGAACGCCTCGAATCGGCAGGCCCCGCGCGCGGTGGCGGCCAAGCCCAAGCCGGCCTCGAGCAGAGCCGCGGCCCCCGCGCGCCGTCCGGCCCCGCCCAAGGCGACAGCCTCCCGCTCGCGGACCGCCGCCGCCCCCAGCTCGCGCTCTCCGGCGCGCGGGGCGGCCGCTGCCCGGGCAACGGCGCCCCGGTCGTCCGCATCGCGGGCACCGGCGGGGCGCGCCTCCGCGCCCAGAGCCGTGAAGGGCGCCGCGGCACGGGCTCGCCCGGCCACCACCCGAGCCGCCGCGGCCAAGCCGCCGGCGGCAGGAGCGGCGCGCCCGCGGTCGGCTCCGGCACGGGGTGCCGGACGGGCGGTCACCGCTCGGCCGTCCCCGTCGTCGCGGGCCAAGGCCGCTCCTGCCTCGTCGAAGAAGACGGCGACCCGCTCGACCGCCCGCCCGGGCGCCACCCGGGGCGGGGCCCGCGTGTCCACCTCCCGGACGGCGACCACCTCTCGGGCGGCGACCACCTCTCGGTCGGGGACCTCTCGGGCATCGTCTCGGACGGCGGCCCCCCGGGCCGCCCCGTCCCGGGCCACGAGCTCCCGCACCACCGCCTCCCGCACGCCGTCCGCGCCGCGGACCTCGTCCGGGCGCGCGGCCGCGTCCCGCGCATCCTCGCCGCGTTCCGCTGCCCAGCCGTCCGTGCGACGGTCGGCTCCACGTCCTGCCGCCGCCCCGCAGCGAGCGCCGGCCCGGGCCGTCAAGCGGGAACCCGCGCCCCCCCGGGCTCTCGCCGGCACGGTGAGCACGCGCCCGGCGCGCTCCCCCACGCCGGTCGCGTCTCCCGCGACCCCGAAAAGGGCACAATCAGGGGCGTCGCCCGGCGCCGTGCGCATCGCGGTGCCTGCCATCGGCCGCGCCGCGGTCGCAGCAGGGGCTCGGGTACCGGCCCCCGCGGCGTCGGGGGGTGACGAGCATCCACCTCCGATCTCCGCCACGGGGATCTCTGCTGATCGGACCGCCGCCGCGGTCAGCACCGCCCCGAGGACGACCCCCGGCACGGCGGCGACATCCGTCGAACAACCTCCTTCCGCAACGCCATCGGTGAAGAAGACCTCTGCTGTGACCACCTCCGCCAAGCCCTCCGACGACTTGGCCGACCCCGCCCTGGGAGGGTCGGGGACGCTGCCGCCGGTGGTGGCTCCTCGCGCCACTGGCGGATCGGCCTCCGGCGTGCTCGCGCCCGACCCGCTGGTGGTGGCCGCCGAGCAGCTGATCGTGCGCGGCAAGGAGGCGGGCTACCTCACGCCGGACGACGTGCTGGCCGCCTTCCCCGAGATCGACGTCGAGCCGGATCATCTGGAGCGCATCTTCCATTCCTTCCGCGAGATGGGGATCGAGGTCACCGACGGCGACAAGGACTTCGAGGTCGTGGAGGACGACGAGGAGCTGGTGGCCACCGCCGAGGCCATCGACTCGGTGTCGCTCGACGACCCGGTGCGCATGTACCTCAAGGAGATCGGCCGCGTCGCCCTGCTCCGCGCCGAGCAGGAGGTGGAGTACGCCAAGCTCATCGAGCAGGGTGACGAGGACGCCAAGAACGCCCTCACCGAGGCCAACCTCCGACTTGTGGTCAGCATTGCCAAGAAGTACATCGGCAGGGGCATGTCCTTCCTGGACCTCATCCAAGAGGGCAACATGGGCCTGATTCGGGCGGTCGAGAAGTTCGACTACCACAAGGGCTTCAAGTTCTCCACCTACGCCACCTGGTGGATCCGGCAGGCGATCACCCGGGCCATCGCCGACCAGGCCCGCACCATCCGCATCCCGGTGCACATGGTGGAGACGATCAACAAGCTGGTCCGGGTCTCCCGCCGCCTGCTCCAGGAGCTGGGTCGCGAACCCGCCGACGAGGAGATCGCCGAGGAGATGGGTATCACCCCCGAGAAGGTCCGGGAGATCACCAAGGTCTCCCAGGACCCGGTCTCGCTGGAGACTCCCATCGGCGAGGAGGAGGACTCCCACCTCGGTGACTTCGTCGAGGACAAGGAGGCGACCGCGCCCAGCGACGCGGCCTCGCTGACCATGCTGCGCACCGAGGTGGAGGACATCCTCGACACCCTCACCCCCCGCGAACGCCGTGTGCTCCAGCTCCGGTTCGGGCTCATCGACGGCCATCAGCGGACGCTCGAGGAGGTGGGCAAGCGTTTCGGCGTCACCCGCGAGCGCATCCGTCAGATCGAGGCCAAGGCGCTGCGCAAGCTGCGTCATCCGTCGCGCAGCAAGAAGCTCAAGGACTACCTGGAGTAGGGCTCGACACCGCTCGTCCGGCGGGCCCGCCGTCGCCGGAGCTCCCCCGGTTGCGAGCCGCCTCCGCCGGCTGATCTGAGCCGGCGACGCATTCCGACCCTATAATCCCGATTCGATCCGTTCCGGGTTAGCTCAGCGGTAGAGCAGGCGGCTGTTAACCGCAAGGTCACTGGTTCGAATCCAGTACCCGGAGCCACCGCGACCAACGTCTCACCAGGATCGAGGAGAACACCCATGGCTGAGGCCGAGCAGATGGGGGTCGGGCCGGCCACTTCCGATCCCTCCGAGGAACCGGGAGAGCAGGCGGGCGTGGCCACCGCTCGTGCTCCGTCCACCACCGCGGCACCGGTGCCCGCGGACGCCTCGCGCCCCGCGGCCGGGCCGGCTGCCAGCACCGCGCCGGCGCTCGATCGCGAGCCGTCGGCGTCCGTGCGCGGCGTGCCCTCCTGGAGCTTCACCGCTCCGGCGAGCGGGGCCGCCCCCACCCCCAACGGCCCCGTGCCTGATGCTCCGTCCGCGGGCGCGGCCGAGAACCCACCCGCCGGGTTCCCGCCTCCGCCTCCGGCGCCGCCCACGCTCGGGGCGGTGCGCGTGGGGCGGTCTCCGGCGGTCCAGCTGCTGACCGTGCCCTCCCTCGGGCCGTCGGGAGAGCCTCGCCACCCCGCCGCGGTGGTGGCGATCTCGGTGCTCACACTCGGTGCCTACACCGTGGGCTGGCACGCCCGCGTCAATCGCGAGATGTCCGACTTCGACGCCCGCCTCGAGGTGCGCCCGCGGGTGTCGGCCCTGGGCGTGGCCCTCGCCTGGGTGATCGGCCTGCTCACCACCCTCGCCGGGGCCGGTCTGGTGCTGGCCCACGTCCTGCGCCTCGGGCTCAGCCTGCCTCGCTTCGCCTCGGGCCCCTCGGCCCTGGGGGTCACCGTCCCCTGGGCTTACCTCCTCCTCTGCGGGCTCATCGCGGTCCCGTACCTGGTCCTGCTGCTGCCGACCTCGGCGGTGGCGCTGGTGATGACCCTCGAGCGGATGCGGCTGGTCCAGGAGCGGGTCGGCTTCCGATCCGATCGCCAGATCCGCCCAGTCCGTCGCGCCGGCATCCTGCTCATCCCGGTCGTCGGCGGCCTCTGGCACGTCGCCTCGGTCCAGGCCTCTCTCAATCGGGTCTGGCAGGCCACGCCGCCTCTCCCGCCGCCGCCCGGACCGCGCCGGCGGTGAGCTGCCCCTCGTGGCCATCTCCATCGCGTGCGTCTCAGGCAAGGGAGGGGTGGGGAAGACGACGACCTGCGCCGCCCTGGCGGGCGCGTTCAGCGAGCTCGGTCACCGGGTGCTCGCCATCGACGTCGACCCCCAGTCGAACCTGACCTCGGGCCTGGGGCTCAACCCGTACCAGCTGCAGGGGACGGTCGCCAACCTCCTGGTCAACCCCGGGACCAGCCCGGAGGCGGTCACCTACGCCACCGAGTGGGAGCGGATCTGGTTGATCCCGGCGAGCCCTGACCTGAGCGCCGTGGAGGCGGCGATGGCGACCACGGTCGGCCGTGAGCTGCGCCTGCGCGAGGGCCTGGCCCGGGGGGCCGGGATCGAGCGCTACGACGTGGTGCTCTTCGACACCCCGCCCAACTTCGGCTTTCACACCATCAGCGCACTCGGGGCCACCACCTGGATCCTGGTCCCGCTGCAGATGTCGGGATACGCGATGAAGGGGCTCAAGGAGGTGCTTCGCACCTATCACGCCGCCCGTGAGCGGCTCAACCCCGAGCTGAGGATGCTCGGGCTGCTCCCCACCTTCGTCAACCCGCGCACCCGCTTCAGCCAGCAGATGCTCGAGGGGCTCCGGGAGATCCCGGGCCTGCACGTCTTCGATACCGTGATCAAGGTGACCGTGAAGCTGCAGGAGACGGCCATGGCCGGGGCACCGATCACCGCCTACGCGCGGAGCTCGGAGGTGTCCCACGCCTATCGCGGCCTGGCGCAGGAGATCATCGGACGGGTCGGCCCGATGCCGCCGCCGCTCCGGGTCTGAGGCACCCGGTGTCGAGCGAGGTCATGCCGGCGGAGGCTGGCGGGCGCGGGGACCCGGGGTCGGCGGCGGTCGCCCCCGACCCTGTCGAGGGCGGAGCGTCCCAGGAACCCCGGGCATCGGGCGACGACACCCCGGAGGCCGGAGCCGGGTCGGGCGCCGGCGGGTGCGAGCGGGTGGATCCGCAGGGCGAAGCTGACCAGCCCGGGGACGCCGAGGAGCGCGAGGACGCCGCCGAGGCCGACGACGCCGCTGAGCCGGAGGACGCCGCCGAGCTCGAGGACGCCGCTGAGCCCGACGACGCCGCTGAGCTCGAGGACGCCGGGGCATCGGAGGATGCCGGGGAGAGCGAGGGGGATGAGGAGCTCGAGGACGCCGACTTCGCGGCCATCCAGGAGGTGTCGGGAGCCGCCATCCCGGCCTCGTCGATGGACTCGGTCACCCTCCCCGAGCGCTCCCGCCACAGCGCCGACGCGCGCCTCCACCGGCCTCGTCGCAGCGCAGCCCGCCTCCCGGTCCTGGTCACCCCGGTGGACATCCCGGAGGACGCCGAGGGGAGGATCGAGATCGTGGTCGTCCGGGCCGGGGCAGATCGCGACCAGCCGGCCGGAGGTGGGGATCAGCCGGCGGCCGAGCCCGCCGGCCGGGTGCGCGACCTGCTCACCCTCGGCTCGGGCTGGGCGGCGGTGGGCGGCCTCGCCGCCGTGCTGATCATCGTCTTCGTCGTCGTGGAGCTGATCTACCGGTGAGGTCCCGGCGGGTCGTCGGCGACGTCGCGGCCATCGCGGCGGCCGGCTGGTTGGGGGCGTGCGCACTCCTCTACTGGCGCATCTTCGGCCCACTCCCCCTCGGGGTCCGGGACCTGCCCCGACTGACCCCCGCGGACTTCGCCCTCCCCTATGAGGAGATGGAGGTCCGCACCGAGGACGGGCTGCGGCT
This sequence comes from uncultured Chloroflexia bacterium, assembly GCA_963803165.1. Taxonomy (GTDB): domain Bacteria; phylum Chloroflexota; class Dormibacteria; order Aeolococcales; family Aeolococcaceae; genus Changshengia. Next base: position 259,489 of record CAWDLK010000004.1, on the reverse strand, counting down.
GCTCGCCTGGTACCTTCCCGGCCCGCGGGATGCCGTCGTGGTCGTGAGCGGAGGCTATCGCGGTGACATCAGCGACGTCATGGGCATCGCCTCCGCCCTGAGCCGGGTCGGGTTCTCGGTGGTCGCCTACGGGTGGCGTGGGACCAAGGGGAGCGACCGCGCGCCGCACACCCTCGGAGCCCTCGAGCAGCGCGACCTGATGGCCGTGCTCGACGCCATCCAGCTGCGGCTCGGCGAGGTGCCCATCGGCCTGCTCGGGTACTCGATGGGCGGGGCGATCTCGATCAGCGTCGCCGCCGGGGACCCGAGGGTGCGTGCCGTCTGTGCCGACAGCGCCTTCGCCGACCCGGTGGACCTGCTGATGGAGCGTGCTCGCCGGCGTGTGCCCATGCCGGGCGCGGTGATGATCCCGGTGATGACCGCCATGGCGGGCCGCACCGGAGCCCGCCTCCACGACTTCCGCCCGGTCGCGGAGGTCGGCCGGATCGCACCGCGTCCCCTCCTCCTCATCCACGGCGGCGCGGACGCCGCCGTCCCGGTGGAGCACGCGCGCCGGCTCCTCGCCGCGGCCGGAGAGCCCGCGGAGCTCTGGGTGCTCCCCGGGGTCGGTCACGTGCTCGCCTACTTCGCCGACCGGGCCGCCTACGTGGAGCGGGTCACGGGCTTCTTCCTTGCCTCCTTTCCAACCTAGTTGCACGCAAATACACGATTCAGTTACACTCCGGGCTCGTGGACAACGATCGCGGCACCCAGGCGCTGCTCCGCCATCTCGACGCCGGCCTGGGCAGCCGCCCCGAGGACGAGCTGATCGCCCAGGTCCTCGGCGGCGCCGAGCCGCCCGCGGCCCTGCTGGCCACCGCCGGGCGGCTGGCGCGGCTGCCCTTCTGGGAGCGCCGGGCGCTCGGCGCCAGCGGGCTGGTCCGGGACCATCGCGTCCCGCCTCGGGAGGCCATCCGGCTGGCGGCCCTCTGGGAGCTGGCCGAGCGGTGGTATCCGGACGAGCGCCCGGCGGTGACCACGCCAGGTGCGGCGCTGCACCTGCTCCAGGGGCTGCGCAACCTCGCCAGGGAGGAGGTCTGGGCGCTCTTCCTCGACGCCCGCCACCGGCTGATCAGCGTCGAGCCCGTCGTCGCCGGCTCCCTCAACAGCGCCCGCCTGCTTCCCCGCGACGTGCTGGCCCCCGCGCTCCGGGCCGGGGCCGCGGCGCTCATCGTGGCCCACAACCATCCCAGCGGGGAGGTGACCCCGAGCCGGGCGGACCGGCTGGTCACCGCCGCCCTCCGGGATGCCGCCCGGCTGCTCGGCCTGCCGCTGCTCGATCACCTGATCCTCACCGCGCGCTCCCACTTCTCCTTCCGGGAGGTCGAGGGATGGGAGGCTGACGGGGCGACCGCGGCGGCATGACGGGCGCGGTCCGGATCGACGCGACCGCTCGGTGGGCTGACCTCTCGCCCGGCTATGCTGCGGCGGGGATTCCCGAGTACGGAGGGCAAGGTGCAGCGCAAGGGGGCGAGGCCGGCCGCGTGCCGGCAGCGTGGGGGCGTGCGGTGAGCATCGATCCGCGGGAGTTGCGCGTCGGCCCCGCCTACGAGGCCGTGCGTGGCGAGGCCCGGAGCGCCGCGGTCGAGTCGCGCCGGCGCCGGCGCGTCGACCTCGGCGATCTCGTCAGCGTGGTCTTCGAGAGCCGTGCGACCCTGCTCGCCGCGGCCGAGGAGGCCCTCCGAGCCGAGCGGGCCGAGGACCTGGCGCGGGTGTCTGCCGAGGCGGGCGGCTTCGCTCTGCTCCTCCCGCCCGAGGGTGGGCTCGCCGCCAGCCTCTTCCTCGAGGTCACCGACGCCGCCGAGCTGACCGCGGCCCTCGCCGACCTCGACGGCCTGGGCGAGAGCGTCCACCTGGAGATCGACGGAGACCGTGTCCCGGCGTCGGTCCTGCCCCACGGCGCCGCGGCCGAGGGGGCGGCACCGGTCGCCTACCTCCGGTTTGCCCTCACCCCGAGCCAGAGGGAGGCCTGGGCCGAGGGAGCACGGGTCCTGCTCCGCGCGACCCATCCGCGCTACTCGGCGACCACCGAGCTGAGCGACGAGCAGCGCGCCGCGATCGCCGCCGACCTGGTTCCCGCCGCCCCGCCGCCGCCGCAATGAGGGTCTCGCCGCTGGCGGCAGCGGTGGGCCTGCTGCTCCTCGCCGCCTGCGGCAGCTCGGCCGCCCCTCCCCCCTGGCGGGCGGGCCACCCCGACCCGGGGAGCCTCAGCCTCCTCAACTCCTCCCAGGCGGGGAGCTGCGCCGCCGGAGCCCCCGATCCCAGCCAGGCACCGGCTGCGATCAGCCTCGGGGGCAAGGAGTACGTCCAGGCCAGCCGTCTCGCCTATCAGCCGTCGCCGGCCGGAGGGGTCGAGATCGACCACACCGGCGACTGGAGCTTCTTCGTCGACGGCCAGTCGAGCCTCACCATGGTCACGCCTCAGGCCGACTACCTCTACCAGCTCCGGAGCTGCTGAGGGCCGCCCCCCTCCGTCCTTGCGACAATCGGCCGGATGGCGAATCCCGAGGTCCTCCCGTTCACCGCCCTGGTCGGCCAGGACCAGATGAAGACGGCCCTGGTCCTCAACGCCGTCAACCCGGCGATCGGCGGTGTGCTGATCCGGGGCGAGCGCGGCACCGCCAAGTCCACCGCGGTGCGGGCCCTCGCCGGGCTGCTCCCCGACATCGAGGCCGTCGCCGGCTGCCGCTTCTCGTGCAGCCCCTCGAGTGGTGACCTGCTCTGCGACGAGTGCCGGGCCCGCCAGCTCGCCGGCGAGCACCTGCTCCGGGTGAGCCGCCCGATGCGCGTGGTCGAGCTGCCCATCAACGCCTCCGAGGACCGGGTGGTGGGCACCATCGACATCGAGCGCGCCATCAAGGCGGGGGAGCGCAGCTTCGAGCCCGGGATCCTCGCCGATGCCAACCGCAACCTCCTCTACGTCGACGAGGTCAACCTGCTCGACGACCATCTGGTCGACGTCCTCCTCGACGCGGCCGCCATGGGGGTCAACATCGTCGAGCGCGAGGGCATGTCGGTGGTCCACCCGTCGCGCTTCATCCTGGTCGGGACCATGAACCCGGAGGAGGGGGAGCTGCGGCCGCAGCTCCTCGACCGCTTCGGTCTCTGCGTCGACGTGACCGGGCTGCGCTCGGTCGCGGACCGGGTCGCCGTCATGGAGCGGGACATCGCCCAGCAGATCGACCCGGCGATCCAGCGCGGCTCGAGCGAGGAGCAGGAGGAGCGGCTCCGGGCCATCATCGTCAAGGCTCAGGAGCTGCTGCCGCTCGTCGACATCGCGGCCGAGATGCGCTGGTTCATCGCTCTCGCGTGCATCGACGCCGGGGCCCTGGGCCATCGTGCCGACATCGTGGTCAGCCGCACCGCCCAGACCCTGTGCGCTCTGCGCGAGGCCGAGGCGGTGGTGGATCGGGGAACCAGCGCCGAGCTCGGAGCCCCTCCCACCCAGTCCCTGCTCGTCACCGTCGAGGACATCATGGCCGCCTCGGATCTGGCCCTCCGCCACCGCCGCTGCGAGCACCCCGCTCCGGGCGCCGGGAACGCCGCCAAGGTCGCCGAGCAGCAGCGCGACCGCCTGCAGGAGCTGGCCGAGGAGGCCCGCGAGCAGGCGGCGGTGGTGGACGGCGAGCCCCAGCAGGCCGACGAGACCGGCGCCGAGGAGGACCCGCAGAGCGGGGAACGGGCGGCGGACCGCTCGGGCACGGAGTCCGCCGGTCCGGAGACGACCCGGGTGGGGGCGGACCAGCTCTTCGAGGGCGAGCTCTTCCCGGTGCGGTCGATCAAGCTCCCCCGCGACCGCAAGTCGCGCATCGCCACCGGCAAGCGCTCCAGCTCCGAGTCGCGGGACAAGCGTGGCCGCTACGTCCGGGCGGTGCGGACCGAGCGCACCACGGACGTGGCCTTCGACGCGACCCTCCGGGCGGCCGCTCCGCATCAGCATCGGAGGCGCGCCGAGGGGGCGGCCGGTGGACCGGCGCTGCGGCTCGAGCGCCAGGATCTCCGCCAGAAGGTCCGGCGGCGGCGGACCGGGACCCTCATCGTCTTCGTCGTCGACGCCAGCGCCTCGATGGACGCGGAGCAGCGGATGCAGGCGACCAAAGGGGCGGTGCTCTCCCTGCTCCGCGACGCCTACATCCGCCGCGACAAGGTGGCCCTGGTCGTCTTCTCGGGACGCACCGCGCGGGTCGCGCTGAGCCCGACCAACAGCGTCGACCTCGCCGAGTCCCGGCTGCAGCGGCTCACCGTCGGGGGGACGACGCCGCTGACCCACGGGTTGGTCGCCGGCCTCAAGCTGGTGCGCACGGAGCGGCTCCGGGACGCCAACGTCTACCCGCTCATCGTGCTGATCTCCGACGGCCGCGGCAACATCTCGCTCTTCGGCGAGGAACCGCTGGTCGAGGCGCAGCGCGTCGCGGAGCAGATCGGCAGCGAGCGGATCCGCACCCTGGTCATCAACTCGGCGAGGGACACCACCGGTCCGGCGCTCCCCGGGGTCGGGGTGCTGGCTCCCCACGCGCTCTTCGGGGGGTTCGGCTTCAACGCCTGCCTCGACCTCGCCGAGCGGAGCGGGGGTGAGTACCTTGGCCTCTTCGATCTCTCGCAGGGCGCGATCGTCGCCGGGGTGGAGAGGACGCTGCGCACCCGATGAGCAGCGTGCTGGTGACCGGCTCCAGCGACGGCATCGGCCGGGAGACCGCGCGGACCCTGGTGCGGCTGGGCCACCGGGTCGTGGCCCACGCCCGCAATGAGGCGCGTGCCGCGCAGGCCCGGGCCGCCGTCCCTGGAGCCGACGCGGTCGTGGTGGGAGATCTCGCCTCCCTCGAGGAGACCCGGGCCCTCGCTGGGGCGGCAGGGCGTGCCGGCCCCTTCGACGCGGTCATCCACAACGCCGGCGTGGGTGGCGGCGCACCGCGGCGGGAGACGACGGTCGACGGCCTGGAGCTCATCTTCCAGGTCAACGTGCTCGCCCCGTATCTTCTCACCGCGCTGATGGAGCCACCCGCCCGGCTCGTCTACCTCACCTCCGGGCTGCAGGCTCAGGGGGTGGTCGACCTCGACGACCTGCAGCACGAGCGGGGAGCGTGGGACGGCATGCAGGCCTACTCGGACTCCAAGCTCGGTGACGTCGTGCTCGCCCTTGCGGTGGCCCGGCACTGGCCGCAGGCGCGCGCCAACGCCGTCGATCCGGGCTGGATCAGGACCCGGATGGGCGGGCCGGGTGCACCCGATCCACTGCCGCTCGGCGCCGACACCCCGATCTGGCTGGCGGTGAGCGAAGAACCGGAGGCGGCGGTCAGCGGCCGATACTTCTGGCGACGCCGCCAGCGCCCGGCCAACGCCGCCGCGTACGACGAGCGGCTCCAGAAGGCCTTCCTCGAGCGCTGTGCGGCGCTCACCGGAGCCAGCCTGCCCGGGTGATCCCGGCCTCAGCCGGCGGCCGCCCCCAGCATCCGCAGCAGCTCAGCCGCGAGGCGCAGCTCGCCGTCGGGACCGGACATCACGGTGTCCATGACGTGGGCGCGCACGCCCAGGGCGGCGACGGCGGCGACCAGCCCGGAGTCGGCGTCGTCGAGCACGAGATCGGCGGCCAGCGACGCGTAGTGGCGTGCGATCCCGAGCGCCGTCGGGTCCTCGCCGAGCTGCGCCATCAGGGTCGCGGTCGGGCCCTTGAGGGCGCGCCCGCCGACGATCGGCGAGACGGCGACCACCCGCTTCCGCTCCAGGTGGGGCGCGAGCAGTGCGCAGATGGGGTCGATGCTGAGCAGCGGGTTGGAGGGGCCGATGATGACCAGCTCCGCCTCCCTGACGGCCGCCACGGCGGCGGGGGCCGGCGCCGCCCGCTCGACACCGGCGAGGCGCAGCCCGCGCACCGCCGGCTCGCAGCGACGGCCGACGAACCACTCCTGGAAGCTCAGCTCGCCCGCGTCGGTGGCGACCCGGGTGCGCACCGGGTCGTCGCTCATCGGGATCACCGCGGTCGCCAGCCCCAGCCGCCGGGCGATCTCGGCAACGGCCTCGCTGAGGGTCAGACCGCGGGCGCGCAGCGCCCCGCGCAGCAGGTGGAGGCCGATGTCCCGGTCGCCCAGACCGAACCAGGTGGGCTCGCCGAGCCGGCCCAGCATCTCCAGGGCGTGGAAGGTCTCGTCGCGCACCCCGAAGCCGGCGTCGTCGTTGAAGATGCTGGCCAGGCGGTACAGGACGGCGTCGGTGTCCGGGCAGACCAGCAGTCCCCAGAGCTCGTCGTCATCGGCGGTGTTGGTGATCACGCTGAGCTCGCCGGCGGGCAGTGCGCGCGCCAGGCCGCAGGCCAGACGGGCCGCCCCGGTGCCCCCGGCCAGGATGGCCACCCGGGTCATCGAAACAGGTCCAGGTCGGCGGGGCGCACCAGCTCGCGCCCGCTGCCGCCGGCATCCTCCAGGCTGAGACCGCTGACCACCACGGCCGGGATGCGCCGGGTCTTGCCCATGACCAGCTCCGCGGCCGAGGCGACCTCGTCGGCGACCGCGACCACGGTGGCGTGGAGGGGCATCCCGAAGTCGTCCGCGCTGCCGCGGTAGTCGACGGTGGCCGGCATCCCGGCAACCCCGAGGGCGACGTTGCAGAGCCCGAGCCGCCACGGCCGGCCGAAGGTGTCGCTGATCACCACCCCGACCTCGGCTCGGGTCAGCTCGGTGAGGCGTCGGCGCAGGACCTCCGCGCTCCGGTCGCAGTCCTCCGGCAGCAGGCAGACCTGCTCGGTCCCCGGGACGTTGGAGCGGTCGACCCCCGCGTTGGCGCAGACGAAGCCGTGGCGGGTCTCGACGATCAGAACCCGGTCGTCGCGGACCACCCGGACGCTCTCGTCGAGGACGACCTGCACCATCCGGGGATCGGCGTGCAGGCGCTCGGCCAGCTCGCGCGCGTGCACGCCGACCGCGACGCTCTGCAGGCTGCGCAGCCGTCCCTCCGCCTTGGAGACCACCTTCTGCGCCACCACCACCACGTCGCCGGAGCGGAGCGGCCCGGCCCGCTCGGCGATGAGCCTGCCCAGGTCGTCGCCCGGGGCGATCTCGGGCAGGCCCCCGATCGGCCGCAGCTCCAGGCCGGCCCACCGCGGCGGCGTGCCGTCCCCGGTGGGCGCTCCGCCGGTCACCCCGTCCCTCCCCGTTCATCGCGCCACCGCTCCAGGGTGGCCAGGTCGTCAGGCTCGTCGAGGTCGAGCGCGAGCGCGGGCTCCTCGTGCAGGAGGAACTCGCGGCCACGTCGCCGCGCCTCCGCGGCGAAGCGGGGGAGCGACGCCTCGCCGAACTGGAGGTCGAAGCCGCCGAGCGGCCGCAGGTAGAGGGCGTTGGTCCCCTCGCGACCGAGCGCCGGCGCGGCCACGGCGACCGGGCCCTCCACCGATCCGGCACGCTCCAGCAGCCGGCGCAGGCTCTCCCCGTCGACCAGCGGGAGATCGGAGCTGAGCACCAGGCACCCCTTCCCGCCCCTCGCCGCCAGCGCCGCGAGTCCGAGGGCCGCGGCCTGGTTCTGCCCCTCGGGTCGATCCTCGACCAGCACCTCGGCCCCGGTGCGGCGGGCGAGGCGTGCCGCCTCCGGGCCGCCGCAGACGGCCAGGGTGGGAGCGACCTCCTGGGCCGCGGCGAGCGCCCGCCGGGCGCACTCCTCGGCGAGGCGCAAGCGCTCCATCGCGGGCAGGGCCGCGGCGAGTTGGGTCTTCGCCGTGCCGGGCTCCTTGATCAGCACGACGATGCGGGGGACATCGTCCACCACCCGGATGGTAGTGGGGGGGAGGGGCTCTGCGACAATGGCGCGATGCAGGGCGGTCGCAGCATCTTCCCCTTCACCGCGATCGTCGGCCAGGAGCCGATGAAGCAGGCACTGGTGCTCAACGCCATCAACCCCGCAATCGGGGGCGTGCTCATCCGCGGTGAGAAGGGGACCGCCAAGTCGACCGCAGTGCGCGCCCTGGCCCGCCTCCTGCCCGAGCTGGAGGTGGTCGCCGACTGCCGGTTCGGCTGTCCCCCGGACAGCTCCGGCCCGCGCTGCGACGAATGCGCGGAGCGGCTGCGGCGCGGCGAGGAGCTGCCCCGGGCCACCCGCCAGATGCGGGTGGTCGAGCTGCCCATCAACGCCTCCGAGGACAGGGTGGTCGGCTCGATCGACATCGAGGCCGCCATCAAGAAGGGGGAGAAGGAGTTCGAGCCCGGGGTGCTCGCCGAGGCCAACCGCAACATCCTCTATGTCGACGAGGTCAATCTGCTCGACGATCACATCGTCGACGTTCTTCTCGACGCCGCCGCAATGGGGACCAACACCGTCGAGCGCGAGGGGGTGTCGGTGTCGCACCCGGCCCGCTTCATCCTGGTCGGGACCATGAACCCCGAGGAGGGCGAGCTGCGGCCTCAGCTCCTCGACCGCTTCGGGCTGTGCGTCGACGTCGAGGGGATCCGCGACGTCCGCCAGCGGGTCGAGATCGTCGAGCGCCGGGAGGCCTTCGAGGATGATCCCGAGGCCTTCGCCGCGACCTGGGAGCCGGAGGAGCACGCCGAGGCGGAGCGGATCCGCCGGGCCATCGTCTCGCTCGGCGACGTGGCGGTCGACCACCAGATCCTGGTCTCCATCGCCCATCTCGGGATCGAGCTGGAGGTGGACGGTCACCGGTCGGACCTGGTCACCCGCAAGGCGGCCCAGGCGGTCGCCGCGCACGAGGGGAGGGAGCGGGTCACCCTCGACGACATCGAGCGGGTGGCGCCGATGGTGCTCGCTCACCGGACCAAGCCCGCCTCCGGTTCCCGCCGGGGGCTCGCCGACATCGGGGAGATCCTGCGCAACGGCGGGGACGGCACCGCCGACCGCCGGCGGTAGCGGCCGTCGGGTCGTGCGCTGACCCCCCTCTCCGCGGCTGCAAACGCTTCCACTGATCTGTCACGCTTGCAGCGTTCATGTGCGAGGCACCGCCGACCCGACGACGGAGGGAGGCGGTGGTGGCGCCGGCTGACGCTGACGATACCCGAGTCGGAGCGGCGGCCCCGGCCGCCCCCACCCCGCCCAGCGGGCAGCAGTTCCGGCTCGTTCACGACGACCAGGAGGTTGTCGTCACCGAGGTCGGCGCCACGCTGCGCTCCTACCGGGTCGGGGGGCAGCCGGTGATCCTCGGCTTCGACGAGTCGGAGCCGGCCTCCTACGGCATGGGTCAGATGATGATGCCCTGGCCCGGGCGGGTGGGGGACGGCCGCTACCGCTGGGGGGGCGCGGTCCATCAGCTGCCCATCGATGAGCCCGAGCTCGGCAACGCCATCCACGGGCTGGTCCGCTGGGCGAGGTGGACGGCGGAGCCGACCTCCGCCTCCCGGCTGGTGATGCGCCACCGCCTCACCCCCGGTGACGGCTACCCCTTCTCGCTCGACCTCGCGCTCACCTTCGAGCTGGGAGACACGGGGCTCGGTGTGACCGTCGCGGCGACCAATGCCGGGACCGCGTCCGCGCCGTTCGGGGCGGGTGCCCACCCCTACCTGACCGTGGGGACGCCGGTCGTCGACAGCTGCCGGCTCGGCCTCCCCGCCTCCACCGTGCTCCTCTCCGACGATCGGAACCTGCCCACCGGCCGGGCCGCGGTCGGCGGCACCCGGTTCGACTTCCGGCAGCCCCGCCCCTGTGGGGACATCCGCCTTGACACCGCCTTCACCGACCTCGCGCGCGACCCGGACGGTCTCGCCCGGGTCTCCCTCGAAGGCCCGGACGGCCGGCGGCTCATGCTCTGGCTCGACCAGGCCCACCCCTGGGTGCTGGTCTTCACCGGCGATGTCCTGCCGCCCGAGAGGCGCCGCCGTGGCATCGCGGTGGAGCCCATGACCTGCCCCCCCGACGCCTTCCGGAGCGGCACCGACCTGATCACCCTGGAGCCGGGCGAACTCGACCACGGCCCGCTGGGGCCTCGACGTCACCGGCTTTCGCCGGTAGCCGGTCGGGGGACCGCCGGCCCGGCTCAGGGCCGGGCGCCCACCTCAGCGGAAGCCGTACATCCCCTCGTGGAAGTCGCCGGTCGTGATCCAGCGCTCGATGACCAGGTCGACCACGGAGTCGTCGACCTCGGTCGCCCCGAGGGTGCGCGCGTTGCCCTCGATCGCCTCCAGGACCTGGCCGCGCACGAACTCGGGCACCCGCGAGAAGCGCTCGAGCGCGGAGTCGCTCCAGGGAAGCCCGTCGCGCTCGCGCCCCTCGATGGCGTGGGAGACGCGTCCCCACAGCTCGAACTTGACCTCCATCTCGTGCGGGGTGATGGTGGTGCCGAGGTCCAGCTTGTGGGCCGTCCACTCCACCCGCCAGCGGGTCAGCTCGCGGCAGAACTCGGGGACGTCGGCGAGCCGCGCCTCCGCCTCCGGCGTCCAGGTGAAGCGCAGCTCCTCGCCCTTCTCACTGAGCGGATGGCCGTAGCCCAGCTTCTTGCCGAGGGTGCGGAGGAAGAGGGCGGTGATCTCCGCCTGGCGCCCGGCCGCCCGCTCTTCGGCGACACCGCGAGCCAGGTCCTCGCCGCGCGCGGCGTCACCGTGTGACCAGATCTCGGCGCGCTCCCTGACCAGGGCCTCGGCGTCGGGGGTCCACTGCGGGCTGCCGGCCGGCTCCGGGGCCGAGGGCTCGGCGGCGGGGCCCGGCGCCGGGTGTGCCAGCCCGGGGCCGGCCACGGGGCACGCCGCGGCGTCCCGGTCGATGATGCCGTGGGCGACCGCCGGATGCGGCGACCCCACCGTTCCAGCATGGGTCGGGCCGGCCTCGCCGTGGGGGAAGGGGCAGCGCGCGTCCTCAGGTCCCGGTGCGTTCGGGGTTATCAGGTGATCAGACGCATGTGCAGAGTTCGCCACACTTAGGTCCTCCGGCCCATCGGGAACGCACCCATAGGGCTTATGTTCCTACAATTGCTTCGCGCACCGCATCGGGCGCGGAGGGAGGCGCCGACCGGCGCCGGGGAGCGACATCGAGGACACGATGGCAGGCATCGGCGGCTACTCCACTGTGTATGTACCGCTGGACAACTCGGAGCATTCCGACGCGGCCGCGGGGCTGGCGATCGAGCTGGCGTCGGCCTGGGGAGCCCGCTGCGTCGGCATGCACGCCTACGCCGCCCGGATGCACGACTTCCGCTTCAAGCAGATGGAGTACACGCTCCCCGAGGAGTACCAGGACGAGGCGGAGCTGCTGCGTCAGCGGCGCATCCACGACTCCCTGATCACCACCGGCCTGGAGCTGATCAGCGACAGCTACACCGACGTGATGCGCTATCGCTGCCTGGAGCACGGGGTGGAGTTCGAGGCGCGGCGCCGCGACGGTCGCAACTGGGAGGAGATCGTCGCCGACGTCGCCGAGGTCCAGCCCGACCTGGTGGTGATGGGTGCCCTCGGCACCGGAGCGGTCCGCGAATCCACCCTGGGGTCCGTCGCCGAGCGGGCGCTGCGCCGGCTGCGCACCGACGTCCTCCTGGTCCGCGACCTGGATTGGCAGCGCGAGGGGGACATCGTGGTGGCCGTCGACGGGTCGCCCCAGAGCTTCGCCGGGCTCCAGGCCGCCATCGGGCTGGCCCGGCGCTTCCACCGCCAGCTCGAGGCGGTGGCCGTCTACGACCCCTACCTCCACTACGCGGTCTTCAACGGGATCGTCGACGTCCTCAGCGAGAAGGCGAGCAAGGTCTTCCGCTTCAAGGAGCAGGAGGCGCTCCACGAGGAGATCATCGACACCGGGCTGGCCAAGATCTACGAGTCCCACCTGCGGGTCGCCCAGGCGACCGCCCAGGAGGCGGGTGTCGAGCTCCCCATCACCCTGCTCGACGGCAAGGCCTTCGACCGCCTCCTCCGCCACTGCCGCGAGCGGAAGCCGTGGCTGCTGGTGATGGGCAGGATCGGCATCCACTCCGACGCCGGCATGGACCTCGGCAGCGCCACCGAGCAGCTGATCCGCTCCGCCCCCTGCAACCTGCTGATCGTCAGTGGCACCCACCTCCCTCCGCTGGACCTGCGAGCCGAGGCGTCGGTGGTCTGGACCCCCGAGGCGGAGGAGCGGATGGAGCGGGTGCCGGCGGGCGTCCGCGGCCTGGCCCGCACCGCGGTCCTGCGCTGGGCCACCGAACGCGGCCACAGCGTGGTGGCGAGCGGCGACGTCGACGAGGCCCTCGACGAGCTGATGCCGTTCCAGAGGACGATGCGCGTCATCGCCGAGGCCCGGACCTCTCTCGAGGGCGCGGAGCAGGCGATGGTCGAGGAGCCCGCCGCCGAGGAGACGCGGGCCATCTGCAGGGTGTGCGGGTACGCCGCCCGGGTGGAGCGTCCCGCCCAGTGCCCGGTGTGCGGCGCCGGCGCCGAGGAGTTCGAGGCCCTCGACGTGACCGCGCTGCGCGAGGCGGCCGGCCTCGAGGGAGACGCGGCGGAGACCGGCTTCGACGGTCACAAGCTGGGCTGGACCCTGGAGGCGCGACGCCTGCTCCAGCAGCTGCCCGCCGGCTACCTGCGCCGCCGGGTCAAGGCGATGGTGGAGAAGCAGGCGCGCACCAGGCGGCTGCCGGCGATCACCGCCGAGGTGGCCGAGCCCTTCGTCCGCCCTGAGCTGGAGGCGCTGGACACGGCCGCCGGACCGCACCGAGCGCCCCTGGGCGTGGAGGCGCACACCGGTCCCCACGTCTCGCCGCGGCGGCTGCCCTGGAGCGCGGAGGCGGAGGATCGGCTGGCCCGGATCCCCGCCGGCTTCCTCCGCAACCTGGCCTCGGAGCAGATCGAGCGGCTGGCGATGGCTCTGGGCGCTCCCGAGGTCGAGATCCTCCATGCCGAGGCGGGGATCGCCGAGGCGCGTGCCCGGATGCGCGATCGCCTCGAGGGCGGGACGGAGCCGTCCGCGGACGAGGCTCCCACCGGCGCCGCCGCGCCCGGCTGCCCGGTGCATGCGGGTGGGCATCGCACGGCGGAGGGGGAGGCGCACTCCCACACCGACTACGAGCACGGGCTCAACGAGGTCAGCGCTCCGGTGGTGGACATGCTCGGACGCCGTCTGACCGCCGCCGAGGCCGCCGGCCTCGCCGGCCGCGACACCGCGGAGTGACCGGTGGGGGGATGGCCGGGGTCATGACCGCCGCGCACCTGCTCGGCTTCAGCGTCACCATCCCCAGCTTCCCCGGCATCCCCGACGCCTGGATCGTCGGGGGTCTCTTCCTCGCCCACATCGGCCTCGCCGAGTTCTCGGTGGGCGCGGTGACCCTGGCGGCCGCGATGGAGGGGTACGGCTGGCGCAGCGGCAATGCCTTCGCCCGCCGCTACGCCCGGGCCGCCGCCAACAGCTACTACCTGGTCTTCAGCCTGGGGGCGACCTTCGCCATCTTCGCGGTGGTCGCCATGGTCGGCTTCTTCGGCAACGGCATCGGTCTCCTGGTCAACCGCTTCCTGCCCCTGATGGGCATCGCCATGGGGCTGTTCATCGTCCTCGCGCCGCTCCTCGTCTGGTACCGCAACAGCTTCGGGCGGATGCGCGACCGCAACCACTTCCTGCTGGGCTGCGTCGTCGCCGCCCTCCAGACCCTCTTCGTGGTGCTGATCGTCGGTCTCGACGGCTTCCTGATCACCCCGCAGAACGCCAACCTCGCCTCGGTCCTCAATCCCGCCTACGTCCCCCTGCTGGTCCACCGGCTGATCGGCAACGTCGGCTGGACCGCCCTGCTGCTCGCCGGCCTGGCCACGCTGCTGGCCTGGCGCAGCAAGGATGCCGAGGAGCACCGCTTCCAGTTCTGGGCGGCCCGCGTCAACCTCCGGATCGGGCTGGTCGCGACCCTGATGATGCCCATCGACGGGTTCATCCTGGTGCTGGTCCTGCACAACGTGCAGATCGGCTACTTCGACAACCTGGTGGGCACCTACGGCGGCTACATGATCGCCCAGGAGGCGCTGGTGGGAGCCATCCTGATCGGCGGCAACATCGCCCTCGCCGGGGAGAGGGGCGGCCTGCGCAGCTCGCGTCTCGCCCAGGCGGCGACCCTGCTCACTACCGCCGGGATGGTGATCGCCTGCCTGCCCGCCTCGGTGATCACCCCCAGCATCCTCGCCCTGCGCTACATCGGCCTGGGGGCGGCGGTGGTGATCACCGCCCTCCACCTGGTCAGTCGCTGGAACCCGAGCGGTCTCCTGATCCAGGCGGTGCGCGGGGTGACGCTCCGGCGCAGCCTGGTGCTCGTCGGGGTCGCCTCCATGGTCACGGCGCTCTACATGGGCTTCATCAAGGAGCAGGCGCGCGGCCAGTACGTCGTCTACGGGGTGCTCACCCAGTCCAGCTCGCAGGGGCGCTTCCTGCCCCCGGAGAGCAACTACCCGTGATCGCCCTCACCGCGCTGCGCGTGCTCGCCGACGCCCCGCTCACCCCGGGCCGCGAGGCCGACTTCGAGGCCTACTGGTACTACACGATCCTGGGCGCGGGGATGACCATCCTCGTGGTCATGGCCGCGTGGTGGGTCTTCCGCGGCATCCGGCCGATGTGGCGGGATGGCAACCACCTCGCGGCGGTGCTGGTGACCGGCGCGGCGGGCTTCTTCTGCATCCTCTTCCTGGCCATGGCGCTCACCGCGCTGATCGGGGCCACCAATCACCCGGCGACCCCGCCGCCCTTCCAGCTGGGGTCGTCGGGATGACCGCCGTGATCGACGTCGCGCGCCGCGCCGTGACCGCCGCCGGCGCCCGCCCGCGCTGGGGGCGCGAGGAGCTCGCCGCATGAGCCAGGGACGCATCAGCCGCCGCCAGTTCATGGTCAGAGGCACCGGGGCCATGGCCGGTCTGATCACCGCCATGCTCTCGGTCCCCGCGGTCGGCTTCCTGCTCAGCCCGCTCTGGCAGGCCACCCGGGAGATCTGGGTCACGGTCCAGGGCGGGCCGATCGACGACATCCCCGAGAACCTGCCCACCGCCCGCATCGCCGCCGTCCCGCTGGGCAGCGGACCGCCCGCGCCGGCGGTCACCCGGGTGGTCTACGTGGTCAAGACCCAGGGGAAGCTCTATGCCTTCTCCAACATCTGCACCCACATGCAGTGCGACGTGCACTGGGAGCCCTCGCTCGACCTCTTCGAGTGCCCCTGCCACGGCGGGCTGTACGCGATGACCGGGCGCAACGTCGGCGGACCGCCGCCGCAGCCCCTGCCCCAGTGGGTGCACCGCACCTACCAGGACGCGATGGGCCACACCTATCTGCAGGTCGCCAACCGTCTCGAGGAGCAGATCTGATCCGATGACCGAGCGCACTGCGGGATCGGAGATGCCCGGGACCGAGCAGGCGGAGGAGAGGGGCGACTTCATCGGCCTGGTCCCCGAGCCGGTGGTCGGGCCCTTCCGGCGCAGCCTGGCCTGGTTCGACGATCGCACCGGGGCCACCGGGCTGCTCAACAAGCTGCTCTACGAGGCCGTCCCCAAGCAGGGCGGCTGGGCCTACACCCTGGGCAGCGCGACCCTGGTCGTGATCCTGGTCCAGTTCTTCACCGGCATCTTCCTGCTCCTCGACTACGTCCCCTCCGTCTCCCAGGCGTACACCAGCCTCCTCTACCTGCGCACCGACGACTTCTTCGGGGACTGGATCCGGGGCATCCACCTCTGGGGCGCCTACGTCCTCATGCTGCTGATCGGCGTGCACGCGCTGCGCACCTTCATCTCGGCCAGCTACAAGAAGCCGCGCGAGCTGAACTGGATCAGCGGGGTGCTGCTCTTCTTCCTGGTGCTGGCCCTGGCCATCACCGGGGCGATGCTGCCCTGGGACCAGGCCTCGTACTGGACCGCCGTGGTGGTCACCAACATCCCCCACTACCTGCCGGTCATCGGCAACGGGGTGCGGACGCTCTGGCGCGGCGGCGACTTCGTCGGCCCGGTGACCCTGACCCGGACCTTCGCCCTCCACATCTGGGTGCTTCCCGCCCTGCTGCTGGGGCTGATCGGCGCCCACCTCTACCTGCTGCGGCGCCACGGGGAGTTCGGCTCCTGGGTCAACTACCGGACCACCGGAGACAACCCCGAGAAGGAGATCGCCGAGCGGGTGCGCCGGGCCGAGCCGCCCTACCCCACCCGCGGCTCCGAGGCGGTCTACTCGGTGCCCAGCGAGACCGTCGACTTCTTCCCCGACCAGCTCTTCAAGGACACCGTGGTGTCGCTGGGCCTGGTGATCCTGATCTTCGTCATGGGCGCGATCTCGGGGGCGCCGCTGGACGGGCCGGCCAACCCCGCCACCCTGACCTACGTGCCCACCCCGGAGTGGTTCTACCTCCCCCTCGACCAGCTGCTGGTGTTCTTCCCCACCCAGCTGGTCGGATTCGGCGTCTTCGTCGTGGTCGGCATCGGCGCCACCCTGATGCTGGCGCTGCCGTTCATCGACCGCAATCCCGACCGCCACCCCATCCGCCGTCCCGACGTGCTGGTCCCCGCCTTCTTCCTGATCGGCACCGTCATCTACCTGGCCATGCTCGGCGTCAACCGCCTCTACAACCTGTGAGCCGCGAGTCATGCAGCACCTGATCCTCGCCCTCAGCCCGACCGGCGTCCCGGGCACGGTGCTGACCAACACCGTCGTGGTCGGGGTGGTGGCCCTCCTCCACGTCCTCTTCGCCACCTTCCTGATCGGCTCGTGCACCCTGGTGGCGCTCAGCGAGGGGATCTCCATGGTCACCCACGACGAGCGCCACGAGCGGCTCGCGCGCAGCCTGGTCCACGCCTGGGGCTACGTCTTCTCCACCGGCGCGGCGATCGCCATCTTCTTCGTCGTCTTCATCCTGGTGGGCCTCTGGGGCCGGTTCTTCGTCACCTTCCAGCAGTTCACCTTCTGGGTCTGGTTCTTCGAGGCGCTCACCTTCGTCGGCGAGATCGTCCTCCTCTACACCCTCTACGCCAACTGGGAACGGCTGCGCGGATACCGGATGGTGCGACTGGGGATGGTGATCCTGCTCAACATCGACCAGTGGTTCCAGATGTTCCTCATCGACGTCATCGCCTCCCAGATGCTCACCCCCACGGTGCAGGGGGCGACCGTGAACATGGGCTACGTGCTCCAGTTCCTCAACCCCACCAACCTGCCGCTGACCGTCCATCGCACCGTCGGCAACATCGCGTGGGCGGGGGCGCTGGTCGCCTTCACCGCCGCCTTCCAGTACCTGCGCGTGACCCGCCGCCAGGAGGCGCCGGCGCTGGTGCCGGGCCGGCGGGAGCCGGTGCGGGCCCTGGGGGCGATGCCCGAGGGTGAGCTGGTCCGCGAGCGCAACCGCGAGGCCGCCTACTGGGACTGGGCCGGGCAGTGGGGGATGCTCTTCGCCTTCGGCTTCACCATCGTCCAGATCTGGGTCGGCTACAGCTACGCCAAGGAGATCCAGCTCCACTCCCTGGACAGCTGGTACCAGATGATGTACGGCTGGATCTCCAACATCTTCCTGGGGCAGTTCGCCGGGCTGGGGCTGATCTTCATCTTCGGCGTCGCCTACTTCTGGCGCCGCCTCAAGGCCGCCGGCCTGCACGCGGTGGCCCGCCGCCAGCAGATCGCCCTGGTGCTGCTCATCCTCCTCTTCCTCTTCGGTCTCCAGCCCGCCTGGTTCGCCGGGTCCTACCCGGACATCGTGGCTGCCCACCTCGCCAAGCCCTTCTGGGACGGCGGCCTCGAGGATCCGCTCGGGTTCTTCTTCCCCTGGAAGGTGATCGTGCTGATCGCCGACATGCTGATCGCGCTCTACGCGCTCGCCTCCTACCTGCGGGCCCGGGCGCGCACCCCCATGACCATGGGCCAGGCAAGCCGTGGCAGCCAGCGCCTGCTGATCGGCATGGCCGTCGTGGTGGGCTTGATGATGCTGGTCATGGGCGTCATCCGGGAGAGCTCCCGCAGCCCCTACCTGGTCAACCAGAACATCGTCATCAACCATCAGGTGATCCTGCAGCAGCCGGCCCCCAACATCCCGCTCAACCAGCGCCCGATCGGACCATGACCGCCGCCACGCTCCAGCTGCCCCAGGGCAGCGTCGCCCTTCGGATGCGCATCTTCGGTCCCGCCGACGAGGAGCTGGCCGACACCCTCGCCCCCCCCTGGCCGCGCTGGATGCGCCGTCTCTTCGAGATGCAGTCGCTGCAGAGCTCGCGCGTCGACACGGTGAGCGGCGAGGTCGGCATCTCCGCCGCCCTGATCGCCCTCGAGGAGCGGCTCGCGCACCGGCTGCAGATCCTCAGCTTCATCGCCGCCCACCTCGAGGAGCTGGGTTGGCAGCTCGAGGCGAGTGGCTCGGACCTGATCGCCCACAAGGTGACCGCGGCCTCGATGGCCCGCGAGGCCCTGGAGGCCCACCACCTGCTCGGCGCCCTGATCGCGGTCGGCGACCTCGACGAGAGGGGCAGGGTGCGGCTCTACGCGCCCGGCGAGCTGCCCGCCGCCCGGAGCGCGAGCCGGTGAGCGACCTCCTCCTGCTCGAGGGCGAGCCGATGGTGGGCCGCATCCTGGAGCAGAAGCTCCGCCGCGAGGGGCACCGCGTGACCTGGCTGCGGGCGCCCGCCCCCGATGCCCCGGAGAGCGACGTGGTGCTGGTCGAGGTCGATCTGGGCGGCGACTCGCGCCGCTGGATGGCCGGCGTTCCCGGCCCCAGGGTGGGCTGGTTCGCGATCTGCGAGCACGGCGACGACGAGGCCGCCCAGCGGGCGGTGCGGGCCGGTGCGGCGGGGGTCATCCGCAAGCCCTTCAAGCCGACCGAGGTGGCGGCCCAGGTGCGCACCCTTCTCGAGGTGGGAGCGTGAGCGCCCTCGTCGTCGTGGAACCCGCCTCCGCCCGGGGCCCGGACGGGCCGCCGGCGAGCGTCGTGGTCAGCGCTGCGCTCCGCCGTTACCCGGGCGGCCGCAGCGTCGGCCCGATCGACCTGGACGTCCGCGCCGGCGAGGTGCTCGCCCTGATGGGCTCGAACGGAGCCGGCAAGAGCACCCTGCTCCGGCTCCTCGCCTCCGCCGACCGCGGCGACGGCGGACGCCTGACCTGGTGGGGCGATCGCAGCCCGCGCCGGGCCCGGCGCCGCATCGGCTACGCCGCGGACGAGCCGGTCGAGGAGACGACCCTCTCGCTCCGTCAGTCCACCTACTTCTGGTGCCGCCAGTGGGTCCGCGACCCCCGCCTGGCGCGGCGGTTGACCACCGAGACCCTCGACAGGCTCGGGCTCGGCGAGCGCGCCGACGAGCCGGTCGGCACCCTCTCCTACGGACTGCGCCGCCGCCTCGCCCTCGCCCAGGCCCTCGTCCACCGCCCGGCGCTGGCCCTCTTCGACGAACCGAGCGCGGGGCTGGACCCCGACGGCGCCGCGGTGGTGAGCGCGGCTCTGCGCGCGCGGGCGGCGTCCGGGCAGACGACGGTCGTCGCCAGCAACGACCCCGAGTTCGTGGCCGGCGTGGCCGACCGCGTCGCCATGCTCCACCAGGGCCGCTGCCTGCGCGTGGCGCCCCTCCCCGAGCTCCTCGCCGAGGTGCCGCGGCGCCGGATCGTGGAGCTGAGGGTCGGCGAGGGCGGCGGGGAGGAGCAGGCGGCTGCCGTCGCCGAGCGGGTGAGCGCTCTCGCCGGGGTCGTCCTCCGCTCGGCCGTCGACGGCCTGGTGGTGGCCGAGCTGGAGGAGGACGCCCCCCTCTCCCGCCTGGTCGCCGCCGCCGACGCGATCGGTCCCGGGGTGCGCAGCCTCGAGGTGCGGCGCCCCGACCTTCGCGAGTGCTTCCACGCCCTGGTGGGTGACCAGGGGGGGACGGCATGACCACGATCGTCCCGCTCCGCCGCGGGCTCCCCGCCGGTCCGCCCCCTCGCCCGGCGGTGCTCGCCCGGCTGCTGCCCCGGGGGACCCTCGGACGCGAGCTGCTGGTGGTGGCCGCGCGGAGGCGGGCCCTCGTCCTCAAGGTGGGCATCCCCCTGGTGCTGGCGCTTCCCCTGATCGTCGGCGGAGCCCCCACCTTCTGGGCGGGCATGCTCCTCACCGTGCTGGTGGCGATGCTGGGAGCCGTGGGCACCGCCGTCAACCTGGCCCGGGCGCGCCAGTCCGGGCTGCTGGTCCGGCTGGCCCTGGTGCCCCGGCCCGGCTGGCGGGTGGTCGGCGGGGTGGTGGGCGCGGGCGCCCTGGTGGACCTGCTCCAGCTGCTCCCGGTCATCGTGCTGGTGGCGGTCGCCGGCTCCGCCACCCCGCTCCAGTGGGCCGGGCTGGCCCTCGCCGTGCTCGCGGGACTGCTGACCGGCAGCCTTCTCGGTTGCCTGGTCGCCTGCCTCGCCGGGGGGGTGGGGGAGGTTCTCCTCGACGTCTCCGTCCTGCTCGCCCCCCTGCTCTTCTTCGGGGGTCTCTTCACCGGGGTGTCGCGGCTGGGGTGGGGCTGGACCGTCGCCCTCCTCGACCCCTTCGGGGAGCTGGGGAGCGCCTTCATCGGCGCCCTGGGCGGGACGCCGGCGTTCTCCCCGGCGACCGTCCTCCTGGTGAGCGGCGGGGCCATCGTCGTCGCCCTCGGCGCCGTGGGCCTGCTCAGCCGTCCCCTCCTGGAGCGCCGCTGAGGCGATCATCGGGGTGATCCGAGCCGAGAGCTCTCCGGCGTCCGGGCCGCGCCCTGCGCGGCGCCGCCTGGGACGGCCCGCCGGTCTGGTACTGGCCGGCCTCGCAGCACTGGTCTCCGCCTGCGGCGGTCCGACCACCCTCTCCGCCGCCCAGCTCGGGCTGCCCAGCTCCGGCCATCCCCGGACCCTCGCCTCCGCCACCTACGACACCAGCCCCGACGGAGGCATCTACGTCAACCCCGACCCCATCCACGTCACCCTGGTCGGCCGCATCCCCATGGAGCCGCTGGCCCAGAGGATCGGCGCCGAGAAGCAGTGGGCCGCGCTCCAGGGGCTCGGTCAGCTCACCGCCGTCGCCTTCCAGCTCACCAACTCCGGGCTGGCCGGCAGCTCGCCGCAGCTCGAACTCGCTGCAGATCGCCTCCTCCTCGTGGGCCACCTGCCAGGCCGGGTCCGCATCCGCGCTCTGCCCCGAGGGGGTCAGCAGGTCCACGTTCGACCGGTTCTACTACCCCGCGTACCCACTCGCCGGGCTCAGCACGGTGAGCATCGACGGGAGCTGCTCGGTGAGCATCGACCCCGGCCAGACGGCCACCGTCGTCCTCATCTACCCGCCGATCCGGAGCACGACCTACGTGACCTGGGGCGAGTACGGGACCTTCGCCGTCGCCCTTCCCCTGGGTGGGGCGATCACCGGCACCGCATCTCTCCGTGCCAACATCTGCGTGCCTCCCGACACCACGCAGGGCACATGATCCGGCTCTCGCGCCCCTCGCAGCCCACCTTCGAACGCCGCTCGACGGCCGGCGACCCGCCGCCCGTGACCGGCGAGGAACCGTCCGGCGCCCCTCCGCCCTGGCGGGTGCACATCCCGACCGTGGAGGAGAGCTGCGTGCGGGTGCGCTGCCGCCGGCCGGCCGGGTCCGGTCCCTGGCCGCTCAGCAGCGCCCTCACCGAGCTCGGCCGCCTCGGGCTGCGCCCCACCGAGCGCTTCCGGAGCCTCGGCCGGGGGCGGGGCCAGCCCCTCCTCCACTCCCAGGAGGCCGAGTGGCGGGGGCTCGACGTCCACCTCGAGTCGGTGGTCAGCTCGGGTGGAGAGGTGGTCGAGGCGGCGCTCGCCCTCCCCGGCATGGACGAGGTGGTCCGACGGGTGGGAGAGGACGAGTGGTGGGAGCTGGTCGACCTTTTCGCGGCCGCGGTCGACGCTGCCCACGGGGCTCTGGTCGACGGCGAGCCGCTCGACCTCGAGCCGGCGGGGCCCGCCCTCGACTGGCGGCGGCGGATCGGTGACCACCTCGCCCTCCTGCTCCCCGCGGCGCTGGGGGCGGAATCGGGGCCGGCGGCCTTCGCCTACACCACGCTCCCCGCCAGCGAGCTCTCGGTGCTGCTGCGATGAACGGGTGGACCGCACTCGGAGCGACCGACCCTTCGGGGGTGGCGAGCGCCCTGATCTCCGTCCACCAGCGGCTGGGCTACGCCCTGCTGGTCGTCCTCGTCGTCGGGGTCGTTCTCGCCGCGCTCGCCGCCCGCGACCAGCGGCTGCTCCCCACCGCCCGCTCGTACCTCTGGCTCGCATTCGCGGCGGTGGCCCTCCAGGGGGTCTCGGGTGTCAGCCTGCTGCTCGCCGGCCAGCGGCCGGCGCAGGGGCTTCACGTCATGTACGGGCCGCTCACCTTCATCGCCCTGCCGCTCACCGTGCTCTTTGCCCGCGGGACGGCCCCGCGCCGCGAGGCGTGGATGCTCACCGCCGGCTTCGTGGTCGCCCTCCTGCTCGCCTTCCGGGCAATCTCCACCGGCTGATCCAGGTCCGAGGCGGATCAGGCCCTCCCGGTGGCGGGGCCCGTCTGCCGGAGGGTCGGGTTCGCCGGCAGGCCGACGGCGCAGGCGGCGGCAGCCAGCACGCAGAGTGCTGCGCCACCCAGGAAGGGAAGTGGGGCGTCGATCCCGTACAGGGTCCCGAGCACCGCCGCCCCGAGGGCTCCGCCCCCCGCCTCGAAGAATCCTGCGATGCCCATGGCGCGCCCGCGGACCGCGGTGGCGACGAAGTCGCTGACCACAGCGTAGAGGGTGGGCATGACCACCACCCAGGCGACCGACTCCACGGTGCCGACCAGCAGGATCGGGTAGATGCTGCGCAGCGCCGGGTAGATGGCGGCGCAGGCCGCGCCGAGGCAGAGCGCCGCCGGAACGAGGAGCCGCCGGTTGGCCCGGTCGCTGAGCCGGCCGGCCTGACCGGTGAGGAGCAGGACCGGCACCGCGTAGTAGGAGATGGAGAGACCGATGACCAGGCTGTCGTAGCCGCGGGCGCTCAGGTACTGGGGCCAGACGACGTCGTACATGTTGAAGAGGGCGCCGACCCCGGCGAGGGTGGCCGCGGGAAGGAGCAGTGACCGCCGTCGCCACCACCGCCGCGGGGGCGGACCGGAGGCGCCGTCCGGCGAGCCCGGACCGGCGGCCACGCCGGACGCCTCGCGGGGATCGGGAAGCCGGCCCGGCCCCCCCGGGTCGCCGGCGGAGCCGGGCGCACCGCGCGTCTCCGGCATCCGGGCCAGGGTGCCGATCCCCACCAGGACCGAGAGGCCGGAGACGAGGAAGATGCCCGAGTACTGCCAGAGGGCGATGACGCCGCCGATCGCCGGCCCGACCAGGAGTCCCACCATCTCGCACGCCTGGAGCTGTGCGTAGCGGGTGCCGCGCTGTCCCTCCGGGGTGAGGTCGGCGAGCGCGGCCCGGAGCGCCGGCAGGTACGCGCCGCCGGCGGCGCCCTGGCCGACCCGGAGCAGCGCCAGCAGCCAGAGCGGCCCGGCGTTGGCGAAGAGGGCGAAGGAGAGCGCCGCGAAGGCGACCCGGCTGCCGAGCAGCACCGGCCTGCGGCCGATGCGGTCGACCAGGTGGCCGGCGGGGACCTGGACCAGGGTGCTCGCCACCAGCGGGCCGGCGACGAAGAGGGCGATGTCGATGGAGCTGCCACCGTGGGCTCGGACGTAGAGCGGCACCACCGGGAAGAGGGCGGCGATGCCGGCGAACATCACCAGCTGGGCGAGGAGCAGGCGGTGGGCCGGCTCCAGCCGGCGAGTCAGGAGGGCGCGGACCAGTTCGAGCACGGTCGACCATGATCGCATCGGGGTTCCTCGCGCCAGGGTGCCGGGCCCGGCGGGGAGCGGACGCGCCGCCGCCGGGCGACGCCTCGCGCCGCGCCGTCCGCGGCCGCGACGGGATCGCGGCGGAAAGGTGCGAGGTCGTCACGGATGGGCCGCAGCCATGTGGTCCGGCGCACCTAGTGTCAGGGTGCCATGTCCGCATCCGCGCGCCGTTGGCGGCCCGGCCGCTGGCAGCTGATCGCCCTCTCCCTCGCCGCTGCCGTCGCCAGCCTGGGCCTGCTCGGCTGGGGGGTGCTCGGAGGCTGGCAGGGGCTGACCGAGAACGCCGGCAACTCGGTGGCCGCGGCCGCAGCCACGTCCGTGCCGGTCACCTCGGTCCACTGCAGCGGCGGCTCCACCCCGTACTCGTCGTGCAGCGACACCTCGGGGAACGTGATCCTCTCCTGGTCCGCGGTGACCGGCAGCAGCGGGATCACCGTGGAGCGCGCGACCACGCCGACCGGCACCTACTCGCCCATAGCCAGCCTGGCGGGGACCGCCACCGGCTACACCGACACCACCGCCACCCACAACGCCCAGTACTACTACGAGGTGTTCTCGGGCACGCCCAACTGGGTGCCCCCCGCCGACCTCGACATGGCCCTCTCGCTGGCGCCGAGCGCAGGCACCGACGACACCATCGGCACCGGAGGCACGAACTTCAGTGCCGCCAACCTGACCGCGATGGCGGCGGCCGGCGGCACCACCTACACGACCACCACCAACTGGGGCGCCACCGCGACCCTGGCCGGCGGCCAGGAGCCCGACTGGATGGGCTGCGTCAGCACCAGCCAGTGCTGGCTGTACACCAACCAGGGCGACATCTGGGCGACGACCACCGGCGGTGAGAGCTGGACGGAGGAGACGACGCCCTCCAACCCGGTCTGGTACGGGGGCCAGTTCGTCAACGCCAGTGACGGCTGGGCGGTGGGCGCGGCCGGCACCATCGTGGCGACCACCAGCGGAGGCGCCACCTGGACCGCCCAGACGTCGGGCACCACCCAGACCATCAACGCCATCAGCTGCGTCTCCGCGACCCAGTGCTGGGCGGCGGGCAACGCCGGGGTGATCCTGGCCACCACCAACGGGGGCAACACCTGGACGGCGCAGACCTCCGGCACCACCCAGGCCCTCGAAGCCCTGAGCTGCGTCTCGGCGACCGCCTGCTGGGCGGTCGGGGCGGCGGGCACCGTCGTGGCGACCGCCAACGGAGGAACCACCTGGGCGGCGCAGACGTCCGGCACCACCCAGGAGCTCTACGGGGTCAGCTGCGTCTCGACCACCCACTGCTGGGCGGCGGGCGCCGGTGGGGTCATCGTGGCAAGCGCCAACGGCACCAGCTGGGCGGCCCAGACCTCCGGCACCACCGACGACCTCTACGCGCTGACCTGCTTCTCGGCCACCGCCTGTTGGGCGGCCGGCGAGGCCGGCGTCATCGTGGCGAGCACCAATGGCACCAGCTGGGCGGCTCAGACCTCGGGCACCACCGACTACATCTGGGGGCTGGACTGCATCTCGGCGAGCCAGTGCTGGGCCAACGGGTCGACGACCACGGGCACCAACGGCGTCGTCCTGGTGACCACCAACGGAGGGACCACCTGGCTGTCGCCGGTCTCCAGCCAGTACGTCCAGTGGAGCTTCGCCCCCACCGTGGCGAGCGGGTCGCCGGTCACCTCGGCCGTGCTCACCCTGGTGGACGACGCCAGCGCCGCGCCGAGCGCCACCACCCGGACCTACGTGCTGGTGTCCGCCAACTCCGGCTCCACCTGGACCCCTCTCTCGATCGCCACCCCCACCACCGCGCTGGCCACCCAGACCCTCTCGCTCAGCTCCGTGATCGCCAGTGCCACGGCCGTGTCCGGGGTGGAGCTGCGCTACGTCGTGACCGGCAGCAACGCCTACAAGAGCACCTTCGACCTGGTGCACGTGGACATCAACTGAGGACGATGTGATCACGCGCGCGCGAGGCTGGCGGCCCCACCGCTGGCAGGTGATCTGCGCCTGCCTGGCGGCGGTCGTGGTCAGCGCCGGGATGATCGGCTGGGGCGTGCTCGGTGCCTGGCAGGGGCTGACCGAGAACGCCAGCAACAGCGTCACCGCGGCGAACGCCAGCGGCGTGCCGGTCACCTCCCTCCACTGCAGCGGTCTGTCTCCCGCCTACCCCGCCTCCTGCAGCGACACCTCGGGGACGGTCACCCTCGCCTGGACTCAGGTGGCGGGCAGCACCGGCATCACGGTGGAGCGCTCGACGTCGCCCACCGGCACCTTCTCGACCATCGCCACCCTGGCCGGGACGGCCACCACTTACACGGACTCCACCGCCGCCTACAACACCCAGTACTACTACGAGGTGTTCTCGGGCGCCAGCGGCTGGGTGTCCGCAACCGACCTCGACATGGCTCTCTCGCTCCCTCCAACCGGGGGCACCGACGACACCGTGGGCACCGGTGGAACCGCCTTCACCGCGGCCAACCTCACCGCCATGTCGGTGGCCGGGGGCCCCACCTACACCACGACGACGGGCTGGGGCAGCGCCGGGACCACGGTGCTCGACAGCCAGCAGGTCAACGGCTTGAGCTGCGCCAGCGCGACCCAGTGCTGGGCGGCCACGGCGAGCGGCGACGTCTGGGCCACCGGCGATGGCGGCTACACCTGGATCGAGCAGGCGGGCTGGGGCGGACAGACGCTTTACGGAGTCGACTTCGTCAACGCCAGCTACGGCTGGGCGGTGGGGGGCAACAAGGAGAACATCTACGCCACCACCAACGGGGGCGCGACGTGGAGCCAGCAGAGCAGCCATCCCGGCGCCACCTTCTACGGTGTGGCCTTCGCCGGAGCGAGCGACGGCTGGGTGGTGGGAAGCGGCGGCATCATCTGGGCCACCACCAATGGGGGCACGACCTGGACCGCTCAGACCTCGCACACCACCCAGACCCTGGCGGCGGTGAGCTGCGTCTCGCCGACCCAGTGCTGGGCGGTGGGCACCGGGGGGGTCATCGTGGTCACCAGCACCGGTGGCTCCACATGGACCGCCCAGACCTCCGGGACGGGCAACAACCTCAACGGGGTGAGCTGCGTCTCCTCAACTCAATGCTGGGCGGTGGGCAACAACGGTGAGCTCCTCGTCACTGCCAACGGCGGCAGCACCTGGACCGCGCAGACCTCCGGGACCGGCCAGACGCTCGACGCGGTGGATATGGTCAGCTCGTCCGTCGGGTGGGCGGTGGGGGTGGGCGGCACCGTGCTCGCCACCGTCAACGGGGGCTCCACCTGGACCTCGCAGGGCGCCGGCATCAACCAGCCGGTCAACGCCATCAGCGCCAGCAACCCGTCGGACGCCATGATCGGTCTGACCCCAGGTGGGGACACCCCCAGCATCCTGGTCACCAACAACGGCGGGGCCAGCTGGCTGCAGGCGTCGGTCCAGTATATGCAGTGGACCTTCACCCCCACGGTGGCGCCCGGGACTCCGGTCAACTCGGCGGTGGTCACCCTGGTCGACCGGGCCAGCACCTCGGCCAACTCCCAGACCCAGACCTACCTGTTGGTCTCGTCCAACTCGGGGTCCTCGTGGACCTCGTTCCCGATCGCCAACCCGACCACCACGATGACCACCCAGACCGTCTCGGTGGTCTCGGTCCTGAGCGGGGGGGCGGCGGTGTCGGGGATGGAGCTGCGCTACGTGGTCGCCGACGCCAACGGCTTCACCAGCACCTTCGACCTGGTCCACGTCGACATCAACTGACCGTGACCGGGGCGGGACCGGAGGTGCCGACCGGAGGCGCACCGGCACGGCCGCCCATGCGGGGGCGGCGCCCGCTTCGAATACGATGCCGCCGTGCCCAAGGTCCGCCGCGACGACATCCGCAACTTCTCGATCATCGCCCACATCGACCACGGCAAGTCCACCCTGGCCGACCGACTGCTGGAGCGGACCGGGACGGTCGCCCTCCGGGACATGCAGGACCAGGTCCTGGACACCCTCGACCTGGAGCGGGAGCGGGGCATCACCATCAAGGCCCAGGCGGTGCGGATGGAGTACACGGCCCGGGACGGCCGCGCCTACGAGCTCAATCTGATCGACACTCCCGGTCACGTGGACTTCACCTACGAGGTCTCGCGCGCCCTGGCCGCCTGCGAGGGGGCGGTGCTGGTGGTCGACGCCACCCAGGGGATCGAGGCCCAGACCCTGGCCAACGTCGACCTCGCCCTGGAGCACGACCTCGAGCTGATCCCGGTGATCAACAAGATCGACCTCCCCGCCGCGGACCCGGAGCTGGTGCGCCGCGAGATCCAGGAGGTGATCGGCCTCCCCGGGGCCTCGGCGATCCTCGCCTCAGCCCGCGACGGGACCGGGATCGACGAGGTCCTGGAGGCGGTGGTCGCCCGCGTGCCTCCGCCCCACGGCGACCCCGACGCCCCGCTCACGGCGCTGATCTTCGACGCCAAGTACGACGCCTACCGGGGGGTGGTGGTCTACGTCCGGGTGATGGACGGAGCCATCCAGCCCGGCCAGCGGATCCGGATGATGGCCACCGAGAAGGAATTCGTGGTCGACGAGGTGGGGGTCTTCCGGCCGGTGATGACCCCCACCGAGGGCCTGACCACCGGAGAGGTCGGCTACCTCATCGCCTCGATCAAGAACGTCCGGGACTCCAAGGTCGGCGACACCGTCACCCTGGCCGACCGCCCCGCCGCGGCCGCCCTCTCCGGCTACCGGAGCGTGACGCCGATGGTGTACGCGGGCATCTTCCCGATCGACTCCGACGACGTCCAGGAGCTCAAGGAGGCGCTCGAGAAGCTCAACCTCAACGACGCCTCGCTGGTGTGGGAGCCCGAGTTCCTCGGCCGCGCTGGGCTTCGGCTTCCGCTGCGGCTTCCTCGGGCTGCTCCACATGGAGATCGTCCAGGAGCGGCTGGAGCGCGAGTTCAACCTCTCCCTGATCACCACCGCCCCGACCGTCGCCTACCGGGTCCGGCTGCGGAGCGGCGAGGTGCTGCCCGTCGACAACCCGGAGCGGCTGCCCGACCCCTCCGCCATCGACGAGATCGAGGAGCCGCGCTGCACCGCCTCCATCCTGGTGCCCAGCGCCCATGTGGGGGCGGTGATGGAGCTCTGCCAGGAGCGGCGAGGCGAGTTCCGCACCCTGGAGCACCAGGCCGGTGACCGCGTGTCCCTGGTCTACGACCTCCCCCTGGGCGAGATCATCCACGACTTCTACGACCAGCTCAAGTCGCGGAGCCGCGGCTACGCGTCCCTGAACTACGAGCTGACCGGGTTCCGGGCCGAGCGCCTGGTCAAGCTGGACATCATGGTGGGCGGGCAGCGGGTGGACGCCCTCAGCATGATCGTCCACCGCGATCGGGTGACCCTCCACGGGCGCAGGCTGGTCGAGCGGCTGCGCCGGCTCATCCCCCGGCAGCTCTTCGAGGTGCCGATCCAGGCCGCCGTGGGCGGTAAGATCATTGCCCGCGAGACCGTCTCGGCGATGCGCAAGGACGTCCTGGCCAAGTGCTACGGTGGGGACATCACCCGCAAGCGCAAGCTGCTCGAGAAGCAGAGGGAGGGGAAGCGGAGGATGAAGCAGGTGGGCAGCGTGGAGATCCCGCAGGAGGCCTTCATGGCCGTCCTGCAGATGGACGAGGAGTGATAGTGACACAATTGGCATCAACGTTCACGGCCCGCGGGCCGTCCTGCGGCGGGGGCGCCTGAGCATGGCCCCGCCGCGTCACCGCCGCAAGCACCGGACCTCGCGGGTCGTCGGTGGTCCGGCACCGATCGTCGAGCCCGAGCCCGAGCCCCTGCCGCCCCCGCGCCGGGGGCTGATGGCGTCGCTGATGGGGCCGCCGCGGCCGATGGGACCGGCGCTCACCGCCGCCCCCCCCGCCAACCTCGGCCCGCCCTGGAACCGTCGCGACTGGTATGCGCTCTCGGGCATCGCAGCGCTGGTGGTGGTCGTCGTCGGCCTCATCGTCGGCCTGACCGACACCACCAGCTCGACGGTGCAGGCGAAGCCGGCGCCCACCGCCACCGGCTTCGCGGTGGCCAGCGGTGCCGGCAAGACCTTCCTCTGCGGCTCGGGGATCAACCTCGCCGTGGCGGGCAACCCCGCCCACGTCGCCTCGATCGACGGCGATCAGATCACCCTCCGCGCGCCGCTCGACTCCCCGCCCGCCTCGGGCGCGACGGTCAGCCAGAGCATGCTGGTGCCCGGGAACGTCGCCGTCTGCGCGTCGGTGGCCTCGAGCCCCAAGCCCACCACCACCCAGTTCACCCTCGCCGGCGGGGCCGGCGTGGACTTCGTCGACGCCGCCATCACCGTCGACGGCCAGCCGAGCACCATCAAGAGCATCAACTCGACGAGCTACCGGATCACCCTCTCCAAGGCGCTGGCCTCGGCGCCGTCCACCGGCGCCTCGGTCGTCCAGCAGCTGTACACGACCGGGAGCCTGATCGGCGGCATCGTCGGACTGGCGATCTCTGAGATCTCCATCCTGATCCTCGCCGTGGCCGCGTGGGTGGCACGCCCCTTCGCCACCCGGATCACCCACAAGGCGCGACCGCGCGTCCTCGAGACCTTCGTCTTCGGGGCCCTGGTCGCGGTGGTGGACACCCTCGTCTACTACCTCGAGGTGAGCACGCTGGGGTCGACGACCGGGGCCGGTGTCGCCGTGGCCGAGCTGGTCGCGACCGCGTCCGGCTTCTTGGTGGTGCCGCTCGTGTATCCTGCCGTCTCGCGGATGTTCCGCCGCTCCCCGCGCCAGATGCCGGCCCCGCGATCCGGACGGTGATCCTCGGGGTGCCGGAGCATCACCGCGCGGCCGCCCGCGCGGGGGTCCGCTCCCTCTACCTCCACATCCCCTTCTGCGAGCGTCGCTGCGAGTACTGCGACTTCGTCTCCCTCGCCGGGCGTGACCGCGAGGCCGAGTACCTGGCGGCGCTCCGGACCGAGATCCGGGCGCTGGCGGCCGGGCTCGGCCCGCTCGAGCTGGAGACGGTGTTCGTCGGCGGGGGGACGCCGAGCTTCGTGGACCCGAGCCGGCTGGCCGGCGTCCTCGACGAGGTGCGGGCCGGCTTCCGCATCGCGCCCGGCGCCGAGGTGACCCTCGAGGCGAACCCGTCGAGCACCAGCGAGGCCCGTGCCATGGCGTGGCTGGAGGCCGGCTTCAACCGGGTGAGCCTCGGGGTCCAGAGCCTGGAGCCCGACGTGCTCGCCTTCCTCGGCCGGGTCCACGATCGGGCACGCGCCCTCACCGCCGTCGCCGAGGTCCGCGGTGCCGGGTTCACCCGGATCAGCTGCGACCTCATCTACGCCGTCCCCGGTCTCGACGACGCCCGGTGGCGCGCGACGCTGGAGGAGATCACCGCGCTCGACACCGGTCACGTCTCCGCCTACGAGCTGACCGTGGAGCCGGGGACGCCGCTCCACGCCAGCGTCCGGCGCGGCGAGAGGCCCGCCGTGGACCCCGAGGCGGCGCTCCGCCAGCACGGCATGGTGGTCGCGGCCATGGCCGCCGCGGGTCTGGATCAGTACGAGGTCAGCAACTTCGCGCGTCCCGGCGAGGAGTGCCGGCACAACCTGGTGTACTGGCGGCGCGGGCACTACCTCGCCGCCGGGCTCGGCGCTCATGGGCACATTCCCGCCGCGCTCGCCGGGTCGCTCGGCGTCGCGGCACCGCCCGAGGCGGTCTCGCTGCGCTACTGGCACGGGCGCAGCCTGCCGACCTACCTCGCCGCGTGCCGCGACGCGTCCGCCGGGCTGCCGGTGGCGGGCTGGGAGACGGTCGACGAAGCCGCGGCGGAGGCGGAGCGCGTCCTGCTCGGCCTGCGCCTCACCGAGGGCCTGCCGCTGGCGGACGCGTGGGCGGAGCGCGCCGACCCCCTGGTGGGCGCCCGGCTGCTCTGGCGTCGCGGGGGCCGGGTCGGCACCACCGCCCGGGGCCAGGAGGTGCTCGACGAGGTGGTGCGCCGGCTGGTGGCGTGACCTCTGGGAGGTGCGCGCCGTCGCTCCGTCTGGCGGGGCTGTGGTCATCTGTAACGCGCGCGCCAAGCGCCATGCCCCGTCACGACGAGCGGGTCACAGTGTCGCGGCGGGGCTTTCGGAGCAGGGCCCCGTTGCCCCAGGATTGCGTCAATCATGCGCCGTACCCCTGGCTCTCCAGGTCGTCAGCCCGTGCCCGAAACTGTGGTGACGGAGCTGATGCGGGCCGGGCTCTCCCGGAGCACCGTGCTCGCCATGGAGGAGTGGAAGGCGAGGGAGGTGCTCGACCTGCTCCACTCCCGGCACGCCGGCGAGGCACGGCACTGGGTCTCCGGGTGGGCCGGTGGCGCGCCGGGGCCGGGAGCGGCGAGCCCTGGGGCCGGCCCTCTGCTAGGATTTAGCACTCAGGACTAGCGAGTGCTAAGGTGGCCCGGTCGGGGGCCACCCATCCGGGAGCGCCATGGAGAGCTGGATCCCCCTCGACACGCGCAAGGAGCAGATCCTCGAGGCGGTGGTCGCGGACTACACCGCCACCGGGGTGCCGGTTGGCTCGCACGCCCTCGCCATGCACCTCGCCAGCTGGTCCGCGGCGACGATCCGCAACGAGCTGGCCACCCTGGTCGAGGTCGGCTACCTCCTCCAGCCCCACACCTCCGCCGGCCGCGTCCCCAGCGATCG
This sequence comes from uncultured Chloroflexia bacterium, assembly GCA_963803165.1. Lineage (GTDB taxonomy): Bacteria > Chloroflexota > Dormibacteria > Aeolococcales > Aeolococcaceae > Changshengia. The sequence continues at coordinate 227,136 of CAWDLK010000004.1, read as the reverse complement.
CGGCTACCGGTATTACGTCGACTTCCTGATGCAGGAGGAAGGGCTTCCCGGGGGCGTGCGCCGCCAGCTGGAGCCCCGTCTCGCGGTGATGCCGGCGGACATCGAGGGGGTGCTGGAGCTCGCCGCCCAGGTGCTCGCGGTCGCCGTCGACGCCCTGAGCATCGTCACCGGGCCCCAGGCGCGGAGCGTCACCGTCAAGCATCTCGACCTGGTGTCGCTCGACCCCGCCCACGCTCTCCTCATCCTGGTGCTGGACGGCAACCTGATCCGGCAGCACCCGATGAGCCTCAGCCGCGAGGCCGACCAGGAGGAGCTGAGCCGGCTCGCCGGACAGCTCAACGACGAGCTGGTGGGCCTCGACGGCGCTCAGGTCGAGCAGGGCACGGGGGGCGAGGCGGGCCACCCACTGCGCTCGGAGGTCGTCGCCGACATCGCCGGTTTCCTGCGCTCGGTGGAGTCCCGGCAGGACACCCTCATCGTCCACGACGGGGTTCGCAACCTGCTCCACCAGCCCGAGTTCGGCGACGTCCAGCGCCTGGCCCAGGTCCTCGAGCTGGTCGAGGAGGAGCGGATCCTCGGTGAGCTCCTCGGGGCTGCCTTCGAGGGGGTGCCCGCCGGCGCCGACGCGGGGGCGCCGGGCGCTCCCTCCGCGGTCGTGCGCCCCGTCACGGTGCTGATCGGCGCCGAGTCCGGGATCTCCCAGCTGAGTGGCTGCAGCCTGGTCCTCACCTCCTACCGGGCCGGAGAGGGGAGGGGAGGCACGGTGGGGGTGCTGGGCCCCACCCGGATGCCGTACTCGCAGGTGGCCTCCCGGGTCCGCTTCGTCGCCGATCGGGTTGGCGAGGCCGTCACCCGGGTACTGACGTGAGCATGGCCGGTGAGCGAGGAGGTCCAGGATGAGCGACCAGCCCAGGCGGCACGCGGACGGGAGGGCCCTGCGCGCCTCGGCTGGCGGACCCGGGTCGGAGCCGCCCGCCCCGCCGGAGATCCCGGAGCCCTCCGCGGACGCCGGAGTCCCACCTGAGGCCGCGGCCGACGACCTCCGTCGCGAGCTCACCGAGCGCAGCGACCAGCTCCTGCGCCTCGCCGCCGACTTCGAGAACTTCCGCCGCCGCAAGGCGCAGGAGATCGCCGATCGCTCCCGCTACTCGTCTGAGGACGCCGCCCGTGCGCTCCTCCCGGTCCTGGACAACCTGCGGCGGGCCGTCGATCACGCGACCTCCGAGGGCAACGGCCAGCAGCTCCACGACGGGCTTCGCATGGTCGTGCTCCAGTTCCAGCAGGCGCTGGCCTCCATCGGTGTCGAGGCGGTCGAGACGGTGGGAGCCCGCTTCGACCCCGCCGTCCACGAGGCGATCGGCGGCGAGGAGTCCGACGAGGTCGGCGAGGACACGGTCGTCGCCGAGCTGCAGACCGGCTACCGGCTCCACGACCGGCTGCTCCGGCCGGCTCTGGTCCGGGTGGCCCACCCGCGCGGCGGGGGCGGGCCCGCCGTGCCTCCGCACTGATGGCAACCGTCAAGCGCGACTACTACGAGGTCCTCGGAGTCCAGCGGGGTGCCTCGCCCGAGGAGCTGAAGCGCGCCTACCGCAAGCTGGCCATGCAGTACCACCCCGACCGCAACCAGGGTGACAAGGCGGCCGAGGAGCGCTTCAAGGAGGTCGGCGAGGCCTACTCGGTCCTCAGCGATCCGCAGAAGCGCCAGCGCTACGACGCCTTCGGGCACGCCGGCCAGCAGGTGCCCGACTTCGGCCCCTTCTCCTTCAACTCCGCATTCCAGCTCTTCGACATGTTCTTCGGAGGCGGCCGGGGTGCGGCGCGCGGCTCGGGTCCCCAGCGTGGCGCGGACCTGAGGATGTCGATGGACATCACCTTCGTCGAGGCGGTCTTCGGCGCCAAGCGCACGGTGGAGGTCCCCCGGGCCGCTGCCTGTCCCGATTGCGCGGGCAGCGGCGCGGCGCCGGGGACCACGCCGCGGAGCTGCCCCGACTGCGGGGGCAGCGGCCAGGTGCGCAGGGCGATGCAGTCGATCTTCGGCCAGGTCGTGAACCTCACGGCCTGCCCCCGCTGTCGCGGCGCCGGCAAGCTCATCGACCAGCCGTGCTCGCGCTGTCGCGGTCGGGGTCTGGTGGAGGAGCGCAAGACCATCGAGGTGAGCGTCCCGCCCGGGGTCGACGACGACATCCAGGTGCGTGTCTCCGGTGAGGGCGAGGCGGGGCCTCGGGGAGGGCCCTCCGGAGACCTCTACATCGGGTTCCGGGTCGCGCCCCACCCGCAGCTGGTCCGGCGCGGCGAGGACCTCATCTACGAGCTGCCGGTAGCGGTCACCCAGGCGGTCCTGGGCGACCGGATCACGGTGCCGACCGTGGACGGTGAGACGGCGGTGGATGTCCCCGCCGGCACCCAGCCGGGGCGGGTGATCAAGATCGCCGGGCACGGTGTGCCCCATCTGCGCACCGGGCGGCGTGGCGACCAGCTCTGCATCGTGCGGGTGGTGGTGCCCGCCCATCTCTCCGCTGCCGATCGCAAGCTCTACGAGGAGCTGGGGGGCAGGGACGGCAAGCCGGTGGAGGTGAGGCGCGGCTTCTTCGACCACCTGCGCGACTTCTTCGCACCCGCCGAGTGAGGCGCCCGCGCCGGATGCTGGGTCAGCCGGAGACGGCCTTGCGCGCCCGCTTCTCGCGGTACATGTTGGTGTCGGCGCGGCGCAGGAGGTGGGCCGGCTCGGAGCCATCCCCGGGGAACGCCGCGAGGCCGATGCTCAGCTCCACCGGGACCAGCCGCTCCTCGACCATCATGGGCTCCTCCATCCGCTGGCGCACCTTGGCGCTGATCAGCTCCGCCTCGCTGGGATCGGCGTCGACGGCGACGATGGCGAACTCGTCGCCGCCCAGCCGGGCGACGGTGTCCGAGACCCGCACCGACGCCTGGAGCCGGGCCGCCGTCTCCCGGAGGACGACGTCGCCCGCGCTGTGCCCGAGGGCGTCGTTGAGCGCCTTGAAGCCGTCGATGTCGAGGACGAAGAGGGCCATCGGGTTCCCGGAGCGGCGCGCGCTGGAGATCCCGTGCTGGAGGCGGTCGCTGAAGAGCAGCCGGTTGGGCAGCCCGGTCAGCGGGTCGTGCATGGCCGCATGCTCCATGGCCGCGGACTGGACGATGAGCGCGGCCTCGGTCTGATCCCGGCGGTGCAGCACGCGGTTGACCAGGGTCACCGCCGCCAGGAAGAGCACGGCGAGCGCCGCGCAGATGCTGAACACCCAGACCCTCAGGTCGGTGACGGCCGCGAGGGACGAGCCGGGAAGGGCCGCCTCGACCACCCAGGTCGCCTCGCTCACCGGGCTGTACGCGGCCGGCCCCTGGGGGCGGCCGTCATCGACGGCGATCGTGCGCCTGGCGAGGGTGGCCTCCACCTGCCTGGTCAGCGCTGCGGTGGGGGTCCATGTGGTCACCGGGCTGGCGCCGCCGCCACCGGTCGGCCGGACCCCCAGGACCAGGTCGCCGGTCCCATCCAGCACCGAGAGCGTCATCCCCTGTGCGCCCGCCACCGCCTCCAGCGAGCCGACCGCCCCGGAAAGCGCGTAGCGCTCCACCAGGAAGCCGCCGGCGGTGCCGCCTCCCTCGAGCACGGGGACGGCCACGTCGACCGCCGGAGCGCCGAGCGAGGTGGGCGCGGCCACCGCCAGGAAGCCACCGTGGACCAGACGCCCGTGCCAGTCGCCGGGCAGCCCGATCAGCGGGTCCTGGGACCCGCCCCGCAGCACCGGCGACCCGCCGGCGCCGGTCAGGACCACCCCCTGGCTCTGGGCATCGCTGCGGGAGAGGGTTCCGAGGTCGGCGGTCGCGGCCGCCACGTCGGCGGAGGGATCGCCCTCGGCGACGGCCAGGATCGAGAGCTGGTCGGCGATGCCGTCGAGGGCGGCGACGCGGCTCGAGACGACCTGGCTGAGGTAGCCGGCCGCCTGCCGGCCCGCGCCGGAGAGCCGCGCGTTGACCTGGTCGGTGATCGCCGAGCCGCCGACCGAGGTGCTGATCAGGGCCACGGCGACGAGGGAGACCAGCCCGAGAGCGGCGACCACCGCCGCGGTCCGCCGCCGCCGGTTGGCTCCGCCGCGCTTGGCCACGGCTCCCCTGGCCGGCGGATAGGGCGGGAGAGGGCGCACGGGCGGCGCCGCCGCGTCGAATGGAGGCGGGCGGTCGGGCTGCGCGCCGTGACCGACCAGGTCGCGCGAGCTCTCGGTGGGTGGGACCTGGTCTCCCGCCCCACCGGCAGGACGCGTGGGGGATTCCTCGTGCGACCCCACCGCTTCAGCCGCGGGGCCCCGCTGGAGAGCCATAGCTTGCGCCCACCGACGGAATCAGATTGCCCCTCCCCCGCGGGCCGGATCGACCCACTCGTACCCATCAGTGTGCCACCGTTGCAACCCCGCCTGCAGAGCGGGGCGCGTCAAATGGCTCGATCCTCGTCGGTGGTGGGAGGGGCGACCACGCCGTCGACCTCCACCACCTTGTGGCTGCCGCGGTGGCCGGAGATCAGGCGGACCCGTGAGGGCGCCACCCCGAGCCAGGCGGCGACCAGCCGCAGCACGGCCGTGTTGGCGGCACCCTCGACCGGGGGCTGGGTGGTCCAGAGGCGGAGCTCCCGACCGTCCCAGCGCAGGCGCTCGCGGCTCGCCCGGGGATGGACCACCACCGCCACCCGCATCCCGACCCTACTCCGCCGGCGTCGGGACGATGACCCCTCGCAGCCGGTCGCCCTCGATCCCGGTGACCAGGACGCACTGCAGACCGCCGGCGCGGCTCGCCGGGTCGGGGACCGCGACCACCTCGTGGTAGCCGTCGCTGAGCCCGCTCGCCTGGCCGTCCGCCGCCCGCTCCCAGATCACCCGATGGACGCGGCCGACGGCGCGCCGGCGCCGCCTCTCGGCGCTGGCCGCGGCCGCCCGGCGGGCCTCGCCGCTCCGCCTCCGCGCGGTCGCGTCGTCGACACGATCGGCGAGGAGCGCCGCCGGTGTGCCGGGGCGCGGTGAGTAGCGGAAGACGTGGCAGCCGAGGAACTCGACCTCCTCGATGAGCTGAAGCGTCGCCTCGTGGTCGGCGTCGCTCTCCCCGGGGAACCCCACCATCACGTCGGTGGTCAGCTCCGTGTCGGGGTCGGCGCGGCGCAGCGCCTCGACGACGCGCAGGTACTGCCGGCGGCGGTAGCCGCGGTGCATCGCCCGGAGGATGCGATCGCTGCCGCTCTGCACCGGGATGTGCCAGTGGCCGCACAGCCGGGGATCCCGATTCAGCTCGATCAACCGCTCCGGGACGTCGTTGGCGTTGATGCTGCTGAGCCGGACCCGCACCCCGGCGTCGCACTCGTCGAGGAGGCGGCGCACCAGGGCGGCCAGGTCGGAGCCCAGGTCCCTGCCGTAGCTGCCGAGATCGACACCGGTCAGGACGAGCTCGGCGTGGCCCTCCGCCGCCGCGGCCCGGGCGCGGGACACCACGACATCGCCGGGAACGCTCAGCGAGTCTCCCCCGGGCCCTCCACACCACGCAGTACGTGCAGCGGTGGTCGCAGCCGTCCTGCACCTTGAGGAAGGCGCGGCTGCGCAGCGCTCCCGCGGGGAGGGGGCGCGGCGGTCGGTCCCGTCGGGCGGCGAGGGCCGCGACGTGGTCCGCGATCCGCGACTTCTCCGCGTTGCGGAAGACGGCGTCGAGGCCGGGGGCGCCCGGGCGGCCGTCGGCTCCGGCCTCGAGGTAGCGGTCCGGGTTGGCGTCCACCGAGCAGCCGGTGAGGATGAGCTGACAGCCGGGGTCGCGACGCCGCAGCCGGTGCAGCCGCTGCCGCGTGGTGGCGTCGGCCTGGAGCGTCACGGCGCACGAGTTGAGGATGCGGACGTCGGCGGGCTCGTCGTCGGGCACGACCTCGCAGCCGAGGCCCGCCAGCTGCCCGGCGAGGTCGGCCATCTCCGCGTAGTTGACCTTGCAGCCGAGGGCGGTGACGGCCACCCGCAGCGGGCCGGCGTGCTGGTCGAGGGCGACCGGTGCCGGCGGCGGGGTGGTGGTGGTCACGGCGCCGCGGGGAGGGCGGTGTCGAGGTCCCCCGCGCCGCTGAGGAGGAGCGCGGTGGCGACCAGCCCGGCGCGCCGCGCGGGCAGCACCCGGGGGCCCAGGTGCATCGCCGTGGCGCCGGCGTCGCGGAGGAGGTCGAGCTCCGCACCGGCCAGGCCTCCCTCCGGACCGATGACCAGCGCCGCCGGCCTGGTGGGGTCGAGCGCGCAGCGCGCCAGCGGGGCCTCGGCGTCCACCATGCAGGCGAGGATACGCGTGCCCTCCGGAAGCTCGGCCAGCGCGGCTCCGAGGGTGGTCAGCGGGTGCACGGCGGGGATGTCGGCACGGTGGGCCAGCTCGGCCGCCTCGCGCGCGATCGCGGCCCAGCGGCGCTGGCGGGAGGCCGCCCGCTCGGGGTCCGGCCTGCTGACGCCGCGCAGCGTGAGCACCGGCTGGATCTCGGCGGCACCGACCTCGGTCAGCCCCGCCACCACCTCGTCGATCTCGCGGATCAGCGCCTGGATGACGCGGAGGCGCAGGCGGGGCTCGCCCGAGGCGGGCCGGGACCAGACGATCGACCCGGTCACCTGGGCACGCTCCACGGTGTCGACCCTCACCCCGTGCTCCCGGCCTCCGTCGTCGACGACCACGATCAGCTCCCCGGGGCGGACCCGGAGCGGTCCGGCGAGATGGCGGGCGGCGTCACCACCGACGCTCAGGGAGCCGCCCCTCACCTGCTCCCGGCTCACGAAGAGGCGTGGCATCGGTCAATGGTGGCGCCTCCGCCGCCCCACCGGAGGCCCGTGCCCTACGATCCGGACCCGTGGCTCAGCCGACCCGCCACCGGCAGGCGGTCACCGACGATGGGGTCCACCTCGCCGTCAGCGTGACGGGGGAGGGCGAGCCGGTGGTCCTCATCCCCGGCCTGGGGGCCACTCGCCGGGTGTACGCGCCCATCGTCCCCGCGCTCGCGGAGCGGCACCAGGTGATCGTCTACGATCCCCGCGGGGTCGGCGGGTCCGACGTCCCCCCGGGACCCTACCCGATGCCGCGGCTGGCGGCCGACTGCGTCGCCGTCGCCGCCTCCCTGGGGGTGGCGAGATTCCACCTCTTCGGCGCCTCGATGGGAGGTCTGACCGCCGAGCACGTGGGCGTCCTCCACCCCGGCAGCATCCTGCGCCTGCTCCTCGCCGCCACCGGGCCGGGCCGGCACGCCGCCACCGCCGCCGCGGCGCCCGAGGCGACCGCCGCCCTCCTCGGCCGGGGCGCGCGCACGCCGGCGGAGGCGTACCGGATGGCCTGCACCGTCCTCTACTCGCCGCGCTTCCAGCGCGACCATCGCGGGTTCGTCGACGAGGAGGTCGCCCATCGGGCGGCGCATCCGATCGCCGGGCGCGCCTTCACCGCCCAGTTCCGCGCCTCGCGCGACGCCGACATCGGTGCCCGTCTCGGCGAGATCTCGGCGCCGACGCTGGTGCTCCACGGCACCGAGGACGTCCTGGTCCCGCTCGCCAACGCCGAGGCGCTCACCAAGCTGATCCCCGGCGCGCGCCGCTACTGGTTCGAGGGCTGCGGCCACCTCTTCTTCCACGAGGACCCCGATCGCACCGCCCAGGTGATGCTCTCCTTCCTCCGCGGAGGCTGAGCTCAGTCGGCCGCCGGCTCGGCCGGCTCCCCGTCGGCGCCCTTGCGCTTGCGCCGCCGCCGGCGCCGCTTGGACGCTCCCCCCGCCAGCACCGGCTCCAGCGGCTCCACGCTCCGGCCGACCTGGACCGGGGCGGTGGCGATCGCCTGGGTCTCGCGAATCAGGGTGACCTTGATCACCCCCGGGTACTGCATCTCGCTCTCGATCTCCCGGGCGATCTCACCGGTGAGCGCGGGCATCTCCGGGTCCGCCACCTGTCCGGCCCTCACGAAGATCCGGACCTCGCGTCCCGCCTGGAGGGGAAAGGCCCTCTCCACCTGGGGGTGCCGGGTGGCGATGCCCTGGAGCTGCTCGAGGCGGGCCAGGTAGGCGGCCAGGGTGTCCCGGCGAGCCCCGGGGCGCGAGGCCGAGATGGCGTCCGCGCAGATGGTCAGCATGGCGAGGTCGGTCGAGGGCTCGACGTCGAAGTGGTGCGCCTTGACGGCGTGGACGACGGTCGGATCGGTGCCCAGGACCTGGAGCAGCTCGCCGCCGATGATGGCGTGGGACCCCTCGACGTCGTGGTCGACCGCCTTGCCGATGTCGTGGAGGGTCCCCGCCTCGCGGGCGGCGGGCTGGGGCAGCCCCAGCTCGGCGGCGAGGACCCCGCAGAGGTAACCGGTCTCCTTGCAGTGCAGCAGCGCGTTCTGGCCGTAGGAGAAGCGGTAGTGGAGCACCCCGAGCAGCTCGGCGAGCTCGGGGCGGCCCTCCATCGACATCTCCCAGAGGGCACGCTCGCCGAGCTCGCTGATGACGGCGGTGAGCTTGCGGCGGGTGCGGACGAGGAGCGGGGGGACGTCCGCCGCCTGGAGGCTGCGATCGAGGACCTCGATCGAGGCCTGCCGGGCGATCTCCCTGCCGACCGGGTCGAGGCTGCGGAGGGTCGCCTGTCCCCGCTCGTCGTCGACGCCCAGGTCCGCTCCCGTCGAGGCGGCGACCACCTCGAGAGCGGTGAGCAGCCGCTCCCGCCGCACCTCGTCGAGCGCCTCGAGATCGATGGGGGAGAGCCGGGGCGCGGTGTCCACGTGGCTCTCCGACTGGCGCTCGACCGCGGCCACGAGGAGCCCGCGGACCGTCGCCTCGGGCTCACCCGTCCGGTCGGCGACCAGCTGCGCGACCCGCTCCGGGCGTTCCGCCTCCAGCTCGGCATCGAGGTTCTCCAGCACCATGCGGCGGGCCGTCTCCTGGTCCGCGGCGGCGCGCTCCGCGATGGTCTGGCGGACCTCCGCCCGCGCCGCGTCGACCTCGGCCGCCCGGGCCTCGATCTCCTCACGGCGCTTGCGGTGGGCGAAGCGGCGCTCGTCGAAGATGGCGCGCCGGTCCCTCCAGGTGCGCTCCCTCTCGGCCACGGCGGACTCCCGGGCCTCCAGGGCGGCGCTGCGGACGCCGACCTCCTCGGTCACCGCCTCGCGGCTGGCCAGCGCCTCGGCGCGCGCCGCTCCGACGATCGCGGCCGCCTCGGTGCGGACCTGGGTCGGGGTGGGGGGCGGCCTGACGGCCGGGCGCGCCCCGACCCGCGCGCGGGCGCTGAGCGCCACGGCCACGCCGGCGACGGCCAGGACCAGGGCGACGGCGAGGAGGGCGGCGGCCATGACTGGTCGCTCAGTCTACGGTGACCGGGGTCGGCCGGCCCCTCCCGCTCACTCGCGCCGTTCGGCGCTCTCGGATGCGCGCTCGGTCGCCGCGGCTAGAATCGACCGCCAGCCGTCCCGCAGCTCTCCACCGGAGGCAAGCTCACCGCCGTGATCCCTCACCTCACCGACCGCGTCTGGACCGACGAGCTGGGCGGGCGGGTCGGCGAGCGCGTGCAGCTGGAGGGCTGGCTCCACCGGCTGCGCCGGCTCGCCGGGGTCAGCTTCCTCATCCTTCGCGACGCCCACGGGACCGGCCAGGTGGTGGTGCAGGACCCCGAGCTGGTGGAGCGGCTGGCCCGGCTCAACAACGAGTCGGTGCTCGGCGTCGCCGGCACGGTGGTCGCCGAGCCCCAGGCCCCCGGGGGGGTGGAGATCCACGACCCGGTGGTGACCGTCATCTCCGCCGCCGACGAGCCGCCTCCCTTCGACCTCTACCGGCCGTCGATCCAGGCGCAGCTGCCGACCATCCTCGACCACGCCCCGGTGGCGCTCCGCCATCCCCGCCGCCGCGCCTACTTCGCGATCCAGGCCGCCTCGATGGCAGGTTTCCGGCGAAGCCTGCACGCGCTCGGGTTCACCGAGATCCAGACACCCAAGATCGTCGGCTCCGCCACCGAGTCGGGGGCCACCACCTTCGCCCTCGACTACTTCGGGAAGACCGCCTACCTCGCCCAGAGCCCGCAGTTCTACAAGCAGGTGATGGTCGGTGTCTTCGAGCGCGTGTACGAGGTCGGGCCGGTCTTCCGGGCGGAGCCGCACGACACCGCCCGCCACATCAACGAGTACGTCTCACTGGACGCGGAGATGGGCTTCATCGAGGACGAGCGCACGGTGATGGCCGTGCTCACCCGGGCCATCGCGGGGATGCTCGCCGCCATCCAGGAGGAGGCGGCCGGGGCGCTTTCGCTCCTGAAGCTGACCCTGCCGCGGGTCCCCCACCCGATCCCCGACGTGCACTTCCTCGACGCTCAGGCGATGATCACCGCCGCCACCGGCGAGGACCTGAGCCACGAGCCCGATCTCTCCCCGGCCAACGAGCGCTGGCTCGGCGAGTGGGCGCAGCGGGAGCACGGATCGGACTTCCTCTTCGTCCGCGGCTTCCCGATGAGCAAGCGGCCCTTCTACACCCACCCCGACCCGGAGCGCCCCGGCTTCGCGGCCGGATTCGACCTCCTCTTCCGGGGCATGGAGCTGGTCACTGGTGGCCAGCGGCTGCACCGCTACCAGGACTACGTCGACGCGCTGGTCGCGAGGGGCGAGGACCCCGCGAACTACGCCGAGTACCTGATGGCCTTCCAGCACGGGATGCCGCCCCACGGCGGCTTCGCCATCGGCCTGGAGCGGTGGGTGGCGCAGCTCGTCGACGCCGCCAACGTCCGCGAGACGACCCTCTTCCCGCGCGACATCAACCGCCTCGCTCCCTGAGCGGCCGGGGGCCGGGCAAGCGGCGGCCGGGTCATCCGGCCACATCCGTCACCTCCGGGCCAGTTGCACTACGCCCCCGCGCCGTGCTCGTACGGCTCGTTCGCCTGCTCGACGATCCGGCGGCAGAAGAGCTGGGCGGCGGGCGGCAGGGTGCGCCGGCGGTCCCAGGCGATCGCCATGGTGCGGGCGATCGGGGGATCGCGCAGGGGGATCACCACCACCCGGTTGGACGGGCTGGGGAGCGGCATGGGCAGCAGGGTGATGCCCAACCCCGCCTCGACCAGGCCCTGGACGATGGCGAAGTCGTCGCCCTCGTAGGCCACGTGCTCGCTGAGACCCTGCCGCGCGAAGGCGTCGTCGATGACCCGGCGCAGCCCGCTCCGGGATCGGGGGAGGATGAGCTGCTCCCCCGCCAGGTCGCGGAGGGTGACCGAGTCCCGGCCGACCAGGCGGTGCTGCAGGGGCACCACCAGCGAGATCCGCTCGCGGAAGAGGGGGACCACCTCGATCTCCGGGGTGTTGGTGGGTGGCGGGCCGAGGATGCCCAGGTCGAAGCGGCCGTCCAGCACCCCCGCCACCACCTCGCCGGTGGTGCCCTCCTCGAGCACGAAGCGCACCCCCGGGTACTGGTCGAGGAATCGGGCCAATCGCTCCGGCAGCCATCGTGCTCCGACGGTGTGGAGGAAGCCGAGGTGGACCTCGCCGGTCTCGGCGGAGATCGTGCCGGCGGCCTCAGCGACGGCATCCCTCAGCTCGCCCAGGATCCGCTCGGCGCGCCCCACGAAGCGCCGCCCGGCCTTGGTCAGGCGGATCGAGCGGCCGATCCGCTCGAAGAGGGGGACGCCGACCTCATGCTCCAGCCGGGCGATCTTGCGGCTGACCGTGGACTGGTCGCTCTGGAGCACTTCGGCCGCTCGCCCCAGGTGCTCCAGGCGCGCCACCTCGATGAAAGTCCGCAGAAGATCGGCATTGATGCGATCCATGCATCAATCTGACACCAGGAGGGCTGTTGATGTCAACGACCCATCCCGATAGCCTATGCGGTGCAACCGCGAAGCGGCGGGTGTCGCGGCTCGCCACCAGGGAGAGACCCCATTGCTCATTGAGAACGCTACCCAGGAGGTTCACCGCGCCCGCCGTCGTCACCACCTCGAGGTGGTGGAGCGGACGCGGCTCCGTCGACTCGTCGAGCGGGTGGACTCTGCCATCGAGCTCTGCGAGGAGACGCACCTCCAGGGCATGAAGGAGGTCCCCCCGGACGTCGCCCTGCGCGCCCAGAGGGTCTTCACCTTCGCCCGCAAGGCGGTGCGGCTCACCGGGGACGAGACCGCGGTGCGTCAGGTCGACGAGACCCTGGCCCGGCGCCACGTCAAGATCACCGAGATCATGGACATGCTCTGGACCATCCAGGAGATCGTCTTCGACCTCATGCTCCCCTGGCGCACCGAGCTCCCGGAGGACGTCGAGATGGACGACGACGAGCCGGGGGCGGGGGAGTGGCGTCACTTCAACCCCGCCGCCTGAACCGGCGGCCCGGCCGCCCCTAGCCGGGCCGGGTCTCCCTCTGGCGCGCGGTGGCGCGCGCCCTCCCTCGAACAAATGAGAACGGCCCGCCGGTCACTGACCGGCGGGCCGTCTCGTTGGGGGGTCGTCAGCTTTCGTGCTTGGTCATCTGGGCCAAGCCGAGGGCGGGCACCGAACCGGCGGAGCCGAGGGCCGTCTCGGGGACGGTCGCGGGCCGCGTCGCCCGGGCGTCGGCACGCCACCGGGTGAGCTCGAAGACGAAGGTGCCGAGGACCACGAGGGCCGCGATCGCCAGGCCGATGCCGGCGTAGAGGGCGTAGGTCCCGACCGTCCACCAGCCGTAGGCGTTGAGCAGGGTGCTGCGCAGCATCGTGCCCTGGAAGACGGTGGCCTCAGTGGCGGCGGCCGCGGCGCTGGTGGGGTTGGCCCGGGCGGCGGCGCTCGCCGCGTCGTAGGTGGGCATCGTGCTGAGGTGGACCTTGATGTAGTCGTCCGCCCAGACCTCGGCCTGCGCGCCGGTGGTCATCTTCTCGCCGGCGTACTGATTCATGGCGGCTTGGTCCGCCGCGGGCAGGGCCTTGATGGAGGCGCTGTTGTACGCGGGGAAGGTGATGTTCTGGGCGGCCAGCTGGGTGGTCACCGAGTTGTGGGTGAAACCGGCGGCCCAGAAGGCGAATCCGGCCACGAATCCGAGGACGACGATGAGCCCTGCCTGGAGGACGAGGACTCGCCAGCGGAGTGCGGTGGTCATGGTGTGGTGTCTCCCGTGTGGGTGGTCAGGTCGATCTGCCTCTATGCTGGGATCGCCGGCGAGCTCCAGCCAGGGCCAGGCGTCATCAGAGAAGATGACTCGCGGCCCTACGAGGGATGAGGCCATGGCCCGGGGGGATCCGTGACCTTCTCCTCCGGTCCCGGCCTCGGGCAGCGGGCATCATGGAGAGGTCAGGTCAGGCGAGGGGCCCGGGCCCGCGACGCCGCCTCAGCAAGGAAGCGCTGGAGGCATGGGCGGCCGGAGCGCCGCGGCCCCTCCCGACCTGGAACCGGCATCTCAGCTCCGGTGCCGCCGCGGCGGCTCGCACCGGCGGGCGCGGCGGTGGACCGGCGGCCCGGCCCGGCTGCGAGCCTAGGGTGAGGCCGGGACCCGCCAGGTCACCACGGTGCCGCCACCGGGCCGGTCGCTGAACTCGCAGATGCCTCCGAGGGACTCGGCGCGGGCCTGCATGTTGTCCAGACCGTGGCCGTGCGCTGCCCCGGCGGGGATGCCGACGCCGTTGTCGGCAACCCGGAGCGTGATGATCCCCGAGACAGCGCTGAGGCGCACGTCGACCGAGCTCGCGTCGGCGTGCCGGGCGACATTGGAGAGCGCCTCACGGAGGGTCTTGAGAATCTCCTCGCGGGTCGAGCTGTCGGTGGCGGTGTCGACCGGGCCCTCCATCTGCACCTTCGGGTCGAAGCCGAGGGTCGGCGCGACCTCGCTGACGAGGGCGAGCAGGCGGGCCCGCAGGCCGTCATCGTCCGCACCGCGCGCCTCGAGGTCGAAGATGCTGATCCGGATCTCCCGGATGGTCTCGTCCAGCTCGTCGACGGCCTGCTGGAGGCGCTCCCGGAGGTCGGCACCCTCGATCCTTCCCACCAGGCCCTGAAGACCCATCCCGGTGGCGAAGAGCCGCTGGATCACCGTGTCGTGGAGGTCGCGCGCGATCCGCTCCCGCTCCCCGAGCACCGCCAGCTGCTCGAGCCTCTGGTGGAGGCGCGCGTTCTCAATGGCCACTCCGGCGGCGCCGGCCAGGGCGACCACCAGCTCCTCGTCCTCCTCGGAGAACTCGGCCGCCCCCTGCTTCTCGGTCAGGTAGAGGTTGCCGAAGACCTGGTCGCGGACCCGGATCGGGACGCCGAGGAACGAGCGCATCGGCGGGTGGTGCGGTGGAAACCCCGAGGAGGCGGGGTGGGCCCCGATGTCGGCGATCCGCCTCGGCTTGGGGTGGGTGATGAGCAGGCCCAGGATGCCCCGGCCGTGGGGGAGGCTGCCGATCGCGCGCACCGTCTTGGCGTCGAGACCGGTGGTGACGAACTCGGCAAGGCCCTTCTCCAGGTCGGCTTCCCCCGGGCCGATCACGCCCAGAGCGCCGTAGCGCGCCCCGCTGACGTCTGCCGCCGCCTCCACGATCCGGCGCAGCACGTTGGGCAGGCTGAGGTCGGCGGAGAGCGCCACCACCGCGTCGAGGAGACGTGAAGTGCGGGTCACCTCGGTCATCAGGCGAAAGTCTACGGACCGATGGCCCGCATGGGGCCATCGGCCGGTGTGCCGGGGCCCGAACGTCGCCGGATCCGGGCCGCCGGACAGCCCTGGCGACGCCCGCCGGCCTGGCCTCATTCTCGCTATCGTGTCCTCAGCGGAGGGGGATCACCAGGAGGAGCCGATGCCGGGCAGCCAGAGACCGCTCCACGACCTCACCCGGAAGGAGTGCCTCGAGCTCCTCCAGTACCACTCCTTCGTGGGCCGGCTCGGCTTCGTCCTGGACGGCCGGCCGATGGTGCTGCCCGTCAACTACCTGGCCGACGATCAGGCCGTCGTCTTCTGCACCTCCGAGGGCACGACCCTGAGCGCCGTCGGTGGGGGCTCGGAGGTGGCCTTCGAGGTGGACGAGAGCCACCCGCTGGAGCGCTCCGGGTGGAGCGTGGTGGTGCGCGGGACGGCCCGGGTCGTCTCCGACCCCGGGGAGATGGAGGCGCTGCGCCGGGGCCCGCTGCGTTCCTGGGCCGCGAGGGCGCCCGAGCGCTGGGTCCGGATCACCATCGAGGAGGTCACCGGCCGGAGGCTCGGCCCGCGCTGACCTCAGATCGCGGCGAGGAAGAGGAAGCCGAGCAGGGCGACGGCGGTGATCACCAGCACGGCGGTGAGCACGGCCCAGGCCACGTTGTCGAGGTTGCGCACCAGGTGTGCCATCGGGGCATCGTCTGCCCGCATCCACCCCTGCGCCAGGGTCGAGTGGTCCCATCGAGCATGGGCCTCGGGCCATTGTTGCCAGGGCCGCATCGCCCCCTCTGATTAGCACGGCCAGGGTCGAAAGACCCGAGCCCCAGCGGGGCGACAGCCCCTGGCAGCCATCGGGTGGGCTCCTGATGCTGGACGCCGTGGAGAGCCGCCGGTCCCGCGCGCGCGAGCTGTCGCGCGCCCGATGCTTCGAGCTGCTGGGCAGCGTCGCCGTGGGACGGATCGGCGTCAGCGTCCGCGCGCTCCCGGTGGTCCTGCCGGTCCGCTACGCGGTGGTTGGGGAGCGGCTCGTCTTCCGGAGCGCACCCGGCGCCAAGCTGGAGGCGGCGGTCCACCGCCTGGTGGTCGCCTTCGAAGCCGACCGCTACGATCCCCGCGGCCGCTGGGGCTGGAGCGTCCTGGTCCAGGGGGTGGCGGCGGAGATCACCGCGGCGGCCGAGGCGGAGGCGGCGCGGGGCCTGCTGGGCCCGGCGTGGCCGGCGGTCGACGGCGAGGTGGCGCGTCTCGTCTCCATCGACGGCACCTTCGTCAGCGGTCGCGCCTTCGGTACCGTCCCGCCGCGCTGACCGCTCAGGCGGGCCGCTGCCGGAGGGTGGCGGTGGCGGCCACCACCAGGGCGACCGCGAATGCGGCGACCACCCCGAGGTCGAGCAGCACCGAGCCGGAGCCGAGGCCGAGGCCCTCGAGCATGACGTCGCGCAGGCCGTCCACCCCGTAGGTGAGCGGCAGCAGGTTGGAGACGCCCTGGAGCCACCCCGGCTCCGTGCTCACCGGGAAGACGATGCCGCTCAGCAGCACCTGGGGGACGATGGCGAGCGGGATGAACTGCACCGCCTGGAACTCGGTGGTCGCGAACATGCTGAGGAAGATCCCGAGGTTGACCGCGACCAGGGCGAGCAGCAGGGTCATCAGCACCACCAGCGCGACGCTGCCCTGGTTGTGGACGTGGAGGGCGTAGAGGGTGAAGAGGGCGACCTCCACCGCCTGGATCGCGGCCACCACCGTGAACCCCCCCATGTAGCCGGCCACGATGTCGGCCCGGCGCAACGGGCTCGCCATCAGTCGCTCCAGCGTGCCCTGGCTGCGTTCGCGGAGGAAGGCGATGATGGTCACCACGAACACCAGGAAGAAGACCACCAGCCCGACGAACGCCCCGCCGAAGTAGTCGAGGGTGTCGAGATCGGCACCCCCGTGGAGGTAGGTGACGCTCGGGCGGATGGTGGGAAGGTGAACGCCGCCCTGGCTGCCGAGACTGCCCAGCAGTCCGGCCTCGGATTGGTCGAGCGCCGCCAGGACCGGCTGGGTGAGGCCGGGCTGGGTGCCCTCCAGGTGCACCTCCGGATCGACCACCCCGCCGCCGGAGGCGCGAGCGCTGAGCCCGGCCGGCAGCACGATGTAGGCGGCGACCCGGTTGGAGGCCAGGTCACTCCGCGCCTCGGCCAGCCCGGTCGTGGCGAGCTCGATCTGGGGGGACCCCTGGAGATGGGAGACGAGCACGGCGCCGGCCGGACCCCGATCGAGGTTGACGACGTCCACCGCCGGGACCCCGGAACCGCCGCGGATGAGGAAGTAGAAGAGGCCGAGGATGAGCAGGGGCGCCACGAAGAGGAGCACCAGGGTCCGCCGGTCGTGGCGGAACTGCTGGAGGATGCGGCGGGCGATGGCGGCGCTGCGGCGGAGGCTCACCGCCCCGCCTCCGAGAGGGCGAGGAAGGCGTCCTCGAGGCGCGCCACCCCGGCCAGGCGGCGGAGCTCGTCGGCGCTCCCCTCGGCGAGCAGGCGGCCGAAGCGGAGCAGCCCGAGCCGCCGGCAGCGCTCCGCCTCGTCCATCACGTGGCTGGAGACGACGATGGTGACGCCCTGCTCGGACATCTCCGAGAAGCGCTGCCACAGCTCGGCGCGCAGCTGCGGATCCACCCCGACGGTGGGCTCGTCGAGGAGGAGCAGGCGAGG
Source organism: uncultured Chloroflexia bacterium (assembly GCA_963803165.1). Lineage (GTDB taxonomy): Bacteria > Chloroflexota > Dormibacteria > Aeolococcales > Aeolococcaceae > Changshengia. The sequence continues at coordinate 209,886 of CAWDLK010000004.1, read as the reverse complement.
GCGGTGGACGAGGGCGCAGGCGAGTGACAGGCGCTGCCGCATCCCACCGCTCAGGGTCGTCACCACCGATCGTCGCCGGTCCGCGAGGTCGACCAGCTGCAGCACCTCGGTGATCCGGGGTCGGGCGGCACCCCCGTACAGGCCGTGGATGGCGGCGAAGAAGCCGACGTTCTCCTCCACGCTGAGGTCGGCGTAGAGGGCCGGGGACTGGGGCATGTACCCGATCTCGGCCAGGACGGCGCGGTCGGGAAGGCGACGGCCCAGCACCTCGACGGTGCCGCGATCGCCCGCCACCAGCCCCACCAGGGAGCGGATCAGGGTCGTCTTGCCCGCCCCGTTGGGCCCCAGCAGGCCGTAGATCTCCCCGGCGCGGACGCCCAGCGACGCGCCGTCGAGCGCTCGCACCGAGCCGAAGGCCTTGACCAGCCCCTCGACGCGCACCGCGGTGCCGGTGGCGTTCACGGCCCTGTCTCCGGGGCCATCGCCCGCAGCCAGCTTGCGGCCAGGGCGTCGGCCACCACGTCGAGCGGGGTGTCGAGCCCCAGGGCACGACCCATGACGTCGCGGGTGAGGAGGTGCATGATCAGCGGCCCCACGAAGGCGAGCAGGGCGAGCAGCGGATCCATGCGCCGCAGCCGTCCCTCGGCCATCTGCCCGGCCACGTAGGCGGTGAGGGGCGCGATGGTGTCGGCGATGGCGAGCTCGCGCGCCAGCTCGGCGTCGGCCCCGGGGCCGGAGACCTCGAAGAGCAGGGTCCGGAGCAGCCCCGCCTGACCCTCGGCGCTGGTCAGGGCCGCCCGGGCGAGCGCGGGCATCACCGCCTCGGGGGGCTCGCCCGCGCGCTCCGCCAGGGCGCGTGCCACCGGGATGAAGGGGGCGCGGGCGCGCACCACCTCACGGAAGACCGCCGCTTTGCCGGGGAAGAGGCGGTACAGGCTGGCCCGCGAGATGCCGGACCTCACCGCCAGCTCGTCCATGGAGAGCCCGGCGAGGCCGTGATCGCCGATCAGCGCCGCTCCCTCGGCCAGGACGCGCTCCCGGGCGCTGGGGTCGGGGTCGACCTCGAGGACCCGGAGGAGCTCGGCCCGCGAGGCGACGAGGCGGTAGAGAGTGGCCCGGGAGACGCCCGCCTCCCTGGCCAGCGAGCCGAGGGGTGGGAGCGCGCCCGACCGCAGCCGGCGCCGGGCGGTCCGCAGGATCCGCTCGCGGATGGCATCGCCGGCGGAGCCGCCCCTTCCCCGCGCGGGCTGGCCAGGCATGGACACAATACTAGACGAGACGTCTCGTCTTGTCTAGTATCAGAACCGGGCCGCCACCCGGTGGCGGGCGCGAGCCGGCGCCCACGTCCGGGTCGCCGGGTCGGGCGTCCTCAGCCGGCGTGGACGGGGTGGTGGTGTTCCGCCCGGCGGAAGACCTGGACGGCCCACGCGCTGACCCGCTCCAACTCGCCGTCGAGGAGCTGCGCCACCGGGCCCGGCTTGACCAGGAAGCTGACCGGGCGGGTGACCAGGTGGCAGCCGCGGCGGCGGAGCGCGCGATAGAGGGAGAGGGCCGCCGTCCCCGTCAGCACCCGGAGGCCGGCCTCGCGGGTGTCGAAGGTGGCAGCCGAGAAGCTGGGTCGCGGCGGCAGGTGGTCGAGCCAGCTGCGCACGCCGTCCGTCGTCGGGCGGAAGTCGCGGAGCACGTGGGCCGCGCTCGGCGTTCGCGAGACGTCCGCCCAGTCCTCCCAGTGGTGGGTCGGCCCGCCGACCACCAGGAACTCCACGCCCTCCAGCTCGCTGAGCGGGATCTCGTGGACCTCGCCGACGATCACCGGCCCGTGAACGGCGGCCTCGGCGGCGATGATCCTGGCGACGGCCGCGCTGCTGCCGTGCGTCCCCTCGTACACGATCGCGGTGCGCATCTGGCCGGTCCTCCTTGGCCACTCAGGGTGGCCCCTGCTGCTCGGGCGCACCAGTGCCCAACGGCCCCTTTCCCCCGGTGTCTCGGGTCCCCCTCGGCAGACCGCGCTCCGGCCTGCCCGAGCCGTGATGTTCAGGCCAACCCTGGCCGCGACCCGGAGCGCGGCGCCGGCGCCCGAGGTCGGACGGGGGAGGCGCTCAGCCCGTCACCGGCCGCGCGATCTCGACCCAGATGAGCCGCGCCGCGGCCGGGTCCAGCTCGAGCGCGTGGCGCCGGTCGCCCACGGTCAGCGAGATCTCGCCGGCGGGCCCGTCGGCCTCGACGGTGACGTCGATCCCGGTCCGCACCCCCGCGGCGGCGAGCTCGCGGAGGAGGCCGAACACCTCGTGCTCGATGATCTCGGAGATCCGCCGCACCGTGGCCACCGTTCCCGGGGCCAGGTCGGCCAGCGGGACCAGGTGGCCATACGGGGCGGTCCGCCCCGGGATGGGGTCACCGTGGGGGCAGGTGGCCGGCTCGCCGAGCGCGGCGTCGAGGCGGGCCAGGACCTCGTCGGAGAGCGACGCCGCCACCCGGTTCGCCTCCAGGTGGGCGCTCGCCCAGTCCATTCCGAGCTGGTCGGTGAGCCAGCACTCGGCCAGGCGGTGGCGGCGCACGATGGCCTGGGCGGCGGCGCTGCCCGCGGGCGTGAGGGTGATCCGGCGGTCGAGCTCGCAGCGCACCCAGCCCCCCGCCCTGAGCCGCCGCAGACCGATGCTGACGGTGGGGGCCTTGACGCCCAGCCACTGGGCGACACGGCTGGGCCGGACCGGCTCGTCCTCGCCCGCGATGCAGTAGATGGTCTCCAGGTAGCGATCGATGGCCACGGTCCGGAAGGGCAGGGGGGTGAGCCCGTCGAACCCGCCGCGTCGCGCGCCACGACGCTGGACCGGGTCGTCGCCGCCGGGCAGGCGCGTCTGCTCTCCGCTCACCGCGTGGCCCGGACCCGCCGGCCCCGACGCCGCACTGGGCATCGCTGCCTCACCCCACCGCCGGCGACGGCTCGCCGACCTGGAGGTGGGAGTCCACCTCCTCCGCGAGACGGCCGGCCACACGCTCCAGGAGCGCTCGCACGCTGGCCTGGGCAAGGCGGTGCAGGAGCACGCGATCCACCTCCCGCCCCAGCGGTCCGAGCGGCGGGACGTAGCGCCCCATGAAGCTGATCGAGGTCATGGACGGGCCCATGGGCGTGATCTCGAGGTCGGCGACCATGGCCGGGAAGAGGCCGGTGGTCCCCGTCGCCCGCCAGCGCAGCGGCTGGGTGACCCGGTCCGGCTTCACCTCCATCTCGCCCAGCTCCGCCCAGACCCGCTTGCTCACCCGGAGCGGCCCGATCGACGAGATCACCTTGAGCGAGAGCCGCTCGCCCTCCTCGTAGGCGGCCACCAGCGACTCCCCGAGCCAGGCGGAGCCGGAGGCCACCAGCTCGTCGCGGATGGCGTCGAACGGCCGGTCGATCTGGGCGAAGTCGGAGACGAGCATCAGTCGCAGCATCCCCGGGCGCGGGGAGCCGGGATAGGGGCGAGGGTCATCGCCCGCTAGGGTCGTTCGCCCCCCGGCGGGCGGCGGGGGCATCTCACCCCTTGGTGGCGTCCGCCTCCCCGCCGTGGTGGGCCACCAGTGCGTGCTGTGCCGCCCGGCGCGCCGCGCGGCGCTTGGCGCCGGCCTGCAGCAGCTTCTCCGTCTCGCCCTCCAGGGGGACGCGGTGGGTGGGGCGGGCGGGCGTGATGACCTCGCCGCGCCCCTTGCGCCGCTCACCGGACCAGAGAGCTGGCGGAGCGTCGAGCCGGAGGGCGAGCCCGTAGGCGGCGGCCTCGTAGTTGACCCGCCATCCGTGGAAGTGCTTCCAGGCCTCGCTCTGGTCGCGCTCGAGCCTCCACCCGACCGACACCAGCCGGCCGACCGCGCCGTCGAACTCCGCCCGGGTGAGCTGGATGGGGTCGGCGGGGTCGGGGTCGGGGTCGACGGCGATCCCCAGGGTGACGGCCAGCTCGCCGAGCGCCACGTACCCCATGCGCAGCAGCGGGCGGGCCGACGCCGGAGCGGTGATGGGGGAGAGGCTGAGGTGGAGCGCCGCCGCGTCCATGACCGCGAGCAGCCCGATCACCCAGGAGCGCAGCGGCTTGGGGGATCGGAAGTAGAGGAGCTGCGGGTAGGTGGTGTGCAACTCGGAGACGTCGGCGGCCCACTCCGTCCAGCGCTCGTAGAGCCAGCCGAGACGCTCCGTGTTGTCGATCAGCTCGTGGCGCATCAGCACCTCCGGGCCCCAGGCCGGCACGCCGCCCAGGAAGCCGAGCATGGTCACGAGCGTCTCGCGCCGGTTGAAGGCCGCATAGATCGTGGGCAGGTAGGCGATCTGGAGGGCGACGAGGACCAGGCCGCTCATGGCGCAGAGGAAGGCGAGGGCGACCGGGGCGGCGCCTCGGGGGGTCGTGAAGCCGAGGGTGAACATCGACGACCCGGTGATCTGGAGCGCGCTGCCGAAGCTGGCGACGAAGGGCCAGAAGAGCAGCGCGAAGCTCAGGAAGACCAGCCCCACCCAGGCGATCAGGAGGCCCATCAGGAGGATGGGGCCGTTGAGGGCCTCGATGCGGTCCCGGGTCAGGTAGTCGTCCACCCGGTCGGTCACCAGCAGGAAGCCCCCCCGCACCGCCCCGGTGATCAGCACCGTCAGCCGGGGCGCGGTGGCTCGGGGGACGACCAGCGTCCCGAAGACGCTGGCGGCGGTGAGCAGGAGGATGGCGATGCCGGCGGCAAAGCCCGCCCAGGAGACGGCGACCACCTGCCGAGAATACGGAGGCGGGGCTCGCGGGCGCCGCCTCAGAGGCTGGCGGCGGCCCCGGTCAGGTAGCGGATGACGTCGTCGGCGCCGTAGTCGTCGCGACCCGCGGGGAGCAGGGTGGCCAGCCGGGCGAGGTCGTCGCCGCTCGTGATGATCGGAGGCTCCACCGTCCCGTCCCTCTGCACCTGGGGGAAGCCGGCGGTGGCGAGCAGGCCGTTGCAGAGGCAGCGTCGCTCGGCGGTGTCCTCGACCGCCCCCCCCTTGGCCAGGTAGGCCGCCACCGGCTCGGCCGCACAGCGGTAGGTGACCGACCCGCCCTCCGCGACCGGCTCGCGGAGGTAGCCGTTGTCGCAGACGCGGGGCCGGGCCGCGTACACCTCGGGGTTCGAGACGCTCCCCTCGACCTGCACCACCTTGAAGGGGTATCCCGACGAGGAGGCGAGGGGGTCGGTGCGGACGTCGCCGCCTCCCTCGCGGACCGCGCTGAGGACCCGGTCGCGCAGCACCGGGTCCATGCCCGAACTCGCGCGCGTAGGCGAAGAGGGTGCCCAGCTGGATCCCGGTCGCGCCCGCCTCCCGCGCCTCGGTGAGCCGCTCCGGCGAGCCGGTGCCGCCCGCCAGCCAGAAGGGCAGGCCGAGCTCCTTCATCCGCGCTGTGTCGACCTGATCGCGCTCGCCGTACACGGGCTGACCGGTCTCGTCGAGGACGGTCCTGCCGCGTGGCGGTGCGTTGTGGCCGCCGGCCAGCGGGCCCTCGACCACGAAGCCCTCCACGCTCCCGTTGGCCCGCCGCATGAGCATGACCGCCAGCGAGTCCGCGGAGATGATGGGGAGGAAGGCGGGGCGGGGAAGCCGGGCCGCCCCGTAGCCGACCCGCGCCGGGTCGAATGTCAGCATCGGCGCGGGCTGGTCCGGCGCCGGGCCGTCGATGAGGTGCATGCGGGCCTCACGGCCCTCGGCGAAGGCGTCGAGGACGCCGGGGATCTCGCGGGGGATGCCGGCGCCCATCAGGATGCAGTCGACCCCGGCGAGCATGGCGCCGTAGAGCGTGGGCAGCGTCGGCGGCTTGAGCTTGGTCATCAGGTTGATCCCCACCCGGCCGCGATGCCCCTCGCGGGCGAGGATCACCTCGACGAAGGCCGCGAGCACGGTGAGGTCGCGGACCAGGGGGCGCTCCGCGTGGGTCTGCATCCCGGTCCGGCGGTAGGGCGTGCGCGGAGTCCGTCCCATGGGGACGAAGAAGCGGTCCAGCACCCGCCCGGCCACACCCTGGTCGGGGAATGCCTCGATGGCCCGGCGCAGGTGCCCGCCCCGGTCGCCGTCCTGGAGCCTTCGGGCCACCACGCTGTCGAGCGCCGTGCCGGAGACGACCCCCATGCAGCCGCGGTGGGCGGCGACGGCGCGGGCCAGGCGCCAGCCGGAGATGGCGACGCCCATCCCGCCCTGGATGATGCGGACCTGGCGGAGCCAGCCGTGCCGGCTCGCGCTCTCCTTGCTCGTGGTGGCCATACCACCCCATCTTCACGGCTCGCAGGGCAACCCGCATTGGCAACCAGGGCCAATTGACCGTGCCTGGTGCGGCCAGGCGCGCGCTCGCGCGCCACTTTCGTTACCAATGGCCTCCCCGGGCGGGGGTATTACGTCCCAGCTTCCGCTGACCGCCGTCTGTGCGGTCCCGTACCAACGCCTTGCCAACGGCTCTGGCGACCGCCACACCGCGTGCGCTTCACTTGTCGGTGCCCACACATGATCCCTCCTCCACATCCGCTGCAGCCCGCCGCGCAACGCGGTGTGGTGACCTTTGGTCCGCGGCAACTCACGTCTCTCGACCCTATCGCCGCCGCCGCGCGTCTGCTTGAATCGAGAGGTCAGGAACCCTTGCACCGGGGTCGCCCCCACAGCGGCCCGTGCGTCGGAGGTGACATCGAGCGTTGACTAGATCCGCACGCATCTGCATCGACGGCAACGAAGCGGCAGCCCGGGTGGCGTACGCGCTCTCCGAGGTCATCTCCCTCTATCCGATCACTCCGTCGTCGCCGATGGGCGAGCATGCCGACGACTGGGCCGCCGCCGGGAGGACGAACCTCTTCGGCGAGGTGCCCGACATCGTCGAGATGCAGTCCGAGGCCGGTGCGGCCGGCGCGCTCCACGGCGCGCTCCAGAAGGGCACGCTGGCGACCACCTTCACGGCCTCCCAGGGCCTGCTGCTGATGGTCCCCAACATGTTCAAGATCGCCGGCGAGCTGCTGCCCGCGGTGATCCACGTGGCGGCCCGCAGCGTGGCCACCCACGCGCTCTCCATCTTCGGCGATCACTCCGACGTGATGGCGGTGCGCTCCACCGGCTGGGCGATGCTCTCCTCCTCCAGCGTCCAGGAGGCGCAGGACCTGGCCCTGGTGGCCCACGCCGCGACGCTGGCGTCGCGAGTGCCGTTCCTGCACTTCTTCGACGGCTTCCGCACCTCGCACGAGCTGGCCAGCGTCACCCCGCTGGAGCACGACGACATGGCGGCGCTGATCGACACCCACGCCGTCGAGGAGGTCCGGCTCCGCGGCATGAGCCCCGACCATCCCGACGTGCGCGGGACGGCGCAGAACCCGGATGTCTTCTTCCAGGGACGGGAGGCCGCGAGCCCGTTCTACCGCGAGGTCCCGGGCATCGTCTCCCACGCCATGGACCAGCTGGCGGAGCGCACCGGGCGCCGCTACGGCCTGGTCGAGTACCTGGGCGACCCGGACGCCGAGCGCGTCGTGGTGCTGATGGGCTCGGCGTGCGGCGCCGTCGAGGAGACGGTCGAGGTGCTGCGGGCACGCGGCGAGCGGGTGGGGATGCTCAAGGTGCACCTCTACCGTCCGTTCCCGGCGGCGCAGCTGGTCGGGGCCCTGCCGCGCGGCGTGCGGACGATCGCCGTCCTCGACCGCACCAAGGAGCCCGGAGGGGTGGGCGAGCCGCTCTACCTCGACGTGCGAGCCGCGCTCGACGAGGCCATGGAGGGCGAGCAGCCCCCGTTCGCCGCCGCCCCGCTGGTGATCGGCGGGCGCTACGGGCTCTCCTCCAAGGAGTTCACCCCGGGGATGGCCAAGGCGGTCTTCGACGAGATGTCCGCAGCCCGGCCCCGGCGTCACTTCGCCGTCGGCGTGACCGACGACGTCAGCCTCTCCAGCCTGGCGTGGGACCCGAGCTTCGCTCCGCCGCGGCCGGAAGGCGAGCTGCAGGCGGTCTTCTTTGGGCTCGGCGCCGACGGCACCGTGGGTGCCAACAAGAACAGCGCCAAGATCATCTCCGACGGCACCGGAGCCCACGTCCAGGGGTACTTCGTCTACGACTCCAAGAAGTCGGGCTCGATGACCGTCTCCCATCTGCGCTTCGGGCCCGAGCCGATCCGCTCCACCTATTTGATCACCGCCGCGGACTTCGTGGCCTGTCACGAGCACGGGCTCCTGGAGCGGGTCAACGTCCTGGAATGGGCAAAACCCGGCGCCACCTTCCTGCTCAACACCCCCGGCTCTCCCCAGGAGGTGTGGGGGCACCTGCCGCTCGCGGTGCGCGAGCAGCTGGTGGAGAAGCGCATCCAGCTCTGGGTGGTCGACGCCCAGCACATCGCCTCGGAGGCCAACCTGGGGACCCGCATCAACACCGTCATGCAGGTCTGCTTCTTCGCCCTCTCCAGGGTCCTCCCGGTGGACGAGGCCATCGGCGCCATCAAGGCGGCCGTGGTCAAGACCTACGGCAGGCGCGGACAGACGGTGGTGGACCGCAACATCGCCGCCATCGACTCCGCGCTGGCCGGCCTGACCCAGGTGACGCCACCACCGTCCGCCGAGGTGGCGCTGGCCGCCGAGGGGGCGAGCACGGCCCGCGACTTCGCCGGTGCCTCGCGCTTCGTGCGCGAGGTCACCGCTCAGCTGATCGCCGACCGGGGTGAGGCCCTGCCGGTCTCGGCGATGCCGCCCGACGGGCGCTTCCCCTCGGGGACGGCGCGCTTCGAGAAGCGGGCGATCGCGACCGAGATCCCCGTGTGGGATCCCGCCATCTGCAGCGACTGCGGGAAGTGCGCGATCGTGTGCCCCCACTCCGCCATCCGCATGAAGGTCTACGCGCCCGAGGCGGTCGCCGCGGCGCCCGCGGAGTTCCTCTCCAAGCCGTTCCGCTCCAAGGAGCTGGCCGGTCACCTGCTCACCATCCAGGTCGCGCCCGACGACTGCACCGGATGCGGGCTCTGTGTCGAGGTCTGCCCCGGCCGCTCCAAGACCGAGGCGCGGCACAAGTCGCTCGACCTCGAGCCCGTGCTCGAGCACCGCGACGTCGAGCGGGCTCGCTGGGACTTCTTCCGTGCCATCCCCGAGCTGGACAGGAGCCTGCTGGCGCACAACACGGTCAAGGGCGCCGCCGTCCTGGAGCCACTCTTCGAGTTCTCCGGAGCGTGTGCCGGCTGTGGCGAGACCCCCTACCTGAAGCTGCTCTCCCAGCTCTTCGGGGACCGGCTGATGGTCGCCAACGCGACTGGCTGCTCCTCCATCTACGGGGGCAACCTGCCCACCACCCCCTGGGCCGCCAACCGCGAGGGTCGCGGCCCGGCCTGGGCCAACTCGCTCTTCGAGGACAACGCCGAGTTCGGGCTCGGCATCCGTCTCGGCCTGGAGGCCCAGAGGCGGGCGGCCCGCTCGCTGCTCCAGACGCTCTCCCCGGTGGTCGGCGAGCCCCTCGCCGAGTCCATCCTGGACGCGGCCCAGGAGGACGAGCCGGCGGTCTTCGCCCAGCGGGAGCGGATCCACGCGCTCCAGCAGCGGCTGGCCGCGCTGACCGGCAACGGCGGCGGCGAGGCGGCCCGCCAGGCGGCCCAGCTCGGCGCGCTCGCCGACAGCCTGGTCCGCAAGTCGGTGTGGATCGTAGGCGGTGACGGCTGGGCGTACGACATCGGCTTCGGCGGCCTCGATCACGTGCTCGCCTCGGGTCGCGACGTCAACGTCCTGGTGCTGGACACCGAGGTCTACTCGAACACCGGCGGCCAGGCCTCCAAGGCCACCCCGCGGGGCGCCGTGGCGCGCTTCGCCGCCTCCGGGAAGTCCACCCCCAAGAAGGACCTGGGCGCGATCGCCCGCTCCTATGGCAACGTCTACGTGGCCCAGATCGCGGTCGGCGCCAACGACGTCCAGACCATCAAGGCGCTGCTCGAAGCCGATGCGTACCCGGGACCGTCCCTGGTCATCGCCTACTCCACGTGCATCGCGCACGGCATCGACATGGCGACCTCCATGACCCATCAGAAGGACGCGGTCCGCTCCGGGTACTGGCCCCTCTACCGCTTCCGCCCCACCGCCGAGGAGTCGGGTCGACCGCTCTCTCTCAACTCCCGCGAGCCCAGCATCCCGGTGTCCGACTTCGCCGGTTCGGAGGTGCGCTTCGCGGCCCTCGCCCGGAGCGACCCGGAACGGGCGGCGGAGCTGATGAACCTGCTCCAGCGTGACGCCGCCGAGCGCTGGCGCTACTACAGCCAGCTCGCCGGGGTGCAGCGCACCCTGGTCAACGACGGGGTCGACGCCTCCCCGGAGACGGACGGCGACGGCGCGGGCGGGATGCCCGGCGCGGGCGCGGCCCGGCCCGGCGTGGCGCTGGACGAGGAGTGAGACCGTGATCGCGACCGACGTCGACCTGACCACCCAGTACCTGGGGCTGACCCTGAGGTCACCCCTCGTCGCCTCCGCCGGCCCGCTCACCGGCAGCCTCGAGTCGGCGCGCAGCCTCGCCGCCGCCGGTATCGGCGCCCTCGTCCTCCCCTCGCTCTTCGAGGAGGAGATCGTGGCCGAGGAGCTGGCGCTCAACGCGGCGCTCGAGGCGGGGACTGAGAACGGACCCGAGGCCCACGGCTTCTTCCCGCCCATCGAGGGGGCCACGGTGGCCGACCGCTACCTCGCCAACCTGGCCCGGATCAAGGCGGCGGTCGACGTCCCCGTCATCGCCAGCCTCAACGCCACCTCGGTCGGGGCGTGGAGCCGCTACGCCACCCTGGTCGCCGACGCCGGCGCCGACGCGATCGAGCTCAACATCTACCGGGTCGCCGCCAACCCCTACCTGATCGCCGCCGACGTCGAGGTCGCCGACCTGGAGCTGGTCGCCGAGGTCTGCCGGGTGGCGGCCGTGCCGGTCGCGGTGAAGCTCTCCCCCTACTACTCCGCGATGGCCAACTTCGCCCGTCAGGTCGCCCATGCCGGCGCCGCGGGGCTGGTGCTCTTCAACCGCTTCTACCAGCCCGACATCGACCTGGAGACCATGGACGTGGAGTGCCGGCTGGAGCTCTCGACCCCGGTCGAGCTCGGCCTGCCGCTGCGCTGGATCGCCATGCTGCGCCCGCAGGTGCCGGACACCGTGTCGCTGGCGGCGACCTCCGGGGTGCGCTGCGGCGAGGACGTCGCCAAGGCGCTGGCGGTGGGCGCCGACGCCGTGATGATGACCTCCGAGCTGCTCCGCTGCGGTCCCGGGCGGGTCGCCGGGGTGGAGGGGGAGCTGCGCACCTGGCTGGCCGGGCACGACTACGAGTCGGCCTCCCAGCTCCGGGGATCGGTGTCTCGAGTGACCGCGGAGGCTGGCGAAGCCTTCGAGCGTGCTAACTACATGGCCACCCTTCGCTCCTGGGCGGGCGGTGGCAACCCGAAGGAGGTGACCCGATGAAGGTGTGGATCGACCAGAAGTACTGCACCGGCGACAACCTCTGCGAGGACCTCTGCCCCGAGGTCTTCACCCAGCTCGACGACGGGCTCTCCTACGTCAAGCAGGGCGAGGTGGTGCTCGAGACCCCGGGGGGCAGGGAGAGCTTCGCGGTGGTCGCCGCCGAGCACCAGGGCGCCGTCCGCGAGGCCGCCGACCAGTGCGCCGGCGAGTGCATCTTCATCGAGGAGTAGCCGATGACCGTGGCGACCCCCGAGCCGCCCGCCGCCCCGCCCCGGGACGACAAGCGCTGGCGTCAGGTCGACGTCCGCATCCGCCGCCTGGGGGCGCGGCCCGACGGCCTCATCGAGGTCCTCCACACCGTGCAGGAGGTCTTCGGGTTCCTCGACGACGGCGCCCTGAGCTATGTCAGCGAGGCCCTCGGGGTGCCGCCCAGCCGGGTGCTGGGGGTGGCCACGTTCTACTCGCACTTCGTCCGCAAGCCTCAGGGGCTGCACACCTGCGTGGTGTGCATGGGCACCGCCTGCTACATCAACGGGGCGGGCGCCATCCTGGAGCGGATCCACGACAGGCTGGGCATCGGCGCCGGCGGCACCACCCCGGACGGCCGGGTGTCGCTGCTCCGGGCCCGCTGCCTGGGGGCATGCAGCATGGCTCCCGCGGTCGTCGTCGACGACGAGGTGCACGGGCGGATGAGCCCCGACGGCATGGACAAGATGCTGGAGACGCTATGACTGAGACCGGTGCGACGACGCCGGCGCGGCGGCGACGTCAGGAACCCCTCATCCCGGACGGACCGGTGCGGGCCTCGGCTCAGGTCTGCCAGGCGGCGGGCTGCCTCTCGATGCAGTCCGACGCCGTCTTCGACGCGCTCTGCGAGCAGGTGACGGCGCGCGGGCTCACCGACGTCGCGGTCAAGCGGGTCGGCTGCCTGGGGCTCTGCGCCGCCGGGCCGCTGGTGGCGGTGCCCGAGCAGGAGCGGCTCTTCGACCACGTCGCGGCCTCCGACCAGGCCTCGGTCGAGGCCGTGGTGGCGGCCCTCGGCGGTGCCCAGGGCGGCGGTCGCTCGATCGCCGACGACCCCTTCTTCTCGCACCAGCTCAAGGTGGTGCTGGAGCACTGCGGCCGGATCGACCCCGAGCGAGTGGACGACTACGTGGCGGCGGGCGGCTACGAGGCCCTCACCAAGGCCGTCACCACCATGACCCCGGCCGAGGTGCTGGGTGAGATCACCCGCAGCGGGCTGCGCGGCAGGGGGGGCGCCGGCTACCCCACCGGACTCAAGTGGACGACGGTCGCCAAGGCCGACGCCTCGGATGGCAAGTACGTCGTCTGCAACGGCGACGAGGGCGACCCGGGCGCGTTCATGGACCGCAGCGTCCTGGAGAGCAGCCCGCAGCAGGTGCTGGAGGGCATGGCCATCGCCGGCTACGCGGTCGGCGCGTCGCGCGGCTACGTCTACGTCCGCGCCGAGTACCCGCTGGCCGTGAAGCGGCTCACCACCGCCATCCGCCAGGCCGAGCACGCCGGGCTGCTGGGGCCGAGGATCGCCGAGAGCAGCTTCGGCTTCGAGATCGACGTGCGCATCGGCGCGGGGGCCTTCGTCTGCGGCGAGGAGACCGCGCTGATCGCCTCCATCGAGGGAGGGCGGGGCACGCCCCGACCTCGGCCGCCCTACCCGGCGGCGTCCGGTCTGTGGGGCAAGCCCACCCTGATCAACAACGTGGAGACGATGGCGAGCGTTGCGGCGATCATCCGCCGCGGGGCCGACTGGTACTCCGCGATCGGTGCCGGGAAAAGCCGCGGGACGAAGGTCTTCGCCCTGGCGGGGAGCGTGGTCAACACCGGCCTCATCGAGGTGCCCCTCGGCCTCACCCTGCGCGAGATCGTCTTCGACATCGGGGGCGGCCTCCCCGCGGGAGGAAGCTTCAAGGCCGTCCAGACCGGGGGTCCCTCGGGCGGGTGCATGCCCGAGGAGCTGCTCGACATGACCGTCGACTACGAGTCGCTCGCCCAGGCTGGCTCGATCATGGGCTCGGGCGGCATGATCGTGATGGACCAGGGGACCTGCATGGTCGACGTGGCCAAGTTCTTCATGGACTTCTGCCGCGAGGAGTTCCTGCGGCAAGTGCGTCCCCTGCCGGGTTGGCACCACCCAGATGCACGGCCTGCTGGACCGGATCAGCCGCGGGCAGGCGGGGCGGGGCGACCTCGCCGAGCTGGAGGACCTGGCCGCCATGGTGCGCGAGACCAGCCTCTGCGGCCTGGGCCAGGGCGCGCCCAATCCCGTCTTCTCCACGCTCCGCTACTTCCGTGACGAGTACCTCGCCCACATCGACGACCACGTCTGCCCGGCGGGTGTCTGCGTGATGGACCCGCCGGACGCCGGCGCCACGACCGCGGAGGCCCGCCGATGAGCGTTCTCACCCTGACCATCGAGGGTCGGGACGTCGCCGGCCCGGCCGGGCGCACCATTCTCCAGGTCGCCACCGAGAACGGCATCGAGATCCCCACCCTCTGCCATCTCGACGGGCTCTCGGACGTCGGCGCCTGCCGCCTCTGCATGGTCGAGGTGGCCGGGCAGCGCAAGCTCTTTCCCGCCTGCGTGACCGCCATCGAAGAGGGGATGGCGGTGACGGTCAACTCCGACCGCCTCAGCGCTCACCGCCGCCGGATCGTGGAGCTCCTCTACACCGAGCGCAACCACATCTGCTCGGTCTGCGTGGCCGATGGGAACTGCGAGCTGCAGGACCTCGCGGTCGGGCTGGGGCTCACCCACTTCGAGCTCCCCCAGCTCCACCCCGCGGCGAGTGTGGACGCGTCGCACGAGCGCTTCGGGATCGACCACAACCGCTGCATCCTCTGCACCCGCTGCGTGCGCGTCTGCGACGAGGTCGAGGGGGCTCACACCTGGGACGTGATGGGACGGGGCACCGAGGCCCGGCTGATCACCGACCTGGGCACCCCCTGGGGCCAGTCCAACACCTGCACCAGCTGCGGGAAGTGCGTCCAGGTGTGCCCCACCGGGGCGCTCTTCGAGAAGGGGAGGTCGGTCGCCGAGGCGCGCCGCCGCCGACCCTATCTCCCCTACCTCGCCGCTCGGGAGGCACGCGCACGATGAGCAGACCACGGCTCGCGACCATCTGGCTGGACGGCTGCTCCGGCTGCCACATGTCTCTGCTCGACATGGACGAGCGACTGCTCGAGATCACCGAGCGGGCCGACCTCGTCTACGGCGCCCTGGTCGACGTCAAGGAGTTCCCCGCGGACGTCGACGTGACCCTGGTGGAGGGCGCGATCAGCTCCGAGGACGACCTGCGCAAGATCTACGAGGTCCGGCGCAACACCCGGGTGCTGGTGTCGCTGGGCGACTGCGCGGTCACCTCCAACGTCCCCGGGATGCGCAACCCGTACGGGCCGGGCCCCATCCTGGAGCGCGCCTACCTCGAGAACGTCACCATCAACCCCCAGCTTCCCGGTCCCATGGTCCCCCGGCTGCTCAAACTGTCGCGGCCGGTGCACGCGGTGGTCAAGGTCGACGTCTTCCTGCCCGGGTGCCCGCCGTCGGCCGACCAGATCTACGCCGTCCTCGACGATCTGATCTCCGGGCGGATGCCCGACACCGCGGGAGTGAGCTTTGGCTGACAACACCATCCTCATCGAGCCTGTCACCCGGATCGAGGGCCACGCCAAGATCACCATCGAGCTGGACGCCGCCGGGGAGGTGGCCGACGCCCACTTCCACGTCACCCAGTTCCGCGGATTCGAGCGCATCAGCCAGGGCCGGATGCTGCACGAGATGCCCTCTCTCATGGCGCGGATCTGCGGCATCTGCCCGGTCAGCCACATGGTCGCCTCGGCCAAGGCGTGCGACGAGATCCTCGGGGTCACCGTGCCCCCGGTCGGAGTGCTGCTCCGGCGGGTGCTCAACCTGGCCCAGATCGTCCAGTCCCACGCGCTCAGCTTCTTCTACCTCTCGTCGCCCGACCTGCTGCTCGGCTTCGACTCCGACCCGGCCCAGCGCAACCTGGTCGCGGTGGCGCACCAGGCGCCCGAGCTGGCGCGCGACGGGGTGGCGCTGCGCCGCTTCGGCCAGCGGATCATCGAGCGGCTGGGCGGGAAGCGGGTCCACCCCGCGTGGGTGGTCCCCGGCGGGGTCAGCCGGCCCCTGGACGCGGAGCAGCGCGACGCCATCCTGGCCGAGATCCCCGATGCGCGCGAGCGAGCCCACCGGACCCTGGAGTGGTTCAAGGCCAACGTCGCCTCGTGGGCCGACGAGGCCGCCCATCTCGGCGAGTTCCCCAGCCTGCACATGGGGCTGGTGCACGAGACCGGCAACGCGGCCTACTCCGATGGGCTGCTGCGCGTCGTCGACGCCAACGGCTGGGTCCTCGCCGACGGGGTGGACCCGCGCAGCTACTGGGACTACCTGGGCGAGACCGTGGAGCCCTGGTCGTACCTGAAGTCGACCTACTTCAAGCCGCTCGGCTACCCGGCCGGCATCTACCGGGTCGGCCCGCTGGCCCGGCTCAACGTGGTGGAGCGGCTGGGCACCCTGGCGGCCGACGCCGAGCTCGGCGAGTACCGCGAGCGGCTGGGCCGCTACCCGTCCAGCTCCTTCCACTACCACTACGCGCGGCTCATCGAGATCGTCCACTGCATCGACATGATCGATGAGATCCTCTCCGATGCCGACATCCTCAGCCCTCACGTCCGGGCTCGCGCCGAGGTGAACCGCAACGAGGGAGTGGGCGTCTCGGAGGCTCCCCGTGGAGTGCTGATCCACCACTACCGCGTCGACGACGACGGCCTGGTGGAGTGGGTCAACCTGGTCATCGCCACCGGCCACAACAACCTGGCGATGAACCGCAGCGTTCTGCAGGCGGCTCGCCACTACATCAAGGGCGACCAGGTCAAGGAGGGGATGCTCAACCGCGTTGAGGCGGTCATCCGCTGCTTCGATCCGTGCCTCAGCTGCTCGACCCACGCGGTGGGTCAGATGCCGCTCCTCGTCGACATCCGCGACGCCGAGGGCTCCCTGCTGCGCCAGGTGTCCCGCTGAGCCCCGTCATGGGGGCGGAGCGCGCCGGCCCCGAGGCCGACCGGGTGCTGGTGGTGGCGTGCGGCAACCCGCTGCGCGGCGACGACGGGGTCGGACCTGCGGTCGCGGAGCTGATCGCCGCCGAGCTGGAGGCGAGCGGGGCGCGGGCCCTGATCAGCGACCAGCTCCTCCCCGAGCTCGCCGAGGACGTCAGCCAGGCGCGGTGGGTGGTGTTCATCGACGCCGCGGCCGACCGTCCGGCGGGCTCCGTAACCCTCGAGCCGGTGGCGGCCCGGGCCGCCCCACCAGCCGGGTCCCCGGGGCGCGGGCTGGATCCCTTCTCCCATGGCATGGCCCCCGCCGACCTGCTGAGCCTGGCGCGCGACCTCTACTCCGCCACCCCCGATGCGGTGGTGGTGAGCGTGGGGGCCGCGAGCTTCGCGGCGGGGGAGGGGCTCTCCCCGGTGGTGCGCACCGCCCTGCTGGGGGCGGCCCGGGTCGCGCTCGACGCCGTCCGCGCCGGATACCCGGAGCCGGGCGGTGCATGAGCTCTCGCTCGTCCAGGAGCTGGTCGCCGAGTGCGAGCGGCGCGCGCAGGGGCGTGCGGTGACCGGGGTGCAGGTGCGCTGCCCCGCCGGTGTCGACGCCGAGGAGGTGGAGGAGTGCTTCGCCCACCTCACCGCCGACGGGCGGCTGGCCGGGGCCGTGCTCGACATCGAGACCGTCCCCCAGACCCTCGGCTGCGAGTGCGGCTTCACCGGCGAGGTGGGACCCGACCACTGCGCCGGGCATCTCGTGATCTGTCCCACCTGTGCCCGCGTCCACGAGGCGCCCGCCGCCCTGGAGCTGGTGGCGGTCAGGGGCGCGGGGGCGCCGCCGATCGTTCTCTGACCCAGAAGCTTTAGATGGGACTAAGGCGCTTGATCATGGGCAGTTGTGGGTGCAACAGTGGCGGTGTTGCACCGGGGCCGCAGGCGGCCCGGTTGATCGCGGTCCCGTCGCCAGCGCTCTGAGCGGGGGTCCGCTCACCGACGAGACTGGCCAGACCCGCTCATGCCACACACGACCCCGGAGGTCGATCCCATCGGGGGCGGCGTCCAGCTCTTCCGAAGCTGCATGGTCTCCAGCGAGTATCCGGGTGCCGAGGCCGCCACCAAGTGGCTCTTCGAGCGGCTGGGTGTGGAGTACATCGTCAACCCGGAGCAGACCTGCTGCACCGGGCTCGGCTACTACACGGACGTCATGCCCTTCGCCACCACGCTGGCGATCGCGGCGCGCAACGCGTGCGTGGCGGTGGAGGCCGAGCACCCCGTCCAGGCCTACCTCTGCTCGACCTGCTACGCGATCAACAAGAAGGCACACCGGGTGCTGGAGGACCCCGAGCAGCGGCGGCTGGTCAACCAGTCGCTGGCCGCCATCGGGCGCTGCTACGACGACAGCGTGGCGCGGGTCATCCAGCACCGGCACGTCCTCGAGGTCCTCTGGTCGCAGCACCAGAAGCTCGCCGCCCTGGTGCGCCGGCGCCTCAACGGGATCAAGGTGGCCACCCATCCCGCCTGCCACTACTGCAAGGTCTTCCCCGACGAGGTGCTCGGCGACTCCGAGAACCTGATGGTGGCGGAGGATCTGCTCGAGCCCGCCGGGGTGACCAGGACCGGCTACTACCCGGAGAAGACCACCCACTGCGGGGCCGGCTTCCGCCAGCGGTTCGTCAACCCCTCGATGTCGATGGCGGTGACCCGCGAGAAGCTCCGCCGTCTCGCCGCCGAGAAGGTCGACGTCTGCGTGCACATGTGCCCCAACTGCGCGGTCCAGTTCGACCGCCACCACGGCGTCATCGAGCGCACCTCGCACGAGGAGTACCCGTTCGTGCACCTCCACGTGCAGCAGCTGGTGGCCCTGGCCCTGGGCGCCGATCCGGACACGGTCTGCGGCGTCGCCTCCCACTCCCAGGACCTGGAGCCGCTGCTGCGGCGGATCGGAGCCCGCCCGAGAGCCACGGCGTGACCCGCAGCGGCGTCTTCCTCTGCGAGTGCGGCGGCAACATCTCCGGCGTGCTCGACCTGCCCGCCCTGGCGGCTCGGGGCAGGGCGCTCGACGGCGTGGTCAACGTGGCCGTGTGCCAGTTCCTCTGCGGCACCGAGGGGCGCCGCGTCATCGAGGGTGTGGTCGCCTCGCGCGGTCTCGATCGCATCGTGATCGGGGCCTGCTCGCGGCGCTTCCAGGGGCCGACCTTCGAGCGCATCGCCCGCGACCTCGAGCTCGGCGACAACACCGTCGCCTTCGCCAACCTCCGCGAGGGCTGCGCCTTCGTCCACCGCCGGGAGCCGGAGAGGGCGCAGGCCAAGGCCGAGACCATCCTCGCGGCGGCGGTGGCGCGGGCGGCGCGGCAGCGCCCCCTCCAGCCGTCGCGCACCTTCCTGCACCGCTCCGCGCTGGTGGTGGGCGGCGGCATCGGCGGGCTCTCCACCGCCGAGGAGCTGGCCGCAGCGGGGATCGAGGTCCACCTGGTGGAGAGGGAGCAGTCGCTGGGTGGCTACATGGCCCGCCTCGCCAAGACCTTCCCGACCGAGGACTGCGCCATGTGCTCGCTGGGCCCGCGGCTCGCCAACGCCGCGACCGACCCCCGCATCCACGTCGACACCCTCTCCGAGGTGATCTCGGTCAGCGGCCCCCCCGGCGAGTTCCGCGTTCGGGTGCGCCACCGCCCGCGCTTCGTCAGCGACCAGTGCGTGGGCTGCGGCGCCTGCGCCGCCGCCTGCCCGGTCGAGCTGGAGAGCGAGTACGACCTCGGGGTCACCACCCGCAAGGCGATCTCGCGTCCCTTCGCCAACGCCGTGCCGCCCACCTTCGCCATCGACCACCGCGGCTGGGCCCCCTGCACCTCGACCTGCCCGGCGCACACCTCGGCCCAGGGCTACATCGCCCTCGCCGCCCAGGGCCGCTGGTCCGACGCCTACCGGGTCGCCAGCGCGCCCAACCCGTTCCCCAGCGTCTGTGGCCGCATCTGTCCCCACGCCTGCGAGGACGAGTGCACCCGAGGCCGGCTCGACGAGCCGGTGGCCATCGCCGGGATCAAGCGTTTCGTGGCCGACCAGGTGGGCGCCGCCGCCCCGGTGCAGCCGCCGGAGCTCCGCTTCGAGGAGCGGGTCGCGGTGGTGGGAGCGGGGCCGGCCGGCCTCACCGCGGCCCGCGACCTGGCCCTGCTCGGCTATGCGGTCACGGTCTTCGAGGCGCAGCCGTGCGCCGGCGGCATGCTGCGGCTGGGCCTCCCCGAGTTCCGGCTGCCGCGCGACGTCGTCGGCTCCGAGGTCGAGCGCGTGCTCGCCCACGGGGTCGCGCTGCGCTGCGGGCAGCGCTGCGGGCGTGACTACACGGTGGACTCCCTGCTCGGCTCGGGATACCGGGCGGTGCTGCTGGCCCTGGGGCTGCAGCGCCCTCGCACGCTGCCGCTCGACGGTGCCGGCCTGCCCGGCGTCGTCACCGGCGTGGGCCTGCTCCGCGCCCGGGCGCTCGGCGAGACCGTCGGCGTCGGTCCGAGGGTCGTGGTCATCGGCGGCGGCGACGTGGCCGTCGACGCGGCCCGCACCGCGCTGCGGCTCGGCGCGACGCGGGTGACCATGGCCTGCATCGAGGGCCGCGACACCCTCCCCGCGCAGCCCGGCGAGCTCGCCGAGGCGCTGGAGGAGGGGGTCGAGCTGTTGCCGTCCCTGATGCCGGTCGCCCTGCTCGGGGAGGGCGGCGTCACCGCCGTCCGCCTCCAGCCCTGTGCGCTGGGGGAGGCGGATGACCGCGGCTGGCGGCCCCCGCTCCCCGCGGCGGGCGATCCGGTGGTGCTCGAGGCCGACACGGTCGTCCTCTGTGTCGGGCAGGCGCTCGAGGAGGCGGCCCTGGAGGGCGCCGGCGGCGTGGTGGTCGCGAACGGCCAGATCGCGGTGGACGGGGCGACCATGATGACCGCTCGTCCCGGGGTCTTCGCCGCCGGCGACGCCGCCCCCTCGGGGGGGCTGATCGCCATCCAGGCGATCGCGGCCGGGGCCCGCGCGGCGCGGGCGATCCACAACCACCTCCGCGGCGCGAGGCTGGCCGAGGTGTGGCCGGCCGAGCGGGACCGGGCAGAGGTGTCGGAGGTCGAGCTGAGCCGGCGCCCGACCGTGCCGCGCCGGCGGATGCGCGCCCTGCTCCCGGAGGAGCGCCGGCTCGGCTGGGAGGAGGTGCGGGCGGGCTTCACCGAGGAGGAGGCCCTGGCCGAGGCCCGGCGGTGCCTCTCCTGCGGCGGCTGCGCCGAATGCGGCTCCTGCGCCGCGGCCTGCCCGGCGGGGGCGATCGACCTCACCCAGCAGCCCTGGGAGGAGGAGCTGACCGTGGGCGCCATCGTGATCGCGACCGGGCACCAGGAGTTCGACGCCCGGCGCAAGCCACCGCTCGGCTACGGCCGCTACGCCAACGTGCTCACCCAGAGCCAGCTCGCCCGGCTGCTCTCGGCGTCCGGACCCACCGAGGGCGAGCTCCGCCGGCCCTCGGACGGCCAGGTGCCCCGGCGGGTGTTCATGCTCCAGTGCGTCGGCTCCCGCGACTCCACCTCGCGCGGGAACAGCCACTGCTCCGCGATCTGCTGCCTCTTCGCCACCCTCCACGCCTCCCTGATCCGCGAGTCCTATCCCGACACGCAGGTCACCGTCGCCTACACCGATCTGCGCATGCCCGGAAAGGCGCACGAGGAGTACCTGAAGCTGGTCATCGAGCGCGGCGTCCGCTACGTGCGCAGCCGGGTCGGCGAGATCGCCGAGGAGCCGGACAAGAGCCTCCGGGTGCGCTGGGAGGACACCATCACCGGCCGCAAGACCGAGGAGCTCTTTGACCTCGTCGTCCTCTCCGCCGGCCTGGAGGCATCCGCCGGGACCACCCAGATCGCCCGGGTCGCCGGGCTCCAGCAGGGCGCGGCCGGCTTCCTCAGGGAGTACCACCCCAAGCTGAGGCCGGTGGACTCGCAGCGCTCCGGGATCTTCATCGCCGGGACGGCGCAGGGGCCCAAGGGGATCCCCGAGACCATCGCCCAGGCCAAGGCGGCCGCCGCCCGGGTGACCTCGATGCTGCAGGGGGGGATGGCCGTGACCCCGGTGGAGGTGGCCCACTCCGACCCCGGCGTCTGCATCGGCTGCGCCGTCTGCGTGAGCGTCTGCCCCCAGGGCGCGGTGCGCCTGCTCGACGGGGACCGGCCCCACGCCGTGGTCGACCAGGCGAGCTGCCGGGGCTGCGGCATCTGCGCCGCCGAGTGCCCCTCGGGAGCGATGACGGTGGGGGGCTTCTCCGACGCCGAGCTGCTCGCCGAGGTGATGGCATGAGCACGGCCATGGGAGCGGTGACGGAGATGGGAGCGGTGACGGAGATGGGAGCGGCGCCGGAGAAGGGAGCGGTGGCGGAGGTGGACGGCGGTGCGCGGACCATCGTCGCCTTCCTCTGCCGCGAGTGCGCCTACAGCGCAGCCGACGCCGCCGGCAACGCGCGCACCCCGCTGCCCACGACCATCCGGACCATCCTGGTCCCCTGCACCGGCCGGGTGTCGCCGCTCCACGTGCTCAGCGCCCTCGCCGGCGGCGCCGACGGCGTCTATCTCGCCGGCTGCCTGGAGGGACAGTGCCACTACCGCGTCGGCAACTTCCACGCCATCGACCGGGTGGCCTTCGTCAAGGCGCTGATCGCCTCGGTCGGCGTCGAGCCGGAGCGGGTCGAGATGTTCACCATGAGCGCCGCCGACTCGCCGCGCTTCGTGGCCACCGCCCGGCGGATGCACGAGACCATCGCCCGCCTGCCCCGCCTCCGGAGGTCGTGATCGATGCCCCTCAGCGCACGCGGCCGGCGGATCGCCGACGAGCTCACCGATCACGGATCCGGCGTCGCGCCGGGGGTGATGGGCTGCGAGGTGGTGCGGCGCGAGGAGCTCTGCGTCGGCTGCGGGCGCTGCGTCGGCGCGTGTCCCACCGGCGCCCTGCGCCAGGACGGATGGTTCGACCCCGCCCGGCTGTACGCGGCGCCGCCCGGCACCGGCCGCGGCGCTCTGGCCGCGGCGCTGCACCGCATCGCCCGCCACCCGCCGCGAGGTCCGATCCGCGTCCCCGAGCGTTGCGTCACCTTCCGCGGCATCCTCTTCGACGCGGATCGCTGCATCGGTTGCGGGGCCTGCGCCCGCGCCTGCCCGACCGGGGCGGTGGTGGCCGGTCCCGTCCCGATCGCCGCCGCCGAGCGCGCGTCGAAGGCGCTGGTGGCAGCGGGGCCGCGGCTGTGACGATGGTGCCGCGAGCCCGCGCCGCCGGCGCCCGTGGTGAGGGCGGTGCTGCCGCTGTGCCGGTCGCCGCAACCCGCGCGCTCCTCTGTGAGTGCGCCGGCACGATGTCGTCCAACCTCGACTTCGACCTCCTCGAGGCGGGCATCTCCGACCTCGGGGTGGCCGTCGAGCGGCGGCGGACGTGGTGCGGCCGGGAGGCGAGGACCCGCCTCATCGAGCTCTGCGAGGAGGGGGAGCGGGCCGGGCGGCTGGTCCTCGTCGGCTGCTCGGCGGACTTCGCGGCCCGCCGGCTGCAGGGACTTGCCGATCACGGCCTCCGGCTCGAGGTGGCCTGCATCCGCGAGGGGTGCTCGTGGGTGCATGACGGAGACCGGGCCGCGGTCACCGGCAAGGCGCTCCGGATCGTCGAGGCGGCGGTCCGCTTCCCCGCGCGGCGAGGGCAGGGGGCGGCACACCGGCCCGCCTCGCAGCGGGTCGCCGTCGTCGGCGGCGGTGTGGCCGGCACCCAGGCGGCGATCGAGCTGACCCGGATGGGGCACGAGGTCGACCTGCTCGAGCGGCGCCCCTTCCTGGGAGGACGTGCGACCGCCATCGGGCCCGTCTTCCCCACCGGCGACTGCGGGCCCTGCCTGCCTGCCACCGGCGCCCAGCCCGGCGTCAGGAAGTGCCTCTTCCGCAACGCTGCGGTGGACCATCCCAACCTCCGCATCCGGCGGCGCACCGAGGTCCAGTCGGTGACCGGCCGAGGGGGCGACTTCCGCATCGAGGTCCGGACCCTGCCCACCATGGTCGGATCCGAGTGCATCGACTGCGGGCTCTGCGAGGAGGCGTGCTCGGTCCCGGGGGCGGCCGGCCAGGCCACGGCGATCGCAGCCGAGGTGTACGACGGCCGGGTGCTGCGCTCCATCGACCTCGAGCGCTGCACCTTCTGCGGCGCCTGCGCCGAGGCGTGCCCCGTGGACGCCATCGATCTGCGTCCCGCCGCGGATCTCGAGGTGCTCTCCGCCGGCGCCGTCCTTCTCGCCACGGGCTGCGAGCCCGCGCCCGCCGACCTGGTCACCCATCTCGGCCACGGCCATCGGGGCGTGATGACCCAGGTCGAGCTGGCCGAGAGGCTCGACGGTTGGGAGGAGCAGTCGCGGCTCGGCCGGATCCCGGCCCGGCACCTGCTCATGATCCAGTGCGCCGGTTCGCGCGACCAGCGCCGTCTCCCCTACTGCTCCCGCCTCTGCTGCATGATCGCCCTCAAGCACGCCATCCGGCTGCGCGCTCTCTTCCCGGAGATGCGCGTCACCATCTGCTTCCAGGAGCTGCGCACCCCGGCGGCACGCGACGAGACCTGGTACCTGGCGGCCCGGCGCGCCGGCGTCGAGTTCGTCCGCGGCTCACCGGCGGTGGTCGAGTTCGACGGCGACGGCCGCCCGGTGGTCGACGTCGAGGACCTCGCCGCCGCGCAGCTGCGCCGGCTGCGGCCGGACCTGGTGGTGCTCTCCACCGGCCTGGTCCCCGCCGCCGAGGCGGCCCCGCTCGCTCACCTGCTCGGCGCACCCCTCGACGATGCCGGGTTCGTCGCCCAGCTCGACGCCAAGAACCGGACCACCGAGACGAGGGCGGAGGGGGTGTTCGTCTGCGGCTCCGCCTCCGGTCCCAAGACCATCGCGGAGTGCATGACCGATGCCGCCGCCGCCGCTGCCCGGGTCCACGAGTTCCTCACCTCGGGCGGGCGCGAGGACGTCGCGGCGGCGACCGTCGACCCGGCGCGCTGCGTGGGCTGCGGAGCCTGCCTGCCCGCCTGCCCGTTCGGCGCTCTGAGGCTCGCCGATCGGGTGGCCGCGGCAGCCTGCCCAGGCAGCGTGCGCCCCGACGCGCCGGTCGCCGTGGTGGACGCCGACGCCTGCCGGGGCTGCGGCATCTGCGCGGCCAGCTGCCCGGAGCTCGCCATCCAGCACTCGCTCGACGACGCCACCATCGTCGCCCGCCTCGCGGTGCTCACCGCCGGCGTGGACCGCCCGGTGATCGGTTTCACCTGCGCCGAGTGCGCGTCCGCCGCCTTCACGCTGAGCGGCCTCCGCCGTGATCGCTACCCGGAACGCGTGCGGGTGGTCGAGCTGCCCTGCCTGGGCCGGATCAGTGCGCTGCACCTCGTCGAGGCCGCCCGCCTCGGCGCCGCGGGCGTCTTCCTCGCCGGCTGTGTCGACGGCCAGTGCCAGTACATGAGCGGGGATCGGAGGGCCGCGGAGCAGGTGGCCCTGGCCACCGAGCTGGTGCGCCGGTCCGGCCGCATCATGCCCATGGAGCAGTGGCGGCTCTGCGCCGTCGATCACCCTTCCGTGGGCCACCGCATCCAGAGCTTCTGCACGCGGGTCGACGCGGCCCGTGCCCCGGCCCGGGAGGTCGGGCAGCCCCTCGACGCTCCCGCTGGGGACCGCCCGGCTCCGGCGGGGGTCCGCTGATGCCTCCCGTCGCCGAGGACACCCGTGAGGCGGTGGAGGTCCTGGCAGAGAGCTGCCGCTCCTGCTTCCAATGCGGCCGCTGCCGCAGCGCCTGCCCGCAGGGCCTGGACCTCGCCGACGGGCCCCGCGCCGTGGTGCGGCTGATCCTCGCCGGCGACGTCGCCTCGCTCCTCGCCTCCACCGACGTCTGGCGCTGCAGCGAGTGCGGGGCGTGCACGGAGGCGTGCCCGATGGGCGTCGATGTGGCCGGGGCGCTCGCCGGGGTGCGCCGACTGCAGCGTGCGGCGGGCGGGCCTCGCTGCCCGGAGCGGAGCGGCGCGGAGATCGCCACCCGCCAGCTCCGGCGCCGGCGGAGCGTCGACGGCCTCCGCCTGGGCCTGGCCATGGCCGTCCGCGGCTTCCTCCCCCATCACCGCGCCGGGGCCGTGTCGGCCGGGGCGCGCGCCCTCCGAGGTCGTCTGGCCCGCCCGGAGCCCCCGGCCGCCACCGCCGGCGGCGGCAGCCTCTTCTATCCCGGCTGCGCGCTCCGGGCCGACCGCGGCGCGTACCGCGCCACTCGCGCCCTGGCGGCCGCGGCCGGGCTGCGGCTGGTCGAGCCGGGCGGCGCCCGCTGCTGCGGGCATCCGGCGCGGGACGCGGCGGCGCGGCCCCCTCGCTTCGAGGAGGCGGTGCTGACCGCCTGCCCGGCCTGTGAGCGGTCCCTGGCCGGGGCCGGCAACGCGATCGCCCCGGTGTGGGGCGCGCTGGTGGAGCGGGCGCGCCGCGGCGAGTGCGGGCTCAGCGCCCGGGGCGCGCGCTTCGTTCCCTACGTTGGCTGCCTTGCGGATCGCGACCGGACCCTCGCCGTGATGGCCGAGGCCGCCGAGCTGGCCGGGGTCGAGCCGCTGATGACCCATCCCTCGCTGCACGCGACCTGCTGCGGCGCCCTCGGAGGCGTCTACCGCGGGCCGAGCCAGGGGGTGGCCGAGCTGGTCCGCTTCGCCGCCGAGAAGGGGGCTCCCATCGTCACCCCGTGCCTGCTCTGCCGCGACAACGTGGGCTCGGCGTCACGCCTTGCCCGGGCCGGCGTCGCGGTCCACTTCTGGCCCGAGTACTTCCGGGCGGGGCCGGCCACCGCCCCGGCCCCGGCGGCCACCGCGGGAGCGGCGTCGTGAGCGCGCACGACCGGGAGTTGCTGCCGCCGGTGGTCGAGAGCCCGCGCGAGGACCCCTACGCGACCATCGCCGAGAGCGCCTTCCAGGCGCCGAAGGCGCTGCCCGACCTGGCTCGCCGGATCCTCGCCGACCCGCGCATGCACGACCACGGTGAGGGATTCCTCTCCTGCATGCAGTGCGGCATCTGCACCTCGGGGTGCCCGGCGGCCCGCTTCGCCGACTTCTCGCCCCGCGAGATCTCCCGGCGCGCCCTCGACGGCGACCCCA
Organism: uncultured Chloroflexia bacterium; assembly: GCA_963803165.1. Taxonomy (GTDB): domain Bacteria; phylum Chloroflexota; class Dormibacteria; order Aeolococcales; family Aeolococcaceae; genus Changshengia. The sequence goes on along the minus strand of CAWDLK010000004.1, from coordinate 183,296 downwards.
CCCTTCTCGAGGACGACTCGGTCTGGCTCTGCTTCTACTGCTACACCTGCCAGAGCCGCTGCCCGCGGGGCAACTCGGTCGCGGTCATCAACCAGGTGATCCGCGGCCTCCAGGTGGAGTCCGGCTACGGCATCCGGCACGTGGCGATGTTCGCCGACTGGGCCGTCCAGTTCTACGAGAAGGGGATGGGGGGCACGCCGGCCGAGTTCCTCCCCGGCATCGCCAACGCCTTCGGGCCGCGCTGGACGGAGTTCATCGAGCACCGCGACGCGATGCGCGAGGAGCTCGGCCTCGGCACCATGTACCCCTCGGAGTGCGCGGCCCAGGAGATGCGCGTGCTGATGGACCGGACCGGGTTCACGGCGCGCCTGACCGCGATGGGGGCCTCCCCGCAGGACGGGGCGGCGGTCACGCCGTCAGATCGCGACGCTGGTACGCGAGCACCGACAGGCTGAGCAGCACGATCGGGCAGGCGAGGAGGAGCAGCAGCCCGGACCAGGGCACGCCGTTGGCCAGCACTCCCGAGCCGCCGTCCCAGTGGAAGGGGGAGATCGCGTTGGCGACGCCGGTGAGCCCCGGGACCAGCGCCCCGATGATGTCGAGCGCGTAGAGGGCGACCGCGAGCGCCGCCGCGATCCCCCCGCCGAGGCCGACTGAACCGGTGGCCGAGGAGACGAGGAAGGCGAGCAAGCCGAAGCCGGCTGCCATCAGCGCCACCGCCAGCAGGGCCATGGCGAGGTGGCTCAGGTCCACGCTCAACCCCTGGGACGGCCCGATCACGGCGATGAGCACCCACAGCGCGGCGGCCACCACGAGCAGCGGGAGCAGTGCGCCGCTGGCCTTCTCGAGGGCCAGCCGGCTGCGCCGCACCGGCGTGGAGAGCAGCAGGTCGATGGTGCCGTTCTGCTCCTCCCCGGCCAGGGCGCGCCCGCCGGCCAGGACTCCCATCACCAAGAGCAGCGCCGGCACGATGATCGAGAAGAGCTCGGTGCCGAGGTACCCCGCGGGGGAGAGGTAGTCGACGCCGGAGCCGATGAAGGCGTCCCGGAATCCCTTGGGCATGCTGTCGAGGAGCTGCTGGACCCCGGCGCCGCTGGTGCGGATGGTGGGGTAGAAGAGGATGTACATCGCCCCCAGCAGGAGCGCGCCGGCGGTGCATCCGAGCAGCGAGCGGCGGTGATCGGCGAGCTCCCGGCGCAGGATGTCAGCGTGCATCCGCGGCCTCGGTGCGGTAGTAGTCGCGGAACACCTCGTCGAGGTCGACCTCGGCGCTGCGCAGGGCGTGGACCCGGAAGCGGGCGGCGGTCTTGACCACCGCGTCGAGATCGCCGCCGGCGGTGATGGTGAGCGTGTGGCCGCTCGCTGTGACCTGGGAGACCCCGGGGATGCCGGCGAAGACGGCCGGGTCGACCGGCTCCGAGAACTCGATGGCGAGCATGTGCCGCCCCTGCTGGGCGAGCTCGTTGACGTCCTGCACGGCGACCAGGCGGCCCTGGCGCAGGATCCCGGCGCGATCGCAGAGCCGGGCCACCTCGGGGAGGTCGTGGGAGGAGACGAAGACGGTCGCGCCGCGGTCGCGGGCCTCGCGGATCAGCTCGTGGACGGTGCGCTGCATCAGGGGGTCGAGGGTCGCGGTCGGCTCGTCGAGGATGAGCACGGCCGGGTCGTGCATCAGGGCCTGGATGACCCCCACCTTCTGCCTCTGGCCGTGGGACATGGCCCCGCAGCGCTGGCCCAGGTCGCACTCCATCCGCTGGGCCAGGGCATCGACGCGCCGCCCGTCGACGCCTCCGCGCAGCCGGCCCAGGTAGTCGAGCAGCTGGCGCGCGGTGAGCCGCGGGTAGAGGCGCAGGTCCCCGGGGAGGTACCCGGTCCGCCGCCGCACCGCCACGCTGTCGGTCTCGCTGTCGAGGCCGAGGACGGTGGCCCGCCCGGCGGTCGGCCGGATCAGGCCGAGCAGGCAGCGGATGGTCGTGGTCTTGCCGGCGCCGTTGCTGCCCAGGTAGCCGAAGATCTCGCCCGCTCGGAGCTCGAGGTCGACCCCGTCCAGGGCCCGCGTGGATCCGTAGTCCTTGGTGAGGCCGGCACAGACGATGGCGCCCTGGCCGGCCGCCACCGCCATCAGCCCTTCTCGGCTTCCAGCTGGGCCCGCGCCTTGGCCAGTGCGGCGTGGGCGGCGGGGTCGAGCTTCGGGTAGTGGGGGTCGATGGCGGCGAGGGCGTCGACGATCACCGCCGACACCGCCACCCGGGCAAACCACTTGTGGTCGGCGGGGACCACGTGCCAGGGCGCCACCTCGGTGCTGGTGTGGCTCAGCACCTCCGAGTAGGCGTGCTGGTACTCGTCCCAGTGGGCCCGCTCGACCAGGTCGGCGGCCGAGAACTTCCAGTTCTTCTCGGGGTCGTCGATCCGCGCCAGCAGCCGCTTGCGCTGCTCGCCGGGGGAGAGGTTGAGGAAGATCTTGACCACCCGGATGCCGCTCTCGGTGAGGTGGGCCTCCCACTCGTTGATGGCCCGGAAGCGCTGCTCCCAGACGCCCTTCTCCCGGGTCTCGGGCGGCAGGTGCTGGCGGTCGAGGTTCTCGGGGTGGACCCGGACCACCAGCACCTCCTCGTAGTGGGAGCGGTTGTAGATGCCGATCACCCCGCGTGGCGGCAGCTCGCGCGTGTAGCGCCAGAGGAAGTCGTGGTTCAGCTCCTCGGCGGAGGGCACCTTGAAGCTGCGCACCCAGACCCCCTGGGGGTTGACGCCGCTCATGACGTGCTTGACCGCTCCGTCCTTGCCGGCGGCGTCGAGGGCCTGGAGCACCACCAGCAGCCCGTAGGTGTCCTGGGCGGCGAGGCGCGCCTGGAAGTCGGTGAGCAGCTGCAGCCCCGCCTCCAGCTCCGAGGCGGCGTCCTGCTCGTGGACGTAGCTCGCGGTGTGGCCGGGGTCGAAGCCGTGGGGCAGCTTGACCCGCGCCTCCGGGGGCACCCGCAGCTGGCGCGCCAGCCGGCGCAGGGTCGCGAGCTCGTCACTGGCCATGGTCGGTCCTCCGGCTGGTCGATCGCGCCGATTCTGCGCCCTCGGAGCGGGGCTCGGCCAATCCCGCGTCCTCGAGGAAGCGCATCTGCTCGGGGTGCATCGCGTGCGGCAGCCGCCGGAACCAGCCCCATTCGCTGGCCTCCGCGCTGAGCTGGACCGCCCCCGCGTGGCGGGTGGCGAGGAAGACAATGCCGACGGGGGAGTCCAATCCCTGCTCGGGGTGGCTCGGATACTCGATGCAGCCCAGCATCCGGCTCTCCGTGACCTCGAGGCCCAGCTCCCGCCGCGCCACCCTCGCCACGGCGTCGGCCAGCCGCTCCGCGAAGCGCACCGTGCCGCCGGGGAGGTGCCACATCCCCCGGCACGGATCGATCGCCCGCCGGGTGAGCAGCACCCCGTCCGCACCGGTCACCACCACCTCGACGGTGAGCCGCGGGACGCGGCGGTAGATCTCCCAGAACTCCTGCTCGGAGAGGGGATGCTGCTCGGGCACGTCGCGATCCTAGGGGGTCCCGGTGTCCGGCGGCGCGCCGGCCGTCGGGCGCGGGTCCTCGAGGGGCGCGCCGGGTCCCGGGCACCGGGCGCCCGGAGGTCACCACCCGGAGGCAGCACCCTCGGTCGTCCCGTCGGGAGGTGGCGGCGAGGCGAGGGTGGGCGGTGCCGGCGCCGGGCCGTCCTCGCCGCTGGCGGCGGACGCGACGTCCTCGAGCCGCTCCGCCACTGCGCACAGCAGCCGCGAGCACTGCTCGATGGCGCGGGCTCGGGTCGCCAGGAGACGGCGCTCCTGGTCGCGCAGCTGCTCGCTCTCGGCGGATGCCCCCAGTGAGAGGGAGAGCGCCGTGAGCTCCTGGACCACACCGTCGTACAGGCCCTCGGAGGCCTCGCGGCAGCGGCGCGCGCACCGAACCAGCTCCGTCCTGGCCTGGCCCGACACCACGGGCGCAGCCCCGGCGCCACTCATCGGGTGCGCTGGCCTCGACGGTGGGGACACAGCCTGCTCAACGGGCGCGCGGCACGCCGCGAGGCGCCGGCGAGCCCGACGGCGGTGGGGCGTGGAGAGGGGCCATCGGGGCATGACCGCGTCGCGACGGGGTAGCCTCCCCGGCGATGACGCTGCGCCTCGACCCGCTGGCCGAAGCCGACCTCGACCGCGTCCCGCGGCCCGATTTCGCCCGGGTGCGCCAGGCGCTGGCCGACCTCGAGCGGGGAGCGGAGGGACTGGACGTGGGGCCGCTGGAGGCGCGCTTCCGGCTCGACGCGACCGAGGTGCAGGACAGCGGGAGCGGTGTCGCCGGGGGATCGACGGCACCCGATGAGCCCTGGCAGGTGCTGGTCGTGGATGGGCACTGGATCGTCTTCCGATTGCTGTTGACAGGGGATCAGTACGTGGCCAGGATCGTGACCCGGCGCGAGCTGGCCCGAATCGTACGCGACCTCCCATGATTGTTGTCAACTGATGTGTGACAATGATGCACCATGCAGGTGATCAACCTCCGGGAGCTGCACCGCAATCTCGCTGACGTCGTCGAGGAGCTGGAGGCCACCGGTCGACCCGCCCTCCTCACTCGAAGCGGCCGGTTGGTGGCCGTCCTCTCCCCGGTGGACGAGGCGGCGCTGGGCCGGCACCTGCTGGGCCAGAGCCGCAGCTTCCTGGACGGGCTCGCCGAGGCCACCCGACGCGCGGCGCAGGGTGGCGGGGTGGAGGCGCGCCCCGCCTTCGCCGCCGCCCGGAAGCGGGAGCGGCGGGAAGACCCGACGCGCCCCGGCCCTCCCTGAGGCGGTCGCACACGCTCCTTCCCGTCGGGGCGCGACCTACGGCCGTGGCCGGGCTACGTCAGGCGGCTGGGCTACGTCAGCAGGATCTCCAGCGCCCCGGCGGTGTCGTCCAGATCCTCGAGGACGGCGTCCGCCGCCAGGTCCCGGACGGCGTCGAAGCCGTCCCGTCCCGTGCCCACGATCAGGCAGCGGACCCCGGCGGCCCGGGCGCAGCCGAGGTCGCGGACGGTGTCGCCGATCACCCAGACCTGTTCCGGGCCGTAGGTCTCGCCGCGCAGCTCCCTCACCCGCCTCAGGGCGATCGGCACCAGCAGGTCCCGCTCGGCGTGGTCGTCCCCGTAGGCGCCGACCGGGAGGTCGAAGAACCCGTCGAGGCCGAAGGCACCGACCTTGGTGGCGGCGTTGACCGCGATGTTCCCGGTCACCAGCGTTTGACGGACCCGGTGGAGGCTGCCGAGCTCAGCGAGGAGCTCGCGGACCCCGGGGTGGACGTGCCCCTCCCGACTGATGCGCTGCCTCCAACCGCCGAGGGCCCGTTCCGCCTCGGCCAGCGCGGCGGGGATGAGGGCCTCGACGTCGGCGGGCGGGACCCCGGCGCCGCGCAGCATCTCGCCGAGGATCTGGGGGTCGGTCCTGCCGCTCATGGGCAGGTGGGGGACGGCCTCAAGGCCCGCGGTACGGCACGCTCCCAGCTCCAGCGCCTCCCGGCCCGCCGGGCCGCAGGACACCAGGGTGCCGTCGACGTCCCAGAGGAGGAGGCGCGCCACCTCCTCCTGACCCCGCGCTGCCACTCCCCCTATCCGGTTCCGCTGCCGCCGCCGGCCAGCACCCGGCGCACGCCGCGGGCGATCTCCACGTCCTCCCGGGCGGTGACCACCGCAACTCTCACGGTGCCGCCGCCGGCACCGATCTCCCGGTCCCCGCCCTCCCGCTCGTTCGCCTCCCGGTCGAGGGCGATGCCGAGGAAGCCCAAGCCCTCCGCAGCCCGGCCGCGAATGGCGGGGGCGTGCTCGCCGACCCCTCCGGTGAAGACCAGGGTGTCGAGGCCCCCCATCGCCGCGGCCATCGAGGCGATGCCCGCACGCAGGCGGTGCAGGTAGACGCCCACCGCCAGCGCCGCGTCGGCGCCGCCGTCTCGCTCGGCCTGGAGGATCACCCGCATGTCGTCGCTGCCACAGATGCCGAGCAGGCCGGAGCGGTGCTCGAGCGTCGTCGCCAGCTCGGAGGGCGGCATGCCCACGTGCTCCTCCAGCCAGAGCAGCAGCCCCGGATCGATGCTGCCGGAGCGGGTCGCCATGACCAGCCCCTCGAGCGGGGTGAAGCCCATGGTGGTGTCGACCGAGACGCCACCCATCACCGCCGCCAGGGAGGCACCGGCGCCGAGGTGGCAGGTGACGATGCGCGTCTCGCCGAGGTCGCGCCCGAGCAGCTCGGCGGCCCGCCGCGAGGCGTAGGCGTGAGAGAGGCCGTGAAAGCCGAAGCGGCGCAGGTCCCAGCGCTGCCGCCACTGGGGCGGCAGCGCGTAGGTGGAGGCGGCGGCGGGGATGCGGGCGTGGAAGGCGGTGTCGAAGCAGGCCACCGCCGGGATCTCGGGGAGCAGTCGGCTGACCAGCTCGAGCCCTCGCAGCGACTTCGGCTGGTGGAGCGGTGCCAGGTCGGTGAGCGCCTCCAGGCGGCGGCGGACGCCCGCGTCCACCAGCACCGGCTGGGTGAACTCGGTGCCGCCGTGCACGATGCGGTGCCCGACGGCGTCGAAGGGTCCGTGGGCGGTCACCGCCGCGCGGAGAGCCTGGTCGTCGAGGCGGCCCACCGGGGCGTCGACGGTCTCCGACGCCACGGCGCGATCGGCGTCGTCGAGGACGGACAGCTTGAGGCTGCTCGACCCCGCGTTGACGACCAGGATGCGCACGGTCAGCGGCTTCGGGTCAGCTCAGAGCGACCAGGTCCAGTTGCGGATGTCGGGGGGATCCTCGCCATCGACCCGGGTGTAGGCGCGGCAGCGCACCCGCTCGTCGACCATCCGCTGGCGGAGCGCGGCGGCGTGCGACTGGAGCCCGGGCACGCGGTCGATCACGTCCATCACCAGGTGGAAGCGGTCGAGGTCGTTGAGCATCACCATGTCGAAGGGTGTGGTGGTGGTGCCCTCCTCCTTGTAGCCGCGGACGTGGAGGTTGGCGTGGTTGGTCCGGCGGTAGGTGAGCCGGTGGATCAGCCAGGGGTAGCCGTGGTAGGCGAAGACGACCGGCTTGTCCTGGGTGAAGAGGATGTCGAACTCGCGGTCGGAGAGCCCGTGGGGGTGCTCCGTGTCGGGCTGGAGGCGCATCAGGTCGACCACGTTGACCACCCGGACCCTGAGCGTGGGCAGCTCCTTGCGCAGGATCTCGACCGCGGCCATCGTCTCCAGGGTGGGGACGTCCCCGCAGCAGGCCATCACCACGTCGGGCTCGCCCTCGTCGTTGGAGGCCCACTCCCAGATGCCGATGCCCCGGGTGCAGTGGAGGACGGCGTCGTCCATGGAGAGGTAGTTGAGCTGGGGCTGCTTGCCGGCCACGATCACGTTGACGTAGTGGCGGCTGCGCAGGCAGTGGTCCGCCACCGAGAGCAGGGTGTTGGTGTCGGGCGGCAGGTAGACGCGGATGATCTCCGCCTTCTTGTTGACCACGTGGTCGATGAAGCCCGGGTCCTGGTGCGAGAAGCCGTTGTGGTCCTGGCGCCAGACCAGCGAGGAGAGCAGGTAGTTGAGCGAGGCGACCGGCCGTCGCCAGGGGATCTCGCGGGTGACCTTGAGCCACTTGGCGTGCTGGTTGAACATCGAGTCGACGATGTGGATGAAGGCCTCGTAGCAGTTGAAGATCCCGTGCCGTCCGGTGAGCAGGTACCCCTCCAGCCAGCCCTGGCACTGGTGCTCGGAGAGCACCTCCATGACCCGGCCCTCGGGGGCCAGGTGATCGTCACCAGCGAGCCGCTCTCCCTCCCACTGGCGGTTGGTCACCTCGAAGACGGCCTGGAGCCGGTTGGAGGCGGTCTCGTCGGGTCCGAAGATGCGGAAGCGCTGCGCGTTGGCCCGGGTCACGTCGCGCAGATAGGTCCCCAGCACCCGCGTCGCCTCGGCGAAGGTCGTCCCCGGGCGGGCCACTTCGACACCGTAGGTGCGGTAGTCGGGCAGCACCAGGTCCTGGAGCAGGAGACCCCCGTTGGCGTGCGGGTTGGCGCTCATCCGCCGGTAGCTCTTGGGCGGCAGCGCGGCCAGGTCGGCGATGAGGGCCCCGTTCTCGTCGAAGAGCTGCTCGGGGTGGTAGCTCTTCATCCAGGATTCGAGGAGGGCGAGATGGTCGGGATTGGTCCGGGCCTCGTCCATCGGCACCTGGTGCGACCGCCACGTCCCCTCGGTGGGCAGCCCGTCCACCATCTTGGGGCCGGTCCAGCCCTTGGGTGACTTGAGCACGATCATCGGCCAGCGCGGACGGGTGGTGTCGCCGCCCTCGCGCGCCCGCTTCTGGATCTCGGTGATCTCGGCGATCACCGTGTCCAGGGTCGCCGCCATCAGCTGGTGCATGGTGGCCGGGTCGTCCCCCGAGACCCAGTGCACCGTGTGCCCGTAGCCTTCGAGGAGCGAGGTCAGCTCCTCCTCCGGGATGCGGGCCAGCACCGTGGGGTTGGCGATCTTGTAGCCGTTGAGGTGGAGGATGGGCAGCACCGCCCCGTCGGTCGCGGCGTCCAGGAACTTGTTCGAATGCCATCCTGTGGCCAGCGGGCCGGTCTCCGCCTCGCCGTCGCCGACCACGCAGGCGACCAGCAGATCGGGGTTGTCGAAGGCCGCGCCGTAGGCGTGGGAGAGCGCGTAGCCGAGCTCCCCGCCCTCGTGGATCGAGCCTGGGGTCTCGGGTGCCACGTGCGAGGGGATGCCGCCGGGGAAGGAGAACTGCCGGAAGAGGCTGCGCAGGCCCTCCTCGTCCCGGGTGATGTGCGGGTAGACCTCGCTGTAGGTGCCCTCGAGGTAGGCGTTGGCCACCGCCGCGGGTCCCCCGTGCCCCGGTCCCATGACGTAGATGGCGTTGAGGTCCCAGTTGCGGATGACCCGGTTCATGTGCACGTAGATGAAGTTGAGCCCGGGCGTCGTCCCCCAGTGGCCGAGCAGGCGCGGCTTGACGTGCTCGGGGCGCAGCCGGACCCTGAGCAGCGGGTTGTCCAGCAGGTAGATCTGTCCCACCGAGAGGTAGTTGGCCGCGCGCCAGTAGGCGTCGGTCAGCGCGAGATCGTGCTCGGAGAGGGGGCCTGCGGCGGCCGCGGCGGGGGACGTCTGGGTCATCGCGCTCCTCCCGTGGGGTGGTGTCGCCAAAGTATGGCGGCCCGCAGGCCGGCCCCGCCGGTGCTCAGGAGCCCTGGCTCGAGGCGGTCGGAGGGGCCCGCCGGCGAGGCCGGGGCCACCCTCGGCCGCGAGCGTCGGCGGCGGCGGATGTGCTGAGCGGCAGGGTGGCTCGCTGCCGGACTCATGACATTCGGCCCCCGTTTGCACACCCTCTCGGCCCTGTCGAAGTCACCCTGCACGCTGTTGACTGGAGATGCCGGGGGACATCCCTCCGGTCCTCACCGATCCGGTCGGACCGCCGGAGATCGTCCGATGTTCCGCAGCATCCTGGTTCCCGTGGACGGGTCGGTCCACGCCGACGCCGCCCTCACCCAGGCGGTCGACCTCGCCCGCTGCCAGGGGGCCCGGATCACCGTCCTCTGTGCGTGGCGTCCCTTCGTCTGGTACGGGGGTGCGGTGGCGCCGGTGGGCCTGGACGTCGGCCAGCTCGAGTCCGACGTGGAGGCGGACACGCGGCGCATCGCCGAGGCGGCCCATGATCGGATCCCCCCCGACATCGATGCCGAGGTGATGGTCGCCTGCGAGCGCCCTGCCGACGCCATCATCAAGGAGGTCGAGAGGGGCGGCCATGACCTGGTGGTGATGGGGTCCCGGGGTCGGGGGAGCCTGCGCTCGCTGCTGCTCGGCAGCGTGAGCCTCAACGTCCTGCACCGGAGCCACGTCCCGGTGATGGTCGTCCACGCCACCGCCTGCGCCGAGGTGCTCAGCCTGCACGGGGCGGCTGAGCGCCACCTCGTCCACGCCGCCCATTAGCTGCTTCGGCCCGGCCATTGCGGCACGGCGACCGGTTCCCACATGCTGATGACCAGCATGAGGCTCTGAGATTGTTGACGGCCGAGGCGGGCCGCGCCGTGCCGGGATGCCGCCGCCTCCTGCCCGCGCTGCTGGTGCTGGCCATCGTCAGCTACGCGGTGGCTCTGCTCCTGCCCTGGCACCACCGCTGGGACCCGGCGCTGGGCGCGTACCGCTTCGTCGACGGCATCGACGGGGCGAGCTGGTCGCTGGGAGTCATCGTCCTCTGCGCCGTGCTGGCCTGGTTGCTGGGTCGTGAGCAGGCCGGTTTCTACACCAAGATGGCGGCGGCGGCAACCGCCTTCCTGGCCCTCACCGGCATGGTGGTCGACTACCTCAACTGGCAGGGCGTGGCGGCTCAGGCCAACAGCTCCGCCTACGTCGGACCCGGGTTCTACGTCGCCCTGGCGGGCTCGGGTGTGCTCCTGCTCAGCACCGTGCTGGGCTGGCGCTGGATCGAATCCTGGTAGCGCCGGTCACCGCCCCGGCCTGAGGTACCGAGGGGAAGTCCACAGGAGGAGCCCATCCCAGGCACGCCGGACGACATCCCCCCACAACGGGCCTGCCCAGGGTGATCTCGCCCTCGCCCCGGCAACTCCTGCGAGGCCGCCGATCGCCGGATCGTGCCTCTCGGCTGTGACGTCCTGGCGGCACAATGGTGGGCGGTGAGAACCGTGACCCGACGCGGCCGGCTCGCGGCGACTCCACGCCAGCGGGCGGTGGTGTTCGCTCTCCTGGGGGCGGCGGCGGCCGCCGCCACCGACTGGGGCTATCGCTCCCTGATCGCCTCCCAAGGGAACTCCAACCCACCCGGTGACTACTGGAGCCGGGTCGATTTCATCACCGTCTTCATGGCTGGGATCGCAGCGGCCGCGCTGAGCGGGGCAGTCCTCCTCGGGCTGCGACGCGACACTGCGGCCAGCTTCCTGCTCATCACCGCCTGCACCGGCTCGGCCGCGCTCGGTGTCGTCGGCATCTTCAGCATTGGGCTCGCCCTCTTCGTGGTCGCGGCCCTGGTGGCGCTGGCGGTGTCCGCGTCCCCGAACGTCGGAGCGGGGTGGTGGTCGGTGACGCGCCTCGTTCCGCCTGTCCTGAGCATCGGCGTCCTGGTCATTGGCATCAACCTGACGGGAGGCTGGTGAATGCCACACCGCCGCCGGCGTCACGGGGGACCGGCATCGACCGGCGGCGAGAGCCGGTCGATGCCGGTCTCGAACGCGTCGTAGAAGCTGGGATTGCCTTCCTCGAAGGCTCCGATCCTTCCGTTGTCCAGGGTCTGACAACCGGTGGTCCTGTACCACAGCCCGACATCAGTCCGGTCTGGATACGAGAAGCCGATGACCGCCACCTCGCCGATGTCATCTGGGCACGAGACCACCCCGGAGGGTTCGGAGAGGCCGATCTGGCGGATCACGTGGGCGAGCTGCTGGGCCTCTGCCCGGTCGAGGCGAGTCGAGCTCACCAGGAGCCCGAGGCCGCTTCCGTCGACGCCGAGACCGACGCCGGGACCGTACCTGCAGATGAGCCCGGCGCTCGGGTCCGCCGGGACCAGTGGAGGTCCGGGGAAGGTGTTGACCACATCCGCATAGCTCGCATCGGACCCGGGACAGCCCGCGGCGACGCTGAGGCTCAGTGCGGGGCTGCTGGTCGTGAACCAGGTGCCGGCGCCGCCCGTGCCGGTGCCGCCTCTGGTCGCCATGACGGCGACGAAGGCCCCAATCCCGGCGGCGAGCATGGCCAGGACCGCACCCACCCACAGGGACCTGCGACGGACCGGCGGCAACCCGAGACGCCTCCGTGCGACCGGAGCGCGGCCGGGCTGCTGGTCCTCGTCACCCACGTCGCCACCATCGTCGAGCATTCACGCGCCGGCCCACCCGAGATGCCCCCCTCGGGGCAGCCGGACGTCCCCCTCGGACCCTACATGATGCCGACGCGCATCATCGCCCGGAGCAGGGCGGAGAGCACGTCGGGGTCGGTGCGCACGTCGATCAGCGCGGGGCCGCCCGCAGCCGCCGCGCGCTCCAATGCCGGGCGGAGGTCGGCGAGCTGCTCGACCCGCTCCCCGTGGCAGCCGAGGGCCTCGGCGAGCAGGTCGTAGCGGGTGTCGGCGAGCTGGCTGGCGACCTCGCGGCCGTACATCTCGCGCTGGTGGTGACGCACGTCGCCCCAGCCGCCGTTGTTGGCGACGACCACGATGACTGGCAGGTGATGGCGCGCCGCCGTGTCCATCTCCATCGCGCTGAGGCCAAAGGCGCCGTCGCCCGTGACCAGCACCACCCGTTCCTGCGGGCGGGCCAGCTGCGCCGCCAGGGCGAAGGGAAGCCCGACTCCCAGCGTCCCCAGCGCGGTGGTGGTGAAGAGCATCCGCCCGGGGCCCTCGGCCTCGGCGTAGGCGAGAGCCCAGGTCAGGGTGTCACCGCCGTCGGCGACGAAGGTCGAGGCGCCGCCCCAGGCGCTCTTCGCGAAGCCGGCCACCTCGCGGCAGAGGGCGCCGGGGTGGACGAGCGATCCCGTGTAGTCGTCGACCTGCTGATCCCACATCTGATGCGAGATCTCGACCAGCTCGCGGCCCTGCTCCAGCCACGCCGTGCCGCTCCGGCTGCGCAGGCCGCTCCGGGTCATCTGGGCCAGCACCTCGCCGACGTCACCAAGCACCGCGATGTCCGCCCGCCGGTTGCCCCCCACCTGATCGGAGGAGAGGTCGACCTGGATGAGGGTCTGCTCCTCGTTGAAGAGAGGAGGGCCGCCGTAGACGAGGTTGCCGTTGAAGGCGCTGCCCAGGATCAGCACGCAGTCGGAGGAGGCCACGGCGGTCCCGGCGTGGACCAGGGTGCCGAGGCACCAGGGGTGGCCGTCAGGCACCAGGCCGCGGGCGGCGCTGGTGGTCGTCACCGGGATCTCGGCGGCGGTGCAGAAGTCGGCGATCGCCTCACCGGCTCCTGACCAGAAGGCGCCGCTCCCGGCCAGCACGATGGGCCGCGTCGCGGCCTTGAGCGCGGCGACGACCCGCTCCAGGTCGGCTGGTGAGGCCCCCGATCGAACCGGTGCCGCGGGGAAGCCCCAAACTCCCGCCGGCGCCTCCATTCGGGTCATGAACACGTCGTGGGGGACCTCGAGGTAGACGGCCCCGGGGCGCCCGCTGACCGCCATGTGGAAGGCCTCGTCGGTCAGACGCTGCAGGCTCTGGGCGTTGTAGGCGACGCCTCGCCACTTGGCGAGCGGGGCGAGCATCCCCTCCTGGTCGACGTCCTGTACGGCGCCCCGGCCGCGGCGCTTGAGCGCGGTGCGTCCGGCGATGAGGACCAGGGGCACGTTCCAGACGGCCGCGTCCGCGAACCCGGTCAGGCAGTTGGTGAATCCAGGCCCGGCGGTCACCGCGCAGACGCCGGGACGGCCGGTGGCGAGCGCGTAGCCCTCGGCGGCCAGGGTGACGGCGGCTTCGTGGCGCATCCCGATCAGCGGGACCCCGGCGTCGATGCAGCCGTCGAGCAGCTCGACGATGTGGCCTCCCCCCAGGGTGAAAAACGCCTCCACGCCGTGGGCGTGGAGGCGCTCAGCCACTAGACGGCCACCGTGAGGCGGGGGGGTGAGGCTCTCAGCGGCAGCCGCCGTCATGTCGAGTGACCACTGTGCCGTTTCGCGCCGAGCGGTCGCTAGGGTCCCCGTGCCCAACTCTCCCTGGGACCTTCGGCGCCCGAACGGATGGACGCGCGAACGGCGGTTCACGGTCCGCTCGCGAGGCTCCTGCTCCCGCCGGCGCCGCCCTCGAGCCTCTCCCGATATGGTGGGCGCCCATGGACCGCGATCAGGGACCGCCCCCATCCGTCCGGCGTCTCGGTGTCCGGGTGGAGGGCGTGGTCCAGGGGGTGGGGTTCCGCCCCTACGTCCACGGGCTGGCCTCCGGCCTCGGGCTCGGCGGGCTGGTCGGCAACGACACCGGTGGCGTCTTCATCGAGGTCGAGGGCGATCCGGCGGCGCTGGACCGCTTCCTCGCGGCGCTCGCCGCCGGCGCCCCCCCGCTCGCCGTCATCGACCGCGTCGAGACCGAGGTGCTGACGCCCGCGGGGGTCGGGGACTTCGTGATCGTCCCCAGCGACCCGGGTGGGGAGCGCCAGACCCTGATCTCCCCCGACACCGCCACCTGCGACGCGTGCCTCGCCGAGCTCTTCGATCCCGGCGACCGGCGCTTCCGCCATCCGTTCATCAACTGCACCAACTGCGGGCCGCGCTTCACCATCATCCGCGACGTCCCCTACGACCGGCCGATGACCACCATGGCCGCCTTCGCGATGTGCGCCGACTGCGCGCGCGAGTACGCCGACCCCCGGGACCGCCGCTTCCACGCCCAGCCGGTGTGCTGTCCGGCGTGCGGTCCGTCGCTCCGCCTTCTCGACCGGGACCGGTCGCCCATCGCCGGCGATCCGCTGAGCGGCGCCGTCGAGCTGCTCCGGGCGGGTGGCGTGCTGGCCGTCAAGGGGGTGGGCGGCTACCACCTCGCCGCCCTCGCCGGGTCGGAGCCGGCGGTCGCCGCCCTGCGGGCGCGCAAGCACCGGGAGGACAAACCCTTCGCGGTGATGGCGGGCAGCCTGGAGATCGCCCGCGCCCTGGGCGCGGTCGGCGACCCGGAGGCGCGGGCGCTCACCTCGCCTCGGCGGCCCATCGTCCTGCTCGCCCGGGACGACCGTGGCGCGGTGGCGCCCTCGGTCGCCCCCGGGAATCGCTCCCTGGGAGTGATGCTCCCCTACAGCCCCGTGCACCACCTGCTCGCCCGGGACCTGGGGGCGCCCTTCGTGCTCACCAGCGGCAACCTCTCCGACGAGCCCATCGCCTACCGCGACGACGAGGCCCTCGACCGCCTGCGCGGGATCGCCGACGCCTTCCTCACCCACGACCGCGCCATCCACATCCGCACCGACGACTCGGTGGTCCGGGTCGTCGGGGGACGGGAGACGCCGCTGCGGCGCTCGCGGGGGTACGTCCCCCAGCCGGTGACCGTGATCCACCCGTTCCCCCGCCCGGTGCTCGGCTGCGGGGCGGAGCTCAAGAGCACCTTCTGCGTGGGCAAGGGCCGCCGGGCGTTCGTCTCCCATCACATCGGGGACCTGGAGAACTACGAGACCCTGCAGTCGTACACGGAGGGCATCGAGCACTTCCTGCGGGTCTTCGACGCGCAGCCCGAGCTGGTCGCCCACGATCTGCACCCCGAGTACCTCTCGACCAAGTTCGCCGCCGACCTCGACGGCGTGGAGAGGGTCGGCGTCCAGCACCACCACGCCCACGTCGCCGCCTGCCTCGCCGACAACGGCGAGGCGGGCCCCGCCATCGGCCTCGCCTTCGACGGGCTGGGATACGGCAGCGACGGCACCATGTGGGGAGGCGAGATCCTGGTCGCCGACCTCACCTCCTTCCGCCGGGCCGGGCACCTCGCGCCGGTGAGGATGCCCGGCGGCGCCATGGCCATCCGCGAGCCCTGGCGGATGGCGGCGGCGCACCTCGAGGCCGCGCTCGGCGGCGGCGCCCCATCCGAGCTGCCGGTGGCGCGCGCGCACGCCGATCGGTGGGACGCCGTCACCGCGATGGCGCGCACCGGGACGGCCAGCCCCACGACCACCAGCGTGGGGCGGCTCTTCGACGCGGTGGCGGCGATCCTGGGGGTCCGCGACCACATCAACTACGAGGGGCAGGCGGCGGTGGAGCTGGAGCAGCTCGCCGACCTCCGGGAGACCTCCGCCTACCCGATGGCGATCGAGGAGGGCGACCCCTTCCAGCTCGCCGGTGCCGACCTGGTGCGCGCGGTGGTCGCCGACCTCCGCGCGGGGGTTGCCCGTCCGCTGGTGGCGGCGCGTTTCCACAACGGGCTGGCCGCCGCCGCGGTGGCCGCCTGCGAGCGGCTGCGGGAGGGCACCGGGCTCGGCGCGGTGGCGCTCTCCGGCGGGGTCTTCCAGAACGTGCTGCTCACCGAGCGGGTGGTCGCCGGGCTGGAGCGCGGCGGCTTCCGGGTGCTGACCCACTCGCGCGTCCCGGCCAACGACGGGGGGATCAGCCTCGGCCAGGCGGTGGTGGCCGGAGCCCGCGACGCCGCGGGCCTGCGCTGAGGGCGCCGCCGCCGGACCCGCCGCTCAGCCGGCCGGCCAGGTCCTGCCGTCGCCCAGGAAGGGCACCCGCTCGCCGGCGTTGAAGACGATCGGCGCCACCTTGCTCTCCGCCATCTGGATGTGGAGGTTGCGGAGGACGCCGAGGACGAAGTTGGCCTGGGCGAGCTGGGAGGCCGGCTCCGAGGTCGACCCCAGGGAGTTCTCCAGGCTCTGCAGCTCGGCGGGATCGAGGGCGATCCCGGCGGCGGGGTTGCTCGCCACGAACTGCCGGACCTCATTGATCTGGGCGGCGGAGACGGTCCCGTTGCCGTCGAGGGGTGCGGTCGCACGGTCGAGGGTGACCAGGCCGCTCAGCAGGATGAAGATCATCACCAGGGCGAGGACGCCGCTCAGCAGCATCCCGCCCACCCGGTCGAGGGCGCCCATCCCGGGGATGAGCCGGTAGATGCGGGGGGCGATCAGGCGCGCCACCAGGAAGCCGACGACGGCGAAGACCACCACGACCACCAGCCCCATCACCGGTCGCCAGCCGGCGCTGGGGGCGAAGCGTGCGGCCACACCCGGATGCCCGAAGCCGATCGCGACCCCCGCGATGATGAACGCCCAGGTGATCAGCGGGCGGAACAGGCCGTGCAGGAAGCCGAGGAGCAGGGCCACCGCGAGGATGACCAGGATGGCGATGTCGAGGGCGCTCACGGGCGGTCATCGTAGCCGGACGGGAGGGGGCTCGCGCGCGCGCCGGTCATGCGCCCGCCCACCGGACGGTCGTCCCCGGCGCCGGGCGGAAGCCGCCCCTTCGCCCGGCGCCAGGACACGCCGTCCGGCCGATGCCCATCGCAACCGGCCCGTGACCGGTCCCGATGCGCCCGGAGAGGATCTCCCCCCGCAGGAGCCGGCTAGGTGCCGAGGCTGCTGCTGACGTTGGAGAAGATGTTGTTGACCTGGTTGCCGACGACGGTGAGGATGACGATGACGACCACAGCGATGAGGACGAGGATCAGCGCGTATTCGACCATGCCCTGGCCGGATTCCCGGTCGTCGTCAGGGGGACGGCCAGCTTGCCCGACGGGGCGGAAGCGGAAGAGACGCCGCATGTCATTTCTCCCATGTGGAAGGGTCGCAGTTACAGGGAGTGTACGGGCGGCGGGGCGTGTCCGAACCGAGATAATGGTGACCGCGCGGTGACGATCCGCCGCCGTCCCGCTCAGCAGATCCGGGGCAGCGGGTCTCCCACCAGCATGTCGACGATGCGCATCCCGCCGAAGCCGGTGGTCACCAGCACCAGTCCCGGCGGGTCCTCACCGATCCGCCCGATGACCGCGGCAGCCGCCCCCTCGGGGTGGGTGCGCAGCGCCGCCACCGCGGCCGCGGCCTCGTCGCCCGCCACCACGGCGACGAACCGCCCCTCGCAGGCCACGTAGAGCGGGTCGATTCCGAGGATCTCCGAAGCGCCCCGGACCTCCGGGCGCACCGGGATCGCCTCCTCGTCCAGCACCACCGCCACCTCCGACGCCTGGGCCAGCTCGTTGCAGATGGTCGCCACCCCGCCGCGGGTCGCGTCGCGGATGAACCGCGTTCGGGGGGCGGCGTCGAGCAGGAGCCCCACCAGCTCGGTGAGCGGCGCGGTGTCGGAGCGAAGGTCGGATTCGATGCCCAGCTCTCCGCGCGCCAGCATGACGGTGATCCCGTGGTCTCCGACCGGGCCGGAGACGATCACCGCGTCGCCGGGGCGCGCGCCCGAGGCCGACAGCGTCACCGGTCGCTCCAGCACCCCCACCCCGGCGGTGTTGACGAAGCAACCGTCCGCCTTGCCCCGCTGCACCACCTTGGTGTCGCCGGTGACGATCTGGACCCCGGCCCGCTCCGCCGCCGCGGCCATGGAGCGGACGATGCGGCGGAGGTCGTCGACCGGGAAGCCCTCCTCGAGGACGAAGCCGGCGGAGAGGTAGAGGGGGCGCGCTCCCGACACCGCCAGGTCGTTGACGGTGCCGTTGATTGCCAGGTCGCCGATGTCGCCACCGGGGAAGAAGAGCGGCGAGACCACGTAGGTGTCGGTGGTGAAGGCGAGCCGTGCGTCGCCGATCTGGAAGACCGCCTGGTCCTCCAGGGGCGCCAGCAGCGGGTTGCGGAAGGCGTCGAGGAAGAGCGCCTCGATCAGCGTGTGGGTGGCCCGGCCGCCCGCGCCGTGGGAGAGGGTGATCCGCTCCTCGGTGACCCGGGGCCGGCGCCGGCGGATCCGCTCGATCCTCTCCAGGACTTGCTTCTCGGTCCGCTCGGTCACGCTGAGCTGGCCTGCCTCACCCTCTGGCGGCTGAACCGCCCGAAGTTGTAGTAGGCGGCGCAGGCCCCCTCGGAGGAGACCATGCAGGTCCCGATCGGCGTCTCGGGGGTGCAGGCGGTTCCGAACACCCGGCACTCCCACGGCTTGATGACGCCGCGGAGGACCTCCCCGCACTGGCACGCGGGGGGGTCGGCTACCCGGGTCGCGGGGAGCTGATGGAGGCGCTCCGCGTCGAAGCGCGCGTACTTCTCGCGGATCTGCATCGCCGAGTCGGGGATCCAGCCGAGACCCCGCCACTCGAAGGTGGGGCGCGGCTCCATGACCTCGTCGATGGCCCGCAGCGCCCTCGGATTCCCCTCCCAGGGCACCACGCGGGTGTACTGGTTCTCCACCTCGGAGCGCCCCTCGCGGAGCTGGAGCAGGAGCATCTGGATGGACTGGAGGATGTCGAGCGGCTCGAAGCCGGCCACCACGAAGGGCCGGCGGCGCTCCTCGGCGATGAAGCGGTAGGGCTCGCACCCGATCACCGTCGAGACGTGGCCGGGCCCGATGAAGCCGTCGATGTGGAGGTCGGGCGAGGCCAGGATCGCCTGCAGCGCCGGGATGATGGTGACGTGGTTGCAGAAGACCGAGAAGTTGTCCAGGCCCTCGGCGGCGGCGCGCAGCACGGTCATCGCGGTCGAGGGCGTGGTGGTCTCGAAGCCGATGGCCATGAACACCACCCGCCGGTCGGGGTTCTCGCGGGCGATCCTCAGTGAGTTGAGCGGGGAGTACACCATCCGGATGTCGGCGCCGCGGGCCTTGGCGTCGAGGAAGGAGCCGCGGCTGCCGGGTACCCGGAGCAGGTCGCCGAAGGAGGTCATGATCACGCCCTCCTGCTCGGCGATCCAGATCGCGTCGTCGACGCGTCCCATGGGGATGACGCACACCGGGCAGCCCGGCCCGTGCACCAGCTGGACGGACTCCGGGAGGTAGTCCTCGATGCCGTGCTTGTAGATGGTGTGGGTGTGGCCGCCGCAGATCTCCATCAGCCCGTAGCGCCGCCCCGGCTCGCAGAGCTTGGCGATCTGCGCCGCCACCCCGCGCGCCTTCCCACGGTCGCGGAACTCGTCGACGAAGCGCATCCCCGCCGCGCCCATCACTCGATCCGTGATGCGGAGATCGCCTGCAGCTCGTCCCGGTACGCCTGTCCCATCTCCTCGAGGTGGGCGAGGGTGAGGCGTGCCTCCTCCTCGTCGATCTTGGCCAGCGCGAAGCCGACGTGGATGAGCACCCAGTCCCCGGGGCCGACCCCGTCCTCCTCGACCAGCATCACGTTGATCTGACGGCGGGCGCCACCGACGTCGACGGTGGCCATGCCGGGCCGCTCGGCGTCGAGCCCCACCACCTCCCCGGGGATGCCGAGGCACATGGCTAGACCCCTGCGACCACGGCGATCGCCTCTCCCGCATGCACCAGCACGGTGTCGCCGGGAGCGGCGTCGACCAAGGCCACGCTGACCACCTCGATGCCCGCGCCGGTGTCCACCCGGGCCAATCCCGGTTCCACCAGCTCCACCACCCGGGTGGGGACCGCGAGGTCGGAGCAGGTGATGCAGACGTCGTCGTGACAGGGTGTCGCGGCACCCGCGGTCCGCGCCGGCTCGTGCCCGTCCATGGTGATGCGATCGTACGGTCTGCGACCCCCTTTTCGTCAGAGCCGAAGGACCTACCTCGACAAGGACAGGTGGTCCCGGCCGCCCGGGCGTCTCGGAGTGAGGAGGAGCCGGGGGCCCAGGCGGCCATGGACACGTGACGGGCCCGTCGAAGATGGCACCAGTGTCCGCGGGAGCTGCGGCCGCGGCCATGGGCTGGCCGCACAAGATCGGCCGAGCCGCGCTTGGCGATCAGCGGTTGGACCTCCGCGAGGTGCTCCGCCGGGCCGCGCGGGATCGCGCGCGCAGACCTCCGGGGCCTTTCACTCCCGCGGTGCGGACCGCTCGCCGCCCGGCGGCTGCTCTCCCAGGTGGACCGCCTCGCCCGGGTGCTCACCACCGCCCGGGGTCGCCGACCTCAGCCCCGCGGTGCCGAACGGGATGTGCGCGCGCACCGCGAAGCCCTCGCTGCGCAGCGCCCGCTGCAGGTCCAGGCGGATGCCGAGCAGCATCTCGAACTCGAACTGGTCCGGTGCCCACCCCGCGCTCCGGGCCACGCGGGCGATCTGACGGAGGAGCGTCCCGTCATGGGTGGCGAACACCGGGCGCAGTCCCGCCCGGCGGGCCTCGGGGGCCAGCATCCGGGTGGCCAGGGCGAGGTAGGCCGCGCTGACGGCGCGCCCCCCCTGGTGGTCGTGCTCGGGGCCGAGCGGGAACGCCCCCTTGACCAGTCGCACCACGGTCGGCTGCTCGAGCAGCGGGCCGATGTCGTCGGCGGTGCGCCGCAGCCTCGCCTGCAGGGTGATGCCGGCCGGCAGGCCGAGCGCGAGGAGCTCACGGTGGAGGCGGAGCGTCGGCTCGACCAGGCTCAGGTCCTCCATGTCCAGCATCACCAGGTTGAGGCGGCCGGGCGGCTGCAGGGCGACCGAGCGGGCGATGCGCTCTGCGTTGCGGCGGCAGGCGCCGGCGTCGGTCAGCAGCCCGATCGCGGTCGGATCGATCGAGAGATGCGCGGGGAGCCCGGCCGAGCCCAGCAGGCGGATCGCCTCGATCGTGGTGGCGACGGTGTGCTCGACCAGCCGGGGATCGCCGACGTACTCCCCGACCAGGAAGAGCTCGGCGTCGATGCCCTGGCTCTCGTGCAGGCGCTGCGCTGCCGCCACGGCCGCCTCGGCCCCCGCCGGCACCCTGCCGGCGACCTCCTCCTCGAAGCTGGCCTCCTCGATCCGCTCGTAGAGCTCGCGGATCTCCTCCTCGGGGAGGTTGCCGTCGAGGCCGGGGAGGAGCTCGTCCTCCACCGTCCGGAGGTGGCGCCGGAGGAGGCGGACCAGGGTGGTGAGGTGCCGGCGGCACCCCAGGTTGTCGTGCACCCCGCCGCGGAGGCGGGCCTGGTCGTGGAGGACGCGCGCCACCTCGCGCTCCAGCCCGTCGCAGTTGTCGTGGAGCCGGCGCACGAGGCGCGGGTCGATCCCCGCCACGCCCGCGGCCTCGGGATAGAGCGCCGAGCGCTCGGCCCGCAGGTGGGGCAGCACCACGTCCTGGAGGTAGCCGGACACCCGGGCGAACGCCGCCAGCCTCTCTCCCGGGTCATGGCGCTCGCGCAGCAGGTCGTCGAGCTGGGAGACGAGCGCGATGCCGCTGCGCAGCCGGTCGTGGAGGTGGCGGAGGTCGTCGGTCGGGATCATCAGCGAGGTGTGGGGGCGCCGTGCCCGCGCCGTGCCCGGATGGCCCGCGAGGTCCGGGTGGAGAGGGGGCAGCCGCTGCTGACCATCGGCTCACCATCCCAGGGACCGCCGCCCCCCACCAGGGTCCAAGCGCACCGGGTCGCCGGGACCGGCGTCAGTGCGGTGGCCCTCCGGACACGACCCGCCCCTCCTCGAGGACGACCACGGCGTCGACCTCTCCGACCAGCTCGGGGTCGTGGCTGACCACCAGCACCGAGCGCGACCCGGCGGCGCCCAGCAGCTCGGCGAGGACCCGGGACGAGGACCCGGGGTCGAGGTGCGCGGTGGGTTCGTCGAGGAGCAGGAGCTCGGCGCCGGAGAGCAGGGCGCGGGCCATCCCGAGGCGTTGCCGCTCGCCCGCGCTGGTGGGCCGGCCCCCGGCCCCGAGCACCGTCTCCAGGCCATCCGGGAGCGAGTGCAGCCAGGCGCCGAGCCCGACCCGGTCGAGGGCCGCGGTGCACTCGGCGTCGGTCGCGCCGGGGCGGGCCAGGCGCAGGTTGTCGGCGAGGGGAGCGGCGAAGAGATGGGTCTCCTCGTCCAGCCAGGCCACGCGGCGGGCCATGCCCGCGCGGGTCATCCGGCGCACGTCGACGCCTCCGACGCTGGCGGTTCCGGCCGCGGGCTCCAGGAAGTGGAGGAGGGTGTGGACCGCCGTCGACTTGCCCGACCCGCTGGCTCCGGAGATCGCGAGGCGCCCCCGTGGCCGCACCTGGAGCGAGACGTCACGGAGGAGGGCGACCGTCGCGGCGCCGTCACGTGCATTCACCTCGACGTGGTCGAGGGCAGCGCCCACCGGGCCGGCGGGGGGGCCGGTGTCGGTGGCCGGCTCTCGCGCCGGCGGCTCGAGCCCGGACAGCCGGGCGAGCCGGGAGGCGGCCGCGTTGCCGCCGGAGCGTCCGGCCAGCGCCGCCGGGAGTGCCGAGCCCTGGTCCAGTGCCGCGAGCGCCACCAGGACGAGGACCGTGAGCCCGATCCCGGAGAGCTGTCCCGAGCGGTGGGCGGCGAGCCCGGTGAGGACGACGCCGACCAGCCCGGCGCCGGCCGCCCAGGTGGCGAGCGCGCGCGCCGCTCCGGTGCCCAGCCCCCCGCGGAGCGCGGACGCTCGGGCGAGCCGCCGGGAGCGCTCGAGCCGCTCCTCGACCAGGTCCTGGCGGCCGAAGGCGAGCAGCTCGGGTGCGGAGCGCAGGGTCTCGACCACCTGGCCGGCCAGCTCGGCCCGGAGCTCCGCCGCCCGCACGGCGGCCGACCGCCCCAGGCGGGAGGCGAGGCTCGCCAGGACGACGACCCCCGCGGCGCCGGCCAGCAGCGCCGCCGCCGCGGGCGGGGCCAGCAATGCCGCGACCACGGCACCCAGGACGACGCTCGCCCCCAGGTCGATGGCCACCGTGACGCCGCGGGCCAGCGCCTCGGTGGTCTCCTCGGTGTCGGCGACGAACCCGCTCAGCAGGGAGCCCGTGGTGGTCGCCGGGGCGGACGGGCGGGTGCGCTCGCCGCGAAGGCCGTCCGGCACCAGCGGTTCCACGGTGTCGTACAGCCAGAGGCGGAGCCGGGAGAGCGTCTCGAGGGCGAGACCGTGCACGGCGAGCCTCTGCAGGTAGCGGGTGACCCCGCGGCCGAGGGCGAGGGCCTGCACCGCCCCGATGGCGATCGCCAGGTCGAAGACCGGGGGTCGCTGGGAGGCGCGGGTCAGCAGCCAGCCGGAGGTGGCGAGCAGCCCGACGGCGCACACGGCGGAGAGGACGCCGCTCCCGCCGGCCGCGGCCAGCCCGCGCGGGGAGAGGGGCCCCGCCGTCCGGGCGAGACCGGATGCGCTCGACCGGCGACCCGCCCCGGTCACGCCTCGACCTGCAGATTGGGGCCGGGCGCCATGCCCACCGGACCCGGGGCCGGCGCGGGGACGAACCGGCCTCGATCGAGCGTGACCACCCGGTCGCCGAGCGCCGCCACCGCCGCCCGGTGGGTCACGATCAGGGCGCTGTGCCCGGCGAGACCCCGGCGCAGTGCCTCCACCACCGCCGCCTCGGCGCGCTCGTCGAGGTGCGCCGTGGGCTCGTCGAGGAGGTGCAGCGACGCCGGCCGCAGCAGCGCCCGGGCGAGGGCGATCCGCTGCCGCTCGCCGGCGGAGACCGCCCGTCCCCCCTCACCGAGCCGGGTGTCGAGCCCGCCGGGGAGGCGGGCGAGAAGGGTCGAAGCGTGCATCTGGGCGAGGACCTCGGCCAGCCGCTCGTCGGGGGCGCCCCGGTCGGCGAGGCGGAGGTTGGCGGCCAGCGAGCCTGCGAGCAGCGTCGGGTGCTCCGGGAGGTAGCTGAGCCGCCGCCGCCAGGCCTCGAGGTCCAGCTCCCGGAGGTCCGTGCCGCCCACCGTCACCGCGCCTCGCGAGGGGGCGATGAAGCCGAGCAGGAGAGCGAGGGTCGTCGACTTGCCCCCGCCGTTGGGGCCGACCAGGACGACCTTCTCGCCGGGCTCGACGGTGAGCCACGCGCCCTCCAGGACCGGCTCGGCCCGGCCGGGCAGCTCGACCCAGACGTCGCGGAGCGCCACCGGCACCCGGGCCGGGTCGCCGGGAGCCCGCATCCCCGGCTGGCGCGACGGTGCCGGTCCGGCCCGCCGCCGCGGGTCCGGATCGGGGTGCTCCGGGGCGCCCGCCGCGATGAGGTCCATCGCCCGGCGCGCCGCCGCCAGCCCCTCGGTGCTCTCGTGGAACTCGGCGCTCGCCCGGCGCAGGGGCAGGAACGCCTCGGGGGCGATGAGCAGCACGGCGAGCGCCGGGGCGAGACGGATCGACCCGGAGAGGAGCCGCAGCCCGAGCGGCACCGCCACGAGGGCCACCGACACGGAGGCCAGGGTGTCGAGCACGAGGGCGGAGAGGAGGGCGACCCGGAGCGTCGAGAGGCTGGCCGCGCGCAGCCCCTCGGCGGCCTCGGCGATCCGCTCCCGCTGGCGAGCGCTCATCCCCAACGCCCGGAGCACGGGCAGGCCCTCGAAGACGTCGGCGATCTGCCGGCCGAACGCCTCGACTTGCCTCCAGCGGCGGGTCGCCAGGCGGGAGCTCGACTGCCCGACCAGGATGCCGAACACCGGGAAGAGGACCAGCACGGTGGCGACGGTGACCGCGGACAGCCAGTCGAGGGCGCCGATCACCGCCACCAGGGCGATGGGGACGGCGGCTGCCAGCACCAGGTCGGGGAGGCAGCGGCCGATGTAGGCGTCGAGGGCGTCGAGACCCCGGCCGGCGAGCGTCGCCACGTCGCCGCCCGCCACCTCGCCGCCGCCGGGTGCCCGGCCCAGTGCCGCTCTCAGCAGGCGGCGCCGGAGGTCGGCCTTCACGGTCTGGGCGCCCCGGCCCGCGGTGAGCTCTCCGGCGAGGGCGCAGAGGCCGCGCACCAGCGCCGCCCCGCCCAGCCAGAGGACCGCGGGGAGGGGATCGGGGTCTCGTGCGCCCATGGCGGCGGCCAGCAGGCCGGCGAGGACGACGGCCTGGACCGGGATGGTCGCCGCCGCGACCAGGCCGATGCCGACCGAGACGGCGAGCGAGCGCCGCACCGCAGCCTGACCGAGAAGCCGGCGCTCCACCGGTCCCAGGGCCCCTCCCGCCGCCCCCCGGAGCGCGCCGGGGACCGCGGCCACGCTCTCAGCTCCCGCCGGCGACGGTCCCCGGTGCCGGCGCGTCGAGCGGGCGCAGCAGGCGCCGCCGGAACACCCAGTAGGTCCAGCCCTGGTAGAGCAGGACGAGGGGGGTGAAGATCGCCGCCACGATCGTCATGACGACCAGCGTGTAGGGGTGCGAGGCGGCCTCGCCGACGGTGAGCGAGAGCGCCGCCGAGTTGCTCGCCGGGATGACCGCGGGGAACATCGACGAGAAGACCGCCCCCATGGTGAGCAGGATGGCGGCGCCGCCTCCCGCGAAGGCGAGCCCGTCCCTGCCCCGGGTGACCAGGAGCAGGGCGCCGGCGAGCGACACCACCGCGAGCGCTCCGAGGACCAGCGGAACCGCCCCCGGCACCGCCCCGGGCAGCCGCTCCCAGGGTCGTGGGCTCACCGCGACCCAGGCGAGGGTGGCGGCAAGGAGCACGACGGCGGCGGCGCCGGCGGTGCGCGCCACGTTCCGCGCCCGCTGCATCAGCGCGCCGCTCGTCTTGAGGGAGAGGAAGAGGGACCCGTGGAAGGCGAAGACGGCGAGCGCGGCCACGCCGCCGACGAGCGCCGGCGGGTTGAGCAGCCCGATCAGGCCGCCGGTGTAGCCGGCCCGGGAGAGCGGCAGGCCGTGGACGAAGTTGGTGAAGGCGACGCCCCAGATGAGGGCGGCGACCAGGCTGCCGGCGAAGTTGGCGATGTCCCAGCAGCGCCGCCACACCGGGCTGTCGATCTTGCCGCGGAACTCGAACGAGACACCCCGCATGATCAGCGCCATCAGCACCAGGAGGAGGGCCAGGTAGGCGCCGCTGAAGAGGGACGCGTACCAGAGCGGGAAGGCGGCGAAGGTCGCGCCGCCGGCGACCAGGAGCCAGACCTCGTTGCCGTCCCACACCGGGCCGACGGCGTTCATGCAGAGGCGGCGGTCGGTGCCGTCGCGGCTGACCAGCGGGCTCACCATGGCGACCCCGAAGTCGAAGCCCTCGAGGAAGAGGTAGCCGGCCCAGAGCAGCCCGATGAGGGAGAACCAGAGCGCGCCCAGCCCGGTGTACGTCGCCATCACCCCCTCCTCAGTAGACCAGCCGGGGAGTGGCGGTCGGCTCCTCGTCGGGCTCGTCCACCCGGTCGAGAGGGTGGCGGGCCGCGCGGAGGACGAGGACCACGGCGACGGCCGCGAGGATCGAGTACACGGCGGTGAACGCGGCGAGGGCGCCGCCGACATCGGCCGCGCTGACCGTCGAGACGCCCCTGGCGGTCTGCATGAGGCCGTAGACGATCCACGGCTGCCGGCCGGCCTCGGTGAAGATCCAGCCCGAGGCGTTGGCCAGGATCGGCAGGGCGATCCCCGCGAGCGCAGCGCGCGCGAACCAGCGGCTCTGCAGCAGCCGCCTGCGCCAGCCGAGCCAGACCCCCCATGCGCCCAGAAGGATCATCAGCACCCCGGCGCCCACCATCGCCCGGAAGGTCCAGTAGGTCAGCCAGAGCACCGGCGAGTAGTTGCCCGCGCCGTATCTCGCGGCATCGGCCGCCTGCAGCTGGTTGATGCCGGCCACCTGGCCGTTCCAGCTCAGGTCGGCGATCAGGGAGAGGAGGTGGGGCACGCGGATCTGGAAGATCGGCTGGCCGCTCAGGTTGCCGATGGTGAGCAGCGAGAAGCTGGCCCCGTTCTGGGTGTTGTAGAGGGCCTCCGCGGCCGCCATCTTCATCGGCTGCTGGACGTCCATCAGCCGGGCCTGGAGGTCGCCCGAGATGGCGGAGAGCACCACGGTGACGAGGACCACGGCGCAGGCGAAGCCCGCGGCCCGGCGGAAGGCGTCGCGCTCCGCCTCCTCGGGCGCGCGACGGGCTCGCCAGATGCTGATGCCGAGCACCAGCGCCCCGCCCGTGGCCAGCGCCGCCACCACGGTGTGGACGAAGGACGCCCAGAGGGTCGAGTTGGCGAGCACCGCCCAGAAGTTGGTGAGCACCGCCTGGTCGTCCTCGACGGTGTAGCCGACCGGGTGCTGCATCCAGGCGTTGGCGGCGAGGATGAAGAAGGCCGAGAGGACGGTCCCCACGCTGACCACCCAGATGGTGGCGAGGTGGAGGCGGGGTGAGAGCCGTCCCCGCCCGAATACCCAGAGACCGATGAACGTCGACTCGAGGAAGAAGGCGAGCAGGCCCTCGATGGCGAGTGGGGCCCCGAAGATGTTGCCGACGAACACCGAGTAGGCGGACCAGTTCATCCCGAACTGGAACTCGAGAACGATCCCCGAGACCACCCCGACCGCCAGGCTGATCAGGAAGATCCGGCCGAAGAAGCGGCTCAGGCGGTCCCAGCCCTGGTCATGCCGGACCAGGGCCAGGGTCTGCATCACCGCCACCAGGAAGGCGAGGCCGATGGTCATCGGCACGAAGAAGAAGTGGAAGACGGTGACGAGGGCGAACTGCCAGCGTGCCAGGTCGACGGTCATGCCGCGCCGATTCTCGCGGCGGGGAGATCACCCGGCCAGGGCCCGAGGTCCCCATTGCCCAGGGTCGGACGTACCTAACGCGTGGCGGTCCCGGGGCGGCGCAGGTGGCGCGCGTCGACGATGGGGTCATGGGTGACCGGCTCCAGGCGCACCTTGACGTCCACCGCCACCGCGCCGGCCGGGCTCACGATGACCGGGTTGAGGTCCATCTCGGCGATCTCGGGCAGCGCGGAGACCAGGGCGCTGATCCGCTGGATGATCCCGGCGAGCGCCTCGGTGTCGCAGGGGACGCTGCCCCGATACCCGAAGAGGAGCGCCGATCCCCGCGGCTCGCGGATCAGCTCCGCGACGTCGCGGTCGGTGAGCGGCACCGCCCGGAACGCCTGGTCGCCGGTGAGGCCGACGGCCGTGCCGCCCGATCCGAAGACCAGCAGCGGTCCGAAGTGAAGGTCCCGGACCACGCCGACGATGGTCTCCACGCCGACGCCGAGCATCGGCTGGACGATCGCCCCGCCCATCTCGTCGCCCAGCCGTGCCTGCATGGTGTCGAAGGCGGTGCGCACCGCGTGCTCGGAGGCGAGGTCGGTGAGCACGCCGCCGCGCTCGGTCTTGTGGACCAGGTTGGGCGAGGCGGCCTTGAGCACCACCGGATAGCCGAACGACTCGGCGATGGCCACCGCCTCGTCCGCGGTGTCCGCCCGGGTGGTCACCGCCACCGGGACGGCGACCGACCTCATCAGGGCGGCGGCGTCGAGCGGACCGAGCTGGCAGCCCTCGGGGCTCGCCGTCAGGGCGCGCCGCACGATGTCGTGGGCGGCGGCCAGGTCGATGTCGGCGGGTACGACCACCGTGCCGGGGTCGCGCCTCCGCCAGGCCGCGTAGTCGGTGACCATGCCGAGCGCGTAGGCGGCCGCCTCCGGGAAGGTGAAGACGGGCATGTCCTGGCCGGCGCGCAGCCGCTCCTGGGCCTCGCCGAAGACGGCGGCGAGGACGGGCTTGGTCGCCTCGCGGGCCACCGTGCGGATGGCCTCGGCGATGCCGATCGCATCGGTGTGCAGCGGGGTGAAGATTGTGATGACGGAGTCGACGGCCGGGTCGGCGAGCACGGCACGGAGCGCGGCCGCGTACTCGTCGGGGCCGCCCATCGCGGTCATGTCGATGGGGTTGCCCAGCGCGGCGGCGGCGTTGAGCACCTCGCGCAGCGTCGACATGGTGTCCGCCCCCAGCTCGGGCAGGACCAGCCCGGCGGCCTCACAGGCGTCCGCGGTCAGGATGCCGGCGCCGCCCGCGTTGCCGACCACGGCGACCCGGTTGCCGGCCGGCAGAGGCGCCGTGGCGACCACTCGGGCCACGTCGAAGAGCTGCTCGAGAGAGGCGACCCGGATGACGCCCGACTGGCGGAAGAGGGCGTCGACGGAGACGTCGGGGGAGGCCAGCGCGGCGGTGTGCGAGGCGGCGGCGCGCGCCCCGGCCGAGCTCCGGCCACCCTTGACGGCGATGATCGGCTTGCGCCGCGAGACCCGGCGCGCGATCTCCGCGAAGCGCTGGGGATTGCCGAAGGACTCGAGGTAGAGGAGGATCACGTCGGTGCGGTCGTCCTGCTCCCAGTACTGGAGCAGGTCGTTGCCCGAGATGTCGATCTTGTTGCCGGCGGAGACGAAGCCGGACAGCCCGATGCCGAGCCGGGCCGCCTCGTCGATCACGGCCACCCCGAGCGCCCCCGACTGGGTGAAGAAGGCCATGTTGCCGGGGGGTGGCTGGGTGGGGGCGAAGGTGGTGTTGAGCCGGATGGCGGGGTCGGTGTTGATGATCCCCATGCAGTTGGGCCCGACCAGGCGCATGCCGTAGCCGCGGGCGACGTCGAGCAGCTCGCGCTCCTTGGCCGCGCCGTCCGCCCCGGTCTCGCCGTAGCCGGAGGTGATGATCACCAGCGAGCCGACCCCGGCCCTGCCGCACTCGCGGACGGTGGCCAGCACGGCGCCGACGGGGACGGCGATCACCGCCAGGTCCACCTTGCCGGGGATGTCGCCCACCGAGGCCCACGCGGGCACCCCGGAGACGTGGTCCGCGCTCTTGTTGACCGGGTAGACGCGGCCGTTGAAGGGACCCTGGATGAGGTTGCGGAGGATCGCGTGGCCGATCCCGCCCGGGGTGCGCCCCGCCCCGATGACGGCGACGCTCTTGGGCTCGAGCAGCCCGCGCATCGCGGCCACCGAGGCGAGCCGCTCGCGCTCGCCGCTCGCGGCCCGCACGCCGCGGGTGTCGGTGATGTCGAGGCTGACCCCGACCACCCCGGACTCCGGCGTCCCCACCCGCTCGATGAAACCGGCGTGGCGGAAGACGTCGAGCATCCGCAGGTTCTCGGCCATGGTCTCGGCCCGGAAGCGGGTGATCCCCGCCGCGCGGCCCAGCTCGGCCAGGTACTCGAGGAGCAGGGAGCCGATGCCGCGGCCCTGGAAGTCGTCGCTGACCACGAAGGCGACCTCGGCCTCGCCGGGGGCGGAGACGATGGAGTCGCCGACGCCCACCACCCGGCCGGTGTGGAAGGCCCCGAGGTGGACGTGGCTGGCGGGGTCGCTGGCGGTCAGGCGGGCGATCTCCGCGTCGGTCATCCCCGGGCGGGTCGAGAAGTAGCGGAGGCGCATGCTCTCCGACGAGAGGGCCCCGAAGAAGTCGCGCAGCGCGGCGTCGTCGTCGGGACGGAGGGGGCGGATCGAGACGGCCGCGCCGTCGATGAGGGCGGCGTCGGCGCTCCAGTCGAGGGAGATGGGGGGCGGGCTGGTGATTTCGGTGGTCACCGCCCCAGCCTACGGAAATCGGGGGGCGGATGTCGTGGGCCGATGGTCACCGAGACCAGGGGCCACCGCTCCGGGCCCGATGCCGGTCGCGGCGGGCGCACCGCCGCCGCGGAGGGGGAGGATCCGCCTCGCTCCCTGCGGCCACCGGAAGCGCCGGGGAGAGCCCACACCATCGGCGCCTGGAGTCGCAGGGAGCTCGGACGGGTCGTAAGCGTCGGCCCTTGGAACCTGGGGTTCCGGTGGGCCCACAGGCGGAGCATCCCTGGGCGCCGGTCTCGGGGCCAGGGGATAAGGTCACCACTCTCCTGGGGCCACCTGGCCGTGGTGCGATTGGGGCCAATTCGGGCGCGAGGTCGCCGGGGTCCCTGGGGACGGAGGCCGGATGGCCCTACCGGCCCTCGCCGCCGGGGACGACCATCAGCCGTTCCAGGCAGCCCGCGCCGCGAGCAGAGGGGATGTTCCGCGCCGTCACCCGTCGTCCCGCCACGAGACAGCCGCACTGATGTCGCTCCTTCAGTGGGGCCTGGCCATCCTCTGGGTGGGTGGGGTGCTGATCGTGGCGGCGGTGGTCCTCACCCTCGTGGCCCTGGCCGACCCGGCCCGGCGCCATCGGTCGAGGGACGGCGCCGGGGGCCCGCGCCCCTAGCCGTGCGGGCCGAACCCGGGCCGCGCAACGGGTCTCCCGGACCTGTCCGTCCCCGTCTCCGAGGGCCCGGCGGCCCGGCCGGGTGATGACCGGGGACCTCAGCCGCGGGTCTCTTCAGGGCGAAGCGGAACCATGATGAGCGTAGACTTCGGGTGCATGGAATCCAGGGACACCATTCGCGTCCTGCTCTGTGATGATCATGAGCTGGTCCGGCTTGGCCTCCGGCGCCTCGTCGAGGCCGAGAGCGACCTGGACGTGGTCGGGGAGGCCGGGGACGCGGACCAGGCCCTGGAGGCCGTCGCCCGGCTCCATCCCCACGTGGTGGTCATGGACGTGCGCATGCCCGGTCGCTCCGGGATCGAGGCCTGCCGGGAGATCCGCTCCGCTCACCCCGACACCCACGTCCTCATGCTCACCTCCTTCGCCGACGACGAGGCCCTCTTCACCTCGATCATGGCCGGCGCCTCGGGCTACGTCCTCAAGCAGATCCATGGGATCGATCTGATCGGAGCGATCCGCCAGGTCGCCGGCGGCCATTCTCTGCTCGACCCCCAGGTGACCGAGCGGGTGCTCGCCCGGCTGCGCGGCGAGGTGGTCACCCCCGGGGACATCATCAACGACCTGACCCCCCAGGAGCGGAAGATCCTGGCCCTGGTCGCCGAGGGCCTGACCAACCGGCAGATCGCCGAGCGGGTTCACCTTGCCGACAAGACTGTCAAGAACTACGTCTCCAACATCCTCATGAAGCTGGGGCTGGAGCGGCGCGCCGAGGTGGCGGCCTTCGTCGCCCGGCGCAAGGAGAGCCAGCCCAGCGAGTGGCCCTGAGCCCCGCTCACACCGGGCGGCGGCCTTCGGTCGCGCGGCGCTGACGGGGTCCGCCCCCGGCCTCTCCTCCCTGCCGGTCGGACCCTGACCGGCTCAGACCCCCCGCCTCGCCTGGTCGGCGTAGTGGTGGCGCCAGATCAGACGGTGCACCGGGATCCACCGCGGGATGTCGCGCAACCCGGGGATGAAGGGGATGAGGAGCAGGCCGAGGCTGAGCACCGTCATCACGATCACCACCAGAAGGTCGCCGTTGCTCGCCGAGTTGAACGGTGGGATCTGGTACCAGAGCGTGTACAGCCACAGCCACGCCTGTCCGGGGTAGCGCCCGGTCTCGTTCATCATTCCCCACTGGCTGCCGGTGAGCTTCTGCGCCTGAGCCAGTCCCGGGAAGTAGCCCCCGTCGGCGAGGAAGAGGAGCGGCTTGCTGTAGTCCGTCTGGTAGAAGTGGGCGCTGGTGAGCAGCAGGGCGTCGAGCCCCCCGGTCCTGGCCAGCCCCAGCAGCCGGCTCATCAGGGTGGGCACCGGTCCGTAGTCGCCGCCTGCCACCGCGACCTGGCTGTTCACCACGGTGGCGCTGCCCAGCGCCTGGATGTAGGCGCCGAGCCAGCTCTGCTGCTGGGTGGCGCTGGCGGCGTCGAAGGCGGTGAGCGCCGAGGCCAGGGTCTGGTCGCCCACGGTGGCCTGCGAGAGGGGCTCGAGCACGTAGTCGAGCGGCGCGTTGACGGCGACGTGCACCCCCGCCCACTGCTGCGGGGCGATCGGCCCCAGGGTCTGGACCGAGCCGCTGCCCAGGTTGTACGGGGGACCGTACTGGGCGACCGTGCTCTGCCCGGCGAGCTCGGTGGCGGCGGTGGTGACGAAGTCCACCGGGTCCGCCTTGGACCAGGCCTGGATGGTGGCCGAGGGGACGTCGGGGGAGGAGAGGACCGCCGAGAGCACCAGGACCAGCGCGAGCATGGCTATCGTGGCGATGGCCAGCTCCCTGACCAGGTCGTACGGCGCCATCCGGACCCCGCGGTAGTAGTCGCTCTTGCTCACCTGGGGGCGGCGGGCCCTCATGAGCGTGGCTCCGTCGGAGCGGGCTGCTCGGGGACGTAGGGATCCCCGATCGGACGCACCACGCCGCGGCTGCGCACCTGGAGGATGTGCAGGACGACGAGGAGGGTGACGGCGATCGGGAAGAGCATCACGTGCAGGCCGTACATCTGGCCGAAGTTGAGGACGTTGAAGAAGCCTCCCAGGCCGGTGGCGTTGACCGCGTCCTTGGCGTTGACCGCGATCCACTGCGAGTCGAAGTTCTGCTGGACGAGGTAGCCGGTGAAGGCGGTGACGATGCTGACCAGGAAGACGACCACCCCGACCATCCAGGTGGTGGCTCTCCCGTCCCGCCATCCCGCTCCCCAGTACTGACCCCAGAGATGGAGCACCATGAAGATGAAGAACATCTGGACCGACCAGAAGTGGATGCTGTTGAAGAAGTGGCCGAGGCTCGAGGTGTGCCACCAGGCCGAGCCCATCAGCGCCAGCACCACCCCGCTCGCCACCACCCACACCAGGGCGGCGATGGTCACCACCCCGAAGACGTACACCCAGGATCCGACGTAGGCGGGCTGTCGGGTGGGGAGCAGCTCCTCGACGGTCAGCCGGCGGCTGAGCCGGTCCCTGACCGCCGCCGTCCACCCCGTCTCGGCCGTCTCGGCACCCTCGGGGTGCGCGCCTCCTGCGGAACCCGGCGCCGCCGGGGAGCTCCCCCCGCCCGCCTCACTCATCGTCGTCGGCACCGTGGTGACGGTCCCGGTGGGGGAAGGGCGCGACCAGGGCGAGGACAAAGATCAGCACCATCACCCCGATGAGCAGGAGGTTCGGCAGCGAGATGAGGATGAATCCCCAGTGGAGGTACGGGGCGGGGGCGTTCAATGGATCCTCCCGGAACTGCGCTGATGGCCAATCACTGGTCGTTGGACCTTGGCTGAGGGGTCCGTATGACCCCAAGCCTGTGGGCCGACCCCCTCACCATACAGGGTCTTAGGTTGTAACTCTGACCGGGACTTATGACCATGGCAAGGGCCGCGGCGGGGGCGGACGATGGTGCGGAGGAGGTGGCGAGGCACAGCGATGGCGACTCCGGCAGACAGGCTCTTCCTGATGCTCGACCCGCGCACCCGCCGCGTGGTCGATCTCTGCACCGGCCCGGCGGAGAGTGGGGACTGCCCCAGCTACGTCGCCGGGCAGCCGCTCCCCTGTGAGGGCTACCGGGTGGTCCCGCTGCGCCAGACCTCGGCGAACGGCCTGCCCTTCCTGGTTGGGCTGTGCGAGGGGACCCGCTGCCCGCTCGCCTGGGTCAACGCCGGTCTCGCGGAGCCACCCGCCGCCCCGGAGTCGACGGGCCCGGCCCCGGTGGACGGGAAGCCGTCCGAGTGCCACATGGGGGCGCACGGAGCGTCCTTCCGCCCGGCCATCTGAGCCGGCCGGAGGCGCTCGGGGCGCCTCAGGCGTCGCGGCCCTCGTCGCAGATGGTCCGGAACTCGCAGCGGCGGCACCGCCATGCGCTGGGCTTCGGCGGGAAATCGTGAAGCCGGCGGGCGTCGGCCAGCTCCCGCGCGACGCTCTCCACCTGGACGTGGAAGCGGCCGAGGGCGCGGGTGTCGAAGCTCATCCGGCTGACCTCCGCGGTCTGGAGCCAGTGAAGCTCGACGGTCACCTCGTCGCTCCGGCGCTCCCGGGCGAGCGCCACCGCGTAGGCCCGGACCTGGAGGTCGCGGTGGAGGTCCTCCTCGTTGCGGGGCGGTCCGGTCTTGTAGTCGACGACCACGCGCGCGCCGTCCGCTCCCCGGTCGACGCGGTCGAACCGGCCGGTGACCTCGCCGGCGGCGACGCTCAGGGTGAAGGGCTGCTCCACGTCGAGGGGCTCGGCGTCCCGCCACCCCGGTGAGCCGGCGTAGCGCCGGAGCTGGCCCTCGCCCAGATCGCGCAGCTCGGGATGGGCGCCCTTGGGACCGCGCGCGGTCTCCCACGCGTCGGCCCAGAGGCCGGCGGCCTCCTCGGGCCCGGCCTCGGCGCCGGTCTGCCGCCGGGCCGCCATCGCCTGCAGGACGCTGTGGACGAGGATCCCGTACCAGCGCTGCGCCGATCCGGGGACGGGCAGGCGGTAGACGGCGTGATAGGCGTAGCGGCGGGGACAGTCGCGGAAGGCGACCAGGTCGGAGACGGAGGCGTGCAGCGGAGGCGGAGGGGCGGCGGCCGGGGCGGCGGGCTGGCGGCGGGCGGGCGGCCGGCTGCCCTCGATGGCGCGGCGCACCAGGCCGGGCTCCCTCTCCACGGCGGCGAGGAAGGGGCTGGGCCGCTCGTCGCGGAAGGAGTGCGGGTAACGCCGGGCGTGGACGAGGACCAGGCGGTCCCGGGCCCGGGTCGCCGCCACGTAGAAGAGGCGGCGCTCCTCGTCCCGAGTGGCCTCGCCCCCGGGAGCGGGCTCCGGGACGAGCTCGTCGGGGAGGGTGAGCCGGGCCGGGAAGCCGCCCATCCCCGGCCACCGGTCCTCGCTGCAGCGCGCCAGGAAGACCACCGGCCATTCCAGGCCCTTGGCGGCGTGGGCGGTGAGCAGCCCGATGCCCGCCTCGCCCGTGTCGACGGTGGCGACCTCGTCGGCGGCGCGGCTGCTGCGCAGGATGTCGAGGTAGCGCAGCGCCAGCCCCAGGCTGCGGTCGTCGCTCCAGTCGGCGAAGCCCTCGAGCAGCTCGCCGAACTTGTTGAGGTTGGCCCCGATCTGGGTCCGCGTCGTGGCATCGGCGTCGTCGAGGACGCCGAGGAAGCTGGTCCCCTCCAGGGCGGCGTAGAAGACGTCGCGGACGTCCTCCCGGGCGGCCTGCTGGTGCAGCTCCACGACCACGTCGACCAGCCCGAGTGCCGCCGCCGCGTCGTCGTTGCTCAGCTCGTCGAGAAGCCCGGAGGTGATGACCGTCCTCAGGGGGAGATCGCGGTCGCGCGCGGCCTGGCCGAGGGCGAGCCGGCCGGCGCTGCTCACCGCGAAGGAGGGCAGGTGGAGGCAGCGGAGCAGCGCCTGGGAGTCGTCGGGGTCGTCGACGGCGCCGAGCAGTCCCATCAGGTCCTTGATCTCCCGGCGCTGGAAGTACCCGCGACCCCCGTGGACCACGTAGGCGACCCCCGCCTCCTGGAGGGCCCGCGTCGCCGCCTGCATGTCGTCGTGCCGCCGGAACAGCCAGGCGATCCCGGCCGGATCGGCGCCGCCGTCGATGAGCCTCCGGCACTCGCGGGCCACCTCGACGACCTCCCCCCGCTCGTCGTCGGCGCGCCACACCTCGACCGCCCCGCCGGCGCCGCGGTCCGCCACCAGGTGCTTCTCGATGCGGGAGCCGGGCGGGGCGGCCGCGATGATGGCCCGGCTCGCCTCCACGATCTCCTGGTGGGAACGGTAGTTGCGGTCGAGGATGACCCGTTCGTGCCCCGGGTAGATGCGCGCGAAGCGGTCGAGGTTGGCGAGGGACGCTCCTCGGAACTTGTAGATGGACTGGTCGTCGTCGGCGACCACCAGGAGGTTGCCCCGTGCCTCGGCCAGCGCCTCGACCAGCCGGGCCTGGGCGTAGTTGGTGTCCTGGTACTCGTCGACCATCACGTGGTCGATGGTTCCCGCGACCGCCTCCCGGATGTCGGGGTGCTCGCGGAGCAGGCGCTCCGCATAGAGGATGGTGTCGTCGTGGTCGAGCACTGCCCGCTCCAGGAAGATGGCCTCCAGCCGCCGGTAGACCTCGGCGCACTCGCGATGCCGGGTGAGCAGCTCGCGCTCCAGGCCGCCGCCCGCCTCGGCCAGCCGTGCCTGCGCCCAGGCCGCGTACGCCTCCGGCGAGACCAGCTCCTGCTTGGCCTTCTCGATGAGGTCGAGGATGGCGTCGACGAGGTCGTGCGAGCGCAGCGGGTTGTAGAGGGTGGTGGGCCGCAGCTCGCCGAGGATGGCGTCGACCACCAACCAGCGCTCCGCCTCGTCGGCGATCCGGAATGCGGGCGAGATCCCCAGCCGCCAGCCGAAGCGCCGCAGGACGCGCTGGGCGAAGGAGTGGTAGTTGAGCAGTGGCGGCTCGCCCTCGAAGGGTCCGTGGACCCTCTCCACCCGGTCGCGCATCTCGGCCGCCGCCTTGCGCGTGTAGGTGAGCACCAGCAGGCGTTCGGCGGGGACCCCCTCGCGGACCAGGCGGAGGAAGCGCTCGACGATGACCCGGGTCTTGCCCGACCCGGGGCCGGCCAGGACCAGGCACGGACCCTCCCCGTGCTCGACCGCCCGCCGCTGCGCCTCGTCCAGCTCGGCGGGAGCCCCGCTGTCCGCCGCGGGCCGATCCTCCCCGGCCTGGCGCGGCGGCTCCGGCAGCGCATCGGGCATCGGGCGATGATACCTCATCGAGCGTACATCCGTTTGTCGGCGGGCCGCCTTCGCGCGGCCCCCTGCTAGAGTGAGCGGGCCGTTCGGCCACGGTTCGATGCCGTGGCGCGCGCCGGTGGCCGCGGCCGCCGTGCCAGCTCCGCCAGAGGGGCGACCGGCTCCCCTCAACCGTACATGCCGCCGGTGGCGGCGCCGAGGAGGTGATCCCTCAACCGTGTCGGAGGTCAAGGTCCGCGAAGGCGAGACCTTCGAGAGCGCGCTGCGCCGCTTCAACAAGAAGATCAAGCAGAACGGCATCCTCTCGGAGGTGCGGCGCCGCGAGCACTACGAGAAGCCCTCGGTCCGCCGCAAGCGCAAGCTGGTGGCCGCCCGGAAGC
The DNA here is from genome assembly GCA_963803165.1 of uncultured Chloroflexia bacterium. Lineage (GTDB taxonomy): Bacteria > Chloroflexota > Dormibacteria > Aeolococcales > Aeolococcaceae > Changshengia. The sequence goes on along the minus strand of CAWDLK010000004.1, from coordinate 145,478 downwards.
GTCGGGCGAAAGCCGGCTGAGCGTCATCGCCGCCCCCAGGGCTCGCCAGCGGCGAGCCCCTTTCTTTCTGCGCCACCATGGGGTCCCATGCGGGTGACGCTCCACCGCTCGCCGGCACTCGACGCCGCGGCGCTGGCCCTCGTCCGCGCAGGCGGGCTGCCACCGCTGCTGCGCTCGAGCGGCGACGCCCTCGGTGTGGCGGCTCGCGCCGGCCTGGCGGTGCGGCTCACCGACGACGCCGAGCTGCGCCGGCTCAACCGGGTGCACGCCGCCGTCGACGCGCCCACCGACGTGCTCGCGTTCCCGGGCGACGGTCGCGCCTGGGTCGGCGACGTCGCCATCTCGGTGGAGAGGGCGCGCGCCCAGATGCCCCAGGCCCCCGCCGAGGAGCTGCGCCTGCTCGCCGTGCATGGGCTGCTCCACTGTCTGGGGCACGACCACGACACCCCCGAGCGGGCGGCGCTGATGACCGAGCAGACCCGGCGCCTGCTGCCCGGGCAGGCCGTTCCGGCCCTCGCGCCCCACTGACGTTGCGCCTCCGATGCCCAGCCTGATCCTCGGTCTCGGCAATCCCGGGGGCGAGTACGCGGCCACCCGGCACAACTCCGGCTGGATGGTCCTCGACGAGCTGGAGCGCCGCGGCCGGTTCGGCAGGGCGCGGCGGGAGGGCCCCGCCAGGGTGCAGAGCGGGTCGGTGGACGGCTTCGACCTGCTGCTCGCCCGTCCCACCACCTTCATGAACCTGAGCGGGCGGGCCGGCGTCCACCTGGTGAGGGCCCTCGGCGTTCCCGTCCCGGAGGTGGTCGTGGTCCACGACGACGTGGACGTCGCCTTCGGCCGGCTGCGGCTCCGCCGCGGCGGGTCGGCGGGCGGCCACCGCGGCGTCCTCTCCCTCATCGAGTCCTGGCAGACGCCCGACTTCGTCCGGGTCCGGGTCGGCGTCGGCCGGCCGCCGGACGGCGACGATGCCGTCGACTACGTCCTCGCCCGCTTCACGGGAGCGGAGCGCGAGGCCCTGCCCGCGATCCTCGGACGCGCCGCCGACGCCGTCCTGGCGATCGTGCGCGACGGCCTGGAACGCGCCATGACCGAGTACAACCGGCCGCTCCCGCCCCCTCCGGGCGATGGCGAGGTGACGCCCCCCGGTGATTGAGCCGCCTCCCGACGGCGCCGCCACCCTCGCCGCCCGTCTCGACGGCGTCGCCCCCCTCGCCGCTCTCGCGGCGGGCTCGCTGCGCGCCCTCGGAGGCGTGCCCGCGGGCGCCGCCGGGCTGGTCGCCTGGTGGGCGCGGCGTCGCGCCCCCGGCCACGTCCTGGTGGTCACCACCGATCCCGAGACCGTCTACGCCGACGCCCGCCTCTGGGGCGGCGAGTCCCGCCTCGGCCTCTGGCCGGCGGCGGACACCCCGGGGTTCGACCGGATCCCCCCGTCCGAGGAGGTGACCCGCCGCCGCATCGCCACCCTCGCCCTGCTCCGCGGCCCCGAGCCCGCCCTGGTCGTCGCCTCCCCGGCCGGGCTGCTCCGCCCCACCCTCCCGGTCGAGGCCCTCGCCGCCACCGGTGAGCTGAGCCGCGGCCAGCGGGTCGGGCGCGACACGGTGCTGCGGCGCCTCGTGGGCCTCGGCTACCGGCGGGTGACCGCGGTGACCGCGCCGGGGGAGATGGCGGTGCGCGGGGGGATCGTCGACGTCTTTGGCCTGGACCGGGGCCGGCCCTGGCGCGCGGAGTGGTCGGGGGAGGAGGTCGACGAGATCCGCGCCTTCGACGTCGACACCCAGACCTCGGTGGCCCGCCTCGAGCGGGTGAGGCTGCTCCCGGCGCGCGAGCTGGACGTGAGCCTGGCGGCGCTGCGCAGGGCCCGGGAGGCGGTCTCCCGCCTGGATCTCGGTGCCTGCCGTCCGGAGGTGCGCGAGCAGTGGGAGGCGGACCTCGCCCAGCTGGAGCTCGGGGTCTACGACGAGGGCGTCGACCTCTTCGCCCCGTACCTCAACGGGACCGCCAGCCTCTTCGACCACCTCGGGGAGGGGGCGCTGGTGCTGGCCGCCGGAGGGGTGGAGCGGGTGCGCCGGGCGGCCCTCCGCCACCTCGAGGAGAGCGAGGGCCTGCGCGATCAGGAGGAGGCGCGCGGGGAGCTGCCCGCCGGCGCTCGCAGCGGGCTGCTCGGCGCGGAGATTCTCGAACCCCATCTCGGACGCGCCGTCGAGCTCATGCCGGGCGAGGTGGGCGGGCCCGGCACCGCCGACCTGGGCTGGCGCGGCGCCGAGCCCTACGCCGGGCGCTGGGACGCCTTCGCGACGGAGCTCGGCGCGGAGCTCGCCCGGGGCGGGTGCTGTCTGGTGGTCTCCCGCCAGGAGGGGAGGGTGGAGGAGCTCGCCGGCGAGGCCGGGCTCACCCCCTCGCTCGTCGACGACCCCGACGCGGAGTCGCTCCCGGCGGCGGCCGGGACCCTCCTCGTCGTGGGAGGCGAGGTGTCCGCCGGGTTCCGGGCACCCCAGCTGGAACTGGCCGTCTTCAGCGATCACGAGCTCTTCGGGGTGGTCAAGCGCCGGGGCTCGCCGCTCGCCCGGGGGGCGCGGCGGGCGGAGTCGACCTCGGCCCGCGGGGCCCGGCGGGCGGCCGCCGGGAGGGCGACGGCCCCCGGGTTCGTCCTCGAGTTCGCGCCCGGGGACCTGGTGGTGCACCGCGACCACGGCGTCGGCCGCTTCGTCGAGATGCGGCGGGTCGCCGACGCGGTCGCCGCCGGCGAGGCGCCCGCCGGGGTGGCGGGAGAGGAGGGGGTGGCGCCGGGGGGCGTCGGCGCGCCCGAGCAGGAGTACATGCTCCTGGAGTACGCGGACGGAGACCGGCTCTTCGTCCCAGTCCAGCACCTGGACCGCATCGACCGCTATGTCGGCGGCTCCGACTCCCATCCCGCCCTCTCCCGGCTCGGCACCGGCGAGTGGGAGCGGACCAAGCGCCGGGTGCGCGAGCGGACCGAGGCGGTGGCCCGCGAGCTGCTCGCGCTCTACTCGCGCCGGGAGGCGGCCCCGGGTCACGCCTTCTCCGTGGACGGGGACTGGCAGCGCGAGCTGGAGGGGTCCTTCCCCTTCGAGGAGACGCCGGACCAGGTGCTGGTGCTGGACGACATCAAGCGCGACATGGAGGCGTCGCGGCCGATGGACCGCGTGGTCTGCGGCGACGTCGGCTTCGGCAAGACGGAGCTGGCCCTCCGAGCCGCCTTCAAGGCGGTCGCCGAGGGCCGCCAGGCGGCCGTGCTGGTGCCCACCACGGTCCTCTGCCAGCAGCACTTCCTCACCTTCTCGGAGCGTCTCCGCCCCTTCCCGGTCACCGTGCACCAGCTCTCCCGCTTCTGCACCGAGGAGGAGCAGCGCGCGACCCTGATGGGGCTGCGGGCGGGCACCGTGGACATCGTGGTCGGCACCCACCGGCTGCTCCAGCGCGACGTCGAGTTCCGCAACCTGGGCCTGGTCATCATCGACGAGGAGCAGCGGTTCGGCGTGCTCCAGAAGGAGCGCTTCAAGGAGCTGCGGGTCGCGGTCGACGTGCTCTCCCTCTCGGCCACCCCGATCCCGCGCACGCTGCACATGGCGCTGGCGGGGATCCGGGACCTCTCGGTCATCCAGACGCCCCCCGAGGAGCGCCAGCCGATCAAGACCTACGTCACCGCCCGCGAGGGCTCCCTGGTGCGCGAGGTGGTCACCCGCGAGCTGGCCCGGGGCGGCCAGGTCTTCCACGTCCACAACCGGGTGCAGACCATCGAGCGGGAGGCACAGTGGATGCGCGACCTGGTCCCCGAGGCGCGCATCGCGGTGGCCCACGGGCAGATGCACGAGGACCTGCTGGCGGCCGTCATGCGCTCGTTCGTCGACGGCGAGGTCGACGTGCTGGTCTGCACCACCATCATCGAATCCGGGCTGGACATCCCCAACGCCAACACCATCGTGATCGACGACGCCCACCGGCTGGGCCTCGCCCAGCTCTACCAGCTCCGCGGCCGGGTCGGGCGGGCGGGGCAGCGCGCCTACGCCTACCTCCTCTACCCGGGGGAGCGGTCGCTGAGCGAGCGCGCCGACAAGCGTCTGGACGTCATCGGGGAGCTGCAGGACCTGGGTGCGGGATTCAAGCTGGCCATGCGTGACCTGGAGATCCGCGGAGCCGGCAACCTGCTGGGGGAGGAGCAGCACGGCGAGATCGCGGCGGTGGGCCTGGAGATGTACAACCGCCTCCTCGAGGGCGCCGTGCGCGCCCTGCAGGGCCGGCCGCTCGTCGAGGCGCCCGCTCAGGTGACGGTGTCGCTGCCTCAGCCGGCGTTCCTTCCCCCGCGGTACATCGCCGAGGAGCGGCTCCGCCTCCGCTGCTATCAGGACCTCGCCGGCTGCGTCAGCGAGACCGAGCTCGAGCGCCGGGCGCGGGGGCTGGCGGACCGCTTCGGGCCGATGCCGGCGGAGGCCGAGGCCCTGGTCCTCTCGCTGCGGGTGCGGCTCCTCGCCGCGGCCGCCGGCGCCCAGTCGGTGGAGACCTGGAGGGGGGACGCGGGCCGGCGGATGGCTCCCGACGCCGCCGACGCTCGGAGTGCCGCCAACGTGCGGTTGGGGGCGGTGGTGCAGCTCCCCTCCGGCCACGGCCTCGACCTGGAGTCGGTGGCGCGGCAGTTCCCCGTCCATGCCGAGACCTCGCCGACCCGTCTCTACGTCCTCCCGCCCCCGGGGCGTGCCCCCGACTCGGAATGGCAGGATGTGCTGCTGCGGGTCCTTCGGGAGCTCGGCCGCCTGGTGCGGGCCCGGCAGCCCGTGCCCGCGTGAGGTTGGAAGCGTCAGGGATGCCGCCTGGGAGCGCCGGAGGAGCGTGCGATGCGTGACGAGGCGGCGCAGTCGCTGCGCCAGCTCAACGAGGTCGTGGAGCGGCTCCGGGCCCCCGGCGGCTGCCCCTGGGACCGCGCCCAGACCCACTCCTCCCTCCGACCGTACCTGCTCGAGGAGACCTACGAGGTCCTGGAGGCGATCGACACCCAGGGTTCCGAGACGCTCCGTGAGGAGCTGGGCGATCTCCTCCTCCAGGTGCTGATGCACTCGGCGATCGCCGCGGAGCGCTCCGATGGTTTCGACATCGGCGACGTCGCCGAGACCACCCGGGCCAAGATGGTGCACCGCCACCCCCACGTCTTCGGCACCACGACGGTGGCCGGCCCGGAGGAGGTGGTCGTCAACTGGGAGAAGCTGAAGCGGGTCGAGAAGCGCGAGCGGCTCTCGCTCCTCGAGGGCGTGCCCCAGGCCCTGCCGGCGCTGGCCTTTGCCCAGGGAGTGCAGAAGCGGCCGGCCCGGGTCGGGTTCGACGAGACGCCGACAGTGGCCGGCGCCCTCGCCTGGCTGCGTGCGGGCGTCGAGGCGCTGGCCGGGCTTGCCGCCGCGGCCCCGGCGGGGGCGAGGCGGGGTGCGGACTGGGCGGTCGCGCCGGCCGACCCCGCCAGCGCGGAGGGGATGGGCGTGCCCGGAGAGGGGGCGCTCACCGGCGCCAACTCCGTCGCCGGTCACCAGCCGCCACCGCCCCCCGCGGGCCCGGTCCTCGAGGCCGCGATCGGCGAGCTGCTCTTCGCCGCCGTGGCCCTGGCGCGCCAGCTCCGGGTCAACCCCGAGGACGCCCTGCGCGGCCGGGCGCTCACCTTTGCCGACCGTTTCCGGCGGCTGGAGGCCGGGGCCCGCGCCGACGGCGTCGACCTGCACGATCTGACCCCGGAAGGGTGGCGCGAGCGCTGGGAGGCGGCGGGCACGGCCTGACCGCCCGCGCCGCGGCCGACCCCGGCCTGGATGTCGTGATTCCGTGAGCATTCATCGCAGGGCCGAGGGTCACGCCCAGGACCGGGCTCCGGCCCCTGGCGGCGGGGTCGCCGCACGCGGAACCCTTGCGTGATGCGACCTCTGCCGGCCCTCCTGGGTCTACTCATCGCCGGCGCGCTCGCGGCCGGGTGCGGCGGGGGTTCGGCGCCGCCCAGCGCGACGCCCGGTTCCGCGACGGCGACGCCGGCCTCGCCGACCGGCACCCCGACCCCGTCCGTCACCCCGAGCGCGAGCCCCACGGCGTCGGCCGCGACCCTGGTGATCCAGGAGTACGGGGTGGCGCTCACCCTCCCGGCGGGGGTTGCGGATGCGACCTATCGGATCGAACTCCAGCATGGCGGGGAGCACCAGCGACGCCGACGGCAAGGCCTACACCGAGCTCCCCGGCGTTCGCCTCTGGACGGCGAGCCTGGTCGCCGACCCGGCCTGCAGCGGCCTCGAGCAGGACGGGCTGGTGGCCATCGACGTCTTCCCGAGCGACCCCAGCGGTCTCGACATCCCGGACGGGCCGGGCCAGATCACCCACATCGGGCAGTACTGGTTCGGCATCTCCCAGGAGCAGGCCTACACCTGCTCCGACGGCAACGCCAACGAGTGGCTCTCGGTGACCTCGCTGATGCAGGCGTTCGGCACGCTCCACGCCGCCTGAGCGCCGTCCCTCGGCGCGGCGGGACCTCTGCTGACCGGATCCTCCATGGGAGAACGGAGTCACAGAGCTCCTGGAGCGGACGTCTTCTCGGAACGCCCACCGGTTCGCGATTGCCCGTTGCCATTTCGGCCGGGCCGTAGCACACTACGGTTCCCCGCGGCCAGTCCCCCCCACGTCCCCAAGGCCCGCCATGAGCTCTCCTGTTCCTCAGCGACCCCGCCCCTTCACGGCGCGGCGCATCGTCGCCCTCATCGTCGCCGTGGTCTGCGGCTGGGTCGCCTACGCCCTCTACGGCGAGGCCGCCCAGGACCGCGAGGCCCAGGCCCGCGTGGCCCAGCTCCAGCAGGTCGACGCCACCCTCCAGTCGCAGATCTCGCAGCGCGCCCAGGAGATCGTCCAGGCGCAGAGCTCGGCGTGGGTGGAGGACCAGGCCCGCAAGCTCGGCTACCGCTTCCCCGGCGAGCAGGTCTACGTCGTCGACCCGGGGGGCAAGTCGGCGCCGTCCTCGGCCGGCGTCAACGCTCCGACGATCGCCTACAGCCCCACCCCGTCGCCGACCCCGCCGCCCACCCCGACGCCCTCCCCGACCCCCAGTGCCTCGGCGCCGGTCACGCCCACTCCGGGCACCCCGTCGCCCACGCCCTGAGGTGGGGCGCCCGGGTCGCGCCCGGCAGCGGTGACGGGCCTGTGAGAAGATCGGAGGTTCCCGCTCCCCGCTTGGCGTGGAAGGCACGGCCCGCGCTATGCTGCCGCTGCGGCGTGGAGCAGTGGAAGCTCGTCGGGCTCATAACCCGAAGGTCGCTGGTTCGAATCCAGCCGCCGCAACCACTCCTCCCCCCTGCGTCGGCGTGGTCGCGGCAGCGCGTCCCGCTCCCGGCGCTCCCCCCGGCGGTATAGCTCAGGTGGTAGAGCACCCGGCTCATACCCGGTATGTCCCTGGTTCGAATCCAGGTACCGCCACGCCGGCCCACCAGCTGCCGGTGCGGGAGCGGGTGGCCGCCGTGGCCCGGGTCCGGCGCGCCGTGGCCGCGGCCGCGGACCGCCGCGGCGTGATCGCCCCCGGCGAGGTGGTGGTGGTCGCCTGCAGCGGCGGCCCCGATTCGACCGCGCTGGTCGACGCCCTGGCCCGGCTCGCTCCCCCCCGCGGGTGGCGCCTCCATGTGGTCCACGTCGACCACGGCCTGCGCCCGGGGTCCGCCGCCGAGGCCCTGACCGTGGCCGAGCTGGCGAGCCGGCTCCGCCTCGACTTCGAGGGGGTCACTGTCGAGGTGGGTGCGGGGCCGTCGCTGCAGGACCAGGCCCGGCGGGCTCGCTACCGGGGCCTGGCCGAGGTCGCCGATCGGGTCGGCGCCACCGCCATCGCCCTGGGCCACACCGCGGACGACCAGGCCGAGACCGTGCTGATGCGACTGCTGACCAGCGCCACCCCGTGGAGCCTGCGGGCCATGGCGGAACGCGAGGGGAGGCTCGCCCGGCCCCTGCTCCGCATCTGGCGGGAGGCCACCCTCGCCTACTGCGCCGCCCTCGGCCTGGAACCGCTGGACGACCCCAGCAACCGCGACCCGCGCTTCCTGCGCAGCCGGGTCCGCCACGAGCTCCTCCCCGCCCTGGAGGGCGTCTTCCCGGGCGCCCGGAGGCGGCTCGCCACGCTGGCCGACCGCCAGCGAGAGCTCCAGCGACAGCCTCCGGCGGAGCCCGGCCCGGCCCCGGCCGGGCCGCCTCCCGGCGGGCCTGTCACTTCCCGATCGCGGCCCCCGCGCAGTTCGAAGCACCTGCTATAGACTGGCTCGACGATGCGCAACTCGCGGCGGCCGTTCACGTATCTGCTCCTCCTCCTCTCGGTGGTGGTCGTGGCCGCCATCTTCTACGGGCACACCGGCCCCAACGCCACCTCCCGGAGCAGCGGCCAGCTGCAGGCGGCGGTCCAGCTCTGGGCCTCCGATCACACCGCCCCCAACGCCATCTCCGACAGTAAGCAGACCCAGATCAGTAGCGACGGGAGTACGGTCACCTGGTATGACAATGCGGGGACCCTCTACACCACCACCGTGGGGTCCAGCCAAGAGGCCACCAGTGAGTTCAGCACAGCCGGCTACAGCAATTACACCAATGAGAACGGCGGCTTGACCGACCTCCTCGCCGCGCTGCTCCCGTCCCTCGTGCTCATCGGGATCATGGTGTTCTTCGTCTGGTGGATGCTGCGCCAGTCCCAGGCCGGCAACAACCAGGCGATGTCCTTCGGCCGGAGCCGGGCCCGCCTGCTGGCCGGCGACAAGCCGTCGGTGACCTTCATGGACGTCGCCGGGGTGGACGAGGCCAAGATGGAGCTGGGCGAGATCGTCGAGTTCCTCAAGTTCCCGGACAAGTTCACCGCGGTGGGCGCCCGCATCCCCAAGGGGGTGCTGCTGGTCGGGCCGCCGGGCACCGGCAAGACCCTGCTCTCCAAGGCGGTGGCCGGGGAGGCGGGGGTGCCCTTCTTCAGCATCTCGGGCTCGGAGTTCGTCGAGATGTTCGTGGGAGTGGGCGCCAGCCGGGTGCGCGACCTCTTCGACCAGGCCAAGAAGAACTCGCCGTGCATCGTCTTCGTCGACGAGATCGACGCGGTGGGGCGGCAGCGCGGAGCCGGTCTGGGCGGCGGTCACGACGAGCGCGAGCAGACCCTGAACCAGCTCCTCGTCGAGATGGACGGCTTCGAGACGGCGACCCACGTCATCGTCATCGCCGCCACCAACCGCCCCGACGTCCTCGATCCCGCCCTGCTCCGCCCGGGTCGCTTCGACCGCCACGTGATGCTCGACCGCCCCGACATCCGCGGCCGCCGCGCCATCCTCGAGGTCCACTCCCGCAACAAGCCGCTGGACCCGGGCGTCGATCTGGAGATCCTGGCCAAGCAGACCCCGGGCTTCTCGGGCGCCGACCTCTCCAACCTCATCAACGAGGCCGCCATCCTGGCCGCGCGCCAGAACCGGAAGCTGATCAGCATGCCGCACCTCGAGGAGGCGACCGCCCGCGTCATCGCGGGCCCCGAGCGCAAGAGCAGGGTGATCAGCGAGAAGGAGAAGGAGACCATCGCCTATCACGAGATGGGCCACGCCCTGGTCGGGATGACCCTCGAGCACACCGACCCGGTGCACAAGATCTCCATCGTCAGCCGCGGCATGGCGCTGGGCTGGACGCTCTCGCTGCCCACCGAGGACAAGTACCTGGTGAGCAAGGCCGAGCTGCTCGACCAGCTCGCCCAGATGCTCGGCGGGCGCTGCGCCGAGGACCTCATCCTCGGCGAGGCCAACATCACCACCGGGGCGAGCGACGACATCCGCAAGGCCACCGACCTGGCCCGCAAGATGGTCACCGAGTGGGGGATGAGCGACAAGCTCGGGCCCCGCACCTTCGGGGAACGCCAGGAGATGGTCTTCCTGGGTCGTGACCTCGGCGAGCAGCGCAACTACTCCGAGGACATCGCATCCGAGATCGATCAGGAGGTGCATCACCTGGTCGAGACCGCCTTCCTCCGCGCCAAGGAGGTGCTGCGCAACCGGGAGGGCGTGCTGCGCGTGCTGGCCACCCGCCTCACCGAGGTGGAGACCATGGAGGGGGCGGAGATGAAGCGGATCATCGACGGGTTCGAGGCTCAGCAGCAGCCGCCGGCAGCGGAGCTGGGCACCGTCGCAGCCGGCGCCTGAGCCCGCCGCGCCCGGCGGGCGGCAGCGGGGGCCCGCGCTACACTGGGTCGGTTCCGATCCCGTCCGGGAGGCGCGTGCCCGGGGACGCCGCTGGGCGCCTCGAGGCGGTGAGCGCGGGCCCTGACGGGAACCATCGACATCAGCCCGCTTGGATCCAGAGGTGACCGAGACGGAGAGAGCCCGCGGCAGCCGTTCGTATCCCGCTCCGCCGCCGGCCGTCCCCCCCGGCCCCGGGGAGCCGCGGCCGAGGCTCGCCTTCGTCGGTGCCGGTCGGGCCGGCGGCGCCCTGGCGGCGGCCCTCGCCGCGGTGGGCTACCCGGTGGTCGCGATCTCCGGCCGGGATCCGGAGCGCGCCTCGGCCCTGGCGGAGCGGGTGGGGGCCCGTCCCGCGCCGACCGCGCTGGCGGCGATCCGCAGCGCCGACCTCACCTTCCTCACCGTCCCGGATGCCGCGGTGACCCCGGTCGCCGCCGGCGTGGCGGCGAGCGGCGCCGCGCTGCGCGGCCGGGGGGTCGTGCACTGCAGCGCGAGCCTCGGCATCGAGGAGCTGGCCGCGCTCCGTCTCGGGGGCGCCACGATCGGCTGCCTGCATCCCCTCCAGGCCCTGGCCGGGGTCGGGTCCGCGCCCCTCCTCCGGGGGGCGCTGATGCTGATCGACGCCGATGCCTCGCTGGAGGCGCCGCTCCATCGCATCGCGCGTGACCTCGGCGGGCACGCGGTGGCGCTCGCGCCCGGGTCGCGGCCGCTCTACCACAGCGCGGCGGTCCTCGCCGGCAACGCCCCCCTCGCGCTCCTCCATGCCGCCACCGCGCTGCTGGTGGCCTCCGGGCTGGAGCCGCGGACCGCCGGGCGGGGGCTGCTCCGGCTCATGGAGGGCGCGCTTGCCAACGCCCGGAGGGCCGGGCCGGAGCAGGCGCTCACCGGTCCGGCGGCGAGGGGCGACGCCGTGACCGTCGCCCGCCACCTCGCCGTGCTGCGGGAGCACCCGGACGCCGACGTCCTCTATCGCGCCGTATCCCGCGAGATCGTGCGACTCGCCGGCGTGGAGGGTCGCGAGGAGATCTCCGAGCTGCTCGATGACGACCGGCAAGAGGACGCGGGCGTGCGTGCGGAGCGCAGGTTTGCCGCAGGCGCGGGGTGCAACCGCGCCGAGGCAAGGGCGTCGAGCGCCAGTCAGGGCGCTCGAACGCCCGGACCGGAGCGACGCACCACGCTCGCGTCCTCGCCGAACACGACGGAGGACCAGACATGCCCGTGACCATCCCCAGCCTCCTCGAGCGCAAGCGCCGCGGCGAGCGCTTCGCGATGCTCACCGCGTACGACTACACGACGGCTCGGATCCTGGCCGAGGCCGGCATCCCGGTCCTGCTGGTGGGCGACACCCTGGGGATGGTGATGCTGGGGTACCGCACCACGCTCCCGGTGACCATGGCGGAGATGCTCCATCACGCCCGGGCCGTGGCCCGCGGCGCGCCCGATCAGCTCCTGGTCGGGGACATGCCCTTCAACTCGTACCACGCGTCCGACGAGGACGCCATCGCCAATGCCGCGGCCTTTCTCCAGGCGGGGATGCACGCGGTCAAGGTGGAGGGCGGGGGACGGGTCGCCGCGCTGGTGGCCAAGCTCACCGAGCGCGGCATCCCGGTGATGGGCCACCTCGGGCTCACCCCCCAGTTCGTCCACCAGCTCGGCGGCTACCGGGTGCAGGGGAGGGAGGCGGAGGTGGCCGCCCGCATCGAGAGCGACGCCCGGGAGCTGGAGGCGGCGGGCGCCTTCGCCGTGGTGCTCGAGGGTGTGCCCCGCGCCGTCGCGGCGGCGGTGACCCGGTCGCTCGAGATCCCGACCGTGGGGATCGGGGCGGGGCCCGACTGCGACGGCCAGGTGCTGGTCGTCAACGACATGCTGGGACTGACCCGCGACCCGCTGGCCCGCTTCGTCAAGGTGTTCGCCCCGCTCGGCGACCAGGCCGTCGCCGCCGCCCGCGCCTACGCCGACGAGGTGGCCGCCGGCACCTTCCCCGACGACGCCCACACGTACCACGGGTGACGGGATGACGAGCGCGGGCGCCGGACCGTCGACAGGAGCGGAGGCGTCCGTGGTGCGCGGAGCGAAGGCGGCCGGCCGCCGCTCCCTGCCGGCCGTGGTCGGGGAGCCGGCGGAGCTGCGCCGCCGCTGCGATCGGATCCGAGCCGCGGGCCAGAGCCTGGGCCTGGTGCCGACCATGGGCGCCCTGCACGCCGGGCATCGCTCGCTGATCGTCCGATCGCGCGCGGAATGCGACCGCACCGCGGTGAGCATCTTCGTCAACCCGACCCAGTTCGGCGCGGGCGAGGATCTCGACCGGTACCCGCGCACCCTGGAGGTGGATCTCGCCCTCTGCGCGGAGCTGGGGGTGGACCTCGTCTACACGCCCTCCGTCGAGACCGCGTACCCGGAGGGCTTCGCCACCCGGGTCGGGGTGCGGGGCGTGCTCACCGAGACCCTGGAGGGGGCTCACCGCCCCGGGCACTTCGAGGGCGTGGCCACCATCGTCGCCAAGCTGCTGGTCACCACCCGCCCCGATCGTGCCTACTTTGGTCACAAGGACGCCCAGCAGTGCGCCGTGGTCCGCCGCCTCGCCTCCGACCTGGACACGGGCGCGGAGGTCGTCGTCTGCCCGACCGTCCGCGACGCCGACGGGCTCGCCCTCTCCAGCCGCAACCTCCGCCTCGACGCCGGCTCCCGGCGCCAGGCCCTCGCCATCCCGGCGGCGCTCGCCGCCGCCGACGCCGCCCACCGGGCCGGCGAGACCGATCCGGAGCGGATCCGCCAGCTCGTCCTCGACCGTCTCGCCCGGAGCCCGGATCTCGCCGTCGACTACGTGGCCGTGGTCGACGCTGACACGTTCGAGCCGGCTGCAGCGGTGAGCGTTCGGTGCGAAATCCTGATCGCTGCTAGAATAGGGGGAACCCGGCTGATCGACGTGCTGACGCCGGGGGCCGATGAGAGGCTGGCCGTCGGCGTGGGGGGGTGACCTCATCAGCCTGGACTTCGGAGAGGAGCGAGCGTGCTGCGCACCATCGTCAAGTCGAAGATCCACCGCGCCACCGTCACGGGCTCGGATCTCGACTACGAGGGGTCCCTCAGCATCGACCCCGAGCTGATGCGACTCGCCGACATCGTTCCCGGCGAGCAGGTCCACGTGGTCAACCTCAGCAACGGGTCGCGCGCCGTCACCTACGCCATCGTGGGCGCGCCTTCCGAGGTGAGGCTCAACGGCGCGATGGCCCATCTGGGCAGCGCTGGCGACCTGGTGATCCTCATCGCCTATGCGCAGTACAGCGACGAGGAGCTCACCCGGCACGTTCCCCGCATCGTCCGGGTCGATGCCCGGAACCGCGCTCTCACCGAGGCGACGGCGCTCTGATCGAGATACAGGCATTGAGAGGCGCGGCCCCTGAGGTCGTGGTCGTGGGCGGCGGCGTCGCCGGACTCGCGGCCGCGCTCGCCGCCGCTCCGCGTGCGCGGGTGCTGGTGGTCACCAAGGGCGCCGTCGACGACGGCTGCACCGCGGTGGCCCAGGGCGGGATCGCGGCCGCGGTCGGGCCGGACGACTCGCCGGAGCTTCATCTCCAGGACACCGTCGCCGCGGGACGCGGTCTCTGCGACGAGCGGGCGGTCCGGACCATGGTGGAGGCGGCCCCGGCGCGCGTCGCCGAGCTCGCCGCGTGGGGGGTGGAGTTCGACCGGGACGGGGACCGGGTGGACCTCCACCGGGAGGCGGCGCACAGCCGCGCGCGCGTCCTCCATGCCGGGGGCGACGCCACCGGTGCCGCCATCGAGAGGGCCCTGCTGAGCCGGCTTCGCGAGAGCGGCGCGGCGGTCGCCGCGCACCAGACGGTCACCCGGCTGGTCGTCGACAGCGCCGGCTGCGCCGGGGTCGAGCTCTGCGATCCGAGGTCGGGCACCCGGGTCCGGGTGGAGGCGGGCGCCGTGATCCTCGCCTCGGGGGGCGCCGCCGCACTCTGGCGGCACACCACCAACCCGGCCGGTTCCACGGGCGACGGCATCGCCCTGGCCTTCGAGGCGGGCGCCGACGTCGCCGATCTCGAGTTCCTCCAGTTCCATCCCACCGTGCTCGCGGTGCCCGGTGCCCCGGCGTTCCTGATCAGCGAGGCGGTGCGCGGCGAGGGTGCGCTGGTGGTGGACGCGGCGGGGAGGCGCTTCCTCCTCGACACCGACCCGCGGGGCGAGCTGGCGCCGCGGGATGTCGTCGCCCGTGCGATCTGGGAGCAGATGGCGCGCAGCGGCGGCGAGCCGGTGTTCCTCGACTGCCGGGGGGTCGGCGAGCGGCTCGCCGAGCGCTTCCCCACCGTCGTCGCCACCTGTCGCGAGCACGGGGTCGATCCGGTGGAGCGACCGGTACCGATCGCCCCCGCGGCTCACTACACCATCGGGGGGGCCGTGACCGACGTGGATGGGGCGACGACCCTGCCCGGCCTCTACGCCTGCGGAGAGGTGGCCCGGACCGGGGTGCACGGCGCCAACCGTCTGGCCAGCAACTCGCTGCTCGAGGGCCTGGTGTTCGGGCGCCGGGCCGCAGAGGCGGCGGTGGCCGGGCTGGAGGGGCGCCGCGCGGGGACCGTGGTCGAGCTGCCGCGGGTGGCCGTGGAGACGCGGCTCGCCGACGTGGCGCGCGAGCAGGAGCTGCGCGAGCTGATGTGGTCGGCCTGCGGCATCAGCCGCACCGGGCCCGAGCTCGCCGCCGCCGGGGCGGTGATCGCCCAGATGGGGGAGGAGAGGAGCGAGGGCGAGGCGTGGCTCCCGGCACGGCGCCGCCAGCTCGCCCAGACCGCGGCCCGACTGGTCGTCGAGGCCGCCCTGAACCGAGAGGAGAGCCGGGGCGCTCACCACCGCGGTGACTTCCCCACGAGCAGCGACCGCTGGCGTGTGTCCCATGTCATGCGGGCCCACCGAGGAGCAGACATTGTCCACGACCCTGCAGCCCATCACTGAGACGCTCGCGCCCGAGCACCTCGACGCTCTGATCCGCGCCGCGCTCGAGGAGGACCTCGGGGCCGGTGACGTCACCACCGACGCCCTCATCCCGTCCGCCATGACCTGCCGCGGCAAGGTCGTCTGCAAGCAGGACGGCGTGATCTGCGGGCTCGCCCTGGCACGTCGCGTCTTCGAGCTGCTGGACGAGCGTGTGCAGTTCGACGCCAAGGCCAAGGACGGCGACAAGGTCCAGGAGGATCAGATCGTCATCCGCCTCTTCGGACCGGCCCGCGCCATCCTCAAGGGGGAGCGGGTCGCCCTCAACTTCCTCCAGCACCTCTCCGGCATCGCCACCATGACCGCTCGCTACGTCAAGGCGGTGGACGGGACCAAGGCGACCATCCTCGACACCCGCAAGACCACCCCGGGGCTCCGCTCCCTGGAGAAGTACGCCACCCGCATCGGCGGCGCCGTCAACCACCGCTTCGGCCTCTACGACGCCGTGCTCATCAAGGACACCCACCTCGCCCTGGTCGGCGGCGTGACCCCGGCGCTGCGCGCCATCCGCAAGGCCTATCCCGAGGACGACGTGATCATCGAGGTGGGCTGCTTCCAGGAGCTCCAGCAGGCTCTCACCGACAAGGCGCCGCGCATCCTCCTCGACAACTTCTCGCCGGGCCAGGTGCGCGAGGCGATGGCGCTGATCCGTGGCCGTGCCATCGTCGAGGTGAGCGGTGGGGTCCAGCCCAACAACGCCCGCGCCTACGCGCTGGCCGGCGTGGACCACATCTCGGTGGGGGCGCTGACCCACAGTGCGGTGGCGCTGGACCTCTCGCTGAAGGTAACCCGCTACTAGACGCTTCCGCACTCATGGGGAGGCGCCGGGGTGGTGCCTCGCTGCGGCCCGGACGCCGGCACGCCCTGACCGGCGTGCCGCGCCCTCTGCTCCCCACCCCACGGATCGGGATCCGCGGGGAACCCCGGGGTGGCGGCATTGCAGCTGCCGCCTGCGCAGAGACTTCGCTCCGCACGCACCCACGCGCCTCCTGAGTGTGCCGAGCCTCTGAAGCACCTCGGCCCGGCTCGGTTCACGGATCGGCCGAACACTCGAAGCCCGGGAGAGGTGCCGGTCCGACCGAGGGGGCTGGCGCTCCTATCAAGACGAAGTCACCCCGCACGATCACCTCCACGTCTCCGAAGACGCTCTCCTGCCGAAGCACCCTGCCGGTCGCCGCTGAGGTCACCGTGACGAGCCACGGCTGCCTCGGGGCGGAGCTTGTATCGATTTGGGCGCTGCCCTCGCACTCGACGCGCGTGGCCGGACCGTGGGCCCAGGGGGTCACCACCACGCTGGGACCGTCGACATCGTGGACGATGAAGATGGACGGCGGGGGCAGCAACCCGAGGGCCGCCCACCCCGCCAGGCACAGGCACACCAGCACGATCGCGATGCCGAGGCGGCGTTTCATCGTGGCCTCTCCGACCGGTCGGGCCGGCGACCCTGGTCACGTCCGACCCCGATGGTCACCCCTACCCCTCCAGGACCGCGATCAGCTCCTCCTGGAGCAGGCCCAGGGCGAGCAGCACCCGGTACTCCGGGGAGCGGCGCAGGGCTTCGTCCGCGTCCTGGTCCCAACCGTCGTCCTCGACCCCGAGCAGCCCGCCGGCGGTGAGCCGGAGGAGGTTGAGCCCACGCACCCAGGAGAGGGCCTGATCCTCGGTGAGCGCGGTGACGTCCTCGCCCGACCCCAGGCTCTCGCGGATGGCGTCGAGGTCCTCTCCCCGGCTCCGGTCGATCTCCGGGCGGACCCAGCGGTCGTACTCGCGCTGCAGCTCGGCGTCGTCGTAGGCGATCGGCACGGTCCGCTTGACCTCTCCCACCTTGGGGGAGAGCTGGGCCACGATCATCTCCAGCGCCGCCCTCTCCTCGCGGTCGAGGCGCAGCTGGATCCGCCCACGCCGCTTGCGGACCTCGGCCACCGGCGGTCTACCCCCGGCCCAGGGTCGCCTGGAGGCCGAAGCCGTGCAGCCGCGAGACCGAGACCTCGGCCTGCTCGCGGGGTTGGGTGGCGACCACCGCCTTGCCCTCGTGGTGCACCTGGAGCATCAGGCGGGTCGCGGTCTCGAAGTCGTAGCCGAAGAGGCGTCGGAAGACGAGCACCACGTACGACATCAACGTGATCGGGTCGTTCCAGACCACCACGTCCCAGCCCGGGTCGCGGTGGCTGCGCTCCTCGCCCGCCGGCGACCAGATCGGGGTCTCAGTGGGAGCGGGAGGCTGGACGGTCGCCGGGGGCATCGGATTCCAAGGTTAGACCACTGGAAGCCGGACCGGGAGGGGACGCCGCGAGGGCGGCTAGCTGGCCGTCCCCACGTCGGAGAGGTTGAAGATGTCCTTCCAGGCCGCGTAGGCGGCGTGGACCTGCCGGGGGGTGGGGCCCTCGAGCATCGCCTGCAGCGGCAGCTCGCAGTTGTGGCAGATGATCCAGATCGGCCCCGGCTCGGTGATGCGCCGCTCGAGGCGGTGCTTGTGGCCGCACTCCTCGCAGGTGATCGTGACCCTCATGGCGCCACCGAGGTTCGCATGGCGGTGCGACGCGCCCCCCGAGGGTCCTGTATTGCCCCGGTCACGGGCTGCAACGAAACCCTGACAGCTGCGCGCCACGGCTCCACGGCCCCGGTCCCGCCCCCCGGACCGCGCCGGGGGTTCGGCCGGCTCCGGAGGCCCTGGGCGTGGCCGGCACAGGAGGGGGACTCCCCACCCGGTCGAATGGCGCTACCCTGTTAGACTGCCCGTGTCGCACGGCAACGGCGCAAACGCGTCCGTTCAACGCCCCCAGGCGGCAGATGATTCCGGGCTTCGTGCCCACATCCCTCGGCCGGACGCTCCCCCCGGGCGGCAGGCGAGAGAGACATGAGGAGACAGTTGGCCCCCAGCGTCGAGACCCCGGAGCGCGAGCCGCTCACCATGGAGGATCTCCTCCGCGAGGAGGAGGGCAGTGTCAAGACCCTTGCCTACGGCGACATCGTCGAGGGCGCGGTGGTGCGGGTCGACCCTGACGAGGTGCTCGTCGACATCGGGGCCAAGTCGGAGGGGGTGATCTCCAACCGCGAGCTCTCCGGACGCAACGAGGCCGCGGTCACCCTGGCCCCCGGGGAGCGGATCAAGGTTTACGTGCTCCAGCCCGAGGACGACGAGGGACGGGTCATCCTCTCGCTGCGCAAGGCGCGCGCCGAGTCGATCTGGCAGGCCGTGGCCGAGAAGGAGTCGGAGGGGGAGATCCTCGACGCCGAGGTCCGCGAGCAGAACAAGGGCGGCCTGATCGTCAACATCATGGGCCTGCGTGGCTTCCTCCCCAGCAGCCAGGTGGCGCGGCAGTTCTCCGGCAACCTGATGGAGCTGGTGGGGACCAAGATCCCGGTCAAGATCCTCGAGGTCAACCGCAAGCGCAACCGCCTCATCGTCTCCCAGCGCGCGGCCCAGGACGAGGACCGGGCGCGCCAGCGCGAGGAGCTCTTCGAGAAGCTCAAGGTCGGCGACCTGATCACCGGCAAGGTGAGCGGGCTGACCAGCTACGGCGCCTTCGTCAACCTGGGTGGGGCCGACGGCCTGATCCACATCAGCGAGCTCTCCTGGGACCGCATCAACAACGTGTCGGACATGCTGAGCGTCGGCGACGAGGTCCGGGTCAAGGTCATCAAGCTGGACCCCGAGCTCTCCCGCATCAGCCTCTCCCTGCGCCAGCTGAGCGACGACCCGTGGGACACCATCGAGGACCGCTTCCCACCCGGCAAGGTCGTCGACGGCGAGGTCACCAAGACCAAGAAGTACGGTGCCTTCCTGCAGATCGCCGACGGCGTCGAGGGGCTGCTGCACATCAGCGAGCTCTCCTGGGACCACGTCGAGCGCACGGAGGACATCCTCAAGATCGGCGAGCAGGTCAAGGTCATGGTGCTGAGCGCCGACCGGGCCCGCCGCCGGATCAGCCTCTCCCTGCGCCAGCTCCACGGCGGTGGGCCGGAGGGGCCGGCGGAGTACGTGCCTCCCAGCTACGACCTGGGCGACGACACCGCGGCCTCCGGCGAGCCCGCCGAGGACTCCGCCGAGCCTGTCGGGGACGCTGCCGAGCCGGCTGAGGTCTCCGCCGAGCCGGTCGAGGACGCTGCCCAGCCGGTCGAGGACGCTGCCGAGCCGGCGGATCGGAGCCCGGAGGCCGCCGTTGCCGACGAGGTGGTGGAGGACGCCGGTGCGGCCGCCGCCCCGGACCTGGCGGCGGAGGAGCCGGGGGAGGTCGAGCCCGAGGCCTGACCAGACGGCCTCCGTCACCCCGGTGACGGGCCCGGCACGTCCCTCCCCCAAATGCAGGGGGAGAGAGTGGCCGGAGCCTGCGATGGGCATAATGGGGTGGTCGGAGCATGTCCCGAGCTGACCCTTTCCTCCTGGATCGGAGGGGCCGGGCGGGACGCGGAGGCGGTCTTGTATCCCTTTGAGCGGTTCACCGAGAGAGCCAAGAAGGTCCTCACCCTTGCCCAGGAGGAGGCCGAGCGCTCTCACCACTCGTACATCGGGACCGAGCACCTCCTGCTCGGACTCCTGCGCGAGGGCGAGGGACTGGCCGCCAAGGTCCTCAACAACCTCGGGGTCGAGATCAACAAGGTGCGCAGCACCATCGAGTCGGTGCTCGGGCGCAACGAGCGGATCATCATCCAGCAGATCATTCCCACCTCGCGGGTCAAGAAGGTCATCGAGATCTCCTTCGAGGAGGCCCGCCGGATGGGGAACAACTACGTGGGCACCGAGCACCTCCTGCTCGGCCTCCTCATCGAGGGGGAGGGGATCGCGGCCCACGTCCTCGAGGACCTGGGCGCCAACCTGGACAAGGTGCGCGCCGAGATCGAGCGCCTGCTCCACGAGTTCAGGGGTCGAGGAGGAGGCCAAGGAGTCCCAGAAGCGCCCCAGCAAGACCCCGCTGCTCGACCAGTTCTGTCGCGACCTCACCGAGCTGGCCCAGAAGAACCAGCTGGACCCGGTGATCGGCCGGGCCATGGAGATCGAGCGGGTCGTCCAGATACTCTCCCGCCGGACCAAGAACAACCCCGCCCTCATCGGCGAGCCCGGCGTTGGCAAGACGGCGATCGCCGAGGGGCTGGCCCAGGCGATCGTGCTCGGCAACATCCCCGAGTCGCTGATGGGCAAGCGCGTGCTCACCCTGGACATGGGCGGGCTGGTCGCCGGCACCAAGTACCGCGGCGAGTTCGAGGAGCGGCTCAAGAAGATCCTCGACGAGATCCGCCAGTCCCGTGAGGTCGTGCTCTTCATCGACGAGCTCCACACCCTGGTCGGTGCCGGCGCCGCGGAGGGCGCCATCGACGCGGCCAACATCCTCAAGCCGGCGCTGGCGCGCGGCGAGATCCAGTGCATCGGTGCCACCACCCTCAACGAGTACCGCAAGTACATCGAGAAGGACGCGGCCCTGGAGCGTCGCTTCCAGCCCGTGTACGTCGACGAGCCGACCCTCCAGGAGACCATCGACATCCTCCACGGGATCCGGCCGCTCTACGAGAAGCATCACCGGGTCAGGATCACCGACCTGGCGCTCAAGGCCGCCGCCGATCTCTCGGTGCGCTACGTCAGCGACCGCTCGCTGCCGGACAAGGCCATCGATCTCATCGACGAGGCCAGCGCCCGGGTGCGCATGAAGCTGACCACAACTCCCGACGAGCTGCGCTCCATGCAGAAGGAGATCCGCGAGCTGGTCACCAAGAAGGAGGAGTCGATCGCCGGCCAGGACTACGAGACGGCGGCGAGCTTCCGGGACCGGGAGAAGCGGCTCAAGGAGCAGTACGTCTCCGAGGAGACGGCCTGGCGCGACAAGCTGGGTGCGACCGTGCCCGATGTCACCGAGGAGCACATCGCCGAGATCATCAGCTCCTGGACCGGGGTGCCGGTCTCCCGGCTGGTCGAGGAGGAGACCACCAAGCTGCTCCACATGGAGGATGCGATCCACAAGCGGCTCATCGGCCAGAACGAGGCGGTCAAGGTGATCTCCCAGGCGGTGCGCCGGGCTCGCGCGGGGCTCAAGGACGCGCGCCGGCCGATCGGGTCGTTCATGTTCCTCGGCCCCACCGGGGTGGGCAAGACCGAGCTGGCCCGCTCCCTGGCCGCCTTCCTCTTCGACAACGAGGACGCCCTGATCCGCCTCGACATGAGCGAGTTCATGGAGCGGCATTCGACCGCCCGCCTGGTCGGCTCCCCGCCCGGTTACGTCGGCTACGACGAGGGTGGCCAGCTCACCGAGGCGGTCCGCCGCCGCCCCTACAGCGTGGTGCTCTTCGACGAGATCGAGAAGGCCCACCCCGAGGTCTTCAACATGCTGCTGCAGATCCTCGAGGACGGCAGGCTCAGCGACGCCAAGGGCAAGGCGGTCAACTTCGCCAACACCATCGTGATCATGACCAGCAACCTCGGGGTCGCCAACCTCAAGGGCAACATGTCGCTCGGCTTCCAGCCGGCGCTCGCCGACGAGCACGCCGCCGACCACGAGCACGCCCGGATGCGGGACACCATCATGGAGGAGCTGAAGCGCGCCTTCCGGCCCGAGTTCCTCAACCGGGTCGATGCGGTGGTGGTCTTCCAGCGGCTCACCCACGAGCAGATGCGGCTGATCGTCGACCTGATGCTCAACCGCATCGCCCTCCACCTGGAGGCGCAGGAGCTGCAGCTGAACGTCGCTGACGAGGCCAAGGACCGCATCGTCCAGGAGGGCTTCGACAAGGTCTACGGGGCCCGCCCGCTGCGCCGCGTGATCCAGAAGGTGATCGAGGACCCCCTCTCCGAGGAGCTCCTCCGGCTCAAGCACGGCCCCGGCGACACCGTGGTGGTCGAGGTGGTGGACGGCGAGATCAAGATGCACCTGGTGTCGAAGTCCGCCCGCCGCGAGCGCGGCGAGCGGAAGGAGAAGGCCGAGGCCGCGGCGGCGGCTCCCTCCGAGTAGGGAGGCTGTGGCGAGCGGAGACAGCGAGCCACATCCCGGTGCGCGGGCGCTTCGCGACATCCCGGCTCTGGTCGCGCGGCTGACCCTCGACGAGAAGGCCGCGCTCACCGCAGGCGTCGACTTCTGGCACACCGCCGCCGTCCCTCGCCTCGGCATCCCCTCGGTCAAGCTGAGCGACGGCCCCAACGGGGCACGCGGCGAGACCGACAGCTTCCTGCCGGCCACGCCCTCGGTGTGCATCCCCTCGGCCACCGCTCTGGGCGCCACCTGGAACCCCGAGCTGGTGGCGGAGGCCGGCGCTGCGGTCGCCCGCCAGGCCCGGGACAAGGGAGCGCGGGTGCTGCTGGCGCCGACCGTCAACCTGCACCGCCACCCGCTCTGGGGGCGCAATTTCGAGGCCTTCTCCGAGGACCCCGTGCTCACCGCCAAGCTGGCCGTCGCCTACATCCGGGGCGTCCAGGAGCAGGGCGTGATCGCGACCGTCAAGCACCTCGTCGGCAACGAGACCGAGTTCGAGCGCTACACCAGCTCGTCGGTGATCGACGAGCGGACCCTGCGCGAGCTCTACCTGCTGCCGTTCGAGCACGCGGTGCGGGTCGCCGGGGTGCTGGCGGTGATGACCAGCTACAACCGGGTCAACGGCCGCCACGTCCCCGACACGCCCCGCTTCCTGACCGGCATCCTCCGCGAGGAGTGGGGCTTCGACGGCCTGGTGATGACCGACTGGTTCGGCCTCGCCCGCACCGTCGACGCCGCCCGGGCCGGGCTGGACCTGGAGATGCCCGGGCCGCCGCGGTCGTTCGGTCCCCCCCTCGCCAGGGCGGTTCGCGACGGGGATGTCGACGAGGCCCTGCTGGACGCCGCGGTCGCTCGCACCCTCGGCGTCCTCGACCGTGTCGGCGCCCTCGACGACCCGCCCCCGGTGGCGGAGCGTCCGGTCGACCGGCCCGAGGATCGCGCCCTGACCCGGCGGGCAGCCGCCGAGGGGATGGTCCTGCTCACCAATCGCGATGTACTGCCGCTTCCGCCGGGGGGCTCCGCCGCATCGCGGTGGTCGGTCCCAACGCCGATCGCGCCGAGATCACCGGGGGAGGGAGCGCCCGGGTCGTGCCCCATTACCAGCTCACCCCGCTGGCCGCCCTGCGCGAGCGCCTCGGCGACGCCCACGAGATCGTCCACGAGCCGGCCGCCGACGCCGCCGGCATCGACCGGGCGGTCGAGCTGGCGCGGGGGGCAGACGCCGCCCTGGTCATCGTGGGCACCGACGAGGAGTGGGAGAGCGAGGGCTACGACCGTCCCTCCATGGACCTCCCCGGCGGCCAGGACGAGCTGGTGACGCGGGTGGCCGAGGTCAATCCCCGCAGCGTGGTGGTGGTCAACGCAGGCTCGCCGGTCGGCATGCCGTGGGCCGACCGGGCGGGGGCGCTCCTCCAGGTGTGGTTCAGCGGCCAGGAGTATGCCCACGCGCTGGTCGACGTGCTCTTCGGCGAGGCCGAGCCGGGCGGGCGCCTTCCCACCACGGTGCCGCTCCGCATCGAGCACACCCCCGCGTTCGGCAACTTCCCGGGGGAGAGCAGCCAGGTGCGCTACGGCGAGGGCCTGCTCATGGGCTACCGCTGGTACGAGGCGCGCCGGCTGCCGGTGCGCTTCCCCTTCGGCCACGGGCTCTCCTACACCAGCTTCGAGATCGGGCCGCCGCGGCTGTCGAGCCTGCGCCTTGCCCCCGGCGGGCGGCTGCAGGTCGAGCTCAGCGTGACCAACACCGGACGGCGCCGGGGCGCCGAGGTCGTCCAGCTCTACGTGGCCCCCCCGGGGGGCGGCACGGCCTCGCCGGAGCGGCGGCAGCGGGCGGTCAAGGAGCTGCGCGCCTTCCAGAAGGTCTGGCTGGACCCGGGGGAGGCGACCACGATCGGCCTCGACCTGGGGGAGCGGTCGTTCGCCTACTACGACGTCGCCGACGACGACTGGCAGGAGCTGGCGGCCCGGCGAGACAACCCGGCCGCGCACGTCCACGACGGGCCCCTCCACCACCGCCGGGCGGGCTGGTACGTGGACGGCGGCACCCACCGGCTGCAGGTGGGTCGGTCCTCCGTCGAGATCGCCCACAGCGTCGAGGTCGAGGTCGTGGGCGGCCCCGATCCGCTGCCGCCCTCGACTCCGCTCGACTGACGCCCGGCGGCCCGTCGGCGGATCAGCCGGGAGCGGCGCCCGCGTCAGACCCGATCGACGAGCTCGAAGACGAGGGTCATGCTCTCGCTCAGCTCGATCGGCTCGGGGGTGATCTCCATCACGATGGGCTCCCCCTCCGGGGCGGGTGGGCTGCTGAGCCGGGACCCCGGCGCCGCTGCGCTGAAAACCCGCGTCTCCCGTGCCGGCCCGCCCGGTTCCTTGCGAACCGTGCCGGTGAGCGCCGCCAGCGACTCGTCGAGGTCGGACATCACCAGGGCCCGGCCCAGCCGGCGGCCGGCCGCCTCAGCCAGCCGGGCCGCCCGGGTGCGGGCGTTCTCCACGGCCTTGGCGCGCAGCTCGTCGCCCAGCTCTTCGCGCTTGGAGATCTCGAAGACGGGCCCGCCGCTCCAGGAGACGTCGTCGGCGACCAGCAGCTGGGGGACCGACCCCGCCTTGGCCACGGCCACGTCGACGCCGAGGGTCGCGGTGGCGGCGAAGCAGCGGCGGCGCCGCTGCTGCTCCCCGACCCGCTCCCCGATCTGGGCGACCACCCCCTTGGGGAGGCGGGCCTTCTTGAGCTGGTCGACCACCTCCTGGCGCAGCTCGTCGGTGATCACGAAGTAGGTCTCGTACTCGTCGACGACCGCGATGCGCCCGGCGGTGACGCAGCCCCGCTCGATCGCGTTGAGCTTCGCCACCAGCCCGCGGCGAGCGGTCGCGCAGCGGCGGAACGCGGCGTCGCGGTCCTGCTCCTCGACCCGGACCGTGACCGCCCAGCGGGCGCGATCGGGGACGACCTTGGTTGCGGCGTGGCCGCTGATGCGGAGTTGATTCTCGATGTCCATCGGTGGCCCCGATCCTGACGGGCCGCCGGCGGGGCCGTCAAGCGCCGCGCCGTCCACCCGGGCCGGCCCTCGGCGGGGCGCGGTGCTCCAAGAGGCAGGATTCGAGCTCGTGACCCGAGATGCCTGGTGTATGGACAGTAATGAGGCTGTTGACACGCTGACACATAAAGTATAGATTGATTGCTGTATAGACAATCGCATTGAGGAAAGATCGATTACATGGCCTTTGATCCCGGCAGGCGAACCACCGGCGAGTGGGAGGTCGTGATCGGCGCCGAGGTGCGGGCCGCGCGGATCGCCGCCGACCTCGACCAGGCGCAGCTCGCCAGCCGAGCCGACGTCAGCCTGGGCGCGGTGAAGAGCCTCGAGGGGGGGAGGGGGTCGACCCTCCGCACCCTGGTCCGCGTGGTGCGCGCGCTCGGGCGCAGCGAGTGGCTGGAGACGCTCGCCCCCGCGGTCACCGTGAGCCCGCTCGCCCTGCTCGCCTCGAGGCGGCAGTCGTCGCTCCCCCGCCAGCGGGTGTCCCACCGGCGGCGGACGCCGCCGCAGGAGCGCTGATGGCCTACCTCCCGGTCGACGTCGTGGAGGTCCGCGCCTGGGGCGAGCGGGTGGGCGCGGTCGCCCTCGACCCGGCCAGCGGCTACTACGTCTTCGAGTACGCGCCCGCCTGGCTCGCGCGCGGCATCGAGCTCGCGCCCACCACCATGCCGCTCGGGCGGGGCCGCTTCGTCTTCCCCACCCTGCCGGTGCAGACCTTCCAGCGGCTGCCCTCGCTGCTCGCCGACGCCCTTCCCGACGCCTTCGGCAACGCGCTCACCACCGCGTACCTCGCGGCCGAGGGCGTGGCGCCGTCCGCGATCACCCCCCTCGACCGCCTCGCCTACCTGGCCTCGCGCGGGGTCGGCGCGCTCGAGTTCCGGCCTCCCCGCGGTCCCCGGCCGCGGCGATCCACCGCCATCGACCTCGCCGAGCTGGTGCTCGCCGCGCGCACCGCGGTCACCGGGACCTTCTCCTCACCGGACGGCGTCACCGTCGCGGTGCGCCACCTCATCGCGGTGGGGACGTCCGCCGGGGGCGCCCGCGCCAAGGCGGTGGTCGCCTGGAACCCGGCGACCGGCGAGGTGCGCTCCGGTCAGGTGCCCGCCGACCCGGGCTTCGAGCAGTGGCTGCTCAAGCTCGACGGCGTCGGCGCCGACCAGGACCTCGGCGCCACCTCCGACTACGGGCGGATCGAGTACGCCTACGCGCTGATGGCCGGGGCGGCCGGGATCGAGATGGCCGCCTGCCGCCTGCTTCCCGAAGGTGGCCGGGCGCACTTCATGACCCGCCGCTTCGACCGCCCGGACGGTGGCGGCAAGGTCCACATCCAGAGCCTCTGCGCGCTCGGCCACCTCGACTTCCGCCTGATCGGGGCCCACGACTACGCCCAGCTCTTCGAGATCGCGGGACGCCTCGGCCTGGGTCCCGAGGCGGACGCCCAGCTGTTCCGCCGGATGGTCTTCAACGTGGCGGTGGCCAACTGCGACGACCACACCCGCAACTTCTCCTTCCTCCTGCCCCAGGGCGGCGGCTGGCACCTCGCGCCCGCCTACGACGTCACCCACGCGCACCAGCCGGGGAGCCGCTGGACCGCCCAGCACCTGATGGCCGTCAACGGCCGGGCCCAGGCCATAGCCCGGGCCGACCTCGCGGTGGTCGGCGACCGCTTCGAGGTCCCGGGCGCCACCGCGACCATCGGCGCGGTGCTCGACGTCGTCGAACTCGTGGCCGGAGTTCGCGGTCCGGGCCGGCGTCTCCGCGCCGGCCGTGGAGCACGTGGGCCGCGACATCCGGGAGATGACCGCCCCTCTCCGCTGAGCATCGGCTGACCGCCGACGGGGCGTCTCGAGGCTGGACGTCACCCGGCGCGGCCGAGTATCGTACACATGTTCGCGTCAGGCCGCCGCCCGCGGCGCACCGGGTGGCTGACGGCCCGATGCCGGGATCTGGGTACGCTAGGTGGTCAGTGCCACACGACACCATCGACATCCGCGGGGCGAGGGAGCACAACCTCAAGAACATCGACCTCAGCCTGCCCCGGGACAGGTTGATCGTCCTGACCGGGCTCTCCGGGAGCGGCAAGTCGTCGCTGGCCTTCGACACCATCTACGCGGAGGGCCAGCGCCGCTACGTGGAGTCCCTCTCGGCCTACGCGCGGCAGTTCCTCGGCCAGATGGAGAAGCCGGACGTCGACCACATCGACGGCCTCTCCCCGGCCATCTCCATCGACCAGAAGGGCACCAGCAAGAACCCGCGCTCCACGGTCGGCACGGTCACCGAGATCTATGACTACCTCCGGCTGGTCTACGCGCGGATCGGACACCCACACTGCCCGCGCTGCGGCCGGGAGATCAGCAAGCAGACCATCGAGCAGATCGCCGATCAGGTGCTCGCCCTGCCCGAGGGCAGCCGCCTGCTGGTCGCCGCCCCCATGGTGCAGGGGCGCAAGGGCGAGCACCGCGACGTGCTCGACGAGGCCCGCCGCAAGGGCTACGCGCGGGCCCGGGTCGACGGCGCGGTCCGCGACCTCGGCGAGACCATCACCCTCGACAAGAAGTTCAAGCACGACGTCGAGATCGTCGTCGACCGGGTGGTGATCGGGCCGGAGCTGCGCAGCCGGCTCACCGACTCCCTGGAGCAGGCGGCCAAGCTGAGCGACGGCCTGATCCTGCTCATCCCGGTGGACGAGCGCATGGAGGAGCTGCCCGCCGCCGTCCACGACGCGGAGCCCCGCCATGCCGGGGCTGCCGGCGGCCCTGGCGCCGAGGGGGGAGAGGCATCCGGTGCGACCGAGGAGGGCTCGCCGGGCCGGCCGAGCGGGGAGATGCTCTTCTCCCAGGACTACGCTTGCGTCTACTGCGGGATCTCGATGGAGGAGCCGGCGCCGCGCAACTTCTCCTTCAACAACCCCCACGGCGCCTGCCCGACCTGCACCGGGCTGGGGCTGCGCATGGAGGTCGACCGCGACGCGGTGGTGCGCGATCCCTCGCTCTCCATCGACGAGGGGGCGCTCTCCGGCTGGACCAAGGGACCGTCTCAGATGTGGGTCCTCGACGTCCTCCACACGGTCTGTCGCCACTACAAGATCCCCACCGACGTCCCCTTCGCCGAGCTCTCCGCCCGGGAGCAGCGGGTGATCCTCTACGGGCTGCCCAAGGACGAGACGGTGCGGATGCGCTACGTCTCCCACACCGGCCGGACCCACACCTACGAGGCCGCCTACGAGGGGGTCATCCCCAACCTCGAGCGCCGCTACCGCGAGACCGAGTTGGAGTGGGTCAAGCAGGAGATCGAGCGGCTGATGATGCAGAAGCCGTGCCCCGCCTGCGCCGGCAAGCGGCTCAAGCCGGAGTTCCTCGCGGTCACCGTCGACGGGATGAGCATCATGGACTTCACCGCTCTCACCGTGGTGGAGGCGTTGCGCCGCACCGAGAGCCTGCGCCTCAGCGAGCGCGAGATGCAGATCGCGGGCCGCGCCTTCAAGGAGATCCGCGAGCGGCTCGGCTTCCTCCGTGACGTCGGCCTCGACTACCTGAGCCTCGACCGCGCCTCGGCGTCGCTCTCCGGCGGGGAGAGCCAGCGCATCCGGCTGGCGACCCAGATCGGCAGCAAGCTGATGGGCGTGCTGTACATCCTCGACGAGCCTTCGATCGGGCTCCACCAGCGGGACAATCACAAGCTCCTCGCCACCCTCACCACCCTCCGCGACCTGGGCAACACCCTGATCGTCGTGGAGCATGACGAGGAGACCATCCGCGCCGCCGACTACATCGTCGACATCGGTCCGGGGGCGGGGGAGCGGGGCGGCGAGGTGATCGTCGCCGGCACCCTCGCCGACGTGCTCGCGTCGCCGCGCAGCCTGACCGGCCAGTATCTGCGCGGTGAGCTCAAGATCCCCATCCCCAGCCCGCGCCGGCTCGCGTCGGGCCGGGCGATCACCGTGCACGGCGCCGCCGAGAACAACCTCAAGTCGGTGACCGTCCAGTTTCCGCTCGGGCTCTTCATCTGCGTCACCGGGGTGAGCGGCAGCGGCAAGTCCACGCTGGTCAACGACATCCTCTACCGGCGCCTGGCCCAGGCCCTCTACCGGGCCAAGGAGCGGCCCGGCAAGCACGAGCGGGTGGAGGGGATCCAGCACATCGACAAGGTCATCGACGTCGACCAGTCGCCGATCGGGCGGACCCCGCGCAGCAACCCCGCCACCTACGTCGGCGTCTTCACCGACATTCGCGACCTCTTCGCCAAGCTGCCCGAGGCTCGGATCCGCGGCTACAAGCCCGGACGCTTCTCGTTCAACGTCTCCGGCGGCCGCTGCGAGGCATGCGCGGGCGACGGGATGATCAAGATCGAGATGCACTTCCTCCCCGACATCTACGTGGCCTGCGACGTCTGCAAGGGCCGTCGTTACACCAAGGAGGCGCTCGAGGTCAGGTTCCGGGGCAGGTCGATCGCCGACGTGCTGGAGATGACCGTCGACGAGGCGGCCGACCTCTTCGCCAACCAGCCCCGGATCCTCCGCCGGATGCGCACCCTCCAGGACGTGGGGCTGGGCTACATCCGCCTCGGTCAGCCGGCCACCCAGCTCTCCGGGGGGGAGGCCCAGCGGGTCAAGCTCTCCACCGAGCTCTCCCGGCGGGACACCGGTCGCACCCTCTACATCCTCGACGAGCCGACCACCGGTCTCCACTTCGCCGACGTGGAGAAGCTCCTCACCGTCCTCCACCGGCTGGTCGACGCCGGCAACACGGTGATCGTGATCGAGCACAACCTGGACGTGGTCAAGACCGCCGACTGGATCATCGACCTCGGTCCCGACGGAGGGGATGCCGGGGGGGAGGTGGTGGCGGCCGGCACCCCGGAGACCATCGCGGGGGAGCCGCGGAGCGCCACCGGCGCCTACCTCCGCCACATCATCGGAGGCGCCGCCGGCAACGGCAGGCGGTCGCCCCCCTCCGCCCCTGCCGCCGCCTCCCCCGCCCTCGCCCTCCCCAGGGCCCGGCCGCGGCGGGCCCGCGTCGCCTCCCGCTGACCCCCCCGGAGCCGTGGTGGGGGGGCGCCGGGAGGCCGTTGGGGCGCCCGGCCGAAGGTGGGACTCCCGGTTTTGGTCGAATTGCGCTATTTTTCGCGCATGATCGAGTTGCACGGCGGCGAGGACCGCCGGCAGCGGCTCCGCCGCCTCGACGACTGCCTGACCCTCCTCGAGCAGGCTCACGAGATGGAGATCACCGTCGTGACCGAGCGGATGGCGGTCGCGCTCTCCGATCGGGTCCCGGCCGTCCACGCCGGGATGCTGGTGGCCGACGCCATCGAGGAGGTCCTGCGCGAGCAGGAGCCCTACATGGTTCAGGTCCGCCCTGAGGTGTCGCGGCGGATCCGGCGCCGGCGCGACCCGTTCGACGTCCGCCTGCTCCTGCAGCGTCGCTGATCGTCCCCGCCCGGCCTCTCCCGGCGCCGTGGCCGCCCGCGGACGACCCGTGGGGCCAAGGCGAGTACCATCGGCCGGGCCGTGAGCACCTTCAACTTCGACCCTGAGCTGCTGTTCCGGCGACGCCGGCCCCGGGTGGTGAGGTCGCCCCGCTTCACCCGCTTCCGCAAGATCGCCCTGATCGTGGTCATCGCGATCGTGGTGCTGATCGCCCTCGCCGTCGCCTCGATGTGGCTGCGGGTCAACTACCTCTATCTCTCCAGCCTCGGCCACTCCAACGTCTTCTGGACCCCGCTGATCGCCCAGGTGGTGCTCTTCGTGATCGGAGCGGTGATCACCGGCGGCCTGGTCGGGGCCAGCGTGCCCTTCTGGGCGCGCGCCATCCGCGGCCTCGACGCCCCCGCCGGCCGGGTGACCTTCTGGGTCGGCATCGCGATCGCCGTGCTGGCGGGCATCGGCGGCGGCGCCCACCTCGCCGGCGACTGGCAGGACGTCCTCCTCTTCCTGCACGGCCACGCCTTCGGCACCAGCGATCCCGTCTTCCACATGGACTTCGGCTTCTACGTCTTCACCCTGCCGGTGATAGACGACGTCTCCGCGCTGCTCTGGGGGGGCGCGCTGCTCGGCTTCCTCGGTGCCGCGGCGATCGCCGCCCTCAGCCTCAGCGTGATCCACGCCCCCAAGGAGGTCGAGTTCCAGCTCCACCCCGCCACCGGCCAGAGCGCGGACGACGCGCTCCGGATCAGCGCCCGGCACGCCGGCGTGGCCCTGATCGGCATCTTCATCCTGGCCGCCCTGGGGGCGCACTTCGGCCCCTACCACCTGGTCACCGAGCAGAACTCCCAGTACGCCTTCGTCGGTCCCAACGCCACCGACCTCAACGTCCTCATCCCCGTGCTCGGCGCCCTCCAGGTGATCGCCCTGCTCTTCGCCGCCGCCACCGCCGCCCTGCTGGTGCGGAGGAGCCGCCGCCGGCCGAGCTGGAGCACGGTGGCGGTGCTGGGCGGGCTGCTCGGCGGCTGGCTGGTGGTCGCCGGGGTGCTCACCATCATCCCCGAGGCCGTCTACACCGCGACCAGCGTCAACCCCAACGCCGAGCAGGCCCAGGCCAAGTCGATCGACAACTACCTGACCGCCAGCCGCTACGCCTGGGACTTGGGCGCCTCGGGCAGCCAGCCGGACGTGGTCGACAAGCCCTTCAAGACCGTGACCACGCCGGCCCTCACCGACCTGGCGGCCGACCCCGGGACCCTCGCCAACATCCGCGTCCAGGATCCCACCCAGGTGCCCGCGGTCCTCAACCAGGTCGATCGCACCCGGGCTTACCAGACCTTCGACACCAACGTGACCATCGACCGCTATCCCGACGCCAGCGGGCAGGAGACCGAGGTCATGATCGGAGTGCGGGAGATCGCGGAGGGCGACATCCCCAACTCCAACTTCGTCAATGACACCTTCGTCTACACCCACGGCTACGGGATCACGGCGGTGTCCGTGAACCAGGTCGGTGTCGAGGGCGAGCCCAACATCCTGGACGGCCGGGAGCCCCTCCAGCAGGTCGACCCCGCGGCTCCGCCGGCGCTCAGCTCGGTCAGCAACCCGGAGGTCTACTGCGGTGAGCAGACCAGCCAGCCGGTGGTGGTCAACACCAACCAGCTCGAGTTCAACTACCCGTCCACCCCCGACGCCTACATGCATGCCGGCACCGGGATGGCCGGCTTCAGCATCAACGATCCCTTCGACAAGCTGGCCACCTCCATCACCCAGTTCGGTGGCCTCAACCTCTTCTTCAGCGACATCCCCAACAGCCAGAGCTCGGTGCTCATCAACCGGACCGTCGACCAGCGCATCGAGAGCATCGCCCCCTTCCTCACCGTCGACTCGGACCCCTACATCGTGGCCGACCCCCAGACCGGTGACCTGATGTGGATCGCCGACGCCTACGTGGAGACCGGCAACTTCCCCGAGTCCGACAACGTCAACGGGATCTCCTACCAGCGCAACGCGGTCAAGGCCGTGGTCGACGCCCGCACCTGCGCGGTCACCCTCTACGCGGTCGACACCAGCGAGCCCCTCACCGCCGCGTGGAGCGCCATCTACCCGGGCCTGCTCCACCCCATCAGCCAGATGCCGTCCTTCCTGGTGCAGCACCT
Organism: uncultured Chloroflexia bacterium; assembly: GCA_963803165.1. Classification (GTDB taxonomy): domain Bacteria; phylum Chloroflexota; class Dormibacteria; order Aeolococcales; family Aeolococcaceae; genus Changshengia. The sequence goes on along the minus strand of CAWDLK010000004.1, from coordinate 112,709 downwards.
CCGCTACCCGGAGAACCTGTTCAGCAACCAGGTCTCGGTCTACGCCCAGGTCCACGTCGACGACCAGCTCCCCGTCTCCAACCCCCAGGTGGCTGCCGACTTCTTCTCCAAGAACGACTTCTACAGCGCCTCCCAGGGTCTCCAGCCGGACGGTACCGCGGTCACCACCACGCCCCAGTACGTGGAGCTGACCCTGCCCGGTGACCCGACACCCCAGTTCGTCCTGATGCAGACCTTCAGCCCCTACCGGAGCGGGAGCGGCGGCCAGGCCAGCAACATGACCGCGTGGCTGGCGGCGGAGTCCGACTACACCACCACCGACCATCCCCCGCTGGTGGCCGTCCCCCTGGGCAACAACACCAACGTGCGGGGCCCCTACCAGTTCGACAACAACTCCAACACCGACCCCACCATCAGCCAGCAGCGCACCCTGCTCGGGGAGTCCGGCTCCCAGGTGGTCCTGGGGAACGTGATCGTGCTCCCCTTCAACGACGACTCCTTCCTCTTCGTCCGGCCGTTCTACGTGCTGCCCAACCAGTCGAGCGGGGTCAGCTTCCCGCAGCTCCGCTACGTCATCGTCGGAACGCAGAACAGCGTCGCCATGGGGACGAGTCTGTCCGCCGCGCTGGCCACCCTCTACGACACCACCACCCTGCCCAGCGGGCTGAGCCCGCCCACCGGGACCTCACCGTCGCCCTCGGCCTCGCCCACGCCCACGCCGTCCCCCGGCGCGTCGCCGTCGGCGACCCCGACCCCCTCTCCGTCGAGCGGCGCCTACACGTCCCAGGAGCTGGCGATCATCAGTGACCTGGTCACCCAGGAGTTGAACCTGCAGGCCGACTACAAGGCCGGCAACCTGGTGGCCGCGGGCCAGGCCCAGACCGCCATCAACGCCGACATCGCCGAGCTCAACCAGCTGCTCACCGCGGGCGGGGTCTCACTGCCCACGCCCTCCCCGACACCCTCTCCGTCCCCGTAGCCGGGACGGGCGGCGGGCGCCTCCCCTCGGGTACCCTGCGGGGCCATGGAGCAGATCGCCCCTGGGGTGCACCAGCTCGACACGCTGCTGGGGGGGATGGAGCGGCTCACCGCCGGCTTCCTGATCGAGGGCACCCAGCCGGCGCTCGTCGAGACCGGCGCTCAGACCTCGACCGCGACGGTCAGGGAGGCGCTCGCCGCCGCCGGGGTCGGCGCCGGCGATCTCCGCTGGGTGGTGGTCACCCACATCCACCTCGACCACGCGGGCGCGGTCGGCGACATCGCCGAGGCCTTCCCGGCCGCCACCGTGGTCGTGCACGAGAAGGGTGCGCGCCACCTCACCGACCCCTCCCGGCTCATCAACTCGGCCTCCCGCGTCTACGGACCCCTGCTCGACAGCCTGTACGGCAGGATGAGGCCGGTCGCGGCCGAGCGGGTGGTCGCCGCCGGCGACGGCCTGACCCTCGACCTCGGCGGTGGGCGGAGGCTGCGCCTGGTGGACTCGCCCGGGCATGCGAAGCATCACCACGCGGTGCTCGACGAGGGATCCGGCACGCTCCTGGTGGGGGATGCGGTGGGTGTCCTGCTCCCCGACGTCGGCGGGGGACTGCGCCCGGCCGCTCCTCCCCCCGACTTCGACCTCGAGCAGGCGGTCGCCAGCCTGCGCAGGTTCCGCTCCCTGCGTCCCAGCCAGCTGGTCCTGACCCACTACGGGCCGGTCGCCGACCCCGAGGCCACCCTGGTCGAGGCGGAGGAGGTCCTCCGCGGATGGGTGGCCACCGCCGAGAGGGTGGTCCGCGAAAGCCCGGAGGCGGGCGTGGAGGAGGTCGCCGCCGCGCTGGCGGACGCCTACGCCGCCCCGCCTCCGGGCCTGCCCGCCGGTGCGCTCCGCAGGTTGGAGATCCTCAACGGGGTGCGGAGCAACGCCGCCGGGATCGTCCGCTACCTGGAGAAGCGCGCCGAGGCTGCGGAGGGGCGGTGACCGGGACGCCCGCCTCCACCCCGCCCCCCTCCGCGGCAGAAGCCTCCGCGCCCGCCCCGCTGGTGCAGCCCGGCCTCAGGGTGCGGCTGCTGGCCAGCGTCGTCCTCGCCGCCCTGCTCGGGGTGATCGGCGGAGGCGCCGCCGCCTGGGTCATCTACCAGCACTTCGGTCCGGTCCAGCGCATCGTCAACGAGCAGATCAACGGCTCGCCGAACGGCTCGGGCCAGACGGTGGGTCAGCTCGCCCAGGCCCACGCCGCCTCCGTGGTCAGCATCGCCACCCAGCCGCTGACCCCCGCCGGGCTGGCCGCGGGGACGAGCACCCTCGCGGACGGGGTGGTGGTGAGCGCCAATGGGTTGATCCTCACCAGCGCCAGCGCCGTGGCGGGCGCCAGCCAGCTCCGGGTGGGGCTCGCCAACGGCCAGGGCTATGACGCCGTGATCGCCGGGCTGGACGCCGCCCACGGGCTGGCCGTGCTCCGCATCTTCGGGGCGAGCAACCTCACCCCGCTCACCCTCGCCACCACGGCTCCCGCCGTGGGCGACCAGGCCGTCGCCCTCAGCCGGCCGCTCTCCGGGGGCCTCAGCGTCCGGGTGGGCACGGTCAGCTCGGTGGGTCTCACCGTCACCACCGACACCGCCACCGGCGCGTCGGTCCAGGATGCGATCAGCATCGACGCCACCGCGGAGCCCGGTGCCGACGGGGCGCCCGTGCTCAACAGCGCCGGCAACCTGATCGGCGTGCTGATGACGGTCACCCAGGCCCCCGCCCCACCCGGGCTCACCGTGCTCTCCCTCAGCGCGGCCTCCGCGCTGATCGCAACCGCCTCGGGGGTGACCACCACGCCCCAGGGCACCTTCGGCGCCCAGGTCACCTACATCGACCCCGCGATCGCCGCCGCGGCGGGCCTCACCGCCACCTCCGGAGCGCTGATCGAACTCGGTGAGCGCGGGAGGCCCGGCCGCCATCGCCGGGTTGCAGAGCGGTGACATCGTCATCTCCGTCAACGGCACCCCGGTGAGCCCGGCTCAGCCGTTCGAGCCGGCCGGCCTGGGGCTCGGCCCGGGTGACACCGCCGAGGTCAGCCTGGTCCGGGGGGCGATGACCACGACCGTCGCAGTCACGGTGGGGACGGCGAGCTGACCGCCGCGACCCTCCCCGCTCCCCCCGCTCCCGGCTAAGATCGCTCGGACCGTGGAGATCACCTATCTCGGCCTCTCCTGCCTGCGCCTGCGCGGCCGCGACGTGCAGGTGCTGGTCGACCCGCCCGCCACCACCCTGCCGGGGCTGGGGCGATCGCAGCCGGACATCATCGTCCGCACCGATGGCGAGACCGTCCCCGACCGGCTCCGGCCCCGCGACGGCGAGGCCCAGGAGGTCAGCGGAGCGGGGGAGTTCGAGGTTCGCGGGGTCACCATCCGGGGGCTGCCCGCGGGGGGGACGACCATCATGCGCATCGAGGTCGACGAGGTTCGCGTCGCCGCGCTGGGAAGGCTCGACCGCCAGCTCACCGAGGAGGAGGTCGACGAGCTCGGTCAGGTGGACGTGCTCGCCGTCCCCGTGGGAGGCTTGGACGCGCTCGCCGCCGTGGCGGCCACCAAGGTCGTCAACGCGATCGCTCCGTCGATCGTCGTCCCGGTCCGCTACCGCAGCAGCGGCGTGGCCGGCAGCGGCGAATACGACCCCCTCGACCGCTTCGCCAAGGAGATGGGGCTCACCGAGGACACCCTGCCCACCCAGCCCAAGCTCAGCCTCACCGGGGCGATGGGGGCGGCGGAGGAGACGCGCGTGGTGATCCTCGAGCCCCGGGGCGCGGCCTGAGCCCGCATCTCCGGCGGCGCGGCGTCGCCGAGCTCCGCGCCGAGGCCGCGCCGGCCCTCGCCCGGTCGCTGCGCCCGCGTGACTGCAGTCTCTCTCGTGTCACCAACATGCTGCCCTGCTAACATCGGTAAAACCACGGCACCGGGAGGTCTCGAAGGTGGCCAAGTTCGTGTTCGTGACCGGCGGTGTCGTCTCCTCCCTGGGCAAGGGCATCACGGCCGCCTCCATCGGCACGATCCTCAAGGCTCGGGGACTGCACGTCGGGATGCAGAAGCTCGACCCCTACCTCAACGTCGATCCGGGCACCATGTCGCCCTATCAGCACGGCGAGGTCTTCGTCACCGACGACGGCGCCGAGACCGATCTCGACCTGGGCCACTACGAGCGTTTCGTCGACGTGGCGCTCTCGCAGGCGAGCAACGTGACCACCGGCCGGATCTATGCGAGCGTGATCGCCAAGGAGCGGCGCGGCGACTATCTCGGGGGCACGGTCCAGGTCATCCCCCACATCACCAACGAGATCAAGCAGCGGGTGCTCCGGGTCGCCGAGAACGAGCTGCCCGAGCCCGAGGTGGTGATCGTCGAGGTCGGCGGGACGGTCGGCGACATCGAGTCCCTGCCCTTCCTGGAGGCGATCCGGCAGTTCAAGAACGACGTCGGCCGGGGCAACGTCTGCTACGTCCACCTCACCCTGGTCCCTTATATCGCCGCGAGCGAGGAGTTCAAGAGCAAGCCGACCCAGCATTCGGTGAACACGCTGCGCTCGATCGGCATCCAGCCGGACGTCATCGTCGCCCGCAGCGAGCACCCCATCGGCGAGGGGCAGAAGGAGAAGATCGCGCTCTTCGGGGACGTGCCCCTGCGCGCCGTCATCAACGTCCCCGATGCCCGCTCCATCTACGAGGTCCCGCTGATGCTGGAGGCGGCCGGCCTGGGTGACTACATCGTGGAGATGCTCGGCATCTCGGCCGGGCCGCCGGACCTCGACGACTGGCGGCGCATGGTGACCCGCATCGAGGCGCCCAAGCCGGCGGTGCGCGTCGCCCTGGTCGGCAAGTACGTCGCCATGCCCGACGCCTACATCAGCGTCACCGAGGCGCTCCGCCACGCCGCGGTGCAGTGCGGCGTCGATCTTCATCTGGAGTGGGTGAGCTCGGAGGAGATGACCCCGGGTGCGGAGCGGCTGGCGGGGGTGGACGGGGTGGTGGTCCCCGGCGGCTTCGGCCATCGCGGCATCGAGGGCAAGGTGATCGCCTCCCGCTTCGCCCGCGAGCACCAGATCCCCTATCTCGGTCTCTGCCTGGGGATGCAGTGCGCCACCATCGACATCGCGCGGGAGGCGCTCGGCACCGAGGATGTCAACTCCACCGAGTTCAACGCCTTCACCGCCAACCCGGTGATCGACCTGCTCCCGGAGCAGCGCGACATCGAGAACAAGGGCGGCACCATGCGCCTCGGCGTCTATCCCTGCAAGCTGCAGCCGGGGAGCCGGGCCGCGGCCGCGTACGGCGAGGCGGTGGTGTACGAGCGCCACCGGCACCGCTTCGAGTTCAACAACATGTTCCGCGAGCGCCTCGCCGAGTTCGGCGTGGTCTTCAGCGGCACCTCGCCCAACGGCCGCCTGGTCGAGATCATCGAGCTGCGCGACCACCCCTTCTTCGTCGGCTCGCAGTTCCACCCCGAGTTCCGCTCCCGGCCGGGCCGTCCCCACCCCCTCTTCCGGGAGTTCATGGCCGCGGTCCGGCGGCGCGCCGGCATCGAGGGCGAGCCGGTGGTCGGGGCCGTCGACGGTGCGTCCCCCGGCGACGAGTTCGCGGCGCCGGTGCGCGGTGTCCTCTCGCCCCGGGTGGACCCGGCGCTGGAGGCGGCGGAGCCCTGACCGCGGCCGAGCACCGCACGCCTGCCGCCTCGCCGGCGCGGCTGAGCCGTGACCGCCACCGTGGCCTGGAGCTGCTGCGCGCGACCGAGGCCGCGGCCCTCGCCGTGGGCCGCTGGCTGGGCCGGGGTGACAAGACGAGCACCCGCGACGTCGGGGAGCGAGCCATGGACGAGGCCCTCCTCAGCATGCCCTTCGACGGCCACGTGGTCATCGACGCGGGCGGAGTGGCGGATCCCCTCAGCCCGGGGCGCCGGGTGGGTGTCGGTCGCGACCAGGTGGACCTGGCCATCGACTCCGTCGACGGGGTCAGCCTGGTGGCCAAGGGGCTCTCCCAGGCCCTCTCGATCGCCGCCGCCGCCGAGCCGGGCGGCATCGCCAAGCCGCCCCCCTGCGCCTACCTGCACAAGCTGGCAGTGGGGCCGGGGGCCCGGGGCGCGATCGACATCACCGACACGCCCGAGAACAACCTGCGCCGGATCGCCTTCGCGATGGACGTCAAGGTCCAGGACCTCACCGTGATCCTGCTCGACCGTCCCCGCCATCAGAGCCTGCTGGAACGGGTGCGCTCGCTGGGGGGCCGGGTGGTGCTGATCTCCGACGGCGACATCGCCGCCGCCCTGATGACGGCGTGGCCGGGGAGCGGGATCGACGTCATGATCGGCTCGGGAGGGACCGCCGAGGCGGTGCTCGCCGCCTGCGCGCTCCGCTGCCTGGGCGGCGAGATGCAGTGCCGGCCGTGGGTTCGCAACCAGGAGGAGGCCACCGCCCTCCGCGCCGCCGGCCTCGACGCCGAGGCCAAGCTCGGCATCACCGACCTGGTGCCCGGGCGGGACGTCGCCGTCGCCGTCACCGGGGTGACCGGGGGCGGCCTGCTGCGCGGGGTCCAGTACCACAACTGGTGGGCGGAGACCCACAGCCTGGCGATGCGGGCGCAGAGCGGCACGGTGCGGGAGATCCGGACCAAGCACCACGTCGCCCTCGACTCCCGCGACGCCGGCCGCCTCGTCTGAGCGCGGCTCAGCCGCGGTGCCGCGCCGTGCGCCAGACGCTGAGGGGCAGCAGCAGGAGGACGGCGGCGGGGAGGACCCACCAGCTGGGCACCGCGGTCCGGCTGATTCCGGCGGTGAGCGCCAGGGCGGCGAGCATCCCCGCGGCCAGGCCCCAGTCGTCGCCGATCACCAGGTCGTGGGCGACCGACGCCAGCGCTCGCAGCCGGCGTGCCATCAGCTCGGCTCCGCGGCGGGAGGCGAGATCGTGGCCGGGGCGGGATCGACGCGGGCGCCGCGACGCAGCCCGGCGGCGAGGACCAGGCCGACCAGGGCAATCCCGGGCAGCAGCACCAGCAGCGCCGCGTCCGAGCCGGGCCAGCGCACCCCCGCTCCCTCGCCCGACCAGAACAGGCCGAAGCCGGTCAGCATCACCCCGACCACGAACTTGAGGGTGTTCTCCGGCACCCGGGTGAGCGGTGCTCGCACCGCCAACCCGGCCAGGCCGACCGCCAGGATCGCCGCTCCCGCCGCGGCCGCGGCCAGCGCGACGGCGTGCTGGTTGCTGCCGAAGGTGAGCACGATGAAGACCACCTCGGTCCCCTCGAGGAGCACCCCCTGGAAGGAGAGGGCGAATCCGTACCCGTCGGGCACCCGCCCCCACCGGCGGGAGGCGGCCCGCCGGGCGGTCTCGAGCTTCTCCCGGTAGATCGTCCCCTCGTCGTGCAGGGCAGCGGCGCCGCCGGCGCGGAGCACCGCCTTGCGCAGCCACCGGATGCCGAAGAGGAGCAGCAGCGCGCCGACCACGAGACGCAGGGCCCCGGTGGGGATGCGGGTGATCGCCGGGCCCAGGGCGGTGGCGGCGGCGGCCAGCACCAGGCAGGCCGCGCCCGCCCCGTATCCGGCGGAGAGCCAGTCGCGGGCGGTGCCGGCGGCGAGCACGATGGTGGTCGCCTCCGCAGCCTCGACCGCGCAGGCCAGGAACACCGCCAGGAAGAGAGCTCCGGAGCTGATCGCGTGACCTCCTCGGGGGCGGCCGGGCGTCGGCCGGGAAGACGACACTGTATGTTCCTCGGGGTGTCCTCCGGCACGGTCCCGCACCCCGCCCTCCAGCCACTGCTGGCGCGCCTCCCGGAGGCCGGCGCCGCCCTGCTCGCCGAGGCCTACGCCATCGCCGCGCGCGCCCATGCCGGGCAGATCCGGCGCCAGGGCACCCCGTACCTCGACCACCTGGTCGAGGTGACGCTGATCCTCGGCGATGACCTGGGGGTCACCGATCCCGCGGTCCTCGCCGCCGCGCTGCTGCATGACGCCGTCGAGGACTCCCCGCTCACGGTCGGCGACCTGGGCCGCTTCCCGGCCCGGACCCGCGAGCTGGTCGCCCTGCTCACCGACCCTCAACCGGTGATGAGCGGCCGCGCCCGGCGCGCCCACTACCGCGAGATCTGGAAGGAGCCCGAGGCCACCCTGCTCAAGGCGGCCGACCGCCTCTCCAACCTCCGCGACGTGGTGGCGCGGGGGGATCCGGCGCTGACCCGACGCTACGTTCGCCGCACGCGCCGGGAGATCCTCGGCAAAGGGATGCCGCTGGCCGTCGATCCGGTGGCCGCTCCGCTCCTCCGCGCCGCGTTGGAGGCCGCCGATCCGGACCTCCGGCACCGCCATCGACCGGACCCGCAGGCTTGACTTTCTGAGTTTGCTGTGTAATCTTGTAATTCATGAGATTCCAGAACCACCACCTCGACGCCACACCCGCACCCACCCTCACCGACGAGGAGCTCGCCGGCTGGTTCGCCGGGCGCCTTCCCGAGGGCCTCTTCGCCGGGCCGCCCGCCATCACCGGCGACCGCGACGAGATCCTCGTCGTCGGCGAGATCCCCGATGTCGATCTGGGCGCCGACGCCGGCGACTCCGCTCGCGCCACGGCGCGGTCGGCTCGCATCGAGCGCTTCCGTGCCGAGACCAAGGAGGCGCGCATCGCGGTCGCCCGCGACGCCGAGCGCCTCTTCGGCCGCACCGTCTCGTGGGGGGCGCGCTGTGGCGACGTCACCCAGCACTTCACCACCCTCGGCGTCCCGGTGATGACCCGGCTGCGGCTGGCCGACCGGCGCGTCCTCGACACCCTGATCGAGGCCGGCGTGGCCCGGAGCCGGAGCGAGGCTCTCGCCTGGTGCGTCCGGCTGGTGGCCCGCCACCAGGGGGAGTGGATCGACAGCCTGCGCGCGGCCCTCACCCAGGTGGAGAAGGTGCGCAGCGAGGGGCCGGGCGCCTGAGCCCGCCCCCCTCAGGGGAGCGGCGCGGTCTCCAGCCCGATGGGGACGGGGTTGGGTGGGGCCGGGCTGGCCGGGGCCGGCGCGGTCCCGCTGTGCAGGCGGATCAGAGCCGCCAGGGCCAGCAGGCCGCTGGGACCTCGCGGCACCGCGACGTCTCGGCTCTCCCAGCGGGTGGCGTACTTGGCCTTGAAGTGGGAGAGCCCCCGGTAGCTGTACCCCCTGAGGCCGTTCTGGTAGAGGTGGGCCCGGGTCGCGCGGGCGAGCCGCCCGTCCGGCGCGTCGCCGAGGCCCTCGCGGAACGGCACCGAGCCGAGCGAGAGGAGCGCCACCCCGTCACTCCGGGCGCGGTCGATGGCGGTCACGATGCAGAGGTCGACGGCGCCGGCGGCCGCGTCGGGCCGGCGGCGGATGAGGTCGAGGGCGATCCCGTCGCCGCCCATCCGGATCCAGGAGCAGAAGGCGTGCACGCGCCCGCCCCCGTCGCGCGCGATCGTGTACCGGGTGGTGGTGTCCACCGCCTCGCGCAGGCGTCCGAGGGAGAAGCCCATCTCGCGCCCGCCGCGCACCATCAGCCAGTCCCGCGACACCTCCTCGAGCTGTGACCACAACCCGTCGGGGGTCTGCGGCTCCCACACCGTGACCGCCTCCAGGCCCGCTCGTCGCGCTCGGGCCAGCTCGTGGCGGGCGTCGGCCCTCGCCGGCGAGTCGAGGTCGAAGCGGCCGAGCTCCACCACCGCCTCCTCGCCGAACTTGAGCATGCGAAAGCCGGAGCGCCGGTACGAGGAGCGGAGCTCGGCGTCGGTCTGGAAGAAGCAGGGCACCCAGCGTCGGCCCGAGCAGAGCTCGATGTAGGCGTCGACCGCCCGCTGCTGGAGGCTGGCGGAGGTCACCGGGTCGCCCACCGCCACGGCCACGCCCCAGCGCACCTGGTAGCCGATGAATCCACCCCGGATGCGCAGCCCGCTCTTGGCGGCGTCACCGGCGAAGCAGGAGATGTGGGTGCGCCCGTGGAGGAGGCGGAGCCGCTCCATCTCCCCCGGGCCCTCGCTGGGGCCGAGGGCGGCCCGGGTCGCCAGGGCGCCGCCGACCTCGTAGCCCACCGCCGCGGCGAGGAGGACCAGGCCGAGGAGGAGGGCGAGCGGGTACCTCGGCTGGACCAGGTTGAGGGCGCCGGCCAGCACCGCCAGCGCGGCCGCCGCCACCACCGGCCGCGAGCGGCGGGCGGAGCCGGCGAAGGCGGCGACCAGACCCAGCCCCATGACCGCCGGTCCCAGGCTGAGCAGCAGGCCGCCGTGAGGGGAAGCCTGTGCGGCGGTGGCGGAGAGGGTCCGCCCCCAGCTCGTCGCCACCTCGAGCGAGCCCGGCATCAGCCGATCCCCACCGGCGAGGGGCTCGTGGCCGGTGCGGGCGAGGGCGTGCCCGCGGGCTGGGTGACCGGCACCACCCACGGTGTCGGGCCCCAGAGCGTGGAGACCCAGGTGAGGCTGCTCACCAGCTCCTCCTGCCAGGCCACCCAACCATGCCCGCCCGGCACCGTCTGGAGGTCGTAGTCGGTCCAGCCCATGGCGGAGAGGGTGGCCGCGAACTGCGTGGTGTCCGGGCGGAAGGTGGTGTCCGTGGATCCGGCCCCCAGGTAGAGGGGGATCCGGTTCGAGACCGCCACCTTGGAGGCCGTGTAGAGAGGGCTGTTGGCCCTCCACGCCGACCCGAAGGCGGCCGAGGGGCCCACGAAGTACCCGGAGTAGCTGCCCGCCCAGCTGAAGACGGTGGGATTCCGGATCGCCAGGTTGACCGCCCCGAAGCCCCCGCTGCTGTACCCGGCGATGCCCCGGCATCGGGCGCCCAGGGTGCGGTAGTCGAAGTCGATCGTGGGGACGACCTGCTGGACGAGCCAGGTCTCGATGCTCCCGTGCACGGTGTTCCCCCACTCCGGGTCGCTGGTCCCCTGCTCATCGCCGTTGGGCAGCACCACGATCATCGGGGGGATGGTGCCGCTCGCGATCAGCTGGTCGAGCACCCCCTGGAGCTGGGCGCCGTTGAGCCAATCGACCTGGGACCCCGGCGTACCGTGGAGCAGGTAGATGACCGGGAACGAGAGCGCGGTGTCGGCGCCGTAGATGCCGGGGACGTAGACGTCGACGGCGCGTCCCGAGACGGTGAGAGGTTCGACGTACCCCGGGAGCTGGCGCAGCAGGCCGATGTTCGGGGTCGGGGGCGCGGACTCCACCGGCACCGGGGTCGGACCCACCGCGGACGTCGCGCGGGCCGCCGGCGTGTGGGAGGCGGTGGCCACGGTGTAGTCGCGGAGCGCGGCGAACGGGCCGTCCTGGAGGGCGGTGACCGCGGCGGCCGACGCCGCGACGATCAGGGCGAGGGCGACCGGGATCGCCAGCCAGACCCAGCGCCGCCGGAGCAGGGCCGGCACCCGGGCCGCGTCGCGGGCGAGGCCGACTCCGAGGGCGGCTCCCACGATCACGCAGATGAGCCCGAGCAGGAGCATGCCGAGGGGCTGGAGGATCCAGCCGAGGATGTCCTGCGTGTAGCGGAGCCCCGGGGTGACCGGCTCGCCCGCCGCCCGGAGGAGGAAGGGGACGATCTGGATCCCCGTGAAGCCGGCCAGGCCGCCGAGACGCGTCGCCCCGGGCCGGCGCGACGCGGCCCCGGCGATCGCCGTCGCCAGCAGCACCAGCACCATCGCGCCAAGCAGGTAGGCGCGTTCGTCGTCCATGCCCTCGGCGACGAACCACTGCTGCAGGCCCGACCCGAGCAGCCAGCTCAGCAGGCCGCACAGCCCGGCGGTGGCTACGGCGACGACGATGCCGAGGTGCCGTCCGCCCGGCCGGAGCACCACCTGCCCGGCGTGCCGCAGGCCGCCGAGAGGCGCCTCGAGGACGCGTCCCGCCAGCGCCGCGGCATGCCCGGCGGCACGGCGCGGCAGGTCGGTGGACGTGAGGTGGAGGCGCATCGGCCGCTCTGGTCCCTGACCCTCTGTGCCGGATTGGTGTCTGGCCATTCCCCGGTCGTCGCACAGGTATACGCGCGACGCGAGGCGAGCGTTACGTTACCCGGAGGAGGGAGGGGTCGTGGCGCCGGGGCATTAAGAGCGGATTGTGAGCCGACTGTCATGCCCGTGCCCCGTCGTATACGGGCCCCCTCCCGCTCCGGAGGAGCCGCTCCCCACACAATGGGAGCCATGCGTCTCTGCGTCGCCCGTCCCGACGGCTCGGTCCAGGTCCGCGACGGCCTCCGGCCCGCGGCCAGGTCCGGCCGCAACCTGGTTCCGCTCGCCGAGGAGGCCCTGATCCCGCTGCCCGAGGGCGCCACCATCGCCCATCTCCCCGGACGCCACGCCCTCGGTCTCGACGCCGCCGGGAGGGCGGTCGAGCTCGACGAGCGCTGGGTGCCGGTGGCCGCCATCCTGCCCGTCGGGCATCTCCGGACGCTGCTGCCGGCGTCCCGGCCCCTCCCCGGCAGCGCCCGGCTGCCCCTCTTCGGCTACACCGCGGTCGCCGAGATGGACGGCGAGCTGCTGGTGGCGGCGCTGCCGACCAACTCGTTCGAGTGGTGGCAGCCTCGTCGCCACGGGACCCACGGCCTGGCGGCAGCGGTGGCCGCCGCCCGCGGCGCCCTCCCCGGCAACCGCCTGGTCGAGCACCTCGCCCGCTGTGCCCTCGAATACCGGTGCTACACGGCTCAGAACACCTTTCTCCGGCGCTACGAGGGGGCTCTGCCGGCCTCGCCCGCCTGCAATGCCGACTGTCTCGGCTGCATCTCCCTCCAGAGTGACGGTGCCGTCCCCTCGCCCCAGGAGCGGATGCGATTCGCGCCGACGGCCGCCGAGCTCGCCGGCCTGGCCGGTCACTTCCTGGGCGGGGAGGAGGCGGCGATCGTCTCCTTCGGACAGGGCTGCGAGGGCGAGGCCCTGACCCGCAGCCGCGCCGTGGTCGAGGCCACCGCGGCGATCCGCGCGCGCCATCCGTCGGCGACCATCCACGTCAACACCAACGGGAGCCGCCCCCGGGTCCTGGAGCGCATGGTCGCGGCCGGCTGCGACAGCGTCCGGATCAGCGCCATCTCCTTCACCGACCCCGTCTTCCGGGCCTACTACCGTCCGGTCGGCTACGGCCTCGAGGAGGTGATCGAGTGCGGGCGCATCGTGAAGCGGGCCGGTGGCCAGGTCTGCCTCAACCTGCTGGCCTTCCCCGGGGTCACCGACACGCCCGCGGAGCTGGACGCCACCGTCGTCGCCTGTTCCGAGATGGGGGTCGACCAGATCCAGTGGCGCAGCCTCAACGTCGACCACGACTGGCTCATCGAGCTGCTGCCCCCGATGGAGGAGGGCATCGGCATGGCCGCCGCCATGGCCACGGTGCGGGAGCGCCTGCCGGGGGTGGCGCACGGGAACTTCACCCGGCCGGTGGCCCACGCCGGCTGACCGCTGCCGGGCGGGCGCGGGGGGGGGGGCGGGCCGGGCGGGTGGTGTTTCGCTCCGGCCCGGGCGTCCGAGCGCCCTGACTGGCGCTCGGCACCCTTGGCTCGGCGCGGCTGCAATCCGCGCCTCCGCCAAGCCTGCGCTCAGCGCGCACCCGCCCGCCCCGCTTCGATTCCCGGTCCCCGTGGTATCCTCGGTGCGTTCCCCCCGCTGAGCACGAGCCTGCCCATGAAAGCCACCCTGCATCCCGAGTTCCACACCGACGCCGTGGTGACCTGTGTCTGCGGCAACACCTTCCAGACCGGCTCGACGCTCCGGGAGCTCAAGACCGAGGTCTGCTCGGTCTGCCACCCGTTCTTCACCGGGACCCAGCGGATCGTGGACACCGGCGGCCAGGTCGAGCGCTTCCGGCGCCGGGCCGCCGCCCGCACCGCAGCCCGCTAGCCCCGCGGCCGCGGGGTGCGGCGCGGATTGGGGCGCCCGCTCCGATCGCCGAGTACGATGGTCGGCGTGAAGCCGCGCCGTCCCTCCCTGGCGGACATCCTCCTGACCGCGGCCCTCAACGCCGCGGCAGCGCCCCCGGCCACCTTCTTCTACGGCGGGCAGGCGGTCATCGAGGGCGTCCTGATGCGGGGGCCCCGCCACTACGCGGTGGCCGCGCGCCGGCCTGACGGCAGCATCACCGTCCTCTCCGAGCGCCTCCGCTCCCGCGTCTACACCGGCCGCCCCTGGTCGCTCCCCCTCTTCCGCGGCGCGGCCTCGCTCTGGGAGATGCTCGCCCTCGGGATGCGGGCGCTCCAGTGGTCGGCCAACGTCCAGCTGGGCGAGGACGCGGAGCTGACGCCCGGTGCCATGCGGGTGACCATCGGCGTCTCGCTCGTCTTCGGCCTCGGCCTCTTCATCGGCCTGCCCCTGCTGGCGTCGTCGCTGATCCATCGCGGTGCGCCGCAGTCGGTGGGCTCGGTGCTCATCGAGGGGGCGGCTCGCGCCGTGATACTGGTCGGCTATCTCCTCCTGGTCGGCACCTCGAAGAGCGTCCGGCGCGTCTTCGAATACCACGGCGCCGAGCACAAGGCGATCAACTGCCTGGAGTCCGGCGCGCCCGTCGAGGTCGGCAACGTGCGCCTGGCCAGCCGGCTCCACCCCCGCTGCGGGACCGGGTTCCTCGTGGTGGTGGCCCTGGTCAGCGTCATCGTCTTCATCCCCCTCGGCTGGCTCTACTGGCCGCTGCGCGTCGCCTGCCAGATCGCCCTCATCCCGCTCGTCGCCGGGGTCGCCTACGAGGCCATCCGCGGCCTGGCCCGCATCCGCCACACGCGATTCGGGCGGATCGCCCTGGGGCCGGTGCTCGCCGCCCAGCTGCTCACCACCCGGGAGCCGGACGACGCCCAGATCGAGGTCTCGATCGCCGCCCTGGGCGCCGCCCGCGCCGCCGGCGCCGACGCGCCGGGCGAGGCCTGGGCGACCGTCCCCTGAGACCGGCCGGCCTCGCGAGGGGACCGGCCTGGGCCACAATCGCTGGGCCATGGCCAGCCTGGAGGAGCGCGTCGCCGCCATCGAGGAGCGCTACGAGGAGCTGGAGACCGAGCTCTCCGACCCCGAGATCTACTCCGACCAGCAGCGTGTCCAGCGGATCTCGCAGGAGCGCGCCCGGCTGAGCCAGGTGGTCGAGGTCTCGCGCCGCTGGCGCGCCGCGACGGACGCCGCGACCGCCTCCGCCGCGGAGGCGCGCGGCGAGCCGGACCCGGAGATGGCCGGCCTCTTCGAGCAGGAGGAGCGGGCCCAGCGTCAGGCCGCCGAGGCCGCCGGCGCCGAGCTCCGGAGCCTTCTCCTGCCCCGGGACCCCAACGACGACCGCGACGTCATCGTCGAGATCACCGCCGGCACCGGTGGCGACGAGGCGGGACTGTTCGCGGCCGACCTGCTCCGGATGTACAGCCGCTACGCGGAGCGGCGCCGCTGGTCGGTGGAGCTGATCAGCCAGAGCCCCTCGGGGGTGCGCGGGTTCAAGTCGGTGGTCATCGAGGTCCACGGTCACGGCGCCTACTCGCGGCTCAAGTTCGAGTCCGGGGTGCACCGGGTCCAGCGGGTGCCCGAGACCGAGGCCAAGGGGCGGATCCACACCTCGGCGGCGAAGGTGGTCGTGCTCCCCGAGGCCGACGAAGTTGAGGTCACCATTGACGAGAACGACCTCAAGGTCGACGTCTACATGAGCACCGGTCACGGCGGTCAGAGCGTCAACACCACTTACTCGGCGGTCCGGATCACCCACCTTCCCAGCGGGCTGGTGGTCACCTGCCAGGACGAGAAGTCGCAGATCAAGAACCGGGCCAAGGCGCTCCGCGAGCTTCGGGCCCGGCTCTACAACATCGCCCAGGCGGAGCGCGATGCGGAGCTGCGGGCCACCCGTCGCTCCATGGTGGGCAGCGGCGACCGCAGCGAGAAGATCCGCACCTACAACTTCTCGGAGTCGCGGGTCACCGACCACCGCATCGACCTGACCCTCTTCCAGCTTCCCCGGATCATGGACGGCGAGCTGGACATGCTGGTGGAGCCGCTGATGCAGGAGGACGAGACGCGCCGCCTGCTGGAGCCCGACGGGGTGTCGGGCTGAGGCCGGAGGCGGAGTGGAGACGCCCTGAGCCAGGGCGGGGAGGTGTGAGGTGCGTTACCGGCAGCTCGGCAGCACCGGATTGGCGGTCAGTGAGATCGGATTCGGGTCGTGGGCCATCGGCGGCGATTGGGGCAGCGTCGACGACGCGGTCAGCCTGTGTGCCCTCCACGCCGCCGCCGACTCCGGCGTCAACCTCTTCGACACCGCGGACGTCTACGGCGATGGACGCAGCGAGCGGCTGATCGGCCGCTTCCTCCGCGAGCGGACCGGCGAGCACCTGATCGTCGCCACCAAGGTGGGGCGGCGCGTCCCGCTCGACATGACCCAGTACACGCGCCAGAACTTCAGGGACTGGGCCGAGCGCTGCCGGGAGAACCTGGGGGTGCCCACCCTGGACCTGGTCCAGCTCCACTGCCTGCCGACCGACAGCTACTACCGGCCGGCCATCTTCGAGTACCTCGACGAGCTCAGGTCCGACGGGGTGCTTGCCCACTACGGGGTGAGCGTCGAGCGGGTCGAGGAGGGGCTCAAGGCCATCGAGTACCCGGGGGTGGCGACCGTCCAGATCATCTACAACATCTTCCGCCTGCGTCCCGCGGAGCTCCTCTTCCCCCGGGCCCGGGACCGCCAGGTCGGCATCCTCGCCCGGGTCCCGCTGGCATCCGGCCTCCTCACCGGGAAGCTGCGCCGGGAGACCGCCTTCGAGGCCAACGATCACCGCAGCTTCAACCGCCGCGGCGAGGCCTTCGACGTGGGCGAGACCTTCTCCGGGGTCGACTACGAGACGGGGCTGGCGGCGGTGGCGCGGATCCGCGGCATCCTCCCCACCGGCGAGTCGATGGCCGCCTGGGCGCTGCGCTGGGTGCTCATGGACGCGGCGGTCAGCACCGTCATCCCGGGGGCCAGGACCGACGAGCAGGCGATCGCCAACGCGCGCGCCTCGGACCTCCCCGCGCTCGAGCCGGAGGTGATGGGGAAGCTGGCCGAGCTGTACCGGGAGCGGATCGCGCCGCAGGTCCACCAGCGCTGGTAGCCGGGCGGCCACCCCGGCGCCGGCGCGCGCGCTTACGGTGGCGTGGGAGCCCTCAGCGCCCGCCGTCGCGGCTCGTGCACCGGCAGCACCAGCAGCGTCCCGGCCGCGAAGTAGACGACGAACATCCCGAACACCACCGGGTAGCCGCCCAGCTCGCCGAGGATGTGGGCGCCGGCGTTGAAGTGGTCGAGCACCGGCCCGGCGATGAAGCGGGCGATGATCCCCGCACCCGCGGTGGCGATGTTGGAGAAGCCGAGGAAGCGCCCCGTCTCGGCGGGCGGGATCAGGTCGATCATGAAGGCCCAGTCGACGGTGAGGAAGGCGCCGATGCCCACGCCGATGGGCACCCCGAACCAGAGCACCTGGGCCAGCCCGCGGGGGATCCCGAGCAGCGAGGCGACCGGTGCCGTCATGAAACCGGGCAGCAGCGCGTAGTGGGAGAAGACCAGGCCGAGGGCACCCAGCGCGCCGAGGACGGCGCAGACCACGACCATCGACTTGCGCCCCCAGCGGTCGGAGAGGCGCGCGGCCGGATAGCAGATCAGCACCGACAGGACCACGATGACGGCGAGCAGGTAGGTGGTGGCGGCGTTGGCCTGGTCGGTGTTGTGCGGGTAGAAGACGTCCTTGAAGAAGAACTGGGCGTAGGTCTCGAGGCCGACGACGCCCATGAGGATGAGCAGCCGCGACCCCATCAGCCAGAGGAAGTCGCCGTGGCGGCGGGGGCTGATCCGGAAGGTGCCGACGGTGATCGCGCCCACGCCGCGCTGCAGGTCTCCGTCCGGGCGGCCGCGGTCCGGCACCATGGTGACGGTGAGCACCATGCTCACCAGCAGCATCGCGGCCATCGCGTAGAGGGCGAGGTCGTATCGCCCGCTGGCGGTGAAGATGCCGGTGACGACGAAGCCGATCAGCGTGCCCACCAGGTTGCCCATGCCGTAGAAGGCTCCGAACTTGCCGTAATCCTCCTCGGGGACGACGTCCGGCCCCAGTCCCTGGTAGGGTGCCTGCGCCGTGTTGGAGGCGACCTGGAGCAGGAAGTAGACGATCAGCAGCCAGTAGAAGGTGCCGACGAAGGCCATGATCACCAGGAAGAGCGAGGAGCCCAGCGCGCCTCCGGCGATGAAGGGGCGGCGCCGCCCCCAGCGCAGCCGGGTGCGGTCGGAGACCGCTCCCACCATCGGCTGCCAGACCACCGCGACCAGGGTGCCGAACCCCTCCAGGGCCGAGAGCGCCGTCCCCTGGTGGGCCTGGCCGACCATCCGGGTGATGATCGGCGGGAGCACCTGAGCACCCAGCGCGTTCCAGAGCCACCCGATCGCCACCCAGTAGACGCTGAGCAGGGTGAGCCGCCCCAGACCGACCCGGTCCCACGCCGCCCCGCGCCGGGGCGCGACCGCGACGTCGAGGCTGGACATTCGAGCGACTCTACGGCGCGGTTGCGGCGAAGGGTGAGCGCGGCGCCGTCGCGGCGGCGTGCTCCGGGCCCCGCCGTCCCTCTACAGTCCTCGGGTGGTCTCGACCAACCCCGGTGACCCGGCCGGCACCCGTGCGGTGCTCGACGTCGTCCGCCTCTCCACGGTGTACCTCGCCGAGCACGGGAGCGACTCGGCGCGCCTCGACGCCGAGCTGCTGATCGCGCATGTGCTGGGCATGCGCCGGCTCGACGTCTACCTTCAATACGATCGCCCGCTCCAGGACGCCGAGCTGGCCGGGATCCGCGGGCTGCTGCGGCGGCGGGGGAGGGGGGAGCCGGTCGCCCATCTCATCGGCCGGCGGGAGTTCTACGGCCGCAGCTTCCGGGTCACGCCCGCGGTGCTCGTCCCCCGTCCGGAGACCGAGACCCTGGTGGAGCGGGCGCTGCGCGCGGCCCGCGGGCGGGCCGGGGAGCTCAGCATCGCCGACCTCGGCACCGGGAGTGGCTGCCTCGCCTGCACCCTCGCCGCCGAGCTGCCCGGGGCGCGGGTCACCGCCTCGGACCTGAGCGCCGAGGCGCTCGAGGTGGCGGCCGGGAACGCCGAGGCTCTCGGCGTCGCCGGCCGGGTCCGGCTCGTGGAGGGGGGCTGGGCGGACGGGCTGCCGGCCGACCTCGACCTGGTGGTGAGCAATCCCCCCTACGTGACCTCGGCCGAGATGGAGGAGCTGCCCCGCGAGGTCGGCTTCGAGCCGCGGCTGGCGCTCGACGGCGGAGCCGACGGTCTGGACGCCTATCGCGCCCTGCTGCCGGCGGTGGCCGAGTGCGCACCCCGGGTGTGGTGGATCGGGCTGGAGGTGGACAGCCGGCGGGAGGCGGCCGTCGCCGGACTGGCTCGGGAGCTCTGGCCGGAGGCCGCGATCGACGTCGTCGCCGACCTGGCGGGCCGGCCGCGGGTGGTCGAGGTCCGGCCGGAGCTGCCGTGATCGGCATCGAGGCGGCGGCCGCCGCCATCCGCGCGGGCCAGGTGGTGGTGGTGCCCACCGACACCGTCTACGGCCTGGCCGGTGATCCCTCCGATCCCGTCGCGGTGGAGCGCATCTACGCCATCAAGGGGAGGCCGCCGCAGCTGGAGCTGAACCTGCTGGCCGCCGACGTCTCCCAGCTCGCCGCCCTGGTGGAGCTGGACGGCGTGGCGCGCTCGCTTGCCTCCGCCTTCTGGCCGGGTCCGCTGTCGCTGGTCTGCCCGGTGGCTGGCCGGCGGCTGGCCATCCCGCGCCTCGGCACCACCCTGATGGTGCGGGTGCCGGGTCACGAGCTGCTCCGGCGGCTGCTGGCGGCGACGGGACCGGTCGCGTCGACCAGCGCCAACCACCACGGGCTCCCACCCGCCACCAGCGCGGCGGCGGCCGAGGCGGAGCTGGGCGCCGAGGTCGCCGGCACCGTCGACGGCGGTCCCAGCCTCGGGATGGCCTCGACTATCATCGACCTGTCTTCGAGGCCTCCGCGCGTGCTGCGGGAGGGGCCGATCGCGTGGATCGCTCTCCGCCCGTACGTCGGAAGCTGAAACCCCCGCACGCTTGAGGGAGGCACGGACGTGACCGAGCAGATCGCCCCGACGCCCGCCGCCACCGCCACCATCCCCCCGGAGACGCCCCCCGGGTCCTTCGCCGACAAGCCGCGGCTCCGTGCCACGGACCCGATCGTCGCCGGCCTCATGGACGACGAGCTCCGGCGCCAGGAGGAGACCCTCGAGCTCATCCCCTCCGAGAACCTCGCCTCGGTCGCCGTCCTCGAGGCGCTCGGCTCCTGGCTCAACAACAAGTACGCGGAGGGCGTGCCGGGCAAGCGCTACTACGGCGGCTGCCAGGTGGTCGACCAGGTCGAGGACCTCTGCCGCAGCCGGGCGAGGGAGCTCTTCGGTGCCGAGCACGCCAACGTGCAGCCGCACTCCGGCTCGCAGGCGAACATGGCCGTCTACGCCTCGATCCTCCAGCCCGGGGACACGGTGCTCGGCATGGCCCTCGACCAGGGGGGCCACCTCACCCACGGCTCCCCGGTCAACTTCAGTGGCCGCCTCTACCACTTCGAGCCGTACTTCGTCTCCGAGACCACCGGCCGGCTGGAGATGGAGGAGGTCCGCCGCCGCGCCGAGGAGGTGCGGCCCAAGCTGATCGTCGCCGGCTACAGCTCGTACCCGCGCCACCTCGACTTCGCCGCCTTCCGGGAGATCGCCGACTCGGTCGGCGCGCTGCTGATGGTCGACATGGCCCACTTCGCCGGGCTCGTGGCGGGCGGCGTCCACCCCTCCCCCGTGCCCCATTCCGACTTCGTGACCTTCACCACCCACAAGACCCTGCGCGGGCCCTGGGGCGGCGTGATCCTCTGCCGGGCCGAGCACGCCGAGGCGGTCGACAAGTCGGTCTGCCCCGGCATCCAGGGCGGCCCGCTGCTCCACGCCATCGCCGCCAAGGCGGTGATGTTCCATCAGTGCGCCCAGCCCGAGTTCCGGGCCTACGCCGCCCAGGTCGTCGCCAACGCCGCCGCCCTCGCCGCCGGTCTGCGCGGGCGTGGCTGCGTTCTGACCACGGGGGGCACCGACAACCACCTGATGGTCATCGACCTCCGCCCCTACGGGCTGCGCGGCCGGGCGGTCCAGTCGGCCTTCGACGAGGTCGGCATCACCCTCAACGCCAATGCCTTCCCCGGTCACGGCGGCACCGCGTACAACCCCAACGGCGTCCGCCTGGGGACGCCGGCGGTGACCACCCGAGGGATGCGCGAGCCCGAGATGGACGAGATCGCCGCCCTGATCCAGCTCATGCTCAGCCGCTTCGAGGACCAGGAGGTGCGGGCCGAGATCCGCCGCCGGAGCCGGGAGCTCTGCGGCCGCTTCCCGCTTCCGTATCGGGTGCCGTGACGCCCGGGGCGTCCTGGCTCAGCGCCCTCGCCCCCTTCCTGCTCGCGGCCGGCGTCTGCGTCGTCGCCGTGCCCCTCACCATGCGCCTGGCGGGGTGGGTCGGGGCCGTGGACCACCCCGACGACGAGCGCCACCTCCACGCCGTGCCCACCCCTCGGCTCGGCGGCCAGGCCATGCTGGTCGGCTACGTGGTGGCGGTGGCGGCCTTCGGCGGGCAGATCCAGTCGCGCTGGCCGCTCCTCATCGTCGCCGGGGCCGTGGCCCTGGTGATGGCCGCCGACGACATCCTCGACCTCGCCTGGTGGCTGAAGCTGGTGGTGGTGGTGGGCGCGGGGGTCGCCTTCTACGCCCTCGGCATCAGCATCGGCCAGGTCGACCTGCCCGGCGGTCACCTGGTCCAGCTCGGCCTCCTCGCCCTTCCCGTGACCGTGCTCTGGGTGGCGGGGATGCAGGTGTCGGTCAACTTCATGGACGGTGCCGACGGGGTCGCCGCCGGGGTGGTGGGGATCGTCGCCCTGGTGACCCTGCTCGCCGCCATCAACCGGATCGTGGTCCCCGGCGACCTCCAGTCGGGGGTCGTCATCCTGAGCGCCGCGCTGATGGGGGTCTGCTTCGGATTCCTGGTCTTCAACCTGCCCCCGGCGCGCACCTTCATGGGCGACACCGGCAGCCACTTCCTGGGGGCCGTCCTCGCCGCCATCACCATCGTCGGCGCCGCCAAGGTGGCGGCCGGCATCTCCATCCTGGTGCCGC
This sequence comes from uncultured Chloroflexia bacterium, assembly GCA_963803165.1. GTDB lineage: Bacteria > Chloroflexota > Dormibacteria > Aeolococcales > Aeolococcaceae > Changshengia. The sequence goes on along the minus strand of CAWDLK010000004.1, from coordinate 90,624 downwards.
TGATCGCGCTCGCCGTGCCCATCAGCGACACCGCCTGGGCGATCGTGCGCCGGGGTCGCGCCGGGGTCAGCCCGACCACCCCGGACGCCGGCCACCTCCACCACCGCCTCCAGGCCCGGGGGATGAGCGCCCTCGAGACCGCGCTCACCTTCTACTTCACCACCGGGGTGCTCGGCTGCCTGGGGCTGGCCATCTTCGGCCATCGCAAGATCCTCGACGTCGCCATCGTCCTCTGCGCTCTCGGGCTGGCCGGGACCTTCTGGCACAACCGCCGGCGGGTCCGGCGCCTGCGGCGGGTGGGGGCCGCCCCGGGCGAGGTCGACGCCGGGAGGACGGTCCCCGGTCCCGGGGCCACGGCGGACCCCCACCGTCCCCCCGGCAAGCTCGACTGAGCCGGCCACGGCACCGTCCTCGGGCGCTCTTCCGCACCTCGTCTGGTGACATCCGGCTCTGGGCGGAGTGCCGGTGAGGCCTGTAGGCTGTGACCATGGGTCGGGATCTCTGCGCTGAGGGGCGGCCAGGAGTCCCCCTGTGCTAAGTTGCCGCCGTGCTCGCCTACCTGAGCGGAGCCGGGCTGGAATTCGGCTTCGCGGTGACGACGGCAAGCTCTTCGGACTGTGCCGGCGCGCCTGCCGCCATGCCCGCTGACCCGGACCGCGGCCTCTCGGGAACCGAGCTGATCGGCCTCGGCGTCTTCCTCGCCGTGGTGGTCGCCGTCCCCCTCATCGCCGGGCTGCTGCTCGACAGGCTCACCGGCACCAGCCCGCTCTTCCTCCTGCTCGGCCTGCTGGGCGGCGTGGCCGGTGCGGCCGCGGGCCTCCGGGCGCAGCTGAAGAGGTACCTCTGATGCCGGCTCAGCTGGCCGCTCCGGCCGTGGACGTCACCGCCGCCCCGCGCCACGCGCTCAACGTGACCGCCGGCGCCTGTGCGGGGGCCGCCGTGGCGGCGCTGGTGGTGGCCGCCGTCCTCGGCCAGCCGCTGGGCGGCGTGGCCCTCGCCCTGGGCCTCTGCCTGGGCGCCGCCAACGGCTTCCTGGCGGTGCGCCTGCTCGGGCTCGGCGTCGCCTTCGCGGCCACCAGCCTGCTGCGGCTGCTCTTCCTCACCCTGCTCGCGGTGGCCAGCGGCTTCGTCCTGGGCTGGGAGCGGGCGATCCTGGTCGCGCTGGGCATGGCGGTCGCCCAGCTGGTGCTCTCGGGGGCCTCGCTTCGCGAGGTGCTGCGCACCCGATGATCGGCACGCTGCTCGCCGACACCGCGCCCGGCAACCACCCCATCGTCAGCCTCTGCGGAGGCGGCGGCTTCCTCTGCACCTACGACCTCGACACCCTGATCTCCTCGGCCATCGCCATCGCGGTGACCCTGGCGATCGGGCTGACCCTGGCCCGGACCGTCCGCAGCGGCAAGCCGGGACGGCTGCAGATGGTCTTCGAGCTCTTCCTCGGCTACGTCAGGAACCTGATCCGCGACACCGTGGGTGACGACGCCCCCACCTTCGTCCTGCCCCTCGCAGCGACCGTCGGCTTCTTCATCCTGGTGGCCAACTGGCTGGACTTCTTCCCGCTCCAGCAGCCGGTCGAGCCGGCCAACGCCGACCTCAACCTGCCCCTCGCCATGGGTCTGGTGGTCTTCATCATGAGCCAGGCCTACGCGGTGCGCGTTCGAGGTCTGGGCGGTTACCTCCGTCACTACCTCCGCGCCCCCTACCCACCCCTCACCATCATCGAGGAGGTGGTCAAGCCCATCACCCTGGCCCTCCGACTTTTCGGCAACATCTTCGCCGGGGTGGTGATGGTCTACCTGCTGGGGTCGCTCTTCCAGGCCTGGTTCGGAGCCTCCGCGATCACCACCGCGCTCTCCCCGCTGGCGATCGTCGGGATGACCGTGTGGAAGCTCTTCGACGTCCTCTTCATCGGCAGCATCCAGGCCTTCATCTTCATGCTGCTCACCATCATCTATTTCGGCCAGGCCCGCGAGGGGGTCGCGGAGGCGGGTCGTGAGGCCCGCAGCCCCGCCTAAAGCACCACAGGAGAGAAGGACCCGATGCCACTGCTTGCCGACGCCGTGAACGCTCACTCGATCATCCTGGCCGGGGCGCTGATCGCCGCCGGTCTCGCCCTCGGCGGGGGCGCCATCGGCGCTGCCATCGGTGACGGGCTGGCCGGCAACGCGACCATCCAGGGCACCGCCCGCCAGCCGGAGGCCCAGGGCCGGCTCACGGTCATCATGTTCCTGATCGTCGGCCTGGTCGAGGCGATGTACTTCATCAACCTCGTGCTGGGCTTCTTCTTCATCGTCAGCTACGGCGCCCAGACGAAGTAAGGGTCGCCCATGCACGTCGTCGCCGCGTCCGCCGGGCTGCTCTCCCCGAACGGGACCCTGATCGCCGAGGCGATCGCCTTCCTGCTCATGGTCGGCGCGCTCTGGCGCTGGGTCTATCCCCGGGTGATCAGGATGGCCGAGCAGCGCGAGCAGGCGATCGAGGCGGGGCTGCAGCAGGCCCAGGAGGCCGAGAAGCGGCTCGCCGACGTGCGCGCCGAGGTCGAGAAGCTGCTCGAGGAGGCGCGGGTGCAGGCCCGGGAGATCACCGACCGGGCTCACCGCGAGGCGGCCGCCGAGGCGGACGAGGTCCGGGCCAAGGCCCGCGAGGAGGCCAGGGCCTTCGGCGAGCAGGCTCGGGCCGACATCGTCGCCGAGCGCGATCGGGCGCTCCGCGAGCTGCGCACCCAGGTCGGGGCCCTGGTGGTGACCGCCGCGGCCCGGGTGCTCGGCGACGCCATGGATGCGGAGACCCACCGCAAGCTGATCGAGCGCTCCCTGCAGTCGCTGGAGAGCCTGCCCCGATGAGCGTGCCGAGGGAGCCGCGCTGATGCCCGCCGCGCTCGCCCGCCGTTACGCGGAGGCCTGCTACGCGGTGGCGCGTGAGCGGGTCAGCGTCGATCCCATCGCCGCCGAGCTGGAGCGGGCTCGCGATCTGCTCGGCGACGCCCGGGTCCGGGCGGTGATGGCCAATCCCCGGGTCACCATCGACGAGCGGAGCGCTGCCCTGGACGGGCTCCTCGAGGGGATGTCCGCGCCGGCCGCCAACCTGATCCGGCTCCTGGTGGCCCACGGCCGCTTCGGGCTGCTCGCCGACGTGGTCGCCGAGTACCGGGCCATGGCCGACGCCGCCCAGGGCGTGCTCCGCATCGTGGTCACGTCGGCGGTGCCCCTCAGCCGCACCGCGTCCCGCCACATCGAGGGGGTGCTGACCGTCCGCTTCGGCCGGCCGGTCCGGGTCGAGGCGGTCCACGACCCCCAGATGATCGGGGGGCTGGTGATCCGGATGGGCGACCGGGTCATCGACGACAGCGTTCACAGCCATCTTCAGCAGCTCCAGGCCGCGATGGCCTGATCGGAGGTCAGGGACACACCCAGCCATGGCAATACGCAGTGACGAGATCGGCGACATCCTGAAGCGGCGCATCGCGAGCTTCGATGCCGCCGTGGTGGAGGCCAGCGAGGGGGTGGTGACGTCGGTGAGCGACGGCATCGCCCGCATCTACGGCCTGGAGGAGGCGATGTCGGGCGAGCTGCTCGCCTTCCCCGGCCCCGACGGCCAGGGCACCGTCCTCGGTCTGGCCCTCGACCTCCGCGACGACGGGGTCGGCGCCGTGCTCCTCGGACCGTACGAGCACCTCCAGGAGGGGGACAGCGTCCGCACCACCGGGCGGATCGCCCAGGTGCCGGCCGGCGAGGCGGTGATCGGTCGCATCCTCGACCCCCTCGGCCAGCCCATCGACGGCCGCGGCCCCATCGAGACCTCGGACAGCATGCCGCTGGAGCGGATCGCCCCCGGGGTGCTGCTGCGCCAGGGCGTGACCGCGCCGCTGCAGACCGGGATCAAGGCGATCGAACTCGATGTTCGCCATCGGACGGGGGCAGCGCGAGCTCATCATCGGCGACCGCCAGACCGGCAAGACCGCCATCGCCCTGGATGCCATCATCAACCAGAAGGGCGGCGACGTCACCTGCATCTACGTCGCGGTGGGCCAGCGGGCCGCCACCGTGGCCCAGGTCGCCGCCACCCTCCAGCAGTTCGGGGCGATGGAATACACGACCATCATCGCCGCCACCGCCGCCGACCCCGCCCCGCTGCAGTACATCGCCCCCTACGCGGGCTGCGCCATGGGCGAGTGGTTCATGCAGAAGGGGCGGCACGCGCTGATCGTCTACGACGACCTCAGCAAGCACGCCGACGCCTACCGGCAGCTCTCCCTGCTGCTGCGCCGGCCCCCCTCGCGCGAGGCCTACCCGGGTGACGTCTTCTACCTGCACAGCCGGCTGCTGGAGCGCTCGGCACGGATGTCCGACGACCAGGGCGGCGGCACCCTCACCGCGTTGCCCATCATCGAGACCAAGGCCAACGACGTCTCCGCCTACATCCCGACCAACGTCATCTCCATCACCGACGGCCAGATCTACCTGGAGACCGACCTCTTCAACGCCGGCACCCGTCCGGCCATCAACGTCGGCCTCTCGGTCTCCCGGGTGGGCTCGGCGGCCCAGACCAAGGCGATGAAGCAGGTGGCCGGCCAGCTCAAGCTCGACCTGGCCCAGTACGGCGAGCTCAAGGCCTTCTCCCAGTTCGCGGCCGACCTCGACAAGCGCACCCGGGCCACCCTGGAGCGGGGCCAGCGCATGACCGAGCTGCTCAACCAGCCGCAGTACGCGCCGGTCCCCTTCGCCCGCCAGGTGATGGCCATCTTCGCGGGCACCCGGGGCTACCTGGACGACGTCCCGGTCAACCGGGTCTCCGACTTCGAGCGCTCCCTGCTCCGCCACCTGGAGCAGAGCCACCCCGAGCTGGAGCAGGCGATCATCGCCGAGGGGTCGGTGTCCGCGGAGCTCGAGACCAAGCTCAAGGCGGCGATCGAGGACTTCAAGAAGGGCTACGCGTAGTGGTGACGCACTGATGCCCAGCCTTCGCGACCTCCGCCGTCGCATCAGGACGGTCGGCAACACCCAGAAGATCACCAAGGCGATGGAGCTGGTGGCCGCCTCCAAGCTGCGCCGCGCCCAGGAGCGGATGCAGAACGCTCGCCCCTACGCGGACGAGCTGAGCGGGGTGATGGCCGAGCTGATGGCCCGCAACGCCGGCTATGCGCATCCCTACCTGGCGGTGCGACCGGTCGCCCGGCGCTGCCTGATCCTGGTCACCAGCGACCGCGGCCTGGTGGGGGGCCTCAACAGCAACAGCATCCGGGTCGCGCTCCGGGAGACCGCCGCGGGCGGCGTCCCGGTGGAGGTGGTGACCATCGGACGCCGGGGCCGGGACGCGATGCGCCGGCTGCGCCGCGACCTGATCTCCGACGTGAGCAACTACGGCGACCGGCCCACCCTGGCCACCGTCCTGCCCGCGATCCGCACCGCCCTGCAGCGCTACGAGGAGGAGAGGTGCGACCAGGTGGACCTCGTCTACGCGCGCTTCGTGAGCGCGGGCCGGCAGGAGGCGACGCTGCAGCGCCTGCTCCCGGTCACGCCGCCCGCCCAGGTCTTTCGCACGGCGGCGGACTTCGAGTACGAGCCCGACTCCTACGAGGTCCTCGACGCCCTGCTGCCCCGCTACGTGGAGGCCCAGGTGTATCGCGCCGTGCTCGAGAACCTCGCCAGCGAGCAGGCCGCCCGGGTCATGGCCATGCACAACGCCGAGGAGAATGCCGGCGATCTGATCCAGAGCCTCACCCTCACCGCCAACAAGGCCCGCCAGGCCAGCATCACCACCGAGCTGATGGAGGTGGTCAGCGGGGCCACCGCGCTCGAGGCCTGAGCGCCAGATTCTAAGGAGTCAGGGGACAAATGGCAGTTCGGGAGACAGTCACCGGCAAGGGCCGGATCGTTCAGGTCATGGGGCCGGTCGTCGACGTGTCCTTCGCGGGCGGACGGCTGCCGCGGACCTACGACGCCCTCGAGTTCGCCCGCGAGGGCGGCCGGCGGCTGGTCCTGGAGGTGCAGCAGGATCTGGGCAACGGCGTCGTCCGCACCATCGCCATGGACTCGACCGACGGGTTGCGCCGCGGCGACGAGGTGACCAGCACGGGTCAGCCGATCACCGTCCCGGTGGGGGAGGTGACCCTGGGCCGGATGTTCAACGTCATCGGAGACCCCATCGACGGGATGCCGGCGCCCGAGGCGGAGCGCCATCCCATCCACCGCAAGCCGCCCCCGGTCAGCGAGCAGGACGTGAGCCAGCAGATCCTGGAGACCGGGATCAAGGTCATCGACCTGATCTGCCCGTTCTCCAAGGGGTCCAAGATCGGCCTCTTCGGCGGCGCGGGCGTGGGCAAGACCGTGGTGGTCAACGAGATGATCCGCAACATCGCCGAGGAGCACAGCGGCTACTCGGTCTTCGCCGGGGTCGGTGAGCGCACCCGCGAGGGCCGCGACCTCTACGGCGACATGAAGGATTCGGGCGTGCTGGACCGGACCGCGCTGGTCTTCGGGCAGATGAACGAGCCGCCCGGGGCCCGGGCCCGGGTGGCGCTGACCGGGCTCACCCTGGCCGAGTACTTCCGCGACGAGAAGAGCGCCGACGTCCTGCTCTTCATCGACAACATCTTCCGCTACGTCCTGGCCGGGGCCGAGGTGTCGGCGCTGCTCGGCCGGATGCCGAGCGCGGTCGGCTATCAGCCGACCCTGGCCACCGAGATGGGCGACCTCGAGGAGCGGATCACCTCGACCCGGAAGGGCTCGATCACCTCGGTGCAGGCGGTCTACGTTCCCGCCGACGACTTCACCGACCCGGCGGTGGCCACGACCTTCGCCCACCTGGGGGCGACCGTCTCCCTCTCCCGATCCCTCACCGAGATCGGCATCTACCCCGCCGTGGACCCTCTCGACTCGACGAGCCGCGCCCTCGATCCCCGGATCGTCGGCGAGGAGCACTACCGCGTCGCCACCGGGGTGAAGCGGATCCTCCAGGAGTACAAGGACCTCCAGGACATCATCGCCATCCTCGGCCAGGAGGAGCTGACCGACGATCAGAAGCTCACCGTTCAGCGGGCCCGGCGGGTGCAGCGGTTCCTCTCCCAGCCCTTCAAGGTCGCCGAGGTCTTCACCGGCCGCCCCGGCATCTACGTGAAGCTGGAGGAGACCATCCGCGGCTTCGGCGAGATCCTCGACGGGCAGCACGACCAGCTCCCCGAGGACGCCTTCTACATGGTCGGCACCATCGACCAGGCGGTGGCCAGGGGCCACGAGCTGGGCGGCGAGGGGGCCGAGGGGGGAGGCGCCGGCGGCTGATGGCGAAGCTCCAGGTCGAGCTGGTCACCGCCGAGGGGCGGGTGCTCTCCCAGGAGGCGGACTTCGTGCTCGCCCCGGGGGCGGCGGGCGACCTGGGCGTGCTGCCGCACCACATCCCCCTGCTCACCCCGCTGCGCACCGGGGAGGTGATGGTGCGCAACGAGGGGGTGGAGGAGTACCTCTTCGTCTCCGGCGGATTCCTGGAGGTGCTCCCCGAGAAGGTCGTCATCCTGGCGGACGCCGCCGAGCGGGCGGAGGACATCGATCAGGCCCGGGCCGAGGCGTCGCGCCGTGCCGCCGAGGAGCTCCTCGCCGAGAACGTCAGCGATGCCATGGCCGCGGCCAAGCTGGAGCGCGCCCTCTACCGCCTCCGGGTTGCCGAGGTGCGCCGCCAGCGGCGGGATCACGGGGCGGGGGTCCCTCCGGCCAACCCCTGAGCCGCGGTGGCCGACGGCCCGGTCAGCTGCCCAGGAAGAAGTCGCCGGCGGTGAAGTCGTCGTTGACGTCGGAGTCCAGCTCGGTTCCGGTGCAGGAGATGGCCACCCCGATCGCGGCGTAGGTGGGGTCGGTGAAGCCGAGCACGTCGGCGGAGGACGCCCCCGAGCACGCGTCGAGGCTGGAGACCGGGTTGTCGCTGCCCAGGTCGAAGTTCACGTTGCCGCTGAACACGAAGTCGGAGCCGCTGCTGGCGCTGGTGGTGTAGGAGCCCTCGCAGTACTGCGAGCTGGCGTCGGCGGTGCTGGCCATGCTGAGGTCGGAGCAGTCCCCCTGGCCCGCTTCCATCCCGTTGGTCGAGAGCAGGGAGCTGTAGTAGGCGGTCGCCGGGCTCTCACTCGGAAAGCCCACGTAGAGGACGTAGTCCTCGGGGACGTTCGAGTTCTGGCTCAGGTCACAGAGCTCCTCGTCGCTGGCGGCGGTGGCGACGTAGGCGGGGCTGGGCTCCACCTCGCAGCTGTCGCTGGAGGCCCCGGTGATGTAGCTGGGCAGGATGTGCGCCAGCGGGGTCAGCGACGCCGAGGGGGAGGGGGTGGCCTCAGGGCTCGGGGAGGTCCTCGGAGTGGTGGTGGGCGTCGCGGTCGCCCTGACGCACACGCCGGCCTGGAGGTGATCGCCGCTCGGGCAGCCGGCGATCGGGGTCGGCGTGGCCGTGGCCTTGAAGGGGGGCAGCTTGGCGGCGGCGGCGATCCCGAAGTAGGCGAGGATCACCACCACCACGGCGCCCCCGGCGATCAGCGCCATCATCCGGTTGCCCTGCCGGGGTGGCGGTGGAGGAGGGGACCACGCCGGCGGGGGCCCCCCCGGGGTGCCCGGTCCGGACGGCGGGGCGGGTGGCTGCGGCGGGCCGGCGGGTGCGCCGCCCCAGGGCCCCGCGGGTGGGCCGGTGGGGGGCGACGGGGGCGGGTACGGCGGCGGGTACGGCGGAGGCTGTGGCGGCATCGCGGAGGCCCGGGGCGGGGTCGCCTCGTGGGGAGGAGGCGCGTTCTGGAGGATTGGGCCGACCGGGTATCCCGGTGCCTGGCTCGCCTGACCCTGTGGGTCGAGGCCTCCGGTGTCAGCTTTCATCGGCGTTCCCCTGGAGCTCAGCCGTTCGGGTGCGCGCTTCCTCTGTGGAGACGATCGTCCCGCCGCCGGACCGCGGTCCCCCTCCCCAGCTCCCGGCCGGGCCGCCCACGGTGCGGTCGCCTCGGTCGCGCCCATGGTAGGTCATGGTGGTCCGGGGTGCGAGAGGATCGGCATCGCCGGTGCCCGCCCCCCCTCCCCGGAGCATCCCCCGGCCGGGCGGCCCGCGCTCCGCTCAGAAGAGCCCGACGATCTCGCCGGCCGCGTCGATGTCGACCTGCTCGGCGACCGGCTTGGCGGACAGCCCGGGCATGGTGCGGATCTCGCCGCTCTTGAGGTAGACGAAGCCCGCTCCCGCGGCCGCCCTCACCTCGCGGATGGGCAGCGTCCACCCGGTGGGCGCCCCCTTGAGCCGCGGGTCGGAGGAGAGGCTCAGATGGGTCTTGGCGATGCAGACCGGGAGGTTGCCGAGGCCGTCCCGCTCGCACTGACGGAGCTGTTGGGCGGCCCGGCCCTCGTAGCTGACCGCGGCGGCCCCGTACACCCGGCTCGCGACCAGCTCGACCTTCTCCTCGAGCGAGGCACCGTCCGGGTAGAGCATGCGGAAGTCGCTCGGCTCGTCGGTGGCCGCGGCGACCGCCTCGGCGAGCTCCATCACCCCCTCGCCACCGTCCGCATAGCCGGTGGCGACGGCACAGCGGGCGCCCATCTCCCCGGCGATGGCGCGGATGGCGGCGTGCTCCGACGCGTGGTCCTCGGGGTGGGCGTTGATGGCGACCACCACCGGCACCCCGAAGAGGCGGCAGTTCTCGATCTGCTTGCGCAGGTTGGCGCCGCCGGTGACGACCTCGTCCGGGTGCTCCTCGAACAGCTCGGGCGGGAGGGCGCGGCCCGACGCGACGTGGTGCTTCCCGGAGTGGGCCTTGAGGGCGCGCACCGTGGCGACGACGACGGCGGCGTCGGGGCGCAGCCCGCTCACGCGGCACTTGATGTCGAAGAAGCGCTCCGCGCCCATGTCGGCGCCGAAGCCGGCCTCGGTGACCAGGAAGTCGCCGGCCCGGATGCCGATCATGTCGCCGAGCACCGACGAGTTGCCGTGGGCGATGTTGCCGAAGGGCCCGGCATGGACGATCGCCGGGGTGCCCTCCTGCGTCTGGAGCAGGTTGGGCTGGAGCGCCTCGCGCATCATCACCGTCATCGCCCCGGCCGCGTGGAGGTCCTCCGCGGTGACCGGCTTGCCGGTGCGGCTGTGCCCGACGACGACGCGACCCAGCCGGGCGCGCAGGTCGGCCAGCGAGGTGGAGAGGGCGAGGATCGCCATCACCTCGGAGGCTGCGGTGATGTCGAAGCCGCTCTGCCGGGGCACCCCGTCCTGGGGCTCGCCGAGTCCGATCACGATGCTGCGCAGGGCGCGGTCGTCGACGTCGAGGACGCGCGGCCAGGAGATGGTGGCGGGATCGAGGTCGAGGGCGTTGCCATGGTAGAGGTGGTTGTCGACCATGGCGGCGAGCAGGTTGTGGGCGGCGGTGACCGCGTGCATGTCGCCGGTGAGATGGAGGGCGACCCGGTCGAAGGGGACCAGGGTGCTGCGCCCGCCGCCCGCGGCCCCGCCCTTGATCCCGAAGGTGGGCCCCATCGACCCCTGGCGGAGCGAGAGCACCGCGCGCCGGCCGGTGCGGCGCAGGCCGTCGCCCAGCCCGATGGTGGTCACCGTCTTGCCCTCGCCGAGCGGGGTGGGGGTGATCGCGGTCACCACCACGTAGCGCGCGCGCCTCGCCGCCGGCAGTGCCCCGAGCGCCTCCAGGCGGATCTTGGCGACGCCGCGACCGTACGGCTCCAGGAGGTCGGGGCCGATCCCCATCTCGGCGGCGACCTCGGTGATCTCGCGCGGTGCGGTGGGGAGACGGGTCAGGAGAGCAGATGTTGCCATCTCTCCATGGTGACCCACCCCGGGGGCCCCGGCCACGTCCCGTGGCCCTCAGCCTGCACGGCCGAAGGTCACGGACGGGCTGGGACCGGAGATCACCGTCAGCGGCGGGAGCTGCCTCCGCCCTGGGTCATCATCAGGATCATCAGCAGGTTGAGGAAGAGGTTGAAGATGTCCAGGTAGACGCTGAGGGCCATCCGGATCGCGCTGCCCGGGGGGCCCTGCCGGGTCATGATCACCCGCTGCACGTCGTAGAGGAGGAAGAGCGAGAAGAGCACGCACGCCGCGGCCGAGATGAAGATCTGGAAGGCGGTCGACTGGATGAAGAGGCCGACCACCATCGCCACCACCACCCCGATCAGGGCGCCGAAGAGCCAGCCCCCCATCCGGCTGAAGTCGCGGCTGGTGGTCCGAGCGTAGATCGTGACCCCGCCGGTGACCGCGGCGGTCGCCGCCAGCGCCTCGTAGACGATCTTCTGATCCCCTCCCTGCTGGAGGGCCTGCAGCAGCGGCGCGATCACGATCCCGGTGACCACCCCGAAGGCGAGGAAGAGGGTCATGCCGAGGACCGGCTGCCCGGCCAGCATCTGGGTGGCGAACACCAGGACGAACATGGCGATGAACCAGAGCAGGCTGTTGCTCGCCAGGTCGGTGTTGAGCCCCGCCGCTCCCAGCGCGACCCCACCGATGGCGCAGGCGATCAGCAGGCAGGTCAGGCCCATCACCTTCTCGGGGACGCTGATCGCCCCCTGCAGGGCGGGGTTGGACCAGCCCTGGGTCTCGCCGAAGGGGTTGTAGAGGCGGCGGCGGTTGGAGCCGCCACCCCCCACGCCCCCGTTCATGTTGAACATCTGGGATCGTTCCCTCCAGATGGGAGATGCGCTGTTGCTGAGGCTACGGTACCCGCCTGTCCGGCGGGTTACACGCTCGAGGCTCAGGCGACGGTGACGGCCTCGTTGAGGTAGACGTCCTGGATGGCGTTGAGCAGGCCGACGCCCTCGGCCATCGGCCGCTGGAACGCCTTGCGTCCGCTGATCAGCCCGGTGCCCCCGGCCCGCTTGTTGATCACCGCGGTGCGCACCGCCTCCTTGAGGTCGGTCGCCCCCGACGAGGCGCCGCCGGAGTTGATCAGCCCGGCCCGGCCCATGTAGCAGTTGACCACCTGGTAGCGGGTGAGGTCGATGGGGTGGGGGGTGGTCAGCTTCTCGTAGACGAGCTTGCTGGTCTTGCCGAACTTGAGGGCGGTGTAGCCGCCGTTGGTCTCGGGCAGCTTCTGCTTGATGATGTCCGCCTCGATGGTCACGCCGAGGTGGTTGGCCTGGCCGGTGAGGTCCGCGGCGACGCCGAAGTCGGTGCCGTCGGCGGCGAAGGCGGAGTTGCGCAGGTAGCACCAGAGGATGGTGGCCATGCCCAGCTCGTGGGCCTCGGCGAAGGCGACGGCGACCTCCTGCATCTGCCGGGTCGACTCCTCGGAGCCGAAGTAGATGGTGGCGCCCACCGCGACCGCGCCCATGTTCCAGGCCTGCTCGACGGTGCCGAACATCACCTGGTCGTACTTGTTCGGGTAGGTGAGCAGCTCGTTGTGGTTGAGCTTGACGATGAAGGGGATCTTGTGAGCCCACTTCCGGGAGACCGATCCGAGCACGCCGAAGGTGGAGGCCACCGCGTTGCAGCCGCCCTCGACGGCCAGCTCGACGATCTTCTCGCCGTCGAAGTAGATGGGGTTGGGCGCGAAGGAGGCGCCCGCGGAGTGCTCGATGCCCTGGTCGACGGGGAGGATCGAGACGTAGCCGGTGCCGGCCAGGCGGCCGTTCCCGAAGAGCGTCTGGAGGCTGCGCAGCACCCGCGGGTTGCGGTCGCTCACCGCCCACACCCGGTCGACGAAGTCGGGGCCGGGGAGGTGCAGTTGGTCGCGGCTCACCGTCTGGCAGCGGTGCTCCAGCAGGTCCTGGGCGTCCTCGCCGAGGATCTCTTCCAGTTTGCTCAGGGGGGTTGCCGTCGCCGTCGCCATGGTGTCCTCCGGGTAGGGGCCTCCCCCCGATTCTCCCCCATCCGGGGCGGCTGGTGACTTGCGACGTGAGTGACGCGATCGGTGAGGGGGCCGGCGGGGCGCGTTGCTCCCCTCCCCGCTCATGTACCGTAGGCGCGATGGACCTGCTGCGCATCACCGGCGGCGGGCCGCTCACCGGGGAGGTCGCGATCTCCGGCAGCAAGAACGCGGCCCTCCCGGTCATGGCCGCGGCGCTGCTCACCGACCAGCCCCTGGAGCTGGACAACGTCCCCGACATCGAGGACATCGGGACCATGGCGGCGATGCTCCGCCACCTGGGGGTCGAGGTCGAGCGGGTCGACACCGGCCGCTGGCGGGTCCATGCCGGGGGGCTGCAGGTGGCGGAGGTGGGCGCCGACCTGACCCGCCGGCTGCGCGGGTCGTTCCTGCTCCTCGGGGCCCTGGTGGGGCGGGCGGGCGAGGCGGAGATCGCCAAGCCCGGCGGCGACGACATCGGGATGCGCCGGGTGGAGCAGCACCTCGAGGGGCTGCGGCTCATGGGCGCCGAGGTCACCGAGACCGGCACCAGCTTCGTGGCCCGCGCCCGCCGCCTGCACGGTGCCCACATCTACCTCGACATGCCCACCGTCACCGGGACCGAGAACCTGATGATGGCCGCGGTGCTGGCCGACGGCATCACGGTGATCAGCAACGCCGCCCGCGAGCCCCACGTCTACGACCTCGCCCGCTGCCTGGTGGCGATGGGCGCCCGGATCAGCGGCGCCGGCAGCGAGCTCATCGTCGTCGAGGGCCAGACCGCACTCCTCCACGGGACCCACCACCGGGTGACCACCGACTACGTCGAGGCGGGCACCTACATGACCGCGGCGGCGGCGACCGGAGGCGACGTGGTGGTCGCGGGGATGCGCCCCACCGACCTTCGCTTCCTGATCAACAAGCTGCAGGCGGCCGGGTGCAGCGTGGTCGAGGGCGGAACCCACGTCCGGGTCACCGGCGGCCGGCTCCGGGCGGTCGACGTCACCACCTGGCCGCACCCGGGCTTCGCCACCGACCTCCAGCCTCAGTTCGGAGCCCTGATGACCCAGGCCGAGGGCATGAGCATCATCAGCGAGTCGCTCTACGAGAACCGATTCCGCCACGTCGGCGAGCTGGCCAAGATGGGCGCCCGCATCGCCGTCGAGGGTCGGAGCGCGATCATCACCGGGCCCAGCCGTCTCCACGGCGCCGCCGTCACCGTGCCCGACATCCGCAGCGGGGCCGCCCTGGTCATCGCCGCGCTCTGCGCCGAGGGCACCACCGAGCTGGAGGGCGTCTTTCACCTCGACCGCGGCTACGAGAACCTGGAGACCAAGCTGCGCTCCCTCGGGGCCGGGCTGGAGCGGGTCCGTCCCGAGCCCGGCGAGACCATGTCCCACGATCTCTCCGGCGTCATCGGCGACTGAGCGGAGGGCGCAGGGGTGCTGGGCAAGCGGCTGGGGATCGACCTCGGCGCAGGCAGCCTGCGCGCCGTGGTCCGCGGCGAGGGGCCGACGTTCATCGAGCCGTCGGTGGTCGCCCGTCATCGCCGCCGCGGCTACGCCGCCGCGGGGCTGGCGGCCGCGGAGATGGCCCACGACGCCGAGATCGAGATGGTCCGCCCTCTCGGGGCGGGGAGGGTCGCCGACCGCGACGCGCTCTCGGCCCTGCTCAACCAGGTCGTCAACCGCGCCGCCGGGCGGCAGCGCATCTTCCGCCCCGACGTGGTCATCGCCATCTGCCCGGCGATGGGGGGGACGACCGTCTCGCCATCCTCGAGATCTGCGCCCGGGTCGGCACCAGGACCGCCTACCTGATCGACTCGCCGACCGCCGCCGCGATGGGGGCGGGTCACCTCCCCAGCGGGAGCCGCGGCCACCTGGTGGTCGACGTCGGAGCCGGGACCGTCGACATCGCGAGCCTGGTCTCCGAGGGGACCATCGCGGGGCGCACCCTCACCGCCGCGGGCGACGCCCTCCGCGCCGCGGTCGCCGAGCGTCTCCAGCTGCGGCACGGCGTCGCTCTCGAGCCCGCGGTTGCCGAGGACGTGGTCGCCTCGCTCGCCTGCGTCGGGCCCCACGAGGAGCGGCGGATGCCGGTGCCCGCCGGTTCGGGGACCGAGGCGACGACGCTGAGAGTCGCCTCCGTGGAGGTCGCCGACCTGGTCGACGCCCACGCCCGCCAGATCGCCCATGGCATCGCCGAGGTGCTCGACGAGACCCCGGCCGCGCTCCGTCGAGAGATCGAGGAGGAGGGGATCACCCTCTGCGGGGGCGGCGCCCGGCTGGAGGGGCTGGACCGCTACCTGGGCATCCAGGCCGGCTGCCCGGTCACGGTCGCCGCCGATCCGTCGGGCTGCGTCATCCGCGGCACCCAGGCCGCCGTCGAGAACCTCGACGTGCTGCGCCGCTCCTTCATGTACATCCGCTGAGGCGGGCCGTCGCACACGCCGTCACTCGACCCCTCCGCGCTTGCGTGCCTTGATCCGGAGGTTGAAGTCGAGGATCCGCTTGCGCATCCGGATGCCCTTGGGGGTGACCTCCACCAGCTCGTCGTCGGCGATGAAGTCGAGGCACTCCTCCAGCGACATCTGCCGGGGCGGGGTGAGCTTGATGGTGAAGTCCTCGGTCGAGGAGCGGATGTTGGTCTTCTGCTTCTGCTTGGTGACGTTGACGTGGATGTCCCCGGGACGCCGGTTGAGGCCCACGATCATCCCCTCGTACACGGCCGTGCCCGGGCCGATGAAGGGCTGGCCGCGCTCCTGCAGCGAGAGCAGCCCGTAGGCGACCGCGGTGCCGCTCTGACTGGCGGCCACCACCCCGTTGCGGGTGGTGGCGGGCAGCTGGCGCCACGGCTCCCAGCCCACCACTCGGGAAGCCAGCACCCCGGTGCCGCGGGTGAGGGTGAGGATCTGGCTGCGCAGCCCGATCAGGGCGCGGGTGGGCGCGTGGTAGATGAGCCGGGCGCCGCGCCCGGCGTCGGTGCGCATCTGCTGGAGCGCCGCCCCCCGCGCCCCCAGGGTCTCGGTGATCGTGCCCACCGAGTTGGTGTCGCAGTCGATGACGCATTCCTCCACCGGCTCGTGGCGGTGGCCGTTGACCTCCCGGGTGATGACCGCGGGACGCGAGACCTCGAACTCGTAGCCCTCCCGGCGCATCGTCTCCACCAGGATGGCGAGGTGCAGCTCGCCGCGGCCGCTGACGTCGAAGATGTCGGCGGTGGGGCCGTCCGCGACGCGGAGTGCGACGTTGGTGAGCAGCTCGCGCTGGAGGCGGGCGCGCAGCTGTCGCGAGGTGCTGCTCAGGGTGCCCTCCTGGCCCGCGAACGGGGACTGGTTGACCGAGAACTGCATCCGCAGGGTGGGCTCGCCGACGGAGAGCCGGGGGAGGGCCTCGGGGCGCTCCGGGTCGGCGATGGTGTCGCCGATGGCGACGTCGGGAAGCCCGCTGACGTAGACGATGTCGCCGGCCGAGGCCTGCTCGGCGGGGAGCCGCTGCAATGCCTCGACGGAGAGCACGGAGGCGATCCGCTGCCGGGGTCCGGTCCCCTCCGCGGTGCACACCACCACGGTGTCGCCGGGGGCGATCCGGCCCCGGGCGATCCGACCCATGGCCAGTCGCCCGCTCCAGTTGTCGTGATCGAGGTTGCTGACCATCAGCTGGAGGCTGCCCTCCGGGTCGCCGGTGGGGGGCGCGATGTGGTCGACGATGGCGTCGAGGAGCGGCTCGAGCGTGGTCCCCTCCTGGCGCAGGTCGACGGTGGCGGTGCCCTCCCGGGCATTGGTGTAGATGACCGGGCAGTCGAGCTGCTCGGGGTCGCGGGCCAGCTCGAGGAGAAGGTCGTGGGTGGCCTCCACCGTCTCCGCCGGGCGCGCGTTGACCCGGTCGATCTTGTTGATGACGATGATCGGGCGCAGACCGAGCTGCAGCGCCTGGCGGAGGACGACACGGGTCTGCGGCATCGGCCCGTCCACGGCGTCGACGAGGAGCAGGCATCCCTCGGCCATCCCCAGCACCCGCTCCACCTCGCCGCCGAAGTCGGCGTGGCCGGGGGTGTCGATGATGTTGAGCTTGATGCCGTGGTAGCGGATCGAGGTGGCCTTGGCGAGGATGGTGATGCCCTTCTCCCGCTCCAGCTCGTTGGTGTCGAGGATCAGCTCCCCCACCTGCTCGTGGGCGCCGAAGACGCGCGACTGCTTGAGCATGCCGTCGACCAGGGTGGTCTTGCCGTGGTCGACGTGGGCGATGATCGCGACGTTGCGCAGGTCGTCGCGGCGGGGCGAGGGGGAGGGCTCCATCCCGCCCATGATCGCGACTTCGAGCCTCGGCGTGTCCGAGGCGGGGGCGCGGAGAGTGGCCGCGAGCCCTCAGGCGCCGTCGAGCGTCTCGACCAGAGTGCCTCCGACGGCGTGGCAGCGGTCCGTCGACGGGAGACAGGTGACCGCCTCGAGCCCCACACCCCCATTGCCCACCGGCGGTCCGGCGACAACGGTCCACGCGGCGCCGGTGTAGTGCTCGATGAGCGGCGGAGTCGTCTCCGGAGGTGGTGTGCCCACCAGGTCCCAGGCCGCGCCTTCCACCGTGCCCACCGCCCAGCAGCCGTCGGCGTTCACGCAGGTGACGGCGGTCAGGACGTCGGCGTCGCCGCTCACCACGGGCCCGGCCACGGTGGTGAAGGCCGCCCCGTCGCTGTGCTCGAGAAGCGGCTGCACCACCCCGTCGTTGGCGCCGGGCGGAACCGTGTAATGGTCGCCGACCGCCCCGCAATCGGTTGCGTCGACGCAGCTCAGCCCCTCGAGAGTTCCCGGCGCCGCAAGCGTGGCCCTGGTCCAGCCCCCGCCCGAGTAGTGCCAGATCGCACTCGTGGCCGGGGTGGCGCTCGGGTTGGTGGGCGTGCTCGTGGTCGTGGCCAGCACCCAGCAGTCGTCGGCGCCGGAGCAGGCGATGGTGTCCGCGCTGAAGCCGGTGGGGAAGTTGACCACCTGCCACTCCCCGGGCGTCTGGCCCGAGCCACCCAGGAGGCCGAGATGCACCGCGAGCGACACCCCCGCCACCACCGCGACGGCCGCCACCACCGCGACGGCTCCGATCAGGCGTCGTGATCTGAGTCCGGACGGGTGGCTGGCGAGGCCTCCGGGGTCCATCTCAGGCAGAGGCCACGGAGGTGGCGGAGATCGCCCCCGCGTCGGGGCCCACCACCACCCGGTTGCCCAGTGGCTCGGCCAGGACGGTGGTGAGTGGGACGAAATAGCCCACGAGGTTGCAGATGGTCCCGCTCGGCATCGGGTTCACCTGGATGTCGACGGCGATGGCGACGGCGGTCATCGACTCTGCGACCTCCAGGCGGTACTGGGCCTCGCACGGGCCGGTTCCCGACGCGTAGCCACCGGTGGAGACCGTGAGCGTGCGCCCGTCGGCGCCCACGGCAAACCCCCCGGGGTTGGCGACCCCCGGCGGGGTGCTCAGCCTGGGCGGCTCCGCGTAGAGGCTGGCGGGGGCGACGGCCAGCACCGCCACCGAGCCGGAGATGCCCCCGAACGTGAAGATCCACGCGGGCAGCGGATGCGACCCGCGGTCGTCCTGGAAGCTGGCGGCCGCGAGCTTCACGGAGGTCACGAAGCCGGTGGTTCCCGACCCCGCTGGTCCACCCCCGACGAGACTGGACCTGAGCACGCTGAACGCCTGGCTGGCCGTGATCAGGCGATAGGGGCCCGCCTCGCCGGGGCCGCCCGGGAAGCTCGCCGGCGGCTGGAGCGCACTCCAGTAGATCCCCTTGGGGATCTCGAAGGATTCGGATGCGGTGACCCGGTAGTCGGGGCCGAGCAGGATGAATGGCCGCGGCGAGGCGTTCACCGGGAAGCCGGCCCACGCCGCCAGTGCGCGCTCGAGGATGGCCTGGTCGTCTGGCACGGGCCCAACCCCCGGCGTGGCGCCCGCGGCGGCGCAGCCGGTCACGAGGACCGCCGCTATCGCTGCCGGCGCCGCGAGAGCACGCAGCCCTCCGGCAGCTCTCGTCCTGCCCCGTCCCGACCACGTCACCCGGCCGGGTACCACTCGAGAAGCCCTCCTTGTCGGCCTATCGACGCCGCGGCCGCCACGTCACAGCGAGGTCTCGATCGCGGCCAGCACGTCGTCCACCCGGATCCGGTCCATCAGCTGGTCCGCCATGTAACGCGGGACGTGGCGGTGGTGCGGGGGCGGGATCGCCTGGACCACCCGGTGCTCGTCGCCGTAGGCGCCGCGCCGGCGCCCGTCGCTGGGACCGAAGAGGCCGATGGTGGGCGTGCCCACCGCGGCCGCGAGGTGGAGGAGCGGCGAGTTGCCGCTGATCAGGAGATCGCACTGATGCAGCAGCGCGGCGGTGCCCAGCAGGTCGAGCTGGCCGGTGACGTCGGCGTGGGGCGCGGCGATGTCGACCGACGCCTCGATGGCCGCCGCCTGGTCCTCGGCCGCGCCCACGAAGATGACCCCCGCGCCGTGGCGGACGGCGAGCTGGTTGGCCAGGTGCGCCCAGCGCTCCGGCTCCCAGGCGGCCTGGCCGTGGGCTCCGTGGAGGTCGGCGTGGCCGGTGCCCGGGGCGAGCGCGACCAGCAACCTCCCGTCGGCGATGGCGGTGCTGTGGAGCTGGATCAGGGCCCGCTGGGTCGCCTCCGCGCCGGGCTCGAGGCGCGGCGCGTGCCGCTCCGCCGCGATGCCGAGGACGCGGGCGAGGCGGAGCCAGGTGGCGGCCTGGTTCTCCCCGGCCCGAGGTCTCACGTGGTCGCTGAGCAGGGCGGTGGTGGGCCCTCCTCCGGGTCCCACCCGGCGGGCGAATCCGGCCAGGAAGAGGAGCAGCCGAGCCCGCGCGGCGGTCCCGCAGAGAACGGCGTAGTCGCACTGCACCCGGCGGAGCCGGGCCCAGGCGACCACCCCGTGGACGGGAGACGCGTGCGGCTCCAGCCCCCGCAGGACGACGACCTCGCCGACCCCGTCGAGGGCCCGGGCGGCCTGGGCCGCGGCCGGGGAGCAGGCGAGGGTGACGGTCGCCTCCGGGAACCCGGCGGCGATCGTCCGCAGCAGCGGCGAGGCCTGCAGGGCCTCCACCTGGCGGCCCCAGACCAGCACCAGCACCCTCATCTCGGCGTAACCCTACCGCCATCCGCCGGGGTCGCGGGGCAGGTTCCCACGCCGGCCGCGCCGTGGGGTGCGAACATAGGCCCAAATGGGCTCCCTGGTGGGACGCGACCTGATCTCCATCGCCGATCTCTCCGCAGCCGAGATCAGTGAGGTCCTCGACGTGGCCGCCGACCTCAAGGCGGGCGCCGATCCCGGGCATCCGCTCGCGGACCGCAACCTGGCGATGATCTTCCAGCGACCGAGCAACCGCACCCGGGTCTCCTTCGAGGTCGCCATCCGCCACCTGGGCGGTCACCCCATCCCGCTCTTCAACAGCGAGATCCAGATCGGCGAGCGGGAGTCGACGGCCGACATCAGCCGCATCCTCGACCGCTACGTCGACGGGATCGTCGCCCGCCTCAGCTCGCATCGCGACCTGGTCACGCTCGCGGGGTCGGCCCGGGGCCCGGTCGTCAACGCCATGACCGACCGGGAGCACCCCTGCCAGGTGCTCGCCGATTGCCTGACCGTGCGCGAGCTGCTCGGCCACCTGCAGGGCGCCCGCGTCTGCTACGTGGGCGACGGCAACAACGTCTGCACCTCGTGGATCTACGCCGCGACGCTGCTGGGGATCGACCTTCGCGTGGTCGGTCCGCCCGGCTACGAGCCCCATGCCGCGGTGCTGGAGCGGGCCGGCACGCTGGCCGGCGGCCACTCACCGGTGCGCCACTACCACGAGGCCGCGCCGGGCCTCGAGGACGCCGAGATCATCTACACCGACGTCTGGACCAGCATGGGGCAGGAGGCGGAGCAGCAGCAGCGCCGCGACGACTTCGCCCGCCTCCAGGTCAACGACGCGCTCCTCGGCATGGCTCCGCCCACGGCCCGGGTCATGCACTGCCTGCCGGCGCATCGCGGCGAGGAGATCACCGACTCCGTGCTCGACGGGCCCCAGTCGGTGGTCTTCGACCAGGCCGAGAACCGGCTCTGGGCGCAGGAGGCGCTGCTCAGCCTGATCTTCGCCGGCGCGGTGAGCGGCGGGCGGAGCGCGCGGGCGGGGGCGGCGGCGTGACCGAGTTCCTCCACAGCGTCTCGGTGTTCCTGGGGGCGATCGGTGTCCGGGACATCATCGACGTGGTCATCGTCGCCTTTCTCCTCTACCAGCTCTTCAAGCTGATCCGGGGCACCCAGGCCGTCCAGCTGCTGCTCGGCCTTGCGGTCCTGCTGGTGATCGGGCTGCTGGCTCAGGCCTTCCAGCTCCGTCTTCTCCAGTTCATCTTCGCCAACGCCGGCCAGGCGATCCTCATCGGCGTGATCGTCCTCTTCCAGCCCGAGCTGCGCCGCGCCCTCGACCAGGTCGGGCGCCTGGGCACGGTGCGATTCATCATGGGGCGGCATCCCGCCACGCCGGTGGCGCGGACGGTGGAGGAGGTGGTGAGGGCCGCGGCTTCGCTCAGCGAGGGCCGCACCGGAGCGCTGATCGTCTTCGAGCGCGAGACCGGTCTCGAGAACGTCGCGTTGAGCGGAGTGCGCATCAATGGCGAGGTGACCGCCGAGATCCTCACCTCCATCTTCTACGTCGGATCCCCCCTCCACGACGGCGCGGTCATCATCCGCGACACCCGGCTGGTCGCCGCCGGCTGCGTGCTTCCCCTGGCCGAGGCCCTCCCCGGGGTCGGCCGGATGGGCACCCGGCACCGGGCGGCCCTCGGGTTGACCCTGCAGACCGACGCCGTGATCCTGATCGTGAGCGAGGAGACCGGCCTGATCAGCCTCGCCTACGGAGGCAAGCTGTACCGGGGCCTGGAGCACGCCAAGCTCCAGGAGATGCTGACCACCCTCGTGCTCCGGCCGGTGACCCGGCACCCCGGCGCCGCCATCCGGCCCCTGGTCCGGAGCGGGGAGGCCCTGCGGGCGCTGGGCCGCCGCAACTCCTGATGCCCGGCTTCGTCACGCGCAACTGGAAGCTCAAGCTGCTGGCCGTGGTGCTGGCCACCGTCGGCTGGGCCGGCGTCGTCTTCGCCACCAACCCCCCGGGGACCCGCTCGGTGTCGGTGCCCGTGCCCCAGCCCCCGTCGCCCACGGTCAGCCTGCCCGCCGGCTACCTGCTGACCCAGCCCATCCCCAACCTCACCGTCTCCATCACCGGGACCGAGGCCCACCTCAACAGCTTCAGCCGCAGCAGCCTCCAGGTCAGCGTCGACTACAACGCCATCACCTCGATCGGCAGCCGGGTGCCGGCGACGGTCAGGCTGCCGGTGAAGGTGACCAACTCCGATCCCAACATCGAGCTCAACAACCCCCCGACCACGGTCGACGCGGACGTCGACGCATCCGGGACCGCCCAGGTGACGGTGACGGTGGCGGTGAGCCACACGCCCCCGCCGGGCTACCAGGTGGCGACCACCGTGGTGACGCCCTCGACGGTGACGGTGACCGGTCCGGAGCACGAGCTGGTGGGCCTCCAGGTCAGGACCCAGCAGATCAACCTCTCCAACCAGCTGGCCAACTTCGACCTGACCGTCGACCTCTATCCGTACGACCGCTCCGGTCGGGCGGTCTCCGACGTCAACGTCGACCCGGGGAGCGCCAACGTGGCGATCACGGTGGTGGGCCTCGACGCCAGCCGGACCAGCTCGGTGCTGATCGGGCCGCTGAGCGGGGTCGCGGCCGGGTACCAGGCGATCGTGGACGGGTACACGCCGATGACCGTGACCCTCACCGGAGCCCAGGGCCTCATCAACGAGCCCGCCCTGGCCGCCGTCAGCACCGGGGGCGTGGACGTCGCCGGTCAGAGCGGGACGGTGACCTACCACCTGACCATCCAGGTGCCGGCGGGGATCAGCGTCAGCCCCTCGGCCACCGTGGCCGTGACCATCACGGTGAGCGCGCTCCCCACCCCCACGCCCGCCGCCGCCGCGCCGGCGACGTCGTCGGGCTGAGGATGGCGCGTAACCGCGGCGGTGCCCCCGCCGTTGGACCTGCCGTGGACGGGAGCCGGCTCGCGCGCACCGCGACCCGCGACGTGCTCGGGGGCCGCGCCGGCTGATGTGCGGGATCATCGGCTACTCGGGGTCGCGCCCGGCGGCGGGCGTGCTCCTCGACGGGCTCCGCGGTCTGGAGTACCGCGGCTACGACTCGGCGGGGATCGCCGTCCTCGACGGGGCCGGCGGCGGACGCCACACGGTGGTCAAGAGCGATCGCAAGGTGGCCGACCTGGTCGCCCGCTGCGAGCACGACGGGATGCCCGAGGGACACCTCGGCATCGGCCACACGCGCTGGGCCACCCACGGCCGTCCGACCGTGGTCAACGCCCACCCCCACCAGGACTGCCAGGGCCGGATCCAGCTCATCCACAACGGGATCATCGAGAACCACCGCGAGCTGCGCGCCGAGCTGCTCGCCCGCGGCCACCAGCTCCGCAGCGACACCGACACCGAGGTGCTCGCCCACCTCATCGAGGAGCTCAACACCGGTGACCTGGCCGGGGCGACCCGGGCGGCGCTGCGCAGGGTCGAGGGCTCGTACGCCCTGGTGGTGATCTCGGCCGACGAGCCGGACACCATCGTGGGCGCCCGCCGCAACGCTCCGCTGGTGGCGGCCGCAACCGACGGCGAGGTCTTCCTGAGCAGCGACATCACCGCCCTCATCCCGTACACCCGTCGGGTCACCCTGATCGGCGAGGACGAGGTGGTGGAGGGGACTCCCGGCGGCGGGCTGGTGGTCACCGCCCTGGGTGGCGAGCGCGTCACCCCGAAGACCATCGACGTCGACTGGGACGTGGAGCAGGCTCAGAAGGGCGGCTACCCGCACTTCATGCTCAAGGAGATGAACGAGCAGCCCGACGCGGTCGACAACGCCCTGCGCGGCCGCATCGACGCCGGCGGCGAGGTCTGCCTGCAGGGGTTCCTCGACGCGGCGAGCATACCGGGGCTCACCGACGTGCGCATCGTCGGGATGGGCTCGGCGTGGATCGCCGGGCTCTACACGGCGACCGCGATCCGCGAGCTGGCCAGGCTGCGCTGCGACGTGGAGAACGCCAGTGAGTTCCGCTACGGGGACCCCCTGGTCGACGAGCACAGCCTGGTGGTCGCCATCTCCCAGTCGGGCGAGACCGCCGACACCCTGGCCGCGGTGCGGGAGGCCAAGCGGCGGGGTGCGCACGTGGTGGCGGTCACCAACGTGGTGGGCAGCGCCCTCTCGCTGGAGGCCGACGCGGTCCTCTTCATGCAATCGGGGCCGGAGATCTGCGTGCTCGCCACCAAGACGCTGGTCGCCCAGATGGTCTGCGGGCTGCTCATCGCCCTGGCCGTCGGCCGGGGGCGCGGGACGCTCTCCGCGGAGCGTCATCGCGCGGTGGTCGCCGAGCTGCGCGAGGTTCCCGCGCGCATCCGCCGCTGCCTCGAGCTGGAGCCCCAGCTGGCGGAGATGGCCCAGCGCTACTCGCACGTCCGCAACGCGATCTTCATCGCGCGGGGGATCAACGTCGCCACCGCCCTCGAGGGTGCGCTCAAGCTCAAGGAGGTCTCCTACATCCACGCCGAGGGATACGCCGCGGGCGAGCTCAAGCACGGGCCGATCGCGCTCCTCGACCAGGAGGTGCCGGTGGTGGCGGTGGCCACCCGCTCCGCCACCCTGGCCAAGACCCTGAGCAGCATCGCCGAGGTCCGCTCCCGCGACGCGCCGGTGATCGCCCTGGTCACCGAGGGCGACGGCGACGTGGACCCCGAGCTGGCCCGCGACCTGGTCCTGGTCCCCGCCTGCAGCGAGCTGGTCTCACCGATCGTCAACGTCGTGCCCCTCCAGCTCTTCGCCTACCACGTGGCCGTCGAGCGCGGCTGCGACGTGGACCAGCCGCGCAACCTCGCCAAGTCGGTGACCGTCGAGTGAGAGCGGTGCGGGCCCTGCGGTGAAGCGTCTCGTCGTCGGCGTCGACGTCGCCTCGGTCGAGCGCATCGCCGCCGCGCTCCGGCGCCATCCGCGGTTCGCCGAGAGGATCTTCACCGAGACCGAGCGGCGCCGGGCGGGGACCCGGGCGGAGCGCTTCGCCACCCGCTGGGCCGCCAAGGAGGCGGTCATGAAGCTGTACGGGGAGGCGGGTCTGCGCATCCCCGGGTACCGCTCGATCGAGGTGGTGAACCGCCGCGGCGGCGCCCCCACCATCCGGGTGGCCGGGCAGGTCACCGAGATCGCGGTGAGCATGACCCACGACGCCGGGCTGGCCATCGCGGTGGTGGTGGCTCCCCTCGAGGCCGTCGGCGGCCCCCCGGTGCTGCCCCCGCCGGAGGGGATGCGCCTGCCCGACCGGCCGGCGGACGCGCACAAGGGGACGTTCGGCACGGTGGTGGTGGTCGCCGGCGCCGTGGGCACCGCCGGGGCGGCCGTGCTCGCCGCACGCGGCGCCGCCCGGGCCGGGGCGGGCCTGGTCCGGGTCTGCGTCCCCGCCGGCGCCTACCCGGTGGTGGCCGCGCAGTGCCTGGAGCTGATGGCTCATCCGCTGGGTGAGGAGGGCGCCGCCGGGTTGGACGCCGCCGGGGTGGCGACGCTGCGGCGCGACCATCTGCCCGCCGCCGACGCGGTGGTGGTCGGTCCGGGGCTGGGGCGCGCTCCCGCCACCGAGGCGGCCCTCGCCGAGCTGCTCACCTCCCTCGCCGTCCCCGCCGTGGTGGACGCCGACGCCCTCAACATCGCCGCCGCCACGGGGCTCGACTGGCGGGCCTGCCCGACGCCGGTGGTGCTGACCCCGCACCCGGCGGAGATGGCCCGCCTCGCGGGGCTGACCACGGCCGAGGTCCAGGCGGACCGGGCCGGGCTGGCCGCCCGCTTCGCCGCCGAGCGTGGCGTCACCGTCGTTCTCAAGGGGGCCGAGACGGTCGTCGCCGCCCCCGACGGGCGTCTCCACGTCGACCGGCACCGGTGCGTCGCCCTGGCCACCGGGGGCACCGGCGACGTGTTGAGCGGCGTCTGCGGCGCCCTGCTCGCGGCCGGGCTGGAGGGCTTCGACGCCGCCGTCGCGGCGGTCACCATCCACGCCGAGGCCGGCTGCCTGGTCGAGGCCGAGCGGGGGAGGGCGGGGGCCCTCGCCGGCGACGTCGTCGAGATGCTCCCCGCCGCCCAGGAGCGGCTCCGCCGCGCCCTCGAGCGCCGGGGGCGGTGATGACTGCCGCGGCTGCCATCCCCCTCGCCGGCCGGCGCGACCTCGCCAAGTGGGCCGACGTCGACGCCGCGGCGATCCGCCACAACGTCGAGGTGATCCGGCGTGTGGTGGGCGGCGGCGTCGCGGTCATGGCGATGGTCAAGGCCGACGGCTACGGCCATGGCGCGGCGTTGGCGTCCGCCGCCGCTCTCGAGGGGGGCGCCTCCTGGCTCGGCGTCTCGTCCGCCGAGGAGGCCCTCCAGCTCCGCGCCCAGGGGATCTCCGCCCCGATCCTGGTGGTGGGATGGGCCCCCGCCGCCCAGCTGCCGGCGCTGGTCGCGGCGGGCGTCGATCTCGCCGTCTGGGAGCCCGCCCAGGTGGCGGCGGCGGCCGCGGCGGCGGGCGACCTCCCGGCCCGCCTCCACCTCAAGGTCGACAGCGGCATGGGGCGCCTCGGCGCGCTGCCGGCGTCGGTTCCCGATCTGATCGAGGCGGTGGAGCGCGCCGGGCCGGCGGTGCAGCCGGTCGGCGCGTTCACCCACTTCGCCGACGCCGAGGCCGATCCCGACTACACCCTCACCCAGGACGCCGTCTTCCTGGTCGCGGTGGGGGAGATGCGCCGCCGCTGGCCGCGCCTGCTCCTCCACGCCGCCAACAGCGCGGCGGCGCTGGGGCTCCCGGACACCCGCCACGACCTGGTCCGCTGCGGCCTGGCCGTCTACGGCTACGCGCCGGAGGGCGTGGAGGGGGCGTCCGAGCTGCGCCCGGCGATGAGCTTCCGGGCGCGGGTGACCCAGGTCAAGACCCTCCGCCGGGGACGGAGCGTCGGCTACGGACGCACCTGGATTGCGGAGCGCGAGACGCGCGTGGCGGCGATCGCCGCCGGCTACGGCGACGGGGTCCAGCGCGCCCAGTCCAACCGGGGGTCGGTGCTGGTGGGCGGGCGGCGCTGCCCGATCATCGGCCGGGTCAGCATGGACCAGCTCACCGCCGACGTCTCCCAGGTCGACGGCGTGCAGCCCGGGGACGAGGCGGTCGTCTTCGGCCGTCAGGGCGAGGCGTGGCTCGGCGCCGACGAGGTCGGGGCCGCGGCCGGCACCATCAGCTACGAGGTGCTCTGCGCCGTCTCAGCCCGGGTGCCGCGCCTCCCCGCCGCCGGCGAGGGTCAGCCCGGCCCGTAGATGAAGCCCTGGAAGATGCTGGGGTCGTTGTCGACGATCCGATAGTCGACCCGGTCCCAGCCGGCGGTCGCGTTCATCTCCGACACCTCGAACTCGCCGGGCAGGAGCGCGCTGCCGGTCAGGGTGCCGACCGCGAGCCCGGGCCCCACCGCCTCGACGTAGGCGACGTGACCGACCCAGCTGGCACCGCCGGCACCGGCCCACCAGACCGCCACCGCCCCCACCTCGGGGGTGTGGCCCTCCTGGTAGCCGAGCTTGGCGGCGTTGTAGTACCAGGCATCGGCGTTGCCGCCCCAGGGGATGCAGCGCCGGGTGGCCACGTAGTAGGTGCACTCGCCCAGCGCGAAGGAGTTGGAGCAGCTGGAGCTGGTGGGGACCACCGTGTTGTAGCCGAGCTCGGCCTCGATGGTCCCGATCTGCGCCGCCAGCGCGCGCGCCGGCCCGTCGAGGGTCGCCACGATCTGGTCCTGCTGGTAGACCACGACCATGAGCTGGTTGGACTGCATCGAGAGCTGGTTCTCGAGGGAGGAGGCCTGGGCGAAGTCGCTCTGGAGCTGGGCCTGCTCGCTCTGCAGGCTGGCCTGGTCGTGGGCCAGGGTGGTCTCCAGGCCCTCGATCTGGGTGGTGATGCTCTCCGCCCCGGAGAGGCTCTGCATCGCCGAGGTGAAGTCCTTGGCGCTCAGCACCGCGGTCATCACCGTGTCGCCGGAGACGCTCTCGTAGGTGGCCCGGGTCAGGGTGGCCAGCGTCTCGCGCGCCGACGTCTCCTGCTGCTGGTTGGCGCTGATCTCGGCGGAGAGGTTGGCGAGCTGGGCGTTGAGGGTGGCGAGCTGGGCCTGCTCGGCGAGCAGCGACGACGCGGTCTGGTTGTAGGTGGCCTCGGAGGCGGCGAGCTGGTTGGAGGCCGCGCTCTGCTGGGAGTTGAGGGCGGCCAGCTGCTGCAGGAGGGAGGCGAGCTCCGCCTGGAGCTCAGGGGTGGTGTCGGCGCGAGCCGGCACCGAGCCGGAGGGCAGACCGACCAGGATCAGGACGACGGCCAGGACGGCAGGGAACACCCTGCGGGTCACCCGCAATATTCTCTCCCCTTGCGTCGGGCCGGCCTCCGCGACCCCTCCCGGAGCCAGACCGCGAAGACAAGCTCGCGGGAGCCTACCTGCCGGGGATGGCCGCGGTCAACCTCTGGTGACAGTGACGCTATCAAGAAATGTGTAATCCTGATCTTGAGGGCAAGTCTCGCCGGGAGGTCGGACCGCTCGACCCCTCGGCGTCGTCGCGGCCGGGAGCGGCGGGTGCGCGGTGAGCACCGGGCGGGCCCGGCGGCCTGGCTAGAGTTGGGGGCCATGGACGCGCCCCCACCGCACCCCGGCTTCGATGGCGACGGGCCGACCCTGGCCGAGGTCGGGGAAGCGGAGCTGCTGCGCGGGCTCACCGCCATCGCCCTCCGCCAGGGCGGGGATCCCCGCCTCACCGTCGCGAGCGGGGACGACGCGGCCGTCTGGCGGCCCCCCACCGGATCCGGCATCGTCCTCAGCCAGGACGCGCTCGTCGAGGGCGAGGACTTCCTGCGCCCCTGGACCGACCCCGTCACCGTGGGCGGGCGCGCCCTGGCGGTGGCCCTCTCCGACATCGCCGCCATGGGGGCGCGGCCCCGCCTCTGCCTGGTCACCCTCTGCGCCGCGCCGAGCACGCGCGTGGGGGACCTGCTGGCCATCCAGGAGGGCATCTGCGCGGCCGCCGACTCCACCGGATGCCGGGTCGCCGGCGGCGACGTCAGCGCCATCGCCGGGCCCCTGGTGGTCGACGTCGCGGTGATGGGGACCGTCGACCCGGAGCGTGCCCTCCGGCGCGACCGCGGTCGCCCCGGGGACGCCCTGGTGGTGACCGGCAGCCTCGGCGGGGCCGCGGCCGGGCTCCACCTGCTGGTCCAGGGCGAGGGCGCCTCGGACGCGGACGCCGCGCGCTGGATGGACCGCCAGCTCCGGCCGCGCGCCCGGCTGGCGGAGGGTTGGGCCCTCGCCGAGCTCGGTGTGGAGTGCGCCGGAGACCTGAGCGACGGGCTGATCGTGGACATCGGCCGGATCACCGAGGCCTCGGGCTGCGGCGCCGAGATCTGGCTGGAGAGCATCCCCGCCGACCCGGGCATCCAGGGGCTGCTCGCCGAGGGGTGGGTCGGGGCGGCGCTGGGCGGGGGTGAGGACTTCGAGCTGGTCGCGGCGGTCGCCCCGGACCGGCTCGACGGGCTGCTCGCCGGCTGGCCGGCCGGGCTGGAGCCGCTCCACGTCGTCGGCCGGCTCGACTCCGGCTCCGGGCTCCGCCTCCTCGACCGCCGGGGCGGCGACCCCCTCCCGCTCCCCGGCGTCGCCTCCCGGCATTTCCGCCAGCCATGAGCGCCGCCGGGCTCGGGCTCACCACCGCCGGCGTCGCGGCCACCGAGGCGCTGGCGGCGAGGCTCGCCACCGGGCTCCGGCCCGGGGACCTCCTCGCCCTGGACGGCCCGCTGGGCGCGGGCAAGACCGCGTTCGTCCGCGGGCTCGCCGCCGGCCTGGGAGTGGACCCCCGGTCGGTGAGGAGCCCCACCTTCGTCCTCCACCACGTCTACGGCTCGCCGCCGCGCCTCCACCACCTCGACCTCTACCGGCTCGGGCCCGGCGCCCGGATCGCCCTCCTCGACCTCGACGGTCTTCTCGACAGCGCCCCGGCGGCGGTGGAGTGGGCCGGGTATGCGGACCTGCAACCGTGGAGGCCGCTCCACCTCTTCATCGACATCGCCGGGGACGACCTGCGCCATCTCGAGGTCCGCAGCCCGGCGCGCAGCCCGGTCCGGCTGGTGGCCGCGTGGCGGGCGGCGGTGGCCGGGGCGTGAGCGGCGGGACAGCGGCGAGCGTGCTCGCACTCGACACCGCCAGCCGCCGCCGCCTGGTGGCGCT
Source organism: uncultured Chloroflexia bacterium (assembly GCA_963803165.1). Lineage (GTDB taxonomy): Bacteria > Chloroflexota > Dormibacteria > Aeolococcales > Aeolococcaceae > Changshengia. The sequence goes on along the minus strand of CAWDLK010000004.1, from coordinate 60,496 downwards.
CCGCGCCGGGCGCGACGGCGTTCCGGTGGCGTCCCGGACCGGTCTGCGCGTCGCCGCCCTCCCCTGGCTCGACGGCGCCATCGCCGAGCTGGGGGTCTCGGGCCTCGACGCCGTGGTGGTGGTCACCGGCCCGGGCTCCTACACCGGCCTGCGCGCGGGGATGGCCGCCGGGCTGGGGCTGGCCCACGCCCTCGGCATCCCCCTCCACGGGGTGAGCAGCCTCGAGGTGGCGGCATGGGGGGCGCCCGAGGGCGAGGTGGAGACGCTGGCCCTGGTGGAGGCGGGCCGGGGCGGCGCCTATGCCGGCCGATTCCTCCGGAGCGGGCGGATCCTGGAGATGGCCGGAGAGCCGCGCCGCGTGAGCCTCGCCGCGGTGGCCGTCGGAGATCCTCCGCCGGTGAGCCTCGACGCCCTCGACCTGCCGGGTGTCCGGTGGGGTGACCCGGTGCTTGCGCTCGCCGCCGCCATCCCCGCCGCCCTGGCGCGACCGCCGCTCCGGCTGGCCGGTCTGGCCGCCAGCTACCTCGACTGAGAGACGTCCGCGGTGGCTCGCGGCGCGCCCGGGTATGATCGATGGCGATGAAGGTCGCGCCGCGCCTCCTCATCGAGCGGATGCGCCACTCCGACATCCCCGCGGTCCAGGAGATCGAGCGCGAGATCTTCCTCTCGCCCTGGCCTCGCAACGCGTATGCCTCGGAGCTCTCCCAGAACCGGCAGGCCCATTACTACGTGCTCCGCGAGGGTGGGGCGGTGATCGGCTACGGGGGGCTCTGGAAGGTGGCCGACGAGGCCCACATCACCACCATCGGGGTGCGCGCCCGCAGCCAGCACCAGGGGCTCGGCACCGGCGTCTTCGCCGCCCTGGTGCAGCGCAGCTACGAGCTGGGGGCGCGCTGGATCACCCTCGAGGTGCGGGCGAGCAACGACCACGCCATCCGCCTCTACGAGCGCTTCGGCTTCAAGGCGATCGGCCGGCGCCGCGGCTACTACACCGACAACGGCGAGGACGCGATCGTGATGTGGAGCGACTCGCTGCACGCGCCGGCCTTCAAGCGCACCTTCGTCGGCATCCTCCAGGGCATCGACATCATGGGCATGGGGCCGCCGCCGCCCGACGCCTACCCGCGAGCGTGAGGGCCGGGCGCTGGGTGGTGACCGGACCCCTCCGAGGATGAACATCCTCGCCATCGAGACCTCCTGCGACGAGACCGCCGCGGCGGTGGTGCGCGACGGGCGCGAGATCCTCTCCACCGAGGTGTCCTCGCAGATCGCCCTCCACGCTCCGCACGGCGGCGTGGTCCCGGAGCTGGCGGCGCGCGCCCACCTGGAGATGCTCGCGCCCGTGGTCGACGCCGCCCTGGCGGCGGTCGTGGGCGGCTGGGAGGCGGTGGACGCGGTCGCGGTCACCCGCGGCCCGGGGCTGGCCGGCTGCCTGGTGGTGGGCGCCGCCTACGCGCAGGCTGCGGCGCGGGCCCGCGGCCTGCCCGTCACCGGGGTGTCCCATCTCGCCGGTCACGTCTACTCCGCCTGGCTCGCGGACCCGGAGCTGGAGCCCCCCTTCGTCGCGCTGGTGGTGAGCGGCGGGCACACCGACACCATCGAGCTCTCCCGCCACGGCGAGGCGCGGCGCCTGGCGAGCACCCGTGACGACGCGGTGGGGGAGGCCTTCGACAAGGTGGCCCGGATGCTCGGCCTCCCCTACCCGGGCGGTCCGGTCGTGGAGCGGGCGGCACGGAGCGGCGACCCGCGCGCCTTCCCTCTGCCCCGGACCCGTCTCGAGGGCGCCTTCTCCTTCAGCGGGCTCAAGACCGCGGTGCGCTACGCGATCCGCGACCTCCCCGCCGGCGAGCTGGACGGCGCCGGCGTGCCCCGCCGGGCCGAGGTCAGGGACTCCCTCGCCGCCGCCTTCCAGGACGCCGCCGTCACCCAGCTGGTCGACGGGCTGGAGGCGGCGGTGGAGGAGACGGGGGCGCGGTCCGTCGCCGTGGTCGGGGGGGTCGCCGCCAACCGTGCCCTGGGCGAGCGGGTCGCGCAGCGCTTCGCGGGGCTCCACGTCGCGGTTCCGCCGCTCGCCCTCTGCACCGACAACGCCGCCATGATCGGCGCCGCCGGCTGGCACCGGCTGACGCTGCGCGGACCGGACACCGTGGGCTTCGACGTCGACCCCTCGCTGGCCGAGTTCGCCTGAGACCGGCCCGACGATGTCAACATCCTGGACAGCGATGGCGCTCACGCAGGCTCCCCAGGCCGGCCGTCCCAGCGAGACCGCCGGGCGCTACCTGGAGGCGATCCACTACATCGCCCACGAGGGCGAGGTGGCGCGGCCGGGCGGCCTCGCCGACTGGCTGGGGGTGAGCCGTCCGACGGTCACCGTCACCCTGCAGCGGCTGGTCCGGGGCGGCTGGGTGGAGGTGGCCGAGGACCGCAGCATCACCCTCACCGCGCGGGGTGAGGCCGCGGCCGCCGACCTGGTGCGCCGCCACCGGATCCTGGAGCGCTGGCTGGTCGACGTCCTCGGCCTCGATTGGGCCGCCGGGGACCGCGAGGCCTCGCTGCTCGTCCACGGGATGTCCGACGAGGTCGTCGACCGCCTCGACGGCCACCTCGGCCATCCCCGGACCTGCCCCCACGGCAACCCAGTCCCCGGCCGGGGCGTCATCGCCCCCGACCTGGTTCGCCTCGACCGGCTCCCCCCGGGGGCCGCCGCGACGGTGGTGCGGATCTCCGAGGTCGCCGAGCACGAGGCGCCCCAGCTGCTGCTCCTGCTCCGCGACCTGGGGGTGACCCCGGGGCGCACGGTCGAGGTGGTGGCTCCCGGCCCCCCGTCCCCGGGGTCCCCGCTCCCTGTCCGGGTGGAGGGCGACCCCGTCGACGTGGACCGCGGGGCGGCCCGGGCGGTCTGGGTTGCGCTGGCAGTTAGCTTAGGCTAAGCTAACCCGCGGCGCCGGAGGCTGGCCCGCCGGGCGCCCTGAGCCCCACCCATGGAGAGCCCGCCCCGTGAGCGAAGCGCAGACCCTCCTGCTCGGCTTCATCGCCGGGGTCACCATCGTCCTCGGACTGCCCATCGGGAGGATGCGCTCGCCCCGGCCCGGCCTCCGCCAGTTCCTCAACGCGCTGGCGGCCGGGATCCTCCTCTTCATCGTCTGGGACGTCCTGACCAACGCCTACGGCCCCGTCGACGGCGCCCTCAGCGCCCTCCACCGGGGCACCGGCGGCATCGGCCCGGTGCTCGGCTTCGGCGCTCTCTACCTGGGTGGGATCGCGGTCGGCCTGCTGAGCCTCGTCTACTACGAGCGATGGCTGGCCGGGCGCCCGCGCCCGGTGCGGCCCGGTCCGGGGGCGATGGCGCCGGGCGAGCTGGTGGCCGCCCGGCCGGGGGTCGCCGGGTGGTCCGCGGCCCGCCGCCTCTCGCTGCTCATCGCGGTCGGGATCGGTCTCCACAACTTCGGCGAGGGCCTCGCCATCGGCAACAGCGCCGCGGTCGGGGCGATCGGCCTGGCCACGGTGCTGGTCATCGGCTTTGCCCTCCACAACGCCACCGAGGGCTTCGGGATCGTGGCCCCGCTGGCCGCGGAGAGCGATCGGCCGTCCTGGGGCTTCCTCCTGCTCATGGGCCTGATCGGCGGCGGTCCCACCTTCCTGGGGACGGCGGTCGGCCGCCAGTTCACCAGCCAGCCGGTCAGCGTGATCTTCCTCACCCTGGCGGCGGGCTCGATCCTCTTCGTGGTGGTCCAGCTGCTCGGGGTCGCCCACCGGTCGGCGCGCCGCGACCTGATGTTCTGGGGGATCCTGGCCGGCCTCCTCGCCGGCTTCATCACCGACATGGTGGTCACCGCCGGCGGAGCCTGAGCCGGATCCCGGGGCAGTTGCGGTCCTGGCACTCGATTCGCTAGAGTGTTAGCAGTCACCCTTCCCGAGTGCTAATTGCGGAGGTCGCACCGTGGCCTTGAAGCTTCGCCCCCTGGCCGATCGCGTCGTCATCAAGCCCGTCGAGCGCGAGGAGATCACCAAGAGCGGGATCGTCCTGCCCGACACCGCCAAGGAGAAGCCCCAGGAGGGGATCATCGAGGCGGTGGGCAACGGCCGCTACAACGAGCGCACCGGGGAGCGGATCAAGCTCGACGTCGCCGTCGGGGACCGGGTCATGTACGCGAAGTACGCCGGCAGCGAGGTCAAGATCGACGAGGTCGACTACCTCATCCTCTCCGAGAAGGACATCCTCGCCGTCGTCCAGAGCAACGGCAAGGCCTGAGCCGACGTCCGTCCCGCCGCGCGCTGTGATGGCGGCGCGACCCGCTCCGTGGGCGCGCCGCCGTACGCCGTCAGAGGAGCTGAGAGAGCATGCCCGCTAAGCAACTTCGATTCGACACCGAGGCGAGGCAGCTGCTCCGCCGGGGGGTGGACGCGGTCGCCGACGCCGTCGCCGTGACCCTGGGGCCGCGCGGCCGCTCCGTGGTCTTGGACAAGAAGTTCGGGGCCCCGCTGGTCACCAGCGACGGGGTCACCATCGCCCGCGACCTCGACTTCAAGGACCACTTCGAGAACATGGGGGCCCAGCTGCTCCGCGAGGTCGCGGTCAAGACCAACGACCTCGCCGGCGACGGGACCACCACGGCAACCGTGCTGAGCCGCGCCATGATCGTCGAGGGGCTGCGCCTGCTCGGCGCCGGCGCCTTCCCGGTCGAGCTCCGCCAGGGGATGCTGGCCGCGGCCGACGCCGCCGCGGGCGCCGTCCGGCAGCGCTCCCACCCGGTCGACACCAATGAGGACATCCGCCGCATCGCGACCATCAGCGCCGCCGACCCCGAGATCGGCGGGATGCTCGCCGACGCCTTCGCCAAGGTCGGCAAGGAGGGCGTGGTGTCGGTCGAGTTGGCCGACGGCATCGAGACCACCGTCGAGGTGGTGGAGGGGATGCAGCTCGACCGCGGCTACGTCTCGGCGTATCTGGTCACCGACCAGAAGGAGATGGTCGCCGAGCTGGAGAAGCCCGCCGTCCTCATCACCGACGCCAAGATCAGCGCGGTCCGCGACCTGCTCCCCGCGCTGGAGATGGTCGCCGCCGCCAAGCGCCCGCTGCTGATTGTCGCCGAGGACGTCACCGCCGAGGCCCTGGCCACCCTGGTGGTCAACCGGATGCGCGGCACCCTCTCCGCGGTGGCGATCAAGGCCCCCGGCTTCGGCGACCGGCGCAAGGCCATGCTCCAGGACCTCGCCGTCCTCACCGGCGCCACCGTGGTCAGCGAGGAGGTGGGGCTGCGGCTCGAGTCCGTGAACGCCCGCCACCTGGGCAGCGCCGATCGGGTCACGGTCACCAAGGACGACACCACCGTGGTCGGTGGGGGCGGCCCGCGCGCGGCCATCGACGCCCGCTGCGAGGAGATTCGCCAGCAGATCGAGGAGACCGACTCGGACTGGGACCGCGAGAAGCTCCAGGAGCGGCTCGCCCGGCTGGTCGGGGGCGTGGCGCTGATCAAGGTCGGCGCTCCCACCGAGGTGGCGATGAAGGAGCGCAAGGCGCGCGTCGAGGACGCCCTCCACGCCACCCGCGCCGCCCTCGAGGAGGGCTGCGTGGCCGGCGGCGGGGTCGCCCTGCTGCGGGCTCGCGAGGCGATCGACGCCCTCACCCTGGAGGGGGACGCCCTCGCCGGGGCGCGGGCCGTCCGCCAGGCGCTGGCGGCACCGCTCCGGGTGCTGGCCTCCAACGCCGGCCTGGAGGGCGCGGTGGTGGTCAACCGGGTGGCCGAGCTGAGCGGTGACGAGGGCTTCGACGTCGTCGCCGAGGAGTACGGCAACCTGGTCGAGCGGGGCATCATCGACCCCACCAAGGTGGTGATCACCGCCCTGACCTCGGCGGTCTCGATCGCCACCATGATCATGACCACCGAGGCGCTGGTCGCCGACGCGCCCGAGCCCGAGGACGCCGAGGACGAGGGTCACGGCCACTCCCACGGTGGCGGTGGTGGCGGCGGCTTCGGCGGGGGCGGCTTCGGCGGGGGCGGCTTCGGCGGCGACGACGACGATATGGACTTCTAGGTCGGAGCCCCGGCACCCGGCGCCCTGCGCGCGCGCCGGGGCCCGCCTCACCGGGCCACCTCGCGGCCGCGGTTAGACTTGCGCGCGTGCTGACCCTGGAGACCGAGCGGCTGCTCTACGCGCTGACACCGATCGCGGTGATGCGCGAGCGCATGCTGCGCTCCGACTTCCTCGCCGACCTTCCGCTCGGTCCCTGCGCCTCCCACCCCGGGGGTGGCTCGCTGCGCGTCCGCTTCCCGGTGGAGTGGCCGGGCGAGGACGCCCTGGTGGTGCTCCCCATCTGGATCGCGCGGGGTGAGCGGTCGCCGGACCCGGGGCCATGGTGTGGCGGGGTCGCGGTTCGCCTCGAGGACAGCCTGGCGGTGGCGAGCATCGGCTTCAAGGCGCCTCCGGACGCCACCGGCACCGTCGAGATCGGCTACGCGGTCAACGCATCGCTGCGCGGCCGCGGCTACGCCACCGAGATGGCCTCGGCGCTCAGCGCCTGGGCGCTGCGGCAGCCCGGGGTGCGCCGGGTCACCGCCGAGACCCTGGTGGGCAACCTCGCCTCCGCGCGCGTCCTGGAGAAGGCCGGCTTCGGGCGGGTGGGCCGCCGGGCCTCCGAGGACGGGGAGATGCTCCTCTGGCAGCGGCGCCCGCTGGGCGCGCCGAGCCCGGGGAGGTAGGGCATGTGCGGCATCTGCGGCTTCACCGGCCGCCCCGACCCCGCCCTCCTCCGGGCCATGACGGCGTCGCTCCGCCATCGCGGGCCCGACGACGAGGGCTTCCACGAGTCCGGCGCCGCCTCGCTCGGGTTCCGGCGGCTCGCCATCATCGACCTCGACACCGGCGCCCAGCCCATGTCCACCGACGGCGGCCGGCTGCACATCGTCTTCAACGGCGAGATCTACAACTACCGCGAGCTGCGCGCCGAGCTGGAGGCGCGGGGCCGGCGCTTCCGCACCCGGAGCGACACCGAGGTCGCCCTGCAGGCCTACGCGGAGTGGGGCCCCGCGGCGTTCTCGCGCTTCAACGGCATGTGGGCCATCGCCCTCCTCGACAGCCGCGGCGACGAGCCGCGGCTGGTCCTCTGCCGCGACCACTTCGGGATCAAGCCGCTCTTCTACGCCGAGCACGCCGGTCGCGTGGTCTTCGCCTCGGAGATCAAGGCGATCCTCGAGGACCCCACCTTCCCCCGCCGGGTCGACGAGCAGCAGCTCTACGAGTACCTCGGCTTCGGCCTCTACGACCACAACGACCTCACCTTCTTCGAGGGCGTCCGCCAGGTGGCGGCGGGTGCCTACGTCGTGGTCGACCCCGGGGGCGCCATCCGCGAGACCCGCTACTGGACGCCGGTGCTCGCCGAGGACGCCGATCCCGACCCCCAGGAGTTCCTCCGCCTCTTCACCCGCGCCGTGGAGCGGCGGCTGGTGGCCGACGTCCCGGTCGGCACCTGCCTCTCCGGCGGCCTGGATTCGTCCTCCATCGTCTGCGTGATGGACCGGCTGCTGGGCCAGCACGTGCCCGACTCGGTCTCCCTGGGCGAGCGTCTCAAGACCTTCTCCGCGGTCTTTCCCGGCGACCCCATCGACGAGCGGCGCTACGTCGAGGCGGTGCTGGCGGTCACCTCCGCCGACCCCACCTGGGTGCAGCCGACCTCGGAGCAATGGCTCGGCGAGCTGGAGACCTGGGTCTGGCACGCGGAGGAGCCGATGATCACCACCGCCCCCTACGCGATGTGGTCGGTGATGCGCGCCGCCAGCGAGAAGGTGACCGTGCTCCTCGACGGCCAGGCGGGCGACGAGCTGCTCGGCGGCTACGTCCCCTACCAGTACGTGTACCTCCGCCAGCTCCTCCGCGAGCACCGCCACCGGGAGCTCGCCCTGGAGTTGGCGAGGGCGCGCGACACGGTGGGCCGGCTGGCGCGCCGCCGGATGTGGGAGCGCCGCCACCGGGTGGACGTGGCGTCGCTGCTCCGCCCCGAGTGGACGAGCGGCCGGCGGCGCCCCGACGACCCGCGGGTGCAGGACGACCTCAAGCGGCGGCTGCTCCAGGACCTCACCACCTTCTCGCTGCCCTCGCTGCTCCGCTACGAGGATCGCAACTCGATGGCCCACTCCATGGAGTTGCGCCTCCCCTTCCTCGACCAGGAGCTGGTGGAGTGGATCCTCCGCCTGCCCGCCTCGGCGATCGTCTCGGGCGGGTGGTCGCGGCGCATCCTGCGCGAGGCGATGCGGGGCATCCTCCCCGAGGAGGTGCGCACGCGCCGCCGCAAGATCGGCTTCACCACGCCGGAGTTCCGCTGGTTCCGCCAGCAGCGGTCGTCGCTCCAGTCGCTGATGCGGTCGCCCTCCTTCCAGTCGCGGCCGTACTGGGACGCCGAGGCGATCGCCGCCGCCTTCCGGGTCGCCTGCGCCGGGGGGAGCGAGGAGTCGCTCTTCTTCTGGCGCGCCGTCAACGTCGAGCTGTGGCTGCGCGTCTACTTCGAGGGGGCCTCCCACGGGACCGCCGCCCGGGCCGGCGGCGGCTTCGCAGTCCAGGGCGACCGGCGGGCGGCGGAGGCGGTCGGCGCCGCCGCGCTGGTGGCCGCCGCCCAGGCCAACCCCGGTCGGCACCTCATCATCCAGCGGCACGGCGAGACCTGGGCCCGCATCCCGCTCCGGGCCGGGCTGGTGCGCGACCGCGACGACCTGGGCGCGGCGCTCGGGGCGGCCCTGGACACCGCGCATGCCGGGGGCGTCGGGCTCGAGCCCGGGGACGTGGTCGCCCTCAGCGAGAAGGTGGTGGCGATCACCCAGGGACGCTCCTACCCCATGGACGAGATCGCGGTGTCGCCGCTCGCACGGGTGCTCTCGCGCTTCGTCCGGCGGGTCCCCATCGGCATCGGCCTGGGGCGTCCCCAGACCATGCAGCTGGCCCTGGAGGAGGCGGGGGCGGCCCGGATCCTCCTCGCCGCCGGCTGCGCGGCGGTGACCCGGCCGCTCGGCGTCCGCGGCGTCTTCTACCGGGTGGCGGGGTCGCGGGTGGGGGCGATCGACGGCCCCACCGCCTACACCCTGCCCCCCTACAACACCCACGCCAGCAAGGCCCCGCGCGATCCGGACGAGGTGGCCGAGCGGATGGGCCGGGCCCTGCGCGACCGCGCCGGCACCGACATCGGGGTCGCGGTCGTCGACACCAACGACCTGGCCGCCGACGTTCTCGGCGCCAGCCTGGGGGTTGACCGGGGCGCCGTGGTGGAGGTGCTCGCCGACAATCCGATGGGCCAGACCGCCGAGCAGACCCCCTTCTGCATCCTCCGCCGGCTGGCGTGACCGGCTGTCAGATTCATCCCCGCCAGGTCAGACGACAGTTCAGGAACCGTGACCGGGACGCGACCCGTTCGTACTCTGTGACGAGCGGGTCACGGTTACTCTGACCGCGACGATGTTCGAAGCTGGGACGCTGCACATCGCGCCGCCGCACACCGCCGCTTCACAGCGCCCGGATCGGCTTGCCGTCCGGGGCGCCGCGGCCGCCTGGCTCGGCGCCGGTGGGGTGCTGCTCCTCGTCGAGCTGTGGACCCAGCACTCCGGCCTCGACCTTGCCTGGGGCCTCCCCCTCGCGCTCCTGGTGCTCGCCGCCCTGGCCGCCGTCGTGCCCCTGGAGCGCGTCCCCCGCGCCGGTCAGGCGGTGGGGGCGTGGGCCGCGATCGTGCTGGCGCTGGGTGCCGAGACCGGCCTGCGGATGAGGGCCGTCGACGTGGCCACCCTGCTCGCGCTCCCCCTGGCCTGGCTGGCCCTCCGCCACGACGGCTCGGCCCTCGTGGTGGGGATGGTGCTGGCCCTGGCCGGCTGCTGCGTCGCCCTGGTGGTGGCCGGCGACCCCTACGTCGCGGTGGCCACCCTGGCGGCGGTCGGGGCCGCCGCCGCCATCAGGACCCTGAGCGGGCACGGCGCCGACCAGGCGCGATTCGCCTCCGTCGCCTACACCGACTTCCTGACCACCTGTCCCAATCGCCGGGCTCTCTACACCGAGCTGCCGGTCCGTCTGCAGGCGGCCGCGCGCCGGGAGGCGCCCCTGGCCGTCGCCGTCATCGATCTGGACCGGTTCAGCGCCTTCAACGAGGACTGGGGCCACGCCGCCGGCGACCGCCTGCTCACCGACGTCGCCACCGTCCTGCGCTTCACCCAGCGCAGCGACCCCGACGCCCCCGGGCTCGCCTACCTCGCCCGGGTCGGCAACGACGAGTTCGCGATGGTCCTCGAGGGGCTCACCACCCACGAGGTCGCGGAGCTGGTCCGCGACATCGAGGGCGACCTCCCCGCCGGCTGCACGGTGAGCGTCGGGATCGCCTTCTGGGACCGCCGCGAGCCCGCCGACGACCTCATGAACCGCGCCCTGCGCGCCCTCGCCGCCGCCGGGCGGGCCATGGGCGGCGGCCGGGTGGTGGTGGACGAGGGTGCCGGATCGCGCGCGGGGAGCTGGCTGGAGTCGGTTCCCGCCCTGGTCGCCCGCCGCGAGATCGAGTCCGTCTACCAGCCGATACGCGACCTCACCAACGGGCGGCTGATCGGCTACGAGGCCCTGGCCCGGCCGACCGGTGCCCCCACCGACACCGAGGTCGAGGGGATGTTCCACGCCGCCCGGCGCCTCGGCGTCTCGCGCGAGCTGGAGACCCTCTGCCAGGTCTCGGCCATGAGCGGCGCCCACCGGCTGCTGGCCCGGGGCGGCTCGCTCTTCATCAACATCAGCGTGGGGGCCTTCACCGACCCCGATCGCGACCTCGAGGTCATCCTCGGCCACCTCGCCGACGCGGCGCTCAAGCCGACCCAGATCGTCCTCGAGGTCAACGAGCAGATCACCCGCTTCGGTCGCTTCGCCGAGGCCTGCGCCCGCTACCGGCGGGCCGGCTTCCGCTTCGCGATGGACGACGTCGGCGAGGGTCTCTCGACCATCGAGGCCATCGCCGTGGTCCGGCCCGAGTTCATCAAGGTCGCCAAGAGCCTGGTGGTCACCGCCGAGGACGGCGGCTCCGCCGCGGTGATCCGGGGACTGGTGGAGGTGGCTCGCAGCCTGGGCGGCGAGATCATCGCCGAGGGTCTCGAGACCCCCGAGGACTGCGCCCGGATGCTCGGGCTCGGCGCCGCCCTCGGGCAGGGCTGGGCGCTCGGCATCCCCCGCCGGCTCCGCGACGTGCTCGCCGCCGGGCAGGGCGAGACCGCCGGGCGCAGGGCCCGGCCCCACCCCGAACCGCCCGGCCTCTCGGTGCCGGCCCTGGTCCCCATCCGGCCGGTCTGACCTCCGGGCTCGCGTCCCCGCCCGCCCGGGGGCGCCGAACCAGGCCGGGGCGAGCCGGGCTCGCCCGGGGGGGTGGCTCCCCACCCGTAGAATCCGCCCCGTGCCTGCCGACGCCGTCGCGCTCCTCGCCGGCCTCAACCCGGCCCAGCGCGAGGCGGTGGAGGCGCCCGACGGCCCGCTCCTCATCTTCGCGGGGGCGGGCAGCGGCAAGACCCGGGTGCTCACCCACCGCATCGCCTACCTGATCGCCGCCCGTGGGGTGCGCCCCCAGGAGGTGCTGGCGGTCACCTTCACCAACAAGGCGGCCCGGGAGATGCGCAGCCGGGTGGAGAAGCTGCTGGGCGCCGACGTCAGCGGGATGTGGCTGGGCACCTTCCACTCGGTGGGGGCGCGGATGCTGCGCCGGGACGGCGACGCCATCGGCGTTCCGGCCAACTTCGTCATCTACGACGAAGCCGACCGGTTGGCGGCGATGCGCCGGGCCATGCAGTCGGTCGGCATCGACGACAAGCGCATCGCCCCGGCCAAGGTGGTGCACGTGGTGAGCGCCGCCAAGAACGAGCTGCTCGACGCCGCCGCCTTCGCGGGCCGCGCCGACGGCCACTTCGAGAACGAGGCCGCCCGCGTCTACCGGGCTTACGAGACCGCCCTGGCCGAGGCCGGGGCGCTGGACTTCGACGACCTGCTGATGAGGACCGTCCGGTTGCTGCAGGACGCCCCCCCGGTGCTCGAGCACTACCGGCGCCGCTGGAGCCACCTCTTCGTCGACGAGTACCAGGACACCAACCACGCCCAGTACCTGATGGTGTCGCTGCTGGCCGCCGATCACCGCAATCTCACTGTTGTGGGCGATGACGACCAGTGCCTGGAAGCCGGGACCGCGGTGAGCATGGCCGACGGCTCCCGCAAGCCGATCGAGGCGGTGCGCACCGGAGACATGGTCGCTTCAGCGGGCGGGAGCGGGACCATCCGCTCCGCACGTGTGCTGAGGGTCTCTGAGCGCGTCGCGCCCGAGATGGTGCGCATCCGGACTGCTGCGGGCCGGGAGGTGGTGAGCACCCCTGAGCACATCCACTTCGCGGGCTATCGGCTTGGCTTTTCGCCCAACTACTTCTTCCTCTACCTGATGCACAAGGCGGGCTTCGGCTACCGGCTGGGAACCACTCAAGTCCATACGGCTGGCCAGGTCAAGCCGATGGTCGGGTTCCGTCAGCGAGCGCTGCAGGAGCACGCGGATGCGCTCTGGGTGCTGGCGGTGCACGGCTGCGAGGCCGACGCTCGAGAGGACGAGTACATCAGCTCTCTGCGCTATCAGATTCCCACCCTGCCCTTCGTGCCCCGGAAAGGCGGTTCCAGAAACGGACTGGTCCACGATCTGGCGCGACTGAGGGCGGTGTTCGATGCCTTTGACACGGAAGCGTCAGGTCCACGGTTGCTGCACGACCGCGGGCTCTCGCCCGATCATCCCCACTACCACCCTCGCTCCCGGAACAGCAGCCGCCGCAATGTCGTGGTGACCCTCTGCGCCGATCGCCGGGGGGCGACCCCGATGCATCTGATCGCGGTGGGTGGCAATGACGACGCCGGTGCCGAGGCCATTCGGGCTCTCGGCCTCCGAGTTCGGCCGGCGCATGCCGATTCGATGGCCAGTTGGCGATACGAGACGGTCTTCAAGGACATGGCCACCGTCATGCACACCGCGAGCCGGCTGGCAGACGCCCTCAACGGGGTCATCGTGATGAAGGGACGGTTCGGGATCAACGCAGAGGCCGACCGGGAGTCCAACTCCCTCCCCGCCACCAGGGCCGACTCGGTGCGTCGCGGCATGGCGATGTTCGATGAGAGCTGTGGATACGACGTCGTGATCGACGTCGAGCGCGTCTCCGGGCAACGCCAGGTGTTCGATCTCGATGTCGAGAACACCCACAACTTCATCGCCAACGGCCTGATCACCCACAACTCGGTCTACCGCTTCAGGGGCGCCGACATCCGCAACATCCTCGAATTCCGCAAGGACTTCCCCGACGCCCGGGTGGTGACCCTGGAGCAGAACTACCGCTCCAGCCAGCCCATCCTCGACGCCGCCCACGCCGTGATCCGGGTCAACGAGGCCCGCGCGGCCAAGCGGCTCTGGACCGAGCGCTCGGGAGGCGAGCCGGTCCGCCTCATCCCCGTCTACGACGAGCAGGAGGAGGCGCTCACCGTCTGCGGGGAGGTCGAGCGGCTGATCGGCACCGGGGAGTACTCACTCACCGACATCGCCGTGCTCTACCGCACCAACGCGCAGTCGCGTGCCTTCGAGGACGTCCTCCTCCGCCGCGGCGTCCCCTACCGGCTGGTGGGCGGGCTCCGCTTCTACGAGCGCAAGGAGGTGAAGGACGTGCTCGCCTACCTGCGCCTGGTGGCCAACCCGCGCGACCCGGTCGCCTTCTCGCGGATCGTCAACGTCCCCCGGCGCAAGATCGGCGAGCGCAGCGTCGCCGAGCTGGAGCGGATCGCCCGCCGCCGCCGGATCTCGCCCTTCGAGGCCGTCCCCCTGCTTGGCGAGGAGGCCGAGTTGGGCGCCGCCGCTCGCCAGGCGCTCGCCGCCTTCGCCGACCTGGTGACCCGCCTCGGAGAGCTGAGCCGCCGTCTCCCCGTCCCCCGGCTGCTGGAGCGGGTGGTGGAGGAGACCGGCTACCGGTCGATGCTCCGCGACGGCACCCCCGAGGGAGAGGAGCGCTGGGCCAACGTCACCGAGCTGATCGGCTACTCGGACGAGTACGGGGAGGTCCCGCCTCCCGACGGCCTCCACCAGTTCCTGGAGAACGTCGCCCTGGTCTCCGACGTCGACAGCCTCGACGAGAGCACGAGTGGGGTGACCCTGATCACCCTCCACCAGGTCAAGGGGCTGGAGTTCCCGGTGGTCTTCCTCGCCGGCCTGGAGGAGGGGCTGCTCCCCCACGTCCGGGCGCTCGAGGAGGGCGACGAGGGGATCGCCGAGGAGCGCCGGCTGGTCTACGTGGGGGTGACCCGCGCCCAGCACCGCCTCTACCTCCTCCACGCCTTCCGCCGCCACCTCTACGGCGCCGGGCAGCTCTCCCAGGCCTCCCGCTTCCTCGCCGACATCCCGCCGGAGATGCTCCAGGTGGTGCGCCGCCCCGGCGGCCCCCCGGTGACGGCTCCCCGCCAGCCCGGCGCGGTCCGCGAGGCGGTCCATGCCCACGCGGTGCGGGCCAATCCGGTGGAGGTCGCCCCCCAGCGCTACGCGGAGGGGATGCGGGTGGAGCACCCCAAGTACGGGGCCGGCACCATTCTCAAGAGCACCATGACCCGCGCCGGCGAGGAGGTGGTCATCCGCTTCGACGAGGCGGGGATGAAGATCTTCGCGGTCGCCGACGCCCAGCTCTTCCCCGCCGGCGGCTGAGAACGGGGCCGCCCGGCCCCCCCGGCACGCTCAGGAGGCGAGCGTGATCAGCGTGAGCCCGTCGGCGATGGGGACGATGACCGACTCCGTCCGCGAGTTGGCGCGCACGTGGTCGTTGAACTCGCGGGCCAGCGCGGTGCGCCGGTCCGGCTCGCCGAGCCCGAAGACGGTCCCGTGGCGGAGCACGTTGTCGACGGCGATCAGGCCGCCCCGGCTCATGCGCGGCACCAGCGCCTCGTAGTAGCCGATGTACTCGCTCTTCTCGGCGTCGATGAAGGCGAAGTCGAACTGCGGCTCCTCGGGGAGGCTGGCGAGGATCCGGAGCGCGGGCCCGAGGTGCAGCTCGATGCGGTCGGTGAGCCCGGCCCGCTCCCAGTAGCGGCGGGCGACGTCGGTCCACTCGACGCTCACGTCGACGCAGAGCAGCCGGCCCCCGGGTGCCAGCCCGCGGGCGATGCAGAGGGACGAATACCCGGTGAACGTCCCCAGCTCGATCGCCCGCCGGGCGCCGCAGAGCCGGACCAGGGTCCGGAGCAGGGCGCCCTCGTCGGGGCTGATCTGCATGTCCAGGTCGGACCAGGAGCGCTCCGTCTCGGCGGCGAGCTCGGCCAGCAGCGGGTCCGCCGGCCGGGCGTGGGCGACCAGGTACTCGCTGAGGCGCGGGTCGAGGAACGCCGAGGTGCGGGCCATCCGCTGACAACGGTACCAGCCGGGGGCGGCGAGACCGGACCCGCCCGGTGCCCATAATCGGCCGGGAGGCCAACCGTCACGAGCGATGGACCGATGAGCGAGACCCCGAGCGAGCCGATCCCCGAGGAGGCTCGCCTCCGCGCCGCCGAGCTGAGGGCGGAGCTGGAGCACCACGGCCACCTCTACTACGTCCTCGACCGCCCCGAGATCTCCGACGCGGAGTACGACCGGCTCTTCCGCGAGCTCCTCGCCCTGGAGGCTCGCCACCCGGGGCTGCAGACCCCGGCCTCCCCCACCCAGAGGGTGGGAGGCGCCCCCTCGGGGAGCTTCGTCAAGTTCCGCCACCGCACCCCCATGCTCTCCCTCGCCAACGCCTTCTCGCTGGAGGAGGTCGAGGCCTTCCGCCGCCGCATCCAGCGGCTGGTCCCCGGCGTGGATCGCTTCGTCTGCGAGCTGAAGATCGACGGCCTGGCGATGTCGCTCACCTACCGGGACGGCGAGCTGGTCTCGGGGGCGACCCGGGGTGACGGCGTCGAGGGCGAGGACGTCACCGCCAACGTGCGCACCATCCGCTCCATCCCCTTCCGCCTGCGCAGCGTCCCCGCCGGGATGCCGGCGGAGTTCGAGGTGCGCGGCGAGGTCTACATGCCCAAGGGGAGCTTCGCCGCACTCAACCAGCAGCTCGAGGAGCAGGGCAGGCAGACCTATGCCAACCCGCGCAACGCCGCGGCGGGGGCGGTGCGCCAGCTCGACCCGGCGGTCACCGCCAGCCGGGGCCTGCAGACCTTCATGTATCAATTGGACCCGCCCGGCCCGGCCCGCTCCCAGTCCGAGGTCCTCACCCTGCTCGGGGAGATGGGCTTCCGGGTCAACCCCAACCGGCGGGAGGTGGACGGGGAGGGGATCGGCGCCTACCTCGAGCACTGGCAGGACGCCCGTCACGACCTCGACTACGAGACCGACGGGGTGGTGATCAAGGTCGACTCGCGGGACATCCAGACCGAGCTGGGGGCGGTGTCGCGCTCACCCCGCTGGGCCGTCGCCTACAAGTTCCCGCCCGAGGAGCGCGAGACGCGGGTGCTCGACATCTTCGTCAACGTCGGCCGCACCGGGACCTGCACCCCGGTGGCCCTGCTCGACCCGGTGCTCATCGCCGGGTCCACGGTCCAGCGCTGCACCCTGCACAACGAGGACGAGGTGGCGCGCAAGGACGTGCGGGTCGGCGACACCGTGCTGGTCCACAAGGCCGGCGACGTCATCCCCGAGATCGCCCGGGTGGTGCTGGAGAAGCGGCCCGCGGACGCCTCGCCGTGGGTGGTCCCGGCCCGCTGCCCGGTGTGCGGCTCCGAGCTGGTCCGCGAGGAGGGGGAGGTGGCCCGCCGCTGCGTCAACCCGCTCTGTCCCGCGCAGCGCTGGGAGCGGCTCATCCACTTCGCCAGCCGCTCGGCCCTCGACATCGAGGGGATGGGCCCCATGGTCATCGCCGCCCTCCTCGAGGCCGGCCACGTCGAGGATGCGGCCGACTTCTTCCGGCTGACCCGGGAGCAGGTGCTGACCCTGGAGCGCTTCGCCGACAGGTCCGCCGACAACCTGATCGCCAGCATCGCCAGGCGCCGCCAGGTCCCCCTCCACCGGCTGATCAACGCGCTCGGCGTCCCCCACGTCGGGGAGCACACCGCGGAGGTCCTCGCCACCCACTTCCGGTCCCTGGATCGCCTGGCGGAGGCCACCGAGGACGACCTCGTCGAGGTGGAGGGGATCGGGCCGACCGTCGCCGCCGCCGTCTTCCGCTGGTTCCACGGCGAGGATGGGAGGAAGCTGCTCGCCAAGCTCGCCGAGGTCGGGGTGACCGCGGAGCCCGCCCCGGTGGTGGGGGAGGGGCCGTGGACCGGGCAGACCTGGGTGCTCACCGGGTCGCTGGAGGCGATGCCGCGCACCGAGGCCGAGGAGCGCATCCGCCGCCTCGGCGGCAACCCCGGCTTCAGCGTGAGCCGCAAGACCCACACCGTGGTCGCCGGCCCGGGGGCGGGCAGCAAGCTGGAGAAGGCGCAGCGGCTCGGGGTCCGGGTGATCGACGAGGCGGCCTTCCTGGAGGAGCTGAGGGCGGCGGAGGGCGGGCGATGAGCCCCGCGGTGCTGCCGGCCCAGTTCGACGCCGGCCTGGACGGGCTCGGGCTGCTCCGCTCCTGGCCGTCCACGGATCCCGTCGACCTGGAGGCCCGCCTCGCCGAGCTCCGGGGCGACGCCGCCGCGAGGGAGAGCCGGGCCCTCGAGGTCCTCGACGTCGACGAGGGCTACCGGGGCTGGTCGGCCACCTACGACACCCGGGTCAACCAGCTGCTGCTGGCCGAGCAGCCGGCCGTGACCGAGGTCCTGGCCGCGATCCCCCCGGGGCTCGCCCTCGACGCCGCCTGCGGCACCGGCCGGCTCACCGGTCTGCTCCTCGGGCTCGGGCACCGGGTGATCGGGGTCGACGCCTCCGAGGCCATGCTGGCGCGGGCGCGACGGGAGCTGCCCGCGGCCGAGTTCCGGCTCGGTGCGCTCGCCGCGCTCCCGGCCGCGGACGCGAGCTTCGACCTGGTCACCTGCGGGCTGGCCCTCACCCACCTCGCCGCCCTCGGACTCGCGGTCCGCGAGCTGGCCCGGGTGCTGCGGCCGGGAGGCCGGCTGGTCGTCTCCGACATCCACCCGGTGTCGGTGGTGCTCGGCGGTCACGCCTTCTTCCGCAGGGAGGACGGCTCGCGCTGCGTGATCCGCAACCTCACCCACTGGCACGCCGAGTACCTGGACGCCTTCGCCGCCGGCGGGCTCCGGGTGCGACGCTGCCTGGAGCCGCCCTACACGCCCGAGATCGTGAGCTCCTTCCTCCGCGAGGGCACCTCGCCCGCCATCCGCCATCTCGAGGGGCTGCCGTTCGCCCTGGTCTGGGACCTCGAGCTTCCCACCGAGGGCCGGGGATGACCGCCACCACCCGGCGCCCGCCGCGGCTGATCGACGACCCGGACCTGCTCAGGGAGCGGCTGCGCGCCGCCCCCCAGGGGCCGGGCGTCTACGTCATGCGCGACCTCGCCGGACGGGTCGCCTACGTCGGCAAGGCTGACGTCCTCCAGAACCGGCTGCGCTCCTACTTCACCGGCATCCCCAGCCTCCCCGAGCGCACCCGGCGCCTGGTCGAGGGGGTGTTCGACTTCGAGGTGATCGCCTGCGCCAGCCCGCGCGAGGCGCTGATCCTGGAGAACACCCTGATCAAGCGCCACCGCCCGCGCTTCAACGTTCGACTCAAGGATGACAAGAACTACCTCTACCTCAAGATCCCCGCGCCGGGCAGCCCCGACACCCACGCCCCCGGCACCGCCCGCGAGAAGCTGAGGGCCCCGCGGGGCGAGGCCGGTCAGCGGGCGACGCTCTTCCCCCGCCCCTACTACACGCGCAAGGTGCAGCGCGACGGAGCCCGCTACTACGGGCCCTACACCAGCGCCCAGTCGCTGCGCACCACGGTGCGCTCGCTGCGCACCATCTTCCCCTTCCGCACCTGCGGCGACGAGCTGTTCCGGAGAGGAAGGGTCTGCCTCGACTATCACATCCGGCGCTGCAGCGGGCCCTGCGAGGGGCGGATCGACGAGGCCGGCTACGCCCGCCTCCTCGAGCAGGTCGAGACCTTCATGGAGGGGCGCAGCCGGGTCCTCGCCGACGAGCTGCGCCAGCAGATGGAGGAGGCGGCGGCGGGCCTCGACTACGAGCTGGCGGCGCGCTTCCGCGACCGGCTCCGCGCCATCGACCGGATCAGCGAGCGCCAGGACGTGCTGAGCGGCCGTCGCGGCGACCACGACGCCGTCGCCGTCGCCGTCGAGGCCGGTCGGGGGATGGCGGCGGTGCTCACCGTCCGCGGCGGACGGGTCATCGGCTCGGAGACCCATGAGGTCGAGGGGGTCGCCGACCTCTCCCCGGCCGAGTGCCTGGGCGCCTTCCTGCCCCAGTTCTACAGCGGCTCGCCGCAGCTGCCCCGCGTCGTCCTAATCTCGGACCTCCCCGAGGGGCTCGAGGAGATCGCCGGCTTCCTCTCCGCCGAGCGGGACGGACCGGTCGAGGTGCGGATGCCCCGGCGCGGCGAGCTGCGCCGTCTGGTGGATCTGGCCCGCGAGACCGCCCTGGCTGCGCTCCGCCAGCGGCGGGTGGTCGAGGACTTCGACGCGGAGCGGACCGAGGCGCTGCTCGGTGACCTCGCCGCCCGCCTCGAGCTGGAGAGCCCGCCGCGCCGGATCGAGTGCTACGACATCAGCAACACCATGGGCACCAACTCGGTGGGCTCGATGGTGGTCTTCGAGGACGGCAGGCCCCGTCCCGACCACTACCGGCACTTCGGGATCCGAACCGTGGAGGGCGCCGACGACTTCGCCTCGATGGCCGAGACGCTGCGCCGCCGCTTCGTCCGCCACCTCCGCGCCGTCCAGGGCGAGGCGGACGGCGACATCCCGGTCGACGACCCCGACGGGTCGAACGGCGAGGAGGCGCCGCCGGAGCGCGGCCGCCCCGCCCGGCGGCGCGCCGGCTCGCGGGGGGAGGAGAGCTTCGCCGCCCTCCCCGACCTGCTCATCATCGATGGGGGCAGAGGGCAGCTCGGTGCCGCCCACGACGTCCTGGTGGAGGCGGGGCTGGCCGACATCCCCGTCTTCGGCCTGGCCAAGCGCAACGAGGAGCTCTTCCGGCCGGACCGGATCGACCCGATCGTCCTGCCCCGCGACTCGCCGACCCTCTTCCTGGTCCAGCGGGTGCGGGACGAGGCCCACCGCTTCGCCATCACCCGGCACCGCGCCCGCCGGGCCAAGTCGGCGCTGCGCTCCCGCCTCGACGTCGTCCCCGGTCTCGGGCCGGTGCGCAAGCGCGCCCTCCTCCGCCGCTTCGGCAGCGTCGAGGCCATCGGCCAGGCGAGCGTGGAGGAGCTGGCCGAGGTGGTGCCCGAGGTGGTCGCCCAGCGGATCAAGGAGCTGGTGTAGGCGGGCCGTCCTCGCCGCCCCGCCTGTGTGCAGGCGCCGGACATTTCGTCACGAAATGTTCGTGACGAAATATCTCACGAATCTCAAAGGGGCTTCCCTGGACGTCGCCGTCGCCGGCGCGAGGCGCCGGCGCCCGCCGCCCTAGAATCGCGACGAGATGACAGTGGACCAGGCCCCGCCCGCGGTGTGGATCCTCACCGGCATGAGCGGGGCGGGGAAGACCACGGCGGCCCACGCCCTGGAGGCCGCCGGGGCGGAGGTCGCCGACAACCTCGCCGCCGGCCTGCTCGCCGCCTGGGCCGACGCCCCGCGGACGCGCCCGGCGGTGGCGGTGGTCGACGCCCGCCAGGGCGAGGCCGTCGCCGAGCTCCTCCCTCCCGCGGGGGTGCGGGTCGTCTACCTCACCGCCTCCGACCCGGTGCTGCTCCGGCGCCTCGCCGAGAGCACCCGCCCCCACCCCTGCGCGGACGCCGGCGGCACCGCGGCGGCGGTCGCGCGCGAGCGTGAGCTGCTCGCCGGCCTCCGCGCCGCCGCCGACACGGTCGTCGACTCGAGCGAGCTGAGCTCCGCGGAGCTGGGCCGGCGGGTCGTCGACCTGGTCGCCTCGCCGGCCGCGGGGGCGCCGCTGCGGATCGTCGTCTCCTCCTTCGGCTACAAGTTCGGCGTCCAGGCCGAGGCCGACTGGGTGGTCGACGTCCGCTTCCTCCGCAACCCCTTCTGGGTCCCCGAGCTGCGCCCCCTCACCGGGCTGGAGGAGGCGGTGCAGCTCTACGTGCTCGGCGACCCGCGCACCGGGGAGCTCTGCGACCGCCTCGGCGACCTGCTCTCCTGGGCATCGGCGCACTACGCGGCCGGCGGCCGCCGTCACCTCCACGTCGCCGTCGGCTGCACCGGCGGCAGGCACCGTTCGGTGGTGGTCGCCGAGGAGCTGGCCCGGCGGCTGCGCAGCGAGAGCCGCGAGGTGACCGCGCGCCACCGCGACGTCGGCAGGCCCGACCCGCGCTGACCGTGCTGCACGCGACCGCGGGCCACCCGCCCCGGGAGCACCCGGGGGTGCTGCGGGCCGGTTCGTTCACCGATCAGATCGTCGCCGAGCTGGCGCCGCACGTCCCGCCGCTCGCCTGCTGCCGGGGGGCGCTCATCGAGGGGATGAGGCTGGCCGGCGACGGAGCCGCCCCGATCACCACCCGCCTGGTGGCGGCCCGCGCCGCCATCGCCGCGCTCCACGCCGACTCCGTGCCGGCGTCGGTGGAGCGGCTGGCGACAGCCCGCCGCCACCGCTATCGCGTCGTCGTCCGCACGGCCGTGGACGGGGTCCCGAGCCCGGCGCCGCCGGCGCCCTCGGCCAACCTCTGCTGCGCCCGCTCCCGGCTGCGCGGGGCCCTCCTCGCCGGCGGCTCCCTGAGCCGCGGCGACGGGCCGCCGCAGCTCGAGCTCCTGGTCGGGACCGCGGCGGCGGGGGGCCGGCTGATCGGCGACCTGGAGCGCCTCGGCATCGCGGCGGTGGCGCTCTCGCGCCGGGGACGCCCCCTGGTCGCGGTGCGCTCCTCGGCCGGGGTGGCGACCCTGCTCAGCTCCGTCGGCGCCCACCGCGGACGGCTGGAGTTCGAGGCCGGCCGGGTGGTCCGCGAGGTGCGCTCCGGGGTCAACCGACGGCTCAACGCGGAGACCGGCAACCTCCGCCGGACCGTCGCCGCCGCGCTCTCCCAGCTCGAGGCGATCGAGCGGATCGAGGGCGACCGGGGGCGCTGGGAGGCGCTGCCCCCCGCCCTCCGCGAGGCGGCCCTCCTGCGCCGGCATCGGCCCCGGGACAGCCTCGAGGCGCTCGCCGCCGCGGCGGGCTGCAGCCGCCCGGCGATGGCCGGCCGCCTGCACCGTCTGGTCGCGCTCGGAGGTGATGAGGGCGAAGGCTGAACTGCCCTGACTCGAGCGGGGCGACCGGAGCATCCCCCGGGGACTCTCGGCCCTGGCGATCGCGACGATTGCCGACCATCATGGTGGGTGCCGAACGCGGGGAGAGGCGCCTGCTTGCTAACCTCCGCTCGGATCTTCGGCGCCGCAGTTCTGAGGAGTGTTCATGGCTGTCAAGGTCGGCATCAACGGCTTCGGCCGGATCGGACGCAACATCCTGCGCGCGGCGCGCCAGCAGGGCGCGGACATCGAGTTCGTCGCCGTCAACGACATCACCACGCCGGCGACGCTGGCGCACCTGCTCAAGTACGACACCATCCTCGGGCGGTTCCCCGGCACGGTTTCCGTCGACGGCGATGCCATCGTGGTGGACGGCAAGAAGGTCAAGGTTCTCGCCGAGCGCGATCCCAAGAACCTCCCCTGGCGCGACCTCGGGGTCGACATCGTCGTCGAGTCGACCGGGAAGTTCACCGACGCCACCGCGGCCAAGGCCCACATCGACGCCGGCGCGCGCAAGGTCATCATCTCGGCGCCTGCCAAGAACGAGGACCTCACCGTGGTCATCGGCGTCAACGAGAAGGCCTACAAGCCCGCCGAGCACCACATCATCTCCAACGCCTCCTGCACCACCAACTGCCTGGCGCCGGTGGCCAAGGTGCTCAACGACACGTTCGGCATCGAGTCGGGGCTGATGACCACGGTGCACGCGTACACCAACGACCAGATGGTCCTGGACGGGCCGCACAAGGACCTGAGAAGGGCTCGGGCCGCGGCTCAGGCGATCATCCCCACCACCACCGGCGCGGCCAAGGCCGTGGCGCTGGTGCTTCCCGAGCTGAAGGGCAAGTTCCACGGCATGTCGCTGCGCGTCCCCGTGCCGGACGTCTCGCTGGTGGACCTCACCGTCCTCCTCTCCAAGGCGGCCACCGTCGACGAGGTCAACGCCGCGTTTCGCGCGGCCGCGGCGGGCCCGCTCAAGGGCATCCTCGGGGTCAGCGACGAGCCGCTGGTTTCCGCCGACTACCTGCACGAGCCCCAGTCCACCGTGGTCGACCTGCTGTCGACCATGGCGGTGGGCGAGCGGCTCTTCAAGGTGCTGGCCTGGTACGACAACGAGTGGGGATACAGCTGCCGCGTCGTCGACCTCGTCGGCTACGTCGCCGCCCGCCTCTAGCTCACGACCCGTGCTCGTCCGGCTCGGTGCACGCTCCGCCGTCCGAGCGGCCGGGCACGCCAGTGCGCCTCCTCTCCGCACGCCACGAGGTCGCCGGCCCCTGGGCCCGCGGCTCCTCGATCCGACCGGTCCTCGTGGCGTGCACCGTGCTCCCAACCACAATCACCCCAGGTGTTGCAGATGAAGGCGACGATCGACGACGTCAAGGTTCACGGCCGGCGGGTGCTGGTGCGGGTCGACTTCAACGTCCCCATGAAGGACGGCCGGATCGTCGACGACCGGCGCATGCGGGCGGCGCTGCCCACCCTGCGAACCCTGCGCGAGCGGGGTGCCCGGGTGATCGTGGCCACCCATCTGGGCCGGCCCAAGGGCAAGGTCAACCCTGACTTCTCCACCGCTCCCTTGGCGGCGCACCTCGGCGAGCTGCTGGGGACGCCAGTGCAGCTGCTGCCGGGGCTGGTCGGTCCGGAGGTGGAGGCCGCGGTGGGCCGCCTCCATGACGGCGACGTGGCCATGCTGGAGAACATCCGCTTCGACCCCGGCGAGGAGGCCAACGACGAGTCGTTCGTGGAGAAGCTCGCCGCCCTCGCCGACCTCTACGTCAACGACGCCTTCGGGACCGCCCACCGCGCGCACGCCTCCACCGAGGGCATCGCCCACCACCTCCCCGCCGTCGCCGGCTACCTGATGGCCCGCGAGCTGGAGGCTCTGGGCGGCGTGCTGGAGGACCCGCGCCGGCCGGTGGTCGCCATCCTCGGCGGCGCCAAGATCTCCACCAAGATCGGGGTGGTGGAGAACCTGCTCACCAAGGTCGACACGCTCTGGATCGGGGGCGCGATGGCCTGCACCTTCTACCGGGCGCTCGGCAAGGAGGTGGGGAGGTCGCTGGTGGAGGAGGAGTGGGTCGAGACCGCCTCCCGGCTCCTCGAGGGGACCGGGAAGGGGCGGGGCGAGATCAGGCTCCCCGTCGACGTGGTGGTCGTCCCCGAGGCGGTCGCCGGAGCGCCGACCACCACCGTCGCCTGGACCGAGATCCCCGCCGACCAGATGGTGGTCGACGTCGGCGCCGAGACCTGTGCCCGCATCGCGGCGGACTGCAGGGCGGCCGGCACCGTGGTCTGGAACGGGCCGCTCGGGATCTACGAGATCGAGGACTTCGCCCGCGGCACCCGGCAGGTGGCCGAGGCCCTGGGCGCCTCCTCCGCGGTCAGCGTGGTGGGCGGCGGCGACCTCGCCGCGGCCCTCGACCAGGCGGGCGTCGTGGACAAGATCAGCCACGTCTCCACCGGTGGGGGCGCCACCCTCGAGTACCTCGAGGGCAAGGAGCTCCCCGGGGTGGCCGCCCTCGACGAGAGGGTCGCACTGTGAGCGCGCGCCGTCCCACCCCGCTGGTCGCGGGCAACTGGAAGATGAACACCACCGTCGCCGAGGGGCTGGAGCTGGCCCGCTCGCTGCGCGCCGAGCTGGACGGGAGCCGGGTAGAGGTGGAGGTGCTCCCGCCCTACACGCACCTGGTCGGCGTCCGTGAGGTGCTGCGGGGGAGCTCGCTCCGGCTGGGCGCCCAGGACTGCTACGCGGAGGAGAAGGGCGCCTTCACCGGAGAGGTGTCGCCGGCGATGCTCGCCGGCCTCTGCGACGACGTGCTGCTCGGGCATTCCGAGCGCCGTCACATCATCGGCGAGAGCGACGAGCTGATCGCGCGCAAGCTGGCCGCCGCGCGGCGCCATCACCTGCGGGTGATCCTCGCGGTGGGGGAGACCGAGACGGAGCGCCTCGAGAACACCACCATGGCGGTGATCGACCGCCAGCTGCGCACCGCCCTCGAGAACGTCGCCGACCTCCAGGACGGCGAGCTGGTCATCGCCTACGAGCCGGTGTGGGCGATCGGCACCGGCCGGACCGCCTCCCCCGCGCAGGCCGAGGAGGTCTGCGTCCACATCGTGACCCGCATCGACCAGCTTCTCGGCGAGGTGGCCAACAGCGTCCCCGTCCTCTACGGGGGGAGCGTGACCGCCGCCAACGCCGCCGAGCTCTTCGCCGAGCCGCACATCCACGGTGCCCTGGTGGGGGGCGCGAGCCTCAAGGTCGACGCCTTCACCACCATCGTCCGCGCGGCCGAGGCGGCGCACTCCGCGGACGCGGGGTCCCGGTGACCGCCGCCCCGCGCCCCTTCGTCCTTGTCGTGATCGACGGCTGGGGGTACAGCCCGGACAGCTTCGGGAACGCCATCGCGGCCGCCCAGACCCCCCATTGGGACGGGTTCCTCGAGACCTCGCCCCACACCCTGGCCGCCGCCAGCGGGGAGTCCGTGGGTCTGCCCGCCGGCCAGCAGGGCAACTCCGAGGTCGGCCACCTGACCATCGGCACCGGCCGGGTGGTCTATCAGCCCCTGACCCGGATCAACCGGGCCGTTGCCGACCGCAGCTTCCTGGAGAACCCGGCCCTCATCGAGGCGGTCGACGCCGCCCGGGTGCGGGGTCGGAGCCTGCACCTGCTCGGGCTGGTCTCACCGGGTGGCGTCCACAGCCACCAGGACCACGCCGTCGCGATCTGCGAGCTGGCCCAGCGCCGCGGTCTCGACCGCGTCTTCGTCCACGCCTTCACCGACGGGCGCGATGAGCTGCCCAACAGCGGCGCCGGCTTCATGGAGAAGTTCGTCGAGGACCTCGGTCGCGCCGGGGTGGGCCGGGTGGCGTCGGTCGCCGGTCGCTTCTACGCGATGGACCGGGACAAGCGCTGGGACCGGATCGAGCGCGCCTACGAGATCGTCGCCGGGTCCGGCGAGGCGCGCGCGGCAGACCCGGTCGCCTACATCCGCGAGCAGTACGCGGAGGGGGTCACCGACGAGTTCCTGCCCCCGGTCAGCATCTGCGCCGAGGGGGAGGCGCCGGTGCGGATCGGCGACGGCGACGCGGTGATCTTCTTCAACTTCCGGCCCGACCGCGCGCGCGAGATGACCCACGCCCTCCTCGACCGCGACTTCCCCCACTTCGAGCGCAGCCGCGTCCCCCACGACCTCACCTACGTCACCATGACCGAGTACGAGGGGGGCCTCCCGGTCCGCGTCGCCTACCCGCCCGAGGCCATCCGCAACTGCCTCGCCGAGGTGGTGAGCCGGAGTGGTGGGCACCAGCTCCACGTCGCCGAGACCGAGAAGTACGCTCACGTCACCTACTTCATCAACGGCGGCCGCGAGCAGACCTTCGACGGCGAGGACCGCCTGCTCATCCCCTCGCGCAAGGACGTGCCCACCTACGACCGGGCGCCGGCGATGAGCGCGGCACCGATCACCGACGCCGTCGTCGAGCGCATCGGCAAGGGCGACGTCGACCTGATCATCGTCAACTACGCCAACCCCGACATGGTCGGACACACCGGGGACTTCGCGGCCACCGTCCAGGCCTGCGAGGTCGTCGACGGCTGCCTGGGCCGGGTGGTCGACGCGGCCCTGGCCGCGGGCGGCGCGGTGCTGATCACCGCCGACCACGGCAACGCCGAGCACAAGATCGACGCCGCCACCGAGGAGCCGCTCACCGCCCACACCACCAACCCGGTGCCGGTGGTCCTGATCGGGTCCCGGGCCGCGTCGCTCCGGGACGGCGGTGGGCTGCGCGACGTCGCCCCCACCGTGCTCGACGTGATGGGGCTGCCCCAGCCCGCGGAGATGACCGGCCACAGCCTGATCGGCGCCTGAGCGGAGGCTCCGCCCGGCGCGGGGTCAGCTCCGGGAGCGGGCCAGGGAGATGTCGGCGCAGGCCTCGCAGACGGTGGTCGGGATGACCCCGACCCGCATCAGGATGTCGAAGACCCGGCAGCCCAGGCAGAGGGCGAGCACGGACTCGAGGGTGGCCGCGACGGCGATGAACCCGACCAGCACCAGGGCGGCGAGCTCGAGGCCAAAGCCGAACCAGAGCAGGGTGGCGGCGAGAGTGAAGACGGCGCCGATCCCCTGGGCAAAGCGCTTGGGCGGGCCGGGGATGAGCCTGGCCCGGACCGGGAGGCGCGGCACGATCAGCCGGGTCACCACCTGACCCCAGGGGCTGAGGGTGGGCCCGCTGAGGACGCGGGCGACGAAGCCGTACGTGAGGAAGGGGAGGAGGTACGGCCACTGGGTGCCGACGGTGACCCACGCGACCACGGCCGCGCCCCCGGCGACGATGCGCGCGGAGACCTCGTTGACCGGGTTGGGGAAGCTGAAGACGTCGCTCACCGCCATGCCCAAAACTTTATCAGAATGGTCGGATTTCACCGTGGAGCCACTGGCGCGCCGGGAGCGCTCGGGATCGCGGGGTATACTGGCCACCCACATCAAATCGGAGGCGCGTTTGCGTGCAGGACGTTCTGATCGGAGCTCAGGTGGTGCTGGCGATCATGGTGATCCTTGGCATCTTGCTCCAGACCCCGAAGGCGACCGGACTCGGCGGCGTGATCGGCGGGGGTGGCGATTCTGGCGGCGGGTACCGCCGGAGACGCGGGCTGGAAGCTGGTCTCCTCCGCCTGAGCACGGTCTTCATCGCCCTCTTCGTGATCGTCGCCGCGATCAACGTCTGGATCAACAACACCTGATCCGCCGGCCGGGTCGCCGGCTGGAGATCATCGGAGCCCTGGCCCTGATCGGGGTCGCGCTGGTGGTCACCGGCGTCGAGATCGTCGGCCATCTCTTCGCGACGGGCTCGCTCGCCCCGGCGCCCGCCTACCGGGCGGCGCTGCTCACCGACCAGCTCCCGGTCTCGGTGAACCCCCTGATCGACTCCGAGGACCCCGCCGTCTCGGCCATGACCCCGCTTCTCTACCGCTCCCTGCTCCGGCTGGACGCGACCGCCTTCCCCGTCCCCGACCTCGCGTCGTCGCTCTCGGTCAGCTCGGACGGCCTCGACTACACCCTGCCGCTGCGCTCCGGGCTCCACTGGTCCGACGGGAAGCCGATCACGGCCGGGGACGCCCTGGCCACCATCCAATGGGTCCAGTCGCGCGGCTTTCCCGACGCCGCCTACGCGAGCGCCTGGGCGGGCGTCGCCGCCAGTGCCAGCGGCTCGTCGCTGGTGCTCACCGTCGCCGCCCCGCGAGCCGCCCTCGCCACCGACCTCGCCGAGCTCCCCATCCTCCCCCTGGCGGGGATGACGCCGGCGCAGGTCGGCGGCCTGGCCACCGACCCGGCCACCCCGCTCCCCAGCTCGGGGCCGTATGAGGTGGTGAACCAGCGGTCGGGGCTGATCACGCTCACCGCCAACCCCCACGCGGCGACGCCCCCGCACCTCGGCCGGATCGAGATCCAGGCGGTGACCAGCTTCTCGACGGCGGCCCAGGCCTTCCAGGCGGGGACGGTGGAGGCGGTCCTGGCGACCACCCCCGCCCAGCGGGCCCAGCTCCTCCGCAGGCACGGAGCGACCGCCCGCGACGTGCTCACCTTCGGGTTCGTCGACCTGATCTTCAACGAGAAGTCCGCCGGCCTCGACGACCCGGCCGTCCGCCGGGCGATCGCCGACACCGTCGACCGCGGCACCATCGTCAGCGGGCCGGTGGGGGGGCTGGGCGCCGCCCAGTACGGTCCCTATCCGGCCGGGATCCTCTGGCTCCAGGACCAGCAGCCCGCCCTCACCCCCGACGACGCCGCCGCCAACGCGGGGCTCGACGACGCCGGCTGGCTGATGGCCCCCGACGGCACCCGGGCCGGCGGGAGCGGGGTGAGGCTCAGCTTCACCCTCAGCGTCCCCGACGCCGCGCCGCTGCCCGCCGTGGCCCAGATGGTGGCGGCTCAGCTCGACGCCGTCGGCATCTCCATGACCGTCGACGTCGTCCCCGCGGCCGGCTTCCTGAGCGGCGTGCTGCTCCCGGGGCGCTTCCAGATGGCCATCGCCTCCTGGGACGCCGGCGCCGACCCCGACCTCAGCGCCTTCTGGGGCTCGACCTCCACGCCGCCCCACGGCTACAACGTCTCCGGTGCCACCGCCGACCCCTTCCTCGACCAGGACCTGGCCACCGTGGCGGCGGTCAGCGGGCAGGCGGCACGCACCGCGGCGGCCGGGCAGGTGGTCGAGGTGATGGCCGAGGACCTCCCCGCGGTCTTCCTCTACGGGCCCGGGCAGAGCCTGGTGGTCGAGAGCTCGGCCCTCTCCAACGTCGTCGTCCCTGCGGCGGGGGACCCGTTCGCCGACGCCGCGGTCTGGCGCCGCTGAGCCTGCCCGTCCGCGGCGCTCCTGCTACGATCGGTTCCCCAACCCGCGCCGGGATGGTGGAACTGGTAGACACGCAGCGTTCAGGGCGCTGTGAGCGTACGCTCGTAAGGGTTCGATTCCCTTTCCCGGCACCAGGCACCTGACGGCGGATCAGGAGTCCGCCAGCCACGCCAGGAAGCGGCCCTGCGACCAGCAGCGGCCGATGGCCCCGGCGCGCCGGGCCGATCGGTCGTGCACCGCCAGGCCGATGATGCTGTGGCCGGAGGCACGGCGATCGCCGAGAGTCGGGATCGCCGGCGCGACGCCGACCCCCTCGGCGGAGACCCACGCCACCGCCCGGCCTGCCGCCGCCTCGTCGAGGCGGTGCAGGAAGCGCCGGCGACTCTCGAGCGGGAGGTGCGACAGCGCCCAGGTCGTGGTGACGACCGGCAGCGCGTCCGCGGGCACGCGGGCCAAGGCGTCGGGCAGCATCTCGACGGCGTCGCCCCGCAGCAGGAGTGGAGGGGCCGTCGCCGTCGCCGCCATCGCCATCTCCGCCTCGAGCCGCGCGGCCTGCTCCGGCTGATCCGGCCACACGCAGGCGCGCAACCATCGAGCGTCATCCGCCCTGGTCACGTCGACCGGATCGAGGTCGATGCCGACTCGGGCGACGATGTCGGGCATCACCCGCGTGGGGACGGAGCGGTCTCCGACGATCGAGGACGACAGCTGCACGGGAGAGGACGGGTCGCCCAGCGACTGTCCGTTGCTGTACGTGATGCCCACGCGATCGACCTGGAGATTGAACCCGGCTCCGTAGCCCACGTCGATCAGCCCCACGGCACGCGCGCCCGACCGCCGCGCCGCCTCG
Source organism: uncultured Chloroflexia bacterium (assembly GCA_963803165.1). GTDB lineage: Bacteria > Chloroflexota > Dormibacteria > Aeolococcales > Aeolococcaceae > Changshengia. The sequence goes on along the minus strand of CAWDLK010000004.1, from coordinate 30,001 downwards.
GCGATGGCCGGGTACAGCACGGCGCCGTGTCCGGTCTCGTTGTCCCGCGTCTGCCGGCGCACGGCGATGGCCACGACCGAGTCGGTCATGCGCAGCAGCGTGTCGATCGCCGCGGCAGCGGCAGCGTCGCCGTCCCTGGCGGCATAGGCCGCGGCCAGGGCCGGGGCGCGTCCGGCGAGGGCGAGGTCGTGCAGGGCGGCGAGGATCACCGTGGGGTGTCGCCTGCGCGCCGGCGCCGCCTCGATGGCGCGCGGCGCCCCGTCGGACCTGCTCAGGGCGACGGCGACGCGCTCGTAGAGCGGCGACGTCCCGACGTCGTCGACCTCACCGAAGTGCCGGTAGACCTCGGCGAGTGCACGGGCCCCGGCCACGGGTCGGCGGCGGGAGCGGCCGAGGGCTCCCCGGGCGCCTACTTCAGCTGGTCCCGGATCTCCCGGGCGATCTCCTCCAGCCTCCGGGCCCTCTCGGTCTCGCCCGTCTCCACCTCCGCAGCCCCCTTGACGACCCTCTTGTGGTGAACCTATCATCTGACAACCTGATGAGCAGTCAGATTCAAGGGAGCGTGGAGGGCGCGGGTTGTCGCTAGTCGGGCTGGACGTCGGGACCAGCTGCTCCAAGGGGTTGCTCTTCGCCGAGGACGGCCGGGAGCTGGGGACGGCGCAGGTTCCGTACCCCCTCTCCTTCCCCCGGCCCGGCTGGGTCGAGCTGGACTCCGAGACGGTGTGGGCGGCCGTGCAGACCGTGATCAGCCAGCTCGCCCCGGTCGCGCAGGCGTCCGGTGACCCGGTCAAGGCCCTGGCCTTCTCGGTCTCCGGCGACGAGGCCGTTCCCGTCGACGCCGAGGGTCGTGCCCTCTACCCCTGCATGATGTCGATGGACACCCGCACCCGCCAGGTGGTGCGCTGGTGGGAGCGGGAGGTCGGCGCCGAGCGCGTCTACCAGGCCACCGGCCTGCGCCCCGCGGAGAACTGGCCTCTGGTCCGGCTCATGTGGCTGCGCGAGCACGAGCCCGAGGTGTTCGCCCGGACCGCCCAGATGCTGGCCTGGGAGGAGCTGATGGTGCTCCGCCTCACCGGCGAGGCCGTCACCGAGCACTCCCTGGCCTCGCGGAGCATGGCCTTCGACATCCACTCGCGGGCCTGGTCGACCGAGCTGCTCGACCTGGCCCAGGTGCCGGGGTCGATGTTCCCGAGATCGTGCGAGTCGGGGGTGATCGTCGGCGAGGTCGCGCCCCAGGTCGCCGTGACCCTCGGCCTCCCCCCCTCGACCCAGGTGGTGAGCGGCGGGTTCGACCAGGGCATGGCGGCTCTCGGCGCCGGGCTCTCCCGGCCGGGAGAGGCGGTGGTGGGCACCGGCACCTGGGAGGCGCTCACCGTGCTCACCGAGCGCGCCGCGCTGAGCTCCGAGCTCTGCGCCGGGGGCTACACCTCCGGCTGCTACGTGGAGCGTGGCCTCTACTACTGCATGGCCACCAACCCCGGCGGGGGCTCGGTGCTGCGCTGGTTCCGCGACACCCTGGGCCAGGAGGAGCTGGAGGAGGGCAGGCGCACCGGGGTCGACGCCTTCGAGCTGCTCCTCCGCGACGTCGGTGATCAGCCCACCGGCATGCTCGTCCTGCCCCATTTCGAGGGCTCGTACACGCCATGGATGGACCCGGACTCCACCGGCGCCATCCTGGGGCTGCGCCTCAGCACCAGCCGCCAGGAGCTGATCCGGGCGCTGCTGGAGGGGGTGACCTTCGAGCTGCTCGAGAACGTGACACGGCTGGAGGAGGCCGGTGTCGTGATCGGGGACATCCGGGCCACGGGGGGCGGCGCCCGCTCCCCTCTCTGGCTCCAGCTCAAGGCCGACATCACGGGCAGGCCGGTCACCCGGGTCGCCATCGAGGAGGCGGGCTGCCTGGCGGCGGCCTGCCTGGCGGGGGTCGGCGTGGGGACCTTCGCGACCGCGGGCCAGGCGGTGGAGAGCTTCGTCCGCCCCGGTCGCACCTACGAGCCGCGTCCCGCCGTGCACGAGGCCTATGCACCGCTGTTCGAGAGATACCGCCGCCTCTACGCGACCCTCAGGCCGCTGGCGGTGAGCCGATGAAGCCGCGTCGCGGGAGCCCGGCCCCGTGTCACGGCGCGAGCGTGGGCCGGGGCTTGCGAGGGTGGCCGGCTGCCACCGGGGATGAGATGTTGTCCAGGGATCGAGGAGGAGATTGACATGGCCACGAGTTCCCACCGGGCCGCAGGAGGGTGTCCTGGCTGCGGACGGTCACGCGCCTGCGTCCGTCGCCCAGACCGAGCTCCATGCGGGTGCCATCGGCCTGCCTTCGGTGCTGATGCAGGCCATCACGCACATCGGGCCCGCCATCGGTCTGGCCACCAGCATCGCCTTCATCGCTTCGCTGGCCGGCGTCACCGCGCCGCTCGCCTACGGGTTCGCGTTCCTGATCATGCTGACCATCGGCGCGACCCTGACCCGACTGGCTTCCAAGTTCCCGTCTGCCGGCGGCTACTTCACCTACATCAGCCGTACGCTGCACCCCCGAGCCGGCCTGCTCACCGCCTGGTTCTACTTCCTCTACGATCCGCTCGGCGGCTGCATCAACATGGCCTTCTTCGGGTTCATCCTCGAGGGGCTGCTCAAGGCGCGCTACGGCTTCGACTTCCCCTGGTGGGCGTCGTTCCTGGTGGTGGCCAGCCTGGTCACGGTGCTCCTCTATCGGGGCATCAAGATCTCGGCGAGGGCGCTGGTCATCCTCGGTGGCCTGGAGATCGCGATCCTGGTCGCCCTGGCCCTCAGCGGTCTGATCAGCCCCGGCCCGGGCGGGACCACGCTGACCCCGTTCAACCCCGCCCACTCCCTCTCCGCCAACGGCCTCTACCTGGCCGTGATCTTCTCGATCCTCACCTTCTCCGGCTTCGAGTTGGTGGCGCCGATGGCCGAGGAGTCGCGCAACCCGCGCCGGGTCCTGCCCCAGGCGATCATGTTCTCGATCGTCATCATGGGGGTGTTCTTCCTGCTCACCTCCTGGGGCGTGGTCTCCGGATGGGGCACCAACAACATCAGCGGCCTCGCCTCCTCGGTGCAGAGCCCGATCCTGGTGGTGTCCGAGCGGCTCTGGGGATTCGGCTGGGTGTTCGTCATCTTCGCGATCTTCAACTCGGCGGTCGCGGTGGCGGTCGCCTGCTCCAACGCGTCGACCCGGGTGTTCTTCGCGATGGGCCGCGCCGGAGCGCTGCCGAAGTGGCTGGCGGTGGTCCACCCCAAGTACAAGACCCCGATCAACGCGATCATCCTCCAGACCATCATCACCTTCGTGTTTGGCCTCGGCATCGGTCTCTGGATCGGCGCCGACGAGGAGTTCTACTTCACCGGTGTCGCCATCACCCTGGGCCTGATCTTCATCTACGGGGCGGGCAACATCGGCGTCATCCGCTACTACTGGACCAAGGGCCGGGCCAGCGTCAACATCTGGCTCGACGGGATCTTCCCGGTGCTGTCGACGGCGGGTCTGATCTGGGTGGGCTACAACTCCATCGTGCCGCTGCCGGCCAGCCCCGTCCTGTACGCTCCCATCGTCGTGGGTGCCTGGCTGATCGCGGGCCTCGCCCTGCTCTGGTTCCTGGCCCGGACCGGGCGTGAGGATTGGTTCGTCCGCGCCAGCGAGATCACCTACGAACGACCGATGACCCCCGAGGAAGTGGCCACGGAGGGGATGTTGTGAGAGCAGGCTCGCGGCACTCGTGCCGCCCGGCCGGTGCGGTGCGGGGTCCCTCGCGGACCCCGTGCCCGCCGGCCGGTCCCGGGGCGGGGTGAGCGCGGCCATGCTGCACGCGCTGGGTCCGCAGTTCAGCCTCCCCGAGCGGGCGGCTGAGGATCTCCGGGTGTCGATCCGCGACGGGCGGATCGTGACCAACGGACGGTTGCCCTCCGAGCTGGAGCTGGTGCGCCAGCTCGGGGTCAGCCGCGCCACCCTGCGCCACGCCATATCCATCCTCGAGGAGGAGGGCCTGGTGCGGCGGCGCCAGGGCCATGGAACCTTCGTCGTCGAGCAGGTGCGCTCGCTGCAGAACAACCTCAACCAGAACTTCGGGGTCACCGACCTCATCGAGTCCGCCGGCTGGCAGCCGGGGACGCGCGACCTGGAGATCGCCATCGAGCTGGCCGACCTCATGACCGCCCAGCGCCTCTCTCTCCCGCCCCGGAGTCGCGTGCACGTCATCCGCCGCACCCGCCTCGCCGACGGGCGCCCGATCGCCTACACGGTGGACGTGGTGCCCGCCTCGCTGCTGGTCGAGCGGCAGATCGCGCCGGTGGCGCTGCAAAGTCTGCTCCTCGAGGAGCAGTCGCTGTACCGCCTGCTCGCCCGGTTCGGCCTGGTGGTCCACCACGGACTGGCGACCATCCAGCCGGTGGGCCTCGACGCGACCATCGCCCGGGCCCTCGACCTCAAGACCGGGGCGCTGGCCCTGCTGATGGATCAGGTGGACTACACCGCCGAGGGCGAGCCGGTCGTGCTCTCCCGCGAGTACCACCCCAAGGACGTGCTGACCGTCGAGGTGTATCGCAAGGGGCCGGGACCGCGATGGTGATCGCCGGAGCGGAGCAGATCCGACCCAGTTGGCAACAGGGGTCCTGAATGGCCGAGTTCATCTTCATGCTGACCAAGGACGACGCGACCGTCGCCGATTGCTCCGCCGTCTACGACGAGCTGCGGACGACGACACTGCGATGGGCCGGATTCAAGGACATCGGCGTGCCCGTGCCCGTGCTCGCCGAGCTGTGCCGGCGGATGCACGACGACGGCCTGCGCGTCGTCCTCGAGATCGTGTCAACGGACCCGGAGGCCGAGGTGCGCTCCGTGGAGGCCGGGCTGAGCATCGGTGTGGACATGCTGATGGGCGGCACCAACCCCGACCGGGCCCTCCCGCTGCTGCAGGGGAGCATGATCCGGTACTGCCCGTTCCCGGGGCGCGTGGTGGGTCATCCGAGCATCCTCGAAGGCAGCATCGAGGAGATCGCCGCCTCGGCGAGGGAGCTGACCGCTCTCGAAGGCGTCGACGGCCTCGATCTGCTCGCCTACCGATGGCAGGGTCCGGTCCCCGAGCTGATCTCGGCGGTCGTCGCCGCCTCGCGCGGACCGGTCACCGTGGCGGGGAGCGTCATCACCGCCGAGCAGATACGGGACCTCACCCAGCGTCGAGCCTGGGGGTTCACCATCGGCAGCGCCGCATTCGACGGCCTCCTGGTCCCGGGCGGCTCCATCCGTGACCAGGTCACGTGGGCTCTCGACGCCGCCGCCGACGCCCAGGAGATGCTGGGGCCCGGACTTCTGAGGGGCCTCATGGTCACTGAATCTCGACCCACCGCCCGCACCGGGCACTTCCCCCTTGAGGAGAGACGATGACACTCGCCAACGTGCTGGCCCTCGCTCACGAAGCCAAGGACAGGCACTACTGCCTGGGATCCTTCAACGCCTTCAACCTCGAGTCCGCGCGAGCCGCCGTCGACGGCGCCGAGGCGGTCCACAGCCCGGTGGTCATCGCCTTCGCCGCCAGCCACCTGCAGTACACGGACTTCGAGGCCGTCGCGGAGGCGACCCGGGTGCTGGCGGAGAGGGCCAGCGTCCCCGTGGCGCTCCACCTCGACCACGCCGAGACGCTCGACGTGGTCGGCAGGGCGCTGCGCGCCGGCTTCACCTCGGTGATGTTCGACGGGTGGGGGCTGAGCCCGGAGGAGAAGGTCCGCCAGACCCGCTCGGTGACCGACATCGCGCACAGCATCGGGGTGGCGGTGGAGGCAGAGCTTGGCCACATCACCAAGGTCGGCGTGGACGAGGCGGAGCGCGCCCAGCTGCTCATCGACGCGGATCACATCGCCGAGTTCGTGGAGGCGACGCAGGTCGACATCGTGGCCGCCGCCATCGGCTCGGTGCACGGCCAGGAGGCGGGCACCGCGAAGCTGGACTTCGGGCTGCTGCACCGGATCCAGGAGCTGTCGAGGTGCCTGCTCTCGCTCCACGGCGGCTCCGGGATGGGCGCGGCGGACGTCACCTCCGCCCGCGAGGCCGGGGTGGTCAAGATCAGCTACTTCACCGGGCTGTCGCGGGCGGCGGTGACCGCCGTCCAGGGCCGGCTGGCTGACGACCCGGGCGTGCGGGTGACCGAGCTGATGCAGGCGGTCAAGGAGGCGATGCAGGCCGGGGTCGAGCGCCAGCTGCGCCTGTATGGGTCGGCGGGCAGCGTCGGGTAGGGTCGCGGAGGGCATCGTGGAGAGAGCACCGGTTGAGGCGTCCGGGCGGGGGAGGGGCAGCCCGTGACTCTCGCTCTGGTCACCCCCAACCCGGACCTCGACATCACCCTCCGCCGGCTCGGCCGGGGGACCGACCGGGAGGTCGAGGTGGAGCCTGCCGCCGAGGCCGCCGGTGGCAAGGCCAACAACGCGGCGCGCCTGCTGGCCGCCCTGGGCCACGACTGCACCGTGCTCGGCTTCTCCGGCGGCTGGGTGGGCCAGCGCATCGAGGAGCTGCTCCGGGGCGCCGGGGTGCGCTGCACGCTGACCCCCATCCGGCAGTCGAGCCGCGTCTACATCACCGTCAGCGACGCGTCCGGGACCCGCCAGCTCTCGTATCACGCCCGGGGACCGCGGGTCGACGAGGCGGAGACGGCCAGCCTGCTCGCCGCCGTCGCGGCGATCCCGGAGAGCGTGTCGCGGGTGCTGATCGGCGGCAGCGTCCCGCCGGGCGTGGGCGAGGACTGGTACGAGGCGGCGGTGCGGGCCGCCGGCCCGGAGCGCGTCTGGGTCGACGCCGCCGGGGCCAACCTCCGCGCCGCGCTGCGCGGAGGCGCGAGGCGGGCCAAGATCAACCTCCGCGAGCTCTGGGAGCTCGTCGGCGCGAGTGGGGCCCCGGACGCCCGCCGCGCCGGACCGCAGGTCGCGTGGGCGGCGGAGCTCCACGGGATGGAGCTCCTCTGCGTCACGCTCGGGCGCGGGGGCGCGGTCGGCTGGGCCGGCGGGCAGCTGGTCGGGGCCGACGGGCTCGCCGTCGAGGTCCGGAACACGGTGGGGGCCGGGGACGCCTTCATGGCCGGCATGCTCCACGGCGAGGCCCGGGGGGGCGGGCTCGCCGAGCAGCTCCGCTGGGGCGTCGCGGCCGGCTCCGCCCTCTGCGAGCAGGTCGATCCCGCGGCGGTGTCGACGGCCCGGATCGAGGCGCTGATGGGCAGGGTGGCGGTGGGCCCCGGCGCCGCCGGCGCGCACCGGCGGAGGCGCCCGGCCCGCTGACCGATCTCTCGAGCGGCGTCCACCCGCACGTCGCCGTCGACGGTGGGACGGACGTGTGGGAGACTCGTGCGATGGGTGACCCCGCGGGTGTGGACGGGCCCGGGCGCGAGCCACGTCCCGACGTCGCCGCGCCGCCCTCCGACGACGCGGGCGAGGGCGGCGACGCCGTCTGCTGGCTCCCCCTCGTCTGCCCGGAATGCGGGGAGCTGGACGGCCATCGCCCGGGCTGCCGCGTCGCCGCGGAGTCGCCGGTGGATCCAGCGCGACCGGACGGGGTCCGGCGCGACTGAGCCGCGCCGCGGGGCACCGCCGGTCCGGCCGCCCGGCCCTCACCCGCTCCGGCGGTCGCCGGCGTCACGCGGCGGGTCCGATCCTCGCCCGCCCCTCCGGAGCGCGAGGGGCCGCCCGAGGGTCGCCGCCAGGACCACCGCCCAGACGGCGAGGGCGACCCAGGTCCAGACCTCGGCGAACCGGGTGATCGGCGCGGCGGGCAACGCCGTCCCGGTGGCGAAGCTGCAGGCGGCGTACATCCCGACCGGGAAGACCGTCGACCAGCGGCGCGCGTCATACGAGCGCCGCCGCGCCACCAGCTCGGTCAGAGCCAGCACGGGGAGCCAGCAGGCGGCCAGCAGCCAGAGGACGAGGGTGGCGCCCCGGAGGGCGGTGCCGTCCCCGAGCAGGCCCAGGGCGTGGGCGGCCTGCGCCGTCCAGGCGCATGCCAGCGCGCTGATGGCGAGCGCCCCACCCGCCACCCACTGGTCGCCCCGCCCGACCCGCAGCTGACGCAGGTCGAAGCTCCGGAGGACGAACGCGTAGAGGGCGACGCCCAGCGCCAGGGGGACGAGGGCGACGAGCACCAGCCATCCCATCCTGCCGGCCAGGCCGAGGCTCGCGAGGAGGACCGCCAGCGACTCGGTCGAGACGGTGAGCATGAAGGACGCCCCCACCGTGGGGACCGTCCACTGGCGCAGCACCTGCGCCGTCAGCCCGAGCCAGAGGAGGGAGGCGACGACCACCAGCACGGCTCCCGCCCCGTGCCAGCCCAGCAGGGTGAGCCGGGTGCCCAGGACGGCGGTCGCCGCCACCGCACTGAGTGCCGCGGGCCCGGCCGGAGCGGCTCCGGCGCCGCCGCGGCCTCTTCCCCAGCCGGCGGCGCGGAGCAGGCCGAGGAGCACCCAGGTGGCACCGGCGACAGCGAGGGTGAGGAGGGAGAGCGGTCCCGCCCCGCCCAGGGCCAGGTCGATGGAGACGACCCCGCTCCCCATCACCACCGCTCCCGACCCCGGCGGGATCGCCTCGGCGGCGCGGCGGAGGGCGGCCGGCGCGCCGCCCTCCCCGGCGATGACGCGGGACCTCATCGGTGTCCCCGAGGATAGCCGCCGGGCCGCCTCCCATCCCCGCTCCGGGCTAGCATCGATCCCGATGCTCGCCTGGATGGACCTCGAGATGACCGGGCTGGACCCCCGCCGCCACGTCATCGTGGAGATCGCGACCTTGATCACCGACGACGACCTGGCCGTGGTGGCGGAGGGCCCGGACCTGGTCATCCATGCGAGCCCCGACCGTCTGGCGCAGATGGACGACACCGTCCGGGCCATGCACGGGAGCTCGGGCCTGCTGGCGGCGATCGAGGCCTCGACCCTCTCGGTGGAGGAGGCGGGACGCCGGACCCTCGAATTCCTCCACCGGCACATCGCCGAGGCCAGGACCGTGCCTCTCTGCGGCAACTCGATCGCCACCGATCGCCGCTTCCTGGCCGCCCACCTTCCGGAGATCGAGGACTTCCTCCACTACCGGTCGATCGACGTCTCGAGCGTCAAGGAGCTCTGCCGCCGCTGGTACCCGGACGTCCTGGCGGCGGCGCCGCCCAAGGCCGAGCACCACCGGGCGCTGGACGACATCCGCGAGTCGATCGCCGAGCTCGCCTACTACCGCTCGACCATCTTCGCGGGCCCGGCCGAGGCGTCCCGTCCATGACCTCCGCGGGCCGCAGCCTCCGCGTTGCCGCGGCCCAGTGCGAGCCGCATGTGGGGGATCTGGAGGGCAACCGTGCCGCCGCCGTGGCCTGCGTGGAGGCGGCGGCCGAGCGGGGCGCCCACCTGGTCGTCCTCCCCGAGCTGGCCTCCTCCGGGTACGTCTTCTCCGGCGAGGAGGAGGCGGGGCGGCTCGCCGAGGACCCCGACACCGGGGAGACGGTTGCCGCCCTGGTGGAGGTCTGCCGGCGGCGCTCCCTCTACGTGGTGACGGGTCTCGACGAGGCGGGCGACGGCTGCCGCCACAACAGCGCCGTGGTGCTCGGACCGGAGGGCCGGCTGGCCACCTACCGCAAGCTCCACCTCTTCTATGACGAGCAGTCGTGGTTCCGCCCCGGGGCGGAGCTGGTGGTGGTCGACCTCCCCATCGCCAGGGTCGGCGTCGCCATCTGCTACGACCTCTGGTTCCCCGAGGTCGCCCGCGCCCTCGCCCTCCGCGGGGCCGAGGTCATCGCCGTCCCCACCAACTGGGTGAGCTCGTTCCGGCGGCGCCTCCACGACGAGCACGGCTACTGCCAGGGGGACATCATGGCCATGGCCGCCGCCGCCGCCAACGGCACCGTGGTCGCCTGCGCCGACCGGGTGGGGGTGGAGCGCGGGGTGATCTTCCTCGGCGCCTCGATCATCGTCGGCCCCGACGGCTGGCCCCTGGCCGGGCCGGCCAGCCCGGACCGGGAGGAGCTCCTGGTGGCCGACGTCGACCTGGGCGCGGTGGAGCGAGCCCGCTGGCGCACCCCGCGCAACCACCTCCTCCGCGACCGCCGCCCCGAGGTCTACGGGGGCGGGCCGGCGCCCGGGCGGAGAGGGGAGCTGACCTAGAGCCCCCGCGGCGGCTGGACACCGTCGTGGTGATTGTAGTACCTTGGTACCATGATAACAGTAGAGCGTGTGCAGACGGGCGTACGCATGGAGCGGCGGCTGCTCAAGGTCCTCAAGGGCCTGGCCGAGTACCTCGACCTCTCTCTCGGCGACCTCCTCGAGGGCATCGTGCTGCACGCCTTCGAGCAGAAGGCCCCCTTCGACAACTCGAAGCTGGTGGTCATCAACCGGCTCAAGGAGGTGTACGGGCTGACCCTCACCGCGGCCGACAGCCACCATCTCACCAGCCCCGACGAGGAGGCGACCCGGTGATCCCCTGTGAGCACGTGTCCGTGACCGGCAGCTTCCCGGTGGCCCTGCCCCCCGAGGAGGCCTTCCCGCTCTTCACCGCGACCGGCGAGCGCTCCTGGGTGGACGGCTGGGACCCGCAGTTCCCCAGCCCGACCGCCGACGACACCGAGCCCGGCACCGTCTTCACCACCGGCCACGGCGAGCACGGGACGACCTGGGTGGTCACGCGCCGGGAGGGCGGCCGGCTGCTCGGCTACGCGGTGGTGAGCCACGGCGAGCGAGCCGGCCGCATCACCGTCGGCCTCGAGCCGTCGGGCGCCGGGACCACGGTCACCGTCACCCACGACCTCACCGCGCTGGTGCCCGCCGCGAGTGCCGGGGTGGAGGCCTTCGCCACCGGCCCCGACGAGTACCTGGACGGCTGGCGGGACCGCATCGCCCGGCTGGGCGTCCCGCCCATCTCCGCACGCCATCACGGCGAGGGGCGTCCGGGTCGATAATCGGTGCATGGCGTCCGATCGCGCCGGCTGGGGTGCCGCCCGGGGACGGCTTCCCCAGGGGCTGGGCGCCGCCGCCCTGCTCCGGCACTCGCTGCTCTGGGCGTCCCGGCGGCGCGGGGTCCAGCGGGCCGTCTCCGGCTCTCCGCTGACCCGCCGCCTGGTCCGCCGCTTCGTCGCCGGGGAGGCTCTGACTGACGCGGTGGGGGTGGCGCAGCGCCTCGCCGCCCGCAGCCTCATGATCACCGTCGACCATCTCGGCGAGGACACCCGCGACGCGGCGGCGGCTGCTGCCGCCGTGGCCGTCTACGCCGCCCTCGTCGCGCGCCTCTCCGCCGAGCGGTTGGGGGCGCGGGCCGAGGTGTCGGTCAAGCTCTCCGCCCTCGGCCAGGCGCTGGACGAGGAGCTGGCCTTCGAGAACGCCCGCGAGGTCTGCCGGGTGGCGGCGGACGCGGGCACCGCGGTGACCCTCGACATGGAGGGTCATGAGACCACCGACTCGACGCTGCGCATCGGCGCCCGTCTGCGCGAGCGGTTCCCCTCCACCGGTTTGGTCATCCAGGCGTCGCTGCGCCGCTCCGAGGACGACTGCCGTACCCTGGCCCATCCCGGCTCCCGGGTCCGGCTCTGCAAGGGCGCCTACCAGGAACCGGCGGCGCTGGCCTGGCAGCGCCGGGACGAGGTCCGCGCCGCCTACCTGCGCTGCCTGCGGATCCTGGTCGAGGGGGGCGCCCTCCCCCTGCTCGCGACCCACGACCCCGCGCTGATCGGCGCCTGCCACCGCCAGATGGCACGGCTCGGCGGCTCCGAGTTCGCGCACGAGCACCAGATGCTCCTCGGCATCCGGGGCGACGAGCAGCTCCGCCTGGCCGCCGCCGGGGAGGCGGTGCGGATCTACGTGCCCTTCGGTCGACACTGGTACCCGTACCTGATGCGCCGGATGGCGGAGCGCCCGGCCAACGTCGCCCTGGTGCTGCGCGCCCTCGGCGGCGGCTGAATCGCGGCCGTTCCTTGACAGCGCGGTCGTGGCTTCCCGACACTGACGGCCACGCGTCCACAGGGAGGGGGCACCATGCCCGATGACGACATCAGCCGGCTCTCGGACCTCGCCCTGATCGAGGCTGCCGGCGACGCCTCCGACGAGCGCAGCCGGCGGCACCTCGACGCCGAGATGTGGCGCCGCACCACCCTGATCGCGCGGCGCGCCAACCTGATCGCGGAGGCGAGGGGACCCCGGGCCGCGATGGTGGGGCTGTGGGCGATCGAGGTCCTGCTCGCGGTGCTGCTGGCGGGGATCGTCCCCTCCGCCTCTGATGGCCTGAGCTCGGGCAGCCTCGCCGCCCCGATCGCGGTGCTGGTGCTCCTCCTGCTCGTCAACACGGTGGCGCTGCTCGTCACTGCGAACACCTTCGGCGTCGCCCGCGACCGTCTGCGAGCCCTCGACGCGGAGCGGCACACCGACGCCTGAGCCGGGGGAGCTCGAGACCATGGAGCGGTCCGGTGCCCGCCCCCGCTGACGGCGCGGTCGCGATCTGCCTCGAGTCCGGCTCCCGGCTCAGCTTCGCGTCCGCGCTGGACTGGCCCGGGTGGTCCCGCTCCGGGCGCGGTGAGGAGGCCGCGATCGAGAGGCTGGGCGACTACTGGCACCGCTACGCTCCGGTGGTCCGGGCGGCGGGCCTGGGGCCGCCCGACCCGGCGCGGATCGAGGTCGTGGAGCGTCTGTCCGGCTCGCCGGCGATCGACTTCGGGGTCCCGCACGGGCTCTCCCGGCGTGACCGGGAGCCGCTGGCGGCGGCGGAGGCGGAGCGGCTGGTGGCCATCCTGGACGCAGCCTGGGCGCACTTCGACGGCATCGCCGCCGGCGCGCCTGCATCGCTGCGCAAGGGCCCGCGCGGCGGCGGCCGCGACCGCGACGCGATCGTCGAGCACGTCGTCGGCAGCGAGGTGGAGGCGTACGCCCGCAAGCTGGGCCTCCACCTCCCGCGTCCGGCCCCGGGCGATCCTGCCGGCCGCGAGCCGCAGCGCATCGCCATCGCCGCGGCTCTGCGCGGCGCGGCCGGTGCCCACCCCGCCGTGGAGGATCCGCCCCACCGGTGGCCGCCCCGCTACGCGGCGCGGCGGATCGCCTGGCACGTGCTCGACCACGCCTGGGAGATCGAGGATCGCAGCGACCCGGTGGCGTCCGCCTGACGCCCGCTCACCGACCGCTCACGCGGCCGGCCTCAGCGCGCGGGGCGCGTCCCCTTGGGCACGTAGTCGAAGAAGCGCTCGGTGGTGCCGCCGGAGGTCCACTCGGCGCGCAGCCGGGTCCGCCGCTCCTCCCTGCGCAGCGCCGAGAGGATGTCGCGATTGAGCTCGCGCGCGCTCTCCCCGGCCCGCTCCGCCTCGACGTGGAAGCCGTCCGCGGTCTCGGTCACCCCGGCCGGGAAGAGGCGGGCCATCACCGCGCGGATGCGCTCGGGGCTGCCGGTGCTGACGTCGGCCACCAGGCGGTACGAGGCCATCACCGCGGAGGGTACACGGGTCGGGAGCGGCCGGTGGTCGCGACGGTCACCCGGGCGGCGGTCCGCTACCCGGAGGCAGCCTGGTCGCGCGGGGGCCGGCCGCGGCGGGGCAGATCGCCCGCGTTGGACGGCAGCCGGCCCGCGGACGCGAGCGCCCGCCGCAGCAGAAACTCGATCTGCGCGTTGCTGCTGCGCAGCTCGTCGCCGGCCCAGCGGGCGATCGCGTCGTGCACGGCCGGGTCGAGCCTCAGCAGCAGGCTCTTGCGCTCAGCCACCGCGTCGGTGTCCGCCTAGCCCTGGTACAGGGTGCCGGCGTTGACGATGGGCTGGGTGTTCTGCTCGCTGCAGAGGACCACCAGCAGGTTGGACACCATCGCGGCCTTGCGCTCCGAGTCCAGGTCCACGATCTCGCGCTCCTTGATGCGCCCCAGCGCCAGCTCGACCATGCCCACGGCACCCTCGACGATGGTCTTGCGGGCGGCCACGACCGCGCTCGCCTGCTGGCGCCGCAGCATCGCCTGGGCGATCTCGGGGGCGAAGGAGAGGCGGGTCAGCCGGGACTCGACGATCTTGACCCCGGCGGGCGCCACCCGCTCCGCGATCTCCGCGGTGAGCTGGCTGGTGATCTCGGCGGCATTCTGCCGCAGCGAGAGCTGCCCGTCCTCGTGGGCGTCGTAGGGGTGGATGCTGGCCACGTGCCGCACCGCGGTCTCGGTCTGGATGTCGACGAAGCGGGCAAAGTCGTCGACCTCGTAGAGCGCCTCCGCCGTGTCCTGCACCTGCCAGACGACCACGGCCGCGATCTCGATGGGGTTGCCGTCGGCGTCGTTGACCTTGGCCACCGCGGTCTCGTAGTTGCGGATACGGGTGGAGACCTTGCGCCGCTCGGTGAAGGGGTTGACCCAGCACAGGCCGGGCCTGCGGACGGTGCCGACGTAGCGCCCGAAGATCTGGACCACCCGCGCCTCCCCGGGCACCACCTGGGTCAGCCCGCGGAAGGCCACCCAGTCGCAGAGGAAGGCGAGGATGCCGACGCCGATCAGGATGCCGACCGTCGGCTGACCTCCGCCGGATTGGTTGGCGAGCAGCCCGCCGACCACGAACATGGCGATGCAGGCGAGCACCACCACGATGATCAGGGTCAGCGCCCAGGGGCCCGAGGTCGCCTGCTTGATCCGCTCGGTCATCGGCACCCGCGCCGGCGGCGGGACATCGGTCGGGATTGCGCTGGCTGCCATGGTCACTCCTCCTCGGCTTGGCCTCCGCCTCCGGGTGGACTCCCGGCGGCTTGCTTTGATACTATCATGTTGATATCAGATTTACCAGGGAGGCGCTGGCCGTGGCCGCCGGGGTGCTGGAGATCGACGGGGTGTCGAAGCGGTACGGGAGCGTGGTCGCCCTCGAGGAGCTGAGCTTCGAGGTCCGGGCGGGCGAGCTGTTCGGCTTCGTCGGGCCCAATGGCGCGGGCAAGACCACCACCATGCGCATCGTCCTGGGCGTGCTCAGCGCCGACGCCGGCGAGGTGCGCTGGGGTGGGGAGCCGATCACCTTCGCCACCCGGAGGCGGATCGGCTACATGCCCGAGGAGCGGGGCCTCTACCCCACCATGGGGGTGACCGAGCAGCTGGTCTACCTGGCCGAGCTCCACGGCATGCCCGCCCCCGGTGCGCGCGCCGCCTCGGCGCGGTGGCTGGAGCGGCTCGGCCTGGCCGATCGCGGCGGCGAGCAGCTCCAGAAGCTGAGCCAGGGCAACCAGCAGCGGGTGCAGCTGGCCGCGGCGCTCCTCCACGCGCCCGACGTGCTGGTCCTCGACGAGCCCTTCTCGGGTCTCGACCCGGTGGCCGTGGACGTGATGAGCGCGGTGCTGCGCGAGCAGGCCGAGGGCGGGACCTCGGTGCTCTTCTCCAGCCACCAGCTCGACCTGGTGGAGCAGCTCTGCGACCGGGTGGGCATCATCCGGGGCGGCCGCATGATCGCCGCCGGGTCGGTGGCGGAGCTGCGCAGCGAGGGGCCGGCCCGCTTCTGGGTCGATGCCCCGGACGCGCCCGCGGGCTGGGTGGGCTGGGTGCCCGGGGCGTCCCTGGTGCGCCAGGAAGGCTCGCGTGCCCTGGTCGAGATGGAGGCGCCGGAGACCGACCAGGCCGTGCTCCAGGTCGCGCTCACCACCGGGCCGGTCCACGAGTTCCGCCGCGACCTGCCCTCCCTCACCGAGCTCTTCCGCAGCGTGGTCGCCGAGGAGGCCGTCCGATGAGCACAGGGGCCGATCGTGGAGGCGAGCTCAGCCCGCAGCGCGCCGTGTACATCATCGCCCGCCGCGAGTTCGCCACCCGCATCCGCGGCAAGGTCTTCCTCATCGGGACGGTGATCGCGGTCGCCCTGCTGGCGGTGTACGCGCTGCTCCAGCTGCTGGTGATCGACAGGATCAACACCACGACGACCTATCACGTGGGCTTCAGCGGCGCGGCGCAGTCGCTCGCGCAGCCGCTCGAGGCCGCCGCGCCCTCGCTCGGCTTCAAGGTCACGGTGACGGACGTCGCCACCCAGGCCCAGGGCAGCGCCAAGGTTCGCGACGGCACCCTCGACGCCCTGGTCACCGGTGCCCCCGGCGCGCCCCTCGTGGTGGTCAAGAGCGGCCTCGACACGCCGCTCCGCACCGCCCTCGACTCGCTGGCCAAGCAGAGCGTGCTGAACACCACCCTGAGCGGGGCCGGGCTCGACCCGGCGCAGGTCGCGCGTGCCGTCAACGCCGCCTCCATCCATGTCGACACCCTGCAGCCGGTGAGCGCCGCCGAGCTGCAGGGGCCGATCATCGGCTTCATCATGGCCTTTGCCCTCTATCTCTTCATCAGCCTCTACGGGGGCGTGATCGGGCAGGGCGTGGTCGCCGAGAAGGCGAGCCGCGTGGTGGAGATCCTGCTCTCCACGGTGCGGGCCGGCCAGCTCCTGCTCGGCAAGGTGATCGGCATCGGCCTGGTCGGGCTGATCCAGCTCGGCATCATCGCCGTCTGCGGGCTGCTCTTCACCGTGCCAACCGGGGTGCTCAGCCTCCCCGGGGCCGCCGTGGGCGCGGTGGCGGTCGGGGTGATGTGGTTCGTGCTCGGCTTCATCCTCTACGCGCTGATGCTGGCCGCGACCGCCTCGCTGGTCTCGCGCGTCGAGGAGGTGAGCAGCGCCACCGTGCCCGTCACGATGCTGCTGGTCGTGACCTGGCTGCTCGCCTACGTCGTCGCCATCCCGGCGATCGACGCGGTGACCGGCGGCGGCGCGGTCCCGTCGGGGCTGGCGACCCTCAATGCGGTGCTCTCGCTGGTGCCGCCGTTCACGCCGGTGCTGATGTCGATCCGCATGGCCGCCGGGGGGGTGCCGCTCTGGCAGGGCCTGCTCGCGGTGGTGCTGGTGCTGGCCAGCATCGGTGGGATGAGCTGGCTGGGGGCGCGCATCTACGCCAACTCCGTGCTCCGTTTCGGCGCGCGCATACACCTCACCGACGCGCTGCGCCGCTCGGGGTGAGCCGCCGTCGAGAGGGACGCCGGGCGGGCGGACTCGCGGCGCGACCGGGCCAGCGTTTCGGGGATAATCGCCGCCCGTGAGCGCCCCCGCCGGCACGTGGACCTTTCGCGTCGACGACCTCGTCAAGCGCTTCGGCAGTCTTGCCGCCAATGACGGCATCACCCTGCAGGTCGAGCCCGGAGAGGTGTACGGGCTGCTCGGCCCCAACGGCGCCGGCAAGTCGACCCTCGTCAAGCAGACCATGGGCTTGCTCAAGCCGACCTCCGGCCGCATCACCCTCGGTGAGCTCGACCTGGTGGCCGACCCCGACGCCGCCCGCCAGCTCTGCTCGTACCTGCCCCAGGCCCAGATGCCCATCGATGCCTTCCGCGTCCACGAGGCGATCGAGCTCGCGGGACGGATCCGTGGCGCGGAGATGAGCCGGGTGCGGCTCCGGACCGCCGCGCTCATCGACGCCCTCGACCTCGGCGAGTGGCGCGACACCCTCGGCACCCGCCTCTCCGGTGGCGTCAAGCGCCTGGTCGGCTTCTGCATGGCGGTCGTCTCCCCGGGGCACCTGGTCATCCTCGACGAGCCGACCAACGACGTGGATCCGCTGCGCCGGCGCCTCCTCTGGGATCAGATCCGCGGGCTCGGCGCCCACGGCTGCTCCGTCCTCCTCGTCACCCACAACGTGCTGGAGGCCGAGCGGGCGGTCGACCGGCTCGCGCTCATCGCCGGCGGTCACCTGGTCGCGGAGGGGACGCCGTCGTCGCTGAAGGCCGCCGACCGGGACCAGATGCGCCTCCAGGTGATGCTCGCGCCCGGAGCGCAGACGCCGGAGCTGCCGGCGTGGTCGGGCTCGCCGGTCCGCGTCGGCAACCACCTGGTCACCACCATCGCCGAGAAGGACACCTCGTCCGGCATCGTCTGGGCGGCGGGCCTCATCGACGCGGGCGTGGCGGAGGAGTACGCGCTCGGCGCCACCAGCCTGGAGGACGCCTACATCCGCCTGACCTCCGACCTCCCGACCGACGGGCTCCATGGCGAGCAGTGACGCCGGCGCCCTGAGCCTGCCGCTCGGCGGCGTCGACCGGGGGATCGGCCGCTGGGGTCGCGACTACGTCTCCATGGTCCACTGGCACCTCGCCAGCCTGCGCATCTGGCTGCTCACCATCACCGTCGTCCAGGCGCTCTCCGGGGTCGGCTTCGTGCTCGGCATCTCGCTCTTCTTTCGCCAGATCCCGGTGAGCGCGGCGCTCTACGTGGTGACCGGCGTCCCCGTCATCAACCTGCTCATCGTGGGGCTCGTCCTGGGGCCCCAGCTGGTCGCGCAACAGCGGACCGCGGGCAGCTACGAGTACATGCGCACCCTGCCGATCAGCCGCTCGGTGAGCGCCGCCGCCTGGTACACGGTGTGCCTCCTCTGCGGACTGCCGGCGGTGGTGGTCTCCCTGGCGGTGGGGCAGCTCCGCTACGGCCTGCCCCTCCAGATCTCGCCGATGATCATCCCGGCCGTGCTGCTCACCGCCTTCGCCGGCACCATGCTCGGCTACGCCCTCGCCCACGCCATCTCGGCGCCGATGGTCACTCAGCTGATCAGCCAGATGCTGGTGTTCATCATCTTCGGCTTCGTGCCGATCCTCTACCCGGCGAGCCAGATGCCCGCCTGGCTCAACGACCTCAACTGGTGGTTCCCCTTCCGCCACATGGCGGTGGTCATCCGCGCGGGGCTGACCTCGTCGGGGGGAACGGCCGTCCCCACCGCCTACGCCGTGATCGGGGTGTGGACGGTGATCGCCGCGGGGCTGGCGGGCTGGGCGCTGGGCCGGCGGCCGTGACCGCCGCCGCCGTCGAGGTCGGGCGCCGCGACGACCTCCTGCCGCCCGGCCGCGATCTGCGTTCTGGGCTCCCCTACTGGATGGGCAGCCTGCGCTCCATGCTCCGCTACGACTGGGGGGAGATGCGCCCGTGGGTCGCCATGATGGTGGTGATCCAGACCATGATGGGGGCGGGGATGGTGCTGATGTACGGGTTCTTCTACCCGCAGATCACCAGCGCACGGGCGCTCTACATCGCCACCGGCGCCCCCACCCTGGCGCTCATCCCGCTCGGCTTCGTGATGGTGCCCAACGCGGTGATGATGGACAAGCTGCGGGGGACCTTCGACTACGTCTGGTCGCTGCCGGTGCCGCGGAGCGCCCACGCCGTCTCGACCTTCAGCCTCTTCACGGCGCTGGCGCTGCCGGGGACGGCACTGGCGCTGCTGGTCGCCACCTGGCGGTACGGCATCCAGCTCTCGCTCTCGCCCATCCTGATCCCGGCGGTGCTGCTCTGCGCCCTGATGTCGGTCACCGTCGGCTACGCCCTGGCGCTGGCCATCTCCAACCCGCTGGTCACCAACGTCATCGTCAACGCCCTGATCTTCGTGGTGCTGCTCTTCTCGCCGATCGTCTACCCGGCCTCGCAGCTACCCGGCTGGCTGTACGACGTCCACCAGGTGCTGCCCTTCGAGAGCATGGCCGCGGTGATGCGCGCCGGGCTCACCACCGGCCTGGCGACCCAGGTGGGGGAGTCCTTCCTGGTGCTGGGGGCCTGGACGCTGGCGGGTTGCGCGATGACCGCGTGGGTGGTGGGCCGCCGCCGCTGACCGGGGATCCGCGGGGGGAGGGGTGTGCAGCCGGCCTCAGACGGGGCCGGCCCCGGGAGCCTCGGCCCAGAGCACGACGTCGGTGAGCGGCTCGCCGGTGTCCCCGCCGTGGGAGCGCTCGCGGCGCTCCAGGAGCAGCGTGCGCAGACCGGGGAGGGCCCCGGCCAGCGCCTCGGTGGTGTAGAGGCGGCCGGGGTCGAGCGGTCCGACCCGGCCGAGCGAGTCGAGGTGATGGCCGACCAGGAAGAGGTGACCGCCGGCGCGGACCGCGCCCGCCGCCGCCCCGAGGAGGGCGGCGCGCTCCTCCGCCGCCGGGTGGATGTTGGCGATGACCACCAGGTCAAAGGTCTCGCCGCGAGCCAGGTAGGCGCCGATGTCGGTCTGGGCGGTGGCGACGCCCAGCCCCTCGCCGCCGGCCGCCGCGCTGATGCGCGCCAGCGCCACCCCGGAGCCGTCGACCGCGGTGACCTCCCACCCTCGGCGGGCCAGCCAGAGGCTGTTGCGTCCCTCGCCGGCGCCGAGGTCGACGGCCCGGCCCGGGGGCAGCGGCGTGACCAGCTCCACCATGGCGGGGTCGGGCTCGGTCGAGAAGAGCCGCTCGACGGCGGCGTATCGCTGGTCCCAGCTCTCGTGATCCGTCATCTCTGCTTCTCCTCGGGCACCGCCGACCGGCTCAGTCGCTGACGCAGGAGCCGGCGTTGACCGGCGCGGTGCGTCCCTCCGCTGCCTGGATGTCACCGGTGATGTCGGAGGTGGCCAGCGCGTACCCCTCCCGCGCGGTGGTGGTGCTCATCGCGAAGGTGACCCCGATGACCTGGCCGTCGAGGTTGACGAGCGGTCCCCCCAAGTCGCCGGGGATCACGTTGGCGGAGACGATCACCGTCTGCCGGGTGACGTAGTCGGTGTAGTAGATGTTCCACATGGTGGCGTCCTCGGTGCCCCGGACCGCCGCCGCCACCGTCACCTCCGCGCCGCCGCCGGGGTACCCGATCACCGCTCCCTGGGTGCCCGCCGCCGGGTAGCCGCTCACGATGGGCAGCGCCGACATCTGGAGGGCGGGGACGTAGAGGATGGCGACGTCGACGTTGGGGTCGAGCAGCACCAGGTGGGCCGTGAGCGCCCCCCGGCCGGGCGGGTAGACGACCTGGCTGTACGAGCCGGCGACCACGTGGGCGTTGGTCAGCATCAGGTCGTGGCCCACCGGCCAGGCCGAGCCCTCCACGGCGCCGTTGGGGCCACCGCAGCCGTATGCCACCACCCGCGCGACGTCGGCAGCCGCAGCGCGGACCCCGGCGGTGTCGACGCTCGCCGGGAGCGGCTCGTCGGGGAGGGCGGGGGCCAGGCCGGCGAAGGGGTTGGGCAGATCGGTGTTCTCCAGGAACTGCTGCACCTTGGCCAGGAAGGCGGGGGGCTGGGGGGCGATGGTGACCAGCGCACGCTCGATCGCCGAGCCCGTGATCTGGCCGCTGACCACCCCCAGCGAGCTGTTGGCGAAGGTGAACCCGACGAACCAGGCGATGAAGAGCACCCCCACGCAGCTGGTGAAGCTGCCCGCGATCGAAGTCCAGGGCGGCCAGGCGGGTCTTGAGGGTGAGGACGCGGGCCCGGTACCCGACGGCGCTGCCGATCCATTCGCAGAACAGGACCGCCACCACGAAGATCCCGGCCGCGATGTACGGCTCGTCGGGGCTGTTCGGCTGGGGGGCCATCCACCGGGTGAGCGGCGGCGCGATCACCGCTCCGACCACGGCGCCGACCACCAGGCCCACCATGGCCAGGCCGCCCCAGGTGAACCCCCGCCGGTACCCGGAGAAGGAGAAGGCGACGACCAGGAGCACGATCAGGATGTCGAGGAGGTCCATCTCGGCGGGATTCTGACGGGTGGGGCCCGATCCCGGGGGCGGGTGAGTTCGAGCGGACGGGGGAGGGGAGCCCCGGGCCCGGCTGTCGGGACGGGCGGAGAGGGGGAGAGGGGCACCCGGCCGTCAGGGGCCGGTGGGTGGCCTATCCTCTAGGGGATCGGGGCGTGGCGCAGCCGGTAGCGCGCTTGCTTTGGGAGCAAGAGGTCCCCAGTTCGAGTCTCGGGCGCCCCGACCACCGGGTCGTTCGTTGGCACTTTTGAATTCGCCGGGAGCACTTGCTTTGGATCTGGCCGGGCCCGGCCGGGGACCCGGGGGGCAGAGGCAAGTGCTGCTCTGGACCGCCGTTCTGGAAGCAAGTGCTCTATCGAGATGAGGGTGCCTAGGCCGACCTCGACCTCGCCTGATGGGGCGTCTCGCTCAGCGCCTCCAGGATGGCTGCAATCCGAGCGCTCATCTCGATGAGGTACGTGCTCTCGGTGCTGGAGCCCGCAGCCTGTTCAGCTCGGACCACCGCGCTCCCCAGCGAGTCGCTGAGCGAACGCCAACCGCTGTCGATGTCGCGCGCCCATGCTCGCGCCGCTGAATCGACGGCTTGGACCGACGCGTAGCGCAGCCGCCCGGCGAGCCGATCGGCGTCCTCCACGGCGCGCTTCTGCCGGTCGCGCGCCCGCCAGCGGTGGCCGAGAGCCCCCGGCGCGTGTTGGCGTAGCTGACGGACGCCCATGGCCACCGCCCCCGGCTCATCGACGGTCTCGATACGGATGGGCGGGATGCTCAGATCCTGGCGGACATCGGGTGGTGGCGGCAGGTCGACCCCGAAGGCCGCTCCCGCCCTCTGGACGAAACGCTCCAGCCGCTCCTGAAGCCGGTCGGCGTGGCGGGTGAGGGGATCGGCCAGGGAGGCGGAGAGCTGAGCCTCGACCTCCCGGGCCCACCGCGGAGCTGCCCGGTCCAGGGCCGGATCCCACTCGTCGTCCGATCCCGCGAGGAGCGCAGGCGGCAGGCTGTCCCGGAGCTCCTGGGCGCGGGGCTCGATGACGTCGGTCTCTGTGCGGCGGCAGGCGGCGAGGAGAAGGGTCATCGCCTCACCGGCGTCGGTTGCCAGTGCCGCCTGGGCTCCGGCAAAGGCGGCGCGCGCGGCTCTCGCCTCTTCTCCCGGCCGGGACGACGCGGCCCGCTCGAGGCGGATGGCGGCATCTGCCAGGCTGACGAGCCCGTCAGCCACCTTCCGAGCGCGGGCGCCGACGACCTCCTCGCGCTCGTGGACGATGACATCGGAGAGGAACCGGCGCAGAGCGCCCAGGCCGCCGTCGTCGCCTCGGGCAGCCTTCCGCGCCGACACGGGGAACACGGGCATCCTGATCGCGCCGGTCAGGGCCTCGATCTGCACGGCGACGAAGTCGAGTGACTCGGTCAGCTCCTCCGGGCTCAGCAGGTCGACCTTGTTGAGGCACACGGCGGCGCGGGCGGCCGTCTCCCCGACCGCTGTGAGGAGACGCGCCTCCGCCTCCGAGAGGGGTGCGGTGACGCTCACCACCAGCAGGGCGACGTCTACCCGGGGCAGGAACGCCGCGGTGGACTGCGTGTTATGGGCGTGGACACTGCCCGTTCCCGGCGTGTCGGCCAGGACGATCCCCGGTCCGAGCAGCGATGAGGGGTGCTCGACCACCACCTCCCGGACGCCGCGGCCGTTGCGCGGGTTGCCCGCCTCAGTGATGTAGTCGGGAAGCTCCCCCACCCCGATGGGGATCTCGGTGTCGTCCGAAAAGCGGACCGTCGCCTGCGGCACCTTGCCGAAGCGCACCAGGGTGGGCGCCGCGGTGACCGGGGTGACGCCCGTGGGGAGGACTTCTTCACCGAGGAGGGCGTTGATCAGGCTGCTCTTGCCCCGCTTGAACTCGCCGATGACCGCGACGTAGACGACCGAGTTGGCGAGCTTGTCAGAGGCCTCAGCGGCAAGGCGTCGCTGGTCCACCGGCAGGAGATCGAGCTCGGCCAGGCTCCTGAGGCCGTTCAGGAGACCGTCACGCGTCATCGTGTGGGTTCCCATCAGGGTGTTCTGTCAGGGCCCATCAGGCTGGACGGCCGGTGGCGGCGAGACCCATCGCCGGCGCGTCGACGGCGGCAGGGTACCTCACCCGCTCTTCGACGCTGGGATGGCGACAGGATACCAGCCTCCCCGCCGGGACCCGAGGTGAACTAGGAGACCGGGCCGCTTCGAGCCGGCCCGGGGTGGTAGCCGAGGTACACTTGCCCGTAGGGGCGATGAGGCCCGCCTCCGCAGTGCCGTGTGGCTGATGGCTTCTACCGAAGTTTGAACGGTGGAAGATTGGTGACACGCTCTGGAGGCCCGGGCTCCCAGTTCCCGCCTCATCTGGTGGCCGGGTGCCTGCGATCCTGGCTGATCGGCATGGTCCTCGCCCACCCCGCGGGGCGGAAGAGGTGGCCATGAGTGCGCGCGTCCACGCCGCTCCGATCCCGGCCACCTCGACGACGGGGTTCCACAGCATCCTCTTCGCCGACCCCGACGGCGCCACCGCTGACGACACCATGCCGGCCTTCCTTGCTGACCTCAATTTGGACCAGGTGTTCGAGGCCACAGTTGCCGGCCGCGAGTCGTACAACCTCCTGCCGTTCCTCTACCGGCCGCTCACCGACGTCGACGCCATCACCTACCGGCACGAGGTGTTCAAGGACCTCGAGGCTGGGGCCGCCGCGCCAGGCCGTGGAAGCCTTCGCTCGTGGGATGGGCACGATGCGCGAGCACCTGGCTCGCGTGGACAGCCTCCGCCACGAGTACCAGCGGGCGAGTTGGTTCCTGGCCGCCGTGGAGGTGTACGGCCGAGCCGTTGCCTCCCTCGCCGCACAACTCACTACCCTTGATCTTCGGTCACGCGGCTTCCTGTGGCTCCGCGAATACCTCGCCGCCTACGTCAGGTCGGACGGGTTTCGCGGACCCGTCACCGAAGGGGCGGAGCTGAAGGAGCAGCTCGCCGCAGTGAGGTACTCGACCCGCATTGAAGGCAGGCGTGTCCGGGTCGACCGCTACGGCGGCGAACCCGACTACAGCGCCGAGGTGGGGGAGGTCTTCCGGAGATTCGAACGCGGTGTCCCCAAGGACTATCTGGTCGCCTTCCGCGACTTCGCGGATATGGACCATGTCGAGGCGAGCATCCTCGACCTCGTGGCGCAGCTGCACCCCGAAGTCTTCCTGAAGCTGCGTGCCTACCACGAAGGTCGTCGCGGCTATCTCGATCCCGTCGTCCAGCGCTTCGATCGCGAGATCCAGTTCTACCTCGCCTGGCTGGACTCCATGGCGCCTCTCAGCGCAGCCGGCCTGCCCTTCTGCTACCCGGATGTTGCGCGTCACTCCAAGGAGGTGACGGCGACCGACACCTACGATCTCGCCCTGTCGAGCAAACTCGTGGCCACCCAGACACCGGTCGTCACCAACGACCTCTTCCTGGAGAAGAACGAGCGCATCTTCGTCGTGACCGGGCCCAACCAGGGGGGCAAGACCACCTTCGCCCGGACCTTCGGCCAGCTGCACTACCTCTGCCGCCTGGGTTGTTCGGTACCGGGACGGAGTGCCCGCCTCTTCCTCTGCGATCGAGTCTTCACGCACTTCGAGAAGGAGGAGCAGGTCGGTGACCTCCGCAGCAAGCTGGAAGACGAGCTCATCCGCGTCAAGGAGATCCTCGACCACGCCACCGGCGACAGCGTCGTCATCATGAACGAGAGCCTGGCCGCAACCACGGTCGACGACGCGCGCTTTCTCGGTCGTGAGGTACTGCGGAAGTTGCTCGACCGCGGTCTCCTCGCCGTCTACGTGACCTTCATTGACGAGCTGACCACCGTCGGACCGGGGATCGTCAGCATGGTCAGCACGGTGGTCCCCGATGATCCGGCGCGGCGCACCTTCAAGGTCGTGAGGCAGCCCGCCGATGGTCGGGCCTACGCCCGCGCCATCGCCGAGAAGTACGGACTGACGTTCGAGACCCTGAAGAGGCGGATCGGCGGATGAGGCCTCTCCTGATGGACCGGGACCGCGACTTCGAGATCACAGCGCGGCCGCCTTCCAACGCCGGGTACCTGATCCAAGACCTGGACCTGGAGACCCTCTTCCAGGCCATGTCGGGGGGAGATCGCTTCCTGCACGATGTGGTCGCCAACGGCCGTTCTTTCGAGCCTCACGGACCCGGAGGCGATCCGGTACCGGCAGGCGATTCTCCGCGACTGCCTCGAGCAGGCGCCGGTGGTCCGGCAGATGTACGAGCTCGCCAAGGAGGCGGTGGCTGGAGAGAAGAAGATCTGGGGCGTCTTCTCCAAGACGCCCGGAGTCGATACTGCACCGCTCGACCGACGTGATGGAGCACTTCCTCGGCGCCCTGCGACGGCTCCGGCGAATCGCCGACGAGCACGGCGACGGCTTCCGGTCAGAGGGGCTGACACGGTTCATCCAGATGCTTCAGAGCGAGCTGAACGACGCCTACTTCACCGCCCTCGAGGACCAGCTTCGGCAGTTGCGGTTCCGAAAGGGCGTTCTGATCAGCGCCGAGCTGGGCGAGGGCAACGCGGGGACCGCCCACACGCTGCGCCGGCCCTTCGAGGAGTCCCGACGGTGGCGCGATCGCATCCTGCCCCGGCGCGCCACGGGATACAGCTTCGAGGTCGCGGAGCGCGATGAGAGCGGCCTCCGGGCGCTCGGTGAGCTTCGCGGGAGAGGGATCAACCGGGTGGCCGAGGTGCTGGCGCGTGCCGCCGACCACATCCTCGGCTTCTTCACCGTGCTGCAGGCCGAGTTGGGCTTCTACGTCGGCTGCGTCAACCTGCGCTACCACCTGGGGCAGAAGGGGGAGCCGGTCTGCATGCCGGAATGTCAGGCCGCCGGCGAGGCGGCGCCCTCCAGCCGGGGACTGTACGACGTCTGCCTTGCTCTCCATGTTCACCCGAGAGTGGTTGGCAACGACATCGAGGCGGCCAACGCGCAGCTCGTGATCGTCACCGGAGCCAACCAGGGAGGCAAGTCCACCTTCCTGCGCGGCGTGGGACTCGCCTACCTGATGATGCAGTGCGGGATGTTCGTAGGGGCGGAGAGCTTCGCGGGCGCCGTGTGCGACGGCCTCTTCACGCACTTCAAGCGTGAGGAGGATGTCACCATGGAGAGTGGCAAGCTCGACGAGGAGCTCCGCCGCCTCAGCCGGATCGCCGATCGCATTGGGCCGCGATCCGTCCTGCTGTGCAACGAGTTGTTCGCCTCGACCAACGAATGGGAGGGGTCGGAGATCGGGCGGGAGGTGATCGGAGCGCTCCTCCAGGCGGACGTCCGGGTGTTCCTCGTAACACACCTCTTTGAGCTGGCTCGGGGATACCACCGGCAGCCATCCGAAGATGTCCTCTTCCTGCGTGCCGAGAGGCGCGCTGACGGATCGCGCACTTTCCGCGTCTTGCCCGGTGAGCCACTGCCAACCAGCTACGGAAAGGACCTCTACGAGCGGATTCTGGGTGACGGGAATCGCGCTGTCTCAGCGCTCTCCGCTGGTGGGGCATGAGCAGCGAGCTGACGGCTCTCTCTCTGGAGAGGACGGCGCAGCTTGTGCCGCCACAGGCGCGGGGAGAGCTCCTCTCCGTGCTCCGGGAGGCGGCGGCGCTGCTGCCGGTTGCGGAAGCCGTGGTGGCTGCGTGCGACGTGCCGGGGATCAGGGCGACCGAACCGGCCAAGAGCGCCGGCCTCGTGGCCTCCGCCTTCATCCGGATGGCTGGACGGGTACGGAGCCTTCCGGTCAAGGAGCCGCTGCGTTCGCGGATCGCTCGGCTGCTCGACTTTCACGCAGAGCTGATCGGGCAGGCCTCGCTGATGGCCTACCGCGAGCGGACCGAGCGCCAGGAGCGGGCCCGGGGCACAGGCGGCCTGGGGCCGCCTGCGATCGAGCTGGCCAGACTGGCCGACCAGCTGGCCCGCGCCCTGGATTCGACATCGCGCACTCCGCCCTCGAGCGAGGCCGGATGATACGGATCGAGGCCGCGTGGACGGTTGGCGGTGAGGCGCAGCGGCTGCCCGATGCTCTGCTCACCCCGTACCGGCGGGCGCGCCTGTGACGCCACGCGGATCTCCTGGTGAGCGCGCCACTCAGGGTCCGTCTGATGACGTCAGCGATCCGGCATCCCTGCTCTGGCGTGTCGAGGGCACTGGTTGCCCCGCGTGCAACGCACGACGCGAAGCGGGAGCCTCTTCGGTCGGCTGGTTCCTCCGGGAGAACTATCACGAAGCGGCCACGCTGACGGCCCTGATCCACCGCCGCTTCTGCGGACCGCACCTTGCGATGCTTCTCGGCAGTCGCGATCCGCACTTGGGAGTCACCTTGGAGTTTCTCGCCCGTCGCCAGGTTGCGACCCTGGCGGTGTTCCGCCACAGTCTGCGACGCCGCTGGCGCGCGCCATGGTCCGTGGCTTTCAAGCGTGGCCGCCGACTGCCCGACGAAGCGCAGCCGGTCGATCGGCCGGATCGCTGCCAGTTCTGCTCAGCGGGCAGTGCCGCCGCCGTCGTCGCGGTCGCGGACGTGGTGGAGCTTCTTCACGATGGCCGAGGTCGTTCCGCCTACCAGACGAGCGATGGGCTCTGCGGCCCGCACGCGTGGATCGCTCTTCGGGAGGCGCCGAAGGAGGTGAGCGACTGGCTGGCGGAGGAGATGCAGGGCCGTCTCCGTGCCGCGGAAGCCGAGATCGACAGCTGGTACGCATCGCTCCGGGGCGGTGCGTCGGGCGACCCGAGGACGCAGGCGTGGGCTCGCGCCGCCCACCTGCTCTGGGGCGGTGTGGCCGAGCCGGGGACACGGATGAGATGAACGCTCCGGGAAGGACACAATCCGACCGCTGGACGGGCTGCGCGAGTGGTCACCTGCATTGGGGAGCCCAGGGTGGCGCTGGGCTGCTGCTGCGCTGCGCACCCGAGCGGGGCAACGTCCTGTACCTGCTGGTGCAGCGCTCCCGCTGGGTGGACCACGGGGGCACCTGGGGCATTCCGGGTGGGGCACTGCACGAGGGCGAGACGGCGGAGTCCGGCGCCCGCCGCGAGGCGGGGGAGGAAATCTGGCCCGTTCCCCGGTATGGGATCTCCGGCGTGGAAACCCAGGATTGCGGCGGGGGCTGGCAATTCACGATCGTCTGCGCCGAGGTGGAGCGCCCGAGGACGGTGTACGCGGCCCGCGAGACCGAGGCCACCGGCTGGTTTCCACTTGATGAGATGGAGCTGCTCAACCTGCATCCGGGCTTCCGGGAGTGGGTGGAGGCCCAGCTCCGAGTAGAGGCCGAGCGGAGCAGGAGGTCACGTGGTGGGGGCTGACCGCACGCCACCTGAGCCGGAGGCGAAGCGTGGGGCCGTGAGATCGGCGGGGCGTTCGCGGGCCATCCGATTCGTCCTCCTCATCGGCGTCCTGAGCCTCTTCGCCGACTTCACCTACGAGGGGTCGCGGTCGGTCCTCGGTCCCTACCTCGGAACCCTGGGCGCCGGGGCCGTGGTGATTGCGGTGGTGAGCGGTCTGGGCGAGCTGCTCGGCTACGGTCTCCGCCTGGTGTCGGGGCGGTTCGCCGACGCTACCCATCAGTTCTGGACGATCACCATCGCCGGCTACATCATCCAGATGGTCTCCGTTCCGCTCCTGGCCCTGGCCGGGAGCTGGCCGGTGGCTGCGGTGCTCATCGTTTTGGAACGGGTGGGCAAGGCGACCCGCAACCCTCCCCGCGACGCGATGCTCTCGCATGCCGCGACCGACATCGGCTACGGGACCGTGTTCGGCATCCACGAGGCCCTCGATCAGTTCGGCGCGATGCTGGGGCCACTCGCCATCGCCGGCATCCTGGCACTCCGCGTCGGCGGCTACCGGTTCGCCTTCGCCACCCTGGCCATCCCGGCCGGGATCTGCCTGATCCTGGTGGGGGTCGCCCGGTTCGTCTACCCCCGGCCCCAGGACCTCGCCGCCAAGCCCGCGGATGTGCAGACCCGCGGTCTGCCCCGGATCTTCTGGATCTACCTGGGCGGGGCCGCCCTGGCCGGGGCGGGGTTTGCCGACTGGCCGCTGATCGCCTTCCACTTCGCCCAGGGGTCGGTCGTCGGCGCGGACGTCATCCCGATCTTCTACGCGGTCGCCATGGCGGTGAGCGGTGCCGGATCGTTCCTCTTCGGGCGCCTCTACGACCGCTTCGGGATCGGCGTGCTGCTCCCGCTCACCGTCGTCTCGGCGCTGTACGCGCCTTTGGCTTTCCTGGGTGGCTTCTGGGTCGCCCTTGTGGGGGCCTCACTCTGGGGTCTCGGGATGGGGGTCCAGGAGTCGATCATCCCGGCCGCCGTCGCCACCATGGTGCCCGCCGCCCGTCGGGCCTCCGCCTACGGTCTCTTCACCGCCGGTTACGGGATCGCCTGGTTCCTGGGCAGCGTCCTCATCGGAATCCTGTATTCGGTTGCCATCCCCGCCGCGGTGGCCTTTGCCCTGGTCGCCGAGGTCGCAGCCCTGCCGCTTTGGTGGCCGTGCGCAGGCGGACGAAGGGCACCTCATCCATACCGCCCTCTCTTGCTGGTGAGCCGGCA